>SAPZ01000040.1 GCA_004020875.1 Mesorhizobium sp.
TCCCCGTCCCCAACGACCGGGTTTTAGGAGCCGGCCCCTGTCCCCGGGGCCGGCTCCGCTGTTTCAGGCCGTGCCTTTCGAGGGCAACGATCGGGGCTCAGCTGAGGGCCACTGGCCCGATCGGCATTTCCAAGCGAGACGGAAGGAACCAATATAGCTCGGTCATTGCGGATGAAAGCGATGCTGGAAGTCCCTGAGGGTCACTGCGAGCGCCATCGGCTTTTCAAAGCCATAGACGAGGCGTTCAAGGCCGGAGATTTCGCGACCCTCGGTGTTGCGCTCGGCGGGTCCGCGCGCTGATTCGACGAGCGGATGCCGTTCGAGCTCGGCCTTGGCCATCCGCTCGAATATGCCATCTACTGGAGCCCGGCCGCGTTCATCACCGCGCTTCTCGATGCGGGCTCGAATCCGAATTACGAAGATCCTGCCGGGTTCCCTTCGATCATCGCGGCGTTGTCGGCGGAACGGCCTGACCGGCTGGACGTCATCCATATCCTGCTCGAGCACGGCGCCGATCCGGATATGCGCGGCGTGAACGACTGGACGCCCCTCCACTATGTGGTGTCCCGGCATGACGCCGAAGCGATCCGGTTGCTTCTCCTCTCGGGCGCGGACCCGTCGCTGCGCACCCGCATCGACGACTATGAGACGGCGCTGGAAGGCGCCGAACTGACTGGCTTCGAAGCAGGCGTGGTTGTGCTGCGTGAAGCGCTGAATAACCGTCGCGTATGACGACCAGCGAAGCGGCCCGCCGGCGTCATACCGCCTTCAGGCCGGCCTTGAAGCGTTTGGCATTGGCCACATAGTGGGCGGCCGAGGCGCGCAGGCGCTCGATCGCCGCTTCGTCCAGTGTCCTGATCACCTTGGCCGGCGAGCCGACGATCAGCGAATTGTCCGGAAAAACCTTGTTTTCCGTCACCAGCGCGCCAGCGCCGACCAGCGAGTTGTTGCCGATCCTGGCGCCGTTCAGCACGATGGCGCCCATGCCGATCAGGCTGTTGTCGCCGATCGTGCAGCCGTGCAGCAGCGCCCTGTGGCCGATCGTGCAGCCTTCGCCAATGGTCAGCGGAAAACCCGGATCGGTGTGCATGATCGTATGTTCCTGCACATTGGTGTCGGCGCCAATGGTAATGGGCTCGCCATCGCCACGGATGGCTACGCCGAACCAGATACCGACATTGCGGCCGATCCGGATATTGCCGATCAGCGTGGCGTCGGGCGCAATCCAGCTCGTGTCGACGTCCTCGAACTCAGGCGCTTTGCGATCGATCGCATAGATCGGCATTTTGCGGCTCCGAATCGTCTCAACCAGCGAATTCGAAAGACCCTAAGTTCTCGGTGGCCCATGATGCAATGGCGATGAGCACGATGCCGAGCGCCAACGCCCAGGCGATGGCCGTGCAGCAGCAGGACAATAGCGCCATCGTGCCGATGCGGCCCTCGCGCCGGGCGGCCAAAGCCTCGTTTGTGAGCATGAACGGTCCGGCGCAAGCCGTTGCCGCGAGCGAACGCAGGACATGGACCGGCGAGACATAGGGCTCGGCAAAGGCCAGGCGCCGGCCGGACAACAGTTCCATGGCCGATCCCGCCAACCCGCAGGCTGTTAGACCAACCGCAAATCCGTAAAGAACAAGCACAACGGGCTCCATGTTTACCAGCCGTTTACCATGAAAACGCACAGTCGTGGCAACGCGCTGCAAGAGCCATGCCGCGCCGGCTGTGCCGCCGGAGGACAGGCGGACGGATCGGGGAAGAGCCAATGAGAGACGCAACGGCTGCCGAGAGCCGGGACTTCGAGGTCGTCGATTCGACCTTGATGAGGCGAGTCTTCTATATCTTCGCGGCGCTGGCGCTGCTTTCGGTGGCCATCAGCGTCGGCGGCAAATGGCTTGGACGGTCGATCGCCATGGCCGGCTATACGGATGACACGACAGTGCGCCGGGTCATCATGGGCAACAATCTCATCAACGTGCCGGCAAACTTCATCCGCTTCGACCAGGCGAGGCGCGACGGCATCGCCTCGCGGCTCGATCTCTACCTGCGCTATCCCGAAATGGACGGCTACAGCACGGCCGCGCGCGACGACTTCAACCACACGACGACCAGGAAGATCATCTTCCTGTCGTTCGAGCCGCGCATGATGTCGCGCGACATGAGCGGCCGTTTCGCGCCGATCTACAGCGCCCTGATCGAAAAGCCGGGCACGCCCGGCCCGGGCAGCACGACGGTTTACGCTTTCACCGAAAAATCAGGCTATCTGAACGAGGTGCTGGCCGTCGCCGAGCGTCCCGGCAAGGATCCGTTCGTCGCCCGTTGCCTCAGCGGTCCGACCGCGGAGGAATCGCTGGCGCCCTGCGAGCGCGATATCCAGGTCGGCGACGATCTCAGCCTCACCTACCGCTTTCCGCGCGAGTTGCTCGCGAACTGGCCTGCGCTCGACGCGGCGATCGCCGCCAAGGTGGCGGGTATCCTGAAAACGGGTCATTAGCGGCTGGCTCAACGCTTCTCCGTCCCGGGCGCCAAGACATTGTCTGGCATCGCGCTGACAAGGCGCGCTAAAGATCGAGCATGATGCCAGCCTATCTCGCCTTCGACCCGACCAGTCGCCGCCTACATCTCGACCCGCACGAACCGGCCTTCGTGCAGAACCCTGATGAGGCCTATGCCTTCCTGCACGGCACTGCCAACGCCTTCTTCTGGGAAGACTATGGTTTCTGGTGTTTCGGCGGTTTCGATGACGTCAACCGGCTGCTGCGCGACCGCCGTTTCGGCCGCCAGAACCCGGCGGGTATTCCCGACAGCCGCGGCGTTGGCGACGACCGCTCGCACCTCGTGGCCTTTGATGCGATCGAGGCCAATTCCATGCTGGAACTGGAGCCGCCGGTGCATACGCGGCTGCGGACGCTGGTCAACCGCGCCTTCGTCTCACGTCAGGTCGAGCGGCTCAGGCCGCGCATCGAGGCTTTGGCCAACGAGTTGGTCGATCGTTTCGAGCCAAGCGGCGTCGACCTTTTGCCGGCCTACGCCTCGCCCTTGCCGATCACCATCATCGCCGAGATGCTCGGCGTTCCAGTCGAGATGGGGCCGCAACTGCTCGACTGGTCGCATCAGATGGTGGCCATGTACATGCATGGCCGCACGCGCGAAATCGAAGACACCGCCAACAGCGCCGCGCGCGATTTCGCTTCCTTTCTGCGCGGTTACGTCGCCGAGCGGCGCCAGAAGCCGGGCGACGACCTACTGTCGCTGCTGATCGAGGCCCGGGACAACGGCCAGAAGCTTTCGGAGGACGAGCTGGTGTCCTCGGCCATCCTGCTTCTTAACGCCGGCCACGAGGCGACCGTGCACCAGACGGGCAATGCGGTGCGCTCGATCCTGGCCCAGGGCGGCGATCCACGCCGGTTCTTTGAAACGCCGGAGAAAAACGTCGCGGCAGTCGAGGAGTGCCTGCGCTACGACGCGCCGCTGCACATGTTCCTGCGCTATGCCTACGAGGAGATCGAAGTGTCACCAGGCATCGTGGTCAAGCCCGGCGAGATGGTCGCGCTTCTGCTCGGCATGGCCAATCACGATCCCCTGGCTTTTGCCGAGCCCGACACCTTCAATCCGGCCCGCGCGGACCAGAAGAATGTCTCCTTCGGCGCCGGCATCCATTTCTGCATCGGTGCACCGCTGGCGCGGCTTGAGTTGGAGGTGTCGCTGAAAACGCTGTTCGACCGGCTGCCGGATCTGCGCCTGACGGAGGCGCCACGCTTCCGCGACACTTATCATTTCCACGGGCTGGAACGGGTTGCGGTCACGTTTTGAGGCGAAGCCTACGCGGCTGTGTCATCCCTGGCTGTAACGACGCGAAGCGGGGCGAAGGCCCAAGGATGGAGAAGCGACGGCGCCCGCTCAAAGCTTGATCACGTATTCCTTGCGCGTCGTCTCGAGCACTTCCCAGGTCCCTTTGAACCCCGGCATTAGCACGAAACTGTCGCCGGCCCGCACGGTGCGCGTCTCGCCGCCATCCTCGGCGATCACCGAGGCGCCGGACAGGATGTGGCAGAACTCCCATTCGTCGTAAGAGATGCGCCATTTGCCCGGCGTCGCTTCCCAGATGCCGGCATAGAGGCCGCCGTCGCGCTCCTCGACATTCCAGGTACGGAATTTCGGATCGCCCGAGATCACCCGGTCCGGGGCCGGCGCGCCGGCCTCCGGTTCGACGGTGTTGATATCAACCGTAAGAAATGCCGACATCTCAGACCTTGCCGAGCGCCTGTTCGAGATCGGCGACGATGTCGTTGACGTCCTCGATGCCGATCGACAGCCGCACCGTGTCAGGCCCAGCGCCAGCCTTGACCTTCTGCTCGTCGGACAGCTGGCGGTGCGTGGTCGAGGCCGGATGGATGACCAGCGACTTGGTGTCGCCGACATTGGCGAGATGCGAGAACAGCTCGAGCGCCTCGACGAATTTGACGCCCGCCTCGTAGCCGCCCTTGAGGCCGAAGGTGAAGACCGCGCCCGCGCCCTGCGGCGAATATTTCTTCTGCAGCGCGTTGTTCTTGTCGCTGGGGAGCCCGGGGTAATTCACCCAGGCGACCTTGGGATGGTTGGAGAGCCAGCCGGCGACGCTCGCGGCGTTGTCGCAGTGGCGCTGCATCCTAAGCGGCAGCGTCTCCAGGCCGGTGAGGATCAGGAAGGCGTTGAAGGGCGAGATCGCCGGCCCCAGATCGCGCAGGCCGAGCACGCGCGCGGCGATGGCGAAAGCAAAGTTGCCGAAAGTCTCGTGCAGGACGAGCCCGCCATATTCAGGCCGCGGCTCCGAAAGCATCGGGTATTTGCCCGACTTCGACCAGTCGAATGTACCGCCGTCGACGATGACGCCGCCGATCGAATTGCCGTGGCCGCCGATGAATTTTGTCAGCGAATGCACAACGATGTCGGCGCCGTGTTCGATCGGCCGTATCAGATAGGGCGAAGCCAGCGTGTTGTCGACGATCAAAGGCAGGCCATGCTTGCGGGCGATGTCGCCGATCTTCTCAATGTCGACGAAAACGCCGCCCGGATTGGCGAGACTTTCGATGAAGATCGCCTTGGTCCTGTCGTCGATCTGACTCTCGAAAGTCGCCGGATCATTCGCTTCGGCCCAGCGTACTTCCCAGCCGAAATTCTTGAAGGCATGGCCGAACTGGTTGATCGAACCTCCATAGAGCTTGTTGGCGGCGATGAAATTGTCGCCCGGCTGCATCAGATTGTGGAAGACGATCACCTGCGCGGCATGGCCGGAAGCGACAGCGAGCGCGGCGGTGCCGCCTTCCAACGCGGCGACACGCTCCTCGAGCACCGCCTGGGTCGGGTTCATGATGCGGGTGTAGATGTTGCCGAAGGCCTTCAGCCCGAACAGCGAAGCGGCGTGGTCGGCATCGTCGAAGACGAAGGAGGTGGTCTGGTAGATCGGCGTGGCCCTGGCGCCGGTCGCCGGATCGGGCTTGGCGCCGGCATGAACGGCCAACGTATTGAAACCGGGCGTACGGGTCATCTAAGTCTTCCTCTCCTGGCCTTCGAAAAATCGCCGGGCATTCTTGGCGAAGCCCGAGTTGGAATGCAAAGAAGAAAATACCTTTCGGGACGCGATCTGCGACGAACGGCCGAGAAAATCCATTTCTTCCCGGAATAATTTTGCGCGCACCGCCGGGCGCCTACTTCTGCCGCACGCCGAAGCTCTGAAACCCCTGGCGCATCAACGGCTTCTTCGACGACAGAACGCCGGAGTTGACGCCGGTCCAGCCGATCTCGCCCGACAGCTTGCCGTATTCGATCTTCGGGCAACGATTCATCACCACCTTGATGCCAGCCGCCTCGGCGCGGGCGGCGGCCTCGTCATGGCGCACGCCAAGCTGCATCCAGACAACCTTGGGCAGCGGGTCGAGCTTCAGCACCTGGTCGATGATGCTGGGCACTGCCGAGGAAGCGCGAAAAATGTCGACCATGTCGAACGGCTGCGGCAGGTCGGCAAGGCTGGCATAGACCGTGCGGCCCAGGATCTCCTTGCCGGCATGGCCGGGGTTGATCGGGAACACTGAAAAGCCCTTGGCCAATAGATATTTCAACACGAAGTAGCTCGGCCGCACGTCGTTGGGCGACGCGCCCACCATGGCGATCGTCCTCACCGAGTTCAGAATGCCGGCGATGTAGGCGTTGTCGTAAATGTCGTGATTCATGGCTCGTCCTCATACAGCGCTTCGGCGAGAAAGGCAGCCGGGTCGCTGCAGAAGTCGCGCATCATGCGAAAATGGTCTGTGTCCTGAAAATCGATCGGGTCGAGGCCGAAGCGGCTGATGCGAAAGAGCCGCGCATTCGGACAAGCCATCTGCAGCGGCGAGTGCGTGGCCATGATCACCTGCGCGGTGCCCGACTGCTCCATGGTTGAAGCAATTTGAGCAACTCGATCTGGCGGGTCGGCGAGAGCGCGCTTTCGGGCTCGTCGAGGATGTAGATGCCTTGCCGGCGGCAACGCTCCTCGAAGAATCGAATGAAGCCTTCGCCATGCGACCATGACAGGAAATCGGGCGGCGGAGGCTTGAACGGATCTTCGAGCGCAACCTTATCGAGATAGCGCGCGACCGAGTAGAAAGATTCAGCGCGGAAGAACCAGCCTGCGGTGACTTTCGGCAACCAATGGCCGCGCAGCGTATCTGCAAGCGCCGCGCCGCTTTTGTCGATGGCGATGGAATGATCTACCGGACGATAACCCTTGCCGCCGCCCGCCTCGTCATAGCCAGCCAGCGCGCCAATGGCTTCCAGCAGCGTCGATTTGCCGGTACCGTTTTCGGCGACGATGATGGTGATGGCCGAAGCGAATTCGAACTCGAATTCGCGGTCGCGGAAAATCGGCAGGCTCCAGGGATATTGCTCCCAGTCGGCAACGCGCGACGGCTCAAGCAGGATGCGCTTGAGATAGGGCGCTTTCAGCCGCGTCAGTTGCTTGCGGGCAGCCACATCGAACCTTCAACGATGAAATGGCGCGGCTTCATTCAAATCGGCTACTCGTCGGTCCACTCCGGCTTGCGCTTGCCGATGAAGGCGCCGATGCCTTCCTCGGCGTCGCGCGCCAGAATGTTTTCCACCATCACGCGGCCGGTATAGGCATAAGCGTCAGCGAGCCCCATCTCGGCCTGGGCGTAGAAGGCTTCCTTGCCTGCCTTGACCACCAAAGACGATTTGGAAGCAATGGTTTGCGCGTATTTGTTGACAACCTGATTCAGATATTCGCGAGGCACGATGCGGTTGATCAGGCCGAACTCCCTGGCTGTCGCAGCATCGATCGTCTCACCGGTGAGCAGCATTTCCATCGCCTGCTTGCGCGAGACGTTGCGCGACAATGCCACCATCGGCGTCGAGCAGAATAGGCCGATGTTGACGCCCGGCGTGCAGAAGGTGGCCTCGTGCGAAGCGATGGCAAGATCGCAGCTCGCGACCAGCTGCAGACCGGCGGCGGTGGCAAGGCCATCGACCTCGGCGATCACCGGCTTCGGGTGGCGCACGATGGTCTGCATCAGGCTCGCGCAGGCAGCGAAGGTCTTTTCGAAGAAGGTCTTGCCGCGATCCGCTTCGGCGCGATGCGCCGTCAGCTCCTTGAGGTCGTGACCGGCGCAGAACACTTTGCCCGACGCCGCCAGGATGATGACTCGCACGGATTTGTCGGCCCTCACTCGGTCGAACTGCGCCTGAAGTGCTGCCATCGTTGCCAGCGAGAGCGCGTTGGCAGGTGGGCTGGCAAGCGTGAGGCGCAGGATGCCCTTGTCCTGGCTGACAAGAACGGGGCCGTCGGTGACGGCGGGCTTGATGGCGACGACTTCAGCCATTTCCAATCTCTCTGGTCAGCGCGCGCGGCGCATGGAGCAACAGAACTAACACGCTGCCGGTTGAAGAACAGCCGCGAGGCGTGTTTTCTCGGTCGCACCGTTTGGTCCAGGCATATCGCCCGGAGCTTGTCACCTCATATAGGACGTTGCCCATGCCCGCCCAAAGCGATCTGAAGCCAATGCTCAATGCGGCCGAAGTCAATGCGCTGATGGCAAGCGTCTATCCGCAACTCAACGACAGTTTCACCTCCTACGAGGCGATCGACGTGTTTCCCGGCGGCTGCACAGTGCGGCTCAATGCGAACGAACGGCATCTACGCCCCGGCGGCACGGTCTCAGGCCCGTCGCTGTTCACACTGGCCGACATCGGCGGCTATGTCTGCGTGCTCAGCCATGCCGGACCGGACGCGCTCTCGGTGACTGTCAACCTCGATATCAATTTCATGCGCAAGGCCGATGCCGGTCCGATCGATGGCCATTGCCGGATCCTGAAGCTCGGCAAGAGCCTGATGGTGTTCGACATCGACATCGTGGCGGGCCCGGATGGGCACACTGTGGCGCATGCCACCGGGACCTATTCCATTCCAAGGAAGCGCGAGAATGATGCGGTAAAATAGTACCGTCTTATCAAGAGATTGTTTTTTCTATATTTATTCGCCTGAACTCATTTTTCGTTGCCTTGACGCGTCAGGCGCCCTCGCCTATAAGCCCACCCGAAGCAGCGGCCCGGAAAGGCCGCCGTTTTGTTATTGGCGGACTTTCCGTCAATCCAAGCAACAAGAAACGCCTTTCTGTCCTTCGGGTCTGAAAGGTCAACCTGAGAGCAAAACCATGGCTACCTTTTCGCAGAAGCCTGCGGATGTGGTGAAGAAGTGGGTGCTGATCGACGCCGAAGGTCTCGTCGTCGGTCGTCTGGCCACTGTCATCGCCAACCATCTGCGCGGCAAGCACAAGCCCACCTTTACCCCGCATGTCGATGATGGCGACAATGTCATCGTCATCAATGCAGACAAGGTGGTGTTCACCGGCAAGAAGTACACCGACAAGGTCTACTACTGGCACACTGGCCATCCCGGCGGCATCAAGGAGCGCACCGCGCGCCAGCTGCTCGAGGGCCGTTTCCCCGAGCGCGTCGTCGAGAAGGCCGTCGAGCGCATGATCCCGCGCGGCCCGCTTGGCCGCCGCCAGATGAAGAATCTCCGCGTCTATGCCGGCGCCGAGCATCCGCACACCGCCCAGCAGCCCGTCACGCTCGACGTGGCCAAGCTGAACTCCAAGAACAAGAGGGCTTCGTAATGGCTGAGCTTTCCTCGCTCGCAGAACTCGGCACCGTGGCCGCGCAGCCGGCCGCGCCCGTGCATGTCCAGAAGCTCGACAAGTCGGGCCGCGCCTATGCCACCGGCAAGCGCAAGAACGCCATCGCGCGCGTCTGGGTGAAGCCGGGCTCCGGCAAGATCACTGTGAACGACAAGGAATTCGCGACCTATTTCGCGCGTCCGGTGCTGCAGATGATCCTCAACCAGCCGATCGTCGCGGCCAACCGCGCCGGCCAGTACGACATCGTTGCCACCGTCATCGGCGGCGGCCTCTCCGGCCAGGCCGGTGCGGTGCGTCACGGCATCTCCAAGGCGCTGACCTACTACGAGCCGGGCCTGCGCTCGGTGCTCAAGAAGGGCGGCTTCCTGACCCGCGACAGCCGCGTGGTCGAGCGCAAGAAGTACGGCAAGGCCAAGGCCCGTCGCAGCTTCCAGTTCTCGAAGCGCTAAGCGCTGCGAAATCCAAGCTTTCGAAAGGCCGCTTCTGGGCGGCCTTTTTTGTTTTCGTCACCAGTGCCCGGCCGGCGTCTTGATGTAGTCGATGAAGGCGCGCAGCGGCGCGGGCACCAGACGGCGCCCGGGATAGTAGAGAAACGGACCGGAAAATTCCTGCCACCACGGCTCCAGCACGGGCTCCAGCGCGCCGCTCTCGAAATGCGGGCGTACCCAGTCCTCGAACAGCCAGAGAATGCCGACGCCGGCGATCGCCGCATCGATGGCGAGATCGACGCCTCCGCCGATGCTGACGAGCAATGGTCCTGTGGTATCGACCCGCACCACCTCACCGTCCCGCTCGAACTCCCAGGGCGTCATGACCCCGCTCGGGAAGCGGCCGCGTATGCAGGCATGGCCAAGCAGGTCGCGCGGGTGCTGCGGACGGCCGTTCCGGTCAAGGTAGGACGGCGCGGCGGAGGTGGTGAAGCGCTGCGTGCGCGGCCCGATCGGCACGGCGATCATGTCCTGCTCCAGCCGCTCATCATAGCGGATGCCGGCATCACAGCCTGCCACCAGCAGATCGATGAAATTCTCCTCGGCGATCACCTCCAGGCGAATGGCAGGATAGGCGGCGAGAAATCCCGGAACGATCCTTGGCAACACCAGCCGCGAGGCGCTTACCGGCACGTTGAGCCGCAAGGTTCCGGCAGGCCGGTCGCGAAAGCCGTTCACCACATCGAGCGCTGCCTCGACCTCGCTCAGCGCGGGGCCGAGCCGCGCCAGCAGGCCGGCGCCAGCCTCGGTCAAAGCGACGCTGCGCGTCGTGCGATTGAAGAGCCGGACGCCGAGCTGGGTTTCCAGACGGCGGATGGCATCACTGAGCGCGGAGGCGCTGCCCGCCGTGGCGCGGGCGCCTTCGCGAAAGCCACCGGCGCGCGCCACGGCCATGAACGCCTGAAGATCATTGAGGTCAACCGCCATTGTACTGAATCTCGCACAAGCCGTTCCGAATATAGCCGATTATCGGGACAGTGACCATGCTCTATCTCCGTCGTCGACAGCGAAGGAGACCACGATGTCCAGCGTAGACAAATCCGGCACTTACAAACTCGGCGACTGCTCGGTCCACCGCCTCGGCTACGGCGCCATGCAGCTTGCGGGCAAAGGTGTGTTCGGTCCGCCCAAAGATCATGACGCGGCCATCGCCGTGCTGCGCGAAGCGGTTGCCGCCGGCGTTGACCATATCGACACCAGCGATTTCTACGGCCCGCACGTCACGAACCTTTTGATCCGCGAAGCGCTGGCGCCCTACCGCGATAATCTGACCATCGTCACCAAGATCGGCGCCCGCCGCGGCGATGACGCGTCCTGGCTGCCGGCCTTCGCGCCCAAGGAGCTCGAGCAGGCCGTGCATGACAACCTTCGCAACCTCGGGCTCGACGTGATGGATGTCGTCAACCTGCGCCTGATGTTCGACGTGCACGGCCCTGCGGAGGGTTCGATCGAGGCTCCGCTGTCCGCGCTGGCCGAGTTGCAGCGCAAAGGCCTCGTGCGCCATATCGGCTTGAGCAACGTCACCCGCGCGCAGATCGCGGAAGGCCGCAAGATCTGCGACATCGTCTGCGTGCAGAACCATTACAATCTCGCGCATCGCGACGATGACGCGCTTATCGACCAGCTGGCGCGCGGCGGCATCGCCTATGTGCCCTTCTTCCCACTCGGCGGCTTCAGTCCGTTGCAATCATCGACGCTGTCCGACGTGGCCGAACGGCTCGGCGCGACGCCGATGCAGGTGGCGCTGGCGTGGTTGCTGCAGCGTGCGCCCAATATCCTTCTGATACCGGGCACGTCGTCGGTCGCGCATCTGCGGGACAATCTAGCGGCCGCGGAGTTGGAGTTGTCGGCTGATGTGTTGAACGAGCTGGATGGCGTGGCGAAAGCAGCGTAGCTCGGCGCAGCACCCCGCCCGCGCCGCGCTTTATACTCGAACGCTGGCACGCTGGCATGGAGCGACTACAGTTGGCACGACGCGCTACCTTCCCTCGATGGGGAGGTCGGCGCGCGAAGCGCCGGGCGGGGTGAAGCGCCACGCCGGGTCCTAATTGATGCTCGCCGTGTGCGCCGGCTCGGCCTGCTTGATGTCCGTAGTGTAAGGCACCCGATACCCGTTCGCGGCCAGCCACTCAATAGCCGCTTTCGGCTCGTCGGTCTGGATGATCGTTGCGCCGCGGTCGACCCAGAAACCCCAAGCTTCGCGTGGCAGGCCGGCGGCGACGGCGAGTTCGTCGCCACGGCCGCCGGCGAGGAAGCCGCCCGGCTTGCGCACGATGGCGTAGGTGTCGGCCCAAAGGTGCCAATCGCCTCGGGCCGCTTCGGCGCGCATATGGTTGCTGAACAGCGGCCCGCCAGAGGCGGTCAGCGTCTCGGCGCCGTTGCGCCAGTTGATCAATTCGATGGCGCGCGGCGCGAACGCCTTGGCGACCTCATCGGCGAAGGCGGCGTCATGCACGGCGTCGTCGGCGAGGATCGGCATGAACTGGAAGCCGCCGCCTGCCCTGGAAAGCGCGGCACTGGCGGCATCGATGCGCTGCCGGTTCCAGAGGTTCTCCTTGACGATCACCTGGTCGGCCATGCCGAGGTCGCGCGCCTCCGCGACCATTCCGGGTAGGTCGGTCATCTCCAGCTTGTTGTCGAGGTTGATCAGGATCCTATCCCTGGTCGTCAGCAGCATCTCGCGCAGCGTCGACACCGTCTCGTTGGTGACGGTGCCCGTGCCCTCGATGACCAGCCGGCATTTCTTCAGCTCGGCAAGCGTGTAGTTCACAACCTCGCCCTTGCAGGTGGTGGTGCGGTCGAGCCAGCTGTCATGCATGATGACGAACTCGCCGTCCTTCGCGCGCCGGACGTCGACCTCGACGATCTCGGCGCCGATCGCGATCGACCCTTCGACCGCGGCCAACGAGTTCTCCGCGTAAAGCGTCTGGCCGGCCTGCATGCTGCCGGCGCGGTGCGCGGCGATCATCACATGATCGCGCCATTGGTTGGCGTGCTCGAAACGCTCGAGGATTTGGGCAGCGCGCGTCTGGCCGGCTAGACTTTGGCCGGGAATTGCACCAAGCGCGGCGGACAGAAAAAGGCTCAGCCAGAGTGTTCGCATCGGGGAATCGCTCCGTTCCGGGTCGGTACCCGGTTAGGCGTTTCCGATGACAAGGCGGTGAACGAAGCCGGCTAGTTTTTGGATCAAATCCTTTTGGAGAGCGCCGCCTCGTTTCCACAAGCTGTGACTGGCATGTTGGGTGCCGCTTCTGTAGTGGTGGCTGCCCCGATGCAAACCGAGGACCCGTAATGGCGAACCAAGAGATCGACCACGCCTTCACCGCCCGCTCCAAGACGGGCGCGTCGCTCGAGCCGACTTATGCCGGCGCGCTGTCGTTCATGCGGCGCAAATACACGAAGGACGTGAAGGGCGCGGACGCCGTCGTTTGGGGCATTCCCTTCGACGCCGCCGTCACCAACCGGCCGGGCGCGCGCTTCGGGCCGCAGGCGATCCGCCGCGCCTCAGCGATCCTCGACAACGACCCGCAATACCCGTTCTCGCGCGATCTCTTCGAGCATCTCTCGGTGGTGGATTACGGCGATTGCCTGCTCGACAGCGGCAATCACCAGAAGACGCCGGGCACGATCGAGCGCGAAGCGGCCAAGATCCTGAAATCAGGCGCGTTCCTTCTGACGCTCGGCGGCGACCATTTCGTCACCTGGCCGCTGCTCAAGGCGCATGCCGCGATCCACGGGCCGCTGGCGATGGTGCAGTTCGACGCGCATCAGGACACCTGGCCGGACGACGGCAAGCGCATCGACCACGGCTCCTTCGTCGCCCGCGCGGTGAAAGAAGGCATCATCGACCCCGACCGCTCGATCCAGATCGGCATCCGCACCCATGCGCCGGATACGTTCGGCATCAAGATCCTCTACGGCCATGAGGTCGAGGAAATGCGTGCCTCCGACATCGCCTATGCGATCGTCGAGCGCACCGGCGGCAAGAAGACCTACCTCACTTTCGACATCGACTGCCTCGATCCCGCCTTCGCGCCCGGCACCGGGACGCCGGTGGCAGGAGGCCCTTCCTCGGCAAAGATGCTGTCGACGCTGCGCCAACTCGGCCAAGTCGATGTCGTCGGCGCCGACATCGTCGAGGTTGCGCCGGCCTATGATCATGCCGATATAACGGCGATCGCCGGATCCATCATCGCCATGCACTATCTCGGCCTGCTGGCGGAACGAAAAGCACGGGCGGAAGAGTTGAACAACGGCAATCATGCCGCGATAAATCATGCTCACGGTATATGACATTGAATCGCAGGGAATTTGGTAAGTCATGAAACCGAAAATCTTCATTGACGGCGAACACGGCACGACAGGCCTGCAGATCCGGGCGCTGCTTGCCGACCGCGGTGACCTGGAGATCATCTCCATCCCGACCGAGCGCCGCAAGGAGACCGCCGCGCGCGCCGAATTCCTCAACGCGGCCGACGTCGCGATCCTTTGCCTGCCGGATGCGGCGGCGAAGGAAAGCGTATCGCTGATCACGAACGACACGACCAAGGTGATCGACGCCTCGACCGCGCATCGCGTCGCCGAGGGCTGGGAATATGGCTTTGCCGAAATGGACAAGGACCAGGCGAAGAAGATCGCCAACGCGAAACGCATCGCCAATCCGGGCTGCTGGCCGCAAGGCCCGATCGCGACGCTGCGGCCGCTGGTCTCCGCCGGGCTGCTGCCAGCGGACTTCCCGGTCACCGTCAACGGCATTTCCGGTTATTCCGGCGGCGGCCGGCCGATGATCGAGGATTATGTCGGCAAAGGCGAGGACGCGCCCGAGTTTCTGCCCTACGGGCTGACGCTGCAACACAAGCATGTGCCGGAACTCCGCACCTATGCGAAGCTGTCGCACGATCCGATCATGCAACCGGCCGTGGGCAATTTCGCGCAAGGCATGATCACTGTGGTGCCGCTGCAGCTCGGCAGTCTCGACCGCGTGCCGACCGGCGCCGAACTCCACGCGGCGATCGCCGACCATTATGCGTCGATCGACGGCGGCGTGGTCGAGGTCGCGCCCTACACCCACGTCGAGCGCATCCCGGAGATCGATCCGGAGATCTATAACGGCACCAACCGGATGAAGGTCTATGTGTTCGCCAATGACGAGAGGGCGCAGGCGCTGCTGATGGCCGTCTACGACAATCTCGGCAAGGGCGCGTCTGGCGCCGCGGTGCAGAATCTCGACCTGATGCTCGACATCAAGCACTGAGTGGTCATGCAGGCATTCCCTGAGCGCTGGAAGGTCAGCGCTCCCGAACTCATTGCAGAGACCTTTTCCAGCCGGATCTGGAAGGTAACGCGAGAGGATGGTTCGCCGGCGATCGTCAAGGACCTGAAACCCTTCGACGACGTCGCGGACGAGTTGCGCGGCGAGCATTATCTCGCCTGGCGGCGGGGCGAAGGCGCCGTACGGCTACTCGGCCGCGACGGTCATCGCATGCTGCTCGAGTATGCCGGCGACAGGCTGCTCTCCGAGCATCTTGCGGAGCATGGCGACGATGCCGCGGCCGCGATTGCCGCCGTCGTGATGGCGAAGCTGTTCTTGCCGTCCGAGCATACGCCTCCGGCCGACCTGCAGCCGCTGCGGGAACGGTATGTGAGCTTGTTTCGAGTGGCCAAGGCCGACCGGGCCGCCGGGCGAACCAGCCTCTATGTCCACGCCGCAGACATCGCCGAACGGTTGCTTTCCGATCCGCACGCGACCAAGCCGCTGCATGGTGACCTGCATCACGACAACATCCTATTGGGCCCGCGCGGCTGGCTGGCGATCGACCCCAAGGGGGTGCTCGGCGATCCCGGTTTCGACGCGGCGAACATGTTCTACAATCCGCTCGACCGCGACGATCTCTGCCTCGATCCGCGCCGCATCGCGCATATGGCCGAGATGTTTGGAAAGACGCTCGGGCAGTCGCCGCGCGCCATCCTCGACCATGCGATCGCCTATGGCTGCCTGTCGGCCGCATGGCATCGCGAGGACAAGAACGCGGTCGACGAGAACCGCGAATTGGCCGTCGTTGAGGCCATTCGAAAGGTGCGGGCAAGCTTCTGACCGCAGCGCAGCCTCATCGCGAATTAGACGTAGCGAGGCAGTTCGATAGCAAAATAGATTATCGCGACGGCCAAAAAACCATAGACAAGGTATCTGCGTTTCATAGGCGGTCGTGTCGGCAGCGGATAAGCGCCCTTGGTGCCGCGCCAATGCGCGGCGGCGAAGCCAAGCAACACAAGCGCGATCGCCTGATGCGTCAACGCCATGTGCAGCGGCACCTGCATCAAGAGCGTGCCGATGCCGATCGAGGCCTGGACGACCACCAGCGTGAACAGAAGCGTGGCCCGGCGGGCATGGGTGGTGCCCGGCTGGCGCCGCCACGTCGCGATCATGTGCCAGAGCGCCACGACAAAGACCGTATAGGCGCCGATGCGATGCACGAACTGCACAGTCTTCGGATTCTCGAAGAAATTCAGCCAGGCGGGCTTCAAGAGAAGCAGATCGGACGGGATCACGCTTCCATCCATCAGCGGCCATGTGTTGTAGGAAAGCCCGGCATGAAGGCCGGCGACCAGGCCGCCGAGATAGATCTGGATCAGCGCGAGCAGCACGATGAAACCGGCTAGCCGCTGTGTCGAACGATCAGCGGCGGGCTCGGAATGCGGCGCGAGACCTCGCGCGACCACCATGGTGGCGGTGAAGATCAGCGCGGCGAACGTCAGATGCGTTGCCAGCCTGTACTGGCTGACCGAGACGCGATCGACCAGACCCGAAGCCACCATCCACCAGCCGATGGCGCCTTGCAGTCCGCCGAGCAGAAGAATGCCGACGAGCTTCGGCCCGAGGCCGCGTTCGATGCGGCGCGTCGCCCAAAAGAACAGCAACGGCAAGGCAAAGACGACGCCAACGCTACGCGCCAGGATGCGGTGCGCCCACTCCCACCAGAAGATCGACTTGAAGTCCTCGAGGCGCATGCCCTTGTTGATCTCAGTATATTGCGGGATCTGCTGGTAGCGCTGGAACTCTTCCTGCCACTCGGCGTCGTTGAGCGGCGGGATGACGCCATGTATCGGCTGCCACTCGGTGATCGACAGCCCCGAGCCGGTGAGACGGGTGGAGCCGCCGACCAGCACCAGCGCGAACAAAACGAGCAGGACAAGGTAGAGCCAGCCGCGCACCAGGGCGCGGTTGCGCAGATCTCGGTCGCGTGCGGCATAGGGGGCCGTGGCGGTGATGGCAGCCATGGACGTTTTTCCGGCAATTGAAACGCTGGAGTGGTGGACCAAGGCTCGCGCCGTGGCAAGGCTGGACAGCGCGGCACGCCGTCGCGCCAGGCCCCGGCGGTTGCGCGCGCCGCCCAATCGGCCTAATCGGGGCGGATCAACGGGACCGCGACATGCCCATTCGCCTGAAAAAGCTGATCGGAACCATCCTGCTGGTGGCGCTGGTCATCATCTACGCGCTGATCGCGTCGGCCGTCGCGGTCACCAGGCTAGCCGAATACGGGCCGACGGCGCATCTCCTGTTCTTCCTGCTCAGCGGTTTTCTCTGGGTTCTGCCGGCCATGGCCATCATCAAATGGCTGATCATCGAGCCGCGCCCGAAGGGCTGATCCTCGCTGACGCCGGCGGTGCCGGTCAGGTCAGATGGTCACTACCATCTTGCCGGCGTTGGCCAGCGGCGTGGTGATGCCGGACAGCATCGTGCGGACATGGGCGACGCTCTGGTAGCGGCCGTTGACGGAGATGCGCGGCAGCGCGTGCAGGAAACCGGCATGCTCGGCGCGCAGCACGCCATGCCGTGTCGTCACCGCCGAGACATAGCCCGCGTCTCGGGCAAAACCCACTTCGCGGCAGCCGACTGCGCTGGCATAGCCGTAGGGATAAGCGAAATGACACGGCTCCTCGCCCAGCTTTTCCTTGAGTATACGGCGGACGTCACCGATCTCATGGCGCGCATCGGCTTCGGACAGACGCTTCAAGCTTCGATGATTGACTGTGTGCGCGCCGATGGTCACCAGCGGGTGGGCGCCCATGGCGCGGAGCTCGTCCCAATTCATCAAGGTGCACCGGCGGCCTGTACCGAGTTCATAGCCGTTCGATCGGGCAAGCTCGCGCAATGCCGCACCCTGCTCCTCCTCGGGTATTTCCACGGTCAGCCAGGCGTTCAGCCGCGCGACGGCCTGGATCTTCCTGCCCCGTGTCGAGCAATCGATCACCGTCGGCTTGCCCGCCATCGTCAGCGTCAGGCGCGAGCTGGTGTCGACGATGTCCTCGATCACGTCCCACCAGAGATCGACGGCGCCGTCAATCAGGCCGGGGGCGACGTAGATGGTGATTGGCGCGCCGTGCTTCTCAAGCACCGGCAGCGCCTCCGTCATGTTGTCGCGATAGGCGTCGTCGGCAGTGATCGTCGCGAACTGGCCGCCTTTGCCGCCCATCTTAACGCGTTCGATCGCTTCATCAAGGGAAACAAAGGCATAACCCCTTCCCTTCATATCGGCGATAAGCCTGTCAAGAAAAGCGGGAGCGATGTTCAGATGCCGGTTGACGCTGTTCGGCTTCTCCGGTGTCGCGGTGACGCGGTGCAGCATCAAAATGGCGCCGATGCCGCCGACAAACGGCCGCGCCAGGGGCGCCAGACCTGAGTAGCGGGCAAGGTTCAACGCCAGTTTCCGGATTGTCTCGCCCCCGTCGATCATTCCTTCACCTTTTGCGCCTAGGCTCATTCAAGCACGACATTCGCCTATGCGAACCCCCAAGTCGGAACCAATACGTCTTAAGGATTGAGGGATGGTTGACGCCGCCGCGTCATTTGACGGCAACCGGGTCGCGGCCAACGAGATTTCCGCGCGCTCGATGGGAGCCGATCAGGGCCGGTGGGCCGCTACCACAGGCGACGGCGCCAGCCTTGCAGAGTACGTTCAATTCTGCGCCTCGGCTCTGTTCGCGCCGGCGCAAAGCGCATCATGGGTGACCAAATGGGCAAACGCAACGGGCGCAGACATGGTTGTCGCGACGCTGGCTTGTGATGCCCGCCCGGCGCTATCGCTGGCGCTGGAAGTCGTGCGGCGAGGCCCGTTCAAGGTTGCCCGTTTCCCCGGAGGGCGTCACGCCAACGGCAATTTCGCCGCCGCCGATCCACGTTTACTGCTCACCATCGACGGCCCGGCGATCCGCCTGATGTTCAAGGCAATCGCCCGAACGCGGCCGGATGTTGACCTGATCTCACTGGAAAGGCTGCTGCCGGACCTCGACGGCATAGCCAATCCACTGGCCATGCTGCCCAGTTTCCCAAGTCCGAACCTTGCGCTCGCTGTCGATCTCGACGGCGGGTTCGACGCGCTGCTGTCGCGCGCGAGCGGCAAGCGCAAGCGCAAGAAGCACCGCTCGCAGACGCGCAAGTTCGAGGCCGTCGGCGCCTTCCGCCGCGTCGAGGCCCGCACCCCCGAGGAGGTCGACAGGCTGCTCGATGACTTCCTCGAGATGAAGGAGGTGCGTTTCGCCAAGATGGGCATCGCCAATGTCTTCGGCGACAGGCAGGTGCGCGACTTCTTCCGGGCGCTGTTCACTGATGCACTGACCGAGAAAAAGCCGACCTTCCTGCTGCACGGCCTTGACGTGGCGGGCAAGCTGCGCGCGGTCACCGGCTCCAGCCGCTGCGGCAAACGGCTGATCTGCGAGTTCGGCGCCATCGCCGACGACGATCTCGCCTTCGCCAGCCCTGGCGACTTCCTGTTCTTCGACAACATCCTGGAAGCCTGCGAGCTCGGCTACGAAGTGTATGACTTCTCCGTCGGCGACGAGCCTTACAAGCGACTCTGGTGCGATATCGAGGTCCAACATTTCGAGGTGCTTGCGCCACTCACGCTGAAGGGCCATGCGTTGGCCGCGGCGATGCGGCAAGGCGCGCGGGCGAAGGCCTTCATCAAGAACAACCCGACAGTCTGGAATCTGACCAAGATGCTGCGCCGCAGGGCGGCCGGACAGGCAGCACCCGTCGCGGCCGAGGACGACAGCTAGACCTGGCAAGAGTCGCTAACTATGCCGCCTCAACGATCTCGACCAATTCAACGTCGAATACAAGGTCCTTTCCGGCCAACGGATGATTGCCGTCAAGCTTGACGCTTGAGTCGTCGACGCCGATGATCGTTACTTGCATGGGACGTCCCTCGCGGGTGCGGGCCTGCAGCCGAGTGCCAACATCGACGTTGATGTTTGCCGGCACGGCGGCGCGGTCGATGGTTACGACAGCCTCGGGCCGATGGGGGCCATAAGCGGCATCAGCGGGAACTGTGACGGTGCTTTTCGTGCCGACCTCCATGCCCTCGACATGGGTTTCGAGGCCTGGAATAACCTGTCCTTCACCCAGCGTAAACTGCAGCGGTTCACTGCCGGAAGAATCGAATTGGGTGCCGTCGACCAGACGCCCAGTGTAATTGATGCGTACGGTATCGCCGTTCTTGGCCTGTGTCATAGCAGCCATCCTTTGGGGGTTTTGGGGACCGGCCTAGGGATCATGGCCCCGCTCTCGATCATCCGCGCATCAGAATGCGCAGCGCGAAACACCGAAACTAGGTCCCTTGCCGCCGATGTAAAGTGCGGGAGTCACCAAGAAATGCCCCGGTCCGGTCTTGCACCCAAGGATTCTCATGCCCCAGGGCTGAGCCGCGCCCGCGCTCTCGGTTTCCGGTACCACGCGGTTATCCTTGGCAAAGCGTAGCTGCAGCGCAGGACAGCCTTGTCGGGCTCCAGCCTACGCAGCCGACCGGCGTCCGGGCAATGGATCTCCCGGCTCATGGCCGACCGGAGTGACCAGCGTGACGCCCGGATAGCCGTTCTCGATCAGCTTCACCGCTGCCTGGGTCACATGGTCGTCGGCTTCCAGCATCGACAGGAAGACTTCGGTGCCGTCGCCGACCAGGCGGCTTATGCCCTGCGCGTCGGCAGGACCGCATTCGACCACGACGAGGTCGTAGGCGGTGGTCAGCGACTGCATGATGATCGGCAACCGGTCGGCGGCGCGCATGGCGCGGACTGGATCGGCGGTGCCGACCGGAATGACATGCGCATCCGAATAGAGATCGGGATGGATGACGTCGCTGAACTGCGCCTCGGAGGCCAGAAGATTGGTGATGCCCGGAAACAGGCTCGAGTCCAGCATCGGCCGCGACGCCGCACCCGATGCGGTCAGATCGAGCAGCAACACGCGCAGGCCGGCGTCGGAGACTTCGCGCGCCACCAGCACGGCGGAAGCGGCCGCCTCGTCGCCTTCGGGCGACACGAAGATCGCGCGCGCGGCGCCAGAAGCGATCAGCTTCTCCGCCGCCTTGTCGACATCGATCTCGCCCAGCCGGGATTGGCGCGGCTCCGGCGCGGATTCGCCAAGTTCAGAAAGCCCGACAACGGACTTAGCAGATTCGGCAGCGGCGGCATGAACCTCTACCGGCTCGCTCTCGGCCGGCCTTGGGAATTCCGCATCCGCGATGGAATAGCCTGGCGCGGCTTCCTCGTAAGGAGCAAAAGCACGGCCTCCATCATGTGCCTCGGCGATCGCCGATTCCGTCCGAGCGACAGGCATCGCCACCTGCTCTATGCTCTCAAAACGGGCACCAGGGGCAGGACGCATGGCGCGGCCGGAGAACAGTTCGCCAAGCAGCGTGCCGATCACCATCAGCAGCAGCGAAGCGGCTGCGGCAGCCCCGGTGATGGGCCCGATCTTCGGGAAGTAGGGCTGGGACGGCACCTGGGCCTGCGCGATCAGGCTCGCCGCGACAGGCGAGTATTTCCGATCCTTGCGCGAGGCCGCCGCGTTGTAACTTGCCATATATGATTCAAGTTGTTGGCGTTGAACGTTCGCGTCGCGCTGCAAGGCGTCCAACTGCACCTGCTGCTCGCCGGCGCGCGCCGAGGCGGCTTTCAGCGTGTTGACGTCCGCGACCAGCTGATCCTCGCGAGCCTTAGCCGTCTGAGCCTGGGCCGACAGGCCGCGAATGATCTTTTGCGCCTCATTGCGAATCTGGCCGTCCAAGTCGGCAAGCTGCGACTTCAGCGCGCGAATGCGCGGATGGTTGTCGAGCAGGGTCGTGGAAAGATCGGCAATGTTGGCCCGGAGTTCGACCTGCCGCTCGCGCAGTCGCTGGATCAGCTCGGAGGACAGAACCTCCGGCACGCTGTCCAGCGAACCGCCATTCTGAAGCGCCCGGCGCACGCTCTCGGCGCTCGCCTCGGCGGCGGCGCGGCTGGCGCGCACGCGCGACAACTCGCTCGACAGTTCGGAGAGCTGCTGAGTCGGCAGCACAGCATTGTTGCCGCCCATCAGAAGGTCTGACTGGGCGCGGAACGCCGCAACCTTGGCCTCGGCGTCCTTCACGCGATTCTGCAGGTCAGCGATCTCCGGGGCCAGGAAGTCGGTGGCGGCCGCGTTCGATTCGAGCTTGGCGTCGCTCTTGGAGGCGATATAGGCGTTGGCAATGCCGTTCGCGATATCGGCGGCAAGCTTGGGATCCTTCGAGGCGAACTCGATCGCAATCGCGCGTGTCTTTTCGACCGCGTACACGTTGAGCTTATCGTGCATGGCGTTCAGCACGCGCTCTTCCGGCGGAATATCGAAGGGATCGCTTTTCAAGCCGACGAGAACGAGCACGCGCCCGAGCGCCGACATCTTCAGCGTTTCGTCGAACTCCGGCAGCTTGTCCAGGTTCAACTTGGCCGCCACCTGCTTGAGGATGTCGGGAGAGGAAATGATCTGGACCTGGGTGGCCACGCCCTGTTCGTCGAGAATCGGCTTGTCGTCATCGGTGGTGCCCGGCGGACGGGTGTATTCCGATTCGCGCGAGCCGATCTCCAGCTTGGCTGTCGCCTTGTAGTAAGGCGTCGCGAGCCAGGCCAAAGCGAAGGCGAGTCCGGTGGCCACAAGCGTGACAAGAACAATGCGCAGCCAGTTCCTCGCCAGGCTGGCGAAAAGCTGTTTCAGGTCGACATCGACATCTGCGGCCGCGGACTGAACGGACATGCATCCTGCTCCGAACTTTGAGTCGAGGATGGACCGTAAACAACTATGGTAACTCACCCGTTAAGATCAGAATGCCTGCTTATTAGAGAGCACTCAAAGAACGTTGCTCGAAAGCAATAGAACAATTGGGCTTTTTGCCGGTCGACGCGATCCCCGACCGCGCTCCTTTACCGCCCATTAACCCTAACAGGATGATAACGGTCGCACTTTCTTGGGGTCGTGCCGCGGCTCGCGGCAATTGCGATGAGGGTTCCTGGTCGGTCATGAAAAGCACTGCTTCCCTCTTCCGCGCTTTGCTTGTCCTGTCGCTTCTCACCGGCTGCTCGAGCTATCGCCCGACGCCCGCAGCCTTCCATGAAGTGCTCGACCAGCCCTACCGGCTCGGCGCCGGCGATCGCGTCCGTGTCACGGTGTTCGAGCAGGACGGGTTGACCAACACCTACAGCGTCGACCAGTCCGGCTATCTCTCCTTCCCGCTCGTCGGCGCGGTGCCGGCGCGCGGCCACACCGCGCAGCAGCTGGAAAAGGAGATCGCCGACAAATTGCGCCAGGGCTATCTGCGCGATCCCGACGTTTCGGTCGAGATCGACCGCTACCGGCCGATCTTCGTGATGGGCGAAGTGGGCGCTGCCGGCCAGTATTCCTACGTGCCGGGGCTTACCGTGCAGAAGGCGGTTGCCATCGCCGGCGGCTTCACCCCGCGAGCCAATCAGGAGAGCGTCGACGTCACACGCGACATCAATGGCAAGGTGATGACCGGACGGGTACTGACATCCGATCCGCTGCTGCCCGGCGATACCGTCTACGTCCGCGAACGCCTGTTCTGAAAAAGCCGTCGTGGCGGTGAATCTCAGGATCGTCCACTGCTTTCGCTCACCTGTCGGGGGAATCTTCCGGCATGTGCGCGACCTGACCGAGGCGCAGGTCGCCGCCGGTCACGCGGTGGGAATCGTCTGCGATTCGACGACCGGCGGCGACTATGAAGAGCGGCTGTTCGAAGCAATGAAAGACAACTTGGCGCTCGGCATCCATCGCACACCGATGCAGCGCCATGTCGGGCCCGGCGACATCGCCTCCGCCTGGCGTACCCACAGAATCATTCAGGAATTGCGGCCGGACGTGCTGCACGGGCACGGCGCGAAAGGTGGCGCCTATGCCCGTCTGTTCGGCTCACTGTTGCGGGTTTCAAGGTCTCGCGTGGCCCGCCTTTATTCGCCGCATGGCGGCTCCCTCCACTATGATGAGGCGACAGCGACAGGAAAGCTGTTCTTCGGACTGGAGCGCTTCATGGCGCGCTTCACCGACTGTCTGCTGTTCGTTTCCGACTACGAGCGGAAAACGTACTGCCGCAAGGTCGGCGAACCGCCCATACCCAACCGGCTCGTCTATAACGGCCTGCGCGCCGCCGAATTCGAACCGGTGGCGCCCGCGTCGGATGCCGCCGATTTCCTATACATCGGCATGATGCGCGACCTGAAAGGTCCGGATATCTTCATCGATGCGCTGGCTTTGGCCGGCAGCGACCTTGAACGCCCCTTGAGCGCCGTGATGGTCGGCGATGGCGAAGACCTGCCGCGCTACCACGCGCAGGTCGCGCGACTCGGCCTCAAGAGCCACGTCCGTTTTCGGCCCCCCATGCCGGCCAGGAACGCCTTCGCACTGGCCGAGCTCGTCGTGGTTCCGTCTCGCGCGGAGGCGATGCCCTATATCGTGCTCGAGGCTTTGGCCGCCGGCATGCCGATGATCGCGACCGCGGTCGGCGGCATTCCGGAAATTTTCGGCGAGGGCTCCCCTGCCCTGATCCGGGCGGATCCCGTCGAGCTTGC
The DNA here is from genome assembly GCA_004020875.1 of Mesorhizobium sp. Classification (GTDB taxonomy): domain Bacteria; phylum Pseudomonadota; class Alphaproteobacteria; order Rhizobiales; family Rhizobiaceae; genus Mesorhizobium. Next base: position 24,527 of record SAPZ01000040.1, read on the forward strand.
CAGCAAAATGAAGACCGCGCTCGGCGAGCGCGACCAGTACCGGGAGATGATGCCGCAGGCCGACGAGCTAAGGGCGCGATTCGGCGCCGAGGTGATGGCCACCGAGATCGAGAAGGCCTATCTCGCGGCGCTGAACAAGTAGGTCCCGCAACCTCACAACAGCTTCAAAACCACGGGTTGTTTCAAGGCTTTCTTAGCTCTCTTTTGCTAAGCAATTGCGCGAAGCTCGCGGACAATTCCCATGAATGAGATCGACCCCGCACGCCGCTTCTCCATGGATGCGGTGCGCAATTACGACGCTCCCGCCGAGAGCGAAAAGCCCGGCGGCATCAACGATGTGGCGCGCCAGGTCGCCTCGCAATACCGGCGCGATACCATGTCGCCGATCATGGTCAGCGGCGTGCTGCGCATGGTCGAGTTCGTGCTGCTGTTCCTGTCGGGGCTCGGCGTCTATTTTCACTATGTCGGCTTCTTCACCTATCTGGCCTGGCAATACCCGCTGGCGATCGCGGCGACGTCGTTCCTGGCCGTGGTGCTGCTCGACGTCACCGACTGCTATCAGATCGCGGCGCTGATGCGCCCTCTGGCCAATTTCGGTCGCGTGCTGCTCGTCTGGGCCGGCAGTTTCGCGCTGATGGCGCTCACCGCCTTTGTCATCAAGGCCTCGGAAGACTATTCGCGCCTGCTGTTCGGCACCTGGTTCGTGGTCGGTTTCGTGCTGATCTTCGGCCTGAGGCTGGTGATGTCCAGCCTCATCCGGCGCTGGGCGCGCGACGGTCGCATGGAGCGCCGCGCGCTCATCGTCGGCGGCGGCAAGGCGGCCGAACAACTGATCCGCTCGGTCGAGAAGCAGCCCTATAACGACATCCGCATCTGCGGCATCTTCGACGACCGCAACGACAGGCGCTCGCCACCGATCGTTGCCGGCTATCCGAAGCTCGGCACAATTTCGGAGCTCATCGAATTCGCCCGCATCGCGCGCATCGACATGCTGATCGTCTCGCTGCCGCTGACCGCCGAATCGCGCGTCTTGCAGTTGCTCAAGAAACTCTGGGTGCTGCCGGTCGACATCCGGCTCTCTGCCCATTCGAACGCGCTGCAATTCCGGCCGCGCGCCTACTCCTATATCGGCTCCGTGCCGATGCTCGACATCTTCGACAAGCCGATCAACGACTGGGACTCGGTCGCCAAGCGCGCCTTCGATATCGTCTTCTCGCTTGTCGGCATCATCCTCTTCTCGCCGGTGATGCTCGTCACGGCGATCGCCATCAAGCTGGACAGCAAGGGCCCGGTGCTGTTCAAGCAGAAGCGGCACGGCTTCAACAATGAGATCATCGAGGTCTACAAGTTCCGCTCGATGTTCACCGACCGGTCCGACCCGACCGCCAAGCAGACGGTGACCAAGAACGATCCGCGCGTCACCCGCGTCGGACGCTTCATCCGCAAGACCTCGATCGACGAGCTGCCGCAGTTCTTCAACTCACTCCTCGGCTCGCTGTCGCTGGTCGGGCCGCGCCCGCATGCGATAGCCGCCCAGTCGCATAACCTTCTCTACAACGAGGTGGTCGACGGCTATTTCGCCCGCCACAAGGTGAAGCCAGGCGTCACCGGCTGGGCGCAGATCAATGGCTGGCGCGGCGAGATGGACACCAACGAAAAGATCCGCATGCGCACCGAATACGACCTCTATTACATCGAGAACTGGTCGATGCTGTTCGACCTGCGCATCCTGTTCCTGACGCCGATCCGCCTGCTCAACACGGAAAACGCCTATTGAGCGCCGTCGTCCATGAGTTGCAGCCGCGGGCATTGCCGGCGTCGGCGGTCAACCGGTTGTTGCCTTCAGCGGTCAACGCCAAGCTGATCTCGCTGATCGCATCGGCCGCGATCGGTATCGGCATCCTGCTCTCCGGCTTCGTCATCAGCGAGCCCGCGCCCTACGAGATCTACATGGCCGGACTGATCGCGGTCTGGGCGCTGTTCGGCCTTCGAATCTCTCGCGCGATCATTCCTTTGCTGGTGCTGCTGGTGGCGATGAACATCGGCGGCATGATCGCCATGACGCAGATGGCGGATCTCGCCAACACGCCGCTCTATCTCGCCGTCTCGCTGTTCCTTGCCTTCAGCGCCGTGTTCTTCGCCTCAGTGACCTCGGTCCAGCCCGGCCTCTACCGGCTGATCTTCATCGCCTATGTGGTGTCGGCGGTGGCGACGTCGCTGCTCGGCATCGCCGGCTATTTCCATGCCTTTCCCGGCGCGGAGATGTTCACCAAATATGACCGCGCCGCGGGCGCCTTCCAGGACCCGAACGTGTTCGGGCCGTTTCTGGTGCTGCCAGGCACCTACCTGCTCTACCTGCTGCTCACTGGGCCGGTATCGCGCATGCCGCTGCTTGCAGTGCCGCTGCTGATCATCACCGCCGGCATCTTCTTCTCCTTCTCGCGCGGCGCCTGGGGCATGTTCGCTGTGTCGGCGGTGCTGCTCACCGCGTGCCTGTTCCTGCAGAGCGCCAGCGGCAAGTTCCGGCTGCGGGTCGTGGTGATGACAATCGCGGCCGTGGCGCTGCTGGTCATCGCCTTCCTCGTCATCCTGCAACTGCCCGGCGTGTCGGACATGTTCACCCAGCGCGCGCAGCTCGAGCAGAGCTACGATTCGGCGCGGCTCGGCCGCTTCGCCCGCTACACGATCGGCTTCCAGCTGGCGATGGAGCATCCGTTCGGCATTGGCCCGCTGGTCTTCGGCACGATCTATGGCGAGGACACGCACGACATTTGGCTGAAGGCGCTGATGGATTATGGCTGGCTGGGCTTCGTCTCGTTCCTGACACTGACCTTATGGACGGTCGCAGCCGGCTTCCGTATCCTTCTGCGCGACCGGCCGGGGCAGCCCTATCTGCTCTGCGCCTATGTCGCCTATCTCGGCAATATTGGGCTCGGTACCTTCATCGACATCGACCACTGGCGCCACCTATACCTGTTGATGGGCCTGGTGTGGGGCGCGATCGCGCTGGAGTACCGGCACCAGAGGGAATTGCGGCAGGCGAGTCGCGCATCCCTTCTTGCAATTTCACCTGCGCGATAGGCACCGAATTCGGTTGACCCGCACGGGGTTATCACGATACATCGCCACCCGGTCCGGAGTGTAGCGCAGCCCGGTAGCGCACTTGACTGGGGGTCAAGGGGTCGTCGGTTCGAATCCGGCCACTCCGACCATTTTCAACCTGAGACTTGGCCCCAGAGCTTTCATCGACCGAGAGCGGCCTGCTCTACCGATTCCCGCGTGGCCATGCCTGTGGAGCGCGGCCATCATTGTTGAGCATAGCGGGTTGTTAATGTGGCGCGGAGTACAGGAGTTTCCTGGCAGCATCGAGAGTTCCGAGCACCGCCTTACCCTTGCAGCCAGGGGCACTCTGCATGGAATTGAAGCCTTCTCCGGCCGGATCGAACCTGACGCAGTTGACCAGCTTGCGGTTTTTTGCAGCTGTCTATGTCCTTGCGTTCCATTCGGTCGACATCAACGGAGCGCCTCACCTGATCGCCAATCTTGTGAAAAATGGCTATCTCGGCGTCTCGTTCTTCTTCCTGCTGTCCGGGTTCATCCTGACCCATTCCTACGTCGGCAGAATGTCTCATTGGGACGACGTTCGACGGTTTGCCGTAGCGAGATTCGCCAGAATTTATCCGGTCTATCTCCTTGCCCTCGCGGTGGCTCTGCCGCTGGCAAAGGGGCTTTTCGATTACCCGCTTGCGTCGCTGGCGACGCTTGGCCTCATTCAGGCCTGGGGAGCGCCAGCGTCATTGCTCGCGTTCTTCTGGAATCCCGCCGGCTGGACACTTTCGGTCGAGTTCTTCTTCTACCTCATGTTCCCGCTTCTGCTTCCCCTCCTGTCTCGACTCACGACTGCGGCTCTGTGGGTCGGCCTGGCGGCAGCGGTGTCGATTTTTGCCGTTATGTGCCTTCCGGGCCTTGGGCCGACAGGTTACCTTGGTTTCAGCTGGATGGCGCCAATGCCCCTCCCGCTTCTGAGGCTGCCCGAATTCATCACCGGCATCATCTGCGCCCTGCTTTTTCGGGCCGGCGCGCTCGATCGTTTTCGTGGCGACTTGGCCGCCATCCTGGCCGCTGCGTTCACGGTTGTCTCGCTTGTCGCAACCACCGCGGCGACCATAGCATCTTTCGCGGGAATTGGCTTCGTTGCCCTGATTGCGACATGCGCCGTTAATCAGGGCATGGTCCGACGCGCGCTTTCGCACAAACCTCTCGTGCTGCTGGGCAATGCAAGCTACGCCCTCTACATCCTGCAAATTCCGGTTCGAAAATGGATGCCGGTGATATTCTCGGGCGAATGGGACTGGATCGGACGGCTTTTGTATCAGCCCTTGCTGATCATTATTTCGGTCGCCTTCTTCATTCTGCTGGAGGAACCTGCCCGCAGGTTCCTCCGAGGCTCAATTCCGAAACGCGCGAGCCCCTCCATCGCATGATTCAAACCGCGCGCGCCGCCAGCATGCGCCGCGCGCTTTCCTCGTCGGTGATGAGCACGGTCGGCGCGATCAGGTTCATGGCGCCGAGCAGCGCCTCAGTCTTCTCCGCGCCGCCGGAGGTGAGGATTCGGATCGGGGCCTTGCGAAGGCGGTCGACATCCACCGACATCACGTGGCTGTTGACGGGATGGTCGACCAGATCGCCGTTGCGGTCGTAGAAATGGAACAGAAGGTCGCCGACGGCGCCACGCGCCAGCAGCGCCTCGCGGTCCGCTTCCCTGAGGAAGCCGCCGCGCGAGAAGGTTGTGGCCGACGCGATGCCGCCGACGCTCAGCAGGACCGCATCGAGCGCGTCGGCCATTGCAAAAATCTCCTGCAGCCCGCAGCGCTCGACCAGCGCGATCTTGGTCTCGACGCTGTCGACGACGGCCGGCGTCGGCATCAGATAGCCGTCACCCTGAAAAATCTGGGCGAAGCGCCAGGCGAACTCGGCCGGGTTGACACGGCGTGCGACGCCGACGCCGCCAAGCAGCGAGATCACGCTGAAGTCGTTCAGAGATTTGGCGCTGATGAAAGGCAAAGTGTTAAACAGCGTCACGCCCCAGCCGACGCCGACCCGCATGCCGGATTTCATCGCGTCCGACAGGAACATGCCGGTCTTGGCCGCGATCGCCGGGATCGGATCGGCGTCGGGGTCGGACAGCGGCGCCACCAGCGCCTGCTGCAGGCCGAAGGTTTTCTCCAGCGCGCGCTCCAGGCGCACGATCTCCAGGAGTTCGCTCTCGATGGTAATCTTGACCTCGTTGCGCGCCCGCGCCTCCGCCAGCATGCGCACGATAGTCACACGGCCGACGCCGAGCACGTCGGCGATCTCGTTCTGTGTCATCTGCTCGACGAAATACATCCAGGCGGCGCGGATCCTGAGCCGGTCGGTCCGGCTTTCATTGACGACCTGCTCGGCCGCCTCCGCTGTCGCCTTGCCGTTTTCAGGTTCGCCCTGCCGTCGCCTGCCCAAGTTCCCCTCCGCGGTGCCGTCGCCGATTCTGCGTGCTGGTTAAATATCGTCTATTGATCTACCAATCGATACGAACAATCTAGAGAGGGCGACCGGCGCCCAGAGCCGTGACCGGCTTCAGCATTTCGAGGCAATTGGTGATGCTGCGACAAATCTCCGAGGATGTCCGCGCCAACCTGAAGGATCGGCTTCGGGAACTGCGCGACGCCATTCGCCAGAGCCGCCACGACAGCGCCGGCGAGACGTCTCACGCAATAGCGGGCAATTTGCCTCCCTTTCCGGGCCGTAGCCTGCTCAGCCACGCCGCGAGCGCTGTCGACGACGCGCTGACGATCGCCGAATCCTTCGTTCCGCATTCCCGGCCGCTCAAGGTCGACGGAACGACCGTGAAAAGCCTGCGCTCCTATTTCCCGGACGGCGATGAAGACCGGCAGATCGGCGGCGAACGTCAATTCAGGCGCGACATGTATTATCTGACCCGCGCGGTTCTGGCCGGTTACGGCGTCGACAATCCCCGCGTGCACGAGGCGAGTTTTTCCGCCGTGCACGCCGCGATGCGCAAGCGCAATGCCGATCTTCTGGCTCGGGCGACGGCGGACGCTGCCTCCACCGAGCACGTCGCGGCGGCCTGCGCGGCTCTCCTCGTCGAATGCCTCAACCACCGTCCGGTTCAGCCTGGCGAGATCGGAACCGGCCCGGCCGCAACGGCCGACCGGTCGCTCGACATAAGATGCCTGGCGCCTGTCGTGCTTGCCTGCGGACTGGCGACCAAGGCGGATGGCGGTACGCCCGAACCCGACATTCTCGAGATCGCGGTGCTGGCCGCAGAAGTGCGGGAAGATCGCATCCGACAGGCTTGCGCCCAGGCCAATGCCGTCCAGGAACTGACACCGGTTCTCGCCACGCTGCTCGCGCATCTGACGTAACCGCCAGAGGGATCCGCTATCGTTCGGCCGCCATGGCCGCGATGGTCTTCTTGGCACGCTGGATCGAGGCCGGGCTCATGCTTAGCTCGGTCAGGCCCATCCCGATGAGGGCCGGGATCAGGTCCGGACGACCTGCCGCTTCGCCGCACATGCCCACCATGATGCCGGCGGCAACACCCGCCTTGGCCGTCAGTTCGATCGCGGACATCACCGCCGGATTGGTGACGTCGTTGAGCTTGGCAACCGTCGGGTTGAGGCGGTCGGCGGCCATGATGTACTGGGTGAGGTCGTTGGTGCCGATGGAAAAGAACGCCACTTCCTTCGCCAGGGCCGGCGCGATCAGCACGGCGGCCGGCGTCTCGATCATCACGCCGAGGTCGAAGCTTGCATGCTCCACGCCCTCGGCCCGCAACTCGGCCGCGCATTCCTCGACAAGCGCGCGCGTGCGCGTTACCTCGGCGATTTCCGAGACCATCGGCAGCATCACCTTGATGTTGCCGTGGACGGCGGCGCGCAGCAGCGCCCGCAGCTGGCGCTTGAAGATGTCGGGCCGGTCGAGGCACATACGGATGCCGCGCCAGCCGAGGAACGGGTTTTCCTCCTCGGGGAATTCGATGCCGGCGATCGGCTTGTCGCCGCCGATGTCGAGCGTGCGCACGATGACCGAATACGGGGCAAACGCCTTCGCCAGGGCGCTGTACGTCTCGGCCTGCATGTCCTCCGACGGCAGATGCATGTGGCGCATGAAGAGCAACTCGGTGCGAAACAGCCCGACCCCCATGGCGCCGGCTTCCTGCGCCGCCTCGATCTCCTCGAGCGAACCAATATTGGCCGCGACCTCGATTACCGTGCCGTCGGCGCGGGTCGGAGTCACGCTCTTGAACACTTTGAGGTCGGCATGCTCCCGGGCCGCCGCTTCGACACGCCGCATGAAATCGGCGCGTGTCGCTTCATCCGGATCGACGATCACATGGCCGGCATGGCCGTCGATCGCAACTACCGTTGCGCCGCGCAGATCATCGACCCTTCTGCCGAGGCCAAGCACCGCGGGGATGCCGTGCGAGCGGGCGATGATGGCGATGTGCGAGGTGGCGCCGCCATGGCCGCAGACCACGCCGCCGATACGCTTGAGCGGCGCGCGCGCCAGATCCCACGCCCCGATATCATCGGCAATGAGAATCGCGCCCTGCGGAATGGCCTCCAGGCTGACCTCGTTCTGACCGAGCAGCACCAGGCAGATTTGCCTCCCGACGGCATGCACGTCGTCGGCTCGGGCGTTGAGATAGGGGTCGTCTACCGCCCCGAAATCATTTGCAATGGTGGCGGCGGCCGCGATGACGGCCGAGACCGCGTCGTCACCACCCTTGATCAGTCTTTCGGCTTCGCCGGTCAGGCTTTCGTCGGCGGCGATGTCGCGCAGCGCTGCGACGATGCCCCGGTCGCCGGCGGAAAGGTTGTTCTCGTCAAGCGTGCGGTCCATGCGCGCCTGGACGCTGGCGACGGCGCTGCGGAAGCGCTCGAGCTCGCCTTCGATCTCACCGGCCTGCAGGTGCCTGCCCGGCCCCTGGATCTCCGGCGGGAAATGAGCGAAGGCCGGCCCGATCGCCACGCCCTCACTGGCGGCTACGCCCTGGAGCTTGGAGGTTCCATCCGTCGGCGCGGCAGCCAGCGGCGCGGCCTCGGGAGCGGGTGCCGTAGCTACGGTTTCCAAGCCGCCCTCGCCCGCTTGCCCCTCGTCGTCGAGGCCGGCGCGCGGGTTTTCAAGATAGCCAATCAGCGCCTCGATCGCCTCAATGGCGTCGGCGCCGTTGGCGCGCACGGTGACTTCTTGGTTCTCCTTGACCGCCAAGAGCATCAGCTTGACCGAACTCTTGGCGCTAACTGCCTTGCCGTCCTTGACCAGCTCGACATCGGATTCGAAACCCTTGGCGAGCTTGACGAACCGCGTGGCGGGACGGGCGTGCAAACCTTCGTGCACTCTGACGATGGTCGAGCGTTCCATGGCAATACTCTAGGTTTGGGCGCCGTCGACAGACAGCGCGGATATTATCAGGCGGCGATGATGATGACAGCGCCTGGCGTAAGCGCGGCCACGAGCGCTCCGGTATCGACCTCGGATGCGCAAACCTCGCCCGGCCTTTCGGCCTCGGATGCTCCGTTGAAGGAGATCACGACATGGCCCATCTCGCGGACCTTGCTCCAGGCCGTGGAGCCGACCGCCGTTATCGTCGCCGAGACCGGTCCGAGTGTGATGGAGGCGCCTGCAGCAGGCGCATCGTCGCTCGGGCCTTCCTCCGTGCTGTGCAGCACCGAGACCTCGGCCAGTTCGGGAGGCGAGCCATCCGCAAACAGGATGAGCACGCCGCCCTCGGCGAGGTCCGCCACTTCGGGTCCAATTGCCGTGACCCGTGTCTTGAGAAGAACCGACATATGGCGAACCTCGTTTTTCCTAATGTTTTAGAACACGATCAGGGACACGACCCATGCGATCAGCACGGAGACCGGGCCCATGATCTGGCGGCTGATGAGCACCGCCGGCACGCCGATTTCGATCGTCTTCGGCTTGGCCTCACCGAGTGCCAGACCGACGGGAACGAAGTCGCAGCCCACCTGGGTGTTGTAGGCAAACAGCGCCGGCAGGGCCATTGCAGGCGAGATGGTGCCGTTGGCGATCTGCGGGCCGATGATGGCGACGCCGATGACCTGTGCGATGACCGCGCCCGGCCCCAGGATAGGCGACAGGAACGGCAGGCCGCAGATAGCCGAGATGACCAGCAGGCCGACGATGTTGTTGGCCAGCGGACCCATAGGCTGCGCCAGCACGTCACCGATGCCGGTGTAGAGGATGAGGCCGATCAGCATGGTCACGAAGGCCATGAAGGGCAGCACGTTGCGGACGACCTGGTCGATGGTGCGGCGGCCGGAGTTGAAGAAGATGCCGACCACGCGGCCCATGACACGGCCGATCGAGCTGATCAGGCCGATAAGGCCGCCTTCGCTCGGCAGCGGCTCCGCCGCCCTGGCGGTGGTGTTGTTGCTTGAACTCATCGATGCTGCTCCCCCCGCAGTGGTGACTGCTTCGGATCCGTCCGCCATTGTGACGTTGGCCGGCTTCACGCCCGAAACATAGATGTCTTCCGTGATGAACTGGGCGAGTGGACCCGCCTGGCCGACCGGCGTCAAATTGACGGTCGGGATACGCTTGCGCGGGTAGACGCCGCAGCGTGCGGTGCCGCCGCAGTCGACGACGACCACCGCCATCTCGCTTTCGATCGGCGGCGCCTTGAAGCCATCGACGGCCTGGGCACCGGTCATGTCGGCTATGAGTTGCGCCACCGGATGGATGCCGCCGCCGGTTACCGACACGACCTTGTTGCGCTGATCGGTCGGCTCGATGACCAGGGGGCCGCCCCAACCGGTGGAACCCTTCGAGATCTTTACTGCCTTGTATGTCTTGGCCATGGTGTCCTCCCGCCCTTAGAGCTCGACGCCCTGGCGGCGTGCCATGATGGCCGTGATGCGCTCGGTCAGGATGCCCTTTAGCAGGATGACGACCAGGCCGACGATGGCGTACCAGATGGCCACCTTGACGTGATAGCCGTTGGCTATGACGCCGCGCTTCTCCAGGTCGAGCAGCGCGACCAGCATGCCGCCCCAGACAAAATATTCGCCGGGGTTGATATGCGGGAAGAGGCCGAGCGGCGGATGCACGTAGGACACCGCAGCGTCGTAGAAGGCAGGCTTGTGCTTTTCCTCCAGGAAGGAGCCGAAGGTATAGGCCATCGGGTTGGTGAGGAAGAACACCGAGAGCACCGGCAGCACGGTATACCGGGTCAGCGCGATGCGGCCCGCGCCACGCGCCAAGCCGTGGACGCGCTCCTCGCCGACCAGCTCGGTGACGGCATAGAAGGCCGTCATCAGCACGACCAGGGTCGGGATGATGCCGGTGACGAAGCCGGCGAACACCTCGCCGCCCTTCTGGAAGATACCGATGAAGTATTTGCCGATCGCGGTGAGCCAGCCGAGCTGCTCTTCCTGCTGCACGTTCTTCAGCTGTTCCTTCAGCTGATCGGCGGTGACCGGCGCGTTGTCGGTCGTGGCCTGCGCCAGGACCACGAGATGATCGGTGGCATGCTCGACGCCGAGCTTGCCGTGCCAGGCAGCATCCGAGACCATGGTTCCTGCGACATGCAAGTTATGCACCGCGAGGTCCGTATGCTGCGCCAATAACGAAATTACAGACATTTCTCCTCCTTATGACCCCTGCCGGTCATTCCCAGCCGGCTGCCGGCGTCGTTTAAGCCCTTGCTACGTTCAAGCCGGCCAGGCCCGGCTTCTTCCCCGGCTCCGACCGCGCGCGGTCGATCTGCTCGATCGCCCGTTTCACGGCCTCGGCCACACCGGGTTCCCCCTCCCCCATGATCGCAGGGTTGGACCGGAGTCGATCGAGGGGTAAACCCTCGAATTCTTCATGTCGCTTGAACTTGGTCAGCACCGAACGGCCGCTCATGACCATCATGCGGCGCACGATGAGATCCGGCGTTACGACGATGAGCGCGATGGTGCCCTTGGCAAGGCGACCGCGGAAATTGCCTGCGCCGACGAAGCCGTCCTTGTATTGGCTGGTGACGCCTTTGAAGACATCCGAATAATGCCGCATCTGCAGCCAGACGCCCAATGATTGCAGCGCCCAGACAACAAACAGCAGAAGCAGTGCCCACTGCCAGATCGCCATTTCCGTCTCCTCCCGAGTCTCTTCCTCCGGGACATCTTGAACGGAGGCGAGACCACCCGAAAGTGAGAACATTTGTTTCCTCGAATGTCAACATGTATTATATTAGCCACCATAACGCTCCACAGGCGACCGGTCGGTTTCGGCATCGGCGGCGCTTGTGCTAGCCTATCGTCAAACGGGATATGAGACATGGACCTGCCTTTCAGGCACGAACTGGCGCTTATGCCGGACCTTCGCCACCGGCTGCGGCAGCTGCGCTGGTTTCGCGCCACCTTCCGCAGCAGCGCGAAGGTGGTGTCCGAGACCTTCGGCGTGCGCTTCGAGATCGACGAGGCGAAGCTGACGCGTGCCTTCCTCGACTGGATCGAAGTCATGGAAGCGCAGAAGCGATTCGCTGATATAGATCGGGCGGACTTCATCGTGTTCGCCGCGGGGCTGGTGCTGCGCGAATTGATCCGGCAGGCGCCGGCGCGCGAAATTTCGGGCCTCACCGACATGATCGAGACCGAAGCGAATGCCGGCACAGCGGAGATCGTGCGCTTCTGGCCGGAAGGTTTTCTCTATACCAATTACTGCGTCTCAGCGATCCTGGCCGTGCATGAGCAGGAATTCGGCACGGCGCCCGGTATCGACAAATGCGCCGACGATCTGCGCATCTGGTGGTCCTACCGCGAGAACGCGACGGAAATGCCGGCTTACGCCGTTGCTTTCCTCGATCGCTTTCTCGGCGCCGAGCCCAACTGGATCACGCCCGACCGCGCCCAGTCGCGCGAGGCCATGCAGCGCGCGCTCGGATCCTCGCCGGTCAGCGAAGCGCTGCGTCAGCTTTGAAGCGTTGGGGGCGCAACGCCCTGCTATTGAACATCTGACTTTTTATCGATAGCGATGTGCGCAAAGGCACAGGAGCCGGGAGACGCGCGTGGCGCAAGCTAGACTGATGATTTTCGACTGCGACGGCGTTCTTGTCGACAGCGAGCCGCTGGCCGCCAAGGCTTACGAGCGCGTCTATGAGAAGCACGGCATGCCTGGCGTGCATGGCGGCATCATCGCCCAATGCATCGGCATGAAGCAGGCGGACATCATCGTGAAGATCAAGGAACTGACCGGCCACGAGTTCCCCTCGGCAGCCGACGGAGACATCTGGGCCGAGACCAAGCTGCTCTTTTCCGAGGAGTTGAAGGCGACGGCGGGGATCGTGCCATTCCTGGGCGCGCTTGCCGGCGACCGCTGCGTTGCTTCGTCGTCCTCTGTCGAGCGCATCAACCACAGCCTGTCCGTGACTGGCCTGTCGCGCTTCTTCGGGGAGGCGATCTTTTCCTCCTCGATGGTGAAGAACGGCAAGCCGGCGCCCGACATCTTCCTCCATGCCGCTGAGAAAATGGGCGCGAAGCCGTCCGACTGCATCGTGGTCGAGGATTCGCCCTTCGGCGTCCAGGGCGCAGTCGCGGCCGGCATGATCGCGATCGGCTATACCGGCGGCGGTCACACCTATCCTGAGCACGGCGCGCGGCTGAAGGCCGCCGGCGCCGATATCATCTGCGCCGACTGGCACGAGGTTGCCCGGCAATTGGCCGAGCTCGGCGTGCCGGCCTAAGCTAGCGTAGACTGGGAAAGCGACGTCGGGTCCAGTCACCGGGCGGGACCAATCCCCCCACGCGGAAGTTGAAGGACAGGACCCGCGTGGCATCGGCGTCGACCTCGCAACGGAAGCTCAGATCGTACCATTGGGTTGTCGTGCTGAAGGCGGCCTGGGGAGGGTTAAGAACATTGCCCTGCTTTAGCGGGATGGTCGGCAGCCATTTCGGCGCGTAGTCGGCACTTTGCAGTTCCTGGTTCAGGACGTTGGCGCAAAGATTGGCTATGCGCTGATCGCGCGGCACGTTCTCCATCGAGCTTGTGGCCAGCGCGTTGCCGGTTGCTCCCGGCGAGTAAAGCTTTCTGACGCCCGGCAGGCCGGAATAGATCGGCGATCCCGCGACCTCGCTGTCGGGGGAGTTTGACCTTCCAGGGTTCGCGCTTGGCGCTCTCAAAGCTCTTGCGGATTTGAACCTCATCGCCTTGGAAGGCTTAGGCTTTGCCTTTTCGGCTGGCGCAGGCTTGTCGCCGGCTTCGGCCGTTAATGGCTTTGGCGCTTCAGCCGCAGGCTTTTCGGCGGTTTCTGGAGCTGCCTCATGCTTGTCCTGCTGCTGTTTGTCAGCATCCTCTGTCGCCTGCTTCTCCTCTCTTTGCGCGGGTTTTTCCTCCGGCGCGGCGGTTGCCGGTTTCTCTTGAGCCTTACTGGTGTCCGCCTGCCGCTCTGGCGTTACAGGCGAAGCGGGCTGGCTGGGCGCAGACTGCGATGCGCCAGGGGGCTTCGCGGGCTGATCCTGGGCCGGCGACGGGGCGTTGGCTAGTGCGCTGCCCCCGTCGGGAGATTTCTCCGGGCCGGTATCCTTCTCGCCATACTGAAAGACGCGTTTCAGAACAGGGATGTCCTGCGGGGGCGGCGGCTTCTGCACGGGCTGTTCAGGCGGCTTTTCTGCCTGCTTTTCAGGCTTCGGCTCCGGCGGCTTTGGCGTAGGCTTCGGCTTCGGCTGCTCAGGCGGCGGCACGATCGCGACATTGACCGGCTGTTCCTGCTGACCCGGTTGTTGCTCGGGTCTCGGCAGGCCATAGACCAGGAACGCTGCGATCAGCGCATGCAGAAACAGCGATGCGGCCAAGGCCCACCGCCAATTCCGAAACCATTCCCGCATCTTGCCGTTCATTGCGCCCGATGTGGAACGAAACAGCGGCGGCTTCAAGCGCTGGAAGCCAGTTCGGGCGAGCTGCCGGCCTGACAAGTCGGTGATCGGAGGACCCGCCGTGTAACAGCAAGCCGGAAATAGGGCCCTGCAGTGATTGGCTTACACCAGCATGCTCATCGGGTTTTCGATCATGCGCTTGAAGGCGCCGAGCAGTTCGGCGCCGAGCGCG
>SAPZ01000041.1 GCA_004020875.1 Mesorhizobium sp.
TCGACGAAATGCTGACCGGCATCCTGGCCGCGCATCCCGAACATCTCTGGCGGCCGGACGGCGCGCCGCGCGCGGTCGTCGCCAAACGCGGACCGCGGACGGGCAAGGTGGCGTTGGTCATCGGCGGCGGTTCCGGCCATGAGCCGACCTTCCTGGGCTATGTCGGCAAGGGCCTGGCCGATGCCGCGGCGATCGGCAACGTCTTCGCCTCGCCCCCTCCTCAGCCGGCGATCGACGCGGCGATGGCCGCGAGCGGCGGTGCCGGCGTCCTGTTCATGTACGGCAACTATGCCGGCGACGTGATGAACTTCGACATGGCGACCGATTTGCTAGAGATGGAAGGCATCCAGGCACGCACGGTGCTGACCACCGACGACATCGCGTCGGCGCCATCCGACCAACGGCAAAAGCGCCGGGGCGTGGCCGGCAACGTCTTCATCTTCAAGGCCGCGGGCGCGGCCGCCGACATGATGATGCCGCTGGCCGAAGTGGAACGCGTCGCTCGTCACGCCAACGACCGCACGTTCACTATGGGAGTGGCGCTGTCGTCCTGTTCGCTGCCGCAGACGCGCAAGCCGAGCTTCGATCTTCCCGTCGGCGAGATGGAGATCGGCATGGGCATCCATGGCGAGCCCGGCGTGCGGCGCGGGCCATTGCGTCCGGCCAACGATGTCGCCGATGAAATCATGGATGCGATCCTCGCTGAAATGAAGGCGCCGGCCGGTGATCGTGTCGCGGTGCTGGTCAACTCGCTTGGCGCGACGCCGCTGATGGAACTCTACATCCTGAACGCCCGAATCGCGGAGCGCGTGAAGGCTGCCGGGCTGGTCGTCCACAAGACGCTTGTCGGCCCCTACTGCACGTCGCTCGACATGGCCGGCGCCTCGATCACCGTTATGCACCTCGATGATGAACTGCAGCGTATGATAGACCACCCCTGTGACTGCGCCATGTTCCGGAGCTGAGCGAGATGGAGTTCACGACCGGGGATTTGAGAGCCCTTTTCGACGCTTTCTCCGCGCGGATGGCCGCCGAGCGCGACAGGCTCTGCGCGCTCGACGGGGTGATCGGCGACGCCGATCACGGTATCGCCATGGAACAAGGCATGAAGGCTGCTGCCGATGCGGCGCAAGCGGCCGAGGGCACGCTGCAGGATGTGTTCACCGCCGCTGCCAAGGGTTTTCTCAACGCGGTCGGCGCCTCCTCCGGACCGCTCTACGCGACAGCCCTTCTTCGCGCCGGCAAGGCGGCGGGTCCGCACGCATCAATGCCGATAGCGGAGTTGCGAACCATAATTGTCGCGATGCGCGAAGGCATCGTCCAGCGTGGCAAGGCAGAACGCGGCCAGAAGACCATGCTTGACGCCTGGGCTCCGGCCGCGGACGCGGCAATCGAGGGCCAGAATGCGGATGCCATAGCCGCCGCCGCCCGACAAGGCGCGGAAGCAACGCGCGATATGATCGCAACCGTCGGCCGCGCCGCGCGTCTCGGCGAGCGTTCTTTGGGCCACCCGGATCCCGGGTCGATTTCGGCGGCAATGCTGGTTGAGGAAATCTGCAACGTTATGAAAACTGGCTAACCGATCTGGTGCAGAGCAGCACTTTGGAGACTGATAAGGCTTGAGACGGATCGTGGTCCCATAATTGGCAGCCTCGGAGTCTGCGACGATCCTCTGCTTGAGCGCTGCCCCAGGACCGTATCGGTATCGACCGCGCTCTTCGATGGCTATTCGATGGAACTGGCCATCGAAGAAATCGCGCGGGCTGGCGCAATGCATGTCGAGCCAGCCTTCATTCGCGGCTATGTCGATATCGATGAGGGCATGTTCACCAGCGCCAACGCCTCGAAGCTGCGAGTGAGAGCAGAAACTGCCGGCTTGGGATCAAGGCCGTATCGGCTCATCTCGACCTGTCGGGGCCGGACGCAGTCGATGCGTTATCCCGGCGCGTCACTTTTGCTGCCGGCATTGGCGCATCCTTCCTGACTACCAATGCCGGCCCGATGAAGAATCGGGAGGGGATCCGGAGGACGATCGATGCCGTTCTGCCGAGACTGGAGCAGGCCGATATCGCTCTGGCTCTCGAGAACCCGGGGCATGGCAAGGGCGATCTGTTCGACAGTGCTCGATCCTGGGCAAGCTTCATACGCGAGATCGGATCGCGGCACATCTGCCTGAACCATGACGCCGGAAATGTTTTCACTTACAGCCAGGAGGCAACACAGCCGGCGGAAGATATCACGGCGGCTATCCACGCAGTTGGTCATGCCCATTTAAAGGATGTTGTCAGCCGCGACGCAGGATGGAAGTTCTGTGCCCTCGGCAGAGGTTCCGTCGACTACCAAAAGTACTGGGCCATCCTTCCTTCGGCGCTTCTGGTTAGCATCGAAATCCCCTTGCGATTGGAGCGCCTTCAGCGCCGCGACCGGCAACGGCGAAACACGCCTGTCGATATCAATGAAATTCGTGACACTTTGCAGCGCTCGTTACATTTCGTAACCATGCTAGGGACTACGCTAGACAGCGGTTCAAACGACGCAATCTAGCCGTGACTATGGCTGGCTATCGCATTTTTTGCGGGTTAGAAGCTACCAGCCAGGTCCCGGTGCCAAACCGGCCCCGCTGGTAAATCACGATCACCCGAGGCAAGCCAGCAAGTCAGGCGTCACGAGAAAGACCAGGTCGCCCAACTCATTCAGGATCCTATCCGGCGATACATGAAAGCATCGTTGCCGGCGGTATTGCCGCGTCTCGTTTCGTCGACCAAGGTGCCCATAAAAGCGTGTGCTGTCGACTTGATGCAGGCTGGATCCGTTGCCGAGGCATCGCCGACAATCGCCAACGCCTGACACCTGCAGCCGCCCCAATCGACCTCGCGGCGCTCGCAGCTTCGGCACGGCTCCTGCATCCATTCGGTGCCGCGGAAGGAAATGAATGCCGGCGAGTCGGTCCAGATTTCGGCGAGGCTGCGTTCTCCGAAGCGCTCGAAGCGGAGCGAGGGAATTGTCTGGGCGGCATGGCACGGCAACACTGTGCCGTCGGGAGCCACCATGAAGGCGTCGCGCGCCCAGCCTCCCATGCATGGCTTGGGGTAGATGGCGAAATAATCCGGCGTCACGAAATCGATATTCATGATGCCGACTAGCTGTTCCTGGGCAGCCGCAACGATGTCCGCCTGCCTGTCGACCGCGGCACGGTCGGGCATCAGCCGATCGCGGTTCGCGAGCGCCCAGCCGGCATATTGGACGTTGGCGATCTCGAGCCGCTCCGCACCCAGGGAGAGGGCGAGGTCGATGAATTCCGGCACTTCCTCGACGTTGTGCCGATGGATCGGCGCATTGATGGTGAGCGGCAGCCCGGCCGCGCGGGCGCGGTGCGCCGTCTCCAGCTTCTTCTCGTGACTGCCCTGGTGGTTGCCGATGCGGTCGGTGGTCGCCGGACGAGCGCCCTGGAAGCTCAGTTGCAGGTGGTCGAGACCGGCTTCGGCAAGGGCCTCGATGCGGCCCTCGGCAATGCCGACGCCGGCGGTGATGAGGTTGGTATAGACGCCACGCGTCGAACACCCTGCGATCAACTGCTCGAGGTCGCGGCGTAGCGTCGGCTCGCCGCCGGACAGATGCACCTGCAGGACGCCGAGATCGGCGGCCTGTGAGAAGAGATCGAGCCAGGTCTGCGTGTCGAGCTCGCGGTTGGCCTTCAGCAGTTCGAGCGGGTTGGAGCAATAGGGGCACTGCAGCGGGCAGCGATGGGTCAGTTCCGCCAGCATGCCGATCGGGGCCAGGAGGGGGGCACTCATAGCTTCACCAAAAGCTTGTCCGACCATTCCTGCAGGAAGGCGATGACGTCGGCCGCCACGTCCTGCGCATCCGCGTCATAGTCGGCCGCAAGGTCGGCGATGATGCGCTCGACGGTGGACTGCCCGTCGCAGCGGCGCAGGATGTCGAGGCTGACCTCGTTCGGCCAGAAGACCTTCTCCGGCGAAAGCACGGCGAAGGCCTGCCGCACTGGATCGTATTGGATGCGCACATGCCTGGGCCGCGACGGCACCGACCGCGACGAGACGATGGCTCTTTCGCGCAGCGCCGTCATCATAAGGACGACTCCGGACGGAAGGCGCCGGGCGGTATGTTCCCCGAGGCGCCATAAGCATGCTGGAGCGCATCGAGCATGGCCCAGAGAATATCGCATTTGAACACCAGCGCATCGATCGCCTGCTGCTGGCGTTCGGGCGTGTCGGCGTGGGCGAGCACATAGGCAAGGGCGAAGTCGGCGTCGCGCGATGCCTGTTCGGGCCGCCGGCTGAAATAGGCCAGCGTGTCCTCGGTGATGTAATCATATCTGGCCAGCATCGCCGGTACCCGCTCGCCGATGATGGTCGGCGAGAACATCTCGGTCAGCGACGATGCGACCGCCTCCAGCAAGGTCCGGTTGGTGCAAAACGAAAGGTAGGCGCCGACGGCGAAGCGGGTCGCCGGCAGCGCGAGCCTTTCGCTCTTGACGATTTCGGCATCGAGCCCGAGCGAGGCCGCCAGATGCAGCCAGCGCGCGATGCCGCCGCTCCAGCCGTCCTCGCCGTCATGGTCCTCGATGCGCTTGCGCCAGACGGCTCGGAACGCTGGATCCTCGGCATGTGCGAGGATCATGGCGTCCTTGCGCGGAATGACAGCCTGGTAGCAATAGCGGTTCAGCGCCCAGGCCTGCATCTCGGCCTTTGACAGGCCGCCGCCGATCATTCTGTGATGGAAAGGATGGCGGCTGTGGTAGCGCTCGTCACCGACCTGCCGCAGCACAGCCTCGAACTCGCTCTTCGACAGTCCGCCTCGGACCCGGTGGTGGAAATCGCTCAAAATTCCATCTCCATGCCGTCGATCGCGACTTCCCAGCCAGCCGCCTTCACAGCCGCGTGTTCGGGGGAATTCTCGTCCAGAACGGGATTGGTGTTGTTGATATGGATGAAGATACGGCGAGCGATCTTCACATCGGCCAGGCCGGCAATCGAACCTGCTTCCCCGGACATTGCGATGTGGCCCATGCGCGCGCCGGTTTTCTGGCCGACGCCGGCCGTGATCATCTCGTCGTCAGTGTAGACTGTGCCGTCGAACAGAAGGCAGGCGGCATCGGCCAGGCGGGCGCGCAGCGCGCCGTCGATACTCGCGCAGCCCGGAACGTAGACAACGGCGCCGCGACTGTCGGTCCCGCTGATGCGGACGCCGATCGTGTCGCCCGTGTCGGAGCTGAAATCGGCGTCTTGATCCCCTCTTTGCTCGAGATAGAGCGCGACCTTGCCAGGCACCGGAAAGCTTTCGACGACCACGCCGGTCGGATGGCCGTCCGCGCCGCAGATGGCTATCTCTTCCGTCGGCGCCAGCAGACGCCGCGGCACGATCGCCGGATCGAGGACATTGAAGATCGAATTTGCCTCCAGCGTTGCCAGCACCTGCGCCGTCGCATAGATCGCGAAAGGCTGTCGCTCACGCAAGCTTAGCAGGCCCGCGATATGGTCCACGTCGGCATTGGTCAGAACCACCGCGCGAATTGGGCTCGAGCGTAGCGGTGCGTCGGTCCCGGGCTGCAACTCGGGAGCTTGCGCAATCTGCTGGCGGATGTCGGGCGATGCGTTGAAGAGAGCCCAGCCTGTCCCGTCAGCCGTCGCGGCGATGGACGATTGGGTTCGCGGATGTACGCCGGGCGTCCCTAGCCGAGCCGCGCGGCTCTGGCGGTAGTTGCAGTTCCACTGTGGAAAGCCGCCTCCCGCCGCCGATCCGATAATTTTAACGCGCATGGCGATGCGTGCCCAGCGGGCCCAACTGACCGGCACCACTTTTGGGACCTCGGTCGATTTGCGTCCGCGTTTCCCGATATCGCAAAGAATTGCATGCCCCATTGAGCGGGGCATACATTCACGGGCTACATTTTCCGCCGGATTTCGGCAGGCAGATATCGCGAAATTTCGAAGCCCGCAGCCACCTGACACATGGTCGGTTTTTTCCAGGTCTTCTTCATCGAGTTCTCCTTTCTGCAGCCCATACGGGCCGACGGCGCCGCCAATGCAAGTGTTGGACGTTGCTAGGCCGCCTGCAAAGCACGTTGGTTGGCGTCGCTCTCACCAAGGGCGTTGAGCGCCTCGTCGGTTGCCGACTCTTCCTTCAACGTCTGTCGGAGCAGCGGAAGAGCGTCCTTGAGACCGAGCTGTTCAGCCCATGCGATCAGCGTGCCGTAGCGCGCGATCTCATAGTGCTCGACCGCTTGGGCAGCACCCACCAGTCCTGCGTCAAGCGCCGGCTCGTCCTTGTATTCCTCGAGGATTTCCGAGCCCTCCTCGATGATGCCGTCAATGGCAGGGCAGGTCTTGCCCCTGGCCGGCTTTCCGAGCATGTCGAAGACTTGCTCCAGGCGGTCCACCTGGTCCTCGGTTTCCTTGAGATGCTTTTCGAAAGCGGCGCTTATCTTGTCGGACTGTGCTGCTTTCGCCAGCTTCGGCAAAGCCTTCAGGATCTTCTTTTCCGCGTAGTAGATGTCTTTCAGTCCATCCAGGAACAGGCTTTCCAAGCCGTTCGAGGTCGCGGACGAGGCTTTCTTCGGCATTTTAGATCCTCCGTGCGGTTGTTGTGATGCGCCTGCGGCACTCTTCCTAATCCGCCCGGCGACCCGAAGTTCCGACAAGATCGCGATGTTGGAACAGCCGGTCGGAGTGGTCGACGCAAACAGGCTCGTCGTTCCAAGAGTGTCATCATCGCTGGCGCACTGCTCACAACGACTTCAGCTCCGAAGGCAGTCCGGCCCAGGTCCTACGCGAGACGTCAACTTCCCTCTTGCCCCGCATCGCGTATTCGCTCGATTTCCTCCGGCTCTTTGTCGTCCATCTCGACGATCTCATTGCGAGCCTTGTCGTTCGCCTTGATCAGCTCATCGAGTTTCGCCTGCAGGGCTTGGGTGTCGCGATGTTCGGCCCGTTGTATCAGTAGCGTCATTGCCCAGGTGATCAGCGTCGCGGCGCCGTGCCAGTCAAGTGTTTCCCGCTCGACCAGAAACCAAGAGACAGTGTAACCGCCCAAGATCAGAAAGGCCGCCGGTCGGGACGTCAGTGTGCCGACCTTGGTCAGCGCTTCTCGAAGCTGCAATGTTGCCATGCCTGCGAACGGCTCAGAGCAATCCGGGTTCCCGCTGTATATGTTGGGCTGCAACTTAGCTCGAGGCGGGATCGAACCCCTTCGTGTCAAGCGCTCTCGCCGTGGAAGCCATCGAGTGTCTCGCCAGAGTGTTCGAGCTCCCCACCGTGAAGCGATCCGCTCTTTCCCCGCCGATTCGGACTTACGGGAACTTCGGCGCCATCGACCGGTTATCTCGCGTCGAGGAGGTGCTCCATGAACGCAACGAAGGAATTCCTGCGCAGCTGGCTGGAGGAGAATGTCGGCAACTTGCCGGCCGAAACCGAGATCAGCGTTCCGATGCTGGCGCAGCAATTCGAGCAGGATGCCGATGCCGCGGGCTACGGTCGCGAGGTGCGAGAGCAGGAGGTCGGCAACATTGAAGACGCCATCCAACGCGCTCTCGACAAAATCGGCGAAGATAACAATGGAGCGAAATCCGGTCCCGATGAAGAGAATTCATTGGCGCCTGTGGTTGAGGCCTTGGAAGCTGTCGATCCCGAACAGGATATTGTCGAGGGCTCGGGGAAGCCGGCTGGCTAGCGGTTCTCCTTGGTCAGCGTCGCGACCACTGCGTCCAGAACCGCCTTGGGACAGGTCTCTCCTTCGCGCAACGCTTCGAACAAAGAGACCACCAAACTCTCCAGCGTTCCGCCGTGATCGTTTGACAGTTTCGAAGCTGCCTGGGTGAGCGCTTCGAATTCCAAAAGGCTGAGTGGAGAGTTGCAGGTCATGGTTCCTCCGTCGCGAGGCGGACGCAGCAGGCAACCGGACGCTTGCCGCAGTCGTAGAAGTGCATCGATCCAGCCTCAACCACATTTGTTGCACGCAGCCGTTGGTCCCACCCGCTTGCGGAGCGGTGGCAAGGCCGGTCCCGCCCCGCACGGAACAAAGGGCGGTCACAGGGGTTTGGCCCTGCTTCCAACCTGCCCGGAAGCCAGCAGATATCCGACCAAAGCGGAGTAGGTGCTCAATGACGAAGTCCCGCCAAAACGACGATTCTGCGCAATCGACTCCTAGCAGTGACCGGACCGGCCAGCAAAAAGGGACGGACAGGGATTCCCCGCAAGAAGATCCGGTTGAAGGCTCACGCAAGGTTGTCGATCGCGATCTCGCCCGGCAAAAGCCGTCGGCTGGCGCTAATAAAGTGGGGGCCGAGCAGAGCCTGCGGGACGAAGTCGAGGAAGAGACCGAGCTGCCTCAGAAAGGGTCGGCCTGATAGCGAACAGGGCGCCACCGCTGCCAAAGCCGCCTGCTTTCGCCACCCCGCCCAGCCATGACGACAAAGTCCAGGAAGAAGAACCTGCTTCTGTTGCTTGCGACGGCAGCAATTGCCTTTTCCCTATACAATGGTCTGCTTGCGCGACGGGCGTTGGCCGCACGTCCGCTCGGGCGTTTCATCCATCTCCGGGGAATGAAGCTGCATTTCCTGGAGGCGGGCACCGGGCAACCGGTTCTGCTCTTGCACGGCAATGGCGCCTCGGCGGAAGACTTCACGACAAGCGGCATCTTCGACAAGGCCGCCGCTAGATATCGTGTACTTGCCTTCGACAGGCCCGGCTTCGGCATGAGCCCGCGCCCGGCAGGGAGACCTTGGACCGCAGCTGCCCAGGCCGACCTCATCGATGCCGCGGCCATGAAACTCGGCATCGAGCGCTACATGGTTGTCGGCCATTCCTGGGGAGCAGCCGTGGCGCTCGAAATGGCGCGCCGGCATCCCCGGTCGGTTGCCGGTGTCGTTGTCGTTGCCGGCTATCATTACCCGTCGCCGAGGCTGGCTCTTGCCATCTCCGCGCTGCCGGCGGTTCCGCTGCTCGGGACGGTGCTGCGCCACGCCGTGCTGCCGTCGCTGGTCAGGTTGAACTGGCGATGGGCGATGAAGAAGATTTTTCATCCGGCAACGGTCGCAATGCCCTTCGCGACAGCGACAAGAGAGTTGGCGAGCCGCCCCTCGCAGTTGCGCTCCATCTCCGCTGAATCCTTCCTGATGCTGGCGTCGGCACTGTTCCCAAATCGCCGATATGCCGACATCCATGTCCCTGTCGGGATAGTTGCCGGCGCCGGCGATCAGCTGTTCGATGCCAAGGCCGAGGCACTGCGCCTGCAATCCGAGATAAGCCAGGCGCTGGTCGATATCGTGCCGGACGCCGGACATATGGTGCATCAAAGCAGGCCTGACGCGGTCCTAGCCATGATCGACAAGGTGGCGGCGCTTGCCGGCGTTGGTAACAGGGCGGAGCCAAGCGGCTCGGTCTGATTGAGTCCTTGGTCCACGGAACAATGTTATGGCCGAGGTTCGGCTGGCTCCAAACGGAGAACCAGCCATGTATTCTATCGACAAGAAATTGCAGTTTCCGTTCAGCCGAGCCCTGTCTACGCGAGCCCTGCAGCAGGCGATCGGCGGCGTCGCATGTCTATGCCAGCGGCAAAATTTGCAAAGCTGGGCAGGGCATGGAAACGGGCCAGCCGCGATGCCGCAAATCCCGAACACGGAGGAACTTTCCCGTGCCTGCGGCTTTATCCCCCGTGATTTCAAGCGATTGCAAAGAGGGGAAGATGTTGCCCACCGTTGCCCCGCCGAGCCGGGCCTTCCTGCCCCTGCTGGCGCTGGCGCTCGCCTCCTGCTCCTCGTCTGAAACCGTGGACGAGCAGTCGAAGCTTGCAGCCTCGACGGCCCAGGCGGCGGTTCTGGTGAGCGATGCCTGGCTCTCCGGCGCCGCGCCGTCCCGCTATGCATCCTCTGCCCTGCAATCCTTTGCCGAGACACTCGCCGACGCCAGCCGGCAAGTTGGATCCGCAGCTACGGGGGAACCCACAAAGCGAGATACGCTGGCAGCGGCTGTCAGCCGATTGTCGAACGCGGCAAAGCGAGCCGAGGGCGCGGTCGACGCCGAACAGCATGCACAGGCCGGCGAGGCGCAAAAGGAGCTTCGCGCCGCGCAGGACGATCTCGCCGCCGCCTATCGACAATATTTCTCGCCTGACCGATGAAGAAGCTGCTGGAGATCTCGCTCGGCGTCGTCACCAGCGTCGGCGGCTTCCTGGAGGTCGGGTCGATGGCGACGGCGGCACAGGCCGGCGCGCTGTTCGGTTTCCAACTCATCTGGGCGGTCGTGCTCGGCACCATCTGCATCATCTTCCTGGTCGAGATGGCTGGCCGCTTCGCTGCGGTCAGCCATCACACCATCACTGACGGCATCCGTGAACGGTTCGGCTTCAACGCGTTCATCTGGCCGCTGCTTGCGACCCTGCTGGTCAACTTCCTGGTGCTTTCCGCCGAGATCGGCGGTGTTGCCATTGCCGCGGAGCTTGCCACGGGGATCAGCTTCCAGTGGTGGGCCTTGCCAGTCGCCTTTCTGGCGTGGCTGCTGTTGTGGAAAGGCACGTTCGGCCTCATCGAGAAAGGGGTATCGACGCTTGGCCTCATCACCCTCTGCTTCGTCGTCGCGGCCGTAATGCTTCGGCCTGAATGGAAAGAGGTGGCTGTCGGCGCCGTGCCCAGTCTGCCGCACCACGACACTGCAAAATACTGGTTCATGGCCGTCAGCATTCTCGGCGCCTCGATCTCGCCTTTCCTTTTCATGTTCTATTCCTCGGGCGCGATCGAGGATCAGTGGGACAAGAGCTATCTCGGCACCAATCGGGCGATCGCCGGTCTCGGCATGAGTTTCGGTGGGACCATTTCCGTGGGCGTTCTGATAGTGGCCGCGCTCGTCCTTGGCGCTCATGGCGTTACCGAAGTGGACGACTACAACCAGCTGCCATTGATGCTGATCCCGATATTCGGCTTCTGGGGCTTTATCCTTTTCGTTGCTTCGCTGGCCATCGCCTGCTTCGGCGCCACGCTCGAAGTGGCCTTGCAGCAGGCCTATCTCGTCGCACAAGGGTTCGGCTGGAACTGGGGCGAGGATCTCAAGCCCCGCGACGATCCCGGTTTCAGCCTGGTTTACACCCTGACGCTCTTCCTTGCCGCCGTTCCGATAGCGCTCGGTCTCGACCCGTTGAAGCTCACCATCTTCTCGATGGCGCTGACCGCGGCGAGCCTGCCGCTGACGGTCGTGCCCTTCCTTTTCCTGCTGAATGACGACCGCTATGTCGGCGAGAACCGCAACGGCTTGGTTTCCAACGCGGCTGTGATCTTCGTCATCGCGGTCGGCTTCGTGTTGGCAGTGGTGACTATTCCGCTTCAGATATTCGGAGGCACATGATGCAGTTGCTGCGCGATATACTGGACAAGCAGGTCGTCGATCGCGAGCAGGTCAAGATCGGCAAGGTGGATAGCCTTGTCGCCGAGCTGAGGCCGGGCAAGCCGCCCAGGGTCATTGCCATTGAACTCGGCTCGATCGCGCTGGCGCGACGGCTTGGCTCGGCGCCCGCAAGATGGACCGCGAAGCTCGCGGCAAGGCTGAGCGGCAAACAGCAGGCACGGCCCCACCGGATCGCCTGGAACAAAGTGCGCGACATCGGGGTCGACGTAGAATTCGACATCAACGTCCGCCGCACCAGGATCTTCGCCTGGCAGGACTGGCTGAACGAACATGTTATCGGCCGAATCCCCGGAGCCTGAGGATGGCGACTGTGCACCTCGATCACCTTGCCGGCAGGCGCGTCTTCTCCGAGCAGGGCAGGAGCATCGGCTATATCGAGGAGATCATCGCCGAGCGGGACGGCAGCGATCTTGTCGTCACCGAATTCCATGTCGGGATATTCGCCGCGTTCGAGCGGTTGTCCGCTTCGACCATCGGAGCTGCGCTGCTCGACTTCTTCGCGTTGCGGCGGCGTGAAGGCCTTTATCGCATTCCCTGGGACAAGCTCGATATTTCCAATCCGGCGCGCCCCAGCCTCCTCTGCCCCGACGAGGAACTTGCGGCTTTCAAGGCGCAGCCCGAGGACAAATGACAATTCGCTAAAAAGCTGCTCATGCGGTGGAACATTGCAGTCGGCGCGAAGTTGGACTTGCATGGAGGAGGCTGCGCCATGAACAGTGTCATCTATCTCATAGGTCTGATCGTCGTTGTCCTCGCGGTGCTTTCCTTTCTCGGTTTTCACTAGGAGGCACCATGCAGCGCGAGAACGATCGGGGCCGCGAGCCCGCCGACTTTGCCAGGGCAAAGGACGAAGTTTCCGACAGGATCCAGGAAGAAACGCAAAGCGCCGGCGAAGCGCTCCACGATGCGCGCGATGAGGTTGCTCACAGAGCCGGAGCGTACGCAGGCGAAGCCCACCAGGCCGTCGCGAAAAAAGCCGAGCAGACGCAGCGCGACATTGGGTCGAGCCTGTCCGCTTTCGGCGGCGCGCTGCGCGCCGCGAGCGATCACCTTGCCGGCAGCGACCAGAGCGCGGCCTCGAAATTCATGCAGGAAGCCGCGAGCGGACTGGAACGGCTGTCCTCCTCGTTGAAGGAGAAGCCGTTCGGACAGGTGCTCGAAGATGTTCAGTCCTTTGGCCGCCAGAATCCTGAAGCGCTTCTTGCCGGCTCGGTTCTGGCGGGACTGGCGCTTGGCCGCTTCATGAAGGCTTCGCCGCCCGGCACACGCCGCCCGACGCAGGACGCGGCCACGTCTCAATATCCCAGCCAAACTGGCACGGGAACGGGCGCCGGCCGGGATCAATCTCCAGCCAACTGGGGTTCCGACGGCGGCATACCGGGGAAGGCAGCGGAGCTGAAGAAATGAACACTCAGAATAATCCAAGTCTCGGCACATTGGTCGCCGATCTGGCGCAACAGGTGAGCAGGCTCGTGCAAACGGAGGCCAGGCTCCTAAGGGCGGAAATCTCGGAGAACGCAACCAAAGCCGGAGCAGGCGCTGTAGAGGTGCTGGGCGGCGCGATATGCCTGCTCGCGGCGCTTTTGGTTTTGTTGCAGGCGCTCGTCATCGCCTTGGCCCGCCTTGGTCTTGGCGCCGGGTGGTCCGCCTTGCTTGTCGGCGTGGTGGTTGCCGTGTTGGGCGTCATCCTGCTGCGGACGGGCATGGCAAGCATGGCGCCCTCCGAACTCGCGCCGGACCGTACACAAGAACAGCTCAAGCGTGACGTGAACGCGATCAAGGAACAAGCGAGATGACCGAGAAATCCGCAGCCGAGCTCGAACGCGAGGCGGAAGCCACGCGCGCAAGGGTGGTGGCGACCGCCGACTCCATTCGCGATAAGATGACCCCCGGCCAGCTCTTCGATGAGTTCACTGGGCTTTTCAGGAATGGCACGGGCTCCGACATGCTCCACAACCTGAAGGTCCAGATGCGGGACAATCCGTTGCCCCTGACCGTGATCGGCGCGGGTCTGGCCTGGCTGATGTTGGGCAGCGGCGCTTCGCCCGCGTCGGCTGGTGCCGATGGTGCGACGCGGCGCGGTCCCGGGCTTGATCATGGAGCTTTCGGCGCGGGAATGAGTTCGACGGCCTCGGATGCGGCCGACTCTGTTGCCGAAGCCGCCAGCGGAGCGGCCGCAACTGTTTCGGGAATGGCAAGCGAAGCAGCCGGCACAGTGTCGGGCATGGCGAGCAGCGCGGCGGACACGCTCGCAAGCTCGGCGGCAGCTACGGCCGACATGGCGACGAGCGCCGGCCGGTCCGCGCACAATCTGCTTCAGGACCAGCCTCTCGCCGCGGCCGCCGTCGGCCTCGCCATCGGAGCTGCTATCGGCGCCATGCTGCCCCACACGGACGTCGAGGATGAGCGATTGGGTGGCTATCGCGAGAAACTTCGTGAAAGTGCCCAAGAGACTTTGAAAGAAGGCCTCGACGCCGCAAAGCAAGTCGCGGCCGAGGCCTACCAGACGGCGAGCGACGAAGCCGGGCGGCAGTCGTCAAGCGAGGGGACGCTGGCGGACAAGGTGAGCGGAGTCATCAGCGCCGTGGCCAACCAGACCGACGCGTCCGTGCGGCAGAGGCTTTCCGATTCCGATACATCCTCCCGGAAAAGGTAGCCGGTTTCCAAACGTGCAAGGACGATGCGCGCTCCCAAGCTTCGGTGGCGTAATAGCTTACTTGGGAGGTAACCTGCGGGCAGGACAATCGAGAATGCCCCAGCTAGAGGTCCGGTCGGTTCTCCTCTGCCATTCAACGGCTGGAGCCTGCCCCGATTGCCGGACCTTAGGTCAGTCAACCGGGAACATTTCTCGTTCAAAAACATTAGGGTCGCTCGATCCGTGGAGCGCCCGTGCCGACTTCAAGAATCCAACATGTCCTGCCCGGCCCGAGCCGGATCAGGCTGGCGCTAGCGTTTGTCATGCTCCTCGCCGGCGCCGTCCATGGGCTTGCCGGGCAACAGACAATGGTCATCGGCTATCTCGGAGAACAGCGCAAGCCGCCCCCACCTCTCGGGCCATTGGATGAGGTCGTCATCGACGACGGCCTGCAAGGCGCCCGGCTCGGCATAGCCGACGATGACACAACCGGGCGCTTCCTCGGTCAGAATTTCCGGCTGCAACAAGTCATCCTGGCACCCGGCGAGACCCCGGCCGAAGCGGTGAGGCAGTTCGCAACCGCCGGCATCAGCTTCGTCGTTGCCGATCTAGACGCTGCGCAATTGCTGCAGGCGAGCGCAGCGCCTGGTGCGGAGCGCATGACGCTGTTCAACAGCCGCGACCCTGATGACAGCCTGCGTCAGGAGGGCTGCCGAAGAAACGTTCTGCACACGATTCCCAGCCGCGCTATGCTGGCCGACGCCCTGGCGCAATACCTCGTCTGGAAAGGCTGGCAGCATTGGTTCCTGCTGACTGGTCCGCATCCCGGCGACCAGGCTATGGCGTCGGCCTTTCGGCGGGCAGCGACGCGTTTCGGGGCGCGGATCACCGTCGATAAGCCTTGGACCTTCCGGCCCGCCAACGGCCGCGCAGACACCGGACATGTCACGCTCCAGACCGAGATCCCTGCCGCAACGCAGGTCGGCGACTACGATGTTCTGGTCGTTGCCGATGAAGTCGACGAATTCGGCGCCTATCTCTCGGGGCGTACCGCCTTGCCGAGGACGGTGGCTGGGACGCAAGGGCTGGTCGCGACCGGCTGGAGCGCGGTCGACGAAGAATGGGGTGCCACGCAACTCCAGGACCGCTTTCGCAAGCAGGCCGGACGCTGGATGCTGCCCAGCGACTACGCCGCCTGGCTGGCGGTCAAGAGCGTCGGCGAGGCGGCAACACGGCTGCACAGCCTCGATCCGGCCGCGATAGCAAAGTACTTGCGCAGCGATGATTTCCTGCTCGCCGGCTTCAAGGGGCAAGGGCTAAGTTTCCGCCCCTGGGACGGGCAGATGCGCCAGCCCATTCTGATCGCGGGCCCCCGGCTGCTCGTTTCCAGTTCGCCGCAACCGGGTTTTCTGCATCAGCGCACGCCGCTCGACACTCTAGGCATCGACCTGGAGGAAAGCACATGCAAACTCTGATCGCGCTCGTGCTGGTGTTGATACTTGTCCCTCCCGCGGTGGCCGAGACGATTTACGTCTCCAACGAGCAGGACAACACCGTCGCCGTCGTCGACCGGGCAACCATGACTCTGCAGTCGGCGATCGAGGTCGGCCGGCGCCCGCGCGGAATGGCGCTCTCGGTCGACAAGAAGACGCTGTTCGTTGCCGAAGGTGACGACAACCGCATCGACGTGGTCGATCTCGCCAAGCGACAGGTCGTCGGTCAACTGCCTTCGGGCGCCGATCCGGAATTCTTTGTCGTGCACCCCGACGGGAAGCTGATCTTTGTCGCCAATGAGAACGATAACCTTGTCTCTGTGGTGGATATAGCTGGCGCCAAAATCATTGGCACAGTCGATGTCGGCGTCGAGCCGGAGGGCATGGCGGTCAGCGCCGATGGCCGCACCGTTGCCTGCACGTCGGAGACGACGAGCATGGTCCATCTCATCGACGCCGGCACGCTTGAGCTTATCGACAATCTGCTCGTTGACACGCGCCCGCGCGCCGCGGCGTTCTCGGTGGACGGCAAGCAATTATGGGTGTCGTCGGAAATCCGAGGCACCGTCACGGTCTTCGACACCGCGACACGCGCTCAAACGGGCAAGATCGATTTCGAGGTGCCGGGGATCCGGCGTGAGGGCGTACAGGCGGTCGGCATCGAGATGTCACGCGACGGCGCGACTGCCTATGTCGCGCTCGGCCCGGCCAACAGGATTGCCGAGATCGACACCAAGACATTCACGGTCAGGCGCCTCTATCTCGTCGGCCAGCGCCCCTGGCATGTCGCGCTCTCTGACGACCAGAAGCAACTGATCAGCGCCAACGGCAACTCCGGCGACATCTCCTTCATCGACCTGGAAAACCAGGAGGTCGTGAAGTCGCTACCGGTGGGGCGCGGTCCATGGGGCGTCGTGATCGGCCCATGAACGCCCTGGCGATCGAGAATCTTAGCCACAGCTTCGGAACCCGGCAGGTTCTCCAGAATGTCTCGTTCACTGTGGCTGAAGGGAGAATGTGCATCCTGCTTGGCCGCAACGGCGCCGGTAAGACAACGTTGTTCTCGCTGATCACCGGCCTTTATCACGCATGGACCGGTGCGGTGCATGTCTTCGATGTGGCGATGCAGTCGAACCCGTCCGCCGCGCTCGCGCAAATGGGCGTCGTCTTCCAGCAGCCGACGCTCGATCTCGATCTGACGGCGGGCGAGAACCTGCGCTACCACGCCGCGCTGCACGGACTTCCCACGGAACTGAGCAAGGCGCGCTCAAGGGAGGAATTGAGCCGCCTCGAAGTGCTGAACCGGATCGACGATCGGACCCGAGCGCTATCGGGCGGCCAGCGCCGGCGCGTGGAGATTGCGCGAGCGCTGATGCACGGCCC
The DNA here is from genome assembly GCA_004020875.1 of Mesorhizobium sp. Lineage (GTDB taxonomy): Bacteria > Pseudomonadota > Alphaproteobacteria > Rhizobiales > Rhizobiaceae > Mesorhizobium. The sequence goes on from SAPZ01000041.1 coordinate 16,926, forward strand.
GCGGCTGCTGCTGCTCGACGAGCCGACAACCGGGCTCGACGTGCCGGGACGGCGTGCGCTCGAGCAGCATGTAAGGGACCTTTGCCGGGAGCGTGGCATCGCCGTCCTATGGGCGACCCATTTCCTCGAAGAAGTAGCGGCCGACGATGATGTCGTGGTGCTGGATCGCGGTAGGATATGCTGGGCAGGCCTGGCGGATCACATCGCGCACGAGCTCGGCGTAGGAAGCATCGCTGAGGCATTCGCCTTGCTGACGGGTTCGCCATGAAGGTGCATCACGCATTGAGGGCACTCGACGGCATCTTGCGGCGGGAAATGCTGCGCTCGCTGCGGCAGCGCGCGCGCCTTTTCTCCGCAATGGTGAGGCCGCTTGTCTGGCTGGCGATTTTCGCCGCCGGGTTCCGCTCTGTTCTCGGCCTGTCGATCACGCCCCCCTACCAGACCTATGTTCTCTACGAGGTCTATGTGGTGCCTGGGCTGGCGGCGATGATGCTGCTGTTCCATGCCATGGCGAGCTCGTTGGCCATGGTCTATGACCGCGAAATGGGCAGCATGCGCCTGTTGCTGACGGCGCCGCTGCCGCGTTGGTACCTGCTTGCCGCGCGCCTGCTCGCCAGCGTGATTGTCGGCCTGCCGCTCGTCTATCTGTTCCTTTTCGTTGCGCGCTTCTGGGACGTGCGGCCGCCGATCCTGGGCTATGTCGCCGTGTTCCCGGCGCTCGTGCTGTCGGGCCTGATGCTCGGCGCGTTCGGCCTGTTGGTATCCTCGATGTCCACTCAGATGGAGAACTTCGCCGGCGTGATGAACTTCGTCATTTTCCCGATGTTCTTCACCTCGACGGCGCTCTATCCGATCTGGCGCCTCGCTGAAGCCGGTCCGGTGCTGGCGACGATCGCCGCGTGGAATCCATTCAGCTCGGCGGTCGAGTTGATCCGCTTCGCGCTCTACCTGCGCTTCGACACGGTTTCCATGCTCGTCGTTGTCGCCTGTCTCGTGGCATTCTTCCTGGCGTCGCTGGCCGGCTATGATCCAGGTCGCGGCCTATGGGCCCGGCGTGGCGGGGAGGGATGATTATCTGAGGGCATAGAGATAGGCTGCGATGTCGCGCGCCTGCTGCTCGGTGATCCTCGTCGACGGCATGGCGGTGTGCGGATTGATTTCCCGTGCCGAGCGGATCCAGCGGATCAGGTTCTCCGGATTGTTCGCCAGCACACCGCCGATATAGACGCGCCCGGCAAGGCTGCCGTCGAGGCGCGGCCCGACCTGGCCTTGCGCGCCCGGCACCCCGGGAATTGTGTGGCATCCGGAGCAGCCATTCGCTGTCATGATCGGAACGGCCCGCGCGCCCGTGCCGCCGGTCGCCGCATCCGACTCGTGCCGTACGCGCTCGCGCCGGTCGATCCACAAGGTCGTCGCGGCAATTGCGATGACCAGAAGCACGATGGCGACGAGGACGCCGCCGAGCAGCCTAGCCAGGTCGGAGCGCATGTGTTGCCTCCCTGGTTCCGCTGTTGCTTACCCAGAGGCCGGCGAGCAGCAGGGCGGCTCCGCCGTAGATCAGCCCGGCCGGCACCCACATCACGAGCCCGGCGAGCTGCTGGTCCTCGATCGGGCTCAGGCTCCAGAGCGCGGCGCCGGAGCCATTCTCCGGATACCAGAGTTTTGGCGAGACCAGCAGCAGGACGCCGAGCAAGCCGGTGTGAAGGGAGGTGAAGAACAGATGCATGACGGAGATGCCATAGGTCTTCTGTTGCCAGGAGCGCGGCAGAAGCACCCACCAGAACAGCAAGGCGGTGCCGAGGAAACTGGCATGCTGCGCATAATGCAGCACGCCCTGCTGCAGCGCTGCCTCGAACAGCGCAGGAATATGCCAAACCCAGATCGCTATCCCATGAAGGACCGTCGCGCCGAGCGGGCGAGCCGCCAACGCCCAGACCGCCTGCACCGTCCTGCCATGGGTGAGGCTTCCCGTCCCTCGGCGCAGCGTGGCCGGCAACGCCCACATCAAGGCCGCGCCCGGGCAGGAGGCGACGAGAAGGGGCGCCGCCACGGCCATTAGCAATTCATGCTCGATCATATGGGCTGAGAACACCCGCTCGCCGAGCGCATGGATGGGGCTGACCAGCGCAACGGTCAGCCCGCTCCACCCGGCCGCGAACAACAGGGCTTGGCGAAGCCGCTCGGGACGGCCTCGGCCGCTGCGACGCCATAGACGGGCCGCGCCCAGCGCATAGATCAGTGCGATCGCCGCCAAGGGAAGAGTGATGGGAAGCGCCAATGTCCATCCGGCATCCGGCGCACCGGCGCCGTAGCAGATCGAGGTCGAGAAGAAGGCGTCGAAGCTCATCGCAGGCACTCGTCGAGGATGAGCGCGGCGCTGCCCTGCATGATGATGACGAGGGCGAACAGCAAGGCGGCGAGGATGCCGAGATCGGCGACGAAACGCTCGGTGCCGCGCGTGCGCTCCGGTTTGAAAGCGGCGCCGCCTTGTCGTTTCGCCCGCCATGACAGCGCGCCGCCGAGCAGGGAAAACACCGCGAGCAGCAGCGCCGCCGGGAGCACCACCTGCACCTGGCGATTGCACTGCCAGTGCACTAGCGCGTAATTCAGCTGCGTTGAGATTGCCCAGGCCAATGGCCCCGACAGCAAACCTCCCCAGGACGTGCCCAGCCGCAGCGCGCGCATCTCAGCCTAACCTCGGTACCCAATAGATGAGCAGGTAGATCGGGATCCAGGTGAGGACCACGAAGTCCCAGTAGAAGACATTATCGCCGACGTCGCCGAAGCGTCGACCGCTATAGCCATGGCGCGTGAACATCAGCACCGTCAGGACTATCGTGTCGCCGACATCGGTAATCAGATGCGTGGTGTGGAGACCGAGCAACACCCAGATCATCGAGCCGTAGGCGTTCGTGTCCCAGTAGATATTCAGGGCAGGAAATTCGAACCAGCGGACGATGAGTGGCGCTAGGCCGAGCAGCGACATTACCACCATCCCAATCCGCACCGGCCCCATGGCGCATTGCTTGGCATAGCGGTTGAGCATGTGGTTGGGCACCAGGCTGACGACGAGAAGCAGCGTCACGATCGTTCCCGGCCAATGGTTGGGCGCCGGAGCGCTTAGGCGCCAGTTGGGCCACAAGGTCGCGAGGTACAGATAGGCGCCGGCGGCCAGCGCGAAGCCCATTCCTTCGAGCGCCATGAAGCCGAGCGTGCCCCACCAGGTCGGGCTGCGTGGGCCATGCCCAAAGGTCGGGAGGTCGGCAAGATCGATGGCAGGACGCTGGTTCATTCCTCGTCCTCCGGATCACCCTTCGGCCAGAACCAGCCGACCAGGGTGACGGCGATCGGCGCGGCGCCCCAGACGATCGCCCAGGGCGTGAAGATCGAATAGAGGAAGGTGGCGCCGACGGCGATGGCCGCCAACAGCGGCCAGATCGACGGCGTCGCCGATTTCTCGCGGATGTCGGGATGGGCTTCCGCCACAGTCGAGATGATGAGTTCGCGCGCGTCGACGCGAAGCCCGGAGGCGACAGGGAGGGCTACGCGCTCGGCCCAGAGCGGCTCGACATTCGTCACGACAGGAATGCGGGCGAAATTGTAGCTGGGCGGCGGCGAGGACGTCGCCCATTCAAGCGTGCCGGCATCCCAGGGATTGTCCCCTGCGGGCGTTCCGCGCAATGCGCCATGCACGAGGTTGAAGGCAAACAGCACGAAGCTCAGGAAGAAGAGCACCGCGCCGGCGCTGATGAACAGATTGATGTTCTCCCAGCCGAGCTCGGCCGGATAGGTGTAGACCCTGCGCGGCATGCCCCACAGCCCGACGATGTGCATGGGGAAGAAAGCCGCGTTGAAGCCGACCAGCGCCAGCCAGAAATGCCAGCGTCCGAGGCGCTCGCTCATCATGCGGCCGGTGATTTTGGGGAACCAGAAATAGGCGGCTCCGAGCAGCGGGAAGACCGAACCGCCGATCAGCACATAGTGAAAATGGGCGACGACGAAATAGGTGTCGTGCACCTGCAGGTCGAGCGGCACCGAGGCGAGCATGACACCGGTAAGGCCGCCGATGACGAAGGTGAAGAAGAAGCCGAAGACGAACAGCAGCGGTGTACGGATCACCGGCCTGCCGTCCCAGAGAGTGGCCAGCCAGCAGAAGATCTGAACGCCGTTGGGGATAGCGATCAACATGCTGGACGCGGTGAAGAAGCTGGCGCCGAGCTTCGGCAGCCCGGTTGCGAACATGTGGTGGACCCAGAGGCCGAACGAGAGGAAACCGACGGCGATCAGCGACAGGACCAGCCCGAGATGACCGAAGGCCGGGCGGCGGGCGAAGGCCGGGATGATGGACGATACCATCCCAGTCGCCGGCAGGAAGATGATGTAGACTTCGGGATGGCCGAAGAACCAGAACAAATGCTGGAACAGGAGCGCGTCGCCGCCCTCTGCCGGGTTGAAGATATGCGTGCCGACGAGCCGGTCGAGGATCAGGAAGGTCGAGGTGATCATCACCGCCGGCATGGCGAAAACGACGACGAAGGACGTGACCAGGAGCGCCCAGACATAGAGCGGGATCTTGTCCAACGACATGCCGGGTGCGCGCTGCTTCAGCACGGTCACGATGGTCGCGACGGCGACGGCCAGCGAGGACACTTCGGTATAGGTGATCATCTGCGCCCAGACATCGGCGCGCTTGCCTGGACCGAATTCCGGTCCGGAAAGCGGCACATAGGCGAACCAGCCGACATCCGGCGCCATGGAGAGGGCGAATGACACCCAGGCGAAGAGGCCGCCTGAGACATAGACCCAATAACCGAACGCGTTGAGGCGGGGGAAGGCGATGTTGCGGGTGCCGACCATCAAAGGCACCAGATAGATGCCGGTCGCCTGTACGATGGGCACGGCGAACAGGAACATCATGGTGACGCCGTGCATCGTGAACAGCTGGTTGTAGAGGTCCGGGCCGATCAGGCCGCGCTGCGGGCCCGAGAGCTGGATGCGCATGGCGACGGCGTTGAGTCCGCCCAGACAGAGGAAAAGGAAGGCGGTGATCAGGTAGCGGCGTGCGATGACCTTGTGATCGACGCTCGACAGCGCGCCGATGATGCCGGGAGGCGTGCGCCACGTCCGTGCCAGCCAGCGATGCAGGCTTGCATCGTCCATGCCGGTGTCGCGCGGCCCGTCACGCTCGGGTGCTATATCGCCCCTGGCGGACGCTTCGCGCTCCGGCGGCAGATCGCGTTCGCTGGTGAGATCCGCGCTGCTCATTTCAGTGCCTCGAGATAGGCGACAATGGCGTTGAGCTCGTCGCCGCTCAGATCAACCACCGGCATGTGCGCCCCGGGCTTCACGCCTTGCGGGTCGGCGATCCAGGCGGCGAGATTGCCGCGGCTCATCGTCAATGTTCCGGCCGCGAGCGTTTGCCGGCTGGCGATATGGGTGAGATCCGGCGCGACAGTACCGCCCGCCGGCGTGCCGCCGATCTTGTGACACATCACGCAGGGGCGTTTCAGGAAGAGCTCCCCGCCGGCTTTGGCTTCGTCGCTCGTTGGAGCCGCGGCCGGCTGCAACTGGTCGTTCCACCAGGCATCGAACTTTGCGCGCGGCTCCGCGATGATGAAAGTGCCCATGTTCGCGTGCTGCGCGCCGCAGAACTCGGCGCATTGGCCCCGGTAGACGCCGGGCTTGTCGGCCTTGATGTCGAGCACGTTCATGCGGCCGGGGATGAGGTCGAGCTTGCCGGATAGGCTCGGCACCCAGAAGGAGTGGATAACGTCGGTCGAGGTGAGAAGAAGCCGTACCGGCTCGCCGGCGGGAATGTGGATTTCGTTGGCCGTGGTCAGGATGCGGCTCGGCGTGGCGTCCTCATAGCGTACCTCCCACCACCATTGATGGCCTGTGACCCTAATGGTCAGCGCGGCGTCCGAGCCGATCGCGGCAAGCGTCCTGTTGGCGAAGAAGCTGAGCAAGGTCAGCCCGACCAAGATCACCGCGGTCAGCCCGACGGCGGTCATCACCACGCGCAGTTTGCGATTGTCGGAGCTGGCGTCGAGCGTAAGCGGCTCGGCATGTTGCCGCGAGCGCATCATCAGCGGCACCGCAAGAGCGGCCATCACCAGCACCCACACCACCGCGCACAGGCCGGTGAAGAACCAGATCAACCATGCGAGCTCGCTCGCCGCCGGACCTTTTGGGTCGAGCGCCGACTGCCAGCCTGCGCATCCCTGAAGAAACAGGGCCATTGCCGTGGCGAACGCAATCGAGGCGAGGCGTTTCACGGCGACTTCCCCAGGGTGGCAGCATCCGGCATGCGGTTTTCGGACGGATGCGCCATCATGTCGTCATTGCGCGAGGGTGCAGCGGAGGAGGGCGCATTGCCGCTCAAGGAGCGAACGAAGGCTGCAAGCTCCCAGATCTGGTCGTCGGGGATCTTGTCACGGAAGCTCGGCATGCCGTTCGGACGGCCGTCGCGGATCGTGGCATGGATGCTTTCCATCGAGCTGCCGTAGATCCACTTCTCGTCCATCAGCGCCGGGCCCATGCCGCCGCCGCCATTGGCATGGCATCCCGAACAGTTGAACCAGCCGAACAGGCGCTTGCCTTCGCTCAGATGAAAGGCGTTGGCCTCGAAACTCGCCGCTTTGTTGTCGGTGGGGGCGGGGCGCTGTCCACCGGGTTCCAAAGTCGTCACCGGAGTCGGCTGCTCGCCGGAGCCGAGCGCCGATTGCGGGCGTGTGTCCCGCTCCTCGCGCTGGCAGGCAGCGAGAGCCAGCGAGGCGAACAGGAGCAGCGCGACAACCGGTCTCATCGCACTGGGCTCCCGGAAGCATCAAGGCGCGGGACGCCATATTGAACCAGCAAGGCGTCTATGTCGGCCTTGTGCCTGGCCAAGGCGCCGTTCACATCGCCACGCAGCGCATCATCCTCACGCCGAACGCCCATGGAGATGTCGTAAATCATGGGCAATTGCGGTCCGTCTATGCGCGGCGCGACCGGCGTGATCCTGAGCGGCACCTTCTGCTTCTGGGCGAAATAGCCGGCGACCGGACCCCACACCACGGCGAGGTCGATCTCGCCGCTCGCCACCGCTTCAACGATGCGGGCCGGCGGATTGGGAGCGGAGTAATCGCCGTAGACGGGGTAGCCGATGAGATGCCCGACGATCCCGCGGCGGCCAAGCGCCTGGACAGGAGGCGAGTTGGCGCCGTCGTCGCCGATGAGCTGAACGCCGATACGCAAGTCGCGCAGCCGCGGGTCGTTGAACGAGGTCACATCCGGGCTATCCTGGCGGGTCACGAACACATAGGAGGACCGGTAATAGGGCGTGGTGGTGCGCAGCATTTCGAGATTGGCTGGCGTGCCGGGCACGAGATCGCAGAGTCCCGCCTTCAGCGTGTTGCGCACGAACCCGCGGCGCTGCGCCCACCAGGTGTAGGTCAGCTTGGCACCAAGATCGTCGGCGATGATTTGCGCGATCCTGTTTTCGAAGCCCTGGCCGGCCGCGTTGGAGAATGGCAGGTTGTTCGGGTCGGCGCAGACCCTGAGCTCGCGAGCGCCGGCGGTCGCCGGCAAGAGCAGCAAGGCGAGCGCGATGATGCAGAGCGCGACCTGCGGGAACAGCTTCCGTGCCGCGCTGTGGATCAACCCGGACACATCAGGGCAGACGGAACACATAGAGCGTGCCTCCCGCCGTGGTCGCGTTCTTCAGGTCCTTCATCGCGTTGACGAAACCTAGCGCGGCGGTGGCATCGCGCGGGTCGAGGTCGCCCGAGACGATGGCGCCGGCCCAGCCGCCGACGCCGGACAAGATAGCTACATATTGGTGCCCGTCCGGGCCGCGATAGGTGATGGGCTGGCCGATGATGCCGGACGAGGTCTTGAACTGCCAAAGCAGGTCGCCGGTTTTGGCGCTCACCGCCTTGAACCAGCCTTCCATCGTCCCATAGAAGACCACGTCGCCGGCGGTCACGACCGCGCCGCTCCACACCGGGAAATTCTCCTTGAGGCTCCATGCCGGCTTCTCAGCGGCGATATCCCAGGCCGTGAAGGCGCCGCGATTGCCGCCCGGCCCGGGGATCATGCGGACGTTCATTCCGACATAGGGCGTGCCGGCGATGTAGTTCACCTCGACGCCTTCTTCGTCCATGCACAGATTGTTATGCGGGATGTAGAGCAGACCGGTCTTTGGCGAAAAGGCTGAGGGCTGCCAGTCCTTGAGGCCCGACGCCGTCGGGCAGATGTCGCGGACGACTTTGCCGGTGCCGGTCAGCTTGTCCGGGTTTTCGACCAGGCGGCCCGTCTTGAGGTCGACGCCCTTGCTGGAATTCACGGGGCCATAAGGTTTTGCGGACAGAACTTCGCCCGTCGCCCGGTCGAGGACGTAGAGGTAACCGTTGCGTTCCGGACGGACCAGCACCTTGCGGGGCTTGCCATGCCAGTTCATGTCCAGCAGGACCTGCTCGTTGATGCCGTCATAATCGTGGAGGTCGTGCGGGCTCCATTGATAGAACCACTTCGCCGCTCCGGTGTCCGGGTCGCGCGCGAAAATTCCCGACGTCCATTTGTTGTCGCCGGGGCGCAGGTCGGGATTCCAGGGCCCGGGATTGCCGGTGCCGTGGAAGATCAGGTTGAGGTCGGGATCGTAGGAGATCCAGCCCCACATATTGCCGCCGCCGATCTTCCACGCCTCCGGCGGCCATGTCGTCACGCCGAGGTCCTTGCCCTTGTCCATCTCGTAATGCGGCTTGAAGTCGGGCCCGATCAGCACGTCCTTGTCGGGGCCTGTATTGTAGGCCGTCCAGACGATATGGCCGTCGCCGGCGTCGAGCGCCTTGACCCAGCCACGCACGCCCATCTCGCCGCCGGAATTGCCGACCAGCACTTTGCCTTTCACCACCAGCGGCGCCATGGTGATCGTCTCGCCGATATTGATGTTGCCGATATGGGCGTTCCAGATCGGCCGGCCGCTGTTCGCGTCGAGCGCGATGGTGTGGCCGTCGAGCGTGTTGAAGAAGATGCGGCCGTCCGCGAAGGCCGCGCCACGGTTGACGACGTCGCAGCACGCAACACCTTGCGCGGCCGGCTCGGGGTTGGGCTCGTACTTCCATTTCATCGGCGCGCCGGGCTTCGAGAGGTCGAGCGCGTAGACGATGTTGGGAAACGGCGTCACGATGTACATCGTGTTGCCGACCACCAGCGGCGCCGCTTCCTGGCCCTTGTTCACCCCGGTCGAGAAGGTGAAGGCGACCTGCAGGTTCTTGACGTTGCCTTCGTTGATTTCCGCGAGCTCGCTATAGCGGGTCGAGGCGTAGTTTTTGGCCGGCATCGTCCACTGCCCGTCATCGGGCGGCGCGGCTGCGGCAGGTGGAGAAATCGCGGGCGCGGGCGGAGCTTCCGAAGCGGCTGTCAGCAAGGGAACGCAGGTCAGCAGCATGGCTGTAAGAACGCCAAGATACTTTCGGGATGCCGCCGGGAGATCGGTGCGGGCCGGATCACCGCAAAATACTGCAGTTTGAGTTGCTTGCTTCATTTGGGCGTCGAACCTCCGACGCCGGAACCGAGTTGCGCCGCAATGTCGGCCTCATGGCCGGCACAAAGCGGGTGGCCCCAGCCGGAGGCGCTTTTCCCGCCGGGATCGAGATCGTAGACGATGGCGTCCTTGTGGTTGGGATTGACGCCCGCGGGAACCTTGTCGAAGCCAAGGGCCGCGCGAATGCGCCAGGCGATATTGTGATCGGCGCAGGAGGAATCGCCGCTGACGCCGAGGCCGCCGACAATTGTTTTGCCATCGTAGAGAGCCAGGCCCCCGCCGAACACGACGACGCCTCCGATCGGCTTGCCGATCAGCGGGTCACTGGCGCTGCCAAACGTCTTGGGGTCGCCTGCGTAAGCCGCTGCCTCGTTAACGGGGTTGGTGGCCTGCAGGCCGAACAGCGGACCACCGGGCTGCACCCCGGCATAGAGATTGGCTGTCGAAAGCGCCATGTTCGCCAGGCTAAGCCCATTGGCCGTGTTCGCCTTCTCGGCCGCTATCAGCCGGCTGCCCGGCCACTGCGCATCAACCGTAGGTCCACTGAAGGCGACCGCGCAGACTGTGCCGTCGCGGGCTACGATCGCTGCCCATTCATTGGTCTCGAACCCGCCATTCGCAGGGCCGCCGCTCGCCTTGACATTGGCCTTCAAGGCCGCGAGCAGCTTGTCGTGATCGGCCGGGCAGGGCGCCTGGGCGCGAGCAGTGCCTTGCTGCATCGAGCCAAACGCCAGGACAAGGAACCCAAGAGCTAGCGACGTAAGCTGACGACGAGCCATGATCAAAAGACGCTTGTTGATGTTACCGAACTAGGAATCGGCTGCTTTGTTCCTCGAACATGGGGAAGATCGCACTGACGAGGTTGGCTGGCCGAGGAAGCTGGATCGGGAAAGGAATCGGACGAAGCCGAACCCGCAGGAGATCGCTTCGATCGGTCACGGCTGTTTGATACGCACGCCCGTTTGTGACTGTCGCCGGTTTGCGATCTTGCGGGCTGCGGGGCCGAAATAGGCTATCGGTGGCTCGGAGAGCTTACGGGGTTTCCGCCTTCCTGTGAGTCCGATGCAGCGGGAGGCGAGGGTCTTCTGAACACAAGGCCGATCTGGCCGTTACAGGAGATGCTCGTCGATATCCTGCAGTTCGTCGTCGGAACTCCCGCTTTTCTGGCGAGCACGGCTGGTCGGTGCAGATTGAACAGCGCTTGCCACGCGACGAACCGGCGTAGCTTCCTCGATCTTCAGTCACATTTCGCTGTTGCCGATTATCCCGCCCTCGCCCTCGGCGAGATTGGTGACGTGCGGAGCTTTCGAAGCGTGCAATCGAACGACAGGCTTGCCGGAGCCGTCCTGTCCGAGAAACGCGACGCCGGCGGCCTGCAATACCTGGCGCATCGCAAGTAGTTTTTCCGCCGATGGCATCCGGCGCCCGCGCTCGAATTCGCGAATGCTCGCTTCGCTCAAATCACATTTTGCCCCAAGCCGCACCCGTGGCCAGTTCAACAAGGCCCTGGCTGCCGTTACCTGCTCTGGCGTTAGAGGAGCCACCAAACATCTCCACTGCTTCTTGATCCGAACTGAAAGTTCAAGAACATGTTCCATTGCCGTCAAAGGCGGAGCCAAATGCCCCTCGGACCGCTGCGCTTGGAACAACGATGATCGCCCATCGTTCGGTGACGATGAGACAGCTTCTTTCAGATTTCGCGGCAATGGCGCAGCCGGGTTATTGGATTGCCCTTGGGCTTCTGGTCATCCCTTATGGAGTGGGCGTGTTCTTCCTTGTGAGGATTTGCCACTGCATGTAACTGCGTGGGTGGTCCAATTCGGTCGACGCCTCGTATCACCCGGCGACAAGCACCCCGAAATGCTGGCTCCGCAATCAAACCAGAAAACCATCAGGCACGTGGTGCCTCGCGCAGGTTGATCAATTCGACCAGTTCGAGGATCCTCAACTCCTGCCACGCCAAGCGCGTCGGTGGCGGCGGCGGTGTACATCATCTTGTCCTTGGGACAGGCGACGACGAAGGCCCCGGCGCCGAGACCGAGCGTCTAGCGGGATGCGGTTTTTCAGTCGTCGCCGCTTCGAACGAGGCCGCCAATGCGTTTATCCAGCCCATGGCGGCTTCGGCTTCGCCGAGGAATCCGATGTCGAGCGCAAGTTCCGCGAAACCGGCTCTACCAGGAGGTGCCGATCCCGACCCCTCTACTGTCATACCTCTCCGAGCATGCGCTCGGAATGCCACGATCTTACTGACGAGTATGAAGCCGAGCTGCAGGCATTCTTGGCAGCTGTTCCGAACGTCAAGCGTTGGCCGTTGACGGTCGACCTTACGCAGCGGTCACGAGGTGACACAATCCAGAGTCTTTTCATGGAAACTGTCCTAACCCGTCCGATCAAACCGGTCGCGCAATATGCTCAAAGGCAGCAGCATATTGGGCGCGTAGCGCAGCAGGCCGTGAAAGGGGATCGGCACCGGCGGCGCGAATGGCAGCGGCAGGTCGCGCCCTTCTGTCCCGGCGGCCCAGTCGGCCAGCACTTTGCCCATGGCCGTGGTCATGGCGATGCCGCGTCCATTGCAGGCACGAGCCGCCATCAGACCTGGGCCGAGGTCGATCAGATGCGGCAGGAAATCCGGCTCGACTGCGGCGATCCCCGACCAGCTATGCTCAAGCGGCGGCAGGTCGGGCAGCTCCAGGCATTTCGCCAACCGCCGCCAGATCGTCCTCGGCACACGCCCGTCGGCGCCCGCGCTCACCACATGCATGCCGCCGCTGATCAGCCGGTTCTGGGCATCGAAGCGGAAGGTGAGAAGATTGCGTCTGGTGTCGGAGAAACCCTGACCTCCGGGCAGCAGGCGCCGGCGCGCGCTCGACGGCAGCGGCGCGGTCGCGATCTGGAAAACCTTGAGCGGAAAATAGGTGCGCTGCAGTGTCGGGTTGAGCGCTCCGCCATAGGCGTTGGTGGCGATCAGCACCTTGCCGGCACGCAGCGAACCCGACCGCGTCGTCAACGTCCAGCTGTCGGTCGAACGGTCGATCGATGTGACACGCGTGTGCTCGAAAATCCGCGCTCCGGCGGTTTCGGCCGCATCGGCCAGTCCGCGCGCGAATTCGACCGGATTGAGCACGCCGCCTGAGCGATCCATCCAGCCCCCGGCATAGTCTCGCGCGCCGGTCAGCGCTTCGGTCTGCCGGCTGTCCAGCATCACCGCCGGCCTGCCGCGCTCCGACCATTGCCTGGCGCGGGATCGGATTGTTTCGAGAGCAGCCGATGAGTGCGCCGCTTGTATCCAGCCATTCTGGACGGCGTCGCAGGCGATGTTATATCGCTCGATCAGGTTGAACACGAGGTCGGCGCTGCCCGCGGCGACCCCGATCAGCCGCTCGCCGCGCTCCGCACCGAGATGCGCCACTATGGCGACCGGATCCATTTTGGCGAAATTTGGCACGACAAAGCCCGCGTTGCGGCCTGTGGCGCCCCAGGCAATGATCTCTGCTTCGAGCAAAGCCACCGAAAGGCCTTTGCCGGCGGCATGCAGTGCGGTCGACAGGCCGGCAAAGCCGCCGCCTACGACGGCAAGGTCGACATCGAGGCTATCTTCCAGCGCCGGTCGGAAGCGGTGGACGCGGCTGACCTCATGCCAAAGGGAAAGCGCTTCTTGCCGCGCCATCACGTTCACGATCCGCTTTCGCTGGCTGTGGCCTTCGTCCGCTTGCCGAACCGCGCCCGCCGTGGCCGCTCGCCGAATATGCCGTTCGGCCTGACCAGCAGGATAACGCACAGCATGACGCCGATGGCGACGATCTGCAGAGATGCGGCTCGCGCCTGCTGTTCCGGCGCGAAAAGCACACTTGTGAGCGCGCCCGAGCCCGCCCATATCGCCCAAACCAGTACGCTGCCCGCAATGGCGCCGGCGTTGCTCCCGGAGCCGCCGACGATCAGCATCACCCAGACCTGGAAGGTGAGGATCGACAGGTAATTGTCGGGAGCGATGAAGCCGATGAAATGCGCCTGCAGCGCCCCGGCAAGCGCCATGATCGCGCCGCCGACTGCAAAGGCCTGGACACGATAGAAACGCGCGCTCTTGCCTAGCGAGATCGCGGCGCGTTCGTCTTCGCGCAGGGCTTTCAGGACGCGGCCCCACGGACTGCGCGTCAGATGTTCGAGCGCCATATATGCGGCGAGCGTCACCGCCGAGACGATGGCCAGATTCGACAGGTTGAAGAGCAGCGGCGTTTCGGCGAGGCCGCCGAAGGGTCGCGGGATGAAGCCGATGCCGAACGGGCCGCCCGTGAGCTTCTGCGCGTTGAGCGCGACCAGTTGCACGACGACCGCGACACCGAACGTCGTGATTGCCAGATAATCCGATCTGAGCCGCAACGTGGCGATGCCGGTCAGCGCGGCGGCAACTCCGCCAACAAACATCGCCCCCAGCCAGCCGACGAGGATCGGCAGGCCGAGACCGCCCAGCCGGGTGGGGTCGTCGGGGGTGGTGAGCAGCGCCGAGGTGTAGGCTCCGATGGCGACGAAGCCGGCGAGTCCGACATTGAACAGACCGGTCAGCCCCCATTGCAGGTTGAGGCCCAGCGTGACCAGCGAGAAGATCAATGCCGTCGTCAGGAAAAAGGCGCCGTAGCCCACCAGATCGATCATCGTTCACGCACTCCGAAGAGCCCGATGGGGCGCACGATCAGCACTGCCATGAGGATGACGAAGGAGACCGCGGCGCGCCATTCAGCACCGATCAGCTGTACAGCGCCGGCCTCGGCGAGGCCGATGATCAGGCCACCCAGCACCGCGCCCGGAATGCTGCCGATGCCACCCAGTATGGCGGCGGCGAACATCGGCAGCAGCATGTCGAAACCCATCAGTGGACGGATCTGGACCAACACGCCGATCATCACGCCGGCGACGCAGGCCAGTGCTGCGCCGATGACCCAGGTGACGCGCACGACGCTGGCGACGTCGATGCCGGCGATGCGGGCAAGCGCCGGGTTCTGGCTCATCGCCTGCATGGAGCGGCCGGTCTGGGTGCGTGTGGCCAGAAGATGCACGCCCAGCACCAGCGCCGCGGTCAGAAGCAGGAGCGCGATCTGATCGGGCGTGATGCGGATGCCGAAGCCGACCGGCATCGCGATCTGGATGGCGCGACTGAAATAGGTCGGGCGAGAGGTGAAGATGAATTCGAGCAGGCTTCTGAGCGCCATCGAGGCGCCAAAACTTCCCATAACGGCGATGATCGCCTGCTCCTGCTTGCGCAGTCGCGAAAACAGCACCTTGTCCAGCAGCAGCGCAAGCAGGGCCGTAAACGCTGCGCCGACGACCAGCGCGACGATGAGCGGCCAGCCGAAGGACAAAGGCGCGATCGGCGCCACCTTGCCGAACATGGCGGCAATGGCGCCGACGACGGCCAAGGTCGCATAGGTGCCCCAGGCCATGAAATCGCCATGGGCAAAGTTCGAGAAGCGCAGGATGGAATAGGTCAGTGTCACGCCGATGGCGCCAAGTCCGATCATCGAGCCGGTGAGGAGCCCGTCGACGACGAATTGCAGGCTCATGCCGCGCCTCCGGTCTCGGTGTGCCGTGCGCTGTCTTTACGGAGGGGCCGCTGGCCGAGATAGAGCTCTGCAACGACCGGATCGTCCCATAGCGTCGAGGCGGCCCCCTCGTGCCGTTCCTTGCCTTCGACCAGCACGTATGCGCGATCGCCGATGGCGAGCGCCGCCTTGGCGTTCTGCTCGACCAAAAGGATAGTGACGCCGGACTTGCGGATGGCCGAAAGCATCTCGAAAACCATCGATACGAATTTCGGCGACAGCCCCGCCGAGGGCTCGTCAAGCACCAGCACCTTCGGATGGACAATCAGCGCGCGGGCTACCGCGAGCATCTGCCGTTGCCCGCCCGAGAGGTTGCCGGCAGGGGTCCGCCGTTGGCGCAGAAGGTCGGGAAAGGCCGCGTACATTTCATCGATGCGGGCGGGCGCCTGGCGCCGTTCGAGGATGCCGCAGGCGACCTTCAGATTGTCCTCCACCGACATGCGTGGAAAGATGTTTTCGGTCTGTGGCACGAAGGCAAGGCCGAGGCGGACCATGGTGTGCGCGGGCGCGGTGCTGATGTCCTTGCCATCGAGCAGCACCTTGCCCCGGCTGATCGGGACAAGCCCGGCGATGGCCTTGATCAGGCTCGATTTGCCGGCGCCGTTCGGCCCGAGCACGACGACGATCTCGCCCTTGTTGACGGTGATCGAAGCGCCGCGCACGATCGGCACGCCGGGCTCGTAGCCGGCTTCGAGGTCGCTGACGTCCAGCACGGTTTCGCTCATGCCGCGCCCCCGAGATAGGCCTCAATGACACGCGGGTCTCGCGCCACCTCGTCGGCGGTGCCCTCGCACAGCAGTTCGCCGCTCGCCATCACCAGCACGCGGTGGCAAAGCCGCGTCACCATGTCGATATTGTGCTCGATCAACAGGAAGGTGATGCCGCTCTCGTTGATGTCGCGGATGCGGTCGATGATGACCTCGAGCAGCGTGGCGTTGACGCCGGCCGCCGGCTCGTCAAGCAAAATGATTGCGGGATCGGCCATCATCACGCGGGCGAGCTCGAGCAGCTTGCGCTGTCCACCGGAAAGCACCCGCGCCGGCTCGTGCGCCAGGCGGGTCAGCGAGACGAGCTCCAGCAACTCGGCGGCTTTCTTCGCGGCGGCTTTCTCTTCGGCGGCGACCCGCCACGGCCTGAGGAAATTGGCAAGCAGCCGCTCGCCGGTCTGCTCTTGCGCGGCAAGCATGACGTTCTCGATCAGCGTCAGGTTGGGGAGGGGCCGGGGGATCTGGAACGTACGCCCGAGGCCACGTCCGATGCGGCGGTGCGCGGCCTCGCCGGAAACGGGTACGCCGCCCAGATAGATCTCGCCGCTGGATGGCAGAATGCTGCCGGCCAGAAGGTCGAACATTGTCGTCTTTCCCGCGCCGTTCGGACCGATCAAGCCCAGAATCTCGCCGAGGCGAACGTCGAACGAGACATTGTTCACGGCCATTAGCCCACCGAAGCGCCTGACGACGTTTCTTGCCGCCAGCACCGGCTCGTCGGGTCTGGCCCCATGCCGTTCCACTGTGTCTCCCATCAGTCCTCGGGGTCGGAAGCGTTTGTCGCTTTCCAGTTTTGATATGTGATCACACTTGCTTTGATCACGCTAATCAGCTTTAATTTTCTCCGCAAGCCGAAAACAGGCGTCGGGCCAAAAAGGCTGGAGTCGGGAGAGCATGCACAAGGCAGCCGTGGAGCGGACCAATGACGTCTTCGCCGCGCAACTTGCGCCGGTCGGCCGCGAGACTGTGCAGGATCGCGTCTATTCGGAGCTGCGCCGCGCTCTGATCGGCGGCCTGTTCGAGCCAAGCCAAGTGCTGACCATTCGTGGCCTTGCCGACGCGCTGGTCACCTCGACCATGCCGGTACGTGAGGCGCTCGGACGGCTGATCACGGAAAAAGCGCTCGAGGCGCTGCCCAACCGTTCGGTGCGCGTGCCGCCGATCACGCTGGAGCGGATCGACGACCTGCTGCGCGCGCGCATCCTGATCGAGGGGGAGGCGATCTCGCTTGCCGCAACGCGCATGGGGCCGCGTGGAATTGCGACCGTCGAGGCCCTGCTGCGCGAATGGGACGAGGTCCGGGCGCTGAAGCACAAAAAGGATATCGACCGCGAAGTTACGCTCAACCAGAGCTTTCACTTCGAGATCTACCGCGCCTGCGGGTCTGCCGTGCTGATACCGATGATAGAGAGCCTCTGGCTGCAATCCGGCCCATGCATCCGCGTCGCCATCTACGCCTTTTCCGAAGCCGGCGAGGTGGACACCGCGCATTATCATCGCAGCATCGTCGCAGCGCTTGCGGCGCAGAACGCAAAGGCCGCGCGCGAGGCATTGGTGGCCGACATCAGCCGGCCCTTTGCCTTCCTTCGCGACAAGCTGCAATCCAAGGCTCGAACGGAGTGAGATGACAAGCCGCGCCATAAAAATCACCGAGCCGCGCTCAGGATTGTCCGCGACGGCGCTGCTGCTGCCGGAGAAGGCGCCGGGCAATGCTGCCTTTCTCTGGAGCTATCTGGAGGAGCTGCGCGTGGTCGCCGGCATCCATGCGATGTGGACCGGTCCTGAAATCTCCTGTCCCGTGCCGTCGTCGCATCTGGAGGGCAAGGCCTATGCCCAGCCGTTGCCGGCCGAGAATGCGACCCTGACGCCTCAGCCCGGCGACATCGTGCTCTCTTATGTGCCGCCGCGTATGTGGGGCGGCAATCCGAACGCGATCTTCGACATCGGACTGTTTTACGGACAGGGCGCGCGGCTCTTGTTTCCGATCGGGTGGCTCGCTGGAAGCGTCGTCGCACAAGTGCTGCCAGAGCAGCGGGAACAGTTCGCTGCGGCCTGCGGGGTCATCCGCCGCAATGGTGCCTGTGACGTCGCCTTCACGCGAGCGGAGATCTGAAAATGGCCGGGCGCGACGACAGTTTCGAGCTCTTCGATCTTCGTGTCGAGGCGGTCATCCCAGAGGGTAAGCCGATCTATTGCGGCGCCAAGACCGGCGACTATTTCGAACTGAAGGGGGAGATGCTGTCGCTGCCGACGGGGCAGGGCTTTTCGATCTACTCCATTGCCGCCGTGCTGCCGCTCCTGGCGGCCAAGCAGAGGCCGACGCACGCCAATGACTGGATGACGTCCGACGCCGAGATTGCCTGTCCAGATCCCAACTGCGCCAGCCGGCTCAGGATCGTCAGGGTGGCCAAGCGGCGGTTCAGCCACGCCGAAACGACCGCGGTGCCGCTGCCGGGGGAGATGGAGCGCAAATGACTGCCAAGACTTTCGAACTTGCCCAAGGCTACGCCATTTCGCGCGTCATTCGCGGCGGCTGGCAACTGGCCGGCGGCCACGGCGCGATAGACCGTGAACAGGCTATAGCCGATCTTGTCGCAACATTCGACGCCGGCATCTTCACCTATGACTGCGCAGACATCTACACCGGCGTCGAGGAGCTGATCGGCGCCGCGCGTCTGCGGCTCGGCAACGAACGCGGCCTTGATGCCGCCGCCAGGATGAAGGTGCACACCAAGTTGGTGCCCGACCTTGAGCGGCTGGCCGGCATCAGCCGCGATTATATCAAGGGCATCGTGGACCAGTCGCTGCGCAGGCTGAAGACCGAGCGCATCGACCTCGTGCAATTCCACTGGTGGGATTATGCGCAGCCTCGTTATGTCGAGGTGATGGGATGGCTCGACGAGCTCCGCCGCGAGGGCAAGGTCCGCAATCTCGGCACCACCAATTTCGACACGCAGCGGCTCGCCGAAATCCTGGCGGCGGGCATTCCGCTGGTCAGTCAGCAACTGCAATATTCCGTGCTCGACCAGCGTCCCGCCCAAGGCCTTGCCTCGCTGGCGAAGAAACATGGCATGCATTTCCTATGTTATGGTTCGGTTGCCGGCGGGTTCCTCAGCGATAGATGGCTTGGCGCTGCCGAACCGGCGACGCCGCTCGAAAACCGCTCACTGGTCAAATACAAGCTGATCATCGATGATTTCGGCGGCTGGGACCTGTTCCAGCAATTGCTGCTTGCATTGAAAACGGCCGGCGAGCGCCACCGCGTCGACATCGCCACCATCGCCAGCGCCTGGGTGCTGGAACAGCCCCAGGTCGCAGCCGTGATTGTCGGCGCCCGCAACCAGGCGCACGCGCTTGCCAACGCGGCAATC
The DNA here is from genome assembly GCA_004020875.1 of Mesorhizobium sp. Lineage (GTDB taxonomy): Bacteria > Pseudomonadota > Alphaproteobacteria > Rhizobiales > Rhizobiaceae > Mesorhizobium. Next base: position 36,184 of record SAPZ01000041.1, read on the forward strand.
ATGAACGTCGAATTGAGCCCCGAAGACAAGGCGGCGATCGGCGCCGTGATCGCGCAAAGCCCCGGTCTCCAAGGCGACGTCTACACGCTTGAGCGGGACCGCCATGGCCGCCACGGCTCAATCATGCACTACAATCTGAATGCGGGCCGGGTGTGAGTGCCATGAGCCAGAACGACTCGCTGTTTTCACGCGCCAGCACCGAGATCGTCGATTTGCACCGTTTTTTCGTCGACTGGTTCGTCACCGCGCGCGCCGACACGGTCGACTTCGGTCGTTTCGAAACTGCCATGGGCGAAGGCTTGACCATGATCGCGCCAAGCGGCGCCGTACTCGGTCGCGAGGCGGTCGTCGACCATGTCAGGCAAAGCCGCGCCACCTGCGATGACGGCTTTGCCATCTCGATCGAGGACATTAGGCCCGGCTGGCAAACCGACGACACGATCGTCGTCCTCTATGTTGAGGCGCAACTGCGCGGCGGCAAGTTCAGCCGCCGTCAGTCGAGCGCCGTCTTTACCACCAGTTCATCGGCGCCCAACGGCGTCGAATGGCGGCACCTGCATGAGACCTGGCTGCAGGTGCCGGAACGCTGAACCAGGCCCAAAAGATCAAACCACAGACGAGTAACTCAAGGGGAACAGCAATGAGAACCACGATACTGAAACTCACCAGCGCGCTTGCTCTCGTCACGCTGGCAGGCGCGGCTCAAGCCGCCGATTGCAAGATCACCGTCGGGCTAGTCATGGAGCTGACCGGCCCCGCCGGCGAATACGGCCAGGCCGGCGCCAAGTCGGTCGAGATGGCCTTCCGCGACATCAATGCCGCAGGCGGCGTGCGTGGCTGCGATCTTGCGACCGACACGCGCGACAGCCAGAGCCAGGGCAATGTAGCCGTCGATGCCGCGACCCAGCTCGTGCAGGTCAAGAAAGTGCCTGTCATCATTGGCGGCATTATTTCTTCGGTGTCGATCCCGATCCTCACCTCCGTCACTGCGCCGGCCAAGATCGTCCAGGTGTCGCCTGCATCCTCTTCGCCGACGCTGACCGCGCTCGGCCGCGATGGCAAAACCAACGGCATCTTCTTCCGCACCATCACCTCGGATGCACTGCAGGGCGTGGCCGCCGCCAAGTACGCCGTCGACAAGGGCTTCAAGAAGCTGTCGATCATCCACGTCAACAACGACTTCGGTGTCAACATGGTGGCGGAGTTCTCGCGCGCCTATAAGGCGCTCGGCGGCACCATCGTCTCCGACACGCCCTACAACGAGAAGCAGTCGAGCTATGCCTCGGAAGTGACGGCGGCGATGGCCGGCGAGCCGGATGGCCTCTATCTCGTCAGCACGCCGGTCGACGGCGCCACCATCGCCCGCACCTGGATCTCGCAAGGCGGCGTGCAGAAGTTCCTGCTCAATGACGGTATGAACAGTCCGGACTTCATTGAATCCGTCGGAGCCGATTATCTCAAGGATGCTTACGGTACGTCCTCCGGCACCAGCCCGACCGCGTCGACCGACTATTTCAACAAGAACTACAAGGAATTCTCTGGCATCGAGCCATCAAACCCGGCCGCCGATCGTTCCTATGACGCAGGGGCCATCGTCGGGCTTGCCATCGCCATTGCCGGCTCCGACGACCCCGCCAAGATCAAGGAGGCCATGTACAAGGCGGTCGATCCGGCAGGCACGCCGATCTATGCCGGCAAGGAGGAATTCGCCAAGGCGCTCGGCCTGATCAAGGACGGAAAGCCGATTCGCTACGAAGGAGTGATCGGCCCGGTCTCCTTCGACAAATATGGCGACATCACCGGGCCATTCCGGCTGTGGAAGATCGTCGACGGTAAGGTGACGACCGACGGCGAGATGACGACGGATGATGTGAACGCGCTGCAGGCGAAGCTGCAGTAACGTGGAAATACCTGCCCGGCGGCGATCCTTTAGAGCAATTCCAGCGAGCGGTTTCCTTCCCGAATTGCGTGAAAACAAAAAGTCAGAGCGTTTCACCGTTTCCGTCAGACGGTGAAGCGCTCTAGCAGGCTGCGGAAAAACCGGAGCGGTGAGGCCGTTTCGCGTTTGGTTGATGCG
>SAPZ01000042.1 GCA_004020875.1 Mesorhizobium sp.
CCGGAGAGCACGGCGACCAATGCCGTTACCTACACCACGCCAGTGGGCACGATCGCCAGAAGACCCTGCTGTTTTCAATTGCATAGGCTTTCCACCAGCGCCCCCATAATTCCGGACTCGTAAACCCCGTGAAATGGCAAATATTTCTGGACATCACACCAGGTTACCAATTATGCGACTTTCGAAGTACAAAGGGCGAACATCTAGTAGCGACTTATGTGTTTTCGACGTCAACAGCTCTGGTTCAGTTCGGCGACCGGCCGGCATTGTGAATGCCTGGAAAGGGCCTGTAACCGGTCAGACAGCTTTAATCTCTGATCAGGCAAAGCACCCATTCGAAGTGTTGAGACAAGGCCCGACATGTCGCCCGCGAACTACGCATGAACGATGATATTGTAGCTTCGGCCCGAGCGCATCCGCCTAACATCGAGCATCTTACGGCGTAGCGGCGGCTTTAGAACAGTCCGGCGTGAGAGACTGGACGTTTTTGTGCCGTTGGCCGCGAAATCAGCGCTCGGTCTCGGGTCTATTTGCGCACTTCGCAGGTACTTTTGCCGATGCCATAGTTCTCGCGGGAGCCGGAACAATGAAAAATGTGAGACTGGACATTTGAAGGATTTCGCGGCATCCAGAACGGGAAGTTCTGTTCGGCGATCTCACTATTCTCATCAGCGCGAACATTTCCGGCAAGACAACGGTCGTTGAGGCGCTCGCGCTATTGCTGGGGCGCGAGCGGATCGTGTGCAATCTCACGGAGCATGACTTCTTCGGCTCCGATCTGCTGGTGGCAACGAAGATAAAGATCGTTGCCACGATATCGGGTTTCCCGCCCAACGACGTTGCCCATAACCATGACTGGGTGCTGGCGATACGGTTCGGGACACCTTATGTTCTCTTCTACGATGCGCTGGGGGAAATCTTGAAATCAGTCTTCGTGCACCTGTCGGACATACATTTCGGCCAGGAGAAGGACGGCGGTACAGACGCTGCGAACGCAGACGCCAAGATGCGCCTGATCGAGGACGCGCGCGTTCAGGTCGGCAAGCTTGGCTGCACGGCGAATGGCGTGATCGTCACCGGGGATATCGCCTTTTCCGGGCAGGAGCACCAGTATGCGATGGCGGCGCAATGGCTCGCCCAGCTGACCGACGCCATCGGATGCGACCGCACCGATGTCCAGATGATCCCGGGCAACCATGACATCGACCGCAAGAAGATCACGAACACGATCGACAGCGTCCTCTTCTCCATCCGCGAGGGCGGCGATCACTGGCTGGACCGCCATCTGGACAACCCAGGCGACTGCGCGGCCCTCTACGGTCGCTTCGACGCCTACAAGGGGTTCGCGCTCGACTATCGGTGCGAATTGGATCTGAACGGCGGCATATCAAAGAGCGCGAGGCTCGACCTCGCACCAGGAAGGGCGATCCGGTTCGTCCGCTTGAACTCAGCCCTCATCTGCTCCGGCCACCCCGAAGAAGGAAAGCTGATCCTCGGCGCCCGCCAGAGGATGCTTCCGATCGATGTCGGCGTGGAGAACATCGTCCTCTCGCACCATCCGCTCAACTGGTTCCAGGACTCTGACAAGGCGCGTGGCTATCTGCGCGGCCGTGCGCGCGTCTTCATCTCCGGTCACGAGCACTTCCCGAACCTCGACATCGAGGACGTGGAAGACGGCTGCCAGGTCATGATGCTGGCGGCGGGCGCCACCGCCCCAGACGAGGTCAACGAAAAATTCACGTACAAGTACAACATCCTCACGTTCGAGTGGGACGAGCAGCAGGACGCGCTCGCCGTGACCGTCGATCCACGGACGTGGAATCCAGACATGGCTCGCTTCGAACACGACGACGCCTTCATGGACGGGCGGCAGGAGCGACAGGTTCTCGCCTCGCCCAACTTTCACGACGCACCGATACCAGCTTCCAACACGCCGGAGAGCGAGGTGACGGCCGAACTGGTGGAGGAGCCGTCGGAAGTCCGGCCGACCGAAGACGCGCTTCCGGCCGCCCAGGACGATACGTCGGCCACCGCGCCGCCAATTGCGGGCGCCGAACCTTTGGCCGAGACCGCGACGGAGCCCGAGCCCGAGCCGACGCAGGACGTGCGCGACCTTCAGCTTCGCTTTTTCCAGACGCTCTCCGAAGGCGAGCGTCTGCAGACGTTAGTGAAGTTCGGCGTCGTGGCCCAACGGCATGGCGGCATCGATCATGCCATGGAGCGGCGGTTGTTCCGCCGGGCGATCAGGCAGGGTAAGGCGGCCGAGATCAGGCAGATGCTCGACGCGACTGAAAACGGAAAGGGCGGCAGTTCGAAATGAGCATTATGGCAAAGCATTCCCAGATCATCTGGGCACAGCCGACCGACGCGGACGTGGCGGCGCGGAACAAGGCCGTCGTCACTCTCCGGACGCAGCTCGCGGGGCAATCCACACTCGGCGCCATCAAGACTGCCGGCGCGATCGCCGACTGCTTCGCGGGGGCGCAGCTTCCGGCTCCCCTGGCCTCCGAGGTGCAGAGCGCCATCAGCGACCATAGCCCGGCTTTCTTGCTTGCGAATGGCGAGTTGCAGGGCACGGTCTGCCTCGCGGTCGCGACGCTCGCATCGGTGCGGGAGCACGGCGTCGAACGGACGGGCTGGTCCAACATGGACGCCATGGCGGCGGCGCTCTGGTCCGCGCTCACCTTCCAGAGCCAGGTGGAGAACGCCAGGATCGAGGAGCTCCGGCAGGAACTTGTCGGCGCCTGCTGCGACCGGGTCGCCGTCGTCGCGAAGGAGGTGCGTGTCCGTCACGACGTGCCGGACGTCGGCACGCTCACGATACCCGAGGCCAATGCGGCCGGCACCAGGGCCAACAACGCGTATCGCAAGGCGACGGCGCCGGTCATCGCCGCGCTCAAGGGCAACCAAGACCTGGATCGCGAGGAGATCGACTTCCTCTGGTGGGTCCTCAGCGACTACAGCGAGATTCTCGGCTGTCCGCTTGACGCCAAGGATGTAATGCCCCGGGCCGTAGCGGCCGGCATCGAGGGGGCGAAGATGCTGCGCCGGCTGCCTGGCGACGGCTATCGCCACGCGGTCCTTCGCCGCGTCGGCGCATCGGACAAGTTGTCTCTGTCGGCCCTGATTGCCGCGGTCGGGGCCGATCGCGCTCCACTCGGCCAGGCGTTCGCCGGGACATGGTCGGCGGGGATCCCAACGGTCTTCCCACTTCTGTCTGCGCTGGCGGCGACCGGCGAGGTCCAAGCCCCGGGGACAACGCTCGATGCGCGGGACTGGGGCGCCCGTGCCCTGCTCGAGGCGTCCATCGTCGCGATGGAAGGCCGTTTCGGCGGCGACGCGTGATGCGCGGACCCTGCACGAACACGACCTGCACGTTCAACGCCACGCGGACTTGCGTGCTCGGCAATCCACCCGAGGAGTGTTCGAACCGCTCGCTGATCCCGGACGACTCCGACGACACGACGCTCGCCGAGCGGATTTCCTCCAACTCATTCGCCGATCACGAAAAGGCGGAAGGCGAAACCTTGCCGTCCGGCAGCTCCGGTACGCCGGTGCCGCTTGGGGGCGCCGTGCTCCCCGCGCCGGACGACGATCTTCCGGTTCTTCCAGCCAGCCGGACGCTCGGGATTCCCCAGGCCAACGCGATGATGGAGAGCCGCCCCACCTGCATGGTCGGCATTGTCGGCCTGGCAGGCGCGGGGAAGACCGCGGCGCTGATCAGCGCCTATCTCCTTCTCTCGCGAGACCAATTCGCCGGATATTCATACGCCGACAGCGACACGCTGCGGGCCTTCGAGGAGATTGCGGGCGGCAGCAGAACCTGGCAGGAGGGTAGCCCGCCCGAGCAGATCACGAGCCATACCACCCTCTCGAACGACCGAGAGGCCGGTTTCCTACATCTCCGCCTATGGCGTCACGCGGATGACCGCCTTCTCGACGTCCTGCTTCCCGATCTGCCGGGCGAATGGTCCCAGGCCCTGATCGGGCGCAACGACGCCGAGCGCCTCCATTTCCTAAGGTCGGCAAGCGTGATCTGGCTGATGATCGACGGCCGGCAGTTCGCTGACGATCACAAGGTCATGAAGGCCCGCTTCGACACGAAGCTTCTGATCGAGCGCCTCGCCAATCTGCTCGAGGGCCGGCGTCCCCGGGTTCTCGTCGTACCCACCTGGCAGGACAGGCAGCCTTTCCCGCAGGCGGAGGCGGACGAGCTGATCGCGTGTGGAGGCGCCTTCGGCTTCAAGGTCGAAGTAGTGCCGATCGCCTCCTTCTCGTGGAGCGACGACATGATTCCTGGGTATGGCGTAGCGGACCTGTTCGATCGCTCGTTCTGCGTCCTTCCCCCCGCCCCCGACTTCTGGCCCGTGACCGAGGCGGAGGAGGGCGACAGGCGGCTGCACGCGTTCAGGAGGCGGCCATGACCGACGGTTCCATTATCCTCGTCGGCGGCCCGGCCTCCGGCAAGACGAACTATATCGCCCGCCTCTGGCTCGCCTTCCAGGCGAAGAAGGGCCGGCTCAAGGCGGAACACTTTCCGGACAACATCGAGTACGTCAACGAGGCGGTCGCGCATCTCCTCGCACGCAAGTTCGCACCCAGGACCGAGCACAACATGGAGGAAGGCGCGCGCCGCGACTTCACCGTCCCCGTGCGCGGCGGCGACGGTGGGGGCCCCGTGCGGAGCCTCACCGTTCCCGACATCACGGGGGAACTGTGGAAGCGCTCACTCGAGACCTACGAGCTGCCGCAAGAATGGATCGACGCGCTGGAGGCCTCGTCGTACGCGATCATCTTTATTCGCGCCAACTCGAAGCTGAATCACCAGCCGATGGACTGGGTGACGGCCCGAGAAATGCTGAAGGGGCATGACGACGAGGACGACGACGATACGGAAGACGACGGTGACGACTACGGTCAGAACGAGGACGAGGACGGCGAGCCGATAGCACGGGCCGACCCGCAGCCTCCGGCCGATCCGCCCTTCCTGGTCGAAGCACCTGCCCCGGCCACGGAGGACATGGGCACCGCTGAACCCATACTGGCCGACGCCGAGGTGCAGGATGCCTCCACGAAAGCGGCAGGCCTGCCCGCCCAGGTCGGTTTCTGCGAACTCGTCCGGTATCTGACGCTTCTGCTGGCGGACCGACCGGACGGATCGAAGCCCCGCGTGGCGATCGTGGTGACCGCCTGGGACACGATCCATCCCGCCACTAGGGCCGCCGGCCCCATGCGGTATCTGAAGGACCAGTTCCCGATGTTTGCTGGCCGAATCCGGACGCCCGGCCGCCTGGATTTCGGCGTCTTCGGCATGTCCATCGTCGGCGGCGACCTGCGCAACCCGGCGTTCCGCGAAAGTCTGAAGCGACGCGATCTTTCCAACCTCGGCTATACCGCCGTAATGAGGGACGGTGCGGTGGTGGAGGACCCTGACGTCACCCTGCCGCTCGCCTGGGCTCTCGGCGACTGAAAGACTGGCCATGATTGTCGACCAGCAGCTGCACGGATATCGCAACGGACACGAGCTTCTGTCTGGGACCATTCGGCTGCCTGCCCGAGATCAGGATCTCGTCGACCGCCTCTCCGACATCGCCGGCCCCATAGGCCCCGGCGAAAAGTTCGCGCCTTATCTCACATGCTACCCGCTTCCGAGCGGCTCCCACTACATCGTGGCGCGGACTTGGCTGGACCTGACCGCGCCGAGGGCCGGATGTGTGCGCACACGTTCTCTAATCGTCGCCATGTCCGACTGGACCGGCCTCGCCGGTCCTGCCTCGCTCGCCCGAGTGGCCACGGAGGCCGGTCCGACCGATCCCGGCCGTCAGCTGATGCTCGAGCCGTCGCTCGCCCCGCCGCTTCCACCGGTGGAAGGGCCCGGCGTCGAACTTATCGAGGCGCTGTTCCTCGAGGACAGCGTTCCGGTTGCTGTCTTCGGCGCCCCTGCTCCCGAGCTCCTCGCGCTCCGCTTCCTGACCGCGATCTGGCCGTCGATGCGTCGCCGATTCACGGTTTCGACCTTCTGCAATTCCCCCCGGACCATCGCGAAGCGCAGCTTCGACCTCGTCTTCGCGCCGGTCAGCGCCCGATCGCGCTTCTCCGACTGGAAGGGGCGCCGTATCGACGGGACGCGAAAGAGCGCGTCGCGCCACCCCTGGTCGGCGCGGATCGAGACCGAGGTGCTCCGCGCACCCCATCCGTCGCTACTCGGTCTAGACGTTTTCGGCGAGATGGCTGGCGACGAGCAGGGCAGCCAGGAGACGCTCCGACTATCCCTTCTCTGGGAGGAGCTTGCCGGCAAGATCGACACCGAGCCCCATGCGGCGCTCGGGCTGCTCGACATCGCCAATACCCGTCCTGCGAGACGCGCCGAACTGGTCGAGCGACTCACACCGGCGCTGGCGGCCGCCGCGAATAGCGCCGCGTCGCGCATGCCCCCAGCCGACGCTTGGCGCTTCCTCCAGGTCCTGATCGGAAAGCTCGGGCAGACGCGCTGGCAGCTCTCGCTCGCCCGCTCGGTCAGATCGACTACCACCGCGCTCGCCACCCGCACCCCACTCGACGCCGTCGCCGCCGTCCCCGTCCTCCTGCGCGAGAGCGGCGGCGACTTCCTGCTAGGCGGGCTTGCCAACGGTCTTGCCAGGGCGAAGCCCTTTCATCCGATAGCCGAGGCGCTCGCCGGCCTCCCGCCGCTCGATCTCCTCAAAGTGATGTTGGGCGCACAGGATCTCGCCGCTGCCGCCTTTCGCGAAGACGCCGGCCTAGAGTCGCCGCTCGCCACGGGCATCGAGCATGCCCGGACCGGCGAACGGGCCGAGGCCTTCCGTCGCTTTCCGCGGCATCTTCTCGCGGATCGTCACGCCGAGGTCCTGCACGCGCTGCTCGTCGATGCGTCCGCCGACATCGTTGTCGCCGAGACGCGCCGCCTCGCCGGTGGAAACGCCCTGCAGCAAGCCGCCCTCAACGACGTCGTCGTCGAAGCCGCCCGCCTTAGCGGCGCCGTCCGGGCCGTCCGGGACATCGCGGTCAGCGCGCCCCACAGCGCCCCCGCGAACCGGATGCTCCGGGACCTCCTCGAGCCTACCCCTGGCGACGTCGACTGGATCGTCTCCCTCCCGGTCTCCGATCCGCGCAAGTCCGCCTTCCTTGTCGACGTCCTCTCCTCCGCATCCCAGGAGCAATTGCGTTCCATCGTCGCGCGCACCGGTGTTCTGGCCAGGATCGTGCCGATTCTGGGCACGATTCCGAGTGACACCGAACTCCTCGCCCGGATCGCCGAGACGGTTCCGCTTGCAGCCGAGGAGTTGATCCCGCTCGTTGCGCAGCTGCTGCCGTCGTTGACTGGGAAACGTGGCAGCGCCCTCGCTGCACGCGCGCTCGACAAGGCTCTTAGTCGAGATTTCGGAGCCGATCGCGACAAAACGATCGCCGCCCTCCTCGATCGTTCCGGCCGGGAACTCTATGCCGCCGACGCTTTTCGCACCGGCCTTGCCACCGGCGTTCCTGCCGCGCTGGCCAGCCACAACCTCGTCCTTTTCGATTCCTCCGCCCCGGAGACCCGTGGCGCCTTCCTCCGAATCCCGGAAGTTCTCGCCGAGACGATCATGGCCCGCCGCGTCCTCGACCTTTCCTATCAGGCCGCGGAAGCAGCCGGCCGCATCCTCTGGGACTCCGCCAAGGTCAACAACCGCGGCTACATCCGTGCGAGCGCTGCGCTGCTTCGTTTCGTCATGCACGAGCGCGGCATGTCCGCATCCCCGATTGTCGCCGCCGTGTTCCCCTCCGTCTACCGCGAGCTCCAACAGGATAGCATCCCGGACTTTCTCTCAATCGTCTTCCTCTTCATGGACTGGGATCGCTGCAAGATCGCCCGCCGCGATCTCGCCGAAACCCTCCTGTCATCGAAATGGCGGCCCCGCGACATCGCCCTCGCTGCCGCAAGAGCGGGCGATCCCGAACGCATCCTGCGCAACGTCGCGAGAAGACCAGGCGGTCAGGCCGCGATCGCGTCGATGGAAAAGGAACTCGGATCCATTGCCGATCCATGGCGGGCGCAGGTTCGGAAAGCGATCAAGGACGCGAAGGGTGATGGTCTGCCGGCTAAGCTGCCTTTCGACATCTAGCACCAATCGTGGCCGGCAGACCGACATAAGGTTCCGACGACCAATAGCCTAAGCCGACCATAGACACGTATGGCAGCTTCTGGGGTCGGCGATTTCGCCGATGAACGACAATCTGGCGCATTGCGGTCCGGCAGCCTTGGCCCGAAAGCTGACCGGCAGCTGTGGGTGGGTGGTGATGTAAGTGGATAAGAGCGGTCACCACGGCGACCCGAACTTTTTACCCAATTCATGAGGTCGTGGGGACGCCCACATGGGTGACCGCCTGCTGAATAGCGGTTATTAATCAATTCCTTAGTGGTACTTAACCTCACCTTAATCATAAATGGCGCGTTATTACCTGAATTGCGGGGGCACAATATTTATGGGCGAACGTCATCGGGAAGAGGTTCTAAATACAGTTCTCGCAGCCTGCTTGGGGCGACGCGGTGTTGACGCTGATCCTGAGACAATTCTTCAGAAGGGCCGATCCAGGCCAGATGTGATGGCAGTAATGCGCGGACTGCGCTGCGCTGTCGAAGGTAAAGTAGCCGACACCCCGAACGCCGACCTTGTTGTTCTTGCCCAGGCTAAAAGTCGTGTGGATCAAGGCGTTGCTCATCTAGCCATCGCGGTGGTTTATCCCACGTATATACGCTCTGTTCAATTCAGCCGATTGCCCCAAGAGCTTGGCTCTGCATCCCTCAAATTTTCGGTACTCACAGATGCTGACAACGCAACTTGGCATCACGGGAGCGTCAATGAAATTCTTGCCGCTTTCGACGCGCGCACGATGTGATCGTGCGCGACGACGTGCTGCAACAGGCAGTCGATACCCTGAACATTGGGCTAGCTGAGGTATCTAGTGCTCTACTCGACAGCGGTGCGACGTGCGACCGCTTGATTAAGTTGCTCGGGATAGGGACCAAGGGGCATGCCGAAACTACCGTTTGAGTATCGTCGGCGCGAGACAACCGCAAAGCTCTCAGCATTGATGCTGGCCAACGCGTTCATATTTCAGGAGCAACTGTCCGCCCTTGAAGAGAAGGTTTTGCCAATCAGATCATTCCTGCAAAGGCGTGACTTCATAGGCGAGACGGCACAGCACTGGGAGATGATAATCAGTGAAATCAACTACGTGCCAATTTTTAAGGTAGCGCGTGAAATTCTGCTGTCCATGCCGTCAAATCCAGACAGCGACGCCGCCATAAGACACTTGGCAAATCGCGCGCTTGAAATTGTATCTAAAAAGGCAGCGTTGCGGCACGACTTGATGGGTCGAATCTATCATCTGTTGCTGCTTGACGCAAAATATCTGGGAACCTATTACACGTCGGTTCCTGCCGCTACTCTTCTGCTGAAACTAACGTTGAGCATAGACAGATGGCACGACAAAGACTGGTCTGACCCGCAGACCTTGAGGCGATTTCGCATCGCGGACTTGGCCTGTGGCACCGGCACGCTGTTGATGGCAGCTAGCCAAGCGCTCACCGACAATTTCATCAAGTTTAGAATGAGCAAGGATGAGCAAGTTAACGATGAATCGCTTCGAGATCTACATAAGCTGATTATCGAAGAAATGTTGTATGGCTATGACGTATTGCCGTCCGCCGTCCACTTAACCGCATCGACGCTTGCGATGCTCGCTCCAGAAACTTGTTTTCGCAATATGCATCTATACTCCCTTCCAATGGGCAGAATGCAAACGGGTCAGGTGTACCTTGGAAGCATCGACTACATCTCGGCAGACACAATCCGAACCCAACTCGACCTCATGACGAGCGGTGGTGGTGCTGAGCAAGTCGGCAAGGAAACCTACCAATCTTCGGCACCGCTGCCGTCATTGGATTTATGCGTAATGAACCCGCCGTTCGTTCGCAGCGTTGGTGGGAATTTGCTCTTCGGATCACTCCCGTGGGGAAATGCAGGAAGAACTGGCGCGGCGCGTCAAGACCTCCAAACTGGCTGCATCGTCCACAGCGGGCCTGGGGAGCGTTTTCACGGCCGTCGCCGACAAACACCTGAAAGATGGCGGAAGGATCGCCTTGGTCCTGCCTGCGGCCCTAGCAACTGGCGTCGCATGGGAAAAGACGCGCGATTTGTTCCGACACGGCTATGTGCTTGAAACAGTCGTCGCAAGCCATGACCCTACTAGGTGGAATTTTTCGGAAAACACCGACCTGAGCGAGATACTGCTGATTGCGCGCAAGCGAAATGGGCAGTCGGAATCCGACCAGATGATGGCAGGCCACACAACTCAATTTATCAATCTGTGGCAGAATCCAAAGAACAGCGCTCATGCTCTCGCCCTGGGCGAGGAAATATTGCGTGGAGCGCCAGCGCCTGTCGGCACATCGGCGAAGCCGGTCCACGGCTTGTCTGAAATCATCATCGGGGCTCAGAAATACGGCGAGACTCTTGAAATCCCATGGGGCGATGTACGGCAAAGTCCGTGGATAGGATGTTCATTCGCTCAAACAAATCTCGTCCGGACAGCATGGATGCTTCGGCGGGGCTATCTTTATCGACCGGGTCGGAATGAGTCGGTTGAGGTTCCAATTCAAGCCCTTAGGGAAATTGCCTCTCTCGGCCCAGACCGCCGTGATATTGCCGATGGCTTTACTGTTTCTAACTCTCACACACCATTTCCGGCACTCATTGGCCACAGCGGCGAATTGATCCGCACCATTGAAACCCTGCCGAACAAGTGGCTCGCGCCGCGTACCTCCCCTGCCAAAGGAAGACCAGCGCGCGATATCGGCCTTCTGTGGCCTCGCGCTGGCACTGTGATGATAGCCGAGCGTTCCAGACTGAATACTCAAAGGGCGTTGGCTGTGCGACTACCTGAGCGCGGGCTGTCGAATGTCTGGTGGCCAGTTAGGTTACACAGTGAAGATGAGCGTGCTGAGAAGGTCATTGCGATGTGGCTCAACTCAACACTTGGGCTTCTCACCTTGATAGCACATCGGGTCCCGACGGAAGGCTCGTGGGTACAGTTCAAAAAACCCACTATTGAGAACCTTCCAATTTTGGATGTAAGGGCTCTTTCCGAGCGACAACTCGCACAGCTGGCCGGTTCTTACGAAAAACTCGCCTCAATGGATTTAAGAACTATCCCTAATATGGCGGATGATCCGGTCCGAAAGGCGGTGGATGAGGCTTTCTCCAAGGTCTTGGGCTTGCCACACCTGGATAGCCTTCGCGCTGAATTAGCCGCCGAACCCGTCATCTGCAACAGGGCGCTCGGATTTGAAGTCACCGCGCCCGCCATCGAAGATCAACTGCAATTCGAACTTATCTAATATCACCTCGCGTTCCGCAGCCAATAGCCAGCCCATGCCCAGCTCGGATTGATGACTGGCACCGCGTTTATGTCCTGCTTATTGGCTAAGGCAAGTTCGGGCTCAACGGCACATGGGCGCATTGCCGACAGGCAGTTTAGGGCCGTTAGCGGAAAGTCCGGTTCCAGCGGGACGAACTGGAAAGCGGACAGAATTCTACTGATCGAGAGCAAGGGAGGAATGCGCTCGCGCTCAGCCCTGCAACGGCATCAGCATCTCAAAGTATGCGGATGTTGAGATACTTTAAACAGACACATTATTGCAGTGGCGCACATGGACCAAACCGGCCAGAATGCGATCAAGCAAGTTTACGCCGCCTAGCTTCCAACCGGCTCGGCGTGCACTGACAAAGCCACTTAGAGGATGCTGGCGGGCGCATGGTAAACATTACCGACCATTTCGGCGACCGCGTCACGACCCTTTCGATCGATCTAGACATAACGGTCGAAGCGAAGTTGCACGTCTGCCTCGCACAGCTTCCGAAGCCCCCGCAAGACGCGATTGCGGGCGATGCAAGCCGGCCTGTTGCAGTCACCTCGGCGACACAGTTGCTGACCGGCGGCGGTGGCCATGCCGGCCCTGCACTTAGCGAGATGGCGCCGGGCAATGAGACCGTGCTTGTGGTATTTCCCGAGTTCGCCTTTGGCTCGGTCGATTGGGAAGCGCTCGACGCGGCGATTCGTGCCTCCGCGCGCCCGCTGATCGTGTTGGCCGGGTTCGGCGCGACCGCTGGGGGTTGGTTAATCGACTGGGCAGGGCTTGCAACGGGAGATGGTCAGACTCGCCGCCGACTGGCTTGGGATCAGGCCGGGGACGGCATTGGGGATATACGGCGAGTCAATGGCGGCTGGTGTTGGGTGCACGTTCCCGGCGAGACCCATTGCATCGCCTATTTAAAGACCGTCGCCGAGCAGAATGTCGAGGCGGTGGTCCTGCCGGACCTGCAGTTCGGCCGCTGGATCACGCATCTGCGCTTCAATGACGTCGATCTGTTTCCCCTAATCTGTGCCGACATGCTGCAATTGCCGGGCGACCATCCTGACAGCGCGCAGGCCCGCATCGCTGAGGCGCTGCTGGATCTGCCAGGAGACCGGCCGGCGATGGTCATTGGATCTCTGCTGCAGCATGGCTACAACATCAACTGGGTGCGCGCGATCGACTCGCTGTTGGTACATGTCCTCGCTGGACGGCGCGGATTGGTTGCGCTGGCAAATGTTGCCGACGCGAAGGTGTCCGCGATCGAAGCCGAGGATCAGTGGCGTAGCCTGACCGGGGTGTTTGGCAAATGGGACGAACTCACTAAGGGACAGGTCAATCTGCCCTGCGGGCGGCGGGTAATGACCGCGGGCGTAGTCGGTGCGGTAGTGCGCCAATCGGACCCTGTGGTGACCTGCGGCGCGGTCGATTGGGGACCTTATGGACCGGTCGACAGTAACTTCGTCTGGCATACGGCGATGCTTTGTCCGATCAACCAGGGCGGATTGGTCGCCCCGCTCGCGCTACCGCCGCCTCCGCACGCCTGCGAGATTGGCCGCTTCCTGCGCCGGCACCCCGGTGATCCAAATTGGTCGCCGCGGCTACGCGATGGCAGTGCTGCGATTGCCGCCCATCTTGCGGCGGGGACTCCGCCCCAAGCGAAACAGATCCTCAACACGCTGTTCCACGGCCCGGACGGCGGCGCGGTCGACCCCGATACGCTACACGAAATCGCTCAGCAGCAAGCAGCGGAGCACGGCCTACACGCGCTGGCGACGCTCACCCAATCGACGGGAATGTTTGGCAAGCCGCCCCCAGTCAACAAGGACAGTTGCGACAGGACGCCTCGGGCCGCCACCTCCTAGTCTGGCGTGATGCGCGCAAGACCAAGATGCAAATGCGGGCGATTCTGAGCAACTGGCAGCAGCAGGGGGGCGAGCACCCCGATCTTATCGTGATTGCGCAGTCGCATTTCGGGGACATTGACGAAGGCGCGGTCGCCGAAGCGCGGCGTGACGATTTCAGTGCCGCGCCAGCGACTGCAGCTGGGGCCGGAGGCGGGCTGATGGCGGAGCAATCGGATTACACCCAGCCCCGTGGCCGCCGGCGGGTATCAGTCGTCAGCCTTGCAGCCGTCGCTTCGCTCTATGCCGATTATCAGCCTGGCGTCGATGACGCGCCGTTGGTTGAGGGATTGCAGGCCCGTCTTAATGCAGCATTTGGGGCGGTGGCATGAACGGTCCCCACATTGATGCGTGCATCCAGGCGCTGGAGCCGCTATGCGCGAAGGTGGCAATGGCACGCCAAGCGCAATTGCCGGGCCTTGCTGAAGTCGCGAAGCCACCCGCCGGCACGGCCTTGTGGTCGGGCGGTTATGCGCGGCTGCTGCTTTGGCCTGTTGCGGCGAATCAGAGCGACGTGATCGCGCGCGCCGCCGATGAGGGCGAAGGTTGGCTCGATGCCCTGCTCGCCCAGACCGAGACGTTGTCCACTGCCCCGCTCGATGGCTATCTGGTCCTCGCCTTGCCGGCCCCGCCCGCACCGGAGACCGATGAGGAAATCCGCAAGGTGGAACTCTCATCGCGTATCTGCCGCAAGCATCTGGTCTGGCCATCATCCACTAAAGCGCTGGCCGCGGGCGCTGAGCCCTGGGCGCGCATAGCCGACATTACCGCGCTTGGACTGCCCGACGCCGCTACCGCCGCCAGCGACACGCTCTATTGGCCGGAGATTGGCGATGCAGCGGATGCCCTTTGGCTGGAGCTGCAAGAAAAGGGTGCGCCCGCAGTGGCACAAGCTGACGCCGAAGCGCCGATCCCGACTGGGGGCCTTGAATGAACGGCGTGCGCATCAGCAAAATGCGCGTCGAAGCCTTTCGCGGCATCGGCGCGCCCATCTTATTCGATTTCACATCGCCATTGACGCTGGTCTTCGCGGCAAACGGCACCGGCAAGACGACGATGTGCGAAGCGGCGGAATGGCTGTTGACCGGCCAGGTCGAGCGGCTTCGCGAAAAGGCTCACTTCAACCAGGCGGTGCTGCTTCCGAAATTTTCCAGTTTGACGCAGGCGCCGGTGGTTGACGCGCAAATTCATCTCAATGACACCGCGCAACGCCTGCAGCGCATTGTTGCCGGAAATGAGACCCAAGCTCGCACGGGGGGCGCGGATGGAGTGCTTGGAGCGACTATCGGTCTCAACGACATGCTCAGCCGTCTCGCTCCCGCAGCCGCGGCTGCGGAATCGCACCACCTGCGTGCGATTCCGCTTCGCCAAGGATGGCTGCGGGGTACGCGGTTTCTTTCCGCCGAAGCGCTGGCGACTCTGGTCGATTCGGACGACGGCACAGTAGAGCGGCGTAAGGACGTGTTCGCGGACTTGCTCGGTATTCGGCACCTGCTCGAGGCCGAGAAGCTGGCCGAGCGGTATGTCGCGGAGATCGGTAGCCGCGAGCGCCTCCTCGCGCAAACAGTTGCCGGACGCGAAGAGGAGGTCGTGCGGCTGACGGTCGAACTCGAAAGCGCGCCGCCGCTCGCAATTTCGTCTGCCGCTGTCGAAGTTGCTGCCGCCGAACATCGTCTCGGGCTAAGTGCGGGACCGGCTGACGGACCTCAAGCGTCGCTTGGTGGGCGGATCGAGGCGCTCGATGTCGAGCGGCACCGGCGCCAACATATCCTTGTAACGCGCCGCGACGCCATCGAAGCCTCTGCCGTTCGCTGGCCCGAACGCGCGCAGCTCGCCACCGCTGTCGGTGTACTCGATGCCGCGCATCCTACACTTGCCGCCAGGTCGCCGAGGTTGTTCAGGAAGGTCAAAAAGCCGGCGCTGCCGTCGCTGCCGCAAGTACCCGGTGTGACACACTGAAGGAACAGATGCGCGCACTCGAGGCAGCTCGGACGGTGTTAACTCCCCTGGTTCGCCGCTTTTACGGCGCGCTCTCTAAAATGGCGAGCGCAGCCAATTTGACCGGAGATGAAACGCTCGACGAGCTGTTCCAGATTTTGCCGCAGGCAAAACAGAGCGCGGATTCGATCGAGGCACTTCGAGCTGAAGTCGGCGCCGCGCTCACGGAGGCGCGCGCCGCAGAAGATGCGAATCGTCGCATCTCGCTCTTGCGTGAACAGCTGACCGAAGCTGCCGCCAAGGTCATGACCGAGGAGGCATTGGCCAAACTACGGTCCGAGGCGGATCGGCTCGAAGCCGAAGCACAGCGTGCCAAGCAACTCCACGATGCAACAGCCGGCCCCCTCGCCACGCTGCAGATTGCGGGCCGCGAGCTGCTCGGCCATCAGCACGCCAATGGCGCAAGTGAGTGCCCATTGTGCAGCCATGACTGGAAATCCGCCGACGCGCTTCGCGAGGCAATGGCCGCAACGCTCGCGCTGGTACCTGAGATGGAGAAGCTGGCGCAGCAGGCCGCTGCCAGGAGCAGTGAAGCGGCGCGGTTGGCGCGCACAACGTTTGAGGGGGCTCAGCGTCAAGCCGCTCAGTATGAGCGTCTCCGCGCGGAGCTTGCCGGCCTCGAGCGCGCGGCCCATGCAAGTGCGCCCCGCCTGGCGCGGCTCGGCATTATCGACACCGACCATGTCACTGCGCTCGAAGCGCTCGATAATGCGCTTGTTGCCTCAGCTTCATTGTCGCGCTTGCTCGGCGAGCGCGATCGAATATCAACCGCGCTGCCTGGCTCCGCTGTTCCTCTGCTCGGCGAAGGAACAACCCTACGGACACTCGAGGCCCACATTGAGGACCCAATCCGCGCGCGTGAAGCGGCGGTGCGAGATGAACTGGCCAGAGCCGAGATGATGCTGGCAGAGCACACCATGCGGCGCGACGGGCTGCGCAAGGATCATGCGGTCGCCAGCGAAGCCGTACGCGCTACCGCGACGAACAAGCCCGGCTTCTAAAGGAGCTCGAAAAGCTTCGGCAGGTTTGGCGAATCGCCGCGCTTGGCACTGAGTGGAGCGAGGAAAATCTTGCCAGCTGCCGCGACTGGGTTCGGGGCGAACAGGCGCTGCTCGAGGATATTGCGTCGCGGACTGTCGGGGCGCAGGCAGCCTGGACTACGGAGGCACGGCGCGCGCGGCTTGAGACGTTACGGCGCGAAGTCGCCCCGCTGCGGAACCGGCTCGCATATTTGGCCCAGCGCATCGCCGCAGCGCGGCAGGCAAGTGCGCGTTTCCACGACAGCTATGTCCAAGTCAGCGGCCGACAGATTGAGGACCTTGGCAGGGTAGTGAATCCGCTATTCGCCCGCATGCACGCCAATCGCGTCTTTGATCGCATCAAGCTCGGTCAGGTTGAAAACCCGCTGAGGTGGCTGGCTGACGCGGGCAGCCAGGAAATGGATCCCGGCAAGGACTTCAGTCAGGGGCAGCGGCAGGATCTGGCGCTCGCTTTGTTCTTAGCGCGTGCGCGCAGTCTCGGCGGCACCTTTTTCCTCGACGAGCCTGTCACCCATCTCGACGACCTCAACCGGGTCGGGCAGCTCGATATCTTCCGGGCTACCGTCCTCGAGAGCAGCAGGTCGCTCAACCTGGTAATCACCACTGCCAGTAAGCCGCTGGCTCGTCATCTCATCGAGAAATTTGGCCGCGTCGGCCCCGTCGAGACGACCGGCGGGCGCGTTGCGCCGCTGCGGGGTTGTCGAGCTTGATGGCAATGGCCGGACGGGGGTCACCTTGCAGACCGTCTATCCTTCTGGCGGCTAAGCCGTATCTCCGCCGCTGCAAAAACTGTGCACAGTTCACTTGCCGACGTCTGCCCTTCAATGCCGCGCTGTGCGCGCGTGGGAACGATCGGTGCGGCAACTTGACGAGGCAGGCCCTGTTCACTTGCTATGCCTAGAAATGTGCATATATTGTGCGCATGAGAGAGGTCGGAGATTTGTCATGACCCACGCACAGCTCGCACAATCGAAAGTGGTCTCAGGTTTTGTCGACAGCCTGCAGGAGCCGCGCACGCCTTATATCTCGCCGAAGCGCCTGTCGCAGGCCCTGGGCGTGAAGGTGGCCAACCTGGCGCAGTTGACCGGCGTCCACCGCAACACGCTCCGTAACCCGTCATCGGAGCGACTGCAGGGTCGCATGCGCGAGATGGTGAAAGTGATTTCGGCCGCAACGGAACTCACCGGCGACGTCAAGAAGGCGATCTTTTGGTACCGCAATGAACCGATTGCCGACTATGGCCATCGCACGGCTGCCGAACTCGTCGCGGACGGCCAGGTCGAGGCGGTTCTGGCCTTTATCCGGGATCTCGAGAATGGAGCGCGTGGGTGAGGATCACCCGCGTCGGTCCAGACGAGATCTTGCATCGCTATCTGACGCCCAAATGGGCCTTCCTGCCCACCAGCGGTGCAGGCGCGGCGATCGACGGCGGTCGTTTCAACCGGCCAGGCGTCGAAGCGCTTTACCTGTCCCGCGCGCCGCAGACGGCGTTGGAGGAATACAAGCAGGGTGCCAGCATCACTCCGCCCGCCACCCTTGCCGCCTACAAGATCACGCTCGGCCAGGTGGCCGACCTTTCTCAAGGGTTCGACCCAAACATCTGGGACGGCGCTTGGCAGGAATGGGATTGTGCCTGGCGCCAGGTCGCTCGCATTGACAAGAAGATCCCGCCATCGTGGAAGCTCGCGGACCTGATCATCACTGCCGGGCTTCGCGGTATCCTGTTTCCGTCGCTGCGCCACGCCGGCGGCACCAACCTGGTGATCTTTCCGGCCAATCTTGTCGACGGCGATCAGGTCGCGGTCCATGATCCCGATCACCGGCTGCCGCACGATCGGTCATCGTGGCCCTGAGTTGCTAGAATAGCTGTCGTAAGCAACCCGATTTCCGATCAGTTCAGAGCGCCTCATCCTCAACGAGGCCAGTCGTTGGCTCGCCCTCTTCGCCGTCGCCCTCCCCCCGGCCAAGACCGGTGGGTATATCCCCGGCCAGCAGCTTCTCCTTCGACAGCAGCCCTGCGTCCTCGAGCGCCTCGAAATCCGGCAGCTGGCGCAGCGTGTCGAGCCCGAACTGCGACAGAAAGTTTTTTGTCGTCACATAGGTGTAGGGCGCGCCCGGCTGCGGCGAGCGCGGCCCCGAGGCGATCAGCTCCTGCGCGCGCAGAACGCCGATCAGATCGCGCGACACCTCCTTGCCGAAGAAGGTCGACAGCTCTGCGCGGGTGATCGGCTGGAAATAGGCAATGCACATCAACACCAGCGCCTCGGATTGCGACAATTCCTTCGCACCCTGCCCCGCAGGCGTACCGAATGCGGCGTGGATGATGTCTCCGAAGGCTTTCTTGGTCCGGTGCTGCCAGCCGCCCGCGACCGCGACCAGCTCATAGGGGCGGCCGGCGAGCTCGGCGCGGATGTCGTCGATGATCAGCTCGAGATTGCAGTTTCTTCCCACCACCCGCGCGAGGACACTACGTGTCACCGGTTCGCTGGCGGCAAAGATCACCGCTTCGACGCGGCCCATCCATTCGCGCCAGCGCAGCTCCGGCGGCAGGTGGTCCAGTTCTGTGTCGAGCAGCACAGGCTGTTCGTTCGGCTTGCGGCGGGCAGACGCTTCGCTCATCGCTAGAGTCCGAACAGCCGAAAAGTCGTGCGGCCGGAAAGCTCGCGCACGGCCTCGAGTTGTTGCAGCCGCTCGAAGAGGCGTCGCGCCGCAAAGCGAGACGGGTTTTTGGTCGTCAGCGATCCGGAGACGGCATCGTCGTCGAGCAGTCTTTGGATCACATCGCCCGCCCCCTTTGCCCTGAGCTTCGGTGCGACGGCGATAAGCCGCTCCGCGCGCCGCGACAGCTCGGCGGCCAACCGGCAGGCGTCCGCCGCAGCCTGCG
This sequence comes from Mesorhizobium sp., assembly GCA_004020875.1. Taxonomy (GTDB): domain Bacteria; phylum Pseudomonadota; class Alphaproteobacteria; order Rhizobiales; family Rhizobiaceae; genus Mesorhizobium. The sequence goes on from SAPZ01000042.1 coordinate 19,240, forward strand.
CCAGCGCCAGGCACACCGCCCGCTCAAAGTCTTTTTCGCCTGGCCGAATCCGCTTCCCGCCGGCCTCGCGGCGAAAAGCCGGACCAAAGGCCTGGGCGATCAGCAGCGGCAGCGGCCGCGGCCAGCGCAGGCTTTGCGCCAGAACCAGGTCGGCCAGCCACCAGGCGAAAAGCTCGGCATCGGGGCGCATGGTGATGACGCGGGCCGCGATGGCCGCGGCGGCGAACGGCGCCGGCCGCTGCGCCCCCGCCAGTTTTTCGATCTCCGTGCAAAGGTCGGCGAGAGCCTCGCCGTCCCAATGGAGACCCAGCTGGTCGACGATTTTTTCGAGCCGGTCGGCACTGACGACGAGCGGCTGCACGGAAAACTGCCGTCAGGCGCCAAGAACCGCGCCGGCGGGGCCGGTGTCGGCGCCGGCCGGGCGGAGATACCACGCGTCGCGCAAGGCGACCTCGTCCTCTGAGCGGCCGGCGAGCCGCATGCTGGCGGCGGCACAGCGAAGCGCCAGCCGCTGCCGCCAGGCCCCGGCCCAACTGGCTTGCGCGCGGGCGAGCGTGTCGAGCGTGCTCACGGCGGCGCCGACCTGGAAGGCGGCGTCGGTGTCGCTGAGAGCGCCGCCGTGAGCGAGCGCCCAGGCCGGCACGGCCGGCGGCGCGGCGGGGCTGGCGGTCGCGGGATCGAGGCGAATCATGGTTTTGGAGAGTAAAGTGCCGGTGCGCTTTTTGCTATGATTTTTGCGTCGAAACGCACAGCCTGTCGGAGCATTAACACGAATGATAATGTTGCCTTATCAGTCGTTTAACTCTTCACGAGTTCGTCCCTGCTAAGCCATCCGGCTAACAAGTAAGTCTCGACAGGGCACCTTTTTGCGCAGCCGGACGAAATTCCGTTCGGTCATGTCACGAAACGCTCGGCCCGCTCCTCTGCCGGCCGATGGTCAACGAAATCCCCTCCCCTAGCTGCGGTTGATCTCGGGGTCGTAGAAGCTGGCGCTGCTGACGCCCGACTTCAGATTGTCGGGAACGATCAGCCGGGGAACGCCTCCGAAGAAACGAAACATCCGGACATGCGAGCCGATCCAGTCCGGGAGCGTTTGCGTCCAAGTTGCCTCCGCAAAGGTGAAGCTGGATGCGCCGAGCACTGCCACGAAGATCTCTGCCTCGCGGATCTCACCGGTCTTGCGATCAACAATCGGGATCTTCTTGCCGGAATAGTCGACGAAGACCTTGTCGCCGGCCGCATGCTCCTGGCGCATCGTCGGCGAAAGCCGCTGCTCGAAACTGCGAAAGAGTTCGTAGAAGCGGCTAATATGTTCGGCATAACACTTCACCTGTTATGTTGTGGCCAAATTTATGTTGCGTCTCCGGGGATGAGCCAAGGATCTCAGTGATTTCCTTGGCCCAAGCCGCCACATAAGAAGAACGGCGATGGTAGTTCGCTACAGGGCTTTCAGGAATGCCATTAATGACAGCAGAGATCGCTGCCGTGGGGGCTCTTTCAAGCCGCTGACTTCAACCTTGGCCAACGCCTTTGCCTTCATTTCCAGATCAACCTCGGCGTAGATGTGCGTGGTGTCCAACGACACATGGCCGAGCCAGGCGCGGATCGTGTTGATATCGACGCCGGCACGCAGGAGGTGGACGGCTGTCGTGTGACGAATCGTATGGGGGCTGACGCGCTTCGTGGCCACGGTCGGCACGGTTTTGCTCGCCATGGCGGCATATTGCGTCACGACGCGGTGTATTCCGAACCGTGTCAAAGGTTCCTTCATCCGCCCCAGAAAGACTGCATCGCTCCTATCCCGATCGGTCACGAGGCGAGCCAGCGATATCGCACGACGACGCGACACTTGAGCGGCTGCTGTTTGGCCGTGCCGGTCGTCCGCCGCAAGACCTAAGCGAACCGAACTTTGCGTTGATCGCCAGGGAGTTGAAGCGCAAGGGGGTGACGCTGACGCTGTTGTGGCAGAGTATCGCGCCGCCCACCCCGACGGCTACGGCTACACCTGGTTCTGCGAGCACTTCGCCGCTTTCGAGCGCCGGACGAGCGCGACATTCCGCAACCGGCATGCGGCGGGCGCGGTGATGCAGACGGACTATGCCGGGCAGACGGTGCCGGTGATCGATCCGGCGACCGGCATCATTTACCCGGCGCAGATTTTTGTCGCGGTGCTGGGCGCCTCCAATCTGACCTTCGCCTTTGCCAGCTCCAGCCAGAAGCTGCCGGACTGGATCGAGGGCCAGGTGCGAGCGCTCGCCTTCTTCGGCGGCGTCACCAGAGCGATTGTGTGCGACAACCTGAAGGCCAGTGTCGTCAAGGCGCTGTGGTTCGAGCCGACGCTGAACGCGACCTTTGCCGCGATGGCCGAGCATTACGACACCACCATCCTGCCGACCCGCAGCCGCAAGCCGCGCGACAAGGGCAAGGTCGAAGGCGCGGTGCTGATTGTCGAGCGCTGGATTCTGGCGCGGCTGAGGAACCGATCCTTCTTCTCGATCGCCGAGCTCAAGGCGGCGATCGCCGAACTGCTCGAGGAGCTGAACAACCGGCCGATGCGCCATGTCGGCCAAAGCCGCCGCGAACTGTTCGGGGAGATCGAGCGGCTGCCTTGAAGCCGCTGCCGGCGGCACCGTTCGAATACGCCGAGTGGAAGTCGGCGAAGGTCCATCCTGACTACCATGTCGAGGTCGAAAAGACCTTTTACTCGGTGCCGCACCGGCTGATCGGGCGCACCGTCGAGGTGCGGCTCACGCATCGAGTGGTCGAGATCTTCCACGATCACCAGCGTGTCGCCAGCCATGTCCGTCGCTCACAGCGTTCCGGCCATGTCACCGTCAACGAACACATGCCCAAGGCGCACCAGCGCTACGCCAACACCACGCCGGCCAGCCTGATCAGCAGGGCGGCCAGGATCGGCCCCAACGCCGCCATCCTGGTCGAGCGCATGATGCGCGACCGGCCGCATCCGGAACAGGGATATCGCTCGGCCATGGGCATCCTGTCGCTGGCGCCGCGCTATGGGCCGGAGCGTCTCGATGCCGCCTGCGAGCGGGCGCTGCTGATCAACGCGATCGCCTACTCCTCCGTCACCGCCATCCTCAAAGCCGGCCTCGACCGGGCCAGCTCCGCAGAACCGGCAAAGCCGACACCCCAGACGCCAACATCCGCGGCTCCACCATTACCAGTGAAGGAAAAAGAAAGAATGCTGACGAACCCTACCCTCGACCAGATGCAGGCCCTCGGTCTGGCCGGCATGGCTGCCGCCTGGCGCGAACTGGCCGAACGCAACAACGCCAACGAGCTCAGCCGTGACGAGTGGCTCGGCCTGATGCTCGACCGCGAGGTCGCCATGCGGGCCGACAAGCGCGTCCGGAACCGGCTCGCCTCAGCCAGGCTGCGCTTTCCCGAAGCCTGCATCGAGGACATCGACTTTGCCGCGCCGCGCGGACTCGACCGGCGCAGCACCATGGCGCTCGCCCAGGGCGAATGGCTGAAAACTCATGAGAACCTGATCGTCACCGGCCAGACCGGAACCGGCAAGTCGTGGCTGGCCTGCGCCTTCGGACGGCAAGCGGCACGGCTCGATCATTCCGTGCTCTATGTGCGCGTGCCGCGCCTGTTCGAGGATCTGGCGCTCGCTCGTCTCGATGGCCGCTTCCCACGCCTCATCGACAAACTCACCCGCGCGCAACTGCTCATCCTCGATGACTTCGGAACTCACAGCCTCACCGACCAACAGCGCTTCCATCTGTTCGAAATCGTCGAGGAACGCTATCGCCGCAAATCCACCCTGATCACCGCCCAGCTCCAGGGCGACGCGGGCCTTCCGTAACGAGACGAGCAGCCGCTCCAGTAGGCCTTCATCCAATTCGGATGCTAGGCCCGAAACCCCGGTCGTGCTCAACGATCCGGTCCTGTATCGACACTACGGTTTCATAACGAGCTACAAGGCTCGTGAGGACTTCCTGATGATCGGAGGTCATACGCTGCCCGTTCTGGGCAAGGAGCGGGCATCAAGCTTAAGGCGTTCATAAAGAACGGCCTCATCGAACTCGCCGTCCGAGAACAGTGCCATTACGCTCACGCTCAGGCGCTCCGCCTGCATGCTACTAACGGAGATACCTGCCTCGGCGCAGACACGATCAAAGACCTGCTTCAACAAAGCCAGGTCGCTGGGATAGGCAATGCCACTCATTGAGCTGGTGTTACTGACCATAGCTGTTCCTCCCATTAGGGCGGAAGCGTGGCCGTCGCTCAACGGCGATGCCCATGATGTAAATCGCCGATGGAAGCAGGCTACTCCGATTCATGCGGAGAGTCTGGGAAAGGGCTGCTAGAGTTCTGCTCACCGAAGTCGCGCCTCCCGAGACAGAACCCAAGCAGCGATCCTTGGTCAATTCCTAAAGATATCAAGAGTTGGAAACGTACCAAACAGAGGATGGGGATGTTTGGTATTCAGTGAGGCGCTTTCTATGGACACGCTCAAGTGGCTTCTCAGCTGCTGAACTGCGGCATGCACTAAATCGCCACCTGTGTCCCGATCTCGACGACGCGTCCGGTCGGGATCTGGAAATATTCCGTTGCGTCGGCCGCCGTGCGCGCCAGCCCGATGAACAGCTTGTCCTGCCAGACCGGCATGCCGGAATTGGGCGAGGCCTTGAGCGAGCGCCGCGACAGGAAGAAAGAGGTCGTCATGATGTCGAACTTCCAGCCCTGCTTGCGGCAGATCGCCAGCGCGCGCGGGATATTGGGCTGCTCCATATAGCCGAAGGTCAGCGTCACCCGCATGAACAGCTCGTTGATCGTTTCCATCTTGACCCGGTCACTGTCGGGCACGACGGGTTGTTGCGCCGTCACCACCGAGAGGATGACATTCTGTTCGTGCAGCACCTTGTAGTGCTTCAGGCTGTGCATCAACGCGCTCGGCGCGCTGGCGGGATCGCTGGTCAGGAACACGGCCGTACCGGACATCAGCTGCGGTTTCCTCTTCAACAGATTGCCTGCAAGGGAATCGAGCGGAATCTCGTTCCTGCGCGTCTTGTCGAATAGATACCTGGTGCCTCTCATCCAAGTCCACATGGTCATCACGATCACTGCGGCAATGGCAAGCGAGGCCCAGCCGCCTTCGAATACCTTGACGATGTTGGCTGCAAAGAAGCCGGTATCGATGAAGACGAACACCGCCATTAAGGCTATCGCGACGCCGAGCGGCCATTTCCAGATGCGCGTCATGACGACATAAAGCAGTATGTTCGTCACCAGCATGTTGCCTGTCACCGAAATGCCGTAGGCCGAGGCAAGCTTGCTGGATTCGCCAAAGCCGACCACCAGCAGCATCACCACGAGCGCCAGTAGCATGTTGACGCGCGGCATATAGATCTGGCCGGATTGTCTTTCCGACGTATGCAGGATTTCCAGGCGCGGCAGCATGTTGAGCTGCACTGCTTGCCTGGTCAGCGAGAAAGCGCCGGAGATCACCGCCTGGCTGGCGATCACGGTCGCCGCCGTCGCCAGCACCACCATCGGGATAAGCATCCGGCCTTCGTTCATCTCGAAGAAGGGATGACCGACGACACCGCCATTCGCCAGCACGAAGGCGCCTTGCCCGACATAGTTGAGCAACAGGCAAGGAAACACGATGGCCAGCCAGGCAAGCACGATCGGCTTGCGCCCGAAATGGCCGAGGTCGGCATAGAGCGCCTCAGCGCCGGTGACGGCGAGAAAAACCGCACCAACCGTGACGAAGGCGACTTCGGGCGAGTTGATCAGGAATGACACGATATAATGCGGGCTGATTGCCAGCAGGATTTCCGGGTCGTCCATGATGTGGTTGAGGCCGGAAAGGCCGATGGCCAGGAACCACAGCGCGGTAACGGGCCCGAACACCAATCCTACGCCGCCGGTGCCAAACCGCTGTACCGCAAACACGACCGCCAGAATGGCCAGTGTCAGCGGCACCACATAGGGCTGGAATGTCGGCGTGACGACATTCATACCTTCGACCGCCGACAGCACCGAGATCGCCGGCGTAATGACTGCGTCGCCGAAAAAAAGCGCCGCGCCGACAATGCCGATGCCGAGGATCACCGCCGAGCGCGTCGGGAAACTGTTGCGCGCCAGCGCCATCAGCGACAGCACCCCGCCCTCGCCGCGATTGTCGGCACGGAGCACGAACATGATGTATTTGATGGTGACGGTGATCGTCAGCGACCAGATGATCAGCGAGAGTACGCCGAGGATGTCGCCACGGTTGGCGACGTTGCCACCGGCCGATGCGTGCAACGCCTCTCGGAATGCATAGATCGGGCTGGTGCCGATATCGCCGTAAACCACGCCCAACGCGCCCAGCATCAGCACCTTGGTGCTGTGCTGCTCGACCTCAGAATGGCTCGATTGTTCGACAGGTTCTGCCTCGTTACCAGCATTGGTAAGGGCCATGGACGACACTCCGATAAGCGGGCGGTGCTCTACGCTTGCTGCACTGCAATATCAAGTTCCGTCACGTAATGTCTGCCGTCTCGCCTGTCGTTGCTCGCCTTGGTAGACTCGCCAGCCCGCAGCCCTACCGAGCAGCAATAGCGCCCCGGCAGAACCCTCAATCGCCCAGATCAATGAATGGTTATCGCCCACAGTGCCCCCCCGCGATGCGGCCGATGGCGACCAGGGTGTCGTGGGCGCACAAGGATGGCGCTTTCCTGATGACGCCGTGCTCCAGGTGTGATCGCACCGTTGCTGCGCAAGCCATTTACTTGCTCGTCCCAGCGAGGACCGTGGCCAACTGGAACGCAGGGCCACGCCGCTCACCGGCCGCACTTTGCGGCGCAGATAACGATTCGATCTCCGCGGCGAGATTCTGGTTGAAGAAGCCACCAAGCTTGTCGAAGGACACACGGTCGTAATATCGACATGCCAGTATCCGCAACCCAGAAAAGCTCCTTGGGCTCCGCTGCGCGCGCCACGAACAACCCGATCTTCTCTGCGAAGAGGACGCCGTAATCCTTCAGGTTGAAGCCAAACCGGGGGGCGGCCGTGACGTATGGGCGAAGGGCTAGGAGGCGGGTTCGGTGAGGAACGGCATTGATGTCCACGCCGTCTCCTGGAAAGACAGAGGAATGCGGTGTCACCGACTGGCGCCGGAGGTTGATCCGGTGATTAGGAGGAGCACTCGTTGTCGGATTCTCGACGATGTCGGACATCTGACACAACGCTGCCAGAGCGATCACGTTGTTCCGAAACGATTTTCCCAGTTGGCACGACAATTGCGGTCCTATGCGCAAAAGCACTGCGATGCCGCACCGACTGGAAGAACTCATCAATGATCACGCTTTTCGAACATGTGGGCGCCGCTACCAACACTAAGCGTTCCCGATCAAACGGAAGCCTCTATCCCTTCTTTCTGAAGGCTGTCCGGACATGAACGCATTTGATGTCCGTCCAACGCTGGATGCTCCCGACGACGATCTCTATCTTTGGCTTGAAGATGTGGAAGGCGAGCGGGCACTTGCCTGGGCCGCCGGCCAGTCGGCAAAGACCCTGAAGCACTTCAGTGGAACGCAGTTCGAGCGCGACCGCGCGACTCTGAAGGCAGGCCTGTTCCCTAAGCGGCGTCGCATCTCCCCCGGCCGAGTCGCATGGCTTGAATCCGATATCAGGGCTTGGATGGAAACTAGATCTGAGAGCCGCACCGCATGAATGTAGCCTCCCAATATCTTCTCCCGTCTGTGGCGCATCACGAAGCCGGGCACGCGGTGGCCGCCATCGTTTTGCACCGTCAG
>SAPZ01000043.1 GCA_004020875.1 Mesorhizobium sp.
TCCGCGTGGAGCTGGTCGATCGCATCCTCGAAGAACCGCTGGTAATTCATGTCGAGCTCCTGTGCAGCCTAAATCCGTTTTGGGTAGCGCGTTGAACTACCTGGCGGACACCATACGAGGCATGCGAGAACCTCACTTTGAGCTATGTCAATTCCGGGATGCCTCCGGCGATCGAGACAATTTGAGTGGAGGCGGCTTCACCCAGCGGGCTCATGTTTCACAAAAAAAATGGATGACCGCGATATTTGGAGTAAGAATGACGAACAGCCTGCATTGAGGGTAGTCGTGGACCGGTTCATTGCACGGGCTAATATTGCCCATTTCGAAGACTTGCTTGCCACAGAGACCGACCCCCAGAAGCGGCGGGTGATCGAGAACCTGCTTGCACGCGAGAGGCAGAAGCTCGAAATTGCGGAGCATCAATCCGAGGCAGCTGGGAAACCTTCGGACCCAAAGAAATGAGGCTTCGTTGGGGGAAAAGCTCCTCAGTGCACCGGCCCGATGCACTGAGGAAATGATCAACTGTGGCTTCAGGCAGCCTTGACGGTGATCTTCTTCTCGGCCTTCTGCGCTTCAGCCGTCTTGGGCAGCTTCACAGTCAGAATGCCCTTGGTGAAGCTGGCGTCGATCTTGTCGGCATTTACACCTTCGGGCAATCGGAACGAGCGCTGGAAGGAGCCGTAGCGGCGCTCCGAGAGATAGTAGTCCTTCTCCTTTTCCTCTTTTTCTTCCTTCTTCTCGCCCTTGATCGTCAGCACGTTGTTGGCGAGCTTGATGTCGACGTTCTTTTCGTCGATGCCCGGCAGTTCGGCCGTGATCTCATACGCATCGGCCTTTTCCACCAGGTCCATCGCCGGCGCCACCGACCACTCACTGCGCAGCTTCGTGGGGAATTCCCTGCCGAAGAGCGAACGGGTCGCGGGCAGATGGAAATCAAAGGGATGAAAGTCATCGAAAAGCCGGTCGATTTCGCGTCGCAGGCTCTCGAAAGGTCCCGCCCAGTTATCCGATCGGGCGGGAGCGTTCTTCTCGGTTCTCACGGGCAGTTTGGTAGCGGCTTCGGCCATGGCTTTTCTCCTTAAAGGTGGATTGAGCAACAAGTCTCGCCGCCTCCGCTCTTTTCACCGCAGGTTTTCCGGCACGTGCCAGAGAGAGATCGGCGGACCTGCTCGACAGGCATCCTCGCTGAACTGACCCATCTGCTTCGCGACGTACGTGTTTGACACGGACCACCGCGACCGTTCATGCGCGACCTGTCGAGGCCCGCATCAAAGCACCGGTATGAGCAGCAATCGTTGATCCGCGTCAAACAAGCGACAAGAAGGAACGATTTGGGATCAAGAGCCCCAGCCACGCTCGTTCAATTGGCGCCGATTCGTGCCAAGGGACCTCCTGGCCGAAAAAAGTGACTCAAATCAAAGCGCGACGCGAATCTTCGATCACACTGGCCGAATGTGGAATCCGATCGCAAGCGCACCATCCGGTCGCAACCTCGAACTGGCCGTCATCGATGACGATGGCGTGCACGCGCTTGTATTCCCCTGCGAGAAGTCGCCGGCAGGCTGGAAGAATGTGGCAAACGGGGCGCGGGTCGACATCCGTCCGACTCACTGGCGTGTCTGGAATCCGGAGGAACGCCAGCTCGGTTTCCTGCAGAATCCGCACTGATGCGCGCCGCCCGCTGGCTTGCGGCGTTTCTGGGCGGCACGCATTTCAGCGCGACGAACTTTAGCTCTTCGGATCGGCGATCAAGGCCATGCGCACCAGGTGCGAGAGGCTGCTGGCGCTCATCTTGCTCATGACATTGGCGCGATGGATTTCAACCGTCCGCGGACTGATCCCGAGATCATAGGCAATCGTCTTGTTCGGCAGTCCCGAAACAAGGCCGTCGAGCACCTGGCGCTCCCGCTCCGACAGCGTCGCAAGGTTCTTGCGAATCTCGGCCGATTGCGGGTGCGCCGCAATGGGCTGGCTGCGGTGGTCCAGGGCGGAACGAATGGCATCGATGAGCACTTGGTCGTCGAACGGCTTCTCGATGAAATCGGCAGCGCCCTCCTTCATCGCCTGCACGGCGAGCGCGACGTCGGCATGACCTGTCATCACAATCACAGGCGCATTCAGGCCGCGTGCCTTCAGCTGCCGCAGGAACTCGATGCCGTCAATGCCCGGCATACGCACATCTGTGACGATGCAGCCGTCGATCTCCTTCGGTTCCGGTGCCAGGAATGCGGTCGCCGATTCGTGCAGGCGCACGGCAAAGTCGGCTGTCGCAAGAAGGAAACCCAGCGACTTGCGAACATCGACGTCATCATCGACGACATGAACGACATCATTGGCCACGGGCAACCTCGTCCTTCTCTACGGCACGCAAGGTGAACCGGAATGCGGTTCCCCCGCCGGGCACCGACTCGGCCCAGATATGGCCACCATGCGACTCGACGATAGTGCGACAAATGGACAGGCCCACTCCCATTCCCTGCTTCTTGGTGGTGACGAAGGGCTGGAAAAGCTGGGCAGAAACCTCGGGCGCCAACCCCGGGCCGGTGTCGATCACGCCGATCTCCACCATCGCGTCATCTCGCGCCTTGGTGACGACGCGCAGTTCGCGACGGGGCGCGCCTTGCATGGCCTCCACGGCGTTTCTCATCAGGTTCAGCAATACCTGCTCGATCTGGATCCGGTCGGTCAAGATCAGTTCGGCCGACGGATCGAGATCGTAACTGACGCGCACATCCGCTTCCCTGGCGCCGACCAGGGCCAGCGATGAAGCATCCTCGATGAGCGCCGACAGGCGCTCCACCTGACGCTCGCTTTCGCCCCTGGCGACAAAGTCCCTGAGACGGCGGATCACGTCGCCGGCTCGCAACGCCTGTTCGGCGGCCCTCTCCACAGCTTCCCGCAACATTGCGGCATTCTCGTCCTTGCTCTTCTCCAGGAGACGGCGGCTGCCCTTGAGATAGTTCGTGATCGCCGTCAGGGGCTGGTTTATCTCATGTGCCAATGTGGAGGCCATTTCGCCAAGCGCGGTGAAACGGGCCATGTGCAGGAGTTCCTGCTGCTGTTCCTGCATCCTGGCTTCCGTTATATGGCGCTCCGTAAGGTCGCGGCAGAAACCGGTGAAGAAGCGGCCCGTTCCCGGATGCATTTCGCCGACCGCTAGCTCCATCGGAAAGGTTGACCCGTCCTTGCGCATCCCGGTTACCGTTCGGCCGAGACCGATAATGCGCCGTTCTCCCGTTGTCAGGTAACGTTGCATGTATGTGTCGTGCTCCTCCCGGTACGGCGAGGGCATCAGCATCTTGACGTTTCGTCCGATGACCTCGCCAGCCTGGTAGCCAAACAATATCTCGGCCGCCGCGCTGAAAGATTGGATGTTGGCGCCTTCGTCGATGACAATCATCGCATCGGGTACTGTCGCCAGGATCGAACGCAGGTGATCCTCGCGCAGCTGCAGCGCGGCGTTGGCGAATGACAGATCGCTGACGTCCGTGCCCTGAATAAAGATTGCGGTGATCCGGCCATCCCTTGCCCTGACGGGCTGGTAGACGAAATCGAGGATACGCTCCTCCGCAAGGCCGGTTTCATCGTTGCGCAGGACGATCTTGGCACTGCGGCCGACATAAGGCTCGCCGGTTTCGCAGACGCGATCGAGCAATTCGAAGAATCCCTGGCCCTCGAGCTCGGGCAAGGCCTCGCGAAACGACTTGCCGATAACCTGCCGCTGGCCGATCAAGTGCTGAAACGCGGCATTGGTCAGCTGAAAGACGTGGTCCGGCTCGCTGAGCAATGTTATGAAGCCTGGAGCCTGGTCGAACATCAGGGCGAGAAGCTCGTGTTCCGGCAAGATATCGAGGGCCAGCGGCGATGGCTTGGCTGCTTCTGGCCCGCCTTGTTCCGTCTTGCTCACAAGCAGTCTCCGGATCGAGAAACAGCAGCAGCCGCCGATTTAGCACTCATCATTCCGCCCGCCAAACAGCCGCGCCGTCGCGACGATTTGATCCGTATCAAGGCATCACAGGCTCGCACAATGCAAGTGACAAGGCATTCCGCGTTCCGAGCGAGGTGCCTGCATGTCCTATAAAACGATAATCGTCAATCTGGCCGTTGATACAGACCCCGCGCCGGTCGCGAAGCTGGCGGCGGAACTTGCGCAGCGCTTCGATGCTCACTTCGTCGGCTTTGCGGCGGCGGACGTCCCGCCTTTGGTGTCCACGGGAGAGGGCCTTGTCTACGAAGGCGAGGTCATGCAGGTCCAGCGCGCCGAGATCGAGAAGCGCCTTGCCGAATTGCGCGACATCTTCGAGAAGCTCGTCCCTGGATCGGTCAGCAGCGAATGGACGCAATACATTTGCGGACCGACCCGCGCCCTCGGCCTTGCGGCCCGCTCAGCCGATCTCATCGTGACCGCCGAGGGCGGGGAGGATGTCTTCCGTGCCGTCGACGTCGGAAGCCTCGTGCTTGGCGCCGGTCGTCCCGTGCTGGTAACGGCAGGCAATGCCGAGCATCTCTTGGGCAAGACCGTCCTTGTGGCCTGGAAGGACAGCCGGGAAGCGCGAAGGGCCTTGTCCGATTCGTTGCCGTTTCTGGCAAAGGCCAACGAGGTGGTCGTCGCCACGATGGAAACCGCGTCCGGGGAAGATGTGCGAAACAGCCTCGCCGACGTCGCGGTTTTTCTGGAACAGCATGGCGTCATGGCGCGAACCGAAGTGATCGCCGGCGACGCGGATGGCGACAGGCTGGTGGCGTTTGCGCGCTCAATCCACGCTGATCTGATCGTCTCCGGCGCCTATGGTCACAGCCGGCTGCGGGAATGGGCCTTCGGCGGGGTCACACGAACGCTCATCGGCGAGAGCAATATCAATCGCCTCTTGTCAAACTGATCGGCAGGCCATGGTGACCGGCGGAGCCGATCCGACGGAAGGAGCGGCCGGCCGGCACGCCGAACCGCAGTCGACCGGCCGCGCGCCCGACATCGCCAGGCAACCCTACTGGTCGCTTGAAGCGGATCAGCTGGTCGGACAACTGGAGACCTCCGTTTCCGGACTGTTGAGCGCGGATGCAGCGGCCCGGCTTGCCAAATTCGGACGAAACGCTCTGGCGCCTCGGACCAACCGATCGGCATTGGCTGTATTCGTGCGCCAGTTTCGCAGCCCGCTGGTCCTGATCCTGGTCTTTGCCGCCGCCGTTTCGGTGTTCGTCGGCGAGGGTCATGAAGCAGCAATCATCGGCGCGATTGTGCTTGCCAGCTGTATCCTCAGCTTCACGCAGGAATATGGGGCCTCCCGTGCCATGGAGGCGCTGCAGCAGCGCATCTCCCGCAAGGCCACCGTGCTTCGGGACAGCTTCGAACGGACTGTCGATGTCGACACCATCGTTCCTGGCGACGTCGTCTGCTTGTCGGCGGGAAATCTCATCCCCGTCGATGGCGTCGTCCTGGAGTCGCGGGATTTCAACGTCAGCGAATCCGTTCTGACCGGTGAAACCTTCCCCGTCGTGAAATCCGCCGGCCGTTCCGCGCCCGAAGCCGGCATCGCGCAACGGACCAATGCCGTGTTCACCGGCACCTCGGTTCGCAGCGGGACGGCGAAGGTGCTTGCCGTCGCCACGGGAGCGCGGACCGAGTTCGCGTCTATCGCCGAAGCCTTGGAGCGGCGGATCCCGGAAACCGAGTTCGCCCGAGGCATCAGAATGTTCGGATATCTGATGACCGAGATCATGCTTGCGATCGTCATCATGGTGTTCTTCGCCAACGTGATGCTCAATCGGCCGCTGATCGAATCCCTCTTGTTTTCGCTCGCCCTCGCTGTCGGCCTGACGCCTGAACTACTTCCCGCGATCATCAGCGTCACCCTGGCCAAAGGCGCGCGTACGATGGCCGCCAGCGGCGTCATCGTGCGTCGGCTCGACGCGATCGAGAACCTCGGCAGCATGGACCTGCTCTGCACCGACAAGACAGGAACACTGACGGAGGGTGTCATTCACCTTGATGGATCGTTCGATGTCGAGGGCACCGCTTCGAAGGACGTCCTGCTTTGGGCGCGGCTGAACGCGACCTTGCAGACAGGGCTGAAGAATCCCCTGGACGAGGCAATTGCAGGTGCTCCGCATGGGCAGGAGGATCTGTCCGGTTTTACCAAGATCGACGAGATCCCGTACGATTTTGTCCGCAAGCGGTTGTCCGTCGCCGTGCAGGACAGTTCGCGCGAACAGAACCTCATCACCAAGGGAGCCGTCCAGAACGTCGTCGAGGCCTGTGGCTTCGTTCAAGGTCCGCACGGCTTGGCGCCCCTAGGCGCGCGGGAGCGCCAGGCAATCGACGACAAATTCAGGCGCTGGAGCGCGCAAGGGTATCGCGTTCTCGGACTGGCGATCCGCAGATTTCAGGACAAGGCGGGCTTCAGCCGTGACGACGAAACCGGAATGGCATTCGCGGGCTTCCTGCTCTTTCTCGATCCCCCGAAAGAGGGGGTGCGGAAAACACTGTCGGCGCTTACCGACCGCGGCATTGGCGTAAAGGTCATTTCTGGCGACAACCGCTATGTCGCCGCGCACCTGGCTGAGGCTGTGGGCCTCCGGTCCGACAGGATCATGACCGGTGAAGACCTGTCGAAACTGACGAAGAATGGGCTTCTCGCCGGTGTGCGCCATACCGATCTCTTCGTGGAGATCGATCCGAACCAGAAGGAGCGGATTGTCGAGGCGCTGCGCCGGAGCGGCCATGTCGTCGGTTATCTTGGCGACGGCATCAACGATGCGCCGGCGCTTCACGAAGCAGATATCGGCATCTCGGTCGATACCGCTGTGGACGTAGCTCGCGAGGCTGCGGACATAATCTTGCTGAAGCGCGACCTGGATGTGCTGGTGCGGGGCGTCGACGACGGCCGCAAGACGTTCGCCAACACGATGAAATACATCTCCATCACGACCAGCGCCAATTTCGGCAACATGATCAGCATGGCCGCCGCCTCGCTCTACCTACCGTTCTTACCGCTGCTGGCCAAGCAGATCCTGCTGAACAACTTCCTGTCCGACATTCCGTCGCTTGCGATCGCGGGTGACAGGGTTGATGCCGACCAGTTGCGCCGACCGCGCCACTGGGACATTCATTTCATAAGACGTTTCATGGTGAGTTTCGGGCTGGTTAGCTCTCTGTTCGACTTTGCGACCTTTGCTTTCCTTCTATTGGTCGCGCATGCTGCGGAGGCCATGTTTCAGACGGCCTGGTTTGTCGAGTCAGTGTTGACTCAGCTGGCCATCCTTTTCATCGTGCGTACCCAAATGAGGCCATGGAACAGCCGTCCCAGCCGCTTGCTTGCGGGGCTCGCCCTAGGCATAAGCGTCATCGCTATCGCAATTCCTTACGCTCCGTTCTCCAACTGGTTCGGATTTGTGCCGCTGCCAGGACCGGTGCTGGCCGGGCTTCTCGCGATCACGGCGCTGTATGTGCTTGTGTCGGAGATCACCAAGAGTTGGCTCTTCGCCCACGGTAGCCGCGGCAAGCGCAGACGAAAGGCGACCGGCACACATCTGGATCGAGTTGCAACCAGAACTGGCCGTGCCGCGGGTTAGCTCGATGACCGCCGTAGCGCGCCAGTCGCACCGGCCTAAAAGTGGAATGGCGCGCTTCCTGCAAGGCGGCGGATCGAGGTCGAAGATCGAAAATTCACCCCCCAACCGCAGCCTTGGTGACGTTGACGCCAAGGTCGTAGACCAGCTGCCCGCCATAATAACCCGTTATGGTGACCAGGGCCGCGCCGGCTATTTCAATCGCTGGAATGGCCGGGGCCAGCGTGCCAAGCTCTCGATTTCGCACCCACAGGACGAGCCGGAGCAGGCCCCAGCCAAGAAAGGTCAGCGCACTGATCCCGCCCAGGCCCTCATGGATTTCCGCTATCTCGCTGCTGAAGCCGGCGGCCTCCGCGTGGTCGAGAGCCATGCCGCCGAAGTACCAGGTGCAGACGGCAAACAACCCTGCGCCGACGGCGGCGAAGGTCGAAATCGTGCCCACGCCCGACCGCGTCGTTACTGCATTGCGATGGGCGAGCGCGGCGAGGTCGATGACAACGAGCGCGTACATGAGCACGATAGGGAAATGCACAAGGATGGGATGGATATGCTGAATTTCGGGCATCGCGGATATTCTCCAGAAAGGTCGATGGTCGCTGGACGCTTGAGCGGCAATCAGTCGTCGCTGTCCCCGAATTCCGCGTCTCCCCGATCGCTGCGCGCGCCGGATACGGACTTGACGTCGCCGCATTCGTCGTCGCCGACACCTTTGACCGACTTGAGACCGGTGGCGCTCATAACGGGGATGGACTCGAGGTCGATTGTTGCGGAAGAAGCGGCAGGTGCGGCCGCGCATGATCCATGGTCGGATTCCGCGGCGGCGGGTATGACAAAAGCAGTCAGGCCTCCAAGGGCGAGAAGCAAGACAGGAAAGTTGCGCATGGTTTCGTATCCTTCTCAGCGCACCCGTCATCGGGCGCGATGGCACTTGATAGAGATGTGGCCCTTGCCGCCGGCTGACGATGATTGACAGCGGTTTGACAGCTTCCGCATGCGACAGCTCTCTTCCATGAAAACCGTATCGATGGGCCTGGCAGCTCTGGGCATGGCCGCGCTTGTGACGGCCTTGCCGTCGGCCGTCAGGGCGCAGGACGACGACGATGATCATGATCGTGCGCGCGACCTCTATGAGCGCGGCGAAATCGAGGGACTTGCCGATATCATGACGATCGTGCGCGCCAAGGCTCCCGGCGAGATTGTCTCGGTCGATCTCATTCGCGTCGAGGGCAAGTGGATCTATCGGTTTCAGGTGGTCTCTGCCGATGGCAGGCGCCGGATCGTTGACGTCGATGCCGGCGCGGGCGGTGTCTTGGGCGATGAAGGCGGCCACAAATGAAGATCCTCGTGGCTGAAGACGAACCGCGCATCGCCGCCGACATCGCGGCGGTCCTGAAGGCCTCGGGCATGGCCGTCGACATCGTGGACAATGGTGAAGCCGCCTGGTTCGCGGGCGATGTTGAGAACTACGACGCGGCGATTCTCGACCTGGGCCTGCCGAAGCTCGACGGCCTTACGGTGCTGAAGCGCTGGCGGGCCAATGGCCGCCGTTTTCCCGTCCTCATCCTGACGGCGAGGGGGCTGTGGACCGAGCGCGTCGAAGGCATCAATGCCGGTGCCGACGACTATCTTCCGAAGCCTTTTGAAATGGAGGAACTGCTGGCGCGACTGCGGGCAATACTGCGCCGTTCGAGCGGGCAGGCGGCACCGGTGTTGAAATCAGGCCCCTTGGTGCTCGACACGCGTCAGATGCGCATCTCGCTTCGCGGCGTTCCAGTAGCGCTCTCGCCGCTGGAATATCGGCTTCTGGCCTTCCTGATGCATCATGCCGGCCGTGTGGTCGCGTCGACCGAGCTTGCCGAGCATCTGTACAGTTCCGACAACGAACGCGATCCCAACACGATCGAGGTCATCGTCGCGCGTCTGCGGCGGAAGCTTGGCAGCAACGCGATCGAGACACGGCGCGGTTTCGGTTACCTTGTGCCCGACGGGCCGGATTGATGCGCAATTCGATCCGTTTCAGGCTCTGGTCGGCTGCCGCGATATCGATTGTCATCGCCCTTGCCATAGCCGGTGTCGGTCTTCGCTACCTGTTTGAACTGAACGTCGAGAGGCGTGTTGTCAGTGAACTGACGGACGATCTCAATGAACTCATCGCCGCGACGAGCTTCACGGCCGATGGTCGTTTGTTGGTGGCGTCCACGTTGGCCGACCAACGCTTCGCCAGTCCGCTGTCCGGCCATTACTGGCAAGTGGAAGACGTGGCCACCCACAGCCTCGTCCGGTCGCGTTCCCTGTGGGATGCGACGCTAGCCCTGCCCAAGCAGGCCGGCAATGGCGAACTTCGGAAGGAAGAACTCAAGGGGCCGGGCGGTGAACTGACCGTCGCCGTCATTCGCACGATCACCGATGCCGATGGGCGGGTCTTTCGCGCCGTAGTGGCGGAAGACCATCGCAATGTCGAAGTTTCCGTTGGCGAGTATGTCCGTGACCTTGCGCCGGCCCTCATTGTGCTGGCGTCCGCCCTGATGGGAGCTTTCTTCATCCAGATCACCGTCGGCCTGGCGCCGCTGGAAAGCTTGAGGATCGCCGTCAAGAACGTGATCGCGCAGCGGACGGCACGGCTTGACGGCGCCGCGCCGAGCGAAGTGCAGCCACTCGCCGACGAAATCAACCGCCTGCTCGACGCCCAGGAAAAGGCCCTCTCTCGGGCGCGCTCGCGCGCCACCGACCTTGCGCACGGCCTCAAGACGCCGCTGCAGGTCCTGTCCGCCGATATCCGGACCCTACGCAAGAAGGGCGAAAGCGAACTTGCCGACGAAATCGAGAAGAGCGCGAGCGCGATTCGCCGTCACGTCGAGCGGGAGTTGGCACGCGCTCGCCTGGCGCCTGGCGTTTCGGGCGATGCCGCTTGCGTTGTCCGTGAGGTGGCGAGCGGCGTGGTCGCGGTCGTCAAGCGCACGCCGAGGGGCAAGCAGCTCACATTCGTCATCGATGCCGCCGAGGATTTCACCGCGCCGATCGACGAGGGCGATCTATCCGAGATTCTCGGCAATCTGGTGGAGAACGCGACGCGGTTCGCGAGCTCAGTGGTTCAAGTGAGCGCATCGGCAAGCGCTGGCGAGGTGATCATCAAGGTCGTCGATGATGGGCCGGGCATTCCCGAGGCCGCCCTGCACGCCGCTCTGTTGCGTGGCGTTCAGCTCGACAGCAAGGGCGGCGGCAACGGTCTCGGCCTGGCGATCGTTTCGGATATCGTCGAAGCCTATGGCGGCCATCTCGAAATGGCCAATGTCAACTCCGGTCTGGCGGTGACCATCCACCTGCCGCGGCATGTTTGAGCGGCGTTCAGAGCGTTTCACCGTTTCACGGAAACGGCGAACCGCTCCATATCTTTGCTTTGACGCAATTCCTTACGCAAAACCGCTCACTTTTCCCGGAGTTGCTCTAGGCAAATCCAGGGAAGTAATCGACCTTGATCCTGGAACGCCGAACGCCCATCGCCAAAAGCGTCTTGCGCACAGCCTTGACCATGCTCTGCGGCCCGGAGACGTAGAAGGTGCGTTCGAGATAGTCGGGCATGGTGAGGCGCACAAGGCGCGCGTCGATATAGCCCGGATACTGGCCGCGCACCGCGCCTTTGGCCACGGCATGGAATACCCGTACGCCCAGTTTGCGTCTCGCGGTGTCGAGCACGTCGCGATAGGCGATGTCGTCTTGCCTCTCTGTGCCGTAGAGCACTACGACAGGCCGCGCTTCATTGCGGTCGATGAGATATTGCAGCATCGAACGGAACGGCGTGATGCCGATGCCGCCGGCCAGGAAAGCGATCTTCGTGTTCGGATCGGATGGAAGGGTGAAGTCGCCCGCCAGTTGCGACGCGTGGATCGTGGCGCCGGGTTTCATGCCGCCAAGCGCCTGCTTGAATGCGCTCGACTGCGGATAAAACTTGACGCCCAGCCGCACCGATTGCTCGGTGGGCGATGAGGCGAGCGTGAAGTAGCGGCGGTTGCCGCGATTGTCAGAGCGGTCGAGGCCAAGTGTCCATTCAAGGTACTGGCCCGCCTGGAAGGCGAGCTTTCGCTGCGACCTGAAGATGAAGTCGTAGCTGTCTACGGCGGTTTGCTCGATGCGTTCCAAGGTCAACACAAACCGCCCCTTCGGGCTCACGGCGTAGGCGAAGAGGTTACCCGCCAGGAGAGCGAGTTCGGGCGTGAAATAGAACGAGCCGACATGGATGTTGGGCGCGAACAGAAAGCCCACGATGGCGGCAAAGGCGATACGGGGCCAGCGGGTCGTCGGAGCGGTCAGGGGCTCGGTCAACATCACGAAGGCGAAGAACAGCAGCGGCGACGAACTGAACGTCTCGGCGAGAGCGGCGCCATATTCAGATGGGTCAGTGGTCGCGATTATGGTCGCCAGCGCCGCTCCCAGGAACGTGGCTACGAGATCGAGCCGGCGCAGCTTACGCACCACAAGAGCGCCGCCGACAAGCACCAGGGGGAAGAGCCAGATGTTGCTCCCCACCCACCATGTGGCGGGATGATCGAGCAGCAGTGCCGTCAAGGCAACGCCAAGCGCGGCCGGATTGAACAGGTGCTTCCTGCCGACGGCCAGGATGTATTTCGACGAGATCGCCCAGACCGAGGCGAACGCCACGGCGCCAATGGCCTTTGCATCTGTGGGGGCAATCGGATCGAGGATGAGCGCCAGGATCAGCGCGGTGATGTAGACGGACTCGCTGTTGGCCGGAACCCCGAAGATGCGCGCAAAAGCCTTGTTGGTAATCCAGCACGTTGCCAGCACCAGGGTGGTCGTGAAGGCGAGCGCTGTCGGATCATGCGGCACAAGCTTCAGGAAACCGAAGAGGAAGGCGGCGATCAGCAAGGCCGCCAGGTAGTAGAGCACCAGCCGGTACATTGTGAGGTGGTCGAGAAGCCGGTCGAGGGTCTTGATCATCACTGGCAGAAGTCTCCGAAGCCGCTTGTCGGCGTGGCACGGCGGTTGCTGTCTATGAGATATCCTTCGAGCCCCGGCGTCTGCTCGATAAAGAGGATGCCGTCCCGGCCCATCGCAAAGGCGGCGGTGGCGAACCGGTCGGCCTCCAGCACATCGGAGCCGATGACGGTCAGGCTGACGATGTCGCTGATCGGGTCATGAGCCGCGCGGGGATTATAGATGTGTTGTCCGCGCGCGTATGTGCCGGAAGTGGCCACGCCATGTCCCCGCGGATAGATTACCTTGACGATCTCGTCCGTGTGGAATGGATTGCGGATGCCGACGCTCCAATCTCGGCCGGAAGCATTTCTGCCGCCTGATTGGATGTCGCCCCCGGCCTCGATGAAGAAGTCGCCGATGTCCGCCCGACGGACGATTTCGGCCGCGTTGCGGATAGCCCAGCCCTTGACGATGCCGGAGGGGTCGAGCGCGCCGTCGGGCCTGTGGATATCGAAATACCCGTCGGTTTCCCTTCTGGTTTGCTCCGCGATCCTCATCACGTCGATCATCTGGCAGCTCCAATCGCGGACAGGAATGTCGCCCCGGTTTATCGCGGAGATTTCACTGTCCGGACGGTAGGTGCTGAAACGCCGGTCGACACCGTCGAAATAATCGAAGACCTTCCCGACAAGGTCGTCGGCCGAGCCGCCGAGCTCGACGGTGATGGGCATGCCCATCATTATCCTCGTCTCGCGCATTGAATTACGATGAAGCTTTCTTCAGGGCGCCGCCCAGCGATTGGATAAAGGCCTTGCTCGTCAGCGTGGCACCCGAGATGATGTCGACGTCGGCGCTTTGCGCGCTGATCGCCTCGTCGCGCAGCATGGGCAACGCCTGCCGGTTGATGCTTACGGAGGTGCGGCGATCATTGGGGTATTTCAGTACCTTGAGCGCCGTCAGTCGGCCGCCCTGGACAAGCGCCTGGATCTGTATGATGCCGTAGTACGCGTCGGCCGCTGGACCGGTGTAGACACCGTCGGCATAGCCGCCGGCCGCCAGCTTCATGCCGGTATGAATGACGCGCGCTTTGGCTTGCGGATATTCGGGTCGCGGCTGAGGGATCGGAATGTAGACCGCCGGTGTCACCGCGAACGTAGGCGCATCCGGCGTGGGCGCACTCTCGGCTGCCGGGGCGGGATCTTGCTTCGGTGGTGGCGGAGGCGCCAGCTTCGCGGCCTGGGGGGGACTGACGATGGCCGGCTCCGGCTTTGGAGCGGCTGCGATCGACGCCGTGGTGTCTGGATTCACCTCGACCGGCCCCTGTGGGGCCGACTCCCGCTGCGCATCCTGGGGAACTACGCGCCGCGATCTCGCCGGGGCTATGACCGGATCGGCCGACGCCGATGGCACGGTCGATGGGACGGATGGCTGTGCAGTGCCCTGGGTTGCGGCATTGGCGGCGCCACCCATATCGACCAGGTCGTTGGCAGGTGGCGTGCCTGCCTGATCCCAGACATAAGCGCCCGACGAGGCGATCACGAAAAGCGATAAGGCGATTTGTTTCATAAGCATTGAATCCCGGCTTCAGGGCCGCGCAACGGCCGGACCGTCGCATGCCCTCTCTCAGCAATATCGCACGAGTTAGCTGACAGCTGGCTGTCAGCGCGCCTGACCGGCGAAAAGTGCTGCATCGGCGAAAATGGCGGGGGGTTTTTGACCTGGATCAGGGTATAGCTGCTGTCAGCAAGCGATGAAGCTGCATTCCCCGCTTGCCGATCTGGAGGCGATACCGTGGCAACATCCAACTGTTCATCACCTCGATCATGAGCCGTCTTCACACTGAAAATCATCTCGTGTCGCGCATCGGCTGGTTACGAGCCGCGGTGCTCGGCGCCAATGACGGCATCGTTTCGACGGCCAGCTTGATCATCGGGGTCGCGGCTGCCAACGCGACCACGACCAACGTGCTAGTGGCCGGCGTAGCAGGCCTTGTGGCAGGCGCGATGTCGATGGCCGCCGGCGAATATGTATCCGTCAGTTCCCAGGCCGACACCGAGAAGGCGGATCTCGCCCGCGAGCGCAAGGAATTGGCGACCCAGCCCGAATTCGAGCGACAGGAGCTTGCCCAGATCTATATCGATCGCGGCGTGGAGCCTCGGCTGGCGTTGCAGGTGGCTGACCAACTGATGGCCAAGGACGCTCTTGGCGCTCATGCGCGTGACGAACTCGGTATATCCGAGGTGACCGCCGCACGACCGATCCTGGCCGCTCTGGCTTCCGCTGCGGCATTTTCAATCGGTGCGGTCATGCCTCTGGCGATGGTGCTGATTTCGCCGCCCTCGAGGCTTGTTGCCGTTGTCTCGATTGCATCGTTGCTGTTCCTGGCGGTGCTGGGCGCGATCGGCGCGAGGGCCGGCGGCGCCAATGTGTGGAAGGCGACAGCTCGCGTCACCTTTTGGGGAGCGCTGGCGATGGCGCTGACGGCCGGCATTGGCGCGATGTTCGGTACCACGGGCTAGGCCGCGGGTTCACCCGGTTGATCGAGATCAATGTTGAGCGCCGCTTGGATGGCAATGATTGCCGCCTGAGGAGTGTGCCGGCATGAGCTTTTTCGATTATCTGATGGGCGCTGACGCCAGAACCGCCTTGATGGGACGCATGATGCAGAAGGTGGGCGTCGACAAGCAGCTGCGAGTCGTGGCCGATCACGTCGCCGTCACCAATCGCGCCGTGGACCGGTGCCGCTCCTGCGGTCACCAGGATGAATGCGCGGCCTGGCTCGACGAAACCGAGCATGCGGATCATCCGCCGGCCTATTGCCGCAATGGCGACTTGATTGCGCGTTTGCAGTCTATCCGTTGATCGAGGCCGCGGCCTTGATGGTTGCCGTGGTGAGCCGCCCGCGCTACCGAGAACGGGCGGCTTCGCTCCTGTGACGAAATACAGGAAGCGTTGACGGCAGTCTGCGCCGGTGGGACTTCTGCAGTCGACAGGTTCGTGCACGAGGCAGGCAGCTTGGACAATCTGCATCTTCTGGAAGCACTTTTGCTTTTTGCCGCGCCAGGGCCAACCAACGCTCTTTTGGCGGCAGGCGCCGTCAAGCGGCAGAATGCCACCACGCTGCTTGCCGCGCAGGCATGCGGATACGGGATCGCGGCAGCCTTCTGGCTTTTGCTGCGTTCCTTGGTGCCGCCTGCCACTGGTCAGATGGTTCAACTGGTTGCAGCTGCTTGGCTGGTGATTCTCGGCTTTCGCCTGTTGGCGGCCAAACGCGCCGGGGCAACCGAAAACGGCGGCGGCACCTCCATCCTGGCAACCACCGCTCTCAACCCGAAGGCGTTCATCTATTGCGTGGTCATCGTGCCGATGGACGTCGAAGCGGCCGCGCTGGGCATCGCCTGGATGGCGCTGCTCGTGATCACGGCATTTACCGGATCGATGTGGCTGCTGCTGGGCGGGCGGTTGAGCGGCGGCAAGAGGGTGGCCGACGCAATCGCCGGCGCGGCGCTCATTGTCTTTGCGTTGCTGCTGCTTCGCCCCCTGATACCGTTGTCCGCGATTTGAGTGTGTGCGACGGGAGCGCGAAGGGCTTCAAGAGACAAGCACCACCGAGAAGGGCCCGGCGCAAAAGAGCTTGTCGGTGACCTTCTTTACCCCGGCAACGTTCTCGGCCGCAACCACGGCTGCTTTTCGTTGACGTTCGTCGAAGATGGCGCCGCTCAGCTCAACGTCTCCCTTATCGACGGTGATGCCGATAAGGTCACCGCCGACGCTCCAGGACTGCCCCCGCAGCTCGGCAAGAATGTTCCTGCGGATGATCTCGTCGTCGACAGTCGCAGAACCTGATTTGGGCAGAGTGCGAAGCAGGATGCGCATCAGATCGGAGCGGCTGACGATGCCGACGATCTTATCCGCGTCAACGATAGGCACATTCTTGATGTCGTGGGTCGCCATCAGTTCGACGACCTCGGCAAGCGAAGCGCCTGGCGCTGCCGAAACGACGCTGGCGGTCATGACCTCGGTCACCCGGCGGCCGCTCGAACGGACATACTCGTCGGCGAGCTTGCCTGGACCGACAAGAAACTCCAGCCAGCGAGGCCGCGCCCGTCTGGTACCAAGTTCGCCCCGGCGCAGGAAATCGCCTTCGCTGATGATGCCAGCCAACGATCCATCGTCTCCCACGACCGGCAGGCAGCGGATGTTCCTGGTCAGCATCAGATCGGCCGCGTCGGCGACGGAGGCAGAGGTGGCGATTGTGACCACCGGCGTCGTCATGATGTCCCGAGCCTGCATCGAAGTCTCCGCTTTCGTGAGCCTTACTCTCGGACGTCGGGAGCAACGCTGCCTTGATTGATATCAGTTTGCTCGCGGGCCTTCCTTGTCTCGCGTATCGGGTTCGATCAGTATCCGCTCGGCGGCTCCATCGAGATCCTCGTACTGGCCGCTGCGCAAAGCCCACAGGAAGCCGGACAAACCGAGCGCGCCGAGAAACAGGGCCACTGGAATGAGATAGACGAGCGTGGTCATGGGTGGGCCGCTTCGATGACGTCGGTGCGGCGCCTGGCGGGAGCGGCTTCAGGAGCCGCTTTCGCCGTCGTCTGAAGCCGCATCGCATTTGCGATCACGACCAACGAGGAAGCGCTCATCGCGATCGCCGCAATCAGCGGCGTCACATGTCCGAGGATTGCGATCGGCACGGCGAATGCGTTGTAGATGATCGCGATTGCGATGTTCTGACGGATGAGCCGGCCAGCCTTGCGCGAGACATTCAGGGCGAGCGGCACCGCCAGCAGGCTCTCGCGCAGGAAGACGAAATCCGCGGCCTGCCGGCCGATATCGGCCGCGGTCGCCGGAGCCATCGAGACATGCGCGGCGCCAAGCGCCGGCGTGTCGTTGAGGCCGTCGCCCACCATCAGCACCTTGTGTCCGTCGCGGGCCAACGCCTCGATCCTCTCGACCTTGCCCGAAGGCAGCAGGGCCGGCACAAAATTCTCGATGCCCAAGGCTCCCGCCGTCTCGGCGCAGGCTCTCGAGGTGTCACCGGAAAGCATCTCGACCGAGATGCCGGCGTCCTTCAACCGTTCCACCGCCGCCTTGGCATCGGCTCGCGTGGCATCCTCGAAGGCGAAGCATGCTACGATCCTGCCATTCTTCGCGAGGACCGTGCCGCCAAGGCCGCCATATCGCCCTTCACCGCCGGTGCGGGCCTTCCATCCGGCCCAGCCGCGCCGGCCAAGACGCCAGATGTCGCCGCCGGCGGACGCTTCGATGCCGAAGCCCGGCTCTTCCTGCACGCGGTCGAACTGGGTTCGACCGCGAACGCTGCCATAGGCCGTCAGCGCCTTTGAGAACGGGTGCCGGGAATGCGCTCCCAGGTCGGCCGCGATCGCCAGCATGGCCGGATCGATCGACGCCGCGTTGATGAGCCGCGGCAACCCCAGAGTGAGCGTCCCGGTCTTGTCGAACACAGCCGCATCGATCGCCGCGAGACGCTCCATCGCAGAACCGTCCTTGACCATCACGCCGGCCTCGAACAGGCGCCGGGCCGCTACCACCTGGACGATCGGAACCGCGAGGCCGAGCGCGCACGGGCAGGTGATGATGAGCACGGCGATGGCGATGGTGAGGGCGCGGTGCCAATCGCCTGACGCTATCATCCAGCCGAGGAATGTGACAAAGGCCGCAAGATGGACCACCGGCGCGTAGAGTGCTGATACGCGGTCGGCGATGCGCCTGTAGCGCGAGCGGCCACCCTCGGCTGCTTCCATCAGCCTGACCATTTCCGCCAGGAAGGAATCCTTCGACGCGGCGGTGGCCTGCATCGTCAGCGGACCCGTCAGGTTCAAAGTGCCGGCCTGAACATGCGTGCCGGGGCTGACGGCTTTGGGCGCGCTTTCGCCGGAGACGATCGAGCAATCGAGGTCGGAGTTCCCGCCGACGATATCGCCGTCGACCGGTATCCGTTCTCCAGCGGTGATGAGAAGGCGCATGCCTGGCGCGAGTTCCGCGACCGGCACATACTCGCGCGTTCCGTCGTCCCTCAGCACGACGGCCCCTCTCGCGGCAAGCCGCGATAGGCCATCGACCGCGGTTCGCGCCCGCTCGCGCATCACGTGGTCCAGCGTGCGCCCGATCAGCAGGAAGAAAAGTAGCGACACCGAGGCGTCGAAATAGGCGTGCTCGCCGTGGGTGATGGTCTCGTAAAGGCTCATTGCATAGGCGAGCGACACTCCCACGGCGATAGGCACGTCCATGTTCATGCGACCATGGCTCAGCGCGTTCGCGGCGGAGCGGTAATAGATCCCGCCGGCGAAGGCGAGCGCCGGGATGGCAATCAGCGCGGACAGCCAGTGAAACAGATCGCGGGTCGGGCCTTCCGCACCAGACCAGACCGAGACCGAGAGCAGCATGATGTTGCCGGCCGCGAAACCGGCCACGGCGACAGCGCGGATCAGTTCCGAGAGCGTCCGATCCTTCTCGTGAACTTCCGGATCGAAAAGGTGCGCCTGATAGCCAAGCCTGCCGAGCACGGCAAATAAGGGCGGAACGATGTCCCCATGCCAGCGGACCGATACCCGCTTCGTAGACAGGTTGACCCGAGCGGATTCGACGTTCTCGACCCCGCCGAGCGCTGCTTCGATCGCCTGGATACAAGCCCCGCAATGAACCGTCGGCACCGACAGGTCGGTCTGGTGCATGTCGCTGCCGAGGGAGCGGCTGGCCAGCTTGATTTCTTCGCTCGATGGCGTTGCCGTGGCGGTAACCTCCAAGGCCATCTCAGCCCCTGGTGCACAGCAGCTCACTGCAGGGCTCCATTCGAAACGATGACGCGGCGAACGTCGCGAAACGGTGCCGTTAGTCCGGCGTCCGCATCGATCTCCACGATCCAGACTCCGTCCTTTGGCGTGTGCCGGGCGGCAAATTCCTGCGTGTTGCCGGCAGAGTCGCCAGCCGGCGCGGCAAGGGTCAGGGCTTTGTCCTCGGCCTCATAGGCCGGGTGGCGAAACAGCATCCGAACGCCATGCAGTGGCACCGGCTTGCCCTGGCTGTCGACAAGCCGGTAGCGAACCTCGCCGGAGGCGATGCTCAGCTTGCCCGTCCAGCCCAGCGCGGCTTGCGCCCTTCCTTTCTTCGCTTCTTCGTTGAACTGCTGGCTAGCGACATAGGTGTTCTCGACCACAAGACCGGTCCAACTCGTCTCGGCGAGCGTAGCCATGGTGACGTTGACGCCGATCACCACGGCGAAGAAGCTGACGATGACGATCAGCATGTGCTTGCCGGTGAAGCCGTGTGGCTCTTGCGTGTCGGCGCTCATCTTTCTTTCTCCGGCGCGTTGAAACTGGCGGTGTACTCGGCGGATTCGGAACTCGCCTTGTCGACGATCCGAAATTCGAAGCTCTGTACCGGCTCCTTGATTTGATCAGCCGGTTGCCTGACGAAGATTTTGAGCATCTTCAGCCGGTCAGGTTCGACCGGAATGGAGAACGAGCGACTTGCTGGCTGGTCGAGACCGACGACGCTCATCTCACCGCCGTCGAGACCCTGCAGCGTGACCTCGATCGTCCTTGGCTCGGGAATCATGTTGAGCAGCTTGACCGTATAACCGTTGCGGATCGACCCGTCCGAAAGCGTCACGAACTGCGGATTGCGATCGTGCAGGACATTCAGTTCCAGCCGTTCGCGCGTGAGCAGCGAATAGACGAGCACCAAGCCGATCGCCGACCATACGCCGAGATAGATATAGGTACGCAGCCGGAAGATCTTGCCCAGATGGAAATGCGCCAGTCCATCGACGAAGCTGCCGCTCTGCGTCCTCACCAGAGCCGGATTGATCGGACCGGTGCCCCCGGCAGTGGCCATTGCCATGTTGGCGTTGTAGTCCGCCAGCGTTGCGTAGGAAATCAGCCCGCGTTCCCGGCCGAGCTTGTCCATGACGCTGTCGCAAGCGTCGATGCACAGCGCGCAGGTGATGCATTCCAGCTGCTGGCCGTCGCGGATGTCGATACCCATGGGACAGACGGCGACACAGGCATTGCAGTCGACGCAGTCGCCGACGGATTGCCCGGCCGCGGACGCCTTTTTGGCGTGGCGCGAGCGCGGCTCGCCGCGCCAATCGTTATACGTCACCGTCAGGGAGTTTTCGTCGAGCATGGCGGCCTGGATGCGCGGCCATGGGCACATATAGGTGCAGACCTGTTCGCGCATCAACCCGCCGAACACATAGGTGGTGCCGGTCAGGACCGCGATCGTGAGATAGGCGATGGGAGCCGCCGTGCCGGTGACGACTTGGCCCAGCAGCTTTGGCGCGTCGGCGAAATAGAAGATCCACGCGCCGCCCGTTGCCATGGCGATGATCAGCCAGATCGCGTGCTTGGAGACTCGCAGGAAGAGCTTTCGGGCGCTCCAGGGGGCCGCGTCCAGCTTCATGCGGGCATTGCGATCGCCTTCAATTGCGCGTTCGACGACAAGGAACAAATCCACCCAGACTGTCTGCGGACAGGTATATCCGCACCAAGCTCGCCCGACTGTCGACGTGATCAGGAAAAGGCCGACACCTGCCATCATCAGCAGGCCGGCGACATAGTAGAATTCCTGCGGCCAGATCTCGATGAAGAAGAAGTAGAATCTTCGATTGGCCAGGTCGATGAGAACGGCCTGGTCGGGAGCGAAGGAGCCCCGATCCCACCGCAGCCACGGAGTCAGGTAATAGATGCCGAGCGTGATCGCCATCACCAGCCATTTGAATTGGCGGAAACGGCCTGAGGCGCGCTTCGGAAAAACCTTCTTGCGCGCGGCATACAGCGGCTGTCGCGTCTTTGCGGAGTTGACTGCCTCGGCCTCGAGCCGTTCTACCTGAGACTGATCCAGCACGACAAACTCCAATCGCGGCGAAAGGATGCCGCCTGTTTAAGGCAATCTCGCAACCGCGCGGGCGCGCCGCGTTGATGCAGGTCAAATCGAGCCGTCAACAGCAAGTCGAGGCCCGGCACGGCCGGGCCTCGTCGCTTGAACGGTTGAGGGCTGAGAACAGGCCCCGTTCCTATTCTCCACCGCCAAGCGAATGGACATAGACGGCCAGTTCCTTGACCGTCGTCTCGCCGAGACGGCCAATCCAGGCGGGCATCACCCCGTTCTTCGGGGCTCGCACCTGGGAAGCAATCGCAGCTTCGCCGGAGCCGTGGAGCCAGATCGCATCCGTCAAATTGGGTGCTCCGAGGTCCCGGTTGCCCTTCGCATTCTCGCCATGGCAGGCGGCGCAGTTGTCAGCGAAGACCTTGGCTCCTGGCTCGATCAGGCTCTGGTCCTGCACCGGCCCCGAAAGGCTGGCCACAAAAGCGCTGACCTGGGCGATCTGCTCGGGCTTGAGCACATCGGCAAACGCAGGCATCTCCGATTGGCGTGTGTCGGGATCCGCGGCGAAGCGGATGCCGTGCGTGATCGTCTGCTGGACCTGTTCTGCCTTGCCGCCCCACAGCCAATCGTCGTCGTTGAGGTTCGGAAAACCGA
Organism: Mesorhizobium sp.; assembly: GCA_004020875.1. GTDB lineage: Bacteria > Pseudomonadota > Alphaproteobacteria > Rhizobiales > Rhizobiaceae > Mesorhizobium. The sequence goes on from SAPZ01000043.1 coordinate 22,009, forward strand.
TCGAGCCTTGCGCGCCGGAGCCGTGGCACTGCACGCAATTGACCTTGAATGCCGCTCCGCCGGCGGCGACGGCGAACTCGCGCAAGGTGTCGTCAGCGGCAATTTCTGAAACGGTCTTGGACTGTATCGCCGCGACATATTTCGCCTTTGCGGCCTCGGCCGCGGCCATTTCGTTCTTGACGTCGTTGCGGCTGGAGAAACCCAGGACACCCCTGGTGGCGGAGCTCAGCATCGGCCAGGCCGGATAGGCGATCGTATAGGCGAGTGCCCAGGCGATGGTGATGTAGAAGGTGATCACCCACCACCGCGGCAGAGGATTATTGAGCTCCTTGATGCCATCCCACTCGTGACCGGTCGTCGTCACGCCGGATATTTCGTCGACATGCTCGCTGCTCATGATCAATCATCCTTGAGAGGAATCTGTGCGGCATCGTCGGCATGCGCCTTGCCGCCCGGGCGTAGAGCGAAAGCTATGCAGCCGACAAAGAACAAGGCCATGGCCAGCAAACCCCAACTGTCGGCGAACTCCCGCATCAAGTTATATTCCATCGGTATGCCCTCCTCAGCGATAGCCGGCTGCTTCGTCGTAGTTCTTGAAATCGACCAGGGTGCCGAGCATCTGGAGATAGGCTACTAGAGCATCCATTTCGGTGACCTGTTGCGGATTGCCGTCGAAGTCGCCGACTTTGGCCTTCGGATATCGTTTCTCCAGTCCGGATGTGTCGGCGTTGGGATCGGCTTGCGCCATCAGATCCGCATTGGCATTGGCGATCATGTCGTCGGAGTAGGGGACGCCGACGCGCCGGTTGGCGATCAGATGCGTCGAGAAATCCTTCACCTCGATCGGCGTGTCCTTAAGGAAAGCATAGCTCGGCATGATCGACTCGGGCACGACCGAGCGCGGGTCGATGAGGTGCTGGACGTGCCAGGAGTTGGAGTAGCGATCGCCGACGCGGGCGAGATCGGGTCCGGTGCGCTTCGACCCCCACTGAAATGGATGATCGTACATCGACTCGGCCGCCAGGCTGTAGTGCCCGTAGCGCTCCACCTCGTCGCGGAACGGCCTGATCATCTGGCTGTGGCAGAGGTAGCAGCCCTCGCGCACATAGATGTTGCGTCCGGCGAGTTCGAGCGGCGAGTAGGGCCGCATGCCCTCGACCTTTTCGATCGTATTGTCGAGGTAGAAGAGCGGTGCGATCTCGACGATGCCGCCGACTGTCACGACCAGCAGGGAACCGATGAGAAGAAGCGTCGCGTTCTTCTCGATCAGCGCGTGTTTGTCTATCAGGCCCATGTCTGGCTCCTTATTCGGCAGGCTGGAGGGCGGGAGCGGAACCCGGCAATGGCTGCTCTTTGCGCTGGTAGCCACGGATGGTCATGGTGACGTTCCAGGCCATGATCAGCATGCCGGCTAGGTACATGGCGCCGCCAGCGGCGCGCATGACGTAGTAGGGATGCATGGCGGCGACCGTCTCGGCGAATGAGTAGACGAGGAATCCCTGCTCGTCGTATTCGCGCCACATGAGCCCTTGCATGATGCCCGAGACCCACATCACTGCCGCGTAGACAACGATGCCGAGCGTCGCCAGCCAGAAGTGCCAGGTGACAAGCCGCAGCGAATAGAGCCGCTCGCGGTTCCAGAGCTTGGGCACCATATAGTAGATTGCGCCGAAGGTGATCAGGCCGACCCAGCCGAGCGCGCCGGAATGGACATGGCCGATTGTCCAATCCGTGTAGTGCGAGAGCGAGTTGACCGTCTTGATCGACATCATCGGCCCTTCAAAGGTCGACATGCCGTAGAAGGCGATGGCGGCGACCATCATACGCACGATCGGGTCAGTACGTATCTTGTCCCACGCCCCGGAGAGCGTCATGAGGCCGTTGATCATGCCGCCCCAGGAAGGCATCCACAACATGATCGAGAACACCATGCCGAGCGTCTGTGCCCAGTCGGGCAGGGCGGTGTAGTGGAGGTGATGCGGCCCAGCCCAGATATAGAGGAAGATCAGCGCCCAGAAGTGAATGATAGACAGGCGGTAGGAATAGACCGGCCGATTAACCTGCTTGGGCACGAAATAGTACATCATGCCGAGGAAGCCGGCTGTCAGGAAGAAGCCGACCGCATTGTGGCCGTACCACCATTGCGTCAGAGCATCCTGAACGCCCGAGAAGGCGGAGTAGCTCTTGGAGCCAAGGAACGACGCCGGCATCGACAGGTTGTTGACTACATGCAGCATCGCGATGGTGATGATGAAGGAGAGGTAGAACCAGTTGGCGACGTAGATATGCGGTTCCTTGCGCTTCAGGATGGTGCCGAGGAAAAGGATCAGATACGCGACCCAGACGATTGTCAGCCAGACGTCGACATACCACTCGGGCTCGGCATATTCGCGGCTTTCGGTGATGCCCAGCAGATAGCCGGTCGCGGCCATGACGATGAAAAGCTGATATCCCCAGAAGACGAACCAGGCGAGATTGCCGCCGAAGAGGCGTGCCCGGCAGGTGCGCTGGACGACGTAGAGCGAAGTGCAGATCAGCGCATTGCCGCCGAAGGCAAAGACCACGCCTGAAGTATGAAGCGGGCGCAGCCGTCCGAAGTTGAACCAAGGCTGGATGTTAAGGTGAGGGTATGCGAGCTGCAGCGCGATCAGCACACCCACCAGCATGCCAACCACACCCCAGAAGACCGTTGCGATGGCCCCGTAGCGGATCGGTTCATCCATGTAGGCGGTGGGGTCGATCGGTGCCGCAGGCTTGAGGTCCATATTGCGCAGCAGGATCGCGGCAAAGCCGGCCACCACGAAAAACAAAACCCACATGTGCTGGCGAAATGGTTCATCCACCCCGAAGCCGGCGGCTACGAGGGCGCCGAAAGCAAAAAGGCCTAGAAGGACGATCTCCGTGCCAAATTTCATCGCAAGTCCCCGATCTCGTCTCGAAGTTCCGGCGGAAACACCCGCCCGAGGCACCTTTTCGAGATTTCCCGCTTCCCGGGCCTTGATCCAGGTCAATCGCGGACGGCTTTTGTTTGGAGGGCGTTGGCGCCGCGCGCTGGACTGATCCCGCTTCAGGCAGGGACGCCAGCGAAACGATCTGCAATGCCGAACCTTGGGACCTTGATGAGATCAAGCACAGCGAAGGCTCGCAGAAGGATCGTCGCTGCTCAGTCGCCGCAGCGTTCCTCCAGCCGAGCTATGCTCGCGAGGCTGATCTGGCGCTTGTTGACGATCCGGATCGTGCCGTCGGACCGCAATCTGGATAATTCCCGGCTGACCGTCTCGATGGTCAGGCCAAGAAAATCGGCGATATCGGTGCGTGTCAGCGGCAGGTCGAAGCTTATCGGGTTCGCCGGAGAGTGCGCGGGATCGGTGTTTCTGGCGACCATGAGGAGGAAGCTTGCGACCTTCTCGGACGCGGTCTTGCGCCCCAGCGCCGCCATCCAGTCGCGTGCTTCGTCGAGCTCGTTCAGCGCATGCTTCAGCAGCAGACGTCCAAGCTCCGGCATCTCGTTTGCCATCCGATCGATGATTGCCTTTGGAAACGAGCAGAGCGCCACATTCGTCAAGGCTTCCGCCCTGATCGGCCTCTTTGCCTCGAACGGTCTGCCCAGGAAATCGGGTGCGAAATGGAACCCGACAATCTGCTGACGACCATCCGAGAGATTTCTCGTGAGCTTGACCACGCCGGACAGAAGGTTGGAGTAGGTTCCGTCGTTGGGCAGTTCAGCGCCTGCCAGAACCTCATGCCTGGAAGAGGCTCTGGCCAACTCGGTGAGTTGGCGGGCGTTGAAGGCGCCGCATAATCCATCCTGCCGCGCTTCGCAGGATTTGCAAATTGCGGGGACGTCGGCTTGCTGAACATCCTGTCTGGCGATCATTGCGACGCCCGTGGTCCAATAGGAGCGGCAATCTGCGCGGGTTTTGACCTGACTCGCCTTGATCGAGATCAAGGTTTTGCCGGCGTCGGTCAGGCAGTTTAACCATCATGAC
>SAPZ01000044.1 GCA_004020875.1 Mesorhizobium sp.
CTATCTCTCGCTCATCACCTCAAGCCGCGCCAGATGGGGTCGGCTTGGCGCTTACGAAACACGCCGGAGAGCGCGGCCCAGACACCATAGACTGCAAGCACCGCGTTCATGCTGCGGCCAAGCGCGATTGCAACCGCGATCGCGGTGACGATGCTGACCACGAAGTTCAAAAGTTGCGATCTGTTGCTGCGAAGCCCGCCGCTGCGCTGCGCGTCGACATAGTTGGCGAGCGCGTCCCAGAGGGGATAGGCGACCAGCATCACGGCGGCGAGCGGCGGAACTGTCTTCGCTACGGTGAAGGCCGCCAGGACCCAGGCCGCCGATACGGCAAACCGCAGATAGTAATAGCTTTTGAGCCAGCCGTTCGAGGGCTTGGCGCGGTTCTGGCCGCTCGTTAGTACAGGCATGACGGATACCTTTCTTTCGTCTTTTTGGTGACGCCTACCAACTAGTAGGTAGACACAATACCGTCAATGTCCCTCTGATCAACTTGTCATCTCATTCGGGTGATCGGCGCGTGACCACGAGCGATAGCCGCTCTGGGCAGATCCCCCAGCGCCCTTGAAAGGGCAGCGCCTTTCCCCGTTTGCTCATTCTCGCGCGGGGATAGAGGACCGGCGGAGCTGGAGACCTGTGCAATCGCCCGCCGACGGGAACGTAAGGCGGCGCTACCGGTCCTTCGCCTTCAGCTCCAGCCGCCGCGCATGCAGCACCGGCTCTGTATAGCCGTTGGGCTGGCTCGTTCCCTTGAACACCAGGTCGCAGGCGGCCTGGAAGGCGATGGAATGGTCGAAGTCCGGCGCCATCGGGCGGTAGAGCGGATCGCCGACATTCTGGCGGTCGACGATCGCCGCCATGCGCTGCAGCGAATCCCTGACCTGGATTTCCGAGCAGACCTTGTGGCGCAGCCAGTTGGCGATGTGCTGCGAGGAGATGCGCAGCGTCGCGCGGTCCTCCATCAGGCCGACATCGTTGATGTCGGGCACTTTCGAGCAGCCGACGCCCTGGTCGATCCAGCGCACGACGTAACCCAGAATGCCCTGCGCATTATTGTCGAGCTCGCGCTGGATCTCGTCCGGCGTCCAGTTCGGCCGCACCGCGACCGGCACCGACAGGATGTCGTCGAGCTTGGCCTTCGGCCGATTCTTCAGCGCCGCCTGCACAGCATGCACATCGACCTTGTGATAATGCGTGGCGTGCAGGGTCGCCGCTGTCGGCGAGGGCACCCAGGCGGTGTTGGCGCCGGCCTTGGGATGTGCGATCTTCTCAACCAGCATCGCCGCCATCAAATCCGGCATAGCCCACATGCCCTTGCCGATCTGGGCATGGCCGGCGAGCCCGCATTCGAGGCCCGTATCGACATTCCAGGCCTCATAGGCGGAGATCCAGGCGGCCTGCTTCATGTCGCCCTTGCGGATCATCGGGCCGGCTTCCATCGAGGTGTGGATCTCGTCGCCGGTGCGGTCGAGGAAGCCGGTGTTGATGAACACCACGCGCTCGCGCGCCGCGCGGATCGCCTCCTTGAGGTTGACGGTGGTGCGCCGCTCCTCGTCCATGATGCCCATCTTGATGGTGTTCTTCGCCATGCCGAGCAGCGCCTCGACCCGGTCGAAGATCTCGACGGCGAAGGCAACCTCTTCCGGCCCGTGCATCTTCGGCTTCACGACATACATCGAGCCGGCGCGGGAATTGGCGCGGCGGCCGTTCTCGCCGACATCATGCAGCGCGATCAGCCCGGTGATCGCGGCATCCATGATGCCTTCCGGCACTTCGTTTCCGTCGCGGTCGGTGATCGCCGGATTGGTCATCAGGTGGCCGACATTGCGCACCAGCATCAGCGAGCGGCCCGGCAGCAGGAGCTGGCCGCCATTGGCCGCCGTGTAGCGGCGGTCCGGATTGAGCTTGCGGACAAAAGTCTTGCCGCCCTTGGTGATCTCTTCGGCGAGGTCGCCCTTCATCAGGCCGAGCCAGTTGCGGTAGACGACGACCTTGTCCTCGGCATCGACAGCCGCGACCGAGTCCTCGCAGTCCTGGATGGTCGTGAGAGCCGATTCCAGGATGACGTCGGCGATGCCGGCCGGATCGGTCTTGCCGATCTGGTTGGCGTGGTCGATCACGATCTCGATATGCAGGCCGTTCTTGACCAGGAGCACCGCTTCGGGATTCTCGGCATCGCCGCGATAGCCGGCGAACTGTTTTGGGTCGGCGAGCGTGGTGGCGCCGGCGCCCTCGCCCGCTTTCAGCGCGCCATTCGCCACCGACAGCCCGTTGACGCCGGCCCATTTGCCCGTGGTCAGCGGCACCGATTGGTCGAGGAAATCCTTCGCCCAGGCGATCACCTTGGCGCCGCGCGCCGGATTGAAACCCTTGCCCTTCTCTGCGCCGCCGGTCTCGGGAATGGCGTCGGTGCCGTAGAGCGCGTCATAGAGCGAGCCCCAGCGCGCATTGGCGGCGTTGAGCGCATAGCGCGCATTCATCACCGGCACGACGAGCTGCGGCCCGGCGACGACGGCGATCTCGGGGTCGACATGCTCCGTCGAGACGCTGAAGGCCGGCCCTTCCGGCACCAGATAGCCGATCTCCTTCAGGAAGGTCTTGTACGCCTCCATGTCGATCGGCGCGCCGTTGGCGCGATACCAGCCGTCGAGCTTCTCCTGCATGGCGTCGCGCTTGGCGAGCAGCGCGCGGTTCTTCGGCTCCAAATCGTGGACGATGGCCGAAAAGCCTTCCCAGAATTTTTCCGGATCGATGCCGGTGCCGGGCGTAGCCTCCTCGGCCACGAAGTCATGGAGCTCCCGGGCAATTCGCAACCCGGCGATCTCGATGCGGTCGGTCATCTGCACGTCTCCAGATAGGTAGGCTTGCCGGGGGCTTTGGCATGTTTGGGGTTGCGGGGTCAATTCGGCTTAGGGTGTAGGGGGACGCGGTCTCCCCCCTCTCCCTCACACCGCAATCCTCGGCCTTCCCGACGCCACGGCGACCACATGTGCTTCGATGAACATGCGCTGGCCCTCGATGGTCGAGACCTTGAACTCGGTGGCGACGTCGATCTCGGCGCTGTCGGTGCCGGCGTCCTTGGCGCGCCCGGCTGCGATCGCCCGCACATCGGCTTCAGCCGCCTCGATCGCCTTCGCCTCGTCGGTGAAGTCGCGTACTGTCTGGCCCGACGCCAGGCGGAACAGCCCTTCCTTCGGCTGGCTGACGCGGGCTTCGGCCGAGACCCGCACCTGGCCGACCACGGCGCCCAGCGCGTTGGCGACATCGGTGTCTTCCGGCACGATGCAGCCATTGCCGACAAGCGGCGGCAGGCCCGCATAATGCAGCGGCGCGGAAGCGCCGAGGCCGATCACCGGACGGTCGAGCGCGACGGTGAAGCGGGCGATGCCTGGATGGCCATCGACCGCGCGCTGCACCAGCGCGTGCGCGACGGTCGCCGCGCCGTCCAGGCCATCCTCGGCGAAGGCTGTTTCGAGGATGTATTCGGCCGACCAGCGGGTGAGCGTGACCAGCACGCGCTGCGAAATCTCCTCCGGCGTCGCCGCGATCGCCTGGCCGCGGCCGTCGCGGCGGCGGGCGAAAAGCTCGGCGCCTAGCCGGGCGGTGGCGGCGTCCCAGTTCGACTGCTTGCCCAGCACATGGGCGGCGTCGGACGGCGTGAAGCCGCAGATGTGCACGAGCCCCCGCGCAACCAGACGGTTCAGCGTGGCGTTCTGCGCGTTGGACGAGAGCAGCCGGTCGAGCGCCAGCGGCGCGGCGCCGATTGCTTCGTAAAGCTTCGCTTCCGGCGCGGTGAGGCCGGCGGCGAGGCGATCCGGCACGCCGGTGCGCACGGCAAAGCGCCCGTCCATGCGGCTCGGATTGGGCGCGCGCAGCTGCCGTTCCAGCTCGGCGGTGACCGCCTCGCCATGCACCATGCCGGCAAGCGCCAGCGGCACCAGGCGGCGCGGTCCGAGCAGGATCTTCGGATCGAGCGCGCCGTCTTCCAGCGCCACTTCCGAGTCGCCGCCGAGGCCGAAGGTGCGCATGGCGACGGCCTCGACCATGGTGCGGAAGCCGCCGACGGTGGCGCCTTCCGGATCGAGGCGAGGACGGCCGCCATCGAGCACGGCGACATCCGTGGTGGTGCCGCCGATATCCGACACCATGGCGTCGTCCAGCCCGGTCATGTGACGGGCGCCGACAAGGCTGGCGGCGGGGCCGGAGAGGATCGTCTCGATCGGCCGTTGGCGGGCAAAGGCCGCCGACACCAGCGCGCCGTCGCCGCGCACCACCATCAGGGGCGCCGCGATGCCGCGCTTGGCCAGAAATCCTTCGGTCGCCGCGACCAGCCGGTCGATCATCGAGATCAGGCGGGCGTTGAGCAGCGTGGTGAGCGCGCGGCGCGGACCGCCGAGCTTTGCCGAAAGCTCGTGGCTGGCGGTGACCGGCAGGCCGGTCTTCTCGCGGATCAGGTCGCGAGCGGCAAGCTCATGCGCCGGGTTGCGCGTGGCGAAATAGGCGCAGACGGCGAAGCCGGACACCGAACGCCCAAGCTCGGGGAGTGCGGCCTCGAGGCCGGACAGGTCGAGCTTGGCGGCATTGCCGTGCACGTCATGGCCGCCGGGGCAGAACACCACCGGATCGGTGCCGAGCGCCGTCTTCAATCCGTCGCGGGCAAGGTCGGCCTCGGAAAAGCCGATCATGACGAGCGCCACGCGCCCGCCCTGGCCCTCCACCAGCGCGTTGGTGGCCAAGGTCGTCGACATCGAGACCAGCTTGATCGCGGCCGGATCGGTGCCGGATTGCTGAAGCACGGCATCGACCGCGCCGGAAATGCCGACGGCGAGATCGTGCCGCGTGGTCAGCGACTTCGCCTTGGCCAGAACCTTGCCCTTGGGGCCGCCCTCCTCCGACCACAGCACCGCATCGGTGTAGGTGCCGCCGGTGTCGATGCCGAGGAAGAGGGGGGAAAGCTTGGCGGTCATTTTTGCGGGCAGTCCGGGGTCAAGGGCTTTGTTGCGAAGCCCTTAGCCGATACGGGCTGGCGGATAAAGGTTGGAGGGGTAGGCCAAGGGGAGAAGAGCTGATCGCCGCCGGCATATCAAGGAGTGGGTTCCTCGCCCCCGCCAAAGGCGGGGGAGAGGTGGCCGCGAAGCGGACGGAGAGGGGGCCTTCGTAGGGCGCTCCCCTCTCCGTCTCGGCTTCGCCGAGCCACCTCTCCCCACTTCGTGGGGCGAGGAACCTTGATCTTGAGGCGCCGCGTTCCTCACGCCCCTCTGCCCTGCCCACAAGGGGAGACTGGCAGCTTCGCCGCTCGCTTCTATTTCGCCGTGACGGTGCCCGTCATCGAGCTATGGATCGCGCAGTGGAACGGGTGAGCGCCGGCTTTGGTTATCTTGACCTTGGCGCTTTTGCCTTTGGCGAGCTGGCCGGTGTCGAAGGAGCCGTCGCCAGCCGTGGCGGTATGCGTCATCGGATCGGCGTTGGTGAAGGTGATGGTGTCGCCGACCGCGACGCTGATCTTCGACGGGCTGAACTTCATGCCCTTGATCTGGACCGCGTGATTGGCGGCATAGGCGGGCATGGCCAGGGCAAGCAGGGCAAGAACGAGCATGGTGCGCATGATGGATATCCTCCTGAGCGCGAAATCTCATACGTAACTAACGCCGGCGCGGCGCTTGTCATCCCACAAACCCCACTCTTTTGTGCGAGCCGTCGCAGAAGGGCTTGTTGGCCGAATGCCCGCAGCGGCAGAGGAACACCTTCGTGGTGCGGGCGATGGTGTGGCCAGTGCCGGTGACGATCTCGGCATTGCCTTCGACCTTCAGCGGTCCGTTGCTGGTGGGCGTCACCTTCAGCGGGCCGTCCCGCGCGTCCAGCACCTGCGCTTCCTTCAGCGGCGGCTCGCCGGTGGCAATGAAGCCGGCCTTGATGTGGCTGTTGTCGCAGAACGGCTTGTTCTGCGAGGCGCCGCAGCGGCAGAGCGTGGCGCGGAAGAACGTCTCGTCGCCCAGCACGATCTCGGCATGCACCGCCAGCGGGCCGTTTTCCCGCACGCGAACGGTGTTGACCACCGGCGGCTTCTCCTGCGGCCCGCCATCCTTGCGGTTGTAGGTGATCGCGCCCGACGGACAGTTTTCGGCCAGCGCCACCACCTGCTCGACGCTCGCCGCTTCCGGGTGGATCCACTCGCCCGGCGCGTTGGGCACGAAGACATGCGGGTTGCCGAGGACGCAGTTGCGCGAATGGATGCAGCGCTTGCCGCTGAAGGAAACGTCGATCTTCTCGCCTTCGACCGTGCCTGCCATTTGGGTGGGCTCTCCTGTTGGGGTGGAGATCAGGCTAGGGCGCGGGTGCGAAGGGCGTCAAGCTGGGAGGATGGGCAGTCTTGGACGACAAGGTTCCTCGCCCCCATGAAATGGGGGAGAGGTGGCTCGGCGAAGCCGAGACGGAGAGGGGGAGCGCCCTACGAAGGACCCCTCTCCGTCCGCTTCGCGGACACCTCTCCCCGCCTCTGGCGGGGCGAGGAACCCAAGCACGCAAAAGTCGACGGAACAGCGCCCCGCTACTCCTCCAGGTCGATCTCCTCCGTTTGCCCGCCGCTGCAGGTGTAGCAGCAGTCCTCGCAGCTCTGCTGGTTGTTGGGGCCGACGCCCCAATAGGTGCTTTCATCGCCGTCGACCCAGGCGCCGTAGCAGATCTTCTCGCCCTCGTTGCAGGAGATCGGCAGTTGCTTGGTCTCGCCGTCGTCGAGATAGAAGTCCTTGCCCTCGCCCGGCCAGACATAGTCGCGGTCCTGGCTGTAGAGCTCGACGCGCATGGCGTTGGGATGGCCGTTCCTGATCTGGAAGGTGACGTCGCCGGCATGGGCGGCGGGCGCGATGAGGACGGCAAGCGAAAGCGCGGCGGCGGCGCGGCGCGCGAAAGAGATGGACATGAGAACCCCCGAGATAGAATCGGCCCACACGGCCGATGGCGGATGATGGCATGGCGTGGGGCAATGCCAAGGGGGGTCTGGAGGAAATAGGTGAGCGGCGCCGCAGGATTAAGGTTCCTCGCCCCACGAAAGTGGGGAGAGGTGGCTCGGCGAAGCCGAGACGGAGAGGGGAGCGCCCTACGAAAGCCCCCTCTCCGTCCGCTTCGCGGCCACCTCTCCCCCGCCTTCCGCGGGGGCGAGGAACAGCAGCTTCAACGCCCCGCGCTACTCCGCCAGGTCCACCGTCTCGGTGGAATGCTCCGCGCAGATGAAGCAGCAGGTATCGCAGGGCTGGTCGTTGTCGGGGCCGACGCCGGCGCTGACGGAATCGTTGCCGTCCACCCAGGCGCCCCAGCAGATATGCTCGCCGGGCTCGCAGGAGATCGGCACGGATTTCTTCGCCTTCGGCCGGATGAGGAACACCTTGTCGCCACCCGGCCAGACTTTCTGGCTGTCGCGGCTGAACAGCTCCAGCGCGACGCCGTCCGAACGCTGGTTGCGCACGAACACCGACATGTCGGCGGCGAAGGCCGGCGTGGTGAGGAGAAGGAAGGCGAGCAGAGCGCGAATCATGGCGAGGTCCCCGGCGGAGTAGAGCACGGGTGGAGTGCGTAATCTCCCCCCCTTGTGGGTTGAGGAGCGGTCCGCCCAGCGGACGGGAAGCCAATTGCTCGGCTTTCCGAGCGACGAAAGCCCGGCAGGGCAGAGGGGGGCGCTGTCCCGCCAGCGTCTCAAAGCTTGGGTTCCTCGCCCCCGCCAGAGGCGGGGAGAGGTGGCCGCGAAGCGGACGGAGAGGGGGCCTTCGTAGGGCGCTCCCCTCTCCGTCTCGGCTTCGCCGAGCCACCTCTCCCCACATTCGTGGGGCGAGGAACCTTGACTCTCGCGCGCCGTGATCCTTCACGCCCCCTCCGCCCTGCCGGGCATTCCCCTCACGAGGGGGAGATTGGCAGCTTCACCTTCCCACTTTCGAAATCACCCTCTTCTCCACGTCCGGCTCCAGCGATTCCGCGAAGGGCGTGGCCATATGGTGCTGATCGCGGAAGGCGAGCTTGCCGCCGATGACGGCGTGGCAAATGGTGGCGCTGCAGAAGCGGTCGGTGAGGTCGACGTAAGCAGCGTTTGGGATGCTGTCGACGATGTCGCGCTCCACCGCCGCCATGGCGTCGTTGGCGGCATAGGCGCGCGTCTGGTCGCATCGCGAGGGCGCTTCGTCCCGCCACAGCGCCCGCGCCACGCAGGTGTCGACATTGGCGTTGTTGAACGGCACGTCTCGGATGAAGGCGACCTTCAGCCCGGCCTTGCTAAGGCTGGTGAGGGTGGAGCGCAGGCCGGCCCGCCAGTCGGCGTCCTGTCTTGCCGTGTCGCCGTCGCGGCCTGCTATCTTGCGCCCGCTGGTCAGCGCCAGCTCGGAAATGACCACCAGCGCGGGCCGCGCCTTTATGATCCCGGAGATCGCCTGCTCGCGCCAGCGGTCGCATTCCGCGTAGGGGCGCTTGAGCTCGGCCGACCATACGCTGATGCGCGAGGCGCGGCAGGAGTTCTTCAGCCACGTCACCACCCGGTAGCCGTTCTTCCGGCCCGCCTCGATCAGCGGCGTGGACCAGTGGTCGGCGTGGGAGTCGCCGAAGAGCGCGATGACGCGCCGGCCGTCGCCGAACACGCAAGGAGCCGGCGTCACCGTCTCGTAGTCCTGCACGCAGCCCGCCTTGGCGCGGGCGGTGGATGGCTCGGCCGCGCTGGCGGCGATGAGGCGCTGTTGCGGATCGAGGTCGCGAACGGCGAGCCTGGCATTGCCATAGGCGGCTGCGACGCCGGTGCCGGTCAGGAGGAGGGCCGGCACCAGCGCCCGCGCCGCATTGGCCATCAGCCAGCCGTTGCGACGGATCGGGTTCTCGATGAGGTGGTAGGTGAGGGCGGACAGCGCCAGCGTCAGCGCCAGGCAATAGAGCCGCTCGACTGGCGTCAACTCCGGCGCCAGCATGCCGGCATAGACGATGACCGGCCAATGCCACAGATAGATCGAATAGGAGACCCTGCCGGTCCATTGCAAAGGCGGCAGCGCCAGGGCGGCATTCACCCAATTCCGCCCGGAATCGGGTGAATAAGGAGTGCCTTCCCTGGCGCCGGCCGCTCCCGCCTTGAGCAGAAGGACCGTGCCGGCGACAGGCAGAAGCGCCAGAAAGCCGGGGAAGGGAGCGTCCTCGCTGAAGGTGAGATAAGCGGTCCCGATCATCGCCAGGCCGGCCAGGCTCAACGCCCGCCCCAGCAGCGGACGCGTCTGCAAAAGCCGCGCCGGCGCCGTCGATGCGAGGCCGCCGGCGGCAAATTCCCATGCGCGCAGCGGCGAGAAGTAGAAGGCCCAGGGCTGCGAAACGCTCGTCAGCCAGGCGCAGAGGATGAAGGAGACGAGGCCGACAGCGGCGATCGCGACCAAGATGGCGCGCTTGCCGTGTTTCAGAGCAATTCCAGGAGAAGTGTGAAGGGGTTTTCCGTCCGCAATTGCGTCAGGATGAAGAGCTTGGGCGGTTTGCCGTTTTGGCAAAACTGTTAAACGGCCCAGCCAGGCCGCCAGCATCAGGAGCGCCGGCCAGGCGAGGTAGAACTGCTCCTCGACCGACAGCGACCAGTAGTGGATGAACGGGTTCGACGTGGCGTCATTGGCGAAATAGTCGAACGACCAGCGGATCAGCCACAGATTGATGATATAGGCCGAGGCGAACATGGCGCCCTTGGAATAGAGCGCCTGCTCCTCCGGCGACAGGATGATCGCGCCGGCGGCAAGCGTCGCGAGTATGACCAGAAGCGCCGCGGGCAGCAGGCGCCGGGCGCGCCGGGCATAGAAGCGCAAGAGGTCGAGCCGGCCTGTTTCGGATATCTCGGCGACCAGGTGCCGGGTGATCAGATAGCCCGAGATGACGAAGAAGATGTCGACCCCGGCAAAGCCGCCCGGCAGCATCGCCAGGCCGAAATGATAGGCCACGACGCCCGCCACGGCCACCGCCCGCAACCCTTCAATATCCGGTCGGAAATCCTGCGCCGATGCTGACACGAATACGAACCTCGCACCGTTCGTTCGTATCCCGCCTGCGGCAAAGCCTCGGCCCTATGCGCCGATATCGCAACGCAACAAATCTAACGCAGTGCAACATAAGGGGAGGGCTAGTGGTGACAGGGGTGGGCGGCGCGCCGCTCCTCAACTTGCGTGAGAAGGCGTCAACGCCCCACCGGGTCGACAGGGCTTGGCCCCGCAGTCACGCCTTCTTCAGGAACTCCGTCTTCAGCACCAGGCCTTTTACCTGCTTGGTGTTGCATTCGATCTCGCCGGGATTGCCGTTGAGACGAATGTTCTTCACCAGCGTGCCGCGCTTGATCGTCTCGGACGTCCCCTTGACCTTGAGGTCCTTGATCAGCGTCACGGAGTCGCCATCCTTCAGCGGCGTGCCGTTGCTGTCTTTCACGATAAGGTCGGTCATGGCGGGTCTTTCATCGGTTGGACGGCCTGCGCCCGCCTATCGCGCCGGCCATGGCCTGGTCAAGCCTCGCGCTTGGCCCGCGCGGACCGCACAATGCGGTCCGCGCGGGGGCAGACGCCGCCCCGCCGGCGGCGCTAAGCCCCCCAGCCCTCAGGCTGGCCGGGTGGGCTGTTGGCTGGGTCGTTCGGCCACTGCTTTTCCTCGCCGATCCCGGATGGCCGACATCGGTTTTACGCGGTTGCGAACCGGAACTGCCGGGCGCTTCCCCTAGAAATGCAGGTCCAGCGGCTGCGGATAGGCCTGGCCCGGATCCGCGGCCTTCGGCGTCTGGCCTGCCAAGGGCACGACGCCGCCGGTTGCCGTCTCATCGAGCGGCGGCCGATGCTTGCCCGTGGTTGCGGCCTTGGTGTCGGTCACCAGAATTTTGGTCTTGGCTCCGGCGCCTTGCGTCAGCGCGACTGAGAGGAGAAGCGCCGTCAACGCGGATAGGACGATCCTCATGGCAGGTTTCCTTTCCTGGTTCCGAGGCCTCCTCATTGGCTGAAGCCCGATGCGTCGAGCAGCGCGACCTGGTTGCCGTCGATCCCCACGAAGGAAGGGGATGATGACGTGGTCGAGCCCCGCATTCAGCGCATTTTTCATGATGGTCCGCCCTAGCCCGAAGCGAGCTTAGCGCCGGCCGCCCGGGGGCAAAGGGCGGCCATGTGGAAGGCCGTGGAATTCTCCGGAATTTCCGCGGCATCGGCCTGTGGAAGGTCGGAGCGCAGACATCGGGCGCAGGACGAAAGTCCGGCGCGGAGCGTGGCGACCATGCGTATGATGAGTCGACGCCGTGCCCGGCGGGCAGCCGCGGCCGGCAATGGCCAGGCATGATTTCTCGGAAGGGCGAAGGGGTCCGAGGGGCGGTTCGATGGCACAACATATCGCGCAGAAGCTGAGGCTGACATCGGCCCTGCTCGGCACCGTCACCCGCAAGGATCTCGCGGCGGCGTTCCGTGCCGTCAACGCCAGGACGGCATTCGATCTCGGCCGCGCCGACAAGTGGCTGCAGGGCCGGGCTCATCCGCGCGAGCTCAGCGTCTACGAAGACTGGGCCAAGCTGCTGCGGCTGGAGCAGCCCGGCGCGTGGATCGCCGAAAGCGATCTGCCGGGCTTTACTGCCGCCATCTGCGCCCGTCATGGCGTCGACCGGGTCGCGCTCGAACGGCACGCCGCGCAGCAGTTCGAGGCAGCCTCCGCGCACGACGACCGTGCCCACAGCATCGCGCTTATCGGGACCTATGCCTGCTATTCGCGCGCCTGGTCACCCTATTATCGCGGCCAGCTTATCAAGGGCAGCCTGTCGATCGAGGGCGGGCCGGGCGTGCACGGCCTCACCGCCCGCTACCGCGAGGCGCTGCCGACCGGCCAGCTCGTGCTGGGCGGCCCGGTGACGCCGGCAAAGCGCGGCTTGTACATCCATGTCAGGGAGGTCGGCGGCGATGCCCAGTTCTTCTTCACCCTGTTCCCTCAGTCGCAGCCGGGCAGCGTGCTGGGCGGCTATTTGTGCGGCACAGCCATCATAGGCCCCGAGGCGCAGCCCTCGTTCACCAGGATCATCATGGTGCGCCTGCGCGATCCGCTGCCGAGCGCCCCCGAATGGGGCGGATATTTGCTGCCGCAGGGTTCGATCGCCACCGATCTTGCGGCGCTCGGCATGGCCATCGAGCATCCAGAGGCCATTGACAGGCTGCTGGGGCGATTCCTCGGAGCCGACGGCGAGGGCGATTTCGGCCAGATTCCGCCGGCCGAATTCCGTGCGATCCTCGACGTCTTCGATCGCCGTTGGCTGCAGCACGCCGGTTGAACCGGGCAGTCGTGACGTTGTGTCGGACGATGGCGCCGGATGTTGCCGGCATGCCACAGCCCACATGCTTTCGGTTGTAGCCAGCCCTCATGCCCGCCGATCGCGCCGATTTTCTTTGACGGAAACCTTGTGGCGTTGCGTGGTGCGCGCGCGAAACTGGGCAAAGGGGACACCCTATGAAGAAGACTTACGAGAAGCCGGTGCTGTTGAAGCGCCAGAAGCTGTCGAGCGTCGTTGCAGTTGCCTCGAACGTCAGCGTGTAACGCCGGCGCGCGGATGAAATTGGCTGGCGGCCCATTGGCTTGCGGCCGATTATCTGGCGGCAGTCGCAGGGCGGCCAAATTGGACCCCCGCTTGACGCGGTCCCCGCCGGGCATATCATGCTGTCTTGATTTCATCGTCGACCAGGCGAGACTCCGATGAAGAAGCCATATTGCAAACCGACCTTAGCCAGACGTGGCAGGCTTTCGGCTGTGACCGCCTCCTTGTCGTCCTCCGGCTTCACGTTCTGAAATCCCACGAACGCGCCGTCGACCCGATCGGCCCTGAAGCAAGCTGTTTGGAGCTGGAAGCCGGCCTGGCCAGGAGCGGGCGGTGCACCGCGCAGGTGCCCGCCCGTCCGGCGCCGCCGCCAAGCTGCTGAAACCCCGTCCGTCCCCAACAGCAACGGTCATGGCGTGACCAGTGCTTGCGGAGTGCCATTGGCGTGGGGTCCTGTCAACGCCGTCGGCGACGCCTTCAGGAGCGCCTTTTTAGCCTCCTTTTCGCGCTCGAAGCGCGCTTGGCAGTCATGCTGGGGCCACGGCGAGGAGCCATGAAACGGCGGAATTCCGGGCATTTCCGATACCCGGCGGACCGCGCCGCAGATATATGTGTATCCGCTTGAATGAGCTGATTTTTCGCCAAGACCGACCGTCCCATCGACCCTGACTTTTTTTGGGCGCATTTCGGCAGTGCAACATCTGCGCCCGGTGGCGAGGGAAAGCGCCTTTGGGCGCGTCTGTGAGCCGTTTCATGATCCGCTCATGAAAGATGTGATAGAATGTCTGTGGCGAAGGGGGAAGTTGCGATGGCCAACCGGTTGTTCGAGGTCCTTGCCAGACGGCGCGGGTGGCTGGACCGGGTCGCATTGGGGCTGCTTGTCTTCCTGGCGACCCTGGTCGCCGCCCTGATGGGCGGGGCCAGCGCCTAAGCAATTGCAGGAAACGGATCGACTGTTTTCTCTGTCCGATCGCTTTGAATTCGAAGTCGTGGGCCTGAGCCGCATCGGCCTCGGCCGCTCGGTCAGGTCGACGACGCGGGCCCGTCTGTCGGCGCCGGCGCGTCACCTTCAGGCCAAGCGTCCCGCGTGGATGTTTTTTTGCGTTAGAGGTTGCGAATATCCGGCAGAGTCAGACCAAATGCCGTTGTCGCGCCTCTCGCCGCTCAGTCCTGCAAAAGAGGGGGTGCGCTGTAGCCGCGCAGGCCGGTTCCGTTGCAGGCCTGGCAGGAAACCCGCTGTCCGGGGCAATTGTCGCGCAACGTGCCCGAGGGACAGCATGAGCCTTTCGACGCCACCTGCTTTTCACACTCGAACACCTTGCCGGCGCCCAGGCACCGGGGGCACGCGAACTTCCTGAATTCGCTCAAGCGAGCCTCCGGCTTTGTCAAAAGCGCCCGGCAACGCGCTGGCCATGCCACGGGTTCCATGAGCGGCATGGTAATTCTTGCCTGTATTATACGTTAGTAAACGCTAATGTTAAAGAAATGTCCGCGGCGGCGAGGTTGGTTCCCCGAGCGTTAGCCCCTCTCAGGTGGTGGGGTTACGCGGCTCGCCACACACCTCTCTCACCAGTCCCCGCAGCCAGCGATGCGCCGGATCGGCATCGAGCCTCGGATGCCACAACAGCGAGATTGTCAGCGAGGCAAGCTTGACCGGCAGCGTGAAGGTGAACAGGCCCTCGCGCAGCGTGCCCGTGTAGCGCTCCGGCACCGTGGCGATAAGGTCCGAGCCGCGCGCCAGAGCCAGCGCCTCGGCGAAGCCGCCGACCACGGTCGCGATTGTGCGCGTCAGTCCGGCGAGCTCCAGCGCGTCATCCACCGGGCCGCGATCGAGCCCGCGCCGCGATATCAATATGTGGCGGCCGGCCGCGAAGCGGGCGGCGGTAATGCGGCCTTCGCTCAAAGGATGGCCGGGGCGCGCGACGCCGACGAAGCGGTCGCGGAACAGCGCCCGCGAGCGCACCTCCGGCCCGGTCGTATTGCCGATCACGCCGGTCTCCAGATCGACCGCGCCCTCGCGCATCGGGCCGCTTTCCTTGTCGGGCTTGGGCACGAAGCGCAGTTGCACGCCCGGCGCTTCCCGCGACGCGCGGGCCAGCAGCGCCGGGCCGAAATTCTCGACGAAGCCGTCGCTGTTGCGCAGCGTGAAGCTGCGGCTGAGCCGCGCGAGGTCGAGCCGCTCGGCGGGCCGCAGCACCGCTTCCGCCTCCTTCACCAGCCGGCCGACCTGTGCGCCGAACTCAACGGCGCGCGGCGTCGGCACCAGGCCTCGCCCGGCGCGCACCAGAAGCGGATCGCCGGTCGCCTCGCGCAGCCTCGCCAGCGCCCGGCTCATCGCCGAAGGGCTGAGCTTCAGCCGTCGCGCGGCCTTGGCGACGCTGCCTTCGGCAAGCAGCGCATCCAGGGTGACGAGCAGGTTGAGATCGGGTCGCGACATAAGCGCAACCATAGCATGGTTATCGCTCGATGGCATGGCGTCTCATGCACTGATCAAATGCAAATGCTGCGCGTTCCGCCATATCGGCCACGCGATTATCTTCCCCGCAAGTTCACCGACGGAGAAGACATCATGGCCGATATTGCCGAGACCCGCGCCGCGCCCCTAAGCCATTCGACGGCGGGCGCGCTGGCCAGCCTGTCTCTGGCCATGCTCGTTTCCTCGCTCGCCACCAGCATCGCCAATGTCGCGCTGCCGACGCTGAGCGTGGTCTTCGCCGCATCCTTTCCGGCGGTGCAATGGGTGGTGCTCGCCTATCTGCTCGCCATCACCGCGCTGATCGTCAGCGTCGGGCGCCTCGGCGATCTGGTCGGCCGCCGGCTGCTGCTGATCGCCGGCCTGGTGCTGTTCAGCATCGCCTCGTTTGCCGCAGGACTTGCGCCTTCGCTGGCGCTGCTGATCGCCGCGCGCGTCGTGCAGGGGCTGGGCGCGGCGGTGATGATGGCGCTGACGATAGCCATCGTCGGCGAGACGGTCCCGAAGGAGCGCACCGGCAGCGCCATGGGCCTGCTCGGCACCATGTCGGCGCTCGGCACGGCGCTCGGCCCCTCGCTCGGCGGCGTGCTGATCGCCGCTCTCGGCTGGCGCTCGATCTTCCTCGTCAATGCCGCACTGGGGGGCGCCGCGTTGCTCGCCGCCTGGCGCTTCCTTCCAGCGGCAAGCATCCCGCGCCAGACGACGGGCGCGAAGGCCCGCTTCGACATGCCGGGCACGCTGCTGCTCGCCGCCACGCTTACCGCCTATGCGCTGGCCATGACCATCGGACGCGGCCATTTCGGCGGCCTCAACGCGGCGCTGCTCGGCGCGGCCATGGCTGGCGCGGCACTGTTCGTCCTCGCCGAGGCCAAGGTTGCGTCGCCGCTGGTCAAGTTCGCGCTGTTGCGCGACAGGGTGCTGGCGCCGAGCCTCGCCATGAACGCGCTGGTCTCGACGGTGATGATGGCCACCCTGGTCGTCGGCCCGTTCTTCCTGTCGCGGGCGCTGGGCTTGAGCGAAGTGGCGACCGGGGCCGTGCTGTCGATGGGCCCCGTGGTCTCGGCGGTCTGCGGCATCATTGCAGGGCGTGTCGTCGACCGGCTCGGCGCGGCGGCGATGGTCATCGCCGGCCTGATGCTGATGGTCGCCGGCTGCGCCGCGCTCGCAGCACTCCCAAGTCTCTTCGGCGTTGCCGGCTACGCGGCAGCGATCGCCGTGCTGACGCCGGGCTACCAGCTCTTCCAGGCCGCCAACAACACCGCCGTCATGGCGGATGTCGACAGCAGCGAGCGCGGCGTGGTGTCGGGCATGCTCAGCCTCTCGCGCAATCTCGGCCTCGTCACCGGCACGGCGGTGATGGGCGCGGTGTTCGCCTTCGCCGTGGGGACGAAGGATATCGCGGCGGCAGCCCCGGCGGCCGTCGCGCACGGGATGGCGATGACCTTTGCGGTGGCCGCGGGGTTGGTCGTGGCGGCGATGGTGATTGCGTTTGCCAACGGTCGGAGGGAGCGCTGCAGCGCCTGATTTCCTGAGCCCGGCCCGCGCCTTTGAGACCGGATGCGGCCGGTGCCCGTCGGAGGAAAGTTAGACTGCGCTAAACAAATGCAAATGTCAGAGCTGAGAAGTGTGGGCAGTGTCACTGAGGCCAACGGATGGATGGTCTAAACATCACCACAGGCAGGGGTTCCGCCGGGCTGTCGAGTGGGCGTGGCGGGGAGATCGAAGCGATGCATGAAACATGGTGGCGGCGGCAGGAAGCTCAGCCTCTGATTCCGGAACGTGAACTTCGGTTTATGATGAAGCTCGGGCGTGTGGAACGCGACGAGGCAGTGAGATTGCTCGGGCGATACCGTGGGGACCGCGAGGCGGTATATGCCGAGTTGAGAAGGCGCGATATGATCAGGGCACGCAACGCGCGGCCTCACTGACCGTTTCATACCGCACCTCGGGAACTCACAGCCCGAGTGTCCAGCCGGCCGTCATCTGTGACTTCCTGGCTGGCCTGAACGGATCGGCCATGACGGTCAGTCGGTGGGTGGCCTCGACGAAGGCGTCTGCGGCCGTCTCGACGGCATCCGCTGAATGGTCGACCTTGTCGAAGCGCTTCACCACACGCTCATGCAGCATCGACAGCCTTGCGGCCCGGTGGAGATCGGAGCGCTTCTCGCCGTGCATATCGAGCGGGGCGAACATAACCATCCCCGAAAACGGCGATGCCCGGCGTTTGTTCCGGCCGGCCGGCGAGATGACGCTGCGCCGGGCCGGCTTCGGGCTTGGGGACACTTCCGCGATCGCGTAATTTCGCCCACGCCTGGGAGGCCTATCTTTGCCTGGCGGCGGTGCCCATTCCGCCTTCGGCCGGTGCCTCAGCTATCCCAACACCCCCCACCCACTGTGGCACCGGCCTAATCTCTTGCGCGTTCAGCGCTTCCGAGGCCGCCAGGTGCCCGGCCTCTATCTCCAGTTCCATCAGCTTGGACTTGATCTCATGCGGCTCGGCATGTTCGAGCCCGACCACGTCGTTGCGCGTCTGCTTCAGCGCAATGACGATCTCGTCGAGCTTGGCGTGGATCGCGGCGGTGTCCCGGTAGCCCTGGATGAGGACCACCCCGGTGATGATGATGGCCGCCACCGACAGGGCATAGGTCACCGCGTTTGTGAGCCCGAACGGCACCAGCAGCGTGCAGGCGGCCATGGCGGCAAGCATCGCGTAGAAGCCTGGCGGCCGCGACAGGAAATCCGCGGCGCGGAAGAGCAGGCGGTTCATCGGCCGCCTACCCGAGCAGCATGCCGGCTACCAGCACGGTGAGCAGCATCGATGCCGGCACAGCCAGAAGCCAGCGCGCTTCCAGGACACTGTTGCGATTGTCGTCCATGTTCCTTGCTCCTGTTGGCTGGCGCCGTGCCGCGAATTCATGCCGGCAAACGAGGCTGGAAAGCTTTCGTTCCTCCGATCCGGCGACGGTCGCAAAGCGATGTCGGACTGAGGTCGGACCGGTACACGAAGAGGACCGAGCGCCGCAACCAAAGCTGGGGTTTCGCATTGGGCCGCGCGCCGAATTCCACGCGCGCCGCCGATAGGGAGCCGACATGAGCGTTGATAGACCGACAGATGATGTAGACGACCAACCCTACGAGCCGGCGTTCTTCGCCGCCAAACACGGCCTGCCGCCGCGGCTCGCCAAAACGATGATCGAGGCCAATGGCCCCGGGCGGCGTGCCTGCGATGCGGCCGCCACGACCTACCTGCGCTACATGGCGCTTCGGCGTCGGCGCGAAGGCTGAGCCTTGCCGCCGGCTGCGCTTTTCGGCCTGCCGCGGTCCCGCGCCGCGACGCAACCCGGGCGGGAACCAAAGCGGCGGGCGGCGGTTTATCCGGCGAAGGGATGATTTCAGGAATTAGGAATAGAGCAATGAAAACAGTGCTTCTTGCTGCCCTGGCGCTCTGTGTCGCCGCACCCGCCGTCGCTTCCGCGGCCGAGGCCGATGTCATGATCAGGACGCATCACAGGCATTATTATCACCACCGCCCGGCGGTCGTCATCAATGACGAGGGCCACCGTCTTCATCACCGCCGTCACGGCACGGTCGCCTTCTACGACAATGGCGAGCGCGGCTGGCGTTACCGTCATCACCGCCGCGATACGGTTGTCGTCACGAGTTCGATCGGCCACCGGCACCATCATCGTCCGGTCGTGGTCGAGAGCGGCTCCGATTACTGAGTTTCCATCTATCGTTGAAAAATCCGGTCCGGCTCATGCGCAATTGCGCGCGAGCCGGACCTAGTCTTCATGGCCTTGCGGTGACTACGCCGCGCTTTTCAGGACCCCGGCCTGAACCAGCGCCGCCGCCGGGTTGAGGCTGTCCACCAGCCCGGTCGGGATCAGGATGGTGGCGCCGCGCTCCTTGGTCGTCTCGTAGATGATGTTCATGGCGCGCAGCTGAAGCGCCGCCGGATGGTCGGCATAGGTGGTGGCCGCTTCCACGAACTTCGCCGCGACTTCCGCTTCCGCGGAACCCAGGATGACGCGCGCCTCCTTCTCGCGCTCGGCCTGCGCCTGGCGCGACATGGCGTCCTGCAGCGCCACGGGGATCGCGACGTCGCGGATCTCGACCGACATCACGGTGATGCCCCATTGCGCCGTCTTGGCGCCGATGACGTCGCGCAGATGCTCGTCAGCCGCCTTGCGGTCGGAGAGCAGCGAGGACAGCATCGAGGAGCCGATCATCTCGCGCAGCGAGGTCTGCGCCACGCGGTCGATCGCCTCGCGGTAATTGGTGATTTCCAGCGCCGCCTGGCGCGCGTCATGCACATGCCAGAAGATGACGGCGTCGACATTGACCGGCACGGTGTCCCTGGTCAGCGCTTCCTCGGCGTTGAAGGCGGTGGTCTGGATGCGCTGGTCGATGACCGCCACGACATTGTCCAGCACCGGGACGATCATGAACAGGCCGGGGCCGCGCACGCCCAGCAGGTTGCCGGCGCGCAGGACCACGAAGCGCTGCCAGGTGTTGGCCATCTTCAGCGAGGCGGCGACCAGCGCCGCGATGACGAAGAACGGCGCCCCCGCCCATGGTCCGGCCAGCGCGCCGATACCGGCGCCGATGAGCGCGAGGACGGCGGTGAGGAAAAGGGTGATCGGATTCATCGAAATAACTCCTTGTCGCGGCCTTTGGGGTCGCGCGATGCCGCAACCGGCCTCGCGAGGAGCGTCGGCAGCCCGGGATGGACCGCCTGGCCGGCATGTCTGGGATCGATCACGCTTGTCGCGAGGACAATCGACGCCGGCGCAATTCATATGGTGCGGCAAGGGGAGGTTCGCCAAGGGGGGCGCGGCTCTCGCTCATGCTGGGGCCCGGACCTTGGCTTGCCCACCACCGCCCCACTCAACCGGGGAACCGCCCTGGGTGGCGGCCTTAACCCGGAAACAACTTTTCAGGCGCTTTTAATGACCCGATCGGAGGTCGGCATCGGCGCCATGTGGCAACATCTTACGGCAAATCTCGCTGCGGTGGCGCTGTTCGTTTCCGGCTGGAACTATGTGCAGTCCTGGCTCGAGGGACGCTCGCAAAGGTTCAGGCTGCTTGTCTTCGGCTGCATCATGGGCTGGGGCGCGCTGGCCTCCATGCTGTTGGCCGTCGAGGTTCAGCCGGGCGTCCTGCTGGATCTCAGGACGTCGCTGGTTGCGACGGCCGGCCTGTTCGCCGGCCTGCCGGGCGCATTGGTGGCCGCCGCCTTTCCACTGGGATATCGCATCGCCATCGGCGGCCAGGGCCTCACTGCCGGCCTGATCGGCATTGCGGTGGCGTTCGCCGCCGGCGTTCTTGCCAACCGTATCATTGGGCGCCGCCAAACGCGCGCCTGGCAAGTGCTGGTGTTTGCGGTTTGTGTTGGCCTGTCCGGGCTGGCGTCGATCTCGATCCTGCCGCAGACGG
Organism: Mesorhizobium sp.; assembly: GCA_004020875.1. Lineage (GTDB taxonomy): Bacteria > Pseudomonadota > Alphaproteobacteria > Rhizobiales > Rhizobiaceae > Mesorhizobium. The sequence goes on from SAPZ01000044.1 coordinate 20,445, forward strand.
GCGCGCCCGCCATCGACGCGCGCCTTTTGCTGCCGCTCATCGCACTCAATATCGCGGCAACCGCCGTAGCCGGCCTTGTCGTGCTGCATACGCAGCTTGTCACCAAGGAGCGCGATCTGCTGCGCGCCGCCGTCGCCCAGGCGCCGGACTTCTACTACGTCAAGAACACGCGAGGCCAGTTCGTCGCCGTGAATCAGTCCGTCGCCGCATTCCATGGCTATGATCATCCGGTCCAGATGACGGGCAAGACCGACTTCGACATAGCGGACGCGGCGCGCGCCCAGATCCTCTTTGAGCTGGAGCAGCGAATGCTGGAATCGGGCGAGGGGATGGCCGATTTCGAGGAGCAGGTGCCCAACGCGGAGGGCAATCTCCGTTGGTTCTCTACCTCGAAGACGCCCGTGCGCGATGTCGATGGCAATATCATCGGCCTGGTCGGCGTCACGCGCGACGTCACAGCGAACAAGCAGCTCGAACAGGCATTGCTCGAGGCCAAGAACCAGCTTTCCTACGCGCTGTCGGAAATGTCGGACGGGCTTGCCATGTTCGATGCCGAAGGCATGCTGATCTTCTGCAACGAGCAATACCGGGACTTCTTTCCGCTCACCGGCGACCTGCGCGTTCCCGGCACGAGACTGCGCGACATCCTCGAAGCCGTGACCGTGACCGGCGAGCAGGTGGGCATCCCTAAGGGTCACGAAAGGGAGTGGATAGACAATGTGGTCGGCGCGCTTCGCACGCCGGGCGAGCAGCAGATCAAGCTTTTCGACGGCCGCTGGCTGATGTTGCGGACAAGGCCGACAGAGGCGGGACTGGCGCTCGTGGTCGTTTCCGACATCACCGGGATCAAGAGCACCGAGGGAGAACTGACCACGCTCAGCAATCAGCTGGCGCAACTAGCCAACACCGATCCGCTGCTTGGCGTCGGCAACCGCCGCGCCTTCGATCAACGGCTGGCCGGCGTCGTTGCGGATGCAAGTCAGTCCGACAAGGAATTCGCGCTGCTGCTGATCGATGTCGACTCCTTCAAGGCCTATAATGACCGCTACGGACACCTCGCCGGAGACGAGTGCCTGCGCCAGATCGCCGATTGCCTGCGCCAGCGCACGCGCTCGGCCGATTTCGTGGCGCGTTATGGCGGCGAGGAGTTCGCCGTCATCCTGTCGGAGGCCTCGGCCGCCGGCGCGATCCGCGTTGCCAACGATTTGCGCGCCGCGGTGCGCGAGCGGGCGCTGAAACATGACCGCAGCGAGCGCAAGATCGTCACTATCAGCGTCGGCATCGCCATCAGCGGCCCCGCCGCTCGCCACAATCCGACGAGCCTGCTCCTCCAGGCGGACAAGGCGCTCTACGCCGCCAAGGCAAGCGGGCGCGACGCGACGCGGCTGGCGGAGCCGGACGTCGGCTTCCAACCCATTCCGCTTCCGCGCAAGGCGTGACCGAGCGCGGCGGAACAGGCGTCAATCGGCCTCGCCGCCCGAACCTTTGCCGCACTCGGCCAGCACCTTGCCGATCGCGGCGCCTGAGCCCTTCAGCGGAAACGTCGCCGCGCCATACTTGTCGGCGCTCACCGTCACGTCGCCCTTGCCGCGCAGCAGCGAAAGCAGCGGATCGGCGGGGCCGGAGAGCTCGGCGGCGAAGTAATTGTACATCGCCTCCAGCTCGAGCTTCTTCGTCAGGCTCTTGTCGCCGGCCTTGAAGGTGAAGGAGCCGCTGATGCCGGGCTCCAGCTGCCCGCCCGCGGCGCCAAGGTCGTGGCTCAGCACCGGCTGGGCGACGTCCTTACCGCCACGTGGGGGCTTGAGGTCACCCGGCCTTGGCCGGCTGGAAGAGTTCCACCAGGTTGCCGGAAGGATCGACAAGCAGGATCTGCGAGCCGCCAGGCCCCGTCACGATGTCATTGCGGAAGCTGAGGCCCGCCGCCCGCAGCCTGGCAACCTCCGCCGCGAGATCCTCGACGATCAGGTGGATGCGGTTCCAGCCGCCTGGTCCAGGCCGCTCGCCGTCAGGCATCGGCCTGCCCGCGGAACTGGTCGGACCGCTGAGGAGCAGCCGAAGCGCTCCCCGCGTGACGTCCGCGAAGGCCGGCGCATGGTTGGAAAGCTGCGTGAAGCCCAGGTATTTCGTGTACCAGGTGAGGGCCTCTTCGACGTCGTTGACCATGTAGCGGACATTTACGGTCGTGGACATTAGCCTTGCCTCTTGCGTGAGCTGGTGAGGCAATCTAGTGCGCTTCACCGTTTCATGGAAACGGCGAAACGCACGACCTCTTTGTTTCTACGCATTCTGGACGGAAACCGCCCACGCTTTTCCTGGAATTGCTGCGGCCGGCTTATCGCCAGGCTGCCTCATTCTTCTGCTCATAGTCCCTGAACGCCTTGATCAGGCCGCCCAGGACCTCCGCCGACGTTTCGAACATTGCCTTCAGCTGAGGCTCATCGACCTTGGTGATGTCTTCCCGGAGGTGACCCTGAATCTCCTGGAATGCTTTCTGCATTTTCTGCGTGTGGTGCCGCGGATCGCGGTCGGCTGCGCTTGCCATCGTCCGTCTCCATTCTTGGAGTGATGCATTGCAAACGCAGGCGACAGAGGGCGGGTTCCGTCACCGGGCATTGCCACCGGCGGCGGGCGCGCCACCTATGGAGCGAACCCGACGCCGCAGAATTGCAGGGAGCAGGGCAATGACCGACGAAGAGGCTGCGATCCGACAGCTGGTCGAGACATGGATGGTGGCGAGCCGCAGGGGCGATCTGGAGACCGTGCTCGACCTGATGACGGACGACGTCGTCTTCATGGTTCCCGGCAAGGAGCCGTTCGGCAGGCAAGCCTTCGCCGCTGCCTTCAAAGGGATGGGCGAGACAAAGGTCGACGGCGCAAGCGAGATAGTGGAGCTCAAGGTCCTCGGCGATTGGGCCTATATCCGCAACCGCATCGACATGAGCGCGACGCCGCCGGGCGGCAAGCCGGTGCGGCGATCCGGCTATACGCTGACGCTGCTGCGCAAGGAAGCGGACGGGCGCTGGCGGCTGGCGCGGGATGCGAATTTGCTGGCTGGGTAGCGCGGGTTTGCCGCGGTCTTCAACGCCGCCAGGGCGGCTCTGGCGAAAATCGCTTGCCGATCCAGTCGGCGAAGGCACGGGTCTTGGCGGCCTGGCCTTTGACCGAGGGCATGACGACATAGACCGCGCCCTCGTCGGCCAGTGTCCAGTCTTCCAGGATCGGCACCAGCCGGCCGCTGGCGAGTTCGCGCCCGACCAGCCAGTCCGTGCTCATCATCAGGCCGACGCCTTGCACGGCGGCTTCGACCAGCACCTCGGCGTCGTCGCTGACCAGCGGTCCGGAAACCTCGACACGCACGCGCCGGCCCTCGCGGTCAGTCATCTCCCAGGCCGGAAAGCTCTGGAAGCCGGTGAAGCCGAGGCAGGAATGTTCGAGCAGCGCCTGCGGCGTCTGAGGCCTGCCCCTTCGGGCGAGGTAGGAAGGGGCGGCGCAGAGAAGCCGGCGCCGCGTCGCCACCTTGCGCGCCACCAGGCGTGAATCCTCCAGGCTGCCCAGCCGCACGGCGACGTCGAAATTCTCCGCGACGAGATCGGCGAAACGGTTGGAGAATTCGGCCTCGATGCGCAGATCCGGGAACTCGGCGAGGAACTGCGGCAGGAACGGGGCTATCCACATGCGCCCGAACGTGCCGGGCAGCGCCAGCCTGAGCAGCCCGCGCGGCCGGCCGCCGGCATGCGCGGAGGCGGCGGCTTCGGCTTCGTCGACAGAAGCCAGGATCGCGCGCACGCGGACCAGGAATTCCGCTCCCGCCTCGGTCAGTGACACGCTGCGCGTGGTGCGATGGAGCAGGCGAACCCCGAGCCGTTCTTCCAGCGATTGCAGGCGGCGCGACAGTATGGTCGCGTCGCGTCCGACCCTCGCAGCCGCCCGGGTGAAGGAGCGCGCCTCGGCGACGGCCGCGAAGGCAGCCATTTCGGCAAGGGCCGCGGGTTCGTAGGATTGCTGCATTATTTGCAACGCTAAAATTCAAAATCCGAGAATTATTGAGGCATAGCGCAACAGATAGGTTCACTCAACCGTCAATCGACCAGCCACGGAGTGAACCCATGAAAGCCATAGAACTCAGCCAGCCCAGGCTCGACGCCTTCCGCGCCGCTAATGTCGCCACGCCCGAACCGCAGCGCGGCGAGGTGCTGATCCGCCAGCGCGCGGCGAGCCTGAATTTCGTCGACGTCGCAGTGGCGAGCGGCAATTACCCCGGACCTGTGTTCCCGCTGATCCCGGTCGCCGACGGCGCCGGCGAGATCGTCGCGCTCGGGGAGGGCGTGACAGGCTTTAGCCTCGGCGATCGCATCGTCGCCCATGCCAAACCGCGCTGGATCGGCGGCCGGCCGCGGCCCTATGAGATGAGGCAGATGCGCGGCATTTCGTTGCCGGGATCTCTGGCCGAATATGTTGCGCTGCCCGCCAATTCCGTCGTTGCGGTCCCGGCGCATCTCTCCTTCGAGGCGGCCTCGACTCTGCCCATTGCCGGCACCACCGCCTGGAACGCCATCCGCGCCGCCGAAGTCGGGCCGGGCTCGGTGGTGGTCCTGCTCGGCACCGGCGGCGTCTCGATCTTCACGTTGCAGCTCGCAAAGGCCGCCGGAGCCACCGTCATCATCACCTCGTCCTCGGACGAGAAGCTGGAGCGGGCGAGGGCGCTCGGCGCCGATCACCTGATCAACTACCGCTCGACGCCGGACTGGGACGGCAAGGTGCTGGAATTGACCGATGGCCTCGGCGCCGACCTCATCGTCGAGACCGGGGGCACCGCCACCTTCGCGCGCGCCGTCAACGCCACCGCGCCCGGCGGAACACTGTTCACCATCGGCTTCGTCACCGGCGCCGAGGCGACGGTCAACCTGCTGCCGATCATCATCAAGGCGCTGAAGGTGGTGGGCAACAACACCGGATCGGTGTCCGACCTCAAGGACGCGGCGCGGGCCATCGGCGCGGCCCGTATCGAGCCGGTCGTCGACAAGGTGTTTTCGCAAGAAGAGGCGACCGAAGCCTATACCCACATGGCGGCCGGCGGACTGCATTTCGGCAAATTGGTGTTCGGGCTGGATTGGTAGCAAGGGAAGACGTTGGAGATTGGCGAAAGTCGTGGTGACGGCCGATCTCCCCCCTTGTGGGGAGATGTCCGGCAGGACAGAGGGAGGCGCTGTCCCGCCGGCCTAAACAGGCTTGCTGTCCAGCCGATAGATGGGTAACACTTTGAACCGGATACATGGGTTACAGTTTTC
>SAPZ01000045.1 GCA_004020875.1 Mesorhizobium sp.
GCTCAAGCCCCTCCGGCATTTCCCGGAAAGAGACATGTGAGGCCCGGACTTTGCAACAGACCTTCCATCCATTTCATATATTCGAATATGTTGAGAATCGCATTTTTTACACTTGGTAAATTACGATGATATACTCGGTTATGCATGATCTTAAGGGGCGCGGGATCGGCTGGGGCGCGCGGCGCTGGTTTGGTAAATGAAAGTATAAATTGAATAAAATTTGACAAAAAATAGAACAGCGTGATTCGCGGAAATTTACCCACCTTCCTTTCCGATAATTTGAGACAAGATTGGTAGCGTCCACAGTCAAAGGTGGGCGTTATGAAAATACAAAAAGCAGCCCCGGGAATGACGGGGATCAAGGTTCTCTTGCTGGCTGTTGGCCTTGCCGGCTTCGCAAATCCATCATCCGCCAGCGCGAATTCGAGCCCGGAACCGGCCCTGCAAAAGGTGGTTGCGCCGGCGAGCCTCGGTGGCGTTTCGCTGGCCCGGCCGCTGCCCTGGCAGCCAGCCGCCGCATACCGCATCGCGGATATTTCGCATGGCTATACGTCGGCGGCATCCGCCGAGGTTGAAGCGCTTTCCGGCGCCACGGCCGATCCCGGCATCGATCCGATCCAGACCGCCGCAATCATCCCCGGCGTATTCGGATCGGTTGCGTTGTCGATGCGCAATTTCCCGGTCTCGGCGCACTGGGCCCCGGTTTACAAGGCGATCGTCGCTTGCACGGCAGGCAGCGCCTGCGATCGCAAGAACGCGGTCTTCGGCGAGATCGTCGACATCGCGACCAAGAAGGGTTTCCGCGAGAAGCTGTCTTTCATAAACAGCAGCATCAACCGCCTGATCGCCTACAAATCGGACATGGCCGTCTACGGCGAGCTCGACCATTGGGCGACGCCTTCGGAAGTCCTCGAACACCGCGCCGGCGATTGTGAGGATTACGCCATACTGAAGATGGCGGCGCTGTTGCGCGCCGGGATTCCCGCGCAAAGCATGTCGCTCGTCGTGCTGCAGGATCGACGTCGCAAGTTCTTCCACGCCGTTGTGTCGGTGAGCACGGGAAGCGGCAACTTCATCCTCGATAGTCTCAGCAACCTCGTCCTGGTTGATACCCAGCTGCCCGACTATGTTCCCCTTTACTCCTTCAGCACGGATCGCGCTTGGATCCACGGCTCGAAGTCCGGCGCGCAGGTTGCTGACGTCGCTGGCGGTCTTACGACGGTGGCGCCTGGCGAAGGGATGCCGGAAGCATCCGTCGCTTCAAGCCTGAGCGAGTAGGCTGGAGCGGTTCGCCGTTTCACGGAAATGCGGCCGCTCTTTCTTTGCTTTAGCTGCAGTTGTGCGAGGCCAAGCGACGACGCTTGGTTGCAGGAAATGCTCAGCCGTTGAAGACGAAGGCCATCAGAAGTTCAGGCTCGGCCACAGGCGCGCGCACGGCGCTGAGCTGGCCACGATAGCGCCGCTCGCCGGCGCCGATGACGAAGCCACTGGTGACCGGCGTTTCGCCATTGGCGTCGAGCCTGGCGAAGATGTCGGTGACGTTGAGATCGAGCGCCAGCTTCAAATCCTGCCGCCCGTCTTCTCCGGGCGCGCTCGGCAACTGGCGCCTGACCAGTTGCTGGAACGGCGTGTTGAAGGCCAGGATCTTCTTTGACGAGGACAGCGCGAAGGCCGGTGAAGGGCAGGCGACCAGGATCGCGTTGATCGTGCGGATCGAGGCGAGCTTGCGCAATTCCATGCTTTCCTCGGCGAGGCCGCGCATGCAGGCGACCCGGATCGCCGAGGTGAGGTTGCCCTGGTTGGGATGATGTTCGGCGATCTCCTCGACCAGCATGCCGATCGTGCATTTGCGGCTTTCCGCCATCTGCTTCAGCGACACCCAGAAGGCGCGCTCCAGCCGTATGCCGCGACGCACGCCGCCGCGCGCCACGACGCGGAACTCCGGGCCGAAATCCTCGGCCGCGAGCGCTGGCAGCAGCCGTTCGCGCGGAGTGTCCGGGCGGATGGCGCTACCGTTCACTCATCGCCTCCTGACGCGCCTTGTTGATCGGCTTCAAGAGATAGTTGAGGATCGTCTTGCGTCCGGTCTTGATGTCGACCGAGCAGATCATGCCGGGGATGATCGAATAGGTCTTACCGTTCCTTGTCAGCGTCGACTTCTCGGTGGCGACGCGCACCTGATAATAGGGCTCGCCCGTCTTCTGGTCGACGAGGCTGTCGGCGGTGATGTTGGAGACCTTGCCTTCAATGCCTCCGAAGATCGAGAAATCATAAGCCGTGACCTTGATCAGCGCCTCCTGGTTCGGCTGGATGAAGGCGACGTCGCGCGGCGAAACCCGGGCTTCGACCAGCAGCGTCTCGGATGTCGGCACAATGCCGGCCACGACGGCGCCTGGCTGCACGAAGGCGCCCAGCGTGTTGACGTCGAGCGTGTTGACGATGCCGTCAACCGGCGAGCGTATATCGGTGCGCGCGACCTTGTCGGTGGCGCCGCGGATTGTCTCGTCGACGACGGAAAGATCGGCCAGCGCTTGCGTCAGGTCGCTCAGCGCTTCCTGCTGCAATTGCAGGCCGAGCTCGTTCACCTGAAGCTGCGCCTCGGTGATTGCCGCCTGGGTCTTCTTGATGGTTTCTCCGGCGAGCGCCAGTTGTCCGTGCAGGTCGGTCTGCTCGCGCTCGACGCGGATCTGCTCGGTCCTGGCCATCAGGCCCTTCTTGACCATGGGTTCCACCAGCGCCGCTTCCTGGTCGGTCACGGCCAGGCTCTTGGACAGGCGGTCGGAATTGGCGGTGGCCTCGTCCAGCTCCTTCTCGCGCTGGTCGAGCCGCGATTTGAGAACCGACAGCTTGACCTCGAAATTGTCGCGGCGCGCGACGAGCAGCTTTTGCTCGTTGTCGCAGATTTCCGGTGCGACCGTCTGGATTTCCGTGGGGCAGGGGAAGGATCCTTCGACATTGCCGCTCTGCTCGAACTGCAGCCGCGCGATGCGCGCCTGCAGCGCTCGCGCCTTGGCCTTCTCTTCGCCCAGGCTCGATGTGTTGCCCGAATTGTCGAGCCGGATGATGAGGTCGTTTTTCTTGACAGTCTGGCCGATCTGGACGGCGATCTCCTGAACGACGCCGGGTTCGCTGGCCTGGATGACCTGCGTCTTCGAGGCGGGTATCACCTTGCCTTCGCCGCGCGCGATCTCGTCCACCTCGGCGAATGATGCCCAGCCCGTGAAACACACGAACAGGGCGCCGACGATGTAGACGGACGCCGAGGCGAAAAGAGGTGGCCGGTCTTCCCTTGCAAGCATGTCTTCGTTCCGGTCAGGCACTGCCTTTCTGCAGTGCCTGAATGACTTGTTCCTTTGGCCCGTCGGCGACGACGCGGCCTTGCTCGATGACGATGAGGCGGTCGGCCAGCTCCAGCATGCTGTAGCGATGGGTCGACACGATCAGTGTCGTGCTGCGGTCGAACGCCACCTTGAGCTGCTTGATCAACTGCCGTTCCGAGGCGAGGTCCATCGAACCCGACGGCTCGTCAAGGAAGACGATCTTCGGCTTCGTCAAAAGCAGCCGGGCGATTGCCACCGATTGCCTTTGCCCGCCCGAGAGATTGGTGCCGCGCTCGCCGACATTCATATCGTAGCCGCGCGGATGCCGCGATACGAAGTCGTCGACGCCCGCGGCCTTCGCCGCGTCGATGATCTCCTCGTCGGTCGCTTCCGGCGCTGCCATCAGGAGGTTCTCCTTGATGGTTCCCGAAAACAGGTCGCCGGCCTGCGCGACGATGCCGACGGCGGCGCGAACCTCCGACGGGTGGTATTGGCGGATGTCGATACCGTCGAGCAGCAGCTCCCCCGACGTCGGCAGGAAAAGCCGCCCGATCAGCCGGCCCATCGTGGTCTTGCCAGAGCCGATGCGGCCGATAATGCCCACCCGCTCGCCAGGCCTGACCGCGATGTTGAGCCCGCTCAGAACCTCGTTTTCCGTGCCGGGATAGGCGAAACCGACATTCCTGAAGACGAGCGCGCCGCTGCGGATCGGCCGGTTGACGAAACCGACTGTATCGGGGCGGTCCTCCGGCTGCGACATGATCGTGTTGATGATCCTGAGCGACAGCATCGCCTGCCGGAAACGCGCAAGCGTGATCGCGATCTGGCCGAGCGGCGCCACGGCGCGGCCGGCGAGCATCACGGTACCGATGATGGCCCCCGTCGAGACCTGTCCTTCGGAGAAGGCATATGCGCCGGCCACAACCAGGGCGACCGTCACGAATTGCTGGATGGCGCCGGTGATGTTGCCCGCCGCCGCCGAGAGTTCCTTGATCTTCTCCGACGTGTTGGCCGCGTTCTTCGAGTGCTCGCCCCATTTGCGCAGCAGGTAGGCCTCGGCGCGCAACGACTTGATCGTCTCCAGCGTGGAAATGGATTCCACCAGCAGGGCCTGGCGCTGCGATGCCTCATTCATCGAGGCCGCGACCCGCTTGCCGATCCGCCGCTGCGTTATCAGCCCGACGATGACGGAGATGATGAAAGCCAGCGCCGGAATGATCACCAGCCAGCCGCCAATGGCATAGATCACAGCCAGGAAGACGAACACGAAGACCGTGTCAATGAAGACGCTGATGGTGTTCGAGGTGAAGAACTCGCGCACGAACTCGTACTGAGTGACGCGGTTTGCATATTCACCGGTCGATCCGGGCCGGGCCGAAAGCGAGGAATTCAGCACCTTTTCGAATAACAGATAGGATATCCGCAGATCCGCCTTGCGTCCGGCATAATCGATCAGCGACGCCCTGGCCGTCTTGAGGAGCAGGTCGAACAGGATGGCCGCCCCGATGCCGAGCGCCAGCACCCACAAGGTGGAGATCGCCTTGTTGGGCAGGATGCGGTCGTAGACATTCATGGTGAAAATCGGCGAGGCGATCGCCAGCAGATTGATGAAGACTGCCGACAGCACCACCTTGGAGTAGGTGCGCCAGAACGCCCCCATGGTGCCGGTCAGCCAGTGGCGCCTTTCGATCCGCGCGGCTGTGCCGACGGTCATCTCTTCGGCCGTGTTGGCATAGGTGATCGAAAAGGATGTGCCGCCGCTGATGTAGTTCTCGGCGAGTTCCGCCCTGTCGATCGTGGTGCGGCCGTTTTCCTGGGGCGCCGTCAGATATTGCCCGCCCTCGATTTCCGCCAGGAGAGCGACCGGCAATTGGCTGGCGCGGAAGACGATCGCCGGAAGATCGAAGCGCCCGCGCAGGAAATCGCGGTGGCTGAAGTCCTGGACCTCGAGGCCGATGCGCTCGGCCAGATGGCGGATTTCATCCGGCTCGATACGAGTCTCCGAAATCGGCACGCCGGCGAACAGCACGGTTTCCGCGCTCGGTCTGCCGAGATAGGCTGCCACGGCGCAAAAGCAGGCCTTGAAGGCCTCCTTGGGCGACAGGATATGCGGTTGCTGGTTCACGATCCGCCCCGAAGGACTGCAAGATCGATGCTTACATCGGCTACTTCTTCCTGACCGGTGCGAGAATGTCGAACGGCAGGTCGTTCTTCTGCTCCGACGGCGTCCGCGCATAGGTTTCGGTGTCAGCCGTCGCCGGCGTCCCGAACTCGGTCTGCGCATACGCGGCGGCCTGCTTTGGCGGCTGGATGTTCAGTGTCTTCAGCAATTCGCCGGTTGCGGCAAGCAGCCGGTATTCCGCAAACAGCGACGCGTAGGACGAGGTGTCGGCCAGCGTTGCGGTGTTGAAGCGCGTGTTCTGGGCATCGAGCACATCGAGCAACGAACGCTGTCCGACCTTGAATTGCTCACGATAGGAAGCCACGAGCTTTTCATTGGTGGCTGCCTGCTGACGCAGCGTCTTTGCGAGTTCCGCTTGGCGGAACCGGCGGTCCCAGGAGGTGCGGACGGCTTCCTCGATCTCGCGCAGCACCTGATGCAGCGCAAGACGCTGCTCGCTGGTGCGGCGGATCTGTTCCTGCTCATTGGCCTTGTCGATGCCGCCGCGGTACAGATTCCAGCGCAGCACCACCCGAGCCTGAAGGTCGCTCGTGTCGCCATTGTCGCCGTCTATGTCGTAGCCGCCCCGGGCAACACCCTCGGCGGTGATCGTTGGGCCGTATTTCGCCCGCGCCGCGTCTACCAGCGAAGCCGCGGCGTCGATATCGCTGTTGGCCATATGGACGCGCGGATTGTTCTGCCTGGCGAGCCCGATCGCGTCGTCCAGCGAACGCGGGAGGGCGGCCGCGACATCGGCCGGCCGCGACGGGCTGACCAGCGGCTTGCCGACATTCTTGAAGAAGCGGATCTTGGCCGCCTCGAGTTCTTCGGTAGCCTCCTGCATTCGCGCCTTGGCGGCAAAAAGGCGCTCCTCGGCCTGCTGCCGGTCGGCGTCGTTGAGCGCGCCGCCCGCGATGCCTTGCTTGATGTCGCTGAGAATGGACTGATGGAAGCCAAGGTTCTTCTTGGCCTCGGCCACGATCGAAGCCTGCAGCATGTATTCCAGATAGTCCTGAACGACCGCGAGCCCGATGAACTCGGACCGCTCCAGAACCCGGAAGGAGGCGCCATCGACCCGCGAGGCCTGGCGGTTCAGCTCCGCCCGCCTTGCGCCGCTGTCATAAAGGGTCTGCGAGACGGTAAGGTCTGCCTCGTTCGGATAGAGGGCTTTGTGATCCTCATTGAGCGCGCGCCGTGTGTCATTGTCCAGGCGGCGAACGCCGGTCGACGCTTCCAGATCGACGCTCGGAAGATAAAGGCCTTTCGCCTGACGCAACTCGAATTCGATCGCTTCGCGGTTTTCGATCGCCTGACCAATCTCTGGATTGGATTCCACTGCGACGGCAACGGCTTCTTTGAGTGTGAGTGCGCTGGCGCTACCGCAAGCCAGCATCGACACCGTAATGGCAAGCGCAAACCGCCAGCCGACGGTCACTTTACCCGTCCTGGTCATTTCTACCCCGTGACTATCCCCGCGCCATTTATTTTTTTATTGGCGCTTATTTGCCCAAGCCTGCCACCGGAGCTTGCGGGCAGTATCTATCAGATTTTTCCAGGATGTGAGTGCATATTGGGCTAGATACCCCTTAAAAGTGAGATTCCGGGCATTAGGGCCAAAGCCTGTAGCAAAAATGGCACAGAAACCGGGAGCGCTGCGGCCGGGGATTTTTGATTCAAAGCGGATTGCAATGGTTAATGGCCTGAAACAAATGCCGAATCGCGCGGCCTCTAGATACAGGCTCCCGGGAAATCTGCGGCACCTTTGCAAACAATGCGCAAGAAATCGCCATGTCGCTCTGGTTTGGTTGGCAAACGGTGATCGTTCCCTGTATTGCGGGCCGGATCGAAAAGCAGTGGATCTTCTTCCATGACCAACGTCGCCCTGACCGGGCTTGCCCGTGATCTTGCCCGGCGCGCCGCCGAGGGCAGGCCGGTGCGCGTCGGTGTCATCGGCTCCGGCGAGATGGGGACCGATCTGGTGACTCAGGGCATGCTGATGCCGGGTATCTCGATAGCGGCCATTTCCACGCGGCGCCCGCACACCGCCCGCGAGGCGATCCGCATCGCCTATGGCGACGAGGCGATGGCCGCCGAAGCCGAAACCGCTTCCAAGGTCACCCAGGCGATCGAGGGCGGCAGGATCGCCATCACCTCGAACGAGATGCTGGTCACCAATCCGTTGATCGACGTCGTCATCGACGCCACCGGCAAACCGGGCGTCGCCGCTGATTTCGATCTGATGGCCATGGAGCATGGCAAGCATCTGGTGATGATGAATGTCGAGGCCGACGTGACCATCGGCTGTTACCTGAAGCAGCAGGCCGACCGGCTGGGTGTAGTCTACTCGGTCGGCGCGGGCGACGAGCCGTCAAGCTGCATGGAACTGATCGAATTCGCCTCGGCGCTTGGGCTAAGCATCATCGCGGCGGGCAAGGGCAAGAACAACCCGCTCAACCACGATGCCGTTCCGGACGACTACCGGGAGGAGGCGGAGCGCCGCAACATGAATCCGCGCATGCTGGTCGAGTTCGTCGACGGCTCGAAGACCATGGTCGAGATGTGCGCGATCGCCAATGCCACCGGCCTTGTCCCGGATATTCCCGGCATGCACGGCCCCAAGGCCGATCGCGATCAACTGGCCAAGGTGCTGATCCCGAAAGAAGATGGCGGTCTCCTGTCGAGGAAGGGAGTCGTCGACTACACGATCGGCAAGGGCGTGGCGCCGGGCGTCTTCGTCATCGTCGAGGCGATGCATCCGCGCGTCGTCGAGCGCATGGACGATCTCCATGTCGGTCACGGCCCCTATTACGGCTTGTTCCGGCCCTATCACCTGACCTCGCTGGAGGTGCCGCTGACCGCCGCCCGCATCGTGCTCCACGGCAAGCCCGACATGGTGCCCCTGCCGAGGCCGGTGGCGGAAGTCTGCGCGGTCGCCAAGCGCGAGCTTGCCGCCGGGGAGACCTTCGATGCCATCGGCGAGACCTGCTACCGCTCCTGGACCATGACCGTTGGCGATGCCCGGGCAAGCCGCGCCGTCCCGGTTGGCTTGCTCGAAGGCGGCAAGGTGCTGAAGCCCGTCAGGAAAGGTGAGTTGCTGACGGCGGACAATGCAGCACCGGACCAGACGACGAGACTCTACGCCTTGCGCCGCCTGCAGGATGACATGCTCTACGGAGCGGGAGCTACTTCCCCAACTCTATCGACCGCAGCCGCGCCGCTTCCACGGCTTCGGTGACGAGCTTCGTCAGGCGATCGCCGCCCATCAACACCGCAAGCGCGGCGGCCGTCGTGCCGTTCGGGCTGGTCACCTGCTGGCGCAGCACGCCGGGGTCCTCGTCGCTTTCAGCAGCGAGCGAGGAAGCGCCGAAAACGGTTTGCATGGCAAGAAGCTTGGCTGTTTCCGCCGGAAGGCCGGCCTTCTCGGCCGCAACCGTCAGCGCCTCGATGAAGTGGAAGACATAGGCCGGGCCGGAGCCGGAGACCGCCGTCACTGCGTCCATGAGGCGTTCGTCGTCGATCGTCGTCACGACACCGCTTGCCGAAAGCAACTCAAGGACGAAGCGCCGGACGTCGTCGGAGACCAGGGGATTGGAAAACACCACCATCATGCCCTTGCCGATCGCGGCCGGCGTGTTCGGCATGCAGCGGACGACCGGCGCGAGCTCGCCTAGGATCTCCTCGAAGGTGGCGACCGGCGTGCCGGCGGCGATGCTGAGGAAAGTCGTCCTGCCATCGCCGAAGCGCTTGTAGTGCGCCGTCACCTCACGGATCACCTGCGGCTTTACCGCAATGACGACGAGATCGGGCACGGCATCGGCCGGGATAGCCTCGGCGTCGGCAGAAACGCGGCAGCCGAGATGCTCTGCCCGATGACGCAGTTGTGCGTTGGGCTCAACCACGAACACGGCCGACGGCTCGATCCTTGCGGACTTCAGCCAGCCCGAGAGCATGGCGTAACCCATATTGCCGCACCCGGCGAGAACGAGCCCGATCGTCATGAAAAACCTCCGCAAGAAGGCTCTCCTTTAGAGCAATTCCAGGAAAAGTGTGAGGAGTTTTCCGGGGAATGGCGCCTGTCCTGGCGGCGCTGAAATGCCAAGCCGAACACCCGCCGAGGCGCAAAAATTAACCGTTTGTTTCCTATGCCTGTTTAGCGTGGCTTAACGATTGGCCGATCCGCCGCGCCCACGCCGCCAGAGAGTAGTTCCAGGACAATGGTCGACAGGGATAATCGTGATGATTGGAGGCACGAGCGCTCCCTGCTTGCGCTCGGTCGGGTCATGCGCGGCGACGACAGCACGGTTTCGATCGGCGATCGGGCCAACTCTTCATGGCGCGAGGATGCTGCCGCGCACCATCGGGCGGCGCGTTCCGAGCGTGAAGCGAGGTTGAAACCGCAGCCCGATGATGCCGCGTCTTTTCGGCCGCCGCCTGCCTCGCCTGCAGCCCCTTCGCAGGTGTCGGCCGCGGCCCCGCCTCCGGCGCAGCCCATCACGCCGCCGCAGGTGCCGGCCGACGACGCCGTCCGTCTGGGGCTTTTCGGATCGCTGGCCTCGGCGCTTCGTTACTTCGTGCGGCGCGAGCCGGCCGAAACGGTGGATATGGACTCTGCCCCGCCCGAAAGCGTCTGGCGCGCGCCTGATTGGGAAGGGCGCTATATCGGGGCCGCGACCAAGGCGCCAGAGAATTTCCGGCCGCCACCCGCCTCGCCTGCGGCCCCTCCGCTGGTCGCGGCTGCCGCGCTCGCTCCGGCGCAATCCGTCACGCCGCCACCGGTGCCAGCCAATGCCACCGGCCGACCGGGGCTTTTCAGATCGCTGGCTTCGGCCGTTCGCTATTTCGTGCGCCGGGAGCTCGCTGAAACGGTGGATTGGGACTCTGTCCCGCCCGAAAGCGTCTGGCGCGCGCCTGACCGGGAAGAGCGCTATCTTGGAGGTCAACCATCCGCGCGGGAGAATGTCCGGCCGCCATACGAGCAGGGGTACTCCTATTCCTATCGGCCCGACCATGCGTGGGCCGAACCCTACGAGGATCATCATCGGGCGCCGCCGGCAGCCGATCATCCGCAGTTTCCTGCCAGCGGCGAGGTTCGCCAGCCGGTCGCCGACCACCAGGGAGAGATCGACGAGATCCGCGCCAGCCTCCGCGAGTTCCGCGAGGCGGTTCGCGAGCTGACCGAAAGCCGCTCGCGCCGTCGCTATTTCTAAGGCGCCCGTGTTTCTGGATTGACGTGTTTCTAAACCGCTTGCGGTTCGATAAAAGCGGCTGGTTTCGGGTTTACGGCATCCGACGACGCTTTGACGGGATTGCCTTGTCGAATTTTCGTGAAAATGCCGCGCTGCATTTCGGCCTCGCGCGCTCCGAGTCGGCGGAACGGGATGCCGGGTTAATGGCATGGGGCCTGCATCGTTGCGGCCCCGAAATGGAGGGTTCGTGATGACCGAAGTGATCGACGGAAAACGTGTCGCCGAGGATGTGGTTTCGAAGGTCAAGGCGCTGACGTCTGAGCTGGCTGCCAAGGGTGCCACGAAGCCCGGTCTGGCGGTGGTCATCGTCGGGGAGGATCCGGCAAGCCAGGTCTACGTCGCCTCAAAGTCGCGCACCGCAAAGGAATGCGGCTTCCATTCGCTCCAGCATACGCTGCCGGCCGATACCACTGAGGAGCAATTGCTGAAGATCATCGGCGATCTCAACGCCGACAAGTCGATCCACGGCATCCTCGTGCAGTTGCCGCTTCCCGGCCATATCGATGCCGGCAAGGTGATCCAGACGATCGCGCCGGAGAAGGATGTCGACGGCTTCCACTTCATCAATGTCGGCAAGCTCGGCACCGGCGAACTGGAAACCGCCTTCGTGCCGTGCACGCCCGCAGGGTCCATGCTTTTGATCGAGCGCGTGCGCGGCAAGGACCTTTCCGGCCTCAACGCCGTCGTCGTCGGCCGCTCCAACATTGTCGGCAAGCCGATGGCCAACCTGCTGCTCGCCGCCAACTGCACCGTCACCATCGCCCACAGCCGCACCAAGGACCTGCCGGCGCTGGCCCGCACCGCCGATATCCTGGTCGCCGCCGTCGGCCGTCCGGAGATGGTCAAGGGCGATTGGGTCAAGCCGGGTGCGACTGTCATCGACGTCGGCATCAACCGCATCCCGGCGCCCGAGAAGGGCGAGGGCAAGAGCCGCCTGGTCGGCGACGTCGCCTATTCCGAGGCGGTCAAGGTGGCCGGTGCCATCACGCCGGTGCCTGGCGGCGTCGGGCCGATGACCATTGCCATGTTGATGGCCAACACTGTAGCTTCCGCCTACCTTGCCGCCAGGCTGAAGCGGCCGTCCTTCTGATCGAAAGCAGATCCTTGCCGAACCTTACTGCTCCTATCGAACGGCCGATCACGAACGATCCCGTTCAGGGCGGCCGTCAGTTCGGCTTTCTGCTCGTCGACAAGTTCTCGATGTTCTCGCTGGCCGCGGCCATCGACTGCTTCCGCTCAGCGAACCGTTTGCTCGGCCGCGACTTCTACGGCTGGACGACCATTTCGGCCGATGGCGACGCGGTCATGGCTTCGAATGGTCTTCCGCTCAAGATCGACTATTCGGTCGCCGACATGCCGCCGGTCGACATCCTGTTCGTCTCGGTCGGCCTCACCACGGAATTCCCCGGCAAGAGCAAGGTGCTGGCGGCGTTGCGCAGCTGGGGCCGGCGCGGCAACGCGCTGGGCGCGTTGTCAGTCGGCTCCTATCTTCTTGCCGAGGCCGGACAGTTGGACGGCTATCGCTGCACCATCCATTGGGAGAACCGCGCCGGCTTCATGGAGCGTTTCCCCGACATCAACTGCACCGGCAACGTCTTCGAGATCGACCGCAAGCGTTACACCTGCGCCGGGGGAACCACTTCGATCGACCTGATGCTGGAGATCGTGCGCGGCGATTTCGGCTCCAACCTCGCCAACGGCGTCGCGAACCAGTTCCAGCATGAGCGCATCCGCTCGGCAGGGGACCGCCAGCGGGTCGGACCGGAGCGCGACCTCACTGGCAAGTCGGAGAAGCTCAGGCGCATCGTCGAACTGATGGCTGACCATCTCGACGAGCCGTTGTCCGCCGTGCAGCTCGCCAAGTCGGCGGGCCTGTCGGTGCGCCAGGTCGAGCGCCTGTTCTTGCGCCACCTCAGCGTGACACCAGGCCGCTATTACATGCGGCTGAGGCTCGAACGCGCGCGCGAATTGCTGCGCCAGACCAACATGCCGATCCTCGACGTGGCGATCGCCACCGGCTTCACCTCGCATTCCTATTTCGCGCAGAGCTACCGGCTCCAGTTCGGCCGTCCGCCGTCGGAAGAGCGGCGCACCACCTACTGATTGCCGCGGGAAGATGTCGGGCTCTGAGTCAGAACGCTGAACGCAAAACCGGCGCACACGTTTTGCGCGACATGCATCAGCTTTGCAGCTTGTCTCCGCAGGCCACCTAAAATAGCTTTCCGGGCGCGGACGAGGGAATAATCAGGAGACATCCATGGCGGGACTGATACGGAGCGCCGCTGCGGCGTTCCTCCTTTTGTCGATGACCAGTTTCGGCTTTGCCGCCAACAACGTCATCATCATTCTGGACGCTTCGGGCTCGATGTGGGCGCAGATCGACGGCAAGCCGAAGCTGGAGATCGCGCGTGAATCGCTGCGCACGGTGCTGCAATCGGTTCCAGCCGACGACGAGATCGGTTTCATGGCCTATGGCCATCGCACCAAGGGCAGCTGCGACGACATCGAGCTGATCGTGCCGCCGCAGGCCGGATCCGCCAGCGCCATTTCGGCGGCGGCCGATAGCATGAAGTTCCTGGGCAAGACACCGCTGACGGCCGCCGTCAAGCAGGCCGCCGAGGCGCTCAAATACACCGAGGACAAGGCAACGGTGGTGCTGATCACCGACGGCCTGGAGACTTGCGGCGGCGACCCCTGCGCGCTTGGCAAGGAGCTCAAGGAAAGCGGCGTCGATTTCACCGCCGATGTCGTCGGCTTCGGCCTGACCGCCGACGAAGGCAAGCAGATCGCCTGCCTCGCCGAAAATACCGGCGGCAAATACATCCAGGCTTCCGACGAGAAGGCGCTGCAGGGCGCCCTGGTGGAGACCGTGGCGGCTCCGGCGCCAGCGCCTCAGCCCGCTCCGGCACCCGCGCCGGCGCCCGAGCCCGCCAAGCCTGAATTCAACTTCATGCCGAGCGTGGTCATGGCCGAGGGAGGTCCCGAGATCTCCGACAACAGCAATGCGTGGGAAATCTACAAGGCCAACTCGGACGGCTCGCGCGGCGATCAGGTCATGACCGAGTATGGCGCGCTGAAAACCAACCTCGAACCGGGCGACTATGTGGTCGTCGGCCGCGACGACGAGGCAAGAAGCGAGCAGAAGATCAAGATCGAGGCCGGTCAGGTTTACAAGCCGCTGTTCACGCTCAACGGCGGTACGCTCTTTATCCATCCGCATGCAAGCCAGGGATCGGAGATCAGCGGCGAGGCGCGTGTCGACTTCGCCTATCCGGGCGGCAGCACCACCCACTATGGCGACGCCAAGGCCACGGTGCCTGCCGGCGAGCAGAAGGTGACGGTGCAGATCGGCGCTGGCACAGTGACCGAGACCATGCAGCTTGCCGCTGGACAGACCGTCGAGAGAGATGTCGTCGTCGGCGTCGGCCATGCCGTGCTCAACGCCTACTACACCGCCGGCGGTGACAAGGCCGACAATTCCGGCATCGGCTTCGAGATCGTAAAGGCGAAGAAGAAGATCGACGGTTCCCGCGAGAGCGTCGAGCACTCCTACGGTCCGGACAGCAAGTTCTGGCTGCCGCCGGACGACTACGTCGCGCTCACCACCCTCGATCTTGCCGTTGCCGAGCAGCCCTTCAGCATCAAGGCCGGCGACAACCAGGACGTCAAGGTCACGCTCGGCGCCGGCGTGCTGGCGATGTCGGCGCCCGGCGCTTACTCGATCGAGGTGTTCTCGTCGAAGAAGGACATAGAGGGCAAGCGCAAGTCGCTGGGCTTGAGCTATGGCGACAGCTGGCAGCAGACGATTCCCGCCGGCGACTATGTGGTCGTGCGGCACGCCCCCGACCAGGGCCAGGACAAGGAAATGCCGGTGACGATCAAGTCCGGCGAGCGGAGCGAGATCACCGTTCAGTAGTCTTTTCGGCCGGAACAAACAGAAAGGGCGGCTCAAAGTCGCCCTTTTGCTTTTGAGTCCCCAACATCAGGCGTTTCCGAACGCCGCCGCCCCATGATCGGCGCGACCGACCAGTTGCCGGAAGCCCGCGAACAGCTCGCGGCCGAAGCCGAACTCGTTGCCGATGAGATCGGCGTCCGCGGTGCGGCGCAGCGCGAATTCCGTTCCCGGCACCAGCACTTCGAGTGTGCCGGCATCCGCGTCGAGACGGATGACGTCGCCGTCATGGATTCTCGCGATCGGTCCGTCCTCGACCGCTTCCGGCGTCACGTGGATCGCCGCCGGCACCTTGCCGGAAGCGCCCGACATGCGCCCGTCGGTCACCAGCGCGACGCGCTGGCCGCGATCCTGCAGGATGCCGAGCACAGTGGTGAGCTTGTGCAGCTCCGGCATGCCGTTGGCCTTCGGGCCCTGGAAGCGGATCACGGCGACAAAGTCGCCGGTAAGCTGGCCGGCCTTGAAGGCGTCGTTCAGGCCTTGCTGACTGTCGAACACTTTTGCCGGGGCCTCGATGATGCGCCGCTCTGGCTTCACCGCCGAGGTCTTGATCACGGCGTGGCCGAGATTGCCGCCAAGCACTTTGAGGCCGCCGGTCGGTTGGAAGGCTTTCTTCACCGGCGCCAGCACTTTCTCGTCGCCGCTGTTGAGAGGCGCTGCCTCGCGCACCACGCTGCCATCTTCGCCAAGCCTCGCCTCGACCGCGTAGGGCCGCAGGCCTTCGCCCCACACCGTCTGCACATCTTCATGCAGCAGGCCTTCATCGAGCAACTCGCGGATCAGGAAGCCCAGCCCGCCGGCGGCATGGAAATGATTCACGTCGGCAAGTCCGTTCGGATAGACGCGGGCGAGCAGCGGCACGGCCTCGGACAGGTCGGAAATGTCCTGCCAGGTCAGAGCGATGCCGGCGGCTGCGGCCATCGCGATCAGATGGATCGTATGGTTGGTGGAGCCGCCCGTGGCGTGCAGGCCGACCACACCGTTGACGATCGAACGCTCGTCGATCATGCGCCCGACCGGCGTGTAGGCATTGCCGAGCGCGGTGATCGCCAGCGCCCGCTTGGCCGCTTCCCGGGTCAGCGCGTCGCGCAGCGGCGTGCCTGGGTTGACGAAGGAGGCGCCGGGCGTGTGCAGCCCCATGATCTCCATCAGCATCTGGTTGGAATTGGCGGTGCCGTAGAAGGTGCAGGTGCCTGGCCCGTGATAGGATTTGGACTCCGCCTCCAGCAGTTCGGCGCGGCCGACCTTGCCTTCGGCATAGAGCTGGCGGACCTTGGCTTTCTCGTCGTTCGCGAGCCCAGTCGTCATCGGTCCGGCGGGGATGAAGACGGCTGGCAGGTGCCCGAAGGTGAGTGCCGCGATCACCAGCCCGGGGACGATCTTGTCGCAGACGCCAAGGAAGACAGCGGCGTCGAACATATTGTGCGACAGGCCGATCGCCGCCGCCATCGCGATCACGTCGCGCGAAAACAGCGACAGCTCCATCCCGGGCTGGCCTTGGGTGACGCCGTCGCACATGGCCGGCACGCCGCCGGCGACCTGGGCGATGCCGCCAGCCTCGCGCGCGGCTTCCTTGATCAGCGCCGGGAACGTCTCGAAGGGCTGATGCGCCGACAGCATGTCGTTATAGGAGGTGATGATGCCCAGATTCGGCACGCTGTCGCCGCCGAGCGCGATCTTTTCCGACGGGCTGCACACGGCAAAACCGTGGGCGAGGTTGCCGCAGCCCAGCACCGCCCGGTTGGCGGTCCGGCTGGAACCCTCCGCGATGCGGCCGAGATAGGCTTCTCGCGCGGCTTTCGAACGGTGGCGGATGCGTTCCGTGATGGCTTCGATATCGCGTCTGGCTGTCATGGTCCGTCCTTTCGAGCCCGGTAAGCGTCCTCCCCTGCCACCGGGCTGTCCTCATATGAAATCAGGGTGCCCAGAACACCTCTATCCGTCTCGGCGCCGCTTCGAGCACGCTTCGGATCGGCTTTTTCGCGCCTGGGCCCATCGCGCCGTTGAACGCTATGCGCTTGTCGTCGCCTTCGATATGCAGCGCGACGAAGCCGGCGGCGACGATGCGCGCCATCGACAGCGTCAGCCGCGGCTCGCCGCCGCTCGCCGCATGCACCGGCAGCACGATCCGCTGGGACGCCGGGTCGAGCAGCTCCTCGAGGTTGCCGGCATCGGGAAAAAACGAGGCGGTATGGCCGTCGCCGCCCATGCCTAGGATAACCACGTCGAGCGGCCAGGGCAGCGACCGCAGCGCTTCGCTGTCCGCCACCGCGGCGTCCTCGATGCTTGCCGCCTCATGGTAGAGGGGCACGAAGCGCGCCGCCGCGGCCTTGTTCTGTAGCAGGTTCGCCGCCACCAGTCCGGCATTCGATCGCGGCGAGGAGGGCGGCACGAAGCGCTCGTCGACCAGCGTCACTGTGATCCTGTCCCAAGCGATCGGCGTGGTCGACAGCGCGGCGAACAGCTTGGCCGGCGTGGTCCCGCCGGACACAGCAAGCAGAGCGGTGCCATGTTCCGCAACGGCCCCGGTCAACCGGTCTGCGATCTCACCGGCAAGCGCCGTCGCGAGGTCCTGGCGATCGGCAAAGCCGTTCCAGCCGTAGCTGACCTCGCTCAATTGCTCTCGTGCCATGTCCGTCCGTCACGTTCGATAAGCGCGATCGAGGCCGATGGCCCCCAGGTTCCGGCGGTATAGCCCTGGGCTTCCTGCCTGGCGCTCTCCCAGGCGTTCTGGATAGGGTCGATCCATTTCCAGGCCGCCTCGACTTCGTCGCGGCGCATGAACAGCGTCTGGTTGCCGCGCACCACATCCATGATCAGCCGCTCATAGGCGTCCGGCGCGCGTGCGTCGAAGGACTGAGCGAAGCTCATATCGAGCGAAATCTGGCGCAGGCGCATGCCGCCCGGGCCGGGATCCTTGATCATGATGTATTGTTTGACGCCCTCGTTCGGCTGCAGCCGGATCACCAACTGGTTGGCGAAGATGGGTCCGGCGCTGTCGCCGAAGATCGAATAGGGGATCGGCTTGAACTCGATGACGATTTCCGAGACGCGGGCGGCAAGCCGCTTGCCGGTCCTCAGATAGAAAGGAACGCCGGCCCAGCGCCAATTGCCGATCTCGGCCTTGATGGCGACGAATGTCTCGGTGTTGCTGTCCTTGCCGAGTTCCTCGACATAGCCCTTGACGGGACCGCCCGCCGAGGCGCCGGCGCGATACTGGCCGCGCACCGTATGCTTGGGCGCCTCGTTGCCGTTGATGCGCTTCAAGGCCCGCAGCACCTTCAGCTTCTCGTCGCGCACCGCGTCAGCGTCCATGGACGACGGCGTTTCCATGGCGACGAGGCAAAGCAGCTGCAGAATATGGTTCTGCACCATGTCGCGCAGCGCGCCGGCCTTGTCGTAATAGGTGACGCGGTCCTCAAGCCCGACGGTCTCGGCGACCGTGATCTGAACATGGTCGATATGCGCCGAATTCCAGAGCGGCTCATAGAGCGCATTGGCAAAGCGCAGCGCCATCAGGTTCTGCACCGTTTCCTTGCCGAGATAATGGTCGATGCGGAAGATCTGGCCTTCGTCGAAATCGTCACCGACCGCGTCGTTGAGGGCGCGCGCCGAAGTGAGGTCTCGGCCGATCGGCTTTTCCAGCACGATGCGCGAATTCGGCGTGATTAGCTTGTGCTCCTTGAGCTTGTGCGAGATGTCGCCGAACAGCGCCGGCGCCACCGCGAGGTAGAAGGCGCGGATGCGGTCGCTGTTGCCGATCGCCTTCTTGAGCTCCTCGAAGCCGGCGCCTGTGGTCGCGTCAGCCGACACGTAGGAAAGCCGCGCCAAGAAAGTCTCAAGCTCCTTGGCATCGACATCGGCCGGTTTCACGTGCTCGGATATCGCCTTCCTGGCGAAGGTCCGGAATTCGGCGTCGCTCATCTTCGCGCGCGATGTTCCGATGATGCGGGTCGGCTCGGAGAATTGATGATCGCGCTGGCGATGGTAGAGCGACGGCAGGAGCTTGCGTTCCGACAAGTCGCCGGTGCCGCCGAAGATGATGAAGTCGAAAGGATCGACAGGAATGATCTGGCTGGTCATGGTCAGTCCGATTTGATGCCTGATACCGGCAGCGTGGTTGGTATATTCTAATCGATTTAAATTTTCCAGTGCCATGGTGTCACAGGCAGGACCAATCGCTTGCACTTGCATCGGTCCATATGTTTCCCGACACTCGCGCGGCCGGCAGGTTTGTAGGCAAGCCATGGCTTCCGGCAGCGTTCGCGCATGCACCATAGAACGTGAATGTGACGAAAGCTAAAGGAGATGGCTGCGGAAATCCAATGAGCGGAAAAGCCATGCGTCTGGAAAACAAGGTCGCCATCATCACGGGTGCTGCGTCGGGCTTCGGCGAGGGCATGGCCAGGCGCTTTGCCGAGGAGGGCGCGCGCGTGGTCGTCGCCGACCTCAACGCCAAGGGCGCCGAGCGAGTGGCCGATGAGATAGGCAAAAACGCGATCTGGACCCAGACCGACGTGTCCCTGCGCTCCGAATTCGACGAGATGATCTACGCCGCCAAGAGCGCCTTCGGTCGCATCGACATCATGGTCAATAATGCAGGCTTCACCCACCGCAACGGCGATATGCTGGGCGTCGATGAGGAAACCTTCGACCTGATCACCGCGGTCAACATGAAGGCGATCTACCATGCTGCGCTCGCCGTCGTGCCGATCATGGACCGGCAGGGCGGTGGCGTCATCCTGACCACGGCCTCGACGGCAGGGCTTCGCCCAAGGCCGGGCCTCACCTGGTACAACGCCTCCAAGGGGTGGGCGATCACCGCCACCAAGTCGATGGCCATCGAACTGGCGCCGAAGAACATTCGCGTCAACTGCCTTTGCCCGGTAGCAGGCGAAACCGCCATGCTGGAGAAATTCATGGGCGCCGACACGCCGGAAATCCGCGAAAAGTTCCGCGCCTCGATCCCGCTCGGCCGGCTCTCGACACCCCTCGACATCGCCAACGCGGCGCTGTGGCTCGCCTCGGATGAAGCGGCCTTCATCACCGGCGTGGCGCTGGAGGTCGACGGCGGGCGCTGTATTTGAGCAGTTTGACTTCACGGTCCGTCGCAAGGATAACGGATCGGGGGTAGGGGAACTGGGCGTGGTCAAGATCAGGCTGCGGGATATTCGCGACGATCTGAGCTGGCGCATGCGCCGCTATCGGGCAGGGCGTGCTCGTGCTCGAAGCAGGGCTGTCTTCATCGGCATAACCGGCAGTTCCGGCAAATCGACGGCAACCAGCCTGCTTGGGCATATCCTGGCCGGTCACGGCACGGTCCATACGCAAGTTCTGGCCAACACGCTCAAGGCACTCATCCGCACGCTTTACAAACGTATGAGACGGGCGGGCAAGGTCGACTACGTCGTGTTCGAAGCCGGCGCGTTTCAGCCCGGCTCAATCCGACCGATGGCGGAGATGTTAAAGCCGGATGTAGCGGTCGTAACGATGGTCAGACTGGAGCACTTTGCTCAATTCCGGAGGCTGGAAGCCGTCGCCCAGGAAAAAAAGGCGCTGGTCGAGGTGTTGCCGCTGGGTGGGCTCGCGATCTTGAATGCCGACGACCCGCATGTGCTCGGCATGGCTTCGGACGTGAGGGGCCGTGTCGCTACCTTCGGCCAGTCGGAGACCGCAGACTATCGTGTAACGGATGTTCATGCCGCCTATCCGAACCTGCTTGGATTTTCGCTGCGCTGGAGTGGTGGTGCCATCGACGTGCAAACACCTTTTCCCGGCGAGCACTTCTGGCTGCCGGCGGCTGCCGCCATTGTTACGGCACTGGAACTTGGTGTTCCGCCGGAGGAAGTCGTGGCCAGGACGGCATCCTTCGAACCTCTGGCCAACCGCTGCAAGGTGGAGGCGATCGATGGCGGCCCGCAATTCATCATCGATGCCGCCAAAGCGCCATGGCATTCGCTGAATATCGCGTTCGAGATGGTGGCCAAAGCCCGGGCTGTTCGTAAGCGGATCGTTCTCGGCCAGATTTCCGACTACGCCGGCTCGTCGCGGAAATATCGCACTGCCTATGGCGTCGCGCGCGGTATCGCCGACGAGGTTATCTACACTGGCGACAATGCCCATCGCTCACGCGCGAGCCAGGCGGACCGCGACAGCGGGCGTTTCCTGGAGCTTCGTACTCCGAAGGAGGTCTCGGACCACATCAAGCAGACGGCGGTCCCCGGCGAACTGATCCTGCTCAAGAGCTCCGCCAATCTTCATTTGGAGAGGATTGCGCTGGCATGGACCCACGACGTCAAATGCTGGATCCCGGCATGTGGTAAGAACGAAGGGTGTTACACGTGCGGCTTGTACGAGGTGCCGTTCGAGGAACACGAGTCCTTCCTCGCAAGTCGCAGGGTTGAGCGTAGAAGACCTCGCTTTGGATGGCTGCTTGGCGGATTGAATCTCACGCGCCCGTCTTGACGTAACTCTTGTAGACCCAGCCGTGCTTGCCGTTATAGACGATCTCGCACCACTGCTTGCAGTTCATCACCTGCACCGACGCCTTGGCGGGTACGGTGACGATCGCGGCTGCGCCCTTCTTCGGTCCGGAACGCATGGTGACGGCTCTCAAGATGCGTCCGCCGGCGGCCGCGCCGACTTTCTGAGGTTTCGGTTTGGGCTGCGCCGCGTCGTCCGTCGCTGCCGGATCGGCCTGTGGCTTTGCCTCGGGAATGGCGGCGGTCTGGGCGCCGTCCATCTTGTCGTCCGGCGTCTTCGCGGCCGTCTCGCCCGCCGGTGCGGGTTCGGCAACCTGCGACAGTGCGTCCGAGGCGTCGTTCTCCGCGGCCGGTTCGGCGAAGGCCGTGTCGGTTGATTGCGCCGGGATTGTGTCGGAGGCCTGCTTGGATGGGGCCGGCTTATCCTCGGTCGGGGCAGGCGGGCTCTGAGCATTGGAAGCCGTCCAGCGGGGGCTGTTCGATGCCAAGGCCGGGATGCTGGCCTCGCGAGCGGCCGTCGTGGGCGTGACCGCATCCGCCTTGCGCGCGGGCTGTGGTGCCGAGGCCACGGTCACTGCCGCCGCCACCGGAGCGATCTTCGTGGTCTTCACCGGGATTGTCGGAACCGCTTGTTCGGCGCTGGCCGCGGCAACCTGCCGGCCGCTGCCCGGAATGCACAACCAGAGCGCCACCGCGGCCACGCCGAGCAGCGCGGCCGTGCCAACGGCTGCAATGACCAGATGCGCGTTCGACTGTACCCTCTGCCAGAAGGATGGCCGTACGCTATAGCCGAACTGCATTGTAAAGCGCTGCCGTTCCGGCGTGCCGAAACTGAAGGGCCCGTTCACTCAAACCACCTCCAACAAGTGGGCCGACGTTCTTTCGATCATTGCCGCGAGGGTTGGCGTCGATCGGCATCGGTCCCGAAATCAGTGCGGGACAAGGCCCGCGAAATCCCCGGATTTTCGCCCATAATCGCATCTTTTACTGTTGATTATGGCATGAGTGAGCCAAATTGCGAAATTTTGCGCGCCTGTTAAGGCTTCCACAACCTGCTGCGTGCCAGCCGCCATCGTCGAATCGGAGCTCGACCGGGCGCCAGCTTCAAATCCTGTCGCGCAGCGCGAACCAGTTGAGCGCGAGAAACAAGAGCGGCGCGCGAAGGCGGCGGCCGCCGGGGAAGGCGGGGATGTTCAGGTCCTCGATCGGTTTCAGGCGGTCGCGATTGCCGGCAATGGTCTCGGCATAGAGCTTGCCGAAGAAGGTCGACAGCATGACGCCGTGGCCGGAATAGCCGCCGATCGAAATCACATTCGGCATCACCTCGCGCACGAACGGCTTTCTCGGCATGGTGATGCCAACATAACCACCCCAGCCATGCGTGATCTCGACATCCTTGAGGTCAGGGTAGAGTTCGGCGATCTGCCTGCGGATGTGGATATGGATGTCCTTCGGATCGTTGACGGCATAGACCTCACGGCCGCCGAACAACAGCCGGCCGTCTTTCGACTTGCGGAAATAGCGCACCACGAAGCGGGAATCATCGACCGACTCGCCGCCAGGTAGCACTTTGGAGGCAGCGCCGAGCGGAACGGTCGCGCCGATGAAAGAGCCTATCGGCATGATATGCGCCGCGCTCACCGGCTCGAGATTGCCGCCATAGGCATTGACCCCGATCAGGCATTTGTCGGCTGTGATCGTGCCCTTGCGCGTCGTGACCTTCACCTTGCCGCCATTGGAAATGATGCCGGTGGACGGCGTGTGCTCGAAGAGATGTGCGCCGGCCGCTGCCGCCACTTTTGCCGTGCCGATCACGAGCTTCAGCGGATGGATGTGACCGGTGCCGATGTCGCGGGTGCCGCCGAAGTAGCGGGTGGAGCCCAATCGTTCCGCTGTCTCCGCCTGGTCCATGAAGCTCACATGCGGATAGCCGAAGCGGGTCGCCATGATCTCGGCGTGGCGTTTGTAGTCGTCGACGTAACGCTGCTTGTGCGCCACGGAAAGCTGGCCCGGCATATAGTCGATGTCGATCGCGTTGGTGGCCGCGAAGTCCAGCAGATGCGCCTTAGCTTCCTCGGCCATGTCGAACAGCGCCCTGGCGCGGGAAAAGCCATATTCGACCTCCAACTCCTCCGCCCAGGCGCGCTGCCCGGTGCCGAGCTGGCCGCCATTGCGTCCCGACGCGCCGTCGCCGAAGCGGTAGGCCTCGATCAGCACGACATTCGCACCGGCCTTGGCCAGATGCGCCGCTGCTGAGAGGCCAGTAAAGCCGCCGCCGACGATGACAACGTCGCAGGTCCGATCGCCATCGAGAGGCGAGTACTCAGGGCGGGGTCCGACCGTATCCTCGTACCAGGACCGTCCAGGGGAGATGGGGGATTGGTAGGGCATGATGCTCGCAGCAGGGGAGTAGGGGAGTAGGGAGTAGGGGAGTAGGGCAGTAGGGCAGTAGGGCAGTAGGGCAGTAGGGCAGTAGGGCAGTAGGG
>SAPZ01000046.1 GCA_004020875.1 Mesorhizobium sp.
CTATCTCTCGCTCATCACCTCAAGCCGCGCCAGATGGGGTCGGCTTGGCGCTTACTGAACGTGCGGTTCATGCTTCCAACTGCCCCGTATCCGTTTGCTATTTGTCCTGCTGTTCTTATTTGAGAGCCGCCTTATGGCGATCCCGGACGTGGCCGCCAGGGAGTCCGAAAGTGCGGGCAGGCCGTCTTTAGTCTAGACCCGTGGGCCGAGAGCCCGAGCTCGTTATAGGGCCGCCCCTTGCGACTTTCCAGATGCGCGGCGAGCGCGGATCAGCAGGTCGCGTGTTGCCCGCCAGCTCCAATCTACCGAGCCAGGGAGGAAGGAATAGGCAGCGCATCATCGGACTGGATGTTCACCGCGTCCTCGCCGAAGCAGTGGCATGGGAGGAAAAGCAGGCGTCGACATTCGGCGTGATCTGCTGGCAGCGTTCGCCGCAAAGCTGTCGCCGAGTGACATCGTTTTGAGGCCACGGGCAACGCGACGCCCGCTGCAGCTGTGGTTGCGCCGCGTGTTAAACACGGTGGTGATCGCCAACCCGAACCAGGTGCGTATCATCGCCCATGCCAAGATCAGCGTTGTTGCGCACCCCTATGCCACCGGCACGGACCAGGCTTGATCGGCCCTAGCTCTCTATCGAGGCGAATTATTACATAAAGCCCACCGGAGGTTGCCATGATCGCGCAAATCTATTTGACCCGCGCAGCGAGTTCGATGAGGCGCAAAGGCACGTGTTGACTTGGGCGAGGCAATCCGCGCCGCACCGGCAGTAGACATACTTTGGCCGCCGACCTCGACCCACACGATGTTGCACTACACGCGGCTGCGCCGTCAACGAACTGCTTGAACCTGCGTATCCCCCTCTTCGCCGACGCTTGGAAGCGCGACCTCGTGAGGGTCTCCAGATTCGCGACACGCTTGTGAGCGCCAAGCCGAGGATGAAGTCTATATCTTCCATCCTTCGCGTGGCGCCAGCAGATGATCTGCGGACTGCAGTAGTGGCTGTCAGCCCGAATCAGGATCCGGGTCTTCGGCCAGCTGGCGCGGATCGCCCGCACTAGGCGGCGAAGATGGGGAGCGGATTTCCCCCCGGATGCTTGGCCGGTCGTAAGATCGCGCTGCCGAACTGGCCGTCGCCATCCAACATCATGATCGGCCGGAAGCCGTATTCGTCGTATAGACATTGAACAAGGCGCAATTGCTGGCCGCCATGCACGGCAGTGCGATCCACTTCGGCACATGGCGGACGGAGGCGCGATAACGTCGACCATCGCACGACCCATGGGAACCAGTTCCCCACGCCGGGCAGGTTCTTCAGCCGGCACATGGTCGATTAGGAGGGCAGATCCCGACCGACGGCCGCGCATCCTAGGCCATCTAGAAGACCGGGCCGGAACGCAGCCGGTTGGTGTCATTGCCATATATCCATCTTCATACGGAAGCCGATCATTTCGGCCAAGCTGTGGCGGGTCTGGTCCGGACAGCGCGGATCGTCGATGCACTGCCAAGACGGTCCGCCATACGCAGCCGCTTTTCCGCCGCGGCCTGCGCCAGCACGCCGGTGTTGGGCAAGGCATGCCGCCTGCAAAAGGCGCTCCGACGACTTGTCGTCGACAGATGGCAATGGCTCAGAGGCAGCATAGGAGCATCGCGGATGTGGTCTCCGGGAAAGAGGCGAATCGACAACTAATCCTAAGCAATTTCACGGTTTGCATCACATCCGCCAAACCTAATGAAAGCAGGCGCCGCCTACGCTTAATGCGAGGAGAGGGGGCATATTGTTATCATTCGCCAAGAGTCGGAAACGGTGTGATCGACCAATCAATTAAGTCGACGGCATGCTGAAGTGTCGCGGCGGCCTGAGCCGGGGTTGGTGAAGTGGCGACAACATGTCCGATGCAGTCTCGATAGTCGCCTTTCAAGTCGATCGGCGTCTTGGGCTCAACATAGAATTTGACGTCGGCGACGCCTGAAACAGCAGCGGCTTGACTGCCGCCAGTGATCCAATCCAGGGTGCCATCGCGTTCAGCAACCAGAAACCGCACGGCTGCAGTCTGCGACTGCCGGCTGCGCAAATCCAATTCCTCCGCGATCACGAGCTTGATGTGCTCGGTAACGAGATCGATCCCGTGAGCCAGGCGAACTAGTTGAGGAACGGCCCAACCCCCAAGTCGCGGATTGACTTCAATGACGACTGGACCACGCTCGGTCCACCGGAGTTCAATGTCCGTTGGTCCCCAGCCAAGGCCAAGAGCTCGCAAGCAGCTCAGCGAAACCTCGGCGATACGCTCGTACTCGTCAACGGTCAGCGGGGCCGGAATAGTCCACTCACGATAGACGAAATGAGGAGGAGGGCCGAAGTCCATGGTGCCAATCGTAATGAGCTCATTTCCCATTGTCTCAGCCATGTACTGGGGACCATCTACGAATTCTTCGATTAGTATCCTCGGTGAAGACTGCCACACGTGCTTTTCGCCAAACAGATAGGTCGTATGTTCGGCCAATTCATCGAGTCTGCGGCATAAACGAACCCCGCTGCTGCCGCCCGTGTCGGCGGCAGGCTTAACGATTGCCGGCAGGCCGATCTCCGCGGCAGATCTCTCTACCTCCTTCGCATTTGTTGCCATGCGGTAAGCAGGTATGGGGACACCCGCCTCAGCCAGGAGCTGACGTTGAGTGAATTTGTCGCAGCATCGTTCAATCGATGTAGGGTTCGGTCCCGGTAGACCGAAATGGTGGCAGAGCTTGCCAACTGTCCCATTGGCCGACTCACTGGGGGAGGTAATGCCCGCAAGGCCCTGGGTGGCAAGCAGCCGGGAACATTCGTGGATCAGTGCATCGAGGTTACCTGTATCGACCCGGATGGACTCACCTGCAAGATTGTCGAACCGGGATGGATTAGCCGACAGGATAATTGGATGAAGACCAAGACGCTCGACTTCTTGAGCGTAGTGCCGGCTACTCCTTGTGCCTTCAATCATGACTAGTGCTCTTCTTGCCATTGCTGCTAATTCCTACGTTGCGTGCTTTCGACAGTTCCTGCGTAGATCGGCACGGCTTCTTGGCCTGCCGCATTTTCCAACTTGCAGTGAAAGTACCAGTGTCAGTGACCTCCGGTCGCAAAGATTCTGTGAAATTACTTTTACGTTCTGTTGCAATCGCTTTGGTCATCGGCGCTGGGACCGTCTCCAGGATTTCGGAGGGTTGCGGTGGTGGACTTAGCGTGCGCTGGTACAGCCGGCGTGATCTGGAATAAATGATGGCCGAACGCGGGATGGAGGTCTCATGCTAGACTGTCGCGAATGGCCAGGAAAGTTCGGAGGCGTATTATTGTCCGCCGCATCCGGCGCCAACCTGCTATGTGCTGAACGACTCCGTTGGCAACGGGCATTTTTGTTAATTTCGCCCTTGGGGAACGGTGCGGTCATATGTCCTGCCCTTGAGCGCGGAATATACCGCTGGCCTTGATGAAGTCCGCGATTGACTGGCAAATCAATCTTCGTGCTCAAAGCACATTGTCGTATTCACTTTCTGCTTCGCGCCTCTCCGCTGCCCTGCGTTGCCGCCGGCAGTTCTTGGGTTGAGCTGGCCTGGGTTAGGCGCCTGCCACCCCTCTCTGAGCAGAGCCCTTGATGCGCACCAGTAGGCCGCAACTTTGAACGGGCAGCGCATGAGAGGCGCGGCCAGCCATGGGGTGCATCGGGGTTGTCTTTCGTCGGCCGCAACACGGATGTGTCAAAAGGACGAGCAACGAGCGCAGCACCGGATTGGAGGTTATATTGCCTCGCCATGGAGTGCTCCCGACGGACATGTCCGTTGCCTCAGCAGATGGTTCCCCATCACTGGTCCGCCATTGCCTCGATTGACGGCCCGAAACTGCACGGAGTAAAAACCGTCGCGTGAACCTTTTCCTTCCGCCAAATTTTCAGGCGGCGCTGCAGCGTCCGCAAAGGTGATCGGGACACAGCCCCGGACGCTCCGCCTGCAGAAGTTCCGGCAATCGCTGGTCCGCCACGCCTCTTCGTCGAACCACGCTTGCACTTCGCTGGTGACGCGGGCAATGGTCGCGACGCCGCAGGCCTGGTCTTTGCTTCAGCTGGGCTTTCGCGGTCGGCGGTTTAGGTCTCCTTCAGGCTGTCCGCAGTCCGACAGAACCGCTCGAGCGTCAGATTGGCAGCCAAAAGCGAAGCCAGGCAAGCTTTGTCCGCCATGACGAGGAGGTGCTGCTGTGCCATTCGCTTCTAGCTCGACAATCGAGCGTCCGCGGGTTCAGCAGTCTCTGGCAGGGTGTGGCCGAAGGATGAGGACGCTTGCGCACACGGGCTCCGTCCCGTTCCTTTTCGGTCAGCTTGGAGGAGGGCTGAAAGAAGGTGCGCAGGCCGGCAGGTTCTCGAGGCGCGAGCATGTCGGCTGCGAGCACCTAGGGCGCTAAGTTGGTACAGGTGTCAGGCATCCCTGCCTTTGGCGAGCGGATGAACCATGTTGATGGCCCACCGCTCTCGATCGCGGCGAGCGGGTAAGGTTTGTTTCCTTTGGCAATGACCATTGCGCAGCCCGCGTCCATGGCTATCCTTGCAGCCATCAATTTGGTCACCATCCCACCCGAACTGTGGCGAGCGGGGGAATGAGCGGCCATGGCCTCTATCTCGGGAGTGATGCATCGCACCTCTTTCACCAGACGGGCCTCCGGGTTGTCGTGTGGATCTTCCGTGAAAAGGCCGTCCACATCGGAAAGCAGAATAAGAACGTCCGCGTTTACAATCTCCGCGACTCGTGCCGCTAACCGATCATTGTCCCCAAAACAGATCTCGGCCGTTGCGGTCGCGTCGTTCTCGTTGATGATGGGTACAGCGCCGACCTTGAGAAGTTGTTCAAGGGTCAACTGCGCGTTGAGGCGGCGATGCTGATCGTCTATGTCTTCGCATGTCAGTAACACTTGCCCCAGGCCAAACCCATGGCATTTAAACTTCTGTGCGTAGGCAAGCATAAGCCGAACCTGACCGATCGCGGCGGCCGTTTGCTTCTCCTCAATTCGTAGGGGCCTGTCCAAGTGATTGAAGTGGCGCGACCCAACCGCGACAGCACCGGAGGTGACGATGATCACCTGTTGCCCTCGTTTGTAGAATCGGACGACATCTTCTATCAACGATTGAAGCCAAAGACCGCGTATCTCTCCGATCTGCGCATCGGCAATTAGCGTGGATCCAATTTTAACGATCAGCCGACGAGCCGAAACCAAATGGATCGCGCTCGTTGTTGTTGGAACTGAGTTTTTCTGCACTTGAAGTGAAGACACGCTCTATTACCTCTTCGCAATTCAAAAACAGTGGTTTGGAAACGGCTCGCGCGTATTTTAAACCCAGTCGTTATCGGGGTAAGAATAAGGAGTTTTCAAGAAAAATCTTCCTCTATGGTCAGGATAAAGGATACGTAGCATTGTCGGCGATCGAAGGGTGCAAAAATACTGTGAAATTAATTGTAGGATCTGTTGCGTCTCGATCGCCGGTCGTATGTGGGTTTCTCAAGCAATCTCGGAGCAGTGCGACGTTCAAGGGACCTCAGTTTGACCCGATCTATGATCCTGCTCTTGCGTGCGCTGATAGTGGTTGTCGTCTCACCGGGACGCGCATGCGACATGTTCGATTGCCCGCGCTCCTTGGATAGTTTGAACATGGGGGAGGTGGGGCAGCTAGTCCTTCAAATTTCCGCCTAGCGCAGGTCAGACTGCTCAGCCTCGTGGAGAAATGCTACCGCGGCCTGGGGGCCGATCTGGTGAATCACCAATCCGGCCACCAGGGAACAAATTCGCCGCAGGGCTGCAGGTTACGGCCTGCGTGTAGCCATGCAGAAAACGGGCGGCAGGGAGATCGCCGGCACCCTTCGTGTCGACCAACTCCTTCATCGCGTTGACTTGATGACCACAGTTTCATCGCCGCGCAAAATAAGCGAACGCGTCATGGACTAGTTGGGCTGACCGCGAACTAATCGAACTTGTGGAATTGACTGCTATGTATTCGGTGGCCGCCTAGCAGGTTTTCAGTCGCGCGCAAGCCGCGATGCTGTGATGAGTGTGAGGCGGAGTTGGGTTCTACTTCCAGTCATTTTCGGCTAAAAAGTTGTACCTGCGCTTGCCAAGATGCTCACTTCGGTGAAGAGCTCGGGCGTCGTTGCCATCCAAACTGCGGAGCCACTGCCAGGATCGATTTGACATAGGCTTAACTGATCACTACGAGGCGGTTTAATTGCAGCCGACGGTGGCCATCTAAAAACGCGATGGCACCATCCAGAACATTATATTGGTGAGTTCGATAACAAGTCGCGCATAGTCGCGAGACAGAAGCGAACTCCAAGGCCAGTCAAACCCGTCCGAAAAATCGAGCGAAAAGAAAGTGCAGATCAAAGACGTACTTCTCGCGCCTGGCAACGTTGAATCGTCGGGCTCAGGCCGAAAGCGTTGGATGAAAAAGCACGGTGTCGCATGCAGAACTCTCTTGAGTGGATCACCGTCGTTGCTGTGGAGCAGGCTGTGGCCGCGCCTTATGTCCTCGTCTCGTCTTGCCGACGCGGGCGCCTAGGTCATCAAGGTCGAAAGGCCCGAACGGGATTTTGCTCGAAACTACGATAAGTTGGTGCGAGGACAGAGCGCTTACACCGAGGCAAAGAATCGGTTTGTTTGGACCTTACGTCGGAGGCGGACCGCGCCGTCCTGGACACGCTCGTTGCTGCTGCCGACGTCTTTATCCAGAACCTGAAGCCAGGCAGCATCGAAAAACTGGGCTTTGGATCTGCGGATCTCCCACGACGTTTTCCGCGGCTAATCACTGCGACATTTCGGGGTTTGGGGAGGGGGCATTTTCCCATCTCAAGGCCTATGATCTCATCGTCCAAGCCGAAACTGGTCTGTGTTCGATCACCGGTACCCAACAGGGCCCCGCCAAGGTAGGGGTGTCGGTTTGCGATATCTCCGCAGGGATGACAGCACATAGCGCCATACTCCAGGCGCTGTATCATCGCGAGGTCACTTGCAAGGGCGCCAGCATTCAGGTGTCTCTGTTCGATGCCGTCGCAGACTGGATGAATGTGCCGGTTCTTCAGCACGACTATAGCAGCTACCATACGGTACGCGCGGGCGTCAAACACCCCTCACTGGCGCCGTATGGCGCCTACGGTATCGGAGCTTGAACGAGAAAGAGATCTTCCGCTGGGTCGAATCCGGTTCCTTGCCCAGATCGAGACCCCGGCAGCATTGCAAAGTCTCTCAGCGATTGCGTCGGCCCATCCCAGGATGGTTGCAATGGCGCTTGGTCCTGAAGACTTCAGTGCCTCTGTAGGCGGTGTCCCCGAACTCGATTTTCTTTTGACCCCGAACCTTCCCGTTCTGTTTGCCGCTCGCGCCGCAGGCTTGCTACCGCTTGGCTTCATAGGAAGTATCGGGGAATTCTCAGACACTGGTGTAATTCGTGAAGCCGCGGCGCATGCGCGGCGGCTTGTCTTTGTCGGAGCTTTGGCGATCCATCCAAAGCAGGTTGCTATATTCAATGAGGCTTTTTCGCCAAGCCCACAGGAACTCGAATGGGCTCGTCGTATCCTCGCGGCAGAAAAAGATGCGACGGCGCAGGGCAGAGGCGCGTTCGCCTTGGACGGAAAGATGGTCGATTCACCGGTTATTCGAAGGGCTCGAGAAATCATCGCCACGGATCCGGGCGCCGAGTTGGCCGTTTGAGTCCTCAGCGGATTGATTAAACCAACTGGACGACACAACAGCAAGGCGTCAGTCGGCACAATTATTGCTGTCGCGCCATCACATTTCGAGATAGATTACATCAATTGCAGTCCGCCCTCGGAAGAGTACCCCGTGGAAATCAGGCAGTTAAGATACTTCGTTGGCGTGGTCGAAGCAGGCAGTTTCACGAAGGCCGCTGGCTTTCTGAATGTCGCCCAGAGTGCGCTGAGTCTGCATGTGCGCCAATTGGAGGAAGGCTTCGGCACTCAGCTGCTGATACGCGACAGGACCGGCGTGAGCGTGACGGCGTCAGGAGCCAAACTGCTTGAGCGGGCGCGGGCAATTCTCAAAGAAATTCGACTTACCGAGGTGGAATTGACCAACACAGCCGCTTCCCCTGCCGGGGAGGTGACTATTGGCATTCCGTCTGGAGCTGCTCGCGTCCTGAGCGGTCCGCTGCTTGAGGCGGTGAGAAACGAACTGCCCAAGGTTTCCCTCAAGATGGTCGAGGGCATGACGGGACCGTTGGAGGAGTGGATGGCCGCTGGACGCTTCAATCTGGCGGTTCTGTACCGCACCGCAGACAGTGTGGGGCGAATGACGGTGCTAGCGCGCGAAGACCTTTGTCTGGTGGTTCCGTCCGGCGAGCCACCGTTTGAAGATGCGATATCTCTGGCCGACCTGCATGCATTCCCCCTGGCGGTTCCCATGCGCAACAACAATGTCAGGCGTTCGGTGGCTGATGTCGTCGCACAACACGGTTGCGCGCTGGACGTCAAGTTTGAAGTGGACTCCCTCTCAACGATCATCAACATGGTCGTAGAGGGAAAAGCGCATTCTATTCTCGCCCCGTCTGCGGTTCAGAAAGAAGCCTCCCAAGGACTGGTCCGGACTGTCAAGATCGTCGATCCGGTGATTACCCGCTCCGTGGTGCTTGCTGTAAATCCCAAGGATGAGCGTTCTGCGGCCGTTTCTGCAGTCCGCAAGCTCATTCCGAAGGTCGCCCGAGAATTGATTGAAATCCGGGACTGGGCAGCGGTGGCGCCTGAGGCGACCTGACAACCTAACCTGTAAAGCTGGGCATAATCTTTTGCGGCCATCAGGATCAGCCCGATCTGGATTCCAGATGGATTTCGGCAATATTCGATATTTGACCCGCCACGACCATCGCGATGAAACTGGGTCAAGCGAGTTCAGCAGTTTCGACATCGAAACTGCGCTCGTATGGCAAGAATTCAGTCAAGTGGAGCCCGCGATGTCCGACGCCAAGAGCTACGAGCTCTTCATTAATGGCAAATGGCGAGCCGGTGGTAGCCGAGCCACTTTGCCGGTGATCAACCCGGCGACGGAGAAGGTATTTGCCTCAGTGGCCTCGGCTACGGTTTCAGACTTGGATGAAGCTCTTGCTTCGGCTGAACGCAGCCGCAAGGCGTGGTCCTCACGACCCGCCAAAGAGCGTGGCGAGATCCTCGTCTCTGCCGCCAGCATTCTGGCAGAGAAAGCTGGCGCCGCAGCCAGGGACCTGTCGTCCGAACAGGGAAAGACGATTGCCGAAGCGACAGGAGAATACGCGCGCGCAGTCGAAACGCTGGAATGGAATGGCCGGCATGCCGATGAGTTGTCGGCCCCGATTCCGTTGGGCTCGAACAGGATGATAGCCCCCGAGCCGCTCGGTGTCGTCGCTGCATTTACGCCATGGAACTATCCGGCCGTTCTTATTGCCCGCAAGCTCGCCCCCGCGCTGGCGGCAGGCTGCCCGGTGATCCTCAAAGGGGCCGAGGAGACGCCAAGCGTGGCTGTCCATATCGTGGAATCTTTTCGTCAAGCAGGGATACCGGAAGGCGTGGTCAACCTGGTCTTCGGTGTTCCTGTGCATATATCGCGGCATCTGCTCAGTTCGCCAATTGTGAAAGTCTTGACGTTCACGGGGTCGACCGCTGTTGGAAAACAGTTGGCCACGCTCGCTGCGAAGAATTTGCAGCGCTGCATTTTTGAACTCGGGGGACATTCCCCGGTCATTGTGTGCGAAGATGCGGATCTGGCAAAGGCGATACCCGCTATTTCGGAATACAAATTCGAGTGCGCGGGCCAGAGTTGTAATGCGCCCAGCAGGATTTTTGTCGCCCGATCCCGCTATGAGGAATTCCTGTTCCGGATGACGGAGGCGGTCCGAAAAATCAGGATCGGACCACCGGATGACCCTGCAACGCAAATGGGGCCTATGGCAAACGCGCGGCGAATAGAGGCCATGCAGCGCCTGACCAAGGATGCGGTAGAAGGCGGCGCCCGCATCGAGATCGGTGGCATCCCCCTCGACCGACCGGGGTTTTATTGGCCGCCAACCATCCTGACGGGCGTACCGAAGGAAGCGAGAGTGCTTCATGAAGAGCCGTTCGGACCGATCCTCACTGTGGCGCCTTTCGATACGATCGAAGAGGCGATCGATGAAGCCAACGCCACGGAGTACGGTCTGGCAGCCTACTTGTTTACTGGCGCGGCCGATACGCAACAGAAGCTTGTCAGCGGTCTTTCTGCGGGCGCTGTTAGTGTGAATTACCTGAAAGGGGTTTCCGCGGATGCCCCTTATGGAGGCGTCAAGCAAAGTGGCTATGGATATGAAGGCGGCGAGCAGGGGGTGCGAAGCTTCCAGATTCTGAAAATGGTCAATGGCCTCGGTTCATTTGGATAAAATCCGGTGGGAAACAGAACACGGACCATCGCCGGTAGCGACATCACAAGGAGCGTCGCCGACGCCCTTCAGTACATCTCGTACTATCATCCTCCAGATTATATCCGGTCTCTTTCTCACGCATACACGCGAGAACAGAGCCCGTCGGCGAAGAATGCCATAGGTCAGATTCTGCTGAACTCCCGCATGGCGGCCTTTGGTCGGCGCCCGATCTGTCAGGACA
Organism: Mesorhizobium sp.; assembly: GCA_004020875.1. GTDB lineage: Bacteria > Pseudomonadota > Alphaproteobacteria > Rhizobiales > Rhizobiaceae > Mesorhizobium. The sequence continues at coordinate 10,633 of SAPZ01000046.1, forward strand.
CCGGACTTGTGGTTGTCTTCGCAAAGGTCGGCATGGATGCCCGCATTAAGTCAACGGCCAGTTTCGCTGATCTTGTGAATGAGGGCGTACGTCAAGCCTATCTCGATCCGGACAATCCCCTTCGGGCATCGATCGTTGCGGATCCCCTCGCTAGACGGGTCAACACCCGCGACAATACGCCGGCAGTTGTCCATGTCGACCTGGTGCAAGGTAACCAGGTTGAGATCACCATCGCCGCGAAAGGCGGCGGGTCGGAGAACAAGGCACGTTTTACCACCCTCAATCCCAGCGCCTCCGTTTCCGACTGGGTGGTCAATACCGTTTCGACCCTTGGCAGCGGGTGGTGTCCACCTGGACTGATCTCTGTCGGCATCGGTGGTAGCGCTGAAAAGGCGATGCTGCTGGCCAAGGAAGCCATGAATGAGCCCATCGATATGGCGGAACTGATCGCAAGGGCGGCGTCAAGCCCAGAAGAGGAACTGCGGATTGAGCTTTATGAGCGAATCAACGCGCTTGGCATCGGCGCCCAAGGGCTTGGTGGTCTGACGACAGTCGTTGACGTCAAGGTTGCGACCTATCCTACTCATGCGGCTTCCAAGCCCGTGGCGCTCATCCCGCAATGCGCCGCCAACCGGCACCTGAAGTTTACTTTGGACGGCTCTGGACCCATCAGCCTCCAGCCGCCCGATTTGCGCGAATGGCCCGACATCGGAGCCAACGAATTGAACCCAGCCGGCGTCTGTCGGGTCAATTTAGATACGCTGACGAAGGAAGAGACGGCATCGTGGCGCTGCGGTGAAACGCTCCTGCTGTCTGGAAAGATGCTGACGGGCCGTGACGCTGCCCACAAACGAATGGCCGAACTGATCGATGCCGGCAAGCCGCTCCCAGTCGATCTGCGGGGACGCGTGATCTACTACGTCGGTCCCGTCCGGGCAGTGAGGAATGAGGTCGTTGGACCCGCCGGTCCAACAACCTCCAGCCGCTTGGACGATTTTACGGACAAGGTGCTCGCCGAAACCGGCCTTTTCGCGATGGTGGGCAAAGCGGAGAGGGGACCGGCGGCCATCGCGTCGATTGTAAGACACAAAACGCCATACCTTGCTGCAGTGGGTGGCGCTGCGTACCTGATTTCAAAATCGATTAAGGCGGCGCGGATCGTTGCCTTTGAAGACCTGGGCATGGAAGCCATCTATGAATTCGATGTGCAGGACATGCCCGTTATCATGGCCGTCGATGTTGAGGGAAACTCCATTCACAATTCCGGGCCTCTTGAATGGCGTAAGCGTATGGCGGCAGACAGCATCGCACGCAACATCGGCATTTGAGCCTTCCCGGCCAGCTCGGTTGGCAGGATCGATTCCATTTCGAAAACGGCTTGAGAGCAGAAGGTCATGAAGCCAAAACCCAATCCTGTGCGCCTGGACGCCTGGGATATCCGGATTCTTTCAGCAATTCAGTCGGACGGTAGGATTTCAAAAACCGAGCTTGCGAAGCGCGTTCATCTATCGGCCTCGGCCTGCTCGGATCGGCTCCGTGCACTCGAAGCTGCAGGGATTATTGAGGGATTCTACGCTCGGCTGAGTCCAGCCCTCATTGGTGGCATGATCTTTGTAATGGTGGAGGTCGTGCTGGACCGTCATCGCCTCGAGGACCAAAGACACTTCGAAGTTGCGATCCAAGAATTTCCGGAAATCTTGGATTGCTGGGCAATCGGGGGAAGGATCGATTATCTGATGCGCGTCGCATCACTTTCCATGGCTGCTTATCAGGACTTCATGGAGGGGTTGCTGCGGGCAGGCTTGGGGATCGATCAATACTACAGTCTTGTGGTGACCAAACCTGTGAAAGCCAACGCGCCGATCCCCCTATCTGCATTAAGGCAACGGTAAACTCCCAAGCCTTGATTTCCACGGGATTGACTCTCCATTCCGCGAATTCCGCGGCGAAACACGCGCATTCCCGTGAAACCCAAAGGAACGCTTCCCCTATAAGAGGCGGCCGGTCGAGCGTCCTCTCAATCAACGGGAGAAGGGGGATTGCCAGAGCTATCTTGAAACCACGCAACTGCGAGAGAAGGATCGAAGTTGATGGCTGCGAAAGAGAAGTTCAAGTTCAAAATCGAAAACGAAAACTATGAATGGGACAACCGGTTCATAACCGGCCTCGAGGTGCGAGGCGTAGGCCCTGGCATACCAGATAGCATGGACCTTTATGTGAAACGGCCGGGCCAGCCCGGCCAGTTGGTTGGGCGCGATGACCCAATCGATTTGTTGCCACCGGGGATCGAAAAGTTCTACGCCCAAGATGCAAGTTCCGAAGCCGGAAATGAATAATGCCTCTGTTGTTCGATTCCGATTACGAGACACTCCACAAAGCCGGCGTCAATTTTGAAGAAGAAGAGAGCACCCGTTTTCTTATATTCAAAAGCTTTCCGCTGCCGGAAGGAATTTATCAGGGAGGTGGTAAACCAGCAGACGTGGTCGATGTCTTGTATGTTATTCCGGAGAATTACAATAGCTCGGGTGGCGACATGTTCTGGGTTCACCCACGCCTCCATCGGGCTGACGGCAAGCCCATACCAAATACTGGCGGGCCTGGTCCCAATGAGGATTCGCGTATGCACAAGGGGACAGTGTTTTGCCGGTGGTCCAGACACTGGTATAAAAATCCCTGGAAGCCAAAGGTCGACGACGTCCAGACTATCATGGACCGGATCTCGTGGGCGTTTAAGTACCCTGACGCGAGGCGCTCATGAACGGACATCGCATTTCGATTGTCGGTTCTCTCGATGATAGGCTCAAGAGCTGGTTGACCGGGCACCCTGACGGCGACGAGCGCGGCGCGCTCGTCCTCTTCCGCAAAATTGAGAGAGCTGTACTGGGTCTGCCGCCGTCAGCGCGTTTTGTGGCTGTTGACGTGATTGAGATGGATGGCGACTGGGTGCTGGACAGCTCCCCGGTGCACTTGCGCATTAATCTCCGCAAGTTCCAGGATATCTACTTTCGTTGCGAGCAGGAGCGGCTCGAGTTGGGGTTTGCCCATAGTCACCCAAGGGGCGTTCTGGATTTCTCGACGAAGGATGATCAGAACGAACAAAGCATTCTGAGGGGATACGCTGGCTGCAATGGCCCTGAGGTATCACTTGTTGCTATGATTTTGGCCGATGGACATTGGCGTGCGAGAGTTCGGCCGGGTGCGGCCCCTAACCGCGCGACTGACGTCCGGCATGTCTGTGTGCTCGGGACTGAGCTGGCAGTTCACATCAGCAACACGGTCGATGCTGCACCATCGGAAGTGCTAAGGCGCCAAGAAGCTGCCTTTGGCGAACCATTCAACGAGAAGCTCAGATCGTTGCGCGTAGCAATCGTCGGAGGAGGCGGAACAGGGTCTTCAGTCGCCACACTCATCGCTCGCGCGGGTGTAGGCGAACTCGTCATTGTCGATGGCGATTTGCTCGAAGATAGCAATCTCAACCGCGTCCGCGGATATCGCCGTTGCGATGTAGGCGAGAGCAAAGCTGCCACATTAGCCCGATACATCCGAGATCTGGGCCTGATGGTGACTGTCGTTGCCATTGAGGCGTATGTGAACGAGTCTCCAGAAGCGGTCGATGCGATTTCCAGCGCCGACCTGGTGTTCGGCTGTACTGACGATGTCGCTGGAAGGGAAGTTCTCAATCAAGCAGTGTACTATTACTGCCAAGGGCTTATCGACTGCGGGCTCACCGGCAAGATTGGTCTCGACCAGGACCGTCAGCCGTACCTACGTGATCATAGAGGCCGGGTTAGCACAGTTCTTCCCGAATCTGGTGGGTGCCTAAGATGCCAAGCCGTCGTCACTGAGGAAAAGCTCAGCTACGAGAGTGCACTGAAGGCGCGCCCGAAGCTGGCGGAGTTGGATCCAGAGACGCTCCGGGAAGAGTATTATCTGGTCGGGGGCGGGGAGCGGGCGCCCGGAGTAGGTCCCTTCACCAGTGCGACTGCCGACGTGGCAGTAGCGACATTATTTGATCTGGTGCGCCCCTTTCGGCGGCTTCCGAGCGACATTCGCCGCGACAATATATGGTACGACTTCGTGCACATGGTGATTTACAGCAATATGCCAAAGGACAACGCTGATTGTTTTTGCTGCGGTCCACATGGTTTATTGCTCGCGCCAGAGAATGGCTATCGGCTCAGCATGCCGTCACTAGGCAAGCTGTGTTGATTCGCATGTGGTTCTGGCTGCTAAGACTCCTGCGGTGGCTAGAGGAAGTCATTCTCGGTCGACGCAGTCCAAAAACACCGGCGGACCGAAATCCTTCTAAGGCACCACCCGCGGACATATTTTTCGCTCGCACTGATGTGGTAGAAAAGAGCCCTTCGAATGACACGGTTCGGCCAGGACAGTTCATCAGCGTCGTGCACAAGGGCCGATCATACTGGGCACTCTTTAGGTGTCCCTGTGGGTGTGGCGATGTGGTTTCGTTGCCAACGCAGGCGCCACATGACCCCAGGTGGCGCATTGAGGTGAGCCTGGAGGGCCGGCCAACGTTGCATCCCTCTGTTTGGAGAACCAAGGGATGCCTAAGCCATTTCTGGCTCAGCGACGGAAGAGTCTACTGGTGTGAAGACACCGGTGTCGAGCCTTGCCGAGCCCGACCAGACGTATATGCAAGAAAACTCTAGAGCAGGACCTGGAGCCGACGACGCGTTTGCGTGTGACGGGGGCCAGTGCGGGTGATGGGATGCAATCCACTTTGATTAGGGGATGATGGCAAGAGCGAGTCTTGGATGGTGCTCTTGTGGGCTCCGGCTGACGCATGTGAGTACGGCAACACGTTAGACTTCCCATTCGTTGTTCGCAGGGCGAATATCCGCGCGTAGACGCCGCGTCAGCCCAACTTTCTATGCGCTAAGGCTGCATCGTCGGGCTTCGGTAATGCGTGCAGCATAAAACATCACGCTGGGCGAGACGGTTGGAGCGGCATAGACCGAGCGGTCGATTGAGCCCGGACTTCTGGGCGAGTGGCCGCTTACGCATGGCAGTAGATGCAAAAGTTTCGTTGTGATTACGGTGACGCATTCCTCACCTATCTCGAGCAGGTTCTGTGGTTACCTTGTATCAGGAGGACGGCCTGGTGTCCGCTCGTTGGGCAAAGTACGCTCCCAAGCCTGATTTCCACGGCATCTGATCCCGATTCCGCGAATTCATCGGCCAAAACGTGCTTTCCCGCGAAATTTGAGAGGTGTTTCCGGTATACTGCTTGCTAATGAGCTGGCCGGCCTAGTGCCCCTGCCATTGTATCGCGAGGAGAGGGACATGCGCTTGAGCAATCTGGGAACCGAGCAACTCCGGGAGAAGGATAGAAGCTTCGTCTTCCATCCTTCTACGCATCTGGCCAAGCACAGCCGAGGCGAAACGCCAAATAGGATTATGGCCGGTGCGGAAGGCGTCTATATCTGGGACACCGAAGGCCGAAGGAGCCTCGACGGTTTCGGAGGGCTCTACTGCGTCAACATGGGATATGGATGCACGGAGATCGCCGAGGCCATTGCTAGGCAAGCACACGAATTGCCGTTCGCGCACGTCTATGCCAGCCAAGGTACGGAGCCGGTCGCCCTGTTGGCAGAGGCCGTGGTCGAGTATTTCGGTCAGAACATGCGAAGGGTCTATTTCGGCCTCTCCGGTTCCGATGCTAACGAAACCAACATCAAGCTGGTCTGGTACTATAATAACATTCTTGGCCGGCCCGAAAAGAAAAAGATCATCTCGCGAAATCGCGGCTATCACGGGTCTGGATTGGTCACGGGTAGCCTAACTGGCCTTCCCTTCTTTCACAATTTCTTCGACCTGCCTCTGGATTTGGTGCGCCATACAACCACGCCGCACTATTACCGCCAGGCGCGTATCGAGGAGAGCGAGGAAGCGTTCTCCCGGCGCTGTGCCGATGAGCTTGAAGCCTTGATCCTGGCCGAAGGACCGGAAACGGTTGCAGCTTTTATCGGAGAGCCGGTACTTGGGACAGGAGGTATTGTGCCGCCCCCCACAGGGTACTGGACGTCCATTCAAGCGGTGCTCGACAAATACGATATCCTTCTAATCGCCGATGAAGTGGTCTGCGGCTTCGCGCGAACCGGCGAGAAGTTCGGTTCCCACCTGTATAACATGCGTCCGGATTTCGTGACCATCGCAAAGGGTTTGAGTTCCGCCTACCTCCCCATCTCCGGGTCAATCATTGGCGACCGCGTCTGGTCGGTTTTGGAACAAGGAACTGAGAAACACGGCGCACTCGGCCACGGCTGGACATATTCGGGGCACACGCTTTGTGCCGCAGCCGCGCTCGCCAATATTCGACTGCTTAAAGAAAAAAATATTTTGGAGCATGTCCGCGATGTTGGACCGTATTGGCAAGACCGGATGAAGGCCGAGCTGGCGGGACATCCCATCGTTGGTGAAGTTCGCGGAGTGGGTATCCTGTCGGCCGTAGAGATGATGCGGGACCCAAAACAAAGGATACCATTCGAACCCGACCTTCAGGTCGGGGGGCGCACTGCAGCTGCTCTGTTTGAGAATGGTGTCATCGGACGGGCCATGCCGCATGGCGACATCCTCGGTTATGCACCCCCCCTGATCATTACCCGAAAAGAGATCGATATCATTGTCGACGCGACGGTAAAGTCGGTCGATACCACCTATCGCGCGCTGAAGGCCGAGGGTGCCGTATGATTTTGCGATCGCGAAGGAGTGAGTCCGGAGGCAGGCATGTCCCTGCGCGCTACTGCGCCGAGCAGACCCAAAACTGTTGAATTCCAGATATCTGATCTTGAGCATGCTCCGGACTATTTCAGTCACGAACCGAATCAGTTCTGCCGCCGCTGTCCTGTTGCCCAACGACCAGGACCTCTGTGCGGCGCGCCCTGCGGGTGTACCTCCCCGCCGGCAGGGCGCCCTTTTTGACCCACGTAATCAGAATCATTATGGCCCGTCCGGAATCGAGGGTCTGGTAAAGGTCATCTGCACGTTCCGATGCAGATTGAGCTTAGACGCGCCCTTTACATCATTGCAGCGGGCCACGGTCGCCGGTTCCAAAGTGCGGCAACGCCGAAGATATCTTCCTTCACATCACAAAGAGCAGAATAATCATTGCGGTGAATTTTATCACGGCAGGTATATAAAAGGACGATACTCACACGCCCATCCCGTTCACAAGGAAAAGGCATTTTAATATTGTTGAGACGATTTGCCTATCAAAGAAAAGAAAGCATCGCAACACTTCGTTCCGGATCACGGCGCCCCGGGTGGGGGATGAGCGGCTATTCGAATTGTTATGCTCGTGCCGACCCAAATTCCTGCAAAAGCTGGGTCAATGATGGCTTTTGGTCAGCGCAGGATGATTTCTCCTGATTTGGACGGTGCAGGGGCGGTCATGATTTAATGCATGGAGATTCTCTGATTGAGCTGTTGGAAGATCATGAGGCGTCTGCCAGACGCCCATCGGGCGAGCCCAGCATGATTGGGATGACCGGCGAAGATCGAAAGTGTGGCAGCATTCTGGAGCCTGGTCAGCCCAGCGACGCCCGCGAAGTCAATCGCGTTTGTCGGGACATACACGACGCAGCCGGAAGGCGTGCAGAAAGAGGAAGAATCGAGCGCGACGATGACGAGGGACCTGCCACTTGTTTTCGAGACATTCCTTGAAAGACTGTCACAGAGTATCGATGAGGCAGATTTCCGGGATGCCATGGCTGAGGCGGCCGGACGGCTTGACCTAATCTCCTTTGCCTACCTCTCCTTGCCAGCACGGCCTTCCGGCAAACCGAGGCTAATTTCGAACTATCCACCCCGCTGGACCAGACAGTATCTGGAAAATCAGTATGAGAAACTCGATCCTGTGGTCTTGCGTGCTCGAAATGGCGGCTGCCCGTTTCACTGGGGATCGAATTTGGGAGGCGATAAAATCTCGCCGGCTCAACAGCAGCTATTCGATGAGGCGGCTCAATTCAGCATCTGCTGCGGTTTGACGATCCCAATTGTCGATCTCCGCGGCCGCATCGCTGCGGTTACTTTTGCCGCCTATGAGCCCCGTCCAGTATTCCTTCGGGTCGCTGAGCGGTACGAACAAGCTCTTCAGCTGATGGCGGCCTGCTTTCATCGTTGCGTTCGCCGCAAACTGCCGAGCGATCGAACAGTGGATGGGATTTCGCTGACATCCCGCGAATATGAGTGCCTGCGGTGGGCAGCGCGGGGTAATTCAGCCTGGGTGACGGGCCGCATCTTGGGCATCAAGCCACGCACGATCGCTTTTCATTTGGACAATGCCAAGAAGAAGCTAGGCGTGCGAACCCAAAATCAGGCTATAGCCCTTTTGGGGTCCGAAGGGTCCTCAATTCTCTGAGAAGCTTTTTGATCCGGTTGTGCTCGGTCCATTCGATCGCGCGCTTTGTATCGAGCGTTGACTGGATGCCGAGATCTTCTGTTCCGCCGGCTCGGTCAGGGCGATGCAGCCGTATTCTTCCAGCCCGCGCCGGTGATCTTAGTCTATCGGTGCTCGAGCGGGTGTTTCGTCGCTTACGAGCTAGTCGTGCCGTTATATAGTTTCCGAGGATGGCCCGCTTGCATACCTGCCTGCCGGTAATCTCTAACCGTTGACTTAGGGCGATGGCTATCGGTTATCCGGCTTAAAGCGAAGAGGTGGACCCTTCTGGGTCGAGCGCCGGCACGATATGGAGTGCTGCTCCGGGCTATTACCCACCCAGACAGAGCGCAACCTTCTATCACGTCAGACGCTCGGACGAATTGCCAAAACCCGATTTCCTGGGAACTGAATTGTGCTCGCCACCGGGTCCATTTTGCCGGCGAGTCTGTGGTGCAGGTCCCGATCAGCCTGACCACTGGCTGCCACCGGAACTGCCTACTTGTATGACCGAGCACTGCGCATTTGTCAGCTGGCGAACAATTCCTTGTAGCCGCTCGTCACCATCCAGTTCGCACGGTCGAGATGACTACGAAGCGCCTTCCTGGCACGCTCCGGTTCAAGTGCCGGATCAATGCCGAGGATCAGATGGGCCATTTCCTCTTGGGGCGCCTCATCGGCTGAGGCGTCCAGGAGCCTCATATAGGTGGTAAAGTGCGCCCTGTCGTAGGCGGTAAGGCGGTCAGACCAAGGGACTTCGTCGAGCAGTGTTGGGCTTTGAATCCTATCTGTTCCCGTTGATCGATTCATGTCTGCCGCGAACCTCGCATGTTGATCGCTGGATTCAAGGCAGAATATCCCAAAATGGGATAATCCGAAACGGGGATTAGTCGCTGAGCCGGTCTCTACCTGACCGGTTCACCTAAATGCCAAAATCTCTTCGATCTCCCCGCCACCAGCGGTTTCTGGCCCAGTTGATCTCACTGCGCAAGGTCAAAGGGCTGACGCAGGCGCAGGTGGCTGAGATGCTTGGCCGTCCGCAATCTTTCGTGGCGAAATATGAGGGTGGAGAGCGGCGTCTCGATATCATTGAGTTTCTCGACGTAACTGCGGCCCTCGACGCTGATCCGTGTGAGATTCTGTTGAGCCTGCGGACGTAGTGGGCGCCCGCGCCCATCACCGCGCGTGCCGGGTGCCGGTGGGTCGATCCCTGCTTTTCTTGGCTCAGGGCGTCTCGACCATTCCGCTGCGCCTCCTCCTAGCGCGTCGTTAGACTCTCGCAATTCTCTCTGTTGTGCCCTTCCCAGCAGGTGGCGCCCCATCCTTCTAGGCCCGCCGCGGCGTCCCGCAACCCTTAGCTAGGTGTGAGCTTTCAGTAGGTTGTCCATCCGGTCCTTCGGATGCGGTGAGGCTCAGACGGCGGGCCCGTTCCTGTCATGACTCGCCGCCGCACCGCTTCCTGGGAAGCAGCCATTGGCGAGCGGAGGACAAAACGATGAGACAGCGAAGCGCTGGGCCATCCGCGCCGACTGGAAGTCCTCGCGATCATCTTCGAGCGCATTCGCGCTGTGGTGATGCGTCGATGCATGGTGGTTACGCGACTTCGTTGCTTGAAGCGAAGCGACCGCACCGCCCATTTCGTCAACTGGCGAACAAATCCTTGTAGCCGCTCGTCACCACCCAGTTTGCACGGTCGAGATGACTGCGAAGAACGTTCCGTGCGCGCTCCGGTTCGCGTGCCGGATCAATGCCGAGGATCACACGGGCCATTTCCTCTTCAGTGGCGTTGTCGGCTGAGGCGTCCAGGAGCCTCATATAGGTTGTAAAGTGGTCCTTGTCGTAGGCTGTAATGCGGTCCGACCAGGGGACCTCGTCGGCAAACGGCGTGTTCGATTTGGGCTGTAACATCGCTAATTCTATCTCCGGCCAATGGACCCGCGAAGCCCTCTGCCTGCTAAATGTGGATTACATATTATAGTTGATAAACTCAAGCCGCCTGATCCGCTGGCTTGCGTGCATGGATATGCGCAAGTTGGTCGGACGGAATGTGCAGAGGATCAGGCAAAGGAAGCGTCTGACGCAGGAGCAGCTTGCGGAGATTTCCGGGTTCAGTCAGCAGTACATCAGCGGCTTGGAGAAAGGCCGAAGAAATCCGACAATTATCACGATCTATGAACTGGCATTGGCCCTCGGCGTCAGCCACATGGATCTGGTTCGGCCCGACAAACAGGCCTGATGCACCTGCCCTCCAAGTACCTGGCGGCCTGACGGCGCGCGCCGGGTGCTCGTGAACCCCATCCGCTTTTCTTAGGGCCCCCCGGCAGCCCCTGCCATTTGGCTCGCCTGGCACGGGCGCACCCTATTGGACAGTCGGCCGTTGCGGTTTTTGTCAGCCTTTCCTGGGGCGTGGGGGTTGGTCGGCATCCCCTTTTAGGCCCGCCGCGGCCTCCCGCAACCTTCGCTCTCGCTTCAGGTCCGTAAGCGCTGTTCTCAGGCCACGGCCTTAAGCTCGGAAGGTTGGATGTAGGCCCAGGGCAGCAGTTCGTCGATCTGGCTATTGGGATGGCCGTTGACAATCCTGGTGAGGACATCGCCGAGATAGCCTAGCGGCTCGACACCATTGAGTTTGCAGGTTTCGATCAGCGACGCAACGGCTGCCCAGTGTTCGGCACCGCCATCGGAGCCTGCAAAGAGGGCGTTCTTTCGGTTGAGCGCGATCGGACGGATGGAGCGCTCGACTGTATTGGAGTCGATCTCGATGCGGCCGTCGTCGAGGAAGCGGGTCAGGCCTTCCCAGCGCGAGAGGGTGTAGCGGATCGCCTCGGCGAGCTTGGTCTTCTGGCTGATCAGACCGAGCTTCTCGCGCAGCCAGGGTTCGAGATCGGCGACGGTAGCGCGGCTATTTTCCTGACGCATTGCGCGGCGCTCGTCGGCCGACCGGCCACGGATGTCATCCTCGATCCTGTAGAGCTCGGCGATGCGCCGGAGCGCCTCGCTGGCGATCGGTGCGGGACCGGCGGCTGCCAGTTCATAGAAGCGCCTGCGGACGTGTGCCCAGCAGAAGGCGAGCGTCACGCCGCTTTTCTCGGCCAGCACGCGATAGCCCCCATAGCCGTCGACCTGAAGGATTCCGGTGAAGCCTGCGAGATGAGCGATCGGACGCTCGGCCTTTCGGTCCGGC
>SAPZ01000047.1 GCA_004020875.1 Mesorhizobium sp.
CGATCGTGCCAATGTTCACATGCGGCTTGGTGCGCTCGAATTTACCTTTTGCCATGTGATCTCTCCATTCCTGCCTGCCCGTGCGGGCCTTGAATTAAGGTCTCGTGCAACCCGCTCGAGTTACGCGTATTTCTTCTGAACTTCCTGGGCGACCGCGGTCGGAACCGGCTCGTAGTGGTCGAACTGCATCGTGTACTGGGCGCGGCCCTGCGACATCGAACGCAGATTGTCGACGTACTTGAACATGTTCGCCAGCGGCACCATCGCGTTGATGACGACGGCAACGCCGCGCGCTTCCTGACCCTGTATCTGGCCACGACGGCCATTGAGGTCGCCGATGACGCCGCCAACATAATCTTCCGGCGTCACGACCTCGACTTTCATGATCGGCTCCAGCAGCTGCACGCCGAGGCGCGGAGCCGCTTCCTTGAAGCAGGCGCGGGAAGCGATTTCGAAGGCCAGCACCGAGGAGTCGACGTCGTGGAAGGCGCCGTCGACCAGCGTGGCCTTGACGCCGATCATCGGGAAGCCAGCGAACGGGCCGGAACCCATGACGCTGTTGATGCCCTTCTCGACGCCCGGGATGTATTCCTTCGGAACCGCACCGCCGACGATCTTGGACTCGAACACGAACTCTTCGCTCTCGGTGTTCGGCTCGAAGATGATCTTGACGCGAGCGAACTGGCCGGTACCGCCGGTCTGCTTCTTGTGCGTGTAATCCTGTTCGTGCGTGCGGGTGATCGTTTCGCGATAAGCCACCTGCGGCGCGCCGACATTGGCTTCCACCTTGAACTCACGGCGCATGCGGTCGACGATGATGTCGAGATGCAGCTCGCCCATGCCTGCGATGATGGTCTGGCCCGATTCCTCGTCGGTCTTGACGCGGAAGGACGGATCCTCAGCCGCCAGGCGATGCAGGGCGAGGCCCATCTTTTCCTGGTCGTTCTTGGTTTTCGGCTCGATGGCGATCTGGATGACCGGATCGGGGAATTCCATACGCTCGAGGATGACCGGGTGCAGCGGGTCGCAGAGCGTGTCGCCGGTGGTCGTGTCCTTGAGGCCAGCCAGAGCGACGATGTCGCCGGCATAGGCTTCCTCGATGTCGGCGCGCGAGTTCGCATGCATCTGCAGCATGCGGCCGATGCGCTCCTTCTTGCCCTTGACCGTGTTGTCGAGCGATGTGCCCTTGGTGAGCTTGCCCGAATAGATGCGGGCGAAGGTCAGCGAACCGACGAACGGGTCGTTCATGATCTTGAACGCCAGCATCGACAGCGGCTCGTTGTCGTCGGCATGACGCTCGATCTCGGCGTCGGTCTTGGCGTCGACGCCCTTGATGGCCGGCACGTCGATCGGCGACGGCAGGTATTCGACGACGGCGTCGAGCAGCGGCTGCACGCCCTTGTTCTTGAAGGCCGAACCGCAGAACATCGGGAAGAACTTGACCGCGATGGTGCCCTTGCGGATCAGGGCGCGGATCTCGTCATTCGACGGCATGTTGCCTTCGAGGTAGTTCTCGAGCGCGGTCTCGTCCATCTCGACCGCGGCTTCGATCATCTTCTCGCGGTACTGAGCGGCCTTCTCCTTGAGGTCGGCCGGGATCTCGACGACGTCCCAGGCAGCACCCAGGGTCTCGTCGCGCCAGACGAGCGCGTTCATCTCAACGAGGTCGACGACGCCCTTGAACTCGGTCTCGGCGCCGATCGGCAGCTGCATGACGACGGCCTGAGCGCCGAGGCGCGAACCGATCATTTCTACCGAGCGGTAGAAGTCGGCGCCGATCTTGTCCATCTTGTTGCAGAAGATCATGCGCGGCACGTGGTATTTGTCGGCCTGGCGCCACACGGTCTCGGTCTGCGGCTCCACGCCGGCGTTGGCGTCGAGCAGCGCGATGGCGCCGTCGAGCACGCGCAGCGAACGCTCGACTTCGATGGTGAAGTCGACGTGTCCGGGAGTGTCGATAATGTTGAAGCGGCGCATCTTGCCGTCACGACCCTTCCAGAAGGTCGTGGTCGCGGCAGACGTGATGGTGATGCCGCGTTCCTGCTCCTGCTCCATCCAGTCCATGGTGGCAGCGCCGTCATGGACTTCGCCGATCTTGTGCGACTTGCCCGTGTAGTACAGGACGCGCTCGGTCGTCGTCGTCTTGCCGGCGTCGATATGCGCCATGATACCGAAATTGCGGTAGTCTTCGATCTTGTATTCGCGGGCCATGGGAGGTGCCTCTCAGTCTCTTTCGCGTTACCAGCGGTAATGCGCGAAGGCGCGGTTGGCTTCCGCCATCTTGTGGGTGTCTTCACGCTTCTTGACGGCCGTGCCGCGGTTGTTGGCCGCGTCCATCAGCTCGCCCGAGAGGCGGTCGACCATGGTGGTCTCGTTGCGGTTGCGAGCCGCGGCGATCAGCCAGCGGATGGCCAGCGCCTGACGGCGCTCGGGGCGCACATCGACCGGAACCTGGTAGGTGGCGCCGCCGACGCGACGCGAGCGCACTTCCACATGCGGCGCGACATTGTCGAGCGCCTGGTGGAAGACGGTGACCGGCTCCTGCTTGGTCTTGGCCTGGACCTGGTCCAGCGCGCCGTAGACGATGGTCTCGGCAACCGACTTCTTGCCGTCATACATGACGGCGTTCATGAACTTGGTGACGATCAGATCGCCGAACTTGGGATCCGGATTGATCTCACGCTTTTCTGCACTGTGACGACGGGACATGGGAAACCCTTACTTCGGACGCTTGGCGCCGTATTTCGAACGACGCTGCTTGCGGTTCTTCACACCCTGCGTGTCGAGCACGCCGCGGATGATGTGGTAGCGGACGCCCGGCAGATCCTTGACGCGGCCGCCGCGGATCATGACCACCGAGTGTTCCTGAAGGTTGTGGCCTTCGCCGGGGATGTAGCCGATCACCTCAAAACCATTGGTCAGGCGAATCTTGGCCACCTTGCGCAGCGCCGAGTTCGGCTTCTTCGGCGTTGTGGTGTAGACGCGCGTGCAGACGCCCCGCTTCTGCGGGTTCTGCTGCATGGCCGGGACCTTGTTTCGCTTCACCGGCGCCAGGCGCGGCTTGCGGATCAGCTGGTTGACGGTAGGCATTAAACCCTCTTGTCTCTCAATTCCGTGTCTGCCCTGTCAGGGCCGCTCAAAGCGTCATTTCCATACGCGAATTCGGGCAACACACCGCGTCTCGCGGTCCTGCCCGAACAAATTGCAGAGGAAGCGGATGCCGCTTCATGCGCGCCGGAAATGTCTTTTCGCTCGTAAAACGAACCCTGTTTGAGACAAACTCCAAAGCGTGTCGCCTCGGAAAGGCTGGTCTCACATCGGTTCTGACGTCGCGGCTTCTACTCGTAAGGCCATTGCCCGTCAACCCCGCAACGGCAAATATTGCGGTCAATTCGAGGCTAATGAGCCATGCGCAAAACGCATGTAATTTTATTGCGCCTTTTTTCAAGAGCGAGGAAGAAAGTGACCGGCTTGCGGCTGTCTTCCGCACCGGCTTCGTGCCAAAAGGCGGCTTGAGCCGGACTTTCCGCCGGAAAACGAGGAATCAGCCCGTGAACGACAACGAAGAACGGCCGGTCACCATCATCACCGGACGAGTCTGGCGCAAGAAGGGCGGCAAGCCGGAGGGCGTGCATGTAATGCTCGTTGCGCCCGACGATGATTCTGCCGTGCGCCGCGCGCTCGAATCGCTCGCCGCGGAAGGATTCGCGGAGGCCGAGCTCGACCAGATCGGCGACATGGAAGGCGAGCCGGACGAGGAACCGCATCTGTCAGCCTATCAGGGCGCGCTGGAAGGCGAGGTCTCCATCGTCACTTTCGACGAGCCGTTCTGATCTCGCTGCCGGGCGCAACGTCCCTTCCCGCTCTGCCCCCCCACGCTTCTCTACTAGACGGCCATTCTTTCCTTCCGGAGTTCCCCATGACCAGCAATCGGATCAAGCTCGGCATCGTCGGCGTGGGAAAGATCGTGCGCGACCAGCACCTGCCGGCGGTCGCCAAGGACGGCGATTACCAGCTCGCCGCCGCGGCCAGCCGCCACGGCAAGGTCTACGGCATCCCGAACTATCCGACGATCGAGGCGATGCTTGCGGCTGAACCAGGTCTTGAGGCGGTCTCGCTCTGCATGCCGCCGCGGTTCCGGTACGACGCAGCGCGCACCGCGCTGGAGGCGAAAAAACATGTGTTCCTCGAAAAGCCGCCGGGCGCGACGGTGAGCGAGGTCGAGCATCTCAAGGCGCTGGCCGAAAAGAACGGCGTCTCGCTCTTTGCCAGCTGGCATTCGCGTTATGCGCCGGCGGTGGAGGCTGCGCGCTCCTTCCTCGGTTCTGCCAAGCTGGCTTCGGCCGCCATCAACTGGAAGGAGGACGTGCGCCGCTGGCATCCGAACCAGGAATGGATCTGGGAGCCCGGCGGCTTCGGCGTCTTCGACCCGGGCATCAACGCGCTGTCGATCGCCACCCACATCCTGCCGCCGATGTTCATCACCTCCGCCGTGCTCGACTTTCCGGAGAACCGCGCGGCTCCGGTCGCGGCGCATGTCGCCTTCCGCACCTCGAACGGCCTGCCGGTGACGATGGAACTCGACTGGCTGCAGACCGGCCCGCAAAGCTGGGATATCCTGGCCGAGACCGACAAGGGCAAAATGGTGTTGTCGGGCGGCGGCGCGAAGCTCATCGTCGACGGCAAAGTCATCCACCACGAGCCGGAGGCAGAATATCCGATGCTTTACAAGCGTTTCGCCGAGATCATTCGCGGGGGAGTTTCGGATGTCGATCTCGCGCCGCTGCAGCACGTCGCCGATGCCTTCATGCTCGGCAAGCGTAATGTGGTCGAGGCGTTCTTCGACTGAGTCAGCGGCAATGCGCCGAGGCGAACGAGGGCCTTATTCTACGATCGCGATGGCAAAGCCGTCATAGCCCTTGGCGCCGACGGTCTGGACGGCGGTGCCGTCCAGCCGCTTCTCGCCGCCGATGAACGAAAACGCGGCGCGGGCGCCTTCGACATTGACGTCGCCGCTGTTCTTCTTCACGACCGCGCCGTCGCGGATGACGTTGTCGCAGACGATGACCGTGCCCGAACGTGACAGCTTCATCGCCCAGTCTAGATAATTCGGGTTGTTGGGCTTGTCGGCGTCGATGAAGATCAGGTCGAACGTGCGGGCATTTTCATCAACCAGCGCGGCGAGGGACTGGAGCGCGGGACCGACCAGCAGGTCGACCTTGTCGGAAACCCCAGCCCGCTCGAAATTCGAGCGCGCGACCTTGGCATGGTGCGGATCGAGTTCCAGCGTCACCACCTTGCCGTCCGCCGGCAGTCCCCTCGCCATCCAGATGGTCGAGTAGCCGCCGAGTGTGCCGACCTCCAGCACGGCTTCGCGCCGCGGATGCGCACCAGCAGCGACAGAAACTTGCCCTGGGCAGCCGAGACGTCGATCGCCGGCAGCCCCTGGTCGCGGTTGGCCGCAAGCACCGCGTCCAGCACGGGGTCCGCTTCGAAAAGCGAAGAAACGATGTAGTCGTCGACTGCGACCCAGGTCTTGCTGCTCATAGCTCTTCCTCGTTGCATGAAGCCAGATCAGGATGACGGCTAAGAGCCATCATCCCGATCCGGTTTCTTTGTTGAAGCATGATCTTCCCGAAAACCGGTACCCACTTTTCGGGATCATGCTCTGAATGCAAGAAGGGGCCCGCGTGGGCCCCTTCTCTTCTTCTCTCACATCATGCCGCTTTACTGCGCGGCGTTGACCATGTCAGTCAGCATCGGCTCGGCGACCTCGACACCGGAGGCCTTGCGGCGCTCGTCGATGATGAGCTCGTCGCGCGAGGTGGCGATGCGCCTGATCTGGCTCATCGTGCCGCCGGTGCCGGCCGGGATCAGACGGCCAACGATGACGTTTTCCTTCAGGCCCTGCAGCATGTCGGTCTTGCCGGCAACCGCAGCTTCGGTGAGCACCCTGGTCGTCTCCTGGAAGGAGGCGGCCGAGATGAAGGACGGCGTCTGCAGCGAGGCCTTGGTGATGCCGAGCAGCACCGGCTGACCTTCGGCCGGCTTCTTGCCGTCCTCGATCAGGCGCTCGTTGACCTCTTCCAGCTCGATCACGTCGACGTGGTCGCCCGGGATGTAGGTCGAGTCGCCCTGCGTGGTGATCTCGACCTTCTGCAGCATCTGGCGAACAATCACCTCGATGTGCTTGTCGTTGATCGACACGCCCTGCAGACGGTAGACCTCCTGGATTTCGTTCACGAGATAGGAGGCAAGCGCCTCCACGCCCTTGATCGCCAGGATGTCGTGCGGCGCCGGATTGCCGTCGAGGATGTAGTCGCCCTTCTCGATGACGTCGCCGTCCTGGAGATGGAACGGCTTGCCCTTCGGGATCAGGTACTCCACCGGCTCGAGCGTCGAGTCATGCGGTTCGATGATGATGCGGCGCTTGTTCTTGTAGTCGCGGCCGAAGCGGATCGTGCCATCGATCTCGGCGATGATGGCGTGATCCTTCGGACGACGAGCCTCGAATAGTTCGGCCACGCGCGGCAGACCACCGGTGATGTCCTTGGTCTTGGCGCTTTCCATCGGGATACGCGCCAGCACGTCGCCAGGCTTCACATGCGCGCCTGGCTCGACCGAGAGGATGGCCTCGACCGAGAGCAGGAAGCGCGCATCGCCGCCCTTCGACAGCTTGCCGACCTTACCCTTGGCGTCCTGGATGACGATCGCCGGCTTCAGGTCGCTGCCGCGCGGCGTCGAACGCCAGTCGATGACCTCACGCTTGGTGATGCCGGTCGACTCGTCGGCCGTTTCCTGGACGGAGATGCCGTCGACCAGGTCCTCGAACGCCACCCGGCCCTCGATTTCGGTGAGGATCGGACGGGTATAAGGATCCCACTCGGCGATACGCTGGCCGCGCTTCACCTTGTCGCCGTCGTCCACGAAGATGCGCGAACCATAGGCGACGCGGTGCGTGGCGCGCTCCTTGCCGGCCTCATCGAGGATGAGCACCGCCATGTTGCGGCCCATGACCATCTGCTGGCCTTCCGAGTTGCGCACCACGTTGCGGTTCCGGATCTGCACCTTGCCCTCATAGGAGGCTTCAAGGAACGAAGAGTCCACCACCTGCGCCGTGCCGCCCATGTGGAAGGTACGCATGGTGAGCTGGGTGCCCGGCTCGCCGATCGACTGCGCCGCGATGACGCCGACAGCCTCGCCCTGGTTGACGGGGGTACCGCGGGCCAGGTCGCGACCGTAGCAGACGGCGCACACGCCGGTCCTGACCTCGCAAGTCAGCGCCGAACGGATGCGGACCGACTGCACGCCGGCCTTTTCGATCTGCTCCACATCGCGCTCATCCATCAGCTTGCCGGCCTTGACCAGCAGATCGCCGGTGACCGGATGGTTGATGTCGTCCAGCGCGGTGCGGCCCAGCACGCGCTGGCCGACCGAAGCGACGATCTGACCGGCATCGACGATCGGCTGCATGGTGAGGCCCTTGTCGGTGCCACAATCAACCGAGTTGACGATGCAGTCCTGCGCCACGTCGACGAGGCGGCGGGTGAGGTAACCCGAGTTCGCCGTCTTCAAGGCGGTGTCGGCCAGACCCTTGCGGGCGCCGTGGGTCGAGTTGAAGTACTCGAGCACGGTGAGGCCTTCCTTGAAGTTCGAGATGATCGGCGTCTCGATGATTTCACCCGACGGCTTGGCCATCAGGCCACGCATGCCGGCGAGCTGACGCATCTGAGTGGGCGAACCGCGCGCACCCGAATGCGACATCATGTAGATCGAGTTCATCGGCTTCTGACGGCCGTTGTCCTCGAACTCCACCGCCTTGATGCGGGCCATCATCTCGTCGGCAACCTTTTCGGAGCACTTGGCCCAAGCGTCGACGACCTTGTTGTACTTCTCGCCCTGCGTGATCAGGCCGTCATTGTACTGCTGCTCGTACTCCTTGGCCAAAGCCTCGGTTTCGGAGACCAGCTTCAGCTTGGTATCCGGGATCAGCATGTCGTCCTTGCCGAACGAAATGCCGGCACGGCAGGCATGGGCGAAGCCGAGCGCCATGATGCGGTCGCAGAAGATGACCGTCTCTTTCTGACCGCAGTGGCGGTAGACGGTGTCGATCATCTTGGAGATGTTCTTCTTGGTCATCTCCTGGTTGGCGGTCTCATACGGCACGTTGACGTTCTTCGGCAGAAGCTCGCCGATGATCATGCGGCCAGGCGTGGTGTCGTAGATCTTCGACACGACGTTGCCTTCGGCGTCGACCGTCCGGAAGCGGCCCTTGATCTTGGCGTGCAGCGTCACGGCCTTGGTCTCCAGCGCATGCTGGAGTTCGCCCATGTCGGCAAACACCATGCCCTCGCCCGGCTCGTTTTGGTTGACGATCGAGAGATAGTAGAGACCGAGAACCATGTCCTGCGACGGCACGATGATCGGCGCGCCGGAGGCCGGGTGCAGGATGTTGTTGGTCGACATCATCAGCACGCGGGCTTCGAGCTGCGCTTCCAGCGACAGCGGCACGTGGACCGCCATCTGGTCACCGTCGAAGTCGGCGTTGAAGGCCGTGCAGACCAGCGGATGCAGCTGAATCGCCTTGCCTTCGATCAGGGTCGGCTCGAACGCCTGGATGCCGAGGCGGTGCAGCGTCGGCGCACGATTGAGCAGCACCGGATGCTCGCGGATGACCTCGTCGAGGATATCCCAGACCTCCGGACGCTCCTTCTCGACCAGCTTCTTTGCCTGCTTGACGGTCGAGGAGAACCCCTTGGCGTCGAGGCGGGCGTAGATGAACGGCTTGAACAGCTCTAGCGCCATCTTCTTCGGCAGGCCGCACTGATGCAGTTTCAGCTCCGGGCCGGTCACGATGACCGAACGGCCGGAATAGTCGACGCGCTTGCCGAGCAGGTTCTGACGGAACCGGCCCTGCTTGCCCTTGAGCATGTCGGACAGCGACTTCAGCGGACGCTTGTTGGCGCCGGTGATGACGCGGCCGCGACGGCCGTTGTCGAACAGCGCATCGACGGCTTCCTGCAGCATGCGCTTCTCGTTGCGCACGATGATGCCGGGCGCGCGCAGCTCGATCAGTCGCTTCAAGCGGTTGTTGCGGTTGATGACGCGGCGATAGAGGTCGTTGAGGTCGGACGTTGCGAAGCGGCCGCCGTCCAGGGGAACCAGCGGACGCAGATCCGGCGGGATCACCGGAACCACCTTCATGATCATCCATTCCGGACGGTTGCCGGATTCCATGAAGTTCTCGACGACCTTGAGCCGCTTCAGATACTTCTTCTGCTTCAGCTCGGAGGTGGTCGAAGCCAGCTCCGACCGCAGGTCGCCGGCGATCTTCTCCAGGTCCATGCCGGCCAGGAGGTCATGGATGGCCTCGGCGCCGATCATGGCGGTGAAGGAATCCTCGCCATACTCGTCGACGGCGAGCATGTACTCCTCCTCGCTGAGGAGCTGGTTCTCCTTCAGCGCGGTGAGGCCCGGCTCGGTGACGATGTAGTTCTCGAAGTAGAGCACACGCTCGATGTCCTTGAGGGTCATGTCGAGCAGCGTGCCGATGCGCGAGGGCAGCGACTTCAGGAACCAGATATGGGCGACCGGGGCGGCGAGCTCGATATGGCCCATGCGCTCGCGGCGAACGCGCGACAGCGTGACCTCGACGCCGCACTTTTCGCAGATGACGCCCTTGTACTTCATGCGCTTGTACTTGCCGCACAGGCACTCATAGTCCTTGATCGGACCAAAAATGCGCGCGCAGAATAGGCCGTCACGCTCCGGCTTGAAGGTGCGGTAGTTGATGGTCTCCGGCTTCTTGATCTCGCCGAACGACCAGGACAGAATCTTCTCTGGGCTGGCAAGCGAGATCCGGATGGAATCGAACACCTGCGCAGGCGCCTGCGGGTTGAAGAGATTCATGACCTCTTGGTTCATGCCGTTCTCCTTTTCGGGGTCCTCGATAACCCCTTCAATCGATCGCGGACGAAATGTCCGCAGACTGGCCGGTTGCCCGACCGAAAATTTGAAGGGCGCGCCGCTCACAGGATGCGGCGCGCCATAGGCTTTACTCGGCCGCGTCGGGCAGACGCGTCTGGGTCTCTTCGACCTGGGTGTTCTCCAGCTCCACATTGAGGCCGAGCGAGCGCATTTCCTTGACGAGAACGTTGAAGCTCTCCGGAATGCCGGCCTCGAACGTGTCGTCGCCGCGCACGATCGCCTCGTAGACCTTGGTGCGGCCGGCGACGTCATCCGACTTCACCGTCAGCATTTCCTGCAGCGTGTAGGCGGCGCCGTAGGCTTCGAGCGCCCAGACCTCCATTTCGCCGAAGCGCTGGCCGCCGAACTGGGCCTTGCCGCCCAGCGGCTGCTGGGTGACGAGCGAGTACGGACCGATCGAACGCGCGTGGATCTTGTCATCCACCAGGTGATGCAGCTTGAGCATATAGATATAGCCCATCGTCACCTTGCGATCGAACGGCTCGCCGGTGCGGCCGTCATAGAGCTGCGACTGACCGCTGGTGTGCAGGCCTGCCTGCTCCAGCATGGTGTTAATGTCGACCTCGTGCGCGCCGTCGAACACCGGTGTCGCGATGGAGACGCCGCGGCGCATCTGCTCGCTCAGGCGAACGATGCTCTCGTCGTCATACTCGCGGATCGGCTCGTTGCGGTCGTTAGCCGGCATGAAGCTTTCCAGCGTCTTGCGCAGCGGCTTGATGTCACCGCCACCCTTATACGCGTCGATCAGCTCGCCGATCTTCCTGCCCATGCCGGCGCAAGCCCAGCCCAGATGCGTTTCCAGGATCTGGCCGACATTCATGCGGCTCGGCACACCCAGCGGGTTGAGCACGATATCGGCATGCGTGCCGTCCTCGAGGAAAGGCATGTCCTCGACCGGAACGATGCGCGACACGACACCCTTGTTGCCGTGGCGGCCGGCCATCTTGTCGCCCGGCTGCATCTTGCGCTTCACTGCCACGAAGACCTTGACCATCTTCATGACGCCCGGAGGCATTTCGTCGCCGCGCTGCACCTTCTCGACCTTGTCCATGAAGCGCTGCTCGAGCGCCTTCTTGGACTCGTCGTACTGGCCGCGGAGGGCCTCGAGCTCGCCCTGGAGCTTCTCGTTCTCCACGGCGAACTGCCACCACTGCGAACGCGGATACTCGTCGAGCGTGTCCTTCGACAGCTTCGAGCCCTTCTTGAAGCCCTTCGGTCCGGCGATCGCTTCCTTGCCGACCAGCATGTCGGAAAGACGCGCGTAGACGTTGCGGTCGAGAATCGCCTGTTCGTCGTCGCGGTCCTTGGCCAGACGCTCGATCTCCTCGCGCTCGATCGCCATCGCGCGCTCGTCCTTCTCCACGCCGTGGCGGTTGAAGACGCGCACTTCGACGACCGTGCCGAAGGTGCCCGGAGGCATGCGCATGGAGGTGTCGCGGACGTCCGAGGCCTTTTCGCCGAAGATGGCGCGCAGAAGCTTCTCTTCCGGCGTCATCGGGCTTTCACCCTTCGGCGTGATCTTGCCGACCAGGATGTCACCCGGCTGCACTTCGGCGCCGATATAGACGATGCCGGCTTCATCGAGGTTCTTCAGCGCCTCTTCCGAAACGTTCGGAATGTCGCGCGTGATTTCCTCCGGCCCGAGCTTGGTGTCGCGCGCCATGACCTCGAACTCCTCGATGTGGATCGAGGTGAAGACGTCGTCGGCCACGATGCGCTCGGAGAGCAGGATCGAGTCCTCGTAATTGTAGCCGTTCCACGGCATGAACGCGACCAGCACGTTGCGGCCGAGCGCCAGATCGCCCAGCTCGGTCGACGGACCGTCGGCGATGATGTCGCCCTTGTTGACGCGGTCGCCCATGCGCACCAGCGGACGCTGGTTGATGCAGGTGTTCTGGTTCGAACGCTGGAACTTCATCAGCCGGTAGATGTCGACGCCCGACTTGCCGGGATCGAGATCCTCCGTGGCGCGGATGACGATACGGGTAGCGTCCACCTGGTCGACCACGCCGCCGCGGCGGGCGCCGATGGCTGCGCCCGAGTCACGGGCGACGACCGGCTCCATGCCGGTGCCGACGAACGGCGCCTCGGCGCGCACCAGAGGCACGGCCTGACGCTGCATGTTCGAGCCCATCAGCGCGCGGTTGGCGTCGTCGTTCTCGAGGAACGGGATGAGCGCTGCCGCGACAGACACCATCTGTTTCGGCGAGACGTCCATCAGGTCGACGTTCTCGCGTGGCGCCATCATCACTTCGCCGGCGTTACGGCAAATGACGAACTCGTCGACGAAGCTGCCGTTCTTGTCGAGCTCGGCGTTAGCCTGCGCGACATAGTGCTTGGCCTCTTCCATCGCCGACAGGTAGACAACCTCGTTGGTCAGCTTGCCGTTCACGATCTTGCGGTACGGGCTTTCGATGAAGCCGTACTTGTTGACCCGCGCGAAGGTGGCCAGCGAGTTGATCAGACCGATATTCGGGCCTTCCGGCGTCTCGATCGGGCAGATGCGGCCGTAATGCGTCGGGTGCACGTCGCGCACCTCGAAGCCGGCGCGCTCGCGGGTCAGACCGCCCGGTCCAAGCGCCGAGAGGCGGCGCTTGTGGGTGATCTCCGACAGCGGGTTGGTCTGGTCCATGAACTGCGACAGCTGCGAGGAGCCGAAGAACTCGCGCACGGCGGCGGCCGCCGGCTTGGCGTTGATCAGGTCCTGCGGCATGACCGTGTCGATCTCGATCGAGGACATGCGTTCCTTGATCGCGCGCTCCATGCGCAGCAGGCCGACGCGATACTGGTTCTCCATGAGCTCGCCGACCGAACGCACGCGGCGGTTGCCGAGATTGTCGATGTCGTCGATCTCGCCCTTGCCGTCGCGCAGCTCGACGAGCGTCTTGACCACGGCCAGGATGTCTTCCTTGCGCAGCACGCGCACGGTGTCCTCGGCCTTGAGCTCGAGGCGCATGTTCATCTTGACGCGGCCGACGGCCGACAGGTCATAGCGCTCGCTGTCGAAGAACAGCGAGTTGAACATGGCTTCGGCGGTCTCGAGCGTCGGCGGCTCGCCCGGGCGCATGACGCGGTAGATGTCGAACAGCGCGTCCTGGCGGCTCTCGTTCTTGTCGACGGCCAGCGTGTTGCGGATGTAGGCGCCGACATTGACGTGGTCGATGTCCAGAATCTGGATCTCTTCCTCGCCGGTGCCGAGCAGCACCTTCAGCGTCTTGTCGTCGATCTCGTCCCCGGCCTCGAGGAAGATCTCGCCGGTGGCGTAGTTGACGATGTCCTCGGCAAGGTAGTTGCCGAGCAGGTCCTCGTCGGTCGCCTTGATGGCCTTGAGGCCCTTCTCGCCGAGCTGGCGGGCCTGGCGGGCGGTGATCTTCTTGCCGGCCTCGACAACAACCTCGCCCGTGTCGGCGTCGACCAGGTCGCCAACGGCCTTGAGGCCGCGGAACCGCTCGACGTTGAACGGAATGCGCCAATGGTCGCCGGAGCGCTTGTAGGTGATCTTGTTGTAGAAGGTCGACAGGATCTCCTCGCCGTCCATGCCGAGCGCCATCAAGAGCGACGTCACCGGAATCTTGCGGCGGCGATCGATGCGGGCATGCACGACATCCTTGGAATCGAACTCGATGTCGAGCCACGAACCGCGATAGGGGATGACGCGCGCGGCAAACAGCAGCTTGCCCGACGAGTGCGACTTGCCCTTGTCATGGTCGAAGAAGACGCCCGGCGAACGGTGCATCTGCGAGACGATGACGCGCTCGGTGCCGTTGACGATGAAGGTGCCGTTCGACGTCATGAGCGGCATGTCGCCCATGTAGACGTCCTGCTCCTTGATGTCCTTGATCGACTTCGCGCCGGTATCCTCGTCGATATCGAACACGATGAGGCGCAGCGTCACCTTGAGCGGCGCAGCATAGGTCAGGTCGCGCTGACGGCACTCGTCAACGTCGAATTTCGGTGCCTCGAACTCATACTTCACGAACTCCAGCATAGAGGAGCCCGAAAAGTCGGAGATCGGGAAAACCGACTTGAAAACGGCCTGCAGCCCTTCGTCCGGACGGCCGCCCTTGGGCTCGTCCACCATCAGGAACTGGTCGTAGGATGCCTTCTGAACCTCGATCAGGTTCGGCATCTCCGCAACTTCCGGGATCTTTCCGAAGAACTTGCGTACGCGTCTGCGGCCATTGAAAGTCTGGGTCTGGGCCATCGTCGCTCCTTAGCTCTAAACTCGGGACGAACCTCGCCGCGGCTCGCCTTGCACCAACGGGCGGCCTCGGCGGCTGCCCCTAACTGTTTTCCGGCCTTCACTGCCAGCAGCTTGGCGGCAGTCGGCTAAAACGGGAGAAAACCCGTTTCCGGAAGGCCGCTTTTCGGCCCTCGGGAAAGAGGTTTTCAAACGCCTCGCGCAACAAAGCCCCTCCCTCATCCAAGGGAGGGGGCGGACGGCGCGAGACCGTCCGCCCTCACCTATTACTTCAGCTCGACCTTGGCGCCAGCTGCTTCCAGCTGAGCCTTGAACTTGTCGGCGTCGGCCTTGGAAACGCCTTCCTTGACCGGCTTGGGAGCCGCTTCGACCAGGTCCTTGGCTTCCTTGAGGCCAAGGCCGGTGATGGCGCGGACTTCCTTGATGACGTTGATCTTCTGGGCGCCGGCGTCGGCAAGAACGACGTCGAATTCCGTCTTCTCTTCAGCCGGAGCAGCGGCAGCGGCAGCACCACCAGCAGCGGCGGCAACAGCCACCGGAGCGGCGGCCGAAACGCCCCACTTCTCTTCCAGGAGCTTCGACAGCTCAGCCGCCTCGAGGACGGTCAGCTTCGAAAGGTCGTCTACGATCTTCGCGAGATCAGCCATTTTGATATTCCTTTACTTGGTTCGAACGTGTGTTGTTGACAGCGAGGAACGGCCTCATGCCGCCTCGTCCTTCCGGGCGTATGCGCCGATGACGCGCGCGACCGAAGCCGCGGGTGCATTGACGATCTGGGCGATCCGGGTTGCCGGCGTGGCGATCATGCCAACCAGCTTGGCGCGCAGCTCGTCGAGCGACGGCATCGTGGCGAGCGCCTTGACACCATCGGCGTTGAGCGAGGTCGTGCCCATCGCGCCGCCGAGAATGACCAGCTTGTCATTCCCCTTGGCGAATTCGGACGCGACCTTCGGCGCCGCAATCGGATCCTCCGAATAAGCGACCAGCGTCTGTCCCTTGAACAGATCGATGATCGATGCGGAGTCCGTGCCCTGAAGAGCGATCTTGGCGAGACGGTTCTTCGCGACTTTGACGGTGCCGCCGGCAGCGCGCATCTTCGACCGAAGGTCGTTCATTTGCGCCACGGTGATACCGGCGTAGTGGGCCACGACGACTGAACCCGCGTTCGAGAACGCATCATTCAGGCCCGTGACGAGTTCGCGCTTTTCCGCTCTGTCCACTGCCTATCTCCAGTTGACCACTGCCTCATTTTCGAGGTCAGAAGTCGGGTTGCCTTTTGCCGGCCGGGCCATCCAAAAAACGGATCTCCCGAACGACGCTCGAGGATCCTGCCCCCTTTCGCCACACCGACGGCAAGCCGGCGATGCGCTGACAAAAGGCAAACACGGTTCGAACCTTTCATTGGAGCCTTGGCTCCTTTGTCGGGTCTTCACCCGTCTCATGCAGGCCCACATGAATTAAGGCTGTTGGGCCGCCTGCAATCTCGGACAGGATATCCGGAAACCTTTCGGCTCCCGGGGTACCGGGCCGCCGACAGATCGGCGATCCGGAATTCTTCAAGGGTCGACTCAGAGCCGACCCGACGACACTTACGACGCGGCGAGCGTCGCGACGTCGAGCTTGAGGCCGGGGCCCATCGTCGAGGTGACCGACACCTTCTTGACGTAGTTGCCCTTGGCGCCCGCAGGCTTGGCCTTGTTCACAGCATCGGCGAAAGCACGCACATTCTCTTCCAGC
Organism: Mesorhizobium sp.; assembly: GCA_004020875.1. Classification (GTDB taxonomy): domain Bacteria; phylum Pseudomonadota; class Alphaproteobacteria; order Rhizobiales; family Rhizobiaceae; genus Mesorhizobium. Next base: position 15,926 of record SAPZ01000047.1, read on the forward strand.
GCCTTGACGTCGAACGAGACCTTGCCGACGCCGGCCTGGACGATGCCGGCCTTCTCGACGCGGAACTCGACGGCGCCGCCCTTCGAAGCCTTGACGGCGGCGGCGACATCGGTAGTCACGGTGCCAACCTTCGGGTTCGGCATCATGCCGCGCGGGCCGAGCACCTTACCCAGACGGCCGACCAGCGGCATCATGTCCGGCGTGGCGATGCAGCGATCGAAATCGATCGTGCCCTTCTGGACGATGTCGACCAGGTCCTCGGCGCCAACGATATCGGCGCCGGCGGCCTTGGCTTCCTCGGCCTTGTCGCCACGGGCGAACACCGCGACGCGCACGGAGCGGCCGGTGCCGTTCGGCAGGTTGACCACGCCGCGGACCATCTGGTCGGCATGACGCGGGTCGACGCCGAGATTCATCGAGATCTCGACGGTCTCGTCGAACTTCACCTTGGACCGGTCCTTCAGCAGCTGCAGCGCCTCGGAGAGCGCGTAAGCCTTGTTCGGATCGATGCCTTCGCGGCTCTTGGCAACACGCTTTGCAATCTTTGCCATGATCTTAGCCCACCACTTCCAGGCCCATCGAGCGGGCGGAGCCCTCGACCATGCGCATGGCCGCTTCGACGTCGTTTGCGTTCAGGTCCTTCATCTTCTGCTCGGCGATCGCGCGCACCTTGTCGCGGCTGATCGTACCGACCTTGGTCTTGCCCGGCTCCTTGGAGCCCGACTTCAGGTTGGCGGCCTTCTTCAGGAAGTAGCTCACCGGCGGCGTCTTCATGACGAAGGTGAACGACTTGTCCTGGTAGTAGGTGATGACGACCGGGATCGGCGACCCCTTCTCGAGCTCCTGCGTCTGCGCGTTGAACGCCTTGCAGAATTCCATGATGTTGATGCCGCGCTGACCAAGCGCCGGGCCAATCGGGGGCGACGGCGTGGCCGAGCCCGCGGCAACCTGGAGCTTGAGCTGGCCTGCAACTTTCTTAGCCATCTCTATTCCTGCCTTTTCTCATGCCGGCCCATTAGCGGGACACCGGCGGTTGCAGTCTGGTGGTGCGGTTCCGACGGCCGGCTATGCCGCCCTCGCCTCCCACCCGTTCACGCGGCGCTTTAAGCAACCGCCCCTACGCCCTGCGGGCGCGGGTGTGCCGACGCCTTGCGGCGCGGCCAATCGGATCAGCCCTTTTCGACCTGTCCGAATTCCAGATCGACGGGCACGGCGCGCCCGAAGATCGAAACTTCCACCTTGAGGCGGGCCCGCTCCTCGTCCACTTCCTGAACGACGCCGTTGAACGACGCGAACGGTCCATCCGAGACGCGGATCGCTTCGCCGATCTCGAAGGTGACCGAAGGCTTCGGCCGCTCGACACCTTCCTGAACCTGATTCAGGATGCGCTGCGCTTCGGTCTCGGTGATCGGCACGGGCTTGGAGTCGCCCAGGAACCCGGTGACCTTCGGAGTGTTCTTGACCAGCGAGAACACGGCGTCCGTCAGATTTGCCTTCAGGAGCACATAGCCCGGGAAGAACTTGCGCTCGGCATCGACCTTGCGGCCACGGCGGATCTCGACGACCTTCTCGGTCGGCACCACGATCTGCTCGATCTCGCCGGCCAGGCCCTTCTGCTTGGCCTTGTTCTCGATGTCCTCGGCGACCTTCTTCTCGAAGTTCGAATAGGCGTGGACGATATACCACCGCGCAGTCATTTCACGACCTCTCCGTAAACCGCCGAATTAATGCCCGAGACCCAGGATCCACTCGATCGCATAGCCCATCAGAATGTCGGCCGCGAAGAAGAAGAGCATTGCGATCACCGCAAACACCAGGACCATCACGGTCGAGATCATGGTTTCGCGCCGCGAAGGCCATGTCACCTTTGCCGTCTCCGCACGAACCTGCTGGAGAAAGGTGAAGGGATTAGTGGTTTTCGAAGCCATGTGCCGCCTGTTTTCAAGGCCCGTTGGCCGGGCCTCCTGGATGATCCCGCTGGCCGGGACGCGCCGCCTGGGTTCAATGTGGCGCCGAATCAGCGCTCCATTTCACCCACGCAAATCAGACGCGTAAAGCCGGCTTCCCAGCTCCACGCGTCGCGTGTCTGTTCTGTCTACATAAAACCGATTCTTAATCCACGCAAGTGGCAAGGGTCCGCTTTATGTCCTAACGCCGCCTCGGAACCATCCAGTCGTCCCGTCCCGGCTATGCGGGGCTTATGCCCCAATTTCCGCCACATGGCAAGCCACCCGCCGATTTTCAACCGCGGAGGCGTTGATCGGCCACTTTTGGGGGAGATGGCACGGGCAGCAGGGCTCGAACCTACGACCTGCGGTTTTGGAGACCGCCGCTCTACCAACTGAGCTATGCCCGTGCATGCGCTTGTTCGGCGCAGGCGCTTCCTAAAAGCTTCCGGGCCCTCTGTAAAGAGCACTGACCTGCCGTTTTCAAAGCTTTGCGGATTTCTCGATTGCATCTTCGCCAGCGACGGACTGCGTTCCCGGGAAAGCGCGCCTGGCCTACGACTTTCCGCCCGGCGGCTTATAAGGTCCGCCCGGCACGCCCCAGCCCCAGACCGGCATCGGCTCCGTCTCAGGATCGCAAGTCTCGCCGAGATTCGAGTTCATTTTCGCCAGCCGCGATCCCCATTCGACATACCCCATGAAGGCGGAGCGGAACTCGGGGTCGTCCGGCAGGCCGACTTCGTCCGCCGCGTCGGCAAGAAGACTGATCCAGCGCCGCCGCTGCTCCTCGGTCAGGTGCTTGCCGAGATGGCGCATCACCATCTCGCGGTGACCGCCAAGGTCCTCGCTGTAGGTCTTCGGGCCGCCGAAAACCTCGCCGATGAAGGCGGCGACATGAGCCGGATGGTCCGGCGACATGGTCTTGAACACTGGGCCGACGATCGGATCCAAAGCCACTTTGTCGTAGAAAGCGCGTGTCAGCCTGTTGAGCGCCTCGCTGCCTCCGGCCCATTCGTACAAAGTCGGAATTTCCGCGCTCATCGTCGATCCTCCATTCCGCAAATCGCGCGAGGAGGATAGCGGCACCGCCATGCCCGCCTCAACCTGCCTCGATGGCCAGTGCGGGTTATCTCCTTGTCTACGCAATTCCGGATGGAAAACCGTAAACACGTTTCCTGGAATTGCTCTAAAGTTTCGCCGGCGCCTCGGCCTCGGCATTGGCGGCCGGCAGCACTCGGCAATTGTCCGGTTTCGGCGATGAGCTGCAGATGGTCGACCCGGTCAGCGCATCCACTGATTGCGGTCCGGTCGTGAGCCCGAATTCGCGCAGTTCGCCCTGGCTAAGTTCCCTGTGCTTGGCATATTGGGCCGACTGCATCGCGGCAAAAAAACCTGAGCCGATCGCCATATCGTCGAGATATGCCCTGACCTTCTCTTCCATCCCCGTGGAATGCACCAAAAAATGCGCATGCGCGCCGACAAGGCGCCTGATGCCGCCGGCGATCATCACCCCGCAGGCGGCGTCGCATTGGGCGCCCGCATCGATGGTGAGGCCGCTGTAGAGCCCATCGGTCGCTTCGCAACCTGTCTTGCCCGGTTCGCAATCAAGAAAGTCCGTCCGGGCGACCGCGACATCCAACCCGCGCTCACGGATCAGGCGGCCTGCGGCAAGGGCCGCCTGCACATCGCCACCCGGCGAGTTGACGACCACCGGCAATCTGCGGCCGCCGATCGTATCGAGCAGCTGGCGAAGCTTGCCGGCCGTGCCTGCGGCGATCGTGCCTTCGGCCGAGATCCATTCCGGACAATCGGGATTGCAGAGCGGATTGCTGCCGCGCACGACAACGAGGCGCATCTCCTGTTCCTGGACCTGCGGCCAGGGCGCCGGGGCCGGAGCAGCGGGCGGAGGCGCGGTTTCGACGTTCGCGACCTCGGCTGGGTTGGCGTTCGACGGCACCTCGCGGCAATTCGCCGGTACGGGATTGCGCCGGCACATGGTCTTCTCGGTCAGCAGATCGATCGAATCCAGGCTGGTGACGAGCTTCATCTCCAGCATGTCGTCGGGCTCGATCTGCCTGATATCGCTGGCGGGCGTCGCCTTCATCACATCCAGCACGCCCTGTTCGACGCCCATCTCCTTCAGATAGGCCGACAGCCGCTTCTCGACCGCCTTGCTCATCTCATAGGTCTTATAGCTGCCGGCATTCTTGCGGCTGACGATCCTGGTGCTGATGATCTTCTTCTTGCCGTTCACGACCCGATAGGTGGTGCGGTAGAGCAGCTTCTCGCGCCGGAAGGTGGTGGTGATCTGGTGGACACCGAGATAGGCCCATTCACCGACGACGCGGCGGACGCCGCCGGCAAACATCAGCGGACAGGCCGAATTGCACATCGCGCCGCTGTCGTAAGCGACTCCGGAATAGGGCTGCTGCTTTGCGTCATTGTCCCGGCAGTTTTTCGTCCCCGGCAGGCAGCCGGAAAACTCCGTGATGCCGACCGCGATATCGAGCTTGTTCTTGCGGATCATGCGGCCAAGCTGCAGCGCGGCATCGACATTGCCGCCAGGAGAATTGACGACGATCGGCAGTTGCCGCCCGCCGAGCGTGCTCAGCAAACGCCTGAACAGCGCCGGCGTGCCAGCCTCGATCGTGCCTTCGGCGGAAATCCATTCAGGGCAGTTCGGCTCGCAGCCCGGCGCGCTGCTCCTCACGACGACGAAACGCATCGTCGGGCCATAGTCCGGCGGATCCTCCTTCGCGGCGGCACCGAAGGCGGCCAGCATCAGGGCAGCGGCCAACACTAGCCGCACCAATCCGCGCCAACGCCGTATGATCTTTGAACGGAATACGGAAACCACGCCTGGCAAGCCCCTCGGGTACAACTATACTAGTTGCAGCGACCATGCTTGCAACAGAATTGAGCTTGCCGGCCCGATACTGCTTCCAAAACGAAAAAGGGCGGCCCGAAGACCGCCCTTTCCTTGTCGAGCCGGCAAGTGCCGGATCGATTATTCCTTGATGGTGACGACGATGCCTGCACCGACGGTGCGGCCGCCTTCACG
>SAPZ01000048.1 GCA_004020875.1 Mesorhizobium sp.
AAAACTGTAACCCATGTATCCGGTTCAAAGTGTTACCCATCTATCGGCTGGACAGAACCGGATGGCATCGGCAATGTCTTCGGGCCGTCCGACTCGGCCCGCCGGCAGACGCCTCGCCATCGCGGCTAGCGTCTCGTTCTTCGCATCGCCCGCGACCAACTCCCAGATCGGCGTGTCCACCCAGCCCGGCGAGACGGCGTTGACGCGGATCGGCGCGAGTTCCACGGCCAATGCTCGCACCAGCCCCTCCAGCGCCGCGTTGACGGCGGCGACCACCGAGCCGCGCGCCGCCGGCCGGTAGGCGGCAATGCCGGAAACGAAGGTGAGCGAGCCTGTCGGCGGCAGCTTCGGCGCCCCATGCTTTGCGAGCAGCAGCGGCCCGTAGAACTTGCTCTCCACCACTCGCTGCGCGGCTTTCAGCTCGACTTCCGGCAACAGCCGGTAGGCGCCTTCGATCGCGGCCGCGGTGCTGACGATATGATCGAGCCGCCCGATGCGTGTGAAGAGTGCAGCGACCTCATCCTCGCGGCTGATGTCGACCACCGCCGTTTCGAGCGTTCCCGGCCGGCCGAGCCCATCCCGCGCCGCGCACAACTTCGCTTCGCTGCGCCCGGCGATGATGACGTGCGCGCCTTCCTCGAGACAACGCCTGGCGAGCGCCAGCCCCATGCCCGAACTGCCGCCGACGATCAGGATCTTTTCCATGTCCATGCCTTTCCTGTGCATGGACGGTCATGTGGCAGGCCAACCCGCGAAGCGGAAACGGAAGAAACCGATAGCGGTATCGGAAGGCCCGATGATGGATCAGCCGCCCAGCCTTCGCCGGCAAAGTCAGGCGGCCTTGTGGAACTCCATGTCAAAGCGCAGCGGATGGCCGAGCGCCTTGAACGCCTCCTCGAGCGAGTCGAGCCGTGAATTGTGGTCGAGCCGGAACAGCCGATCGACATGCTCCCGTTGGCATTTCAGCTCGCGCATCAGATCGGCCCGACTCCAGCCCTTTTCCCTCAAGGCCATATAGAGAGCCGATTTCAGGAAGACGAGCGCCGGGACTTCCACAAACCATCCCTTGCCCTTGGTTTCCTTGAGCGGGAAGGGGATATCATCCCCATGCGCAATTCGGGCGGCGATGGCTTCCTCGATGGCATTGCGTCCATTGCGGCAGGCTTCCTCTTTTGTGCCGCCATACGAGACCACCTCGTCGAATTGAGGCGCCGTAACCAGCCAGGTATCGTTGTCATCGGGCGTGAGAGCGACTTCATACCACATACACAGTCTCCTCTATTTCAGGCCCAGATCCTTCTTGATCTTCTCGACCAGACGCGTTCCAAGCTCCCTGCCGCCGCCATGCATCGGCAGCTGCGAGACCTTGTCTTTAAAACGAACAGTCAGGTGACCGCTCCCACCGCGGTGGGTTTCAAAGGTACATCCCTGCTTGGCGAGCCAGCGCCGGAATTCGCTTGCGTTTATAAAAGATAGCGTCTGTGGGAGTCAACAGAAGTGTGGAGTTTTTCAAGCCATATCGGAAATTCTCGGACCAGGCTATCTAAAGCTTTGCTGACAGAAACTGGCACCAGCTCTCGCCACAATCGCCGAGGAATCGTCCACACTGCTTGCGGGCGAGAAACGAGGTGATGATGGCCCCGATCAAGGTCGATCCGGACAAGGTTCGGGAATTCCCCGACGCCGACAGTTTCTATGCCTGGCTTACCGACAACCACGCCTCTGAAAGCGAGGTCTGGATCAAGATCCACAAGGTCGGCTCGGGGCTCGCCTCGATCACGCCGAAGGAAGCGATCGACGTCGTGCTCTGCTTCGGTTGGATCGACGCGGTGCGCAAGTCGCTCGATGGCAACAGCTATCTGCAGCGCTACACGCCGCGCGGCAGGAAGAGCATCTGGAGCAAGATCAACATCGACAATGTCGCGCGGCTGATCGAGGAGGGTCGCATGACAAGGCACGGCCTGCGCGAGGTCGAGGCCGCCAAGGCCGACGGGCGTTGGGACCGTGCCTATGCCGGCTCCAGGGAGATGACCATTCCGCCCGACCTGCAGGCCGCGATCGATGCCGAGCCGAAGGCGAAAGCGATGCTGGAGACGCTCTCGGCGCAGAACCGCTTCGCGCTCGCCTTCCGCACCCGCAACATGAAGACCGAGGCGGGGCGCAAGAAGAAGATCGCCGATCTGGTCACGATGCTGAAGCGTGGCGAGACCCCCCACCCGCAGAAGAAGAAATAACCAAAAACGCCGCCCTGGAGGGCGGCGTTTTCGGGAAGCGATGATCCGGAACCCTTGCGGTCCGGGATCATCCGGTCATGAAGGCGTTCGCAATTCCAGGAAAAGTGTGAAGCGGTCTTCCGTCCGGAATTGCATGGAACCAGAGCAGCGCTTACGCGGCCTTCTTCGCGACGGGCTTCTTCGCCGCATGCTTCCTCACGTGATGCTTCTTGGCATGATGCCTGCGATGCTTCGCCACGTGATGCTTCTTGACGTGATGGCGACGATGCTTCCTGAGCTTCTTGTGCGGGCCGTTGGAGGTCGGCTTTGCGGCCGGAGCCGTGGTCGTGGTGGTCGTCGTGGTTGCAGCCGTCGTGGTCGCGGCGGCGTTGGCTTCGGTGGTGCCGAGCGCCGGCACCGCGAGGGCGAGCGCGGCGGTCAGGCCGAGTGCGGAAAGAAGGGACTTTTTCATGATCGGCATTCCTTTGTTCAAGGGTTCAAGATCGATGTCTTTTGTCGCGCGCCGCAATCGTCGGCTGCTCCGGTGCCTTTATGACAGCTGGTTTTTTCGCGAGTTTTTCCGGACTGTTGAATCTTGTTTCTGGATTGTGTCTCTCTGGATTGTGTCCGGCGACGCCTTTGCTGCCATGGGTCTACAGATGCGGCTGCATGGAAACCGGTGAGTTGCGGCCTTGCGGATGCTATTCATTCGTGCCCGGCGCACCCCGCTGGTTCAGGGCCACTCATGAGCCGTGAAGCATGACGATTGCGAAATTTCGCTCTAACCAAACGGCGCGCTCGATGCGATCTTGCAGGGGGTGACAGGAACCAAGGGAGCTGCGTCAATGACCGACGGCAAGGAACACTCCGGCAGGCTGGCGCTCGTCACCGGCGCAAACCGTGGCATCGGCCTCGAAACGGCCCGGCAGCTGGCGCAACTCGGCTTTACCGTGCTGATGGGTGTGCGCGACCTCGCCAAGGGCCAGGAGGCAGGCATGACGATCGGCGGCAAGGTCGAGGCAATCGCGCTCGATGTCGCAGTCTATGATGCCGCCGCGCACGCCGCGGCAGAGGTCGAGCGCCGCTTTGGCCGGCTCGATGTTCTGGTCAACAATGCCGCGATCCACTACGACCCGTCGGCGCGGGCGCTCAGGCCCGACTGGACAGTGATCCGCGAGGCTTTCGAGATCAATGTGTTCGGCGCCTGGCGCGTCGCTGCCGCCTTTGCGCCGCTGCTCACCGCTTCCGGCCATGGCCGGCTCGTCAACGTTTCGTCGGAAGGCGGTTCGCTTGCTTCGATGGGCGCCGGGGCGCCGGCCTATTCGACCAGCAAGGCGACGCTCAACGCGCTGACCCGCATCCTGGCGGCCGAGTTGCGCGGCTCGGGCGTCCTCGTCAACTCGATCTGTCCCGGCTGGGTCGCGACCGACATGGGCGGACCGGGCGGCCGTCCCGTGGCGCAAGGCGCTGCCGGCATTGTCTGGGCGGCGACCTTGCCCGACGACGGCCCGACCGGCGGCTTTTTTCGCGATGGCAAACGGCTGCCGTGGTGAAGCGGGAGCGCAAGCGGCTTCCGGCGGCACTGCGGATGCTTGCGCCGAGACGCTATCGCTGCCCGGATCGCAAGGCTTTCCGAAGAATCCGAAATCGAGCCCGACTGGTGGGCTCCGCAAGCGCCAGCAGGCCATGCTACGAAAATAGCATTCTCGGGCCGTGAAATGTGATGTTAGGGTCGCGCATCCGGGGAGGTGGCGTGCGCGGAGGAGGACAACCGGGGCGCGACCCCGCATTTCCCAACATAACGGACGCAAGCATTGAACCATCGCGAGGCCGCCGCGTTTCCTGTGGTTGGCCACCAGGGAGGAACCACCAGTGAAAGCATCCTGTCTCGTCTCGGCCGCGCTGCTCGCGGCATCTGCAATGCCGGCGGCGGCCGGCCAGATTTCCGACGGCAAGGTGAAGATCGGTATCTTGAACGACCAGTCGGGCGTCTATGCCGATTTCGGCGGCAAGTGGTCGGTCGAGGCCGCCAAGATGGCGGTCGAGGATTTCGGAGGCAAGGTGCAGGGCGCGCCGATCGAGGTCGTCAGCGCCGACCACCAGAACAAGCCCGACATAGCCTCCAACATCGCGCGCCAGTGGTACGACACCGAGCAGGTCGACGCGATCATGGAGCTCACGACATCCTCCGTGGCTTTGGCCGTGCAGGGGCTTTCCAAGGAAAAGAAGAAGATCGACATCGTCACGGGCGCTGCCGCCACCGACCTCACCGGCAAGCAGTGCTCGCCCTATGGCTTCCACTGGGCCTATGACACGCATTCGCAGGCCGTCGGCACGGGCGGCGAGCTGGTCAAGCAGGGCGGCGACAGCTGGTACTTCATTACCGTCGACTACGCCTTCGGTTATTCGCTGAAGGACCAGACTGCCAAGCTAGTCGAGGCGAGCGGCGGCAAGGTGCTGGGGGAGGTGCGCTATCCGCTGGGCTCAACCGATTATTCCTCCTTCCTTTTGCAGGCGCAGTCCTCCGGCGCCAAGATCGTGGGTCTCGCCAATGCCGGCCTCGACACGTCGAACTCGATCAAGCAGGCGGCCGAATTCGGCATCGTCGCCGGCGGACAGCGGCTGGCAGCACTTCTCTTCACGCTCGCCGAAGTGCACGGCCTGGGCCTGCAGGCGGCGCAGGGTGTGGTGCTGACCGAGGGCTTCTACTGGGATCGCGACGACAAGAGCCGCGAATTCGCGCAGCGCTTCTTCAAGCGCACCGGTCGCATGCCGAACATGATCCAGGCCGGCACCTATTCGGCTGTGACGCAGTATCTGAAGGCCATCGACAAGGCCGGCACCGACGAGACCGAGGCGGTCGCCAAGCAACTGCACGAGATGCCGGTCAACGACGTCTTCACCGCCAACGGCAAGGTGCAGGCCGATGGCTCGATGGTGCACGACATGTACCTCTACCAGGTCAAGAAGCCGGAAGAGTCGAAAAAGGATTGGGACTACTACACCTACCTAGCGACCATCCCGGGCGACAAGGCGTTCATGAAGGCCGAGGAAAGCGGCTGCCCGCTCGTCACCAAGTGACGCTAGATACCGCCACCGCTGTCCGGCCGGACAGCACGCATGAGACTCCGCGGGTGGTGCTGTCCGCCCGCGGCCTCAGGCGCGACTTCGCCGGTTTCGTCGCGGTCAGGGATGTTGATCTCGACGTCCATCACGCCAAGATACATGCCCTCATCGGCCCGAACGGTGCCGGCAAGACCACCATCTTCAACCTGCTGACCAAGTTCCTGCAACCAACCAGCGGCAGGATCGAACTGCTTGGCACCGATATCACCCGCACGCCGCCGGCAAAAGTGGCGCGCATGGGACTCGTCCGCTCGTTCCAGATATCGGCGATCTTTCCGCATCTTTCCGTGCTCGAAAATGTGCGCGTGGCGCTGCAGCGTCCGGGGGGGCTGGGCTACCAGTTCTGGCGTTCGGTCTCGGCGCTGGACCAACTGACCCCCAGGGCGCGCGAGCTGCTCGCCATCGTCGGATTGGAAGATGCCGCGCATCGTCTGGCCGGCGATCTCTCCTATGGTCGCAAGCGCGTGCTGGAGATCGCCACCACGCTGGCGCTCGACCCCAAGGTGCTCCTGCTCGACGAGCCGATGGCCGGCATGGGGCATGAGGATGTCGGCATGATTTCCGGCATCATCCGCGCGCTGGCAAGGGACCGCGCCGTGCTGATGGTCGAGCACAACCTCACCGTCGTCGCCGACCTTTGCGACTGGATCACCGTCATGCAGCGCGGCCAGGTGCTGGCGGCCGGCGACTATGCCACAGTCAGCCAGGACGAGCGCGTGCGCGTCGCCTATATGGGAACCGAGCATGAAGAGGGCAGGGCATGAGTGAGCCGCTGCTTGCCGTGCGCGATCTTCACGCCTGGTACGGCGAGGGCCATGCGCTGCACGGCGTCAACCTCGATGTCATGCGCGGCGAGACGGTGACTCTGCTTGGCCGCAACGGCGTCGGCAAGACGACGACGTTGCGCGCCATCATGGGTCTGATCCGCAAGCGCACCGGCTCCGTCACCTTCAACGGCAAGGAACTGATCGGCCTGCCGCTTCACCGCGTCGCCCATCAGGGCATCGGCTTCGTGCCGGAGGAACGCGGCATCTTCGCGACGCTCACAGTGGACGAGAACCTGATCCTGCCGCCGGTAGTGGCCAAGGGCGGCATGAGCGTGGAAGAGATCTTCGAGCTCTTCCCCAACCTCAAGGAACGGCGCAACAGCCAGGGCACGAAGCTTTCCGGCGGCGAACAGCAGATGCTGGCCATCGCCCGCATCCTGCGCACCGGGGTCGAAATGCTTCTGCTCGACGAGCCGACGGAAGGCCTGGCGCCGGTCATCGTCCAGCGCATCGGCGAGCTGCTGGCGACCTTGAAGAAGCGCGGCATGACCATTCTCCTGGTCGAGCAGAATTTCCGCTTCGCCGCCCGCATCGCGGACCGTTTCTACCTGATGGACCACGGCAAGGTGGTGGACGGCTTCCCGATCGCCGCGCTTTCCGCGCATAGCGACAGGCTGCACGAGGTGCTGGGGGTATGATCGCGTCATGACGATGATCTTCGGCATCCCGATCCAGGCCTTGCTCGGCCAACTGCTGGTAGGCCTGATCAACGGCTCCTTCTACGCCATGCTCAGCCTTGGGCTGGCCGTCATCTTCGGCCTGCTGCGCATCATCAATTTCGCCCACGGCGCGCTCTATATGCTTGGCGCCTTCATCGGCTATTTGCTGCTGGTGCATCTGGGAATCGGCTACTGGCCGGCCCTGGTCCTGGTACCGCTAGTCGTCGGCACGTTCGGCATAGCGGTCGAGCGCCTTGCCTTGTCGCGGCTCTATCGGCTCGACCCGCTTTATGGCCTGCTCTTCACCTTCGGCCTCGCCTTGGTGATCGAAGGCGTCTTCCGCTACTATTACGGCGTCTCCGGCAATCCCTATGCCGTGCCGGCGCTGCTTGCCGGCGGCACCAATCTCGGCTTCATGTTCCTGCCCAACTACCGCGGCTGGGTGGTTGTCGCCTCGCTCATTGTCTGCATCGGCACCTGGCTCCTGATCGAAAAGACCAGGCTGGGCTCCTATCTGCGCGCCGCGACCGAAAACCCGGAGCTGGTCCAGGCCTTCGGCGTCAACGTGCCGTTGCTGCTCACGCTCACCTATGGGCTCGGCGCAGCGCTTGCCGGCCTCGCCGGCATTCTTGCCGCGCCGGTCTACCAGGTCAGCCCGCTGATGGGGTCGGACCTGATCATCGTCGTCTTCGCCGTGGTGGTGGTCGGCGGCATGGGTTCGATCCTGGGCGCCATCGTCACCGGCTACATGCTCGGCGTCGCCGAAGGGCTGACCAAGGTTTTCTATCCCGAGGCATCGAACCTGGTCGTCTTCGTCATCATGGCGGTCGTGCTTTTGCTCAGGCCAGCCGGCCTGTTCGGAAGGGACGCCTGAGATGAGCGAGGCAGCCCTTCATCGGCAACGCGCCGCTGCATCGCTCAGGCTGGAGCGGGCGCTGATAGCACTGGCCATCATGACGCTGATCGCCGCGCCTTTCGTCGTCTATCCGATCTTCGTCATGAAGATGCTGTGCTTCGCGCTCTTCGCCTGCGCCTTCAACCTTTTGCTCGGCTACACCGGCCTGCTTTCCTTCGGCCATGCCGCCTTCTTCGGCGGCGCGGCCTATTTCTGCGCCTACGCGGTGAAGGCATGGGGCTGGCCGCCCGAAGCCGCCATCCTGCTTGGCACCGCGGGAGCGGCTTGCATGGGCCTCGTCATGGGCTTCCTCGCCATCCGTCGGCAGGGCATCTATTTCTCGATGATCACGCTGGCGCTGGCGCAGATGTTCTATTTCTTCTGCGTCCAGGCGCCCTTCACCGAGGGCGAGGACGGCATCCAGGGCGTTGCGCGCGGCCATCTCTTCGGCGTTGTCGATCTCGGCGTCACCATGAACATGTATTTCTTCGTGCTCGGCGTCTTCCTCATCGGCGTCTTCGCCGTCTGGCGCATCGTCAATTCGCCCTTCGGCATGATCCTGCGCTCCATTCGCGAGAACGAGAACCGCGCCATTTCGCTGGGCTATTCCGTCGGCCGCTACAAGCTCGCCGCCTTCGTCATGTCGGCCGCGCTCGCCGGTCTTGCCGGAGCCACCAAGGCGATCGTCTTCCAGTTCGCAACGCTGACCGATGTCACTTGGCAGATGTCGGGCGAGGTGATCCTGATGACGCTGCTCGGCGGCATCGGCACCATGGCCGGCCCAGCGGTCGGGGCGGGGCTTGTCGTCGCGCTCGAAAACACGCTGGCCACCTCCGGCTTCCCGGTGACCATCGCCACCGGCCTGATCTTCATGGTCTGCGTGCTGATTTTTAGACGCGGGATTGTCGGCGAAATCTACGCGAAATGGCTGAGGCGGGCGGAGGCCGGCAGCAACAATTGATGCCTTCGCCGCCGGCGCGACCTCTTGTCAGGCCGCGCGCTTTGGCACGACCGCAAAGGGGCTGAGCCCCAGCCAGGTCTGCATCTGCCTGCCGATGGCGAGGTCCCCGGTCAGGACGACCTTGGGGCCGGCCTTCTCCACAGTCAGCACCCCCATCCAGATCGCCGTCATCGTGTGAAGGTCGGTCGAGACGTAGAGGTCGACCTCGAAGCCCGGATCGTACCAGCAAAGGTCGACCTCTCCGTGCTTTTCGACGATCAGCCACCATGAGCGTTTCGAAGCCGGCAGGTCCTGGTACAGGAATTGGATCACGGTGCGTCCCTCGGGCAGCGGCGTGGGGTTCAGGTTGCGCCGCATGTCCCACATCAGGAGTGAGGGATCGAGATTCTTCAACGACAGTCTCGACTCCACCCATTTCTGTCCCCAGAAGCCCATCGCTTCCACCACCGGACGCAAGTCTCGCCCGGCTTCGGTCAGCCGGTAATCGAAGATGCCCTTCTCGCCTGGGGCCTCCTTGCGCTCCACGACCCCGGCCAGTTCGAGTTCCTTGAGCCGTTGCGACAGAAGGGTCGGCGACATCTTGGGCACGCCGCGGCGCAGGTCGTTGAAGCGGGTCGAGCCGGCAACCAGCTCGCGCATCAGCACCATCGTCCAGCGTGTGCACAGCACTTCGGCGGCCATCGATAGCGGGCAGAACTGCTTGTATCCGTGCTGGGCCATGATCCGTGTCCTCCCTCGAAATCGGGCGGAACATTAGACCTTCATGAATGAAGCGGCGAGTACAGAAACTGTACCGGGCCGGTACAGATCACGGACTGGTCGGCGAGCGGCCTGCCATGCGAGCCCCTTGGCCGACGCACGGGATGCACCTGTGCGCCGCAACCAGGAGACCAACCATGACCGCTTATCTTATCGCAGACATCAAGGTGAAAGACCCGAAATGGATACCGGCCTATGCGGCTTCGGTACACGATCTCGTCCACAAGCATGGCGGCAAATATCTGGCGCGCAGCGGCAATGTGAAGACGCTCGAGGGCAAGCCGCTCGATACGACGCTGATCGCCCTGATGGCCTTCCCTTCGGAGGCGGCAGCTCGCGCCTTCACCGACGATCCGGCCTACGCGCCCTTCGCTTCGGCTCGCCAAGGCGGCAGCGAAAGTCGCTTTCAGCTGATCGACAACACCGATCTGGCCGGGACGATTTCGTATCTGGCCAAGGGATGATCGGCGGTCGTCGCTCCGAATCCGGGGCTACCAAGCACAAGCAGACCCCGCGCTTGCCTGTCGCGCCGCCGTATCGTCGGCGGCCGGTGAGCCGAGCTTTCTCAGGAAGAACGCAATGAACATGACACCAAGTATTTGCGCCAGGCTTCTCGTTACCGTGGCCGCGCTGTCGGCCTGCACAGCTCTTGCGCAAGCGCATCAGGGCGCGGCCGCATCCTCCGCCGATAGCCCGCTGGCCGACAAGGTACGGGCAGCCAACAGCCGGTTTCTCGACGTGAAGGCTGCGACGGCGGAAGGCTATGCGCCCATTCCATGCGCCAGCGGCATCACCGGCGGCGCGATGGGCATCCACTACGTCAACGGCGACTATCTGAAGGACGACAAGGTCGACATCGCGCGCCCCGAAGCGGTGATGTACGAGCCGATGGCCGACGGCACGCTGAAGCTGGTGGCGGTGGAATACATCACCTCGAAAGGGCCTGCGGCGTTGGATGGCCAACTGTTCAACTTCAACGGCGCACCCAACCGCTACGGGCTAGGCCCCTTTTACGAACTACATGTCTGGGCCTGGAAGGCCAACCCGACCGGCACCTTCGCCGACATGAACCCGAAAGTATCGTGCGAGCACGCAACGACGGCGACCCGGTAGGTAATTGCGGCCGGGCGGCTCATGCCGCCTGGCCGCTCCAGCGGACATGCTCATCCCACCGGCACCTCCAGCCCCACCTTCACGCGGTCCATCGCCACGAAGGTCCGGAATCTCCTGACGTTGTTGTTCGCGAAGAACAGCCGCCTGGTCAGCGCCTCATAGTCGGCCATCGTCGCCAGGGTGACGATAAGGATGAAATCGGCCTCGCCCGTCACGTAGTAGCACTGCTGCACTTCCGGCACGGCAGCGAAGCCGCGCTTGGCCGCGTCGATCAGTTCGGCGCGCTCGCTCTCCACCTCGACCTCGACGAAGATGGTGATCGGGTGGCCGACCTTGGCCGGGTCGACCAGCGCGACATTGGCGCGGATGACGCCTTGCTCCTCCATGCGCTTGATGCGCCGCTGCACGGCCGGCGCCGAGAGGTTCACCTTCTCGCCGATGACCCGCTGCGGCGTGGTGTTGTCCTTCTGCAGGATGGCCAGGATGGCGCGGTCGAATGAGTCGAGGTCGGACGAAAGGGACATGCGGCGTTCCATACGAAACAAACTTGCAATCCATGCGCCAAAACAGAGCGCCTTTCTCGCCTGGTCTGCAATAAATTTCAGTCGTGAAGACGGAGAAACCCATGTTCCTGCTCAACCGCCATCCCGACCATCGCCAGCCGCTGACCGGGGAAGACGCCGCGACGCTTGGGGTCCCCGGGGCCGCCGAAGCGGAACGCTTCCTTGCCGCGCGCGACAACCATGCCGAGACGCCGCTGCATGCCTTGCCGGCGCTGGCGGGCGAGATCGGCATCGGTACTCTCCACGTCAAGGACGAGGGCAAGCGCCTCGGCCTCGGCAGCTTCAAGGCGCTGGGCGGCGCCTATGCCGTGATGCATCTCGTGCTGGAGGAGGCCGCAAGGCGCCTCGGCCGTGCCGTCACGGTCGAGGAACTGCACACGGCTGAGGTGAGGGCGATCGCCGCGCAAATGACCTTCGCCTGCGCCACCGACGGCAATCATGGACGCTCGGTGGCGCAGGGCGCCGGCCTTGTCGGGGCGCGCTCGGTCATCTTCGTCCATTCGGGCGTCAGCAACGAGCGCGTGGCGGCCATCGCCCGCTTCGGCGCCGAGATGGTGCGCATCGCCGGCGACTACGACCAGTCGGTCAGGGAAGCCGCCCGCGTCGCGGCCGAACGGGGTTGGACAGTCGTCTCCGACACGTCATGGCCGGGCTATGAACGCATCCCGGGGCTGGTCATGCAGGGCTACACTGTGATCGTGCGCGAGGCGCTGAAGCGTTTGCCTCAGCCGCCGACCCACGTCTTCCTGCAGGCCGGCGTCGGGGGTTTCGCGGCGGCGGTGGCCGGTCATCTCGCCATTGTGCTCGGCGAAGCGCGGCCGACGGTGACGGTGGTCGAGCCCGCGCGGGCGGCGTGCGTTTACGCCACCGCCAAGGCCGGCCGCCCGGTCACGATCGCGCACAGCCAGCCGACCGTCATGGCGATGCTCGAATGCTATGAGCCGTCGCTGGTCGCCTGGCGGGTTCTGTCGCGCATCGGCGATGCCTTCATGACCGTGGACGAGGAAGATGCCGTCGCGGTGATGAACCGCCTGGCGCGGCCTTCCGGCAATGATACGGCGATCGTTTCCGGCGAAAGCGGCGGGGCAGGGCTCGCCGGGCTTATCCGCGCCGCCGGCGACAAGAAGATACGCTCGGCGCTTGGCCTCGATGCCCATTCACGCGTGCTGATCATCAACTCCGAAGGCGCGACGGACCCGGGCCGCTATGCCGAGCTGGTCGGCATGGCGCCCGATGAGGTTGCGCAAGCGATGCAGCCGGCATGAGCAATCTCACGATCAATGCCGACCGGCTTGATGGCGAAATACCCCCAAAAATAGTCAATTTGGCCGTACCGGCTCTCTCCGAAACGAACATTCGGCGACATCCGATCGAAACAAACTTCAATCACTTAGCCAATGAAAGCGCCCGGAATCGCCGTTGAATCGCGCCCGCCGACAGAATTCAGTGCCTAGCAGGAAGACTAGCATGCTGCTTCTCAACCAACGTCCAGAACACAACCAGCCGTTGGTTGCCGCCGATGCCGAGGCGCTCGGTATGGCGGGAGGCGAGCGGGCCGAACGTTACCTCAAGGCGCGCCAGAACGATGCCGAAACACCGCTGCACGCCTTGCCGGCGCTGGCTGATGAACTCGGCATCGCGGCGCTTCATGTCAAGGATGAAGGCCAGCGTCTTGGCCTGAGCAGCTTCAAGGCCCTTGGCGGCGCCTACGCGGTCATGCGGCTGGTGCTGGAGGAGGCCGGCAAGTGGCTCGGCCGCGACGTCGATATCGGCGAGATAAACGACGCCAGAGTGCGCGAGATCGCCTCCGGCATGATCTTCGTCTGCGCCACCGACGGCAACCATGGTCGCTCCGTGGCGCAGGGCGCCAGCCTGGTCGGCGCGCGTTCGGTGGTCTTCGTCCATGCCGGCGTGAGCCGCGAGCGCGTCGCGGCCATCGCCCGTTTTGGCGCCGAGATCGTCGACGTCGAGGGCGGCTATGACCATGCGGTGCGCGAGGTCGCGCGTGTTGGCGCCGAGCGCGGCTGGAAGATCGTCTCCAATACGTCCTGGCTGGGCTACGAGCGCGTCCCCGGCCTGGTCATGCAAGGCTACACGGTGATCGTGCGCGAGACGCTGCGGCGCATGGCCGAGCCGCCAACGCATGTCTTCCTGCAGGCCGGCGTCGGCGGCTTCGCGGCGGCGATCGCCGGCCATATGGCGGTCATGCTCGGCCTAAGGCGCCCGAAGGCGATCGTGGTCGAGCCGCGGCGCTCGGCCTGCGTCTACGCTTCGGTTGAGGCCGGACGTCCGGTGACGATCGTCCATCAGCAGCCGACCGTGATGACGATGCTCGAATGCGCTGAGCCGTCCCTCGTCGGCTGGCGCGTGCTGGCGCGTGTCGGCGATGCTTTCATGACGGTGGATGAGGAGGACGCGGTCGCGGTGATGAAGCGGCTGGCGCGCCCCTCGGGTAATGATCCGGCGATCGTCTCGGGCGAGAGCGGCGGGGCAGGCCTCGCCGGGCTCGTCCGCGCCGCGGGCGACAGTCATATGCGCACGGCGCTCGGCCTCGACAGGCATTCGCGCGTGCTCGTCATCAATTCGGAGGGCGCGACCGACCATGGCCGCTTTGCCGAGCTGGTCGGGATGGCGCCCGAAGAGGTGTTCCTGCAGACTGCTGAGAGCCGTTCCGGTTCTTTGTCTTAAGAAAGGGCTTTGGGCGACCGATGGCCAGACTCGACCTCGAAGCTCTTCACCGCGAGATGACGGCGTGGCGACATGATCTCCACGCCCATCCCGAGTTCGGCTTCGAGGAAAAGCGCACCGCCGCTTTCGTCGCCGCGAAGTTGCGTGAATTTGGGCTGCAGGTGGAGGAGGGCATCGGCGGCACCGGCGTCGTCGGCACACTGGCCCGGGGGAGCGGCAACCGGGCGATCGCCTTGCGCGCCGACATGGACGCGCTGCGCATCGCGGAGCAGGGCACGCAGGCCTGGCGCTCGCAAACGCCCGGCACCATGCATGCCTGCGGCCACGACGGCCACACCTCGATGCTGCTCGGCGCGGCCAAGCTGCTCGCCGGCGAGGGCGGCTTCGACGGAACGGTGCGCTTCATCTTCCAACCGGCCGAGGAATGGGGCAAGGGCGCGCTGGCCATGCTGGATGACGGCCTGCTCGAGCGCTTCCCTTTCGAGGAGATCTTTGGGCTGCACAACATGCCGGGCCTGCCCGTCGGCCATTTCGAGACCCGCGGCGGTCCGGTCATGTCGGCCGAGGACAATTTCGAAATCGTGCTGAAAGGCCTCGGCGGCCACGCGGCGCGGCCGCACGCCGGGCAGGAGGCGCTGGTCGCGGCCTGCGCGCTGGTCGTCAACCTGCAAACCATCGTCTCGCGGCGCCTGAGCCCCGCCGATATCGGCGTCGTCTCGGTGACGGAACTCATCACCGACGGGACCCGCAATGCGCTGCCAGGCCTGGCGCGCATCCTGGGCGACTGCCGCAGCTTCCGTCCCGAGGTGAGCGCGGCGATCGAAAAGGAGATGCGCCGCATCGCCGAGGGCACGGCGCAGGCCTATAACGTCGCCGCCGAAGTGGCTTACACGCGCGAGTTCGTGCCCTTGATCAACGACGCGGCGCTGGTCGACGAGGCACTTGCGGCGGCCCGCACGGCGCTGGCCGACGATGCTGTCCGCGTCGCGACCGACGACGCTGTCCGCATCGCGGCGGAGCCGATGACCGCCTCGGAGGATTTCGCGCGCTTCCTCGACCACGTGCCGGGATGCTTCGTCTTCATGGGCAATGGCGACACCGCGCCGCTGCACAACCCGGTCTATGACTTCAACGACGAAGCCCTGCTGCAAGGCACGCGATTTCATGCAGCGCTCGTGCGCCGGCGCTTGCCCGCCCTTTGAAGCCGAGCCGCAGTCAGCCGTGCGGGCTTTCTCCGCGTGCAATCATCAGATGGTGTTGCTGGTGGTGCATGCCGACTGTCAGGATGCCGAAGAAGCCAAGACCATGCAGCTTCGCGCGATCGGCTTCGGGGGTAAGAACGCTGCTACGCAGCGCATCGATGTCCACCTTCGACCAATCGGTCCTCGGATCCGCCTCGAGCATTGCGACGATTTCCTGAATTGCGGCAAAGGCTTCTTGCCCCGGCTGCGTCGGCACTGTCTGGCCTTTGGGCGGACGATGCATCATCTGATGATGCATCGTATGGGTGCTCTGCTGGGCTGAGGCCGCGGTGGGGACGAGGCTCGCGGCAAGGGCAAATGCGGCAAGGTCAAGCGCACGGAACATCGGGCATTCTCTCCTGTGATGCGACATGCTTGCCATGCCGGACCCGAAGGCGACATGATAGAGATCATGTCACCTTCGCTGTTTACCTTGCTCGACGATCTTCCCGGCCACCTGTGCGAGTTCGCCGCCGGCAGCTCGGTATTTCATTTCGGCGATCCGATCCGCAACATTCACGCGGTGCGATCAGGCATCATCCATCTGGTCCGCCATCAGGACGATGGCTCGATCTTGATTCTGCAGCGTGCCGGGCCCGCCTCGATCCTGGCCGAAGCCTCGCTCTATTCGGCGCAATATCATTGCGACGCCCGCTCTGAAACGGCGGCGGTGACATGGGCCATTCCACGCTCCACCCTGCGTGCGCGCCTTCAGCAGGATCCGGAACTGGCTGTGGTGTGGGCGCGTCATCTGGCGCGCGAGGTCCAGCAAGCGAGACTCCAGGCCGAGATTCTCTTCCTCAAGACCGTTGCGGCCCGGCTTAACGCATGGATCGCATGGCACGGGAGCCTGCCGGCAAAGGGTCAATGGTCCATCATTGCTCATGAGATCGGCGTGAGCCCCGAGGCGCTCTACCGCGAAATGGCCAGGCGGAGAGCGCCGAACGCGCCAGATTGATTGGTGCCCAGCTTCCAAGCCTTGCTTGCGGTGGGACGCTGGCGATCGCGGACAAGGCCGGTAACTCTTTCTTCTCTGCTCCCATGCAATACTTCCGGCACGGGACGACAAAGAACAAAGAATGGCGGACGACAATAAACGCAACGGCAAGTTCTGGGCGCTGGCGCTTGATCGCGCTTATCTGGGCCTTTGGGACTGGAATCTCTTGACCGGCGATTGCTACTATTCGCCGACCTGGTCGAAGATGCTGGGCTATGAGCCCGGCGAACTCGCCGACACGCCCGATCTGTGGCTGAAGCTTACCCATCCCGACGACCGCCAGCGCGCGCAGGAAAGCGGCGACCGGCATATTGCGGGCCTCGTCGATTCCATCGAGACGGAGCTGCGCCTGCGCCACAAGGACGGCCACTGGGTCTGGGTGCTCGACCGTGGCGGCACTGTCGAGCGCGACGCCGACGGCAAGCCGCTTCGGCTGATGGGCGTGCAGACCGATATCACCCGCCAGAAAGAGGCCGAGGCTGCGCTCGAGCAGGTCAATGTCCGCTTTCGCCTCGCGCTTGCCGCTAGCGGCACCGGCATCTGGCATCACGATGTCGGCACCAGGAAAAGCTTCTGGGACGCGCGCACACGCGAAATATTCGGCCTCGTCGCCGACAGCGACGAGGTGTCGGCTGAGCTGTGGCACACTTATCTTCATCCGGACGATAAGGAAGCCACCGAGCGTGCCCACGAGATCGCGCTGGGCTCCAGCGATGTCGTGGCCTCGCAATACCGCATCATCCGGCGTGACGGCCAGGTCCGTCATCTCGAAACACTGGTGCGCTTCGTCGCCGATGCCGGCTCTGCCGGCCAGGTGCTTGGCACCGTGCGCGACATCACGGAGGAGAAGATGCGCGCCGAAGGCCTCGCCTTCGCCGCGCGTCACGACGCCCTGACCGGGCTGCTCAACCGTTCCGCCTTCGACCGGCTGCTCGCCGAGAACATCGCCATGGCCGAGCGCCTGCCGCTGGCGGTGTTTTATGTCGACCTCGACTACTTCAAGGCGCTCAACGACTATGCCGGTCATGCCGCCGGCGACCTGGCGCTGAAGAGCGTCGCGGCGGGCATCCTCGCCAGCCTGCCCGCGTCGGCGCATGCGGCGCGTCTCGGCGGCGACGAATTCGCGCTGATGGTGCCGAACTGCAATGATGCTTGCGCCGAGCGCATCGCCCGCGCCGTGCTCGCTGCGGTGCGCGACGCCGATCTCGGCTCGGCGGTCACCTCGCGCAGGCTTGCCGCCAGCATCGGCATCGCATTCGTGCGCGACCGCAACATGAGCGTGGCCGATGCGCTCGCCTGCGCCGACGACGCCTGCTACGCCGCCAAGGCCGGCGGCCGCGACCGCTTCGCCGTGTTCTCGCCCGACACGACGTCGGGCGCCGGCGGGCTCAACGCGGCGCGGCTTGCCGCCGACCTTGTCGACGCGATGGAGGATGGCCGGCTGAAGCTGTTCGGCCAGGAGATCCACCGGCTCGGCCTGCCATGGGAGCAAAGCCGCCATGTGGAGGTGTTGGCCAGGCTCGAGGCCCGCACCGGCAAGATGATCCCGCCCCGCGATTTCATGCCGGTCGCCGAACGTTTCGGCCTTGCCGCGCGGCTCGACCGCTGGATCATTCGCAATGCGCTGACGCGCCATGGCGAGGCGATGCGCGCGGGCGCCATCCTGCTCGACTTCAACCTGTCGGCGCAGACGCTTTCCGCCCCGCAGCTCTGGGATTTCGTCGACGAGGCCATCGCCGAGAGCGGTGCGCCGCCCTCGGCTGTCGGCTTCGAGATCACCGAAACCGCCGCCGTCACCAATTTCGACGCGGCGGCCGAGTTCGTGCGCAAGGCGAGGCTCCGCCATTGCCGCGTCAGCCTCGACGATTTCGGCGCTGGCATGAGCTCGTTCGAATACCTCAGGCGCTTCCCCATCGATGCCATCAAGATCGATGGTTCCTTCGTCGAGCACATCGCCGACAGCCCCTTCGATCGCGAGATCGTCTCGGCGATCACTGGCATCGCCCGCTCGATGGGCGCCGCCGTGGTGGCCGAGAAGGTCGAGGAGAAAAACGCGCTGGAGATCCTGATGGGCATGGGCGTCGCCTATGGTCAGGGCTATTTCCTGCACCGGCCCGAGTCGCTGGAGGCGATCGTAGCGCGGGCTACGGTCGGATTGACTGTGCTTGCAAGGCGGCAGATATAAATAAGCGATGGCTAAAATTCGAATCACCTGTTTAAGCGGGCCGTAATCCGGCCCGGCTGATGATCAGCCATCGACAATGGCGGCTTGCGGGCCGGAAGGAGACGATAATGAAGGCTTTTCCCCTGCTGCTGGCGGCTTCGGTCTCCTTGCTCGGCATTCTGGCGGCGCAACCGTCGCTCGCGGGCTCGGATCACGGCGCCTCCCCCGTGCCGAGCGATCAGGTGACGGCGCCGGTGCAGGACGATCAAGAGCACAGTGCCACCGGCAGCCAGGAAGATGATCAGGCCACCGCTGAGAATCAACAGGGCGACGATGCTGGCGTCGACGCCGGCTCGCACCAGGGCGACCAGGGTGACGACGCGGGCGATGATCAGGGCGATCACAACCAGGGTGGGGGCAGCGGCGAAAGTGGCGGCGATAGCGGCAGCCATGACGGCGGCGGCGACAGCGGCGGGCATGAT
>SAPZ01000049.1 GCA_004020875.1 Mesorhizobium sp.
AAGTGTTACCCATGTCTCCAGTATAAACTGTAACCTATGTGTCCGGAACGGACCTGGAAAACTTGGCTCCCCGGGCCGGATTCGAACCAGCGACCAACCGGTTAACAGAGGCTTTCCAATGCGATCTTCTGGATCAGCGTGCGACAGCCTGAAGTTCTAAAAAGTCAATGAATAACAATTAATTACCGTTTCATTCCGTCGCGATCTGTCGCAGCCCGTATCGACAAAGCTCGTGGTTTTTTGTAGATCATTCTGTAGATCACTCACGAAACCCCGGGCAAACCGGTTGTAGCAAGATAGGTCGCTGGACAGATGCCGAAACTCGAACTCACCGACAAATTCTGCCAGGCCGCCAAGGCCGGTTCCGGCCGAAAAGCCGACTATTTCGATACGACCGTCAAAGGTCTTGTGCTGCGCGTCTCCGCGGGTGGGCAAAAGACCTGGTTCGCGGTTTACGGGCCGCCCAACAAGCGGCAATGGTTGAAGCTCGGCACCTATCCCGAGACACCGCTCGGCACCGACAAGGGCGCTCGCCAGAAGGCCAAGGACACTCGTGCAAGCGTGCAAGAGGGCGGCGACCCTGTGGCCGCCAAGAAGGCGCACGCCGCCTCGATGACCGTCTCTGATTTGGTCGAGAGCTATCTCACCCGCCGGGCATCATCGCGACGGTCGGTCGATGAGATCGCGCGCCGGCTGCGCAAGAATGTGTCCGGCTATGACGCTGACGGAAAGAAGGTCGAGAAGGCATCATCTGGCTGCATCGGCGAGGTGAAGCTCGCGGACCTGCATCGTCGCGACATCACCAAGGCGATCGACGCGGTGAAGGACCGGGGCGCGGCCGTCGAGGCGAACCGGGTGTTCGAGGACATTCGCGCCATGATCCGATGGGGGCGCGGTCGTGGTGATCTGGACAGCAACTTGACCGAAGGTATGGCGAGGCCGACCGAAACGGTCGAGCGCGACCGCGTGCTGAGGGCCGACGAGATCAAGACGATGTGGGCAGCCTTGCCCGAAGCCGACATGCGGGAAAGCACCCGCCGCATTCTGCGCCTGTGCCTGGTTACCGGACAGCGTGTTGGCGAGATCGCCGGCATGGAGCACGGCGAATTGGACTTGACACGCGGCCTTTGGACGATACCAGCCAGGCGCGCGAAGAACGGCCGCGACCATGTTGTCCCGCTGTGCGAAATGGCAAGCCGGATCATCGGCGATCAGATCGCAGACGTGAAGGCGCTGTCGGAGCGCAAGGGCAGGGCAGTGCCGCCTTTCGTTTTTCCTGGACCGGGCGCCCGTGCAGCCGTCACCGGCGCATCTGTCCCGAAGGCAGTGAAGCGAGAAGAGATCAGCAAGCGCGGCGTAGCAATGATCATGGGCATTGCACCGTGGACGCCGCATGACCTTCGGCGATCTGCTGCGACGGGCATGGAAGAAATCGGCATTTCGCCGTTCATCGTCGGGCAAGTGTTGAACCACGTTTCGGCGACGAAGAGCACGGTCACGTCGCGGGTATATGCGCGCTACGACTATATGAGCGAGAAACGGGACGCCTTGGAGCTTTGGGCCGATCGGCTTGCCGGCATCATTGCAGGCAAGGGCAACATCGAACCTCTGCGAGCGAAGGCAGTTGCATGAACCGGTCTGCGCAGTCGCCGTTCGACCCCGAAATCTTCCTGCTGCTCGCAGAAGTCTTCGCGGTTGATCTTGAATTCTCTGACTGCCGCCGCAATCGAATGCTTGTCGGCTAATGGACGCGCTTTGCCTTGCCTACCGGGAGCTACTTCACCGATCCTTCGTCCTTTCGGAACGCCACGACAGGCGCACGCCAACACCACCGCCATTTTCCGGAACGAACTCGATGCTGGCATTCTCAAGCGTTTTTTGGGGGAGGTATCGCGTTCCTGTTTGAGGAACAGAACGGTCGTTTTCCAAATTGCGAATGCCGCGAACAGCAGCGGTTGGAGATACACCTTGCCAGGACGGTCGGCTTTCCCTGCGCCACGCTGCGGCTTGCCGATGGTACGGGCGTGACGCTCCATTCCATCGAAAGCCTGAACGATGCCTACTCGCCTGAAAACGAGTAGAATGGGGCAGGGCACTTGCGGATTTTGCGGCGCACCAGGCGCGCTGGGACGCTGCTGATGATGAGATCCATTAGAGAACAGACGTACTGATCCGGCAATCAGAAACTGCCGAAAGCGCACTTCTGGATGATCTGCCGAGACAGCGGCCACGTCCATCGAAGGCATTTTGGCCAAGCTCAAGGTCATCTTGCGTGACGGTGAGCACTGGGAACAGACGATTTCCCCTGGCCGCATATCCGATCTGCGCTGGGTGAGCTCTCGCGCCACCATAAATATCGATCCGGCGACGCCATCTCCCTGCGTCTTGATAGGCCAGCCTTTCGCGCAGGGTGGATCACCCTCATCACAACTTGTCGCCCTGGTCTTGCGGACGCCACGAAGCGGGATTGGTGATCCAGCGGCTGACGTCGGATTCATGCCATCCTGCACCATGGATACTGATCTGGATCTGGCGTGGGAACGTGCCCTCGGCGATCTTGCGGTAGATGGTCGACCGGGACAGACCGGTCCGGGAAAGGACGGTTTTCAGGCGAATGATACGGTCTGGTTCGGGCATGGTCGTGCTGCCTCCTACTGGCTGTTTCTGGCTGCTCCTGATCTAGAAAGGAGAGACAGTTACGGCGCGCAAGAGGGCTTTGCGTATCGTCGTAGCCCGACGTAGAGACGGGGGCAAATAGGACGGTCTAAAGTCCAATGCCGCGGCCTCGGCTAAGGTCGTGATTGAGGGCGAGTTCCAGGCCCAAACGAGGGCCTTTCACTAAAGAAACCCAGCCAGGAGACAGTCCATGTGCGCCCGGAGTCCTGTTTGCCTGGGGAACCTGGATTCGAACCAAGACTAACCTATTCCGCGGCCGAGCCTCAACGAAATCTGCGATGCCCGATCCAACCGCGACATCATGCTATTCTGAAATGATGGCCAGTACGCCGCTGGACAAGTGGCATAGCGATATCAAGTCAGAGCAAGCCTGCTCGTAAAAGCGCCGGCCCACTATTGCTTGAGTGCGGGACGTTACCGGTGGTCGATACATAATCGCTCTATCACTCATTTGCAGTATTCGTAGATGCTAAAATAAGCTATAAATCGAGCGGGTGAGATGGGGGTTCCCTGCAATGATCGACTCCGATGTATTCGACTTTGTCGAACGCTGCAGAAAGCACACGGCAACAGGAGCGCTTTTGGGCGATCTCCTCGAAACAGTAAAGAACCTCGGTTTCGAGCATCTTATCTTGAGTGGCGTCCCTTTGGGCGGGCAGAAACTCGCGCCGATGGTGGAGCTGAACGGTTGGCCCAAGGGCTGGTTCGAGCGCTATGTCGAAGCCGAGCACGCAGCCGTTGACGGCGTCTGTATCTATTCGGCGAAGACGCTGAAGCCGTTCCTTTGGTCGGAAGTTCCCGCCAAATGGTCCGGGACAGAGGCCTCGCGGCGCGTAGCCGGCGAAGCAACGGAGTTCGGCATCTGGAGCGGCTTTGCCGTGCCCATGTTGAGCGTTCATCACTGGCAATCCGTGCTGTCATTCGCCTCTTCGGCGAAATCGTGCAAGCTGTCGGCGCGCCAGCAGGTGCAACTGGTCACCATGGCGGTGTATGCCGGGATGACGATCCAGGCGCTCTCGAATGACGACGACGACGATGAGGGCCTGCTGACCGACCGCGAGAAGGAAGTCCTGTTGTGGGCCGCGGCTGGCAAGACGTCGTCGGAAACATCGCAGATCCTCGGCCTGACCGAGCGCACCGTCAAATGGCATGCAACACGCGCCCGCGAGGCTTTCGGCGTGGCCACGACCACGCAAGCCGTCGTCGAGGCCGTGCGCAGGCGCCTGATCCATCCGTAATTGCGTCAACTGTCCGATCGGACAGGTGACGTACATTAGAACCGCTGCAACTATCTCCCCAAGAACGATCGGGGGATCGCGCGATGATTACGGTCCATGTCGTCAATGCGCAGAACAAGCATCTCTACGAAAACGAATTCGACGAGTTTCTGCGCCGCCGACACGATTTCTTCGTGCATCAGAAACGCTGGCGCCCTCCGAGCCCTGACGGCCGCGAACTGGACCAGTTCGACACGGACGCGGCAACCTACCTGCTCGGTCTGGAAGACGGTCGCGTTGTTACCTCGGCCCGATTGATCCCAACGAGCGAGCCGCACATGGTCTCGGAGGTTTTTCCTCACATGTGCGAGAAATCGGGCGTGCCGAGACGTCCCGACTGGGCCGAATGGACCCGAACCTTCGTCGTTCCCGAGAAGCGCTCGACCGGGTTGCGCGGCACGCTGACACAGCTCTGCTGCGCGGTGATGGAATTCGCGCTCGACGAGGGTCTCAGCGCCGTAGGCGGGGTCCAGGAAACCTACTTCATGCCCCATCACGGTGCGCTGAAATGGCATGCCGAGCCGCTGGGCATGGCGAGGGAAGAAAACGGCGAGTGGTACATCGTGGCGTACATCGACGTGAATGAGGCGGCACTGGCGAGTGTTCGGAAGATATTGGGGATTGAGCAGTCGTTGCTGGTGCGGCGGGGAGAGCAGCCGCGATTCCTCCACAAGTCTCGCGATATTGTTGAGGTCGCCTCGTGACTGAATTGAAGTCTGCATTCGCGCTCCTCGCTGCATTGGCTATCCTTGTCTCGGGCTGCAACAGCGCCAATGTTCGATCTGGGGTTTCCTTCTCCCCGAACGAAATGCGGGGCTACGCAAATGCGTGCGCGGTCCCTCCGCAGCGTCTAAGTCCAATCGGTTATGTGTCTGCCGGCATCGATCTTGTTGACTCGAAGTGCGACGAATTCTTTGATTCTTTGGTGAGACTGCAGAACGATGCCAGCTTCGCTCAATCCGGCATTGCGACAGCGAACACCCAGACGGCGGCAATTTTGGGTGCTCTCAAATCGTCTGCCGCGACGATTGCGATCATTGCATCGGCGTCGCAGCTCGCGACGAGCCTGATCGACGGATACACCAAAGCCTATGCCTTTGCCCCTTATGCGGTTGAAGTTCGCAGGCTGGTTGTCGAGACAATGCAAAAGTATCGAAGCAGCGAGGAGTTTGCGGGTGCGGTCAGCGCGCTAGCCACTCTACCGACAAGTAGTGATGCATTCTGCGCGGCGCAAAACATTGTCCGTAATTATGCGAAGGCCTGCACAATAACGGGAATCGAGGACTTGATGCGGCAGGCCATATCCAGCGGAGAAATCGTCAAGCGCAAACATGAAGCGCGGCCGACGGCAAGTTCGAAAGCCTTCCTGCTGGATAGGCCGGGGGTGAAAGTCCTCCAGGTTCCCGGTTTCGACGTCATGTAAGCAGTAGGTCATCATGTGTCTGGAACTGACATGATCCTATGGGTGCACTGAAGCATGGCATTGGCTTCTTAGTGGCTAGCTTCGCCGAGATGGGTAGTCCAAGCGAAGTGATGGCAGATAGATAGTATGGAAGGTGAGGACCTGCGTCGATGCCTGTGACAGTAATCCGAGACGCTATGATACCCAGGGGTCGTGTGGATAGACCTGGAACTCCTATCATCGCTACAACCGTTACAATCCACAATACGGACAACTCGCACCCCGGAGCCAATGCAAACGCACACGCCAGAGCGCTAGTTACGGGATCACTGCTCGGCGAATACCTACGATCATGGCATTTTACAGTGGACGACGTCGAGATTTATCGACACATACCAATTGATGAGAAGGCTTACCATGCTGGCCCAACTGCGAACGCGTCAAGTATCGGTGTAGAAATATGTCAGAATCCCGATCAAAATGAGAGGTTGGCCTATGAAAACGCGGCATGGCTTGCTGCTACTCTGTTGCACAAAATCAAAGCGACACCAAATACCGGCCTAAGGCAGCATCATGACTGGACAGGAAAAAATTGCCCAGGCGTCATCAGAGGTAGACGGGGGGCGTGGGAAGCGTTCGTCGCGGACGTCACTGTTGCTTTTGCTAAGCTAAGCAATGTGGGCGGATTGGTGTCGATCAGACCGAGGGCCGTCAATTTCACCTCGAACAATCCCGAAGCGGCCGCCGCCAAATTGAATGCTGCTTTAGCCTCCCCCATTATTCGTTCCATCATTCAGTCAGAGTTCTTGCACGCTGCAGGTGGATCTGAGATCGAGGCATCCGCATCGTCCTGGCTGCCCAAGCATTTAAAGGCACAATATGAACGGGCAAAATCCAATGGCTGGATTCAGCCCTTCAAGGACGAAGCAAAAAGACGTGGCTTCTCTCCCGCTGTGATCATGGCGATCGCCTCGCGTGAAACGAACATGCGAAATATCATTGGTGATAGCGGCCATGGCTATGGGATCATGCAGATTGATGATCGTAGTTTTCCCGACTGGGTCAATTCTGGGGCATGGAGGGATGCCAATCTAGGGATCGCAAAGGGGGCGTTAGTGCTTGGTGATAAACGGAACCAAGTGGAAGAGGGAAGGGGGAAAAAATTAAAATTCGGAAGCTCGTCTTTTGTTGGTGCAGTGTTTAACAGAGACCAATTGCTTCGGATAACGATTGCTGCATACAATTCAGGACTTAAGGCATATTATCACTTTAGTACATCAGGAAATCCAGACCAAGGCACAACAGGACGGGATTACAGTGTGGATGTCCTTAATAGGGCAAAATATTTTGATGCTTTTCTCGGACTTTCCGGAAATCTGAAAATGCCCCGGCGGCAACTTACAAGCTCTGCAGAGCGTATACTTGAAGCGATATCGGAATCAGCTGATGTAGGTAATTTAGATCATGTTTATGAGCTATGGCTTGGCGATGCCATAGGCGACTTTGGAGAAAATACGTTAACCAGTATTACGCAGGAGTCGGTAGTTTCGTGGCTAAAGATATTTTCAAAAGTCTCGTCAATTGCGATTCAATCGGCCGCGCCGGCGATTACAATGGAGATTTACTTGAAATACGAGGATTTGTTTGTGAAAGCCTTGAATGAATTATCTCCTTACGAGTTATTCGCCGTTGAAGATTTCGTCTCAGCTATCCAAGATCAGGGAATGACATTTACGCAGATGGAAGCTACAACTGTCGCCGCAAAGTCGGCAGGTGAAAGTGATGCTGCTACAAATTACCTTCCAGTCCTTGCAAAGTTTAAAATAGATCAGGAGTATAAAGATACGAGGGTGACTCGGTATACGGGAACCCTCGTCGTGTCGGATGTCGAGGGAAATGTGGTGGGTAGGTTTAATGCGACTACAGGCGGATTTGTTGCCAGCTATCGACGTCAATATGGCCCCACACCGCCCGGATATTTTGTTGTAAGTCATTATAGGCCACGAACGGAGCGGTGGGCGACGCGCGATGGAGTTGGCTTCACATTCGATCTGGACGAAGTTGCTAGAACTGGAAGTCGAAGTGCATTCCGAATTCATCCGGATGGTTCTCCGCCGGGCACGCATGGTTGTATCGGGCTAACCGAAAACTCGGCGGGGTTGCAGGATTGTTGCCGCAAGCTACGAGCCAACTTGGCTGAGGTTCAGGAATTCCGGTTGTTGGTTGAATACGGAAAGAGCTGAGCTCGGCATCGCGACCGAGATGGTTTGCCTATTCTCTGGATCGTCAAGCGCAAGATAAAGGCCTTCGCCGGCATCAAAAGTCGGAGATGATGAACTTGGTCCGACGAGTGAGGTCGGTCAACCGGAGCACACACGAGTATAGCTTAGCCCGCCTAGAAGTGTGCTTACTTAGCCTTGGTGGTTGAGCTGGTCATCGGTCGTTATTCACCAAGGTGCGTTGACGTCATAACATGGGGATATCGATGGCGAAGAAACAAAATCTTTATAAGGCGATTGCGGTTGGAAAGTCCCTCGCTGCAGCGACGCTCAAACGCCGTGCGCAGGCGATTGGGAAACGACAGCGCGCGCTGGCAAGGGCAAAAATCAAGGTCGCCCGGACCGCAAGACGTGAGCTCGCAGCGATGCCCGCCACGCATGCCAGCGTGGGTGTGCTGATCGCCGAGGGGGATTCGTGGTTCGACTATCCGTTTCACGATATCCTGAGCGATCTTGAGGATAGCTACGGGTTCGATGTGGAGTCGGCAGCCCATCGCGGCGATACGGTCGAGGACATGGCCTATTCGGACGGTCAACTCGACGACTTCGCACGTCGGGTCGAAAAGGTTCTTCGTACGGGCGTCGAACCGCGTGCGATTCTCCTTTCAGGCGGTGGCAATGACGTGGCGGGCGACGAGTTTGCAATGCTGCTCAACCATGCGACCTCAAGCATCGCCGGGCTCAATGAATCGATCGTTGCCGGCGTTATCGATCAGCGCATACGGGATGCATACGTCACTATCCTGAGCGCAGTCACCGAGATTTGCAAAGGGCACCTTGGTCATCCGGTTCCCATCGTGATTCACGGTTATGACTATCCGGTACCTGATGGCCGGGGCTTCTGGGGCGGGGGTCTGTTTCCAGGTCCTTGGCTCGAGCCTGGCTTTCGCCGCAAAGGTTACACCCAGATGGGCAAGCGAAAGCAGATCTGCGTCAAGCTTATTGACCGTTTTAACACGATGCTGGAGGGCCTCGCCGGCAACCCTCCATTCGAACACGTTAAATTTCTGAACTTGCGGAACACGCTTTTGACGGACGCAACTTACAAGACTTGGTGGGAAAACGAGTTACACCCAACGCCAAAGGGTTTCCAGGCCGTTACGAAGAAATTTGCCGCCATTATTTGACAGTTCGCCGAAGGTGGTTGGTCGGGTGGGAGAATCACTTTGACACGACGTGTCGTAGCTTTGATGGTCGGCACTGTGCTAAGCGCTCTTTCGGGCATTTCGCCGGCGCGGTCGCAAGAGCCGGAGGAGATCGGGATCCTGCTGGCGGCCGGTGATATTTCATGGTGCCCTCGCGAGGGCTGGACACGCGCCAAGGCGACGGGCGACAAAATTCGCGACGTGATCAAGGAGGCGAAAGTGCCAGTCCGTGTCTTGGCTCTGGGGGATCTGGCCTACAAGCATGGGGAGAAGAGTCAGCTTGAGTGCTTCGCTAAGAACTGGGCTGGGTTTGACGATGTCCTCCTGCCAATCCCAGGCAACCACGAGTATGACAGTAAGGATGCGGCCCCGTTCTTCAATCATTTTAAAGACAACAAGTTCGTCCACCAGAACGACGATCCGGAGCCCAATGAAGGAGACAAGGGCAAGAACCCGCGCTGGGATAAGAAGGGCTATTTTTCGCTCGACTTTCCAAGACAGGACGGCCCTTGGCTGATTGTAGGCCTGAACGACAACTTTCAGGAACCGGCCTATAAGCAGGACATGGCCACCCAAATGAAGTGGATGGACAAAAGGCTCGGCTCCTCGGCGCTGGGCGGCAAGACCAGATGTATCCTCGCATTCTGGCATGCGCCACTTTTCAGTTCTGGGCAGCACGGCCACGAGGGCTATAGTCATCCGAAACCTGACGCGTCGCTCAGCCATGAACGGCCGATGCAAGCGAGCTTCCGCATGCTCTACAATCATGGTGCGTCCATCGTTCTTTCCGGACACGACCATGACTACGAGCAGTTCGCCCCGCACGACGCCGATGGCAGACCTGTAGCCGACGGCATTAGGTCGTTCGTGGTCGGCACCGGTGGCTCCAGACTTACCAAGGACTTCTACAAAAAACCGTTCGCCGCCACATCGGAAGACGGCCCGTTCGGTAGCGTGAGAGGAAACCAGGGTGTCCTGAAGATCGATTTATATGAAGATCACTACACCTGGGAATTCTTGCAGATCGCGAGCAAAGGCCCGAAAAAAGGCTTTCCGGCCCGCCCCGCAAGGCAGGACTGCAACAAGCCGAGATGACGTTTCGCGCGGGGCCAACTTGCTAATAGTTCGAGACGCGGATCGATTCCCGCCGCAAGGCCGCCACGTCGCCGCGCCAGGCCGGCGGGGAAGTCTGGTGGTCTCAGCACGATGTGCTTGATACTATGGTCGCTGCTTGG
This sequence comes from Mesorhizobium sp., assembly GCA_004020875.1. Lineage (GTDB taxonomy): Bacteria > Pseudomonadota > Alphaproteobacteria > Rhizobiales > Rhizobiaceae > Mesorhizobium. The sequence goes on from SAPZ01000049.1 coordinate 10,015, forward strand.
TTCCATCCGGCAGGCGCAAAGTGCTCGAAAATGCTTGGCTGGGGTTCCTGGAAGCTTTTCGAACTTTTTGGGTCGCCCCTCAACCCGAATTGCGGGTGCTTATGGACAAAGTGGGATACTAGATACGGTTTTTGCATAATTTGAGAGGCACCGACTTTTAGCACGTGTGCCTTCGCCGCGTCAGCATGAACCCCGAAGTATGAACGGCAGCGCCCCAGTTCGGTCTTTGAGAAGTCCGCCGCAAAATCTCGAAAGCAGTGATTCGTGCGAAAGGAGGGTCCCCCGTCTCAAAGGTTCAACCGCTGCTCGTCGGCATTAGCTGATGCGGCGCCTCCTTCCTGACTATCAGCCGCTGCCAGAGCGCCATTCGCCGGCTGAGGCAGGAAGTACAGCCGGTGAGTCGCCTCGGCGAGGTCATAAGCGCTGGATGCGTAGATGTCCTTGCCGTCCTTGCGCCGCTCATAGAAATGATATGCCTCAAGCTCTTGGTGGGTAAGGAGGATCACACGGCGGACAAACTGAGTGTTGAGAGACTTGGCGAGTTCGATTTCTTCTGGCGTGAACGCGGACAGCTTGGCCAGGAGAATATACACCACGAAGCGCTCGTTCGGGAAAGCATCGGCAACTTGCCGCAAATGTTGGATGTCGGCGGCGCCGATCACACCGCCAACATCCTTGCACTCACCGATGATCACTGCCGGCCTCGAGGAGTGGGGCTCGTGTACCAGAGCAACAAGGTCGGTCTCGCAGACGGGTAGGCCGCTGGCAGGATCGATAGGCTTGAGATCGTATGAAGCGCCATAGCACTCGGTTTGGAAAATGGCTGTCAGATTCACGTACAGCTGCTGCAATACCATGGCCACCGGTATGGCGCCCGCTGCATTCCTTTCAACCCCTAGAACGCCGGTCCGTCTGTAGGCGAACTGCCCTTCGACCAACTGACGGGTCGCGTCAAAGTCGGTCCCGCAAAGCGGACATGCAGCTTTCTGCTTCAAGCTGTCGAGCGGGGTCCAACTGGAGAGTTGACACGTTGGGCAGCGCAGGTCCGAACCGATGCGGAATAGGCCCTTTTCGACCAGTTGAGTGAAAACCATAGGGGGCGTGAGGTCAGTGCCAACCGCCCGCTGTTCAATGTACAACTGCAGATGGTCCGCAAATGTAGAACCGGTCTCGGGATCCGTCGAACCAATTTTGTTGGTAGCGTCTTTCTTCGAAAACGAGTGCGTTGGGCCAAATGATTTGATCAGCCTACGGACGCCCGAAATCTTGAACGCCCGAACGCCATCCAGGCCTCCCATACTCGTGACAAGCTGGCGTGTAATGAGGCCGCTCCCGCTTAACTTAGCTTCAAAGCCGGCCAACGCAAATGTGCGTTCGATGAGTGCCGGAACGGGCATAGCGTTAAGCCTGAGGTCAACGTCGGCGGAGTTGATTACGATGCCAACGTGTTCGGGCTCAAGCCGCAGCCCATCATGGTGCATGATCATAGTGCGGCCGGCGAACTCGTTCAGTTCCGGAACGCACGGTGGGATGAAGGTGTAGTTGCTGCCGTCGCCACGCACGCCCATGACCGAAACTGACGCCATGAGGTGCTGCTGGTAAAACCACGAGTCCGACGCAAACGGCTTGTCCTTTAGCGCGAAGCTAAGATTGGGCAACTGGCCCGGCCCGCCGAGCACGGCGAGCACTGACTCAGTGGCAAAATGCATTTTCGCCGGGCTGGCGTTGTGCCCATTCCATGTCGACTGGCTCACCCCGCATACAGTCCAGGGGCCATCGCCAAGGGTCGCGGTTGCGATTTCCCGGTTGGCATCTAGGCACCAAATGGCAGGCCTGTTGCGAAAGTCGTCCCGTCCAGCGAGGCTGGTCCGCAGCTTCGCCTCGTAGTCAGCCTTTGCAAGGTTAAATCGCGCCGGGTGCTGGAGGTCGTGCCATACCATCTGGATGCCACACGCGCGAAGGTTCCAGAACGTGATCAGGTCATCGACGTTTGCCGCGCTGCCCAAATAAAAGCCCGGATAGTCCCATCCCGTACGTGTAGAATAGTGTGGGGTCAGATAGAAGCGGCTTAGTTGGGATATCCCTGGATACTGCATCGTCTCTGCAGGTATTGGGTCGCCATTCGCAATCGGGAGATTAACTGCCTGGACCGCCTGATCCAGACTGCTCCGATAGTCGATTGCAACGGCTTCTTGCGTAGGATATTGGCCGAACTGCATCAAAAAAACATCGGCCAGCGGATCGGCGTTGTCCCAGGTGGCGACTCGAACGCCATGTTCGACCATCGCCTTCCATTCAGGATGATCCCGCCGATGGACCATGAGGTTGCGTACGTCGAGCACGGTGGCCGTGCCTTCGCGACCGCCGTGCGGCGGATAAAAAAGGTTGGCGGGAACGCGGCCATTTCGAAGGCTGGCATACTGCCCCTTGAATAGAGCTAGGTCTGCGTGATCTCCCACCGAAGTCACGATGTCGGGGCGGAACAGCTCCATGAGTTGGTGGGCTTCCGGCCGGTCGACTAGAACAATGGGGTTATAGCGACCTCCCCAAAGGCAGTGGCAGTACCTTACCGCAGCACGGACGCTATTGAGGTCGCTGGAGTGGACCGCAAATGCAATCCGCAGCGGGCGGTACACGATGTCGACGCGGGCCGTTTCCATATTTCAATTGTGCCATTCTTGCTGCAACTCGCCAATGCAGGCTCGGTCTGGCACGTCTGCTCCGGGTCGACTCGTACTAGGAACGAACGTTCGCTGCCTTCTTGCGGTCGTCGGAAGCTGCCTGTCTGCAAACGACCATTTCAGACACTCGACCCAAACGAGCCAGCGGCCCTCCGTTGCGCTTCTGTTCCCTTTTGGATGGACCAACCATGTGCGCGGCGTAAAAAGTGCGACTTAGCGCGCCTTTAAAGGTAAGTGCAGCGGGCGCCGCCAGCAGCAGTTAATGCTGGATGCGGCCCGTCGGCAAGCTGGGCTTACCAGTTCCACTGCAGCCTCTTTGAGGCTGAGCTTGTACAGCGTTGGATCGCCGACTGTGCAATGCCGCGAGGCGTCTCCGCCTCAAACCGCCGAAGATCGCCCGGAATCAATGTGGTATGCGCCCACGACGGTGGTCTCGATTGGCTACCAGCGCCTGACGAAGCGCCCGAGGTTGGACGCTCCAACAGCCAGCCTGCACTAAGCCCTAGGCTTGTGTTTGACAGGAGCCTTTTTGGCCAGGGTCAGCTGCGGTTTGCGTCCGAGCCCTGCCGCCTTCGCAAGCGTCGATCTTTGAGCCGCGTAATTTGGCGCAACCATCGGGTAATCCGGCTTCAGTCCCCACTTCTCGCGGTATTCATCCGGAGTGAGCCCGTAGTGCACAGCAAGATGCCGTTTCAGGGATTTGAATTTCTTCCCGTCTTCGAGGCAGGTGATGTAGTCAGGCGTTACCGACCTTTTCGGATTGATGGCCGGCTCCTGTTTCGGTTGCGGGGCCCCACTCGGCTGGCCAAGGCCTGACAGCGACGAATGGATCGACGCGATGAGGTCCGGCAACCCAGCGGCGGGCAGGGGATTTTGGCTGACATAGGCCGAGACAATGTCTGCCGTCAGCCCGACCAGATCGGCCGTTTGGGCTTCGTTTTGATCGCTCAAGTAGTCGCTCCTGGTATGGGGTCAAAGCTCGCTTCACACATCTGTCGTATAGCGCAATTTTGAGCAATGCAGAGATAAATACCACCAGTTTCATGAGTTCGTCGCTTATGATTGCAGGATAGTGAAAGCGAATCCAGCCTCCCATCGGCAAGAAGCAGCAAAGTTTCTGGCGTAACAATACTAGGAAGCCTATGGCCTACAAAGAGTGCCGTGGACGCGACCGACTCCCGCGGTCGGCAGCAACCGGTTCACCGTGTTTGCAGTCGGGGAACTGACTACATCCACGAAATACAGCTCCGTTCTTATTGCGGCGTTCAACCAACTGGCCGACAAGGCAAGCTGGGCACTGGCTTAAGGCGGCGCCATCGATCGTCTCGAAGCGGACTTCGTCGCTGGCAATCTCGCAAAGCTCGCGGATATAGCGGGATGGTTGACGGCGATTGGTGATCATATAGACGCCTCGGCTTGCACGCGTCAGCGCCACGTAGAAAAGGCGTCGCTCTTCCGCGTAGGCGAAGGTCTCGGGGCGGGGGATGACTATATTGAGCAGCTCATCGTCCTCGATGCGGCTTGGTACGCCATAGTTGCCCTCGCTTACATCGAGCAGCACTGTGTAGTCGGCCTCGAGCCCTTTGGCCCGGTGAAACGACAGCCCAGAGACTTCGATATTGGCAAAGGAAAGTGGTTTTCCTTCGAAGGGATCCAGGGTGTTATAGCGCCACAGCACCAGGACCTTGAGCTTGTCGCGCGATTCGTTGCGCCACAGCGTGGCGATGCCGCCCAGTGCGGCGTCAAGCCGTTCGAGCAGGCGCTGACAAGCCATCGCGAAGTCCAGCTTGCCACGTTCACCATTGATGGGAACGACACGGATCGACCGAGAGATGGCCGGCCGTGTCGATCGAACGGACTTCTTGATCTGTTCGGGATTCCGCTGGACGAACTTTGCGGCCGTTTCGGCAATGAGCTGGTTGCAGCGATAACTCTGCTCAAGGCGTCCCTGCCAACTGGTCCCGAAATTCGCTTCGAACTGGGTGAAGATGGAGATGTCCGATCCGGCAAAACGATAGATCGACTGCCAGTCGTCTCCGACCGCGAACACCTTGCTGAACGCTTTCTGTTGTTTAAGGGCCTTGATGAGATTGGCGCGCGGCTCGGAAATGTCCTGAAACTCGTCCACGAGGATCAGGGCGTAAGGACTGCGATATCGGCCGGTCTCGACTAGCCGAACCGCATCCGCGATCATCGAATCGAAGTCGATCCGTCTGGTTTCCTCAAGCTTTCGGGAATATTCCCCCGCGATGATCCAAACCGCGCGGGCGTATAGCTTCCCACGCTCCTTGTCGTGGAGGGTCTTGGCACGCTCGAGCAGCATTTCGAGAGTGAGACGGCTGGCGCGTATATGCTTCAGGCAGGTGGATATCAGCTGGTGGTAGTGCTTGATCACCACGGGGTCGAGCGCCCTGGTGATTTCGGCGTAGCCCTTGCGCTCGAACGGCATAGAGCGCTGCGCCAGTTCCGATTCAAGCGTGCTAAGCAACGTCTCGTTGCTGGCCTGGGCCGAAGTCGTTTCGAAGAAATCGATCTCTTTCCGGCGATATGCCTGCCGTTTTTTCTCGGCGTGCTGGGCATAGTCCGCAAAGGGCGACGTTCCATCGGCGTTGAGCGCGAAATGCTCATGCACCGTATCAGTCTGCGGATAATAGAAATCGGGATGCAGATGGCGGACTGCGCCGTCATCTTCCTCTACCGCGATCTGCCGTTCATATTCGAAGCTGACGGAATGCAGCCAAAGCCAGTTGGCGATCTTCTGCTCCTGCAGCGACTTTACGATCACGCCTGGCAGGGAGCCGATCGTGGCCTTCCCCTTCCTGAGGCTATCCGAAACATAGCGGCGGTAGTCGACCTGGGCGTCAAAAACCTCAACCGGGATGTCGGCCTTGGGGTGCACGACGAGAAGGTCGCTCCACAGCCGGGCGAATTCCGGATCACTCTCGACGAGGCTCTGGATGATTGCCTCAATGACCTTCGTTTCACCACCAGGATGATCCACCCAGTTGGCAAGCTGGGGAGGCCGACCTTCGACTGCCTCGATGATTCCGCGCCCAAGCGCATGAAACGTGGTGACGCGGCACTCCAACGCGTTTTCGGCGACCTGTAGCTGGCTTGCGATCCTCGTCTTGAGTTCATCGGCTGCGCTCTTGTTGAAGGCCAGAAGCAGGATTTCGTCAGGCCGGTAGAGTTGCTTCTCCAGAACGTAGGCGACCTTGCCCACCATAGTCGCGGACTTGCCGGACCCTGCCGAGGCGACGAGCAGGTTGTTGTCCTCAAGGCGGATGCAGGCCTCGCGCTGCTGGTCGGAAAACGAACGCCTGTCCAGATCGTCGAAAAACGACTGGAACTTTAGCAGCTCCGACCTGACGAACGCTTCATTGTAGGCAAGCCGAACGCTTGGGTCGGTTATCATGGCGAAGGAGGCTGGGAGGGATGCTTTGAGCCCCGCAGGCATCAAGTCTGGGTCGAGAAGCGGGTGGGAGAGGGCGGCTGCCGCGGCGCCAGGAACGCTGGCAATGGCTCTGCCAAGATCGGCCTGGGCAAGATACTGTCTATTGTCCTCGGTGATCTCCCGAAGTCTGTCGTCGACATCGAGCAAGCGTTTCTTCTTGGTACCAATCAGACCAAAGAGATGAGTGTTGATGAAGGCGTGAAGGTCTGCGGCCAGTTGTACGGCCGCATCACCCGATAGGCCCGACAGCGTGTCTGTTCTGCCGCGGGCGCGTATCTCCACTGTATGCCACAAGAGGGCCTTGCTGGTCGAAATCGACACGATGTCAAGGCAGCTAAGCTCGACTTCGCTATCTTGAGCCAGCCGGAAATGGTCCGAAAGTTTCGGGTCTAGGGTCAGCTTCCATTTTCCCGCTGGAAACAACCGCGCAAAGAAGCCAGGGCGGTAGGTCCGCGAGCGGCCAGATAGCAATTTGGTCAGGGCCACATTCGATACGCTCGGAAAACAAGAGATTCCGACGCCCGAACTATCGTAAGCGGTGTTCTCAGGCCACGGCCTTGAGCTCGAGCTTGTTGATGTAGACCC
>SAPZ01000004.1 GCA_004020875.1 Mesorhizobium sp.
CGCTGTTTACCTCGCTGGCTCAGGCGCGCGTAGCCATCGCCCTGTGGCGCGCCGACTACAACACCGCGCGGCCGCACTCCCAAATCGCCTGGCAGACACCGGCCGAGTTCGCCACCACCTTCAATCCGCGACGGTCGCTCGCGCTGCGCTATGCCAAAGGCTCCGCGCCAGCGACCGTCGCTTCACCCGCCCAGCAGGGCACAACCCACGCCGGAAACGAACTCAAAACTGGATAGAAACTGGGGGCAACGTCAGGGTCGGTGACGTCCCGGGACGTGGTGTAGCTGGCAGCGCGGTGGTCATCGGCGCTTTCCGGTAGGTCTGGTTGTCGACACCAACCCCTTTGTGGAAGGACCACCGATGACCGACGACATGATGAACCTGCGCGCGCTCGTGGAGAAGACCCCGGATGCCGATCTCCTGCGCGAGATGATCGGCTTTGCCGCCGAGCGACTGATGGAGATGGAGGTGGGGGCCGCCACCGGCGCCGCCTATGGCGAGAAGAACCCGCTTCGGCTGTCTCAGCACAACGGCTACCGGGACAGGGATTGGGAGACGCGCGCCGGCACGGTCGAGCTGCGCATCCCCAAGCTTAGGAAGGGCTCCTACTTCCCTGGCTTCCTGGAGCCGCGCCGGATGGCGGAGAAGGCGCTGACGGCCGTCATCCAGGAAGCCTACGTCCAGGGCATCTCGACGCGCTCGGTCGATGACCTGGTCAAGGCGATGGGCATGAGCGGCATTTCGAAGAGCCAGGTCAGCCGCCTCTGCGAGGAGATCGATGGCAAGGTGAAAGCCTTCCTCGAGCGCCCGATCGAGGGCGACTGGCCATATCTGTGGATCGACGCCACCTATCTGAAGGTGCGCCGCGGCGGACGCATCGTCTCGGTGGCCGTCATCATTGCGGTGGGCGTCAACTCCGACGGCCGGCGCGAGGTGCTCGGCATGGAGATCGGAACCTCGGAGGCCGAGCCGATCTGGACCGAATTCCCGCGCAAGCTGACACGCCGCGGCCTGCGCGGCGTCAGGCTGGTCGTCTCCGATGCGCACGAAGGTCTCAAGGCGGCCGTCACCAAGGTTCTGTGCGCAACGTGGCAGAGGTGCCGCGTCCACTTCATGCGCAACGTCTTGGCCCATGCCGGAAGAAGCGGCCGCCGTGTCGTCTCCGCCTTCATCGCCACCGCCTTCGCCCAGGAGACGCCGGAGGCGACGAGCATGCAATGGCGTGCCGTCGCCGATCAGATCCGGCCCAAGGTGCCCAAGCTCGCCGCTATCATGGACGACGCCGAGCCGGACGTGCTCGCCTACATGACCTTCCCCAAGGAGCATCGCGCCAAACTGCACTCGACGAATCCGATCGAACGGCTCAACGGCGAGATCAAGCGCAGAACCGAGGTCGTGGGCATCTTCCCAAACGACCACGCCATCGTGCGCCTCGTCGGCGCTTTGCTGCTCGAACAGAACGACGAATGGGCAGTCCAGCGCGCCCGCTACATGACCCTGGAAAGCGTCGGCCAACTGAGCGATGATCCCCTCATCAGCCTGCCAGCCGTGGCGCGCTGAGCAGCCCGGCCCATGCCGGAAAGCAAGGCGACCAATGTCGCCAGCTACACCACATCGTGGGACACCATCTCAGGGTCGACCCAGCCTCGATGTTGTTTCGCTTCCTCGTCCCGCGCGAAATTGTTAGGATTCGACGCTAACAAACTCCATCTCCGTCACAGGCCTAAGTCGAGGACGAATAGAGCGTGCTTAGGCGTAATCGATCGGATGCGCGGTAATCAGAATAGGTGGTAGGCCGTCACCGTGATCATTCCAAACCGTCCTAATGCAATAGCTGCGGCCGTTCGGCATCCCGACAAAGCAGTCAATGATATGCTTTATTCCGAAGGCATGTTTCTCTACTGCAGCGACAGGGTTAGAAGCAGCGTGCTCTCGCATTGTTGCCTTAAACGACTCAACGTCTTGACGTTTGTGGCCAACGCCTTCAAAAAATTTGGCCTTCGCTGCTCCTATTGGATGGTTGCTGTTGAGAAGGTAGTCGGCGACCTTGTTATCGGCAATGCGCAGGTCTTTGGGGTTCCCAATCCAGGATTGCTGGCCTAGTGGCTGCCGAGGCGGGATGTCATGCATCGATCGGCTCCAGATCACTCCCGAAGACCGTTATTGTCAGGGCGGGGGCAAGCGAAACCTCAACCTCGTATGCATCTCGCGACGGATAGCTGTCGACGATGACTCCTTCGGTGCCTGCGGGAATATCGATTCTCGCGGCCGTGAAGCCACGCCGCAGCCTGACTAGGGAATGTGCGGCAAACCGATGGCCCGCTCTCCTCCGGATAATGTCCTCAATTTGATGCGGCGCGAACGCGACGTCCCAATCCCAGTGACCGAAGCCACCTGACGTATTCATTGCCCTAATCCACTCGTCTAGCGCGAGCCTTTTTGCCTTGTTGTGAGGGCTGTCAGTGCCCTTGATCTCCAGCGCGAGCATCGTCCCACCCGCGAGGCGCACGAGAAAGTCCGGGACGTATCGCCGCCGGGAGCCTGCCCACATGTAATAGACTTGGAAGCCGAGGTGATCGTTCTTGGCATAGGCGACGACGTCTTCATGCTTCTCGAAGATATTGGCCGCGCGGCCTTCCCAGGCAGAATCTCCCACCAAATGGCTGATGTGCGACTTGGTCGTCGGGAAGCACGGCTTGGTCGTGTACCAGGTGCGCATCAACCCGGTTGCACCGATCGGGTTTTCCTCGTCGAACACTGGCGTCAGGCGTTCCGTGTTCTGCTCACTCACGTTGCTCAGTACATGCTGGACTACGAGATCGATGTTGAGCGCGATCAGGATCCGCCGCCGAAGCGGATCGGAGTGAAAGAGCGACGGGATGTCGAGGCGGTCCGAGTTGAGGAACGCCTCGACGATCCTGACCAGCTGCGCCGCCAGATACTCGTGGGTGCCGGTGAACCCATGGCTCAGCTCGGCAAATGCCTTCCGTGCAGCCTGGAATACGAGGCGTTGCAGACGGAAGCCATCCGGTAGCTTCTCGAGGTCGATCGCGGTGACCTTGCCCATGTCCGTCGCGCCGCCGAGCGCTGGGGCAAGTTCGGCGCTGATCGGTGTGCTGGCGGGATCGAGCACGAGCGGCCGGACCTTGCTCCAGTCAATCGCGAGCTCCGGTTTGACGACCGTCTCCACGCGCAGCACGTTCGGCCAGCGAAGCTCCAGATGCGCGCGGTCGGGCACTACTTCGATCTGCGTGGTGGGCTTCGGCGGTGGCGGCGCCTCACCGCCTTCGCCGGTCTCCGAGATAGAAAGCGGCACGCCGAACACGTTGACGTATTCGGGCAGGAACAGGCCGTTCTCGTCAGTATCGTAGGACACCCGGCGTAGTCCGCGTCCGACGACCTGTTCGCAGAGCAACTGGGACGTGAAGGCCCGGAGCCCCATGATGTGCGTCACATTCTTCGCGTCCCATCCCTCCGACAGCATCGCCACCGATATGACGTTCTGAAGGTCCTGACCGGCGGCACCCCTTTTCCCGACATTGTCCACGATCTCGCGCAGCAGTTCTTCCTTCCTAAGGGCAAGGAACTGCTGGCGACGGGTTTCAGGAAGGTCTGCCGCGTCGATGATGTCCTTCAGCCGCGCCTCGTAATCCTTGTCGGATGAGGCGGTCTCGCCGATCTCGGCCTTCTCGAGAACCTTCGAGTCGACGCGAAGCGTTCGGTCTGGAGCGTGCAGCTCGGGCCAGTGTGCATCGCCCTTGTTGAAATAGTTCTCGATGCGTGCCGCCGTCTCTGTGCGGTTGCAGACCGTTAGCATCACCGGCGGGGAATGATGTCCGGCGTCCTGCCAGCGCGCGCGGGTTTCCCGCCAGTCGGCGCCGAGCAGCGTATAGGCGTCCTGGACCAGCTTTGGCAGCGCCTCATGCGCTTCGGCCTTGCGGTTCAGGTCTTCAGAAACAGTCGGGTCGCGGTAGATGTGATAGAGCTTCGAACGCAGTGTCTTGGCATCCGGAACCGCATCGTCGCGAACGACGACGCGCGGCGTCTTGACTAGCCCGGCCTCTATCGCGTCGTTCAGGCCGAAATCCGAGATGATCCAATCGAACAGTGCCGTGTCGGTGCTCTTCTTGCCGGTGGGCGCGAAGGGCGTGGCTGAGAGGTCGAAACAGCGCTGGATGCGCCGTGTCTTGTGGATGCGGTCGAGCCCCTCGATCCAGCGCGTCGCCTCGTCGAGGTCGATACCATGCTCCTCGGCATGCTTCTTGCTGATCTTCACCTCGGGCGGCTTGCGATAGGCGTGGTGCGCCTCATCGTTGATAACGATGATGTCCTTGTGCGACTCCAGCTTCCCCAGCACGCGTCGTGTGAAGGCCTCGTCGGACTCGCGCCCCTTCTTCACGACAGATCGCTCCGCTTCCTTGAGCGGCATCAGCGTGTGCCAGTTCTCGATCAGCACCTCGGCCTGATTCAGCTTCTGGCGCAGGGCCTCGGAGGGGCACAGGTTGAATTCGTCGTAATAACTGCCCTCGCTGGGCAGCAGCACCTGCAGCCGTTCCTTCACCGTCAGGCCGGGCGCCACGATGAACACGGCGCGGCTGAAATCCTTGTTCCGCTTCGGATAGGTCAGCGCGTTCAGCACCTGCCAAGTGATGATCATGGCCATCACCGTGGTCTTACCCGCACCCGTGGCCATCTTGTTGCAGAGCCGCTCCCATGCGCCTCCGTCGCCGGGGATCGCAATACCCTGCTTGTAGGCCTCGGCGCCCTCGATCCACCAGATCAGGGTCTCGATCGCTTCGAGTTGGCAGAAGTAGAAAGGGTGCTGCCGCGCTTCGCGGTCATACCAGTGCTCCAGCAGCTTGCGCGTGACGATGGTGACGCCGGGCCAGCCGTCCTCCCGCCACTGATCCACGCGCGCCCGGATCGTGTTCACTAGGTCCAACACTTCGGTGCGCTTGGTGTTGTTGCGGGCGTCGAAGACCTCGTAGCTCGCCGGCCGCCGCTCGGGCTTGATCTCCAGCTTGCCGCCCTTGCCATCGACCCAGTGTTGCGCCGGGCATTCCCACGGCTTGTTGATGATCAGCGACATGCCGCGTCACCCCTCCAGCGGCATGATCTTGAGCGACTCGATCCCGCGGTCGTCGACAATCTTAATCGCGATCCGACGGTTCTCGCCCGCCTGGAAGGGCAGCGAGACAGTGCCGTGGAACTGCTCCAGCAGGTCCTCGTCCAGCTCTGCCCGTACAGTCTTGCGCAAGCGGTTCCAGCCGCCCTTCGCGTCAGCCATCGGGAAGAAAATCTGGTGCGGCATTAGCGAGCGGTTGTCGTAGTCCACGTCCAACGACCACATGGCGATCTGCTTCTTGCCACCGGAGACGAGGGCGCCGGCTTTCGGATCGAAATAGTCGAAGCCGTTCACCTCGACCTCCCACAGGCAGTCCTTGCGCTTGCGCAGCTCCACGTCCGGCTGGCCCATCAGCCAGAAGGACTCGTTCGAGGCGCGCTTCTTTTTCAGGTCCTCGGTCAGCAGGTCGGTGTTCATTTGTGCCTTGAGCAGCGTGACCCCGGGCCAGTTCACCTCGTCAATGTCCTTCGCGGCCTCAGGATCGAAGGTGAAGGCGCAGAACAGGATGAACTTGGGCGACGGGCGCAGGGTCTCAGCCTCGGTCAGCGCCAGTTCCACCTGCCGCTGCTCCAGCGCCGCGTGCTCGGGACCAAAGCTGACGACGACGCGCTCGCCCGTCTCGGCCAGCGAACCGCTGGCGTGGATGTATTTCAGCCCCGGCAGGGTCTCGAAGTCGGCGAAGCGGAGCATAGCGCCGCCCTTTCCGCGCACGCCGGTCTTAAGCAGTTCGTCGCGCCACAGCGCCTGGCGGGAGGTCTCGCCGGAGCGGGCGACGGTTTCGTCGGCCTCCTGCGGCGGAATGCTCTCGTCGAGCGATAGGACGGTGGGCGCCGGCACCGCCTCGACAGAGAAAGGCCCGCAGATGCGAAGTTTGTTGGGGTCCTTGCGGGGCTTGTCGTAGAGCGTCTCCTGCTCGGCATGGTCGGCGATGGACTGGTCCATGCGGCGCTGCATTGCCTGACGGGCGACGTGAAAGGCGTCGAAGGGAGCCCGGGCGGCCTCCGGCCAGTCATCTGGCGCCTCGAACGGCACCTCCCATTCGTGCAGGCTGTCGCCCTTGGCGAAGTCCACCAGCTTGCCCTTGCGAGCGCCCTGCACGGACTTGAGCGGCTTCGGCGGAGCGGCGGCCAGCGCGGCGTTCAGATCGGCCAGCGCCGCCGCTATTTTCGGGTGCTCTGCGTCGTAGATCGTGTCGATGTCGGGGTTGTTAGCGATGCTTTTCAGCGTGATGTGAGGCACTGTCTCGTAGTCGAAGCCGCCCTTCAGCCCCTCATGCGGATAGCGCAGGGCGTAGTAGTCGAAGCTGGAGGTCATCAGCCGTTGCTTGGCCAGCGCGATCGCCACGCGAGAGGTGTCGCAAGTGATCCAGCGCCGCCCCCATTTTTCGGCGACGAAGGCGGTGGTCCCAGAGCCGCAGGTGGGATCGAGTACCAGATCGCCGGGATCGGTGGTCATCAGGAGGCAGCGTTCTATGGCATTCGGTGCCGTCTGAACGACATAGATTTTGCCATCGCCGAATGCATTCTGTCGGGTGTCTGTCCAGAGCGAGTTGAGCGGCCGAACTCGCCCACTATCGCGGTATGATTTCCACCAAAGTGAGCTTCCTTGCTGACGGAAGTATCCTGCCCGCAATACTCGCGGCATCCCTTCGTCAACGCTCGTTGACCATCCCCGGCTGCCGCCGGGCTTGAAGTCTTTGGCAAAGGCATTGAATGCGCGACGACTGTTTTCGTCGCCAGACTGCGAGGATGGATTTTCGAGTTTGAGAATCCGTCCCTCGGGAATTTCTTCCTCACCTGTCTTTTGCTTCACCGACAAGTCGATGATTTCACCGTTAGGCGTTTCGACACAGACATAGCGTTCTTTTGGATTGTCGATCGCCGGACCCACGGTAAGCAACCGGTTATGCTTCAACGAGGATCGGTCTTTTCCATACCAAAGAATGTAATCAGTAATCTGAGCGAGCAGACCGGAGGTCTGTCCAGTTGTGGCACTATAGGCAATCAAACCCGCGTAGTTCTTGGCTCCTAAAACCTCGTCCATGATCTCCCTAACATGGTGCAGGTTCTCGTCCGAAATCTGAACGAACACCGACCCGCTCTCAGTCAGCAGTTCCCGCGCTAGCATCAGCCGGTCACGCAGATAGGTGAGGTAGGAGTGGATGCCGAGTTCCCAGGTGTCCCGGAACGCCTTGATCATCTCGGGTTCCTGGGTCAAGTCCTCGTCCGATCGGTCTTTGACGTCGCGCTTGTTGGTGAAGGGCTGGAAGTTCGATCCGTATTTGATGCCGTAGGGCGGGTCGATGTAGATCATCTGAACCTTGCCGCCCATGCTCTCCTTGGTCAGGAGGGAGTTCATGACCAGCAGGCTGTCGCCCGCCACCAGCCGGTTCGACCAGCCCTTTTCGTGGTGATAGAAATCCAGCGCCTGGCGCAGCGGCAGATTCTCGAACGGTGCTGCGAACAGGTCCGGCTGCCGCCACTGCGCTGCGGAATCCTTGCCTTTCAGCCGTTTTGCCGCATTGGCGAGAATCGTCGCCGGATCCACCCGTTCGTGGACATGAAGCGAGACGGTATCCACTTCGACGCTCGTCCGCTCCGCCTTGCCCGTCCAGTTCAGATAGGGCGCCTGCAGTCGCTTCAGTTCCTGCAGCGCGTCGCGCATCCGCTCGGGATTGTCGCTGGCCAACGCATCGTCGATGAGCCGTTCGATCCCCGCCCGCGCACTGTCGAAGTTCAGCACCGGGTCGAGATGCGGGTCGTAGGCCCAGACCGTCTTCTCGCCATCCGGATCGGTGCCGGCATGAACCATCCCGACCTCGGGATTGTTCACCCGCGTTTCGCTATGGCGGTAGGACAGCACCTGCACAGGCCCGTCCACCCGGCGCGCGGCCCTCTTGGTGCCTGACGTCCTGCGCCGCTGGGGCAACGGCTCTTCGGTCAGGTCCAACTCAAAATCGTGGTCGGCGCTGTCTTCGTCTTCGCTGCTATCCTCGCCTAAGTCTTCGTCATCTTCCGTCTGGCCGTCATAGTCCTCGGCGGCTCCGTCATCGACGATACGGTAGATCGAACCGCCGCGTCCTCGGCCGCGCCCAAGCACCCCGAGGTCGATCAAGGAATCGCGTGCGGCCAGGTAGGCGTCTTCGTTCAGAGTGGGAATGTGCTCGCGCAGAAGCGCCAGCATCGCAGCATTGCCGATTGAGGAGCCGTCTTCTGGCGCTAGCGATAGGATCAGATCAGGAACAGCAGGCATCGGCATGTTTCACCTTTTGTTGAAGGGAGACATAAACACTTGGGGTCGAGGTTACGCGGGATTATTTCATTAAATCAACGGACTTCACATCGAGCCCCCGTGACTGGCGAATGAGCGACGGTGTCCACACTAACCGCGACGCGATTGAGCGTGTAAGCCACGGGAAGGTGACGCCTGACCAAGCGGAAGAAGAGGCGAAACGGTTCGGCTTGGGTCGTTTGCACGTGTGCCAGACCCCGACGACTTTGACCCAATGGCTGGCATTTCGTGAAGAGTGCTAGCACTGGATTCGGCGACGCTGGAGGAACGGGCCCGACGGCGAGGGCTGGTTTCCCGAACAACACCGCTTTCCATCACTGCCACTAGTTGAGCTCTCTGAAATCGTCGACAGAGCCGAAGGCAGCAACAGGCCGTCATCCCAGCTGATGACCGTGCGCTGTCGCTTCGTCTGCGGAGAAGCGACGCGATGTGGGCGAGTGTATAAGTCAGCATTTGGGAAGTCACGAGGAAGTCCCGACCGACCGCATGGAGTCGGCCGCAGAACGGCAGCTAACTGCTGGGCGCTCCCCATAACCGGACAGTCTGTTATCGGCCCCAAACTTGTCACTGGATTCTTCCGGAAGAACGGGCGATGGGCCGTCAATCGTCGCTGTACGCGACCCGTCGTTCTCTAAAGGGTCACTTTCGATCGCGCCACTACCTGACTCACAGAAGGTACGAGGCCTGCCTCGGTGATCGAGAAAAGAGCCGCGCTACTAACCGGCGAGAGCCATCCCGGCCGCTGTCCCGACACCAATCGCGAAGCCCAGTCATCAGACTGCCGGCGAGACGACGCGTCCTAGCCGCGCGGCAGGGTGCCAATTCCATTCAGGCCGCGCCTACAGCAGGCAGCTCAGCTCATTGAAAACGCGTTCCATGGAGGGTTTCTCTCCTTCGGGCGATTCCCGCGTAGCGTAGATCGGCGCCTAGCGAAGTTGAGTTGTGTAGATATGCTGTAGATCGGCCGATTTGCGGCAGTTTCTAAAAACTCTGAAGACCTTGGAAATGTTGGCTCCCCGGGCCGGATTCGAACCAGCGACCAACCGGTTAACAGCCGGTTGCTCTACCACTGAGCTACCGGGGAACGGAGGCTCTGACGTGAGTGGCGCAGCCTATAGCAAACACCTTTCGGCTTTGCAAAGAAGCAATTCGCAATTTTTCTCCAGTTTTTGATGCGGCTATTTGTGTCATCGTCCGGCGTGCCCACATATGAAGGGCTTGACACCGGCTGGGAACAAAGCGGCCGGTTATCACCTTTTTCGGTATGGTTTGGCCCGCGGATAGGTTTGGTTTTGAATGACGGCAGCTGACGACGACAACGCCCCGGCGCGGAAGATCTCGATCTTCGGCCGTGAGTTCACCATGCCGCGCTCGCGCGGCTGGCGAATCGCGATCGGCATGCTGCTTACCTTTGGCGGGCTTCTGGGCTTTTTGCCGATTCTCGGCTTCTGGATGATTCCGCTCGGTCTCCTGGTGCTCTCCTATGAATTCGCGATGATCCGACGCCACCGGCGGCGTTTCATCGTCTGGTGGGAACGTCGACGTCGACCCGACTGAGGAGAGCCCGGCGGCGCGCCGGTGGATCAGCGACAGCGATGCTCCAGCCGTCACAACCGATTGGTAATCACCATTTTCGCCGCCCTATGCGAAAGCGTCGGGAATGACGCGCCGGCGCTTGACGACCCTTGAGCGTCAACATAATGAGTTCGCTCGGAACGCCGGGAGCATTGCGAGGCCTCGTGGCGGAGTGGTTACGCAGAGGACTGCAAATCCTTGCACCCCGGTTCGATTCCGGGCGAGGCCTCCAGATGCTTGCGGACTCCAGCGCAACTGCGCCGGAGCGGGGGTTCCGGTTGAAGTTTTAGCCGCGCATTTGGCGCGGGGAGCGGATTGTTGGGACATGAGCGCTGATTTTTCCGAACGCCGCGTGAAGATGGTCGACGGCCAGATCCGCACCACCGATGTGACCAGCGCGCCTCTGATCGAAGCGATGCTAACCGTCCCGCGCGAGGCCTTTGTCGGCGCAGGGCAGCGGGATCTGGCCTATATCGACGAAGACATCCGCATCTCGGACGGCGCTAATGGCGGCGGCGCACGCTACCTGATGGAGCCGTCGCCGCTCGCCAAGCTTTTGCAACTGGCCGAGATCGACGCGAGTGATTCGGTGCTCGATGTCGGTTGCGGCAGCGGCTATTCCGCCGCATTGCTGTCCAGGCTGGCGCGGTCCGTCGTGGCATTGGAGAGCGATTCCGCGTTGGCGGAGACCGCAAAATCCACGCTTTCCAGCCTCGGCTGCCAGAATGTCATCGTGGTCACTGGGCCGTTGCCGCAGGGTCATGCCGCTAAAGCGCCTTACAACGTCATCTTCATCGGCGGCAGCGTCGAGGAAGTGCCGCAGGCGTTGCTCTACCAGCTCGGGGAAGGTGGACGCCTGGTTGCAGTCGAAGGGCGCGGCAACTCTGGCGTGGCCCGGCTGTTTTTTAAGGCCGGGGGGGTTGTAACCGGCAGACGGGCCTTTAATGCGGCAATTAAGCCACTACCGGGCTTCGAACGTGCTCACGCATTTGAATTCTGAGCGTTTTTGCCTTGCAGCGAAGGCGCTGTCATGATCGCTTGCGCCTGACAGTCGTTGCTGATTGGTTAACCGTGAGTTATCGGGAGCCTATCAGCGGGGGAACGATAGACAACGCGGCGCTGGTCGATCCGTAAGGGTAGGCTGACGTGGCGTGGTTCCCATGTGAACGAATGAGGGAAATAACGTGCCGCCCCGACACAAAAGAGTTTTAGCAGCTATTCTCGTTTCCGCGACGGCGCTTTCGCCGTTGGCAGCCTCCGCCGAGACCATTACGGGCGCTCTCGCCAAAGCCTACCAGTACAATTCGCAGCTCAACGCTGCTCGCGCCGGCGTGCGCGTCACCGATGAAGGCGTCGCCATCGCCAAGTCGGGCTGGCGCCCGACCGTCAACGGTTCTGCGAACATCGACTACACCAACACGCATGGGTTCGGCACCAGCAGGAGATTGACGACGGGCAGCTTCGGCATCGTCATCAACCAAACGCTGTTCGACGGGTTTCAGACCAAGAACAATGTCGCCGCCGCCGAAGCGCAGGTGAAAGCTTCAGTCGAAAGCCTGCGCAACACCGAAGAGAACATCCTGTTCAACGCGGCAAGCGCCTATATGGACGTGATTCGCGACCGTCAGGTCGCCGCGCTGACCCAGCAGAACCTTCAGTTCCTGACCGAACAGGCGCGCGCGGCCCGCTCGCGCTTCGAGGTCGGTGAAGGCACCCGCACCGACGTCGCCCAGGCCGACGCCTCGCGCGCCACGGCTGTGGCGCAGTTGAGCGCCGCCCGCGCTACGGCGCTGGCAAGTGCGGCCACCTATCACCAGATCGTCGGTGATGAGCCAGGCAATCTCAAGGGAGCCTCGCCGCTGGGCAAGCTGCTGCCGGGGAACCTCGATTCCGCCTTGGCCGTGGCGTCGGCCGAGCATCCGGCCATCCTGTCGACCCAGCACCTCGTGGACGCGGCGGCATTTTCGGTGAAATCGTCGGAAGGTGCGCTGTTGCCCCAGCTTTCGGCCTCCGCCGGCATTTCGGACAATTATAGTCACCAGGTTCCTGGAAGTCTGAGCAATCCCAACGGCTCGTCGACCTCAGCCAATATTGGCGCCACGCTGACCATTCCCATCTATTCGGGCGGGCGGACTGAAGCACTGGTTCGGCAGCATAAGGAATCGCTCAGCGAGGCGCGCATCCAGGTCGATGTCAGCCGCGACCAAGTGCGCCAGGCCGTGGTCTCGGCATGGACGCAATATGTCGCCGCGCGCGAAAGCGTGGATGCCAACAGGCAGGTCATCGATGCCGCGCAACTGGCGCTCAACGGCGTCATCGAAGAGCGCAATGTCGGCCAGCGTACCACGCTCGACGTTCTGAACGCGCAGAACGCCGTCATTACCGCCAAGATCAACCAGGCCAGCGCCGAGCGCGACGTGGTGGTGGCGAGCTATGCTATCCTGTCGGCGATGGGCCGCTTGTCGGTCGATCGCCTTGGCCTGCCGGTCACCAAGTACAAGCCTGAAGAGCATTACAACGCCGTCAAGGACAAGTGGACGGGACTGCGCACGCCCGACGGGCGCTGATTTCCGATCCAAGCTTCGGCTAACGCCGCGCGTCCATTGGATGTGCGGCGTTTGTCTTTCCGGATAGCTGACCGGGTTGCGCTTCGGCTAATCTGTTGAAATCTCCTAATCTGTTGAAATCCAAAGAGTCCCCAGATTGGGGATTCTCGGATGACGATCGGTCGGTTACGCTGTTGCCATTGATTCGAATTCCGGCCCGGCAGGAACGGAATTGCGTAATTGGTCACAAGGGCGGCGGATGTGACGATGGCGACGGCAAGCAGCGCGCAGCGCGAACCTTCCATGGAAGAGATACTGGCTTCCATCCGAAGGATCATCGAAGACAGCGACACCGGTCGCAAGCAGCCGGCCGAGGCCGGTGAGCTGCGCCAGGACCTGGAACCCGCTGCCGTCAACATTGCCTCCGCTGCCGTACCCCCTGTCGAGGTCGATGCCTTTCGTTCCGAACTGCATGCCGAAGCCGGCCCCCGCAGGCCGGCGACGCTGGCGGAAGTCCAGGCGCAGCTTGCAGCGACCGATCCCGTGCCTGCGGGGGCCGACGCTCGCCCGGAGCCGGTGAAGGCAGCGCCGACGGTCCCGGCGGAGGCCGGTGCCAGGCGCGCGGCCGAGCCGAGCGCGCCGGCAGCCGCGAACAGGCCTGCCGCTGCAAATGCGCCGCAGACCGCCGAGACCATTGTCGCCGATTGGCGGCGGGAAATCGCCGCGGCCGGAGGCAGCACCGTTACGGCGAAGCCGGCTGTGCGGGCTCCGGAAGCCGCGCCGCGGGTCGAGGTCGACAAGGAGGAGCCTGCGGTCGAAGCCGTCGCGCATGCCGGCGCTTCCCAGGCCTCCCCTCCTGAGGCCCAGTCGTCCCGTCCCGCGATCCTTTCCGAGCACACGGGCAGGCAGGTTGCCGCCGCCTTCGGCGAACTGTCCGATGCCTTTGCCAGCCGCGGCAAGAAGAGCTTCGATGAAATGGCCGAAGAGATGCTGCGGCCGATGCTGCAGGATTGGCTCGACAACAACCTGCCGACGCTGGTCGAAAGGTTGGTGCGCGAAGAGATCGAGCGCGTGGCGCGCGGCGCGCAGTAGGCTGGCGCAACATGCAAGCTGAAAAGCGCCGGCTTCGGGCGGTGCTTTTGTTCAAGGCTCTCAGGTGAGCGCGCGTTGGCCCGACCGGCCGGGATTGTCGCTGGTCGAGGACAGGCCTATCTGTGGCAGTGATTGCTGCTCTCGCGGTTGACTCGGCCAAGACCTTCCGATTTACACCGGACCCTTGTTACCGACAGTTCGGACCTCCTCCATGCTTGAAAAGACCTACGACGCCAAGACCGTCGAGCCGAAGATCGCCAAAATCTGGGAAGAGGCCGACGCCTTCCGGGCCGGCGCCGGCGCGGAGGAAGGGGCGGAAGCCTTCACCATCGTGATCCCGCCGCCGAACGTCACCGGCTCGCTGCATATGGGGCATGCGCTCAACAACACGCTGCAGGACATTCTCGTGCGCTTCGAACGCATGCGCGGCAAGAACGTGCTTTGGCAACCCGGCATGGATCACGCCGGCATCGCCACGCAAATGGTGGTCGAGCGCCAGCTCATGGAAAAGCAGATCCACCGCCGCGATCTCACGCGCGAGCAGTTCATCGAGAAGGTCTGGGAGTGGAAGGCCGAGTCCGGCGGCGCGATCTTCAATCAGCTGAAGCGGCTCGGCGCCTCGGCCGACTGGTCGCGCGAACGCTTCACCATGGATGAAGGCCTGTCCAAGGCCGTGCTGGAAGTCTTCGTCACGCTCTACAAGGAAGGCCTCATCTACAAGGACAAGCGCCTTGTGAACTGGGACCCGAAGCTGCTCACCGCGATTTCCGACCTCGAGGTCGAGCAGCACGAGGTCAACGGCAATCTCTGGCACTTCCGCTATCCAGTCGAAGGCGAAGCGTTCGACCCTGAAAACCCGAAGACCTTCATCACTGTCGCCACGACGCGCCCCGAGACGATGCTCGGCGACACGGCAGTGGCCGTGCATCCGGATGACGAGCGTTTCACCGATCTGGTCGGCCGCAATGTCGTGCTGCCGATCGTCGGCCGCAGGATACCGATCGTGGCGGACGAGTATTCCGATCCGGAGAAAGGCTCCGGCGCGGTCAAGATCACGCCGGCGCATGATTTCAACGACTTCGAGGTCGGCAAGCGCCACAAGCTGCCGGCGATCAACATCCTGACGGTCGAAGCCGCCATCAAGCTCAAGGACAATGAGGATTTCCTCGCCGGTCTCGATGTCACGCCGGAGCGCCAGGCCGTGTGGGACGAGCTCGACGGGCTCGACCGCATCGCTGCCCGCAAGATGGTCGTCGAACTGATGCAGGCCGGCGGGTTCCTCGACAAGGTCGAGCCGCACCGGCACACCGTGCCGCATGGCGATCGCGGCGGCGTGCCGATCGAGCCGTTCCTGACCGACCAATGGTATGTGAACGCCGCTGAGCTCGCCAAGCCGGCGATCGCCTCGGTGCGCGAGGGCCGCACGAACTTCGTTCCGAAGAACTGGGAAAAGACCTATTTCGACTGGATGGAGAACATCCAGCCCTGGTGCATTTCCCGCCAACTCTGGTGGGGCCACCAGATCCCGGCTTGGTACGGGCCTGACGGACATGTCTTCGTCGAGAAGACCGAGGAAGAGGCCTTGGCTGCGGCGGTCGAATATTACCTGGCGCTGGAAGGGCCGTGGAAGGCCTGGGTCGAGGATAAGCTCGAGAATTTTCAGCCGGGCGAGATCCTGACCCGCGACGAGGACGTGCTCGACACGTGGTTCTCGTCGGCGCTGTGGCCGTTCTCGACGCTCGGCTGGCCCGACCGGACCCCGGAGCTCAAGACCTATTACCAGACTGACGTGCTGGTGACCGGCTTCGACATCATCTTCTTCTGGGTCGCCCGCATGATGATGATGGGCCTGCACTTCATGGACGAGGAACCGTTCCACACCGTCTATGTGCATGCGCTGGTGCGCGACAAGAACGGCGCCAAGATGTCTAAGTCGAAAGGCAACGTCATCGATCCGCTCGACCTGATCGAGGAGTACGGCGCTGACGCGCTGCGCTTCACGCTGACCGTGATGGCGGCTCAGGGGCGCGACGTGAAGCTCGATCCGGCGCGCATCGCCGGATATCGCAATTTCGGCACCAAGCTCTGGAACGCGACGCGTTTCGCCGAGATGAACGAGGTTGCGCGCAACGACGATTTTTGGCTGAACGACGCCAAGCTGCCGGTCAACCGCTGGATCCTGACCGAGCTGACACGGGCGGCACGCGGGGTCACCGAAGGCATCACCAGCTATCGTTTCAACGAGGCGGCGACTGCTGCCTACCGCTTCGTCTGGAACCTGTTCTGCGACTGGTACCTGGAACTGTTGAAGCCGGTGTTCATGGGCACGGACGAAGCCGCCAAGGCCGAAAGCCGGGCCTGCGTCGCCTTCGTGCTCGACGAAATCTACAAGCTTCTGCATCCGATGATGCCGTTCATGACCGAGGAGCTGTGGGCGCAGACCGCGGGCGAGGGCAAGGAGCGCTCCTCGCTGCTTTGCCATGCCGCCTGGCCGTCGCCCGACTTCGAGGACGAGGAGGCCGCCGCCGACATCAACTGGCTGGTCGACCTTGTTTCGGGCATCAGGTCGGTGCGTTCGGAAATGAATGTGCCGCCGGCGGCGATCGCGCCGCTGATGGTGATCGGCGCCAATACGCTGACGCAGGAGCGGCTGGAGCGCCACGCCCAGGCGATCAAGCGGCTGGCGCGCGTCGGCGATATCGCGCTCGCCGACGCGCCGCCGAAGGGCTCGGCCCAGATCGTGCTCAATGAGGCGACGGTGAGCCTGCCGCTCGGCAGCCTGATCGACCTCCAGGCCGAGGCCGCGCGGCTGCAGAAGGAACTGGCGAAGGTCACCGAGGAGATCGCGCGCCTGCACAAGAAGCTGTCGAACGAAAAATTCGTCGCCAATGCGCCGGAAGAGGTGGTCGAGGCCGAGCGCGAGAAACTCGCCGAATATCGCGAGGCGCAGGAGAAGCTTTCGGTGGCTTTGACCAGGGTCCGCGACGCCGGCTGACGGCTAAGATTCGGCATCGGCGGAAAGGCGCTTTCCTATACGTTAGCTGCCTCGAAAATGGGCGTTCCGCTACGTTAATTTTGACGTAAACGGAAAGTTTGCGCCCCATTGTTGCCATAATGTAACAATGGGGCCGTTCAGCCCTAAAATCGGCTGTTTTTGCCCTGTTTTGGGTCCTTTCTCCGCACTTTTTCTGCTGTTTGGTCGCGGTAGGCGCGATTTAGGCGCCGACTGCGGCGCCCGTCACCGTGGCAAAAATACGTGTTGTCAAGGTGTACGCGTACAGCTCTTTAAAACGTTGTTGCGTCGTTAACCCGAATTGGTTCTAGCTTGAGCCACTTGTATTTCGGGGAGGGATTTCCATGATTATTTTGCGTCTCAAAGCACTGCTGGGGGCAGGGTGCTTTTCGATCGCCATGGTCGGAGCCGTGATGCATCCCGCGCATGCCGGCGGGCTGGAGCGCGGCGGCTACGACATCGACCTTCTGTTCGACCCCGCGCCCGTCGCGACGGAAGCGGAAGCCACCTATGTGATGCCGGATCGCAAGTATAAGAATGCGCGTGGTCCGGGAGGCGCCGACCTCAGTCCCTTCGGCTTCAGCACCACGGCCGATGGCGCGGAGCCTTATTGGGTGCCGCGTATCGGCGTCAAAGCCCAGATTGTCCAAGGCGTCGACTGCATGTTCGACTATTCGCAGCCTTGGGGTGCACATACTGCGCCGGGTAGCACGTGGAGCGGAGCGTTTTCCAATATCGAAACGGACATCAAGAGCAATAACTACGCGGGTACGTGCTCCTATAAGTTTGACGTTGGTAAAGGTCAGCTCCGTTTCATTGGTGGCGTATTCTACCAGGACATCGGAGGCTTCAAGGAGAACTTGATATCCCTGGCCGGAGCAGTTGGCCGCGTCGACCTAGACGCCAGCGGCTGGGGCTGGCGCGCCGGTGTTGCCTACGAAATCCCAGAGATCGCGCTTCGCGCCAGCTTAGTCTACAATTCGCAAGTCAAGCTCGACAATATCTCCGGTACACTCACGGCACCGATATTGCCCTTCGGCTCTGCGCCGATCTACGGCAGCACGCAGTATATGCCGGACTCGGTGGAGTTGAAGCTTCAGTCGGGCATTGCGCCGGGCTGGCTCGCGTTCGGTTCGATCAAGTGGGTCAATTGGAGCGTGCTGCAAAGTGTTCCGATCTGCGTCGTAGGCACTCCCTCTTCGGCATGTGTCACCGGTGATAAACTGCATTCGGGCCAGATCACGTCGCTGGACTTGATGTATCGTGACGGCTGGACCGTTTCGGGTGGTATCGGCCATAAGTTCAACGATCAGTGGAGTGCCGCCGGCCAGCTCACGTGGGATCGCGGCACTTCGCATGGCTATGGAGCGCAGACCGACACCTGGACGCTGGGTGGTGGCGTTGCCTACACGCCGCGGCCGAACATCGAGGTTCGGTTGGCTGGTGCCATCGGTGTGCTTACCAGCGGGCATTCCGGGATAGTGAATGGTGAAAACGGTTATCAAGCTGGCACTGACGCCAGCTACGACTTCGGCAACGATCTGGTCACCGCGATTTCCGGCGGCGTCAAGATCAAGTTCTAAGTTTCTGAAAATTCATCGAAAAGGCCGGGTATTGCCCGGCCTTTTCGTTGTGCTCACAGAGGCTCAACCCCGTCCTGCCGCCCGCCGTTGCAGATTCGCTGCACAACCAGGCCTCGTTCTATTGTGACGTTTCGGCAACAGTTTATGAACAACACCTGCGCTAGAAGTCAGGTCGAGGGAACTGCCCATTTCCCGCCATAAACCCGGAGCAACCCGGATAGGTCTCGGGATGCGTGCCAGGTTGGCGCGGCGAGGGGACCGGCCGCGGGGTGTGCGGCAAGGACGAGTATGGACGCCAGGGTAATCTCGAAGGCCAAGCTGCCCAGCCGCTACGTGACCGAAGGTCCGGCGCGGGCGCCGCATCGCTCGTATCTCTATGCCATGGGCCTTTCGGCGACCGAGATCGCGCAGCCTTTGGTGGGCGTCGCGAGCTGCTGGAACGAGGCGGCGCCCTGCAATATCTCGCTGATGCGGCAGGCGCAGGTGGTCAAGAAGGGTGTAGCTGCCGCCAACGGCACGCCGCGCGAGTTCTGCACCATCACCGTCACGGACGGCATCGCCATGGGCCACCAAGGCATGAAGTCGTCGCTGGTCTCGCGCGAGGTGATCGCCGATTCGGTCGAGCTTACCATGCGCGGCCATTGCTACGATGCCCTGGTCGGCCTTGCCGGCTGCGACAAGTCGCTGCCCGGCATGATGATGGCGATGGTGCGGCTCAATGTGCCGTCGGTCTTCATCTATGGCGGGTCGATCCTGCCCGGCAGCTATCGCGGCCGGCAGATCACCGTTCAGGACGTTTTCGAGGCCGTCGGCCAGCATTCGGTCGGCACGATCAGCGATGCCGAACTGCTGGAGATCGAGCAGGCGGCCTGTCCTTCCGCCGGTTCCTGCGGCGCACAGTTCACCGCCAACACCATGGCCACCGTCGCAGAGGCGATCGGTTTGGCGCTGCCCTATTCCTGCGGCGCGCCGGCGCCCTACGAAATGCGCGACCGTTTCAATTTCGCCTCGGGCGAAAAGGTCATGGAGCTGGTCGCCAAAAACATCCGGCCGCGCGACATCGTCACCCGCAAGGCGCTGGAAAACGCCGCGACCGTGGTGTCGGCCACCGGCGGCTCGACCAATGCGGCGCTGCATTTGCCGGCGATCGCGCATGAGGCGGGCATCAAGTTCGACCTGTTCGACGTGGCCGCGATCTTCGAGAAGACACCCTATATCGCCGACCTCAAGCCGGGCGGCAAATATGTCGCCAAGGACATGTTCGAGGCCGGCGGCATTCCGCTCCTGATGAAGACGCTGCTCGACCATGGCTATCTGCATGGCGACTGCATGACAGTCACTGGCCGCACTTTGGCCGAAAATATGGAGCACGTTTCCTGGAATGAGAGCCAGGATGTTGTGCGTCCCGCCGATCGGCCGATCACCAAGACAGGCGGCGTTGTGGGCTTGAAGGGCAACCTTGCCCCCGAAGGCGCGATCGTGAAGGTCGCGGGCATGTCGGAACTGAAATTCTCAGGGCCGGCGCGCTGCTTCGATTCGGAAGAGGAGTGCTTCGAAGCGGTCACGCAGCGCAACTACCGAGAGGGCGAGGTTCTCGT
The DNA here is from genome assembly GCA_004020875.1 of Mesorhizobium sp. Classification (GTDB taxonomy): domain Bacteria; phylum Pseudomonadota; class Alphaproteobacteria; order Rhizobiales; family Rhizobiaceae; genus Mesorhizobium. Next base: position 19,824 of record SAPZ01000004.1, read on the forward strand.
CATCCGCTACGAAGGGCCGCGCGGCGGTCCGGGCATGCGCGAGATGCTGTCGACGACGGCGGCGCTCTACGGCCAGGGCATGGGCGGCAAGGTGGCGCTGATCACCGACGGACGCTTCTCCGGCGCCACGCGCGGCTTCTGCATCGGCCATGTCGGGCCGGAGGCGGCGGTCGGCGGACCGATCGGGCTCGTCAAGGATGGCGACGTGATCTCGATCGATGCCGTGAAAGGCACGATCGAAGTGGCCCTGTCGGACGCCGAGCTGGCGGCCCGGGCAAAGAATTGGAAGCCGCGCAAGACCGACTATCAGTCCGGCGCGATCTGGAAATATGCGCAAACGGTAGGGTCGGCCCGCGACGGCGCGGTGACCCATCCGGGTGGGGCAGAAGAAACGCACTGCTATGCGGACATCTGAGGTGTTGAGGTCGTCTGTCTTTTCGGCACTGGTCGCGCTTGCGACCCTGGGCGCCGTCGGGCAGGCCATGGCCTTTGACGACAAGGTGTTCGATGACAAGACCGGCGTGAAGCCGCAGTCGAGCCCGTGGGCAGTCTTCCAGTTCGGCTTCTCTGCTTACAAGAGCGGCCATAAGGACCAGGCGGTCGAGGCCTATAAATACGCCGCCGAGAACGGTCAGATCGGCGCCACCTGGAAGCTTGCGCGCATGTACGCCGAAGGCGACGGCGTGACGCGGGACGACTATGCCGCCTTCAAGTTCTTCTCGGAAATCGTCGACCAGGATGTCGAGCCCGGCTCGCCGGAAGAAAGCTATGTGTCGGACGCGCTGGTGGCGCTCGGCGACTATCTGCGCAAGGGCATTCCCGGCACGCCGGTCGAGGAGAACGACGTCGCGGCGCAGGAATATTACATGCGCGCCGCCGCCAATTACCGCAATCCGAATGCGCAGTTCGAGATCGGCCGGATGTTCCTCAAGGGCGAGGGCGGCGTGAAGGCCAGTGTCAAGCAGGCCGGCCGCTGGCTGCAACTGGCAGCCGAGAAGGGCCACGCCGGCGCGCAGGCGACGCTCGGCAATCTCCTGTTCCAGAGTGGTAAGATCGTACGCGGCCTGGCGATGATGACGGCCGCGCTTCAGCGGGCTCCGGCAGCCGACCAGCCGTGGATCCGCAGCATGCAGGAAGAGGCGTTCGCCGCGGCCGGCGAGGCCGATCGCCGGACCGCGATCTCGCTCGCCGACGACATCCTGACCAAGGGCAACAACGGCGACCAGTAAGCGTCGGATGCTCCCCCTTCGAGGGGTGAGGAGCGCTTTAGTTTTCAGTCGGCTCCGTCGGCGTCAGGCCGTGCGCCGGGGTCGAGATCGACGTCGGGTGCGGTTTGGGCGCTTCTCCCGAACATTCGTCCTTGATCCTGGTCCAGGACGTGTTGTTGACAACCATGTCGCAGCGGGCGAGGTGGCTTTCGCCTTCAAGTGTCAGGCACGCCGTCTGGCCGAGATTGAAGGACTTGCCGTTGGCCAAACAGGCCGGTGCCGCGAACGATGGCGTCGGCGCGGCAAGCGCCAAGGCAAGGCCGACCGGCCTGAAAAGAAATTGGATCGCCATTCAACCCCCACAACAACCTGCATAGAAGACGGGATTTGTGGCGATATCAGGGTCTTGGCGGCGTCTCAGGCCGGCTGCAGGCTGAGCTCGATCGCGACCGGCACGTGGTCGGAGGGCTTCTCCCAGGCGCGGACGTGTTTTTCCACCGAGGCCGACGAGAAGCGGTTGGCGGCTTCCGGCGACAGCAGCAGATGGTCGATGCGGATGCCGTTGTTCTTCTGCCAGGCGCCGGCCTGATAATCCCAGAAGGTGTAGACGCCGGCCGAGTCGGTCACGGAGCGCACCGCCTCGGTGAAGCCGAGATTCTTCAGTCGGCGGAAGGCCTGCCTCGTCTGCGGCTGGAACAGCGCGTCGCCCAGCCAGTTTTCGGGAAAGCGGGCATCGGCGGGCTCGGGAATGACGTTGTAGTCGCCGGCCAGCACCAGCGCCTCTTCCAGGCGCAGCCGCTCTTCCGCCCAGCGCTCCAGCCGCGCCATCCAGGCGAGCTTGTAGGAAAACTTCCGCTCATCGTCGATCGGATTACCGTTGGGTAGATAAAGCGAAGCGACGCGCAGGGCGCCCTGATCGGTGGAAAAGACGCCTTCGATGAAGCGGGCATGGTCGTCGGCATCGTCGCCCGGCAGGCCGCGATTGACCTCGTCGAAGGGAAGCTTCGACAGGATCGCGACGCCGTTGAAGCTCTTCTGGCCGTTGGTCTCGACATTGTAGCCCAGCGCCTCGATCTCGGCGCGCGGGAACTGCTCGTCGACCGTCTTGATCTCCTGCAGACAGACGATGTCCGGCGCGCTTTCGGTCAGCCAATGGGTTAGGTTGCCGATGCGGGCGCGAACGCCGTTGATGTTCCAGGTGACGATCTTCATGCAGGCCTCGATGCTGTTCGGACGGAAGGCGTTCGACGAAGCGGATCGTATTGCCTGTGCGGGCCTTTCGAAAGGCCGTCCATTCTCATTCCTGTCAATAAGCGCGTCACGACCATACACCGACGGTTTGCGCCGGTAATAGGCTCGCGAACTTGCAGCCGATCAGATGGAGAAGCTGGTGCCGCAGCCGCAGGAGGCGACCGCGTTAGGGTTCCTGATCTGGAAGGACTGGCCCATCAGGTCGTCCACGAAGTCGATCACCGAACCGCCCATATAGACCAGCGACAGGTCGTCGATCAGGATGGTCGCGCCATCCTTCTCGATGGCGACATCGTCATCGTTCGCACCTGCCACGAGATCGAATTTGTAGGAAAAGCCGGAGCAGCCGCCGCCTTCCACGGAGACGCGCAGAGCCGTCTTGCCCGGTTCGCCGGCAACGATCCTGGAAATCCGCTTTGCCGCGGCGTCGGTCATTTCGACCTTCATGGCAGTCTTGGCATCCGCGCCCATCGGCGTCACCTTGCTTTCGATTTCACATGATAGGTATGAAGCGGGCAGGGCCAAGTCAACTGGTGGGTCAATGGAAGAGCAGCGGGGCAAGGATGCCCTCGGCGACATCGGGTTCGGCTATCGGCCGCGCGCCGTCTATGCGAGCGACCCGGCGCGTTCGCGCGGGCGGCTGTTCCCGGAGGCCGAAAGCCCGACGCGCACGCCGTTCCAGCGCGACCGCGACCGCATCATCCATTCCACCGCTTTCCGCCGGCTGAAGCACAAGACCCAGGTCTTCGTCGCGCATGAGGGCGACCATTACCGCACTCGGCTGACGCATTCGATCGAGGTGGCGCAGATTGCCCGCGCCTTGGCGCGGGCATTGCGCGGCGATGAGGACCTCGCCGAGGCCGTGGCTCTTGTGCATGATTTCGGCCACACGCCGTTCGGGCATACAGGCGAGGACGCGCTGAACGAGAAGATGGCCGCCTGGGGCGGCTTCGATCACAATGCGCAGTCGCTGCGCGTCGTCACGCGGCTTGAGCGGCGCTATGCCGAATTCGACGGGCTGAACCTCACCTGGGAAACGCTTGAAGGACTGGTCAAGCACAATGGGCCGCTGACCGACGCGAGCGGGAAGGGGCTCAAAGGTCCGGTGCCGCAGGCGATCCGCGATTATTCGGAGCTGCACGATCTCGAGCTCGACCGTTTCGCTGGCATTGAGGCGCAGTGCGCCGCGATTGCCGACGACATCGCCTACAACACCCACGACATCGATGACGGCCTACGCGCGGGCCTGCTGACGCTGGACATGCTGGATGAGGTCGGCCTCCCGGGCTCGATCCTGACGGGTGTACGTGCGAAATACCCCCAGCTCGACGGTGTCCGCACCGGCCATGAGCTGATGCGCCGTCAGATCACCTTGATGGTCGAGGATGTCATCGCATCGACTACCGCCAATATCGAGCGGCTCAAGCCGGACAGCGCCGATGCGGTGCGGGCTGCGGGGGAGACCCTGGTGAGGTTTTCGGCAGCCATGGCGGCGGCCGAAAAGGAATTGAAAGCTTTCCTCTATAAGCATCTCTACCGGCACCCGGAAGTGATGCGTGTGCGGGCCGATGCCGAGCGCATCGTGCGTGAGTTGTTCGACGTCTATTTCGCCGATCCTCGCGCCATGCCCGATGGCTGGCGCGAAGGGCTCGACCGGGCCGAGGATCGCATCAAGGCGCGCAGCGTCGCCGACTTCCTGGCCGGCATGACCGACACCTATGCGCTGAAGGAACATCGGCGTCTGTTTGACCATACGCCCGATTTGAGTTAGGGCGAGCCTCGATTTTGCCGGCCGGTGGGCCGGTGCTTCTTAAGCCCAGAGCATATCCAATGAATATCTTCGCCGATTTCAACGCGCGGATCGTAAAGGCCGTCGAAGCCCTTGCTCTCAAGGACAAGGAGGGGGCCGCGCTCGACCTGTCGCGCATCGCCGTCGAGCCGCCGCGCGACGCGAGCCATGGCGATCTCGCCACCAATGCGGCGATGGTGCTGGCCAAGCCCACCGGACAGAACCCGCGCGCGCTTGCCGAGAAACTCGCCGAAGCGCTGCGTAGCGACGCCGATATCGCTTCGGCCGAGATCGCTGGGCCTGGCTTCGTCAATCTCAGGCTCAAGGACGCGTTCTGGCACGCGCATCTGGCGGCACTGCTTGGCGAGGGGCGCAATTATGGCCGCTCGACCATCGGAGGCGGCCGCAAGGCAAATGTCGAATATGTCTCGGCCAACCCGACCGGCCCCATGCATGTCGGCCATTGCCGCGGCGCCGTGGTCGGAGACACTCTAGCCAATCTGATGGCCTTCGCCGGCTACGACGTGACCAAGGAATATGTGATCAACGACGCCGGCTCGCAGATCGACGTGCTCGGCCGCTCGGCGCTGTTGCGCTATCGTCAGGCGCTTGGCGAAGACATCGGCGAGATCCCGTCGGGTCTTTATCCAGGCGACTATCTGGTCCCGGTGGGTCAGGCGCTGGCTGAGGAGTTCGGCCTCGGCTTGCTGGAGATGCCGGAAGACGAAGCGCTGCCGATCGTGAAGGATCGCACCGTCGACGCGATGATGGCGATGATCCGCGAGGATCTGGCGCTGCTCAACGTGCATCACGACGTGTTCTTCTCCGAGCGCACGCTGCACGCCGACAATGCCAAGAAGATCCGCGCGGCGATCGCCGACCTGACGCTCAAGGGGCATATCTACAAGGGCAAGCTGCCGCCGCCGAAGGGCGAGAAGCCGGACGACTGGGAAGATCGCGAGCAGACCCTGTTCCGCTCAACCGCTGTCGGCGACGACATGGACAGGGCCCTGGTCAAGTCGGACGGCTCCTTCACCTATTTCGCCGCCGACGTCGCCTATCTCAAGGACAAGGTCGAGCGCGGCTTTGTCGATCTGATCTATGTGCTCGGCGCCGACCATGGCGGCTATGTGAAGCGGCTCGAGGCGCTGGCGCGGGCGGTGGCCGGCGATACCGTCAAGCTGACGGTGCTGCTCTGCCAGCTCGTAAAACTGTTCCGCGACGGCGAGCCGGTCCGGATGTCGAAGCGGTCCGGCGATTTCGTAACGTTGCGCGACGTGGTGGAGGAGGTCGGCCGCGATCCGATCCGCTTCATGATGCTTTACCGCAAGAACGATGCCCCGCTCGATTTCGACTTCGCCAAGGTCACGGAACAGTCGAAGGACAATCCGGTGTTCTATGTGCAGTACGCTTCGGCGCGCTGCCATTCCGTCTTTAGGCAGGCGAGCGAGCAGCTCGGCGAGGCGAATTTTGACCGCAACCGGCTCGCGGCCTCGGTGGCTGCGCTCACCGACGAAGGCGAAATCGCGCTGATCCGGAAGCTGGCTGAATATCCAAGATTGATCGAATCCGCGGCGCTCTCGCTGGAGCCGCACCGGCTCGCTTTCTACCTCTATGACCTGGCTTCAGGCTTCCATGCACAGTGGAATCGCGGCCACGACAACCAGGACTTACGTTTTGTTAAGGTTAACGACCGAGAATCAACCTATGCCAGACTGGGGCTGGTGCAGGCTGTTTCGGATGTCTTGACCTCCGGCCTGACGCTGATCGGGGCAGACGCGCCCACGGAAATGCGTTAGGTTTAACTAAAAAACCTGTCACCTTTTGCCCACATTGCGCTGGTAAGGGCCAACCCTGCGCGACGTCCATGGCGTCCGACTTTGTGCGAGTTCGGGAACAATAATGGCAGACAGAACCCCGCTGAAAGTAGCCGACCACAACGATATCGCCGACGATGATCCGTTCGCGGAACTGACCCGGATCATGGGTTTCGACCCGCGCCAGCCGGTCAGGCAAACGGCCCCCGCGGCCGAGAAGGCCATGCCGGCCAGCGCGGGGGCTGACGATTTCGACATCGACCTTGAGAAGGAGTTGATGGGCGAGTTCGATTCCGTCGAGGAAAGCGCGCCGGTCGCTCAGCAGGCTGGCATTCACCAGATCAGCCATGAGCCGGCTTTCGATGCCGCCAGCGCCGTCGCGAATAACGACGAACTGACGGCTTCCTTCGAGCAGGATTTCGTCTTTGACGACGCGGCGGATCATGCCGACTTTGCCGTGGCGCGCGCACCGGAGCCGCAGTTCGCTCCAGAACCGCTCGCTTCAGAACCGCACGTGTCCGCTGAGCCCGAAGTCGCGCCAGAGGCGCATTTCGCGTCTGAGCGTTTTACGCCGGAACCGGAAGTCGCTCCCGAGCCGGAAGTCGCTTTCGACGATGATTTCGACAAGGCAGTCGCCAGTTCGCTGCATGTCACGCCGCTCGAAGATGATCTTCCGATCGACCAGGAAATGGCGGCTTCGCTGGACCAGGATTTCCAGCTCGACCATCACGAACCGGTGGACGCACGTCAGGATGCCGTCGAAGCCATGCAGGCCGCGAGCGAAGAAGCGTTCGACGCCGATTTCGACAGTGCGGTCCACATATCGCTCGAAGACGAGCTGTCGTTTGAAAGCCATGAGCCGGAGCCGCGGGCGCAGGCCGTCGAGCCGGTCGAAGATCATGCAGCCGCCCCGCCGATCTCCGAAGATGATTTCGCCGGCCGTTTCGACGAGGCGCTGAGCGACGATATCAATCTCGGCCAGGACCAGGATTTTCAGGAACCGGAGCTGTCGCTCGGCGATGAGCCGGGGCCGATGGTCGAGGCGGAGGCCGCCCACTTTGCCGCTGAGCCGGAACCCGTCGCGCCCGAACCGTCCGCCGCGCTGACCCTCGATGAAGATTTAGAGCTGAGCTTCCGCGACGCGCTGAACGAAGAGCCGCAGGCTTCGGCCGTGGAGCCCGCCGCCGCGTTGCAGCCGGCCGCGCCGACTCCGGTCGTCGCCGCTCCGGTCCCACCAGTCGCCGGTGCTCCGGTCGCGGCGGTGGAACCGGCAAAGCCGGCCGCCACCGAGCGCAGCCTGGAGGACGAGCTCAACGCGTTGCTCGGCGCCATGACCGCGCGGCCGATGCCGGCGGTCAAGGAGCCTGCTCCCGCGCCACGGCTGGTTGCCGAACCTGAGAGCCATGCCGGTGGGCACGCGGCCGCCGACGATCTCGACTGGGATCTCGACGAGCACCAGCCGGCGCAGGGCGGACAGGGCGCCCAGCCGGCCGACAGCGACCTGGACGATCTGCTCGCCAACGAGCTCGACCGCCAGGATTTTGCCGCCTCGGCAGAGGCCGAGCCCTCCAGGACCGGGCCTTCCGCGGCCGAACAGGACATCGATTTCGACGACGACGCCTTCGGCGCCGCTTTCGCCAAGAGTATCGAAGCCGAGCAGGCGGCCGCCGCCAGCGCGAGGCCTCCGGCAAATTCGTCCGATTGGATGCATCCGACGCCCGTTGAGCAGACAAGGTCTTGGAGCCGTTCGACCCCGACCGCCGCTCCGCCTGTGCAAGCCCCGTTTGCGGCACCGCCGGCCCCCGCGGCGCCGGTGCAGATGGCAGCGCCTTCAGCGCCGCTGCATATGACCACGCCTGCTTACCGCAACGAGCCGGCACCAGATTATTCCGCCTATGCCAAGCCGGCGCAGGCCCCGACGGCAACGCCGCAGCCCCGCCAGCATGACGACGTCCCGGACGTCGAGACGATCGATGTGCCGGAGCGCGTTGTCGCACTTGCGGACGATCTCGACATTCCGGAGCTCAGCTTCGAGGACGATCAGCCGGCCGCCGCCGCTTATGACGATCTGGACGCGGAATTCGCGAGCCTGCTCACGGACATGAACGCGACGGAGATCGCGTCGGCGCCCGTGCAGAACCGTGGCTATGACGACGAAACCTACAGCGCGGGGTTCAACGGCTATGACCGTCGCGACCTGCGGGCCGAGGCTCAGGCGGCTCCAGCCGCTCCGGCTTCCTTCGCCGCCGCGAACGATTATGACGCCGACGATCTGCCCGGCAGCCGGCCTGTCTCGCAGGCGGACGAATTCGCCAACGACGAGCTCGACTACGATCCTGAGCTCGAAGAGGCGATGGCGATCCCCGGTCTTGCCGAACGCGAGGCGGCGCAGCCGCGCCGTCGCGGCACGATGATCGCGGCTCTGGTCGGCGCCGTGGTGGTGCTCGGCGGCCTTGGCGCGCTGGCCGTCTCCTTCGGCGGCAAGGGCGGCAGCGAGGCTCCGGTGATCGTCAAGGCCGACAATTCGCCGATCAAGGTAAAGCCCGAAAATCCAGGTGGCACGGTGGTGCCGAACCAGGACAGCAAGGTTTACGACGCGGTTGCCAAGGGCGGTAGCGCGGCCAAGCCCACCGAGCCGGTTCAGCAGAAGCTGGTGAACACCACCGAGCAGCCCGTGGACCTGGCCTCGAAGGAACCGCCGCCGAGCCGCGTGGTAGATCTTTCGCCCAACGACGCCGCGGCCGGCACCGACGCCGCGCAGAATTCGAGCACCGCACTGCCCGGCGTCACGCAGGCGGATGTGCCCGAAAGCGCGCAACCTGCCGCGCCGGCAAGCGCGCAGCCGGCGGCACCGGCGCCGAAGTCGGAAGACCGTATCGCCCAGGTGCTGCAGCAGGATGCCGACAACACGGCCAACAGTGACGTCGTCGCCGTCGCGCCGCGCAAGGTGAAGACCATGATGGTCAAGCCTGACGGCTCGCTGGTGCCGCGCGAGGATTCGGCCCCAGCCGCGCCGAAGGTCGCGGCTGCCGAGCCGAGCGATCCGGCGCCGCAGCATGTCGCGCCGGCTTCCGACGGCCAGCAGACGGGAACGGTGGCTTCTGACGCGAGCCAGGCCGATACGGGCCAGGCCGATGCGTCGACCGTCAAGCCGGCGAAGCCCACCAAGAAGGCTGAAGCCAAGTCGCAGTCGAGCAATACGCCGGCGACGGTGCCGGTGGCGCCGGCGCGTCCGTCCGACCAGCCGGTCGATATTGTCGGCGAGGTGAAGCCGGACCAGGTCGCTTCCATCGATCCGGCGGCAGCCGCCGGCGGCGGCTCGTGGTCGATGCAGATCGCCTCTCAGCCGACGGTGCAAAGCGCGCAGTCCACCTATCAGGACCTGCAGCGCCGGTATGGCAGCGTGCTCTCCGGCCACACCGCCAACATCGTCAAGGCCGAGGTCGCGGGCAAGGGCACCTTCTACCGCGTCCGCGTACCGGCCCAGTCGCGCAACGATGCGATCGCGCTCTGCACCAGCTACAAGGCGGCCGGCGGCAACTGCTTCGTGTCGCGCTGACGGTCTCAGCTTTACAAAGGCCGGCGCCGCCGAAAGGCCGCGCCGGCTTTTCGTTGTGGACGGTTGTGGGCTTTGGCCCGTCCAAGGGCAGGGGTGATTCCCTTTGCTCGCTCAAAGCCTTAAGCTCCCGTCTATGAGCGAATCAAAATCCATGATCCTCGGCTGCGCCGGGAAATCCCTCACCGAAGACGAGATCCGTTTCTATCGGGACGAACGTCCCTGGGGTTTCATCCTGTTTGCGCGCAACATCGGCGAGGCCGGGCAGATCCGCGAGCTTGTCGCCACGATGCGCGACTGCGTCGGCCGCCCGGATGCACCGGTCTTCATCGACCAGGAAGGCGGCAGGGTGCAGCGCTTGCGTCCGCCGCTGGCGCCGAACTATCCGGCAGGGGGCGCGCTTGGCGCGCTGTGGCGCGAGGACAAGGAAGCCGGCGGCCGCGCCGCCTGGCTGCTGGCGCGGCTGCATGCCTTCGATCTATCCCGCCTGGGCATCACCGTCGACTGCCTGCCGGTGCTCGACATTCCGGTCGAAGGCGCCAGCGACGTCATCGGCGCGCGCGCCTATGGCAAGGAGCCCAATGCTGTGATCGAGCTTGGCCGGGCCTCGGCCGAGGGCTTGATGTCGGGCGGCGTGCTGCCGGTGATGAAGCATATTCCCGGCCATGGTCGGGCATCCGCCGACACGCATTTCGCGCTGCCGACCGTCGATACGCCGCTCGAGGAGCTCAGGAGGCATGATTTCGCCCCGTTCAAGGCGTTGAACGAGCTGCCGATGGCGATGACGGCGCATGTCGTCTACAGCGCCGTCGACCCTGACAATCCGGCGACGACGTCCGCCAAGGTCGTCGATCAAGTGATCCGCGGCGAGATCGGCTTCGACGGGCTGTTGATGAGCGACGACACCTCGATGAAGGCACTTTCTGGGGATTTCCCGACAAAGGCGGCCTCGATCCTTGCGGCGGGCTGCGATCTCGTCCTTCACTGCAACGGCGTTTTCGAGGAGATGTCGGGGATCGCCTCGCGCACGAGGGCGCTGTCGGGCAAGTCCTTGCAACGCGCGGAGCGGGCGCTGACCTATATAAAGGATCGCGACGTCGCCGACGAAACGACGATACGCGCAGAATTCGCCACCTATTTCGAAGCGGTGGCCTGAACCGAAGGGACGAAAGGCACGTGGCGGAGGCATTGGAAGGCAAGGCCGCGAAGGCCGCACCGATGGACCGCCTGTGGGCCGAGAACGACGATTCACGTCTGACCGGCGACCCCTCGCTGGTCGTGGATGTGGCCGGTTTCGAAGGGCCGCTCGATCTTCTCTTGCATCTTGCCCGCAACCAGAAGGTCGATCTGGCGCGCATTTCGATACTGGCTTTGGCCGAGCAGTATCTGGCCTTCATCGAGAAGGTGCGGGCCCTCAGGCTCGAGCTTGCCGCCGATTATCTGGTGATGGCGGCATGGCTCGCCTTCCTGAAGTCGAAGCTCTTGATCCCGAAACAGCCGGGCGAGGAGGGCGAAAGCGGCGAGGAACTGGCGGCGGTGCTGCAATTCCGGCTGAAGCGGCTGGAAGCCATGCGCGACGCCTCGGCGCGGCTGGTCAACCGCAACCGGCTCGGCCGCGACGTCTTCGCGCGGGGCATGCCGGAAATGGTCATCGTCGAGAAGCGCAACAGCTTTTCGGCTTCGCTCTACGATCTGCTCACCGCCTACGCGCAGCAGCGCCAGCGGCTGGCGATCAACAATGTGACGATCGCCCGGCGCGCCGTGTGGTCGCTGAAGGATGCGCGTGAGGTGCTGGCGCGGCTGGTCGGCTCGGTCGGCGACTGGACGGCGCTCGACAGCTTCCTGATCGAGTATCTGGCAGCGCCGGAAGAGAAGCGCACGGCGATGGCCAGTTCCTTCGCGGCGACGCTCGAAATGGTGCGCGAGGGCAAACTGGAGGTGCGGCAGGATCAGGTGTTCGCGCCAATCTATCTGCGCGGCCGCGGCAAAAGGGTGAAGGCAGTCGAGGTGGTATCATGAGCGAACGCGCCAACGCTTCGGTGATCCCGTTCAAGGTCGAGGACGAGCCGGAAGACGAGATGGCCGAGCAGGGATCCATCGAAAACCCCGCCGAGCGGCTGCAATTGTCGGAAGCCGTGCGGATGGCCGAGGCGATCGTTTTCGCCAGCGCCGAGCCGGTCAGCGAAAAGCAGCTTGCCGCGCGCCTGCCGGAAGGCGTCAACATCGCCGCCGCAATGGCCGATCTGCAGCAGATCTACGCTAAGCGCGGCGTCAACCTGGTGCGGGTCGCCGATGCCTGGGCCTTCCGTACCGCGGGCGACCTGGCTTTCCTGATGAGCCGGGACTCCGTCCAGCAGAGAAAGCTGTCGCGCGCGGCGCTCGAAGTGCTGGCGATCATCGCATATCACCAGCCCGTCACGCGCGCCGAGATCGAGGACATCAGAGGCGTTGAGACCTCCAAGGGCACGCTCGACACGCTGCTCGAAACGGAATGGGTCAGGATGCGCGGCCGTCGCCGCACGCCCGGGCGGCCGGTGACCTATGGCACCACCGACGCCTTCCTCGACCATTTCGCGCTGGAGGAGATCCGCGATCTACCCGGTATGGAAGAGTTGAAGGGCGCCGGCCTGCTCTCGACGCGCATGCCGGCCAATTTCTCGATGCCGGTGCCGCCAGCGGATCCGGACGCGCTGACCGAGGATGAGGATGAGCTGACCGATATCGACCTCGAGGAACTCGGGCTGCTGACGCCGCGCGTCACGGAAGAGTGACCGCGGAACCGGCACGAATGGTCTATTAGCAAGGCCTGCGCGGATTCGTAGCAAGGCGTTCACGCCGAAAGTGCGTGACATCCGCTAGCCATTTTATCAACTTCATTGCGGTTGTGTTTGAAACCCCGAGCGAAAACGCATAGATCATCGCCGAGGGAAAACATTCGAGAGAGATCGTTATGGGTTCGTTTTCGATTTGGCACTGGATGATCGTGCTGGTGATCGTGCTGCTGGTGTTCGGCCGCGGCAAGATCCCGGAACTGATGGGCGACATGGCCAAGGGTATCAAGAGTTTCAAAAAGGGCATGGCTGACGACGACGTTGACGACAAGCGGACCGTCGAGCACCGCGCCGACGAGACTGTTTCGCCGGGCAAGGAAAAGGTCAGCAAGAGCTGATCCGATTGTTGGTTTGAGCATGCCGTTGTCCCAAAACCGCTTCGCATTTGCGGGCGGCGTGCACGCGTCGGAATAGATTGCCATGTTCGAAGTCGGTTGGAGCGAACTGCTGGTGATCGCGGTCGTCATGATCGTGGTCGTCGGGCCCAAGGATTTGCCCAACATGCTGCGCACCTTCGGCCGCACGGCGGCGAAACTGCGCGCCATGGCCGGCGACTTCCAGAAGCAGTTCAACGAAGCGCTTAAGGAGGCCGAGCTCGACGACGTGAAGAGCTCGATCGACAGTCTCCGCAGCCTCAATCCGATGAACGAGGTGCGCAAGCAGCTCAATCCGTTCGAGCAGGCTGCGGCCGATGTGCGGGCCGGCGTCGATACGATGATGAAGCCGAAGCCCGCCGCCGATCCTGCCGCGCCGGCGGCAGACACGCCGCAACCTGCCGAGCCGCTCAAGAATGGCTCGACGGACATGCCCGGGGTCGGCGCAACCGAGCCCGCCCCGGCCGCTCCGACTTTTCCGGCCATGACGGACGCCTCCATCACGGTACCGGTTTCGGAGACCGCCGTTTCGGCCGAGCCGGCGAAAAAGGCGGCGACCGCCAAGGCAAGGAGCGCCGGCACGGCCAAGACGGCATCAAAGGCATCCGCTGCAAAGGCTGCCGTCAAGATGACGCCGGCTGCGGCTAAAGCCGCCGCGCCCGGCAAGAAGGCCGCGCCCAAGGCTGAGGCAAAGCTTCCCGCTGCCAAGAAGCCTGCCACCAAGAAGGTCGCCGATAGCAAGAAAATGGCGGGCGACATCAAGAAGACGGCGGGAGCCGCCAAGTGAGCGTATCGGACAAGGAGCGGGAAGAAATCGAGAAATCGTCGGCGCCGCTGATCGAGCATCTCATCGAGTTGCGCCGCCGCCTGATCTGGTCGCTGGGCGGCTTCTTCGTTGCCTTCCTCGTCTGCTTCTTCTTCGCAAAGCGCCTGTTCAACCTTCTGGTCATCCCGTTCAAATGGGCAACGCAATGGGCAGGCCTCGACCCGCACAAGGTCGAGCTGATCTACACCGCGCCGCAGGAGTTCTTCTTCACCCAGGTGAAGCTCGCCATGTTCGGCGGCATGGTGATCGCCTTCCCGCTGATCGCCACGCAGATCTACAAGTTCATCGCGCCGGGCCTCTACAAGAACGAGCGCAGCGCCTTCCTGCCGTTCCTGATCGCGTCACCCGTCCTGTTCCTGATGGGCGCCTCTCTGGTCTATTTCTTCTTCACCCCGATGGTGATGTGGTTCTTCCTGGCCATGCAGCAGGTCGGCACCAACGACCAGGTGCAGATTTCGCTGCTGCCGAAGGTGTCGGAATATCTCAGCCTGATCATGACGCTGATCTTTTCCTTCGGCCTGGTGTTCCAGCTGCCGGTGGTGACCAGCCTTCTGACGCGCGTCGGCCTGCTGTCGTCGCAGGCGCTGGCCGAGAAGCGCAAATGGGCGATCGTGCTTTCCTTCGTGGTCGCCGCGGTGCTGACGCCGCCCGATCCGATGAGCCAGTGCGGCCTCGCCATTCCGACCATCATCCTCTACGAGGTCGCGATCTGGTCGTCGCGCATGATCGAGCGCGCACAGGCGCGCGACCGCCTGGCGCGCGAGCAGGAAGAGGCGGGGAGTTCGGTCGCGAGCGACTCGCCAGACGCGCCGTCGACGTAAGTCGCTAAAGCCGGAAAATCGCGGCGGTGCGCCTGCCCGCCGACTTGCATCGATGGCGGATGCGGTTTACGCCCTCGATCCTTACTTTTGAGGATCGACCATGCTTGACATCAAATGGATTCGCGACAACCCGAAGGCCCTTGTCGAGGCGCTGGTGAAGCGCTCGTGGTCGGCAGGCGAGGCGCAGTCCACGGTCGACGACCTAATCGCCAAGGACGAGGCCCGGCGCTCGCATCTGAGCGAGTTGCAGGTCAAGCAGGAGCGCCGCAATGCCGCCTCGAAGGAGATCGGCAACGCCATGCGTTCGGGCGATTCAGCACTTGCCGACAAGCTCAAGGGTGAAGTCAGCGACATCAAGGCGTTCATCCAGAATGGCGAGGCGCGCGAGCGCGAGCTCGACAAGGCGCTGAACGACGTGCTGGCGGTGCTGCCAAACGTGCCGCTGGAGGACGTTCCGGTCGGCAAGGACGAGCATGACAATGTCGTCAAGCGCATCGTCGGTGAGGTGCCGACGCGCCCGAACTGGGTGAAGGAGCATTTCGAGATCGGCGAAGCGCTCGGCATGATGGATTTCGAGCGTGCGGCAAGGCTGTCCGGTTCGCGCTTCACTGTGCTGAAGAGCCAACTGGCGCGCATGGAGCGCGCGCTCGGCCAGTTCATGCTCGACCTGCACACGACCGAGCATGGTTATGAAGAGGTCATCCCGCCGCTGATGGTGCGCGACGAGGTGCTTTTCGGCACCAACCAGCTGCCGAAATTCGAGGAAGACCTGTTCTTCACGCCGCATGGCGACGGTCGGCTTGGCCTGATCCCGACAGCTGAAGTGCCGCTGACCAACCTCGTGCGCGAGGAGATCACCCCGCATGAAAAACTGCCGTTGCGCTACACGGCGCTGACGCCTTGCTTCCGCTCGGAAGCGGGCTCGGCCGGGCGCGACACGCGTGGCATGCTGCGCCAGCACCAGTTCTACAAGGTCGAGCTGGTCTCGATTACCGACCAGGAAAGCTCGATCGCCGAGCATGAGCGGATGACGCAATGCGCGGAGGAGGTGCTGAAGCGCCTCGGCCTACCGTTCCGCACCGTTACGCTCTGCACCGGCGACATGGGTTTCGGCGCGCGCAAGACCTACGACATCGAGGTCTGGCTGCCGGGCCAGAACGCCTATCGCGAAATCTCGTCCTGCTCGGTCTGCGGCGATTTCCAGGCCAGGCGCATGGATGCCCGCTACAAGGACAAGGACGGCAAGGGCAACCGCTTCGTCCATACACTGAATGGTTCGGGCACCGCAGTCGGCCGCGCTCTTATTGCCGTTATCGAAAACTACCAGAATGAGGATGGCAGCGTAACCATTCCTGAAGTGCTGCGGCCTTACATGGGTGGTCTCACCAAGATCGAAGCGAAGTGACTTGATGCGCATTCTCCTGACCAACGACGACGGCATCCACGCTGAAGGGCTGGCGTCGCTCGAGCGCATCGCCCGCACTTTGTCCGACGATGTTTGGGTCGTCGCGCCGGAGCAGGACCAGTCCGGCTATGCGCATTCGCTGTCGATTTCGGAGCCGCTCCGGCTGCGCAAGATCGGCGAAAAGCATTACGCGGTGCGCGGCACGCCGACCGACTGCGTCATCATGGGCACGAAAAAAATCCTGCCCGGACCGCCGGACCTGATCCTGTCCGGCGTCAATTCCGGTGCCAACATTGCCGACGACGTCACCTATTCCGGCACCGTTGCGGGCGCCATGGAAGGCGCGCTGCTCGGCGTGCGCTCGATCGCGGTCAGCCAGGCCTATTCCTATGTCGGCGAGGATCGCGTCGTTCCTTACGAGACGACCGAAGCTCTGGCGCCGGCGCTGCTGAAACGACTGGTGGAAACGCCGCTGCCGGACGGCGTGCTGCTCAACGTCAATTTCCCGAACTGCGCGCCGGACGAGGTCGAAGGCACCGTCGTCACATCGCAGGGCAAGCTGGTTCATAGCCTCTGGGTCGACGAGCGGCGCGACGGGCGCGGGCTGCCTTATTACTGGCTGCGCTTCGGCCGCGAGCCGGTCGAGGGCAAGAAGGGCACGGACCTTCATGCGCTGCGCAACCGGCTGGTGTCGGTGACGCCGCTGCAGCTCGACTTCACCGCCCATGAACTCCGCGACCAACTGACCAAGGCGCTGTCATAGATAAGGTTTTGGCATGAACACGGGCATCGACGACCGCGAAGGGTTCGCCGCTTTCCTGCTCAGGCTGCGGGGCAGGGGCACGGCGCCAAAGGCGCTGGTCGCGGCCTTCGAGGCGACGCCGCGGCGCGGCTTCCTGTCGGCCCAGTTCCATGCGCTCGCCTGGTCGGACGGCATGCTGCCGATCGAATGCGGCGAAGCGATCGAGGGCGCCGATCTGCAGGCAGCGGTGATCGCCGCGCTGCACATCGAGCCGGGCAATCGCGTGCTCGAGATCGGCACCGGCTCGGGCTACACGGCCGCGGTCATGTCGCGGCTTGCCGCGCGCGTCATCACCATCGATCGCTACAAGACGCTCACCGAGCAGGCAAAGCAACGCTTCGAGGCGCTTGCCATCAGCAACATCATCGTCCGCCAGGCGGACGGTTCCAACGGCCTGCCCAATGAGGGGCCGTTCGACCGCATCGTCGCCTGGGCGGCCTTCGACAGCCTGCCGCGCTTCCTTCTCGATCAATTGTCGAGCGGCGGCGTGGTCATTGCGCCGATCGGCCCTGAAGAGGGCGAGCAGGTGCTGGCCAAGCTCACCAAGATCGGCAGCCGCTTCGAGCGCGAGGACATCGGTATGGTCAGATTGCAGCCGATCCTGCGCAGCGTCGCGGCCGTAATCTAGGCTTTCTCAACCGTTCCAGCGAAAGGTCCAGCCGCAAACCGACCGGGTCGGGTCGTGGTCGATGAGACTTGTGTCGAGGGGCCAGCCCGACCGCCAGCCAACTCTGTTCTCCGCTTCAGAGAGAGGCGAAGTCGTGGCCTGGAAACCGGACGCAAATCCGCCGGAAAGCCGGCGCGCCCGCCGCGATCCCGACCTGAATTTCGGCCCGCCAAAATTTCCGCCAATGTTTTAAGAAAATTTTCGGCGGATTCTAATGGGTTAACCGGCCAGTAACATTAACGCGCTTTAATCAGGGCCAGTTTGTACCGGGTCTGTGCGGGTTAGTGCGATGCAATTCAATCACTTGAAAGCAAACAGACGCAATCTGGCGCGCGGTTGCGCTGTCCTGATGATTGCCGGCGCGGCGGCCGGGTGCAGTTCCCAGTCGATGCGCTTCAACGGTGTCGATGATGTCTTCACATCATCCACCAACAATCAGCGCGCCATCATCAACAAGCAGAATGTCGACCAGCCCTATCCGGGCGACACGGCCGCGCCTGCGCCGGTCGATGGCACGCACACCCAGTCGGTGAGCCGCTCCAGCCTCGAGCCGGTCACGGCTCAGCAATTGTCGCCGCCCTCGGCACCGGCTACGGCAAAGCCGATGCGTACCGCCTCGGCTCCCGGTCTCGCACCGGCTCCGGCACTCGCGCCGGCGCCGCATCTCGACAGGACGGCCACCGGCACCGTCGCGCCGGCCGCAAAGCCCTTCAAGACGGCCGAGCCCGACGCCGTGCGCAACGCCAGCGCTGCGCCGCATGCGACCGAAATCGTCGTCCGGGAAGGCGAGACGCTTTCGGGCTTGGCGGCGCACTATCATGTGCCGGCCGATGCGATCGCCAAGGTCAACGGGATCGATCCGAAGAAAGGCATCCGGTCCGGCCAGAAGATCGTCATCCCCGCTTATGCCTATTCGAGCACGGCGGAGCCGAAGGTCGCCCAAGGCAAGCCGGCGAATGCGCCGAAGCAGCCTGCCGGCGCGCCGGAGAAGGTCGCGGTGCTGCCGCAGCAGCCCAAGGTCAAGGACGGCAAGTCGGCCGCTCAGGTCGACACATCGGCGGCGGCTGCTGGTTCCAAGAACCCCAAGCCCGCGACGCAAGTGGCCGAGGCGAAGCCTGCCGGCGCCGGAGGCACCTATACTGTCCAGCAGGGCGACTCGCTGTCGTCAATCGCCAGGAAGACCGGCGTCGGCGTCACAGCGCTGAAGCAGGCCAACGGCATGCAGGACGGCTTGCTCAAGATCGGACAGACGCTCAAGGTCCCGGCCGGCGGCACCGTCGCGGTTGCCGCTGCCAAGCCGACGGCCACCACAGCCAAGCCGGCGGTCGATCCGGTGACGACGGCGACGACACCGCCGCCGGCGAAGACCACCGAGACGCTCGCCTCCTACACACCGCCGAAGAAGGACGCCAAGGTCATCCAGCAGGCCGAGGACGACAATGCCGAGGCGCCCGACGCGACGGGCATTGGCAAGATGCGCTGGCCGGTGCGTGGCCGCGTGATCTCGAGCTTCGGCTCCGGCAGGGACGGCGTCGACATCGCGGTGCCGGAAGGAACGCCGATCAAGGCAGCCGAGAACGGCGTGGTCATCTATGCCGGCGACGGCCTCAAGGAATTCGGCAACACCGTGCTGGTGCGGCACGAGAACGGCCTAGTCACCGTCTATGGCCACGCAAGCTCGATCGAGGTGCAGCGCGGCCAGAAGGTCAAGCGCGGCCAGGAGATCGCGCTGTCCGGCATGAGCGGCACCACCGACTCGCCCAAGCTGCACTTCGAGGTGCGCAAGAACTCGGCACCAGTCGATCCGTCCGGCTATCTCGAATAGAACAAGAACAATTGCGGGCCGCCTGACCTCCAGTCCGGCCCGCCGTCTTCAGCCCGTTCCGCAAGGAGCGGGTTTTTTCAGTTGAGCGGGATGCGGAGCGTGTCGGCGATCATTTCCTCAAGGCTGCTGGCCTTCACGCCCAAGCGTATCCGCGTCGGAGGAATCAACCAGCAGGGGGGTCTCGAGGAGATACCTCATCTCGATCAGCTCCTGCATGCCCAGCGCTTCCATCTCGGGGATGGAGTAGGAGTGCGTCTCGGCAATATGCCGGTCGAGCATCGCGGCGGTTTTGCGAATAAGCTCGTTGGGCGAGGCGTGTTGCGAGGGTACATGAAACGCCCGTCCCCATTCGCCGGTGTAGCGGGAGGCCTCGATAAGCGTCCAGGCGACGTCCTTGCTGAAGGTCCAGGCATGAGTTGCGTCGAGGTCGCCATGAAGGCGACGGTGTTGTCCTCGATGATGGAGGGCAGGGCGATCAGCGAGAAATAGCTGATCGCGCCGTGGCCGAGATAGTCGCTGGAGCGCATCTCGATCGCCGGCACGCTGGCGCGGGCGGTCCGCTGCCACATGATCGTCCCGACGGTTCCCTTGTTCGAATTCGGGCCCAGCGGCATGTCGGAACGAAGCGGGCGCAACTTGCGACGGGCGCAGCCGCCCAGGTGACATTCAATCCTTGAGCGGCTTGCCGAGCCGGCCGGCGAGGTCCTGCGTGAACTGCCAGGCGACACGGCCGGAACGGCTGCCGCGCGTTGTTGCCCATTCCAGAGCTTCGGCGCGCAACTGCTCGGGATCGATGGCCAGGTCGTGATAGCGGACATAGCCGTCGATCATGTCGAGATATTCGTCCTGCGAGCATTTGTGGAAGCCGAGCCACAGGCCGAAACGGTCCGAAAGCGAGACCTTCTCCTCGACCGCTTCCGAGGGGTTGATGGCGGTCGACCGTTCATTGTCGATCATGTCGCGCGGCAACAGATGCCGCCGATTGGACGTGGCATAGAAAATGACGTTGGCGGGCCGGCCCTCGACGCCGCCTTCCAGAGCCGCCTTCAGCGATTTGTACGAGGTGTCGTCATGGTCGAAGGAAAGGTCGTCGCAAAACAGGATGAATCGGTAAGGCGCTGCCTTCAGGAGAGCCATCAGCTTGGGCAGGGTGTCGATGTCCTCGCGGTGGATCTCGATCAGCTTCAGCAGCCGGTCGAGCTTGTCCGAGGCGTTGACGGTGGCATGCACGGCCTTGACCAGGGACGATTTGCCCATGCCGCGCGCGCCCCACAACAGCACATTGTTGGCTGCGTAGCCGGACGCAAAGCGCTCGGTGTTGTCGAGCAGGATGTCGCGCACGCGGTCGACGCCGCGGATCAGGCCGATGTCGACGCGGTTTACCTTGCGCACCGGCTCCAGGAAACCGGGATCAGCCTGCCAGACGAAACAGTCGGCGACACCCAGGTCGGTCTCCGGCACGGGCGGCGGGGCGAGGCGGGACACCGCCTCGATCAGGCGGTCCAGCTTCTTGTTTAAGGCGTCCAGGCTGTCGGTCATTTCGGGTCTTTTTGTTGAGGCACTTCAGCGTGTGGGAGCAGCTTCCATGACATCGCTGCTAGAACCAGTCCCAAGCTTTTGTTGGAGCATGATCTTTTCTGTGGACTCCAAGCCACTTCCGCTGCGACGCTCTAGCACGGCGCAAACGGTTGGAAAAGCAACGGATTGGGCTGGCGGCGCAGTTGCATTGGCAAGTTTACCGACTATATTCCGGCCAAATTTTCGTGGGGCCGCCGCGGCGGAATTTCACCATCCAGGAGTTTCTTGATGTTCGTTACACCGGCATACGCCCAGGGCGTCGGCGCTTCGCCAGACATGTTCATCTCGATTTTGCCGTTTGTCCTGATTTTCGTGATCATGTATTTTCTGATCATCCGGCCGCAGCGCGCGCAGTTGAAGAAGCGCCAGGAAATGCTCTCGGCGGTGCGCCGCGGCGATACGGTGGTGACCGGCGGCGGCTTCGTCGGCAAGGTGACCAAGGTGATCGACGACAATGAGCTGGAGATCGACCTTGGCGGCGGAACCAAGGTGACGGCGCTCCGTTCGACGATCACGGACGTGCGCGTCAAGGGCGAGCCGGTGGCAAACCAGAACGCCAAGAAGTAACCTAACGTCGATGGCGGAACGCTGCCGCTTGTACGCCTGAACGGATAAGAACGAATGCTCTATTTCTCGCGCCTGAAGATGATCCTGATCTGGCTCGCCGTGGCCATCACAGTGATCCTCGCCGCGCCCAATCTTTTTCCGGCAAGCACGCTGGCGCAGCTACCGAGCTGGGTGCCCAAGCGGCAGATGACGCTCGGCCTCGACCTTCAGGGCGGCTCGCACATCCTGCTCCAGATGGATCAGAATGACCTGATCAAGGATCAGTTGGAGACGACGCGGGACGAGATCAGGACGCTGCTGCGTGACGCCAAGATCCAATATACCGGCCTGGGGGGGACAGGTCGAACTGTGCAAGTGCGTATCAACGATCCGAGCCAGGTCGAAGCCGCAAAGACAGCACTAAAGCCGATAACCAATCCGATCACCGCCGGTCTCTTCAGCGGCGGTTCCGTCCAGTCGATGACTTTGGACAACTCCGAGCCGGGATTGTTGAAGTTCACGGTAACGGATGCGGGTATCAAATATCGCACGTCGACGGCGTTGTCGCAGGCGATCGAAGTGGTCGAACGGCGCGTCAACGCGCTCGGTACCACAGAACCGATTGTGCAGCGCCAGGGTGACGATCGCATCCTGGTCCAGGTTCCCGGACTTCAGAATCCGCAGAGGCTCAAGGACATTATCGGCCAGACCGCCAAGCTGACGTTCCAGATGGTGGACACGTCGGTGCCGGTCCAAGACGCGATGAAGAACCGTCCGCCGCCAGGCGATTCCATCCTGTATTCGCAGGACGATCCTCCGGTTCCTTACCTCGTCGAAAACCGCGTCATCGTGTCGGGTGAAGATCTGTCGAATGCGACGCCGACCTATAACTCGCAGACAAACGAGCCGGTGGTTTCGTTCACCTTCAATTCCCGCGGGGCGACACGGTTCGGTCAGGCGACCCAGCAGAATGTCGGCAAGCCATTCGCCATCGTGCTCGACAACCAGGTGATTTCGGCGCCGGTTATCCGCGAGCCGATCCTTGGCGGCAGCGGCCAGATCTCCGGCAATTTCACGGCAGAAAGCGCCAACGATCTTGCCGTGCTCTTGCGAGCGGGCGCCTTGCCGGCAAAGCTGACCATCATCGAAGAGCGCACGGTCGGTCCCGGCCTCGGGCAGGACTCCATCCACGCCGGTAAGGTGGCGGGCGTGATCGGCTCGATCCTCGTCGTCGCTTTCATGTTCGTCGCCTACGGCTTCCTCGGCTTCCTCGCCAACATTGCCTTGGCCGTCCATGTCGCGATGATCGTGGGGGCGCTGTCGCTGCTCGGCGCCACGCTGACCTTGCCTGGTATTGCGGGCATCGTGCTCACCATCGGCATGGCGGTGGATTCCAACGTTCTGATCTATGAGCGCATCCGGGAGGAGCGGCGCAACGGCCGCTCGGTGATCCAGGCGATCGACACCGGTTTCTCCAAGGCGCTGGCGACGATCGTCGACTCCAACGTCACCTCGCTGATCGCCACCGTGGTGCTGTTCTTCCTCGGCACGGGGCCGGTCAAGGGCTTTGCCATCACTTATGCCATCGGTATTTTGACCACGGTCTTCACCGCCTTCACCTTCACCCGCATGCTTGTGGCGATCTGGCTGCGGCGCGCCCGTCCGAAGGAATTGCCGCGCGCCCCGGTCACCTTCATTCCGCCAGGGACGAAGATCCCGTTCATGGGGATCCGCCGCTGGACCTTTGCGCTTTCAAGCACCTTGTCCATCCTCTCGGTTGTCGGATTCCTGACCCTCGGCATCAACTACGGCATCGACTTCAGGGGCGGTTCGCTGATCGAGGTACAATCCAAACAGGGCGACGCGAACCTTGGCGACATCCGCTCGCGACTGTCGGACCTCAACATCGGCGAAATCCAGGTACAGCAATTCGGCGCTCCGAACGACGTGCTGATCCGCGTCGGCACGCAGGACGCCGGCGAAAACGCCGAACAGACCGTCATCGACAAGGTGCGGGGCGAATTGCAAGACCAGTACGACTTCCGTCGCGTCGAAGTCGTGGGGCCGACGGTTTCCGGCGAACTCGCCAAGCAAGGCACGATCGCCATGCTGATCGCGTTGGCCGGTATCCTGCTCTATGTCTGGTTCCGTTTCGAATGGCAGTTCGCGGTCGGCGCCATCGTGGCGACAGTCCACGACGTGGTCATGACGATCGGCTTCTTCGTCCTGACCGGTCTGGAGTTCAACCAGTCGTCGCTGGCGGCGATCCTGACCATCATCGGCTATTCGCTGAACGACACCATCGTCGTCTATGACCGGGTCCGCGAGGATCTTCGAAAATACAAGAAGATGCCGCTGCCGCAGCTCTTGAACAACGCCATCAACGAGACGCTGTCCAGAACCACGTTGACGTCGGTCACGACATCGCTGGCGCTGTTGGCGCTGGTGTTGTTCGGCGGCGAAGTGATCCGCTCCTTCACGCTGGCGATGCTGTTCGGCGTGGTGTTCGGCACCTATTCGTCGATCTTCATCGCCGCGCCACTGCTGATCCTGTTCAAGTTGCGGCCGCAGGCCGCGACCGAAGAGGAGAAGAAACCGGTGAATGGCAAGGCCGTGACGACCTGACGCTGCCGGATCAGGATGACGTTTCGTTGAACTGTCCTCCTGATCTAACCTTTTGTTGGAGCATGATCTTTTCCGAAAACCGGTTCCCACTTTTCGGGATCATGCTCTAGAGCCGGATGAGCTACGCTCTAGATATATGGCTAAAGGCATCATCATCCGCGAGGCGCATTTCCCGGGCAAGGCGGCGATCGAGGCCTATGGCAATGGCGGCTTCCGCTTCGCGGACATGTCGCATCGCGGATCGCTGCTTGTCCTTCCGTCGGGCATCCATGGCTGGGAACCTGCCGATCCGCAGGCGCTGAAGGCCTCGGATTTCGATAGGTTGCTCGGCGAAGCCAACCAGGTCGATATACTGTTGGTCGGTATGGGCAGGGATTTGCGGCCGTTGCCGGCATCGTTGCGCGCTGCACTCAAGGAGGCCGGAATCTCCGCCGACCCGATGTCGACCGGCGCGGCGGTGCGGACCTACAATGTGCTCCTGGCCGAAGACCGCGCCGTGGCCGCCGCGCTGATCGCCGTCGATTGAATGGCCGGCACGCTCGACATCGTCAAGAATTGCGACATCGTCATGGAAGCGGTGCGCGCCGCCGACCATGACCGCTACCTGTCCGCGCTCTACGCGCCGGCCGACAAGCGTGACGCGCTGCTTGCTCTCTACGCCTTCAATGCCGAGATCGGCAGCGTGCGCGATCGCATCCATGAACCGCTGCCAGGCGAGGTCAGGCTGCAATGGTGGCGAGACGTCATCGCGGCCGACGGGGATGCCGGGACAGGCCATCCGACCGCCGATGCGCTACGTGCGACCATTGCCGCCCACCATCTGCCGAAGGCTGCTTTCGAGAACATGCTCGAGGCGCGGATCTTCGATCTCTATGATGATCCGATGCCGTCGCGGACCAATCTCGAGGGCTATTGCGGGGAAACGGCCGCGACCCTGATCCAGCTTGCGGCCATGGTGCTCGATCCGGTGGCGGCGCCGGGCTTTGCCGAGCTGGCGGGACGAGCCGGTTGCGCGCAGGCCATCACCGGCCTGCTGCTTCTGCTGCCGCTGCACCGCCGACGCGGCCAGTGCTTCGTGCCCGCAGATATCCTCGCCGCAGCCGGCACGACGCCGGAAGAGTTCGTCAAGGAAGAGGGCGGGGCTGCAGCCGAGCGGGCGGTTGCGGCGATGATCGCGCTGGCGCGGGAGCATCTCAACGCGTTCGAGAAAGGTGCGGCGGCGCTTCCCGTTTCGCTGCGGCCGGCCTTCCTGCCGTTGGCGCTGACCCGCGGCTATCTCGACAGGACGGAGACGGGCAGGTCGCCGCTCAGCGCCACGGCGACGCTTTCCATCCTGCGCCGGCACTGGCTGCTCTTGCGTCATGCGATGCGGGGTTGGAGGCCCCTTTGACGTAAACGTCAATCGTGCTAGGGGTTCTGTCGCGTGGACCCGCGTCAAAGAAATGCGGGCCGCCGGAGGAGCCGCGTTTCCATGAGCCTGCCAGTCCTTGTGGTCCTGGTCGTATTCGGCATCGCATTGTCGGTCGCGGCCGTGCATTTCACTGGCGGCACGACAACCGCGACGCTTGCCGGCGCGGATCACGCGCTCGCACGCTTCGCCGAGGATTTTCCCGATGAAAAGCCTGGAGTTGTGCGGCTGACCGCCGACAATCATGCCGCGTTTCTCGACCTTGGCCCGCAACGCTGCGGCATCGTCCAGAGCATCGGCGACTGCTTTCTGACACGCATCGTCACGCCTAACGACATTCTGACAGTGACCAGGGAAGGGAATGTGGTGTCGTTGCAGCTCAACGATTTCACCTGGAAGGGCGGCAGCTTCCTCTTTGTCGGCGAAGCTGATGCGCGAGCCGTGGCGGCGACCCTGCAGAATAGCGATCGGATCCGGGAGGCGGCGTGATGGACGAGTATGATTTCCCGCAGGTCACCCAGCTTGCGATTCCCTTCTTCGTCGCCGCGATCCTGATCGAGCTCTGGCTGGTGCGCACCGGCCGCGCCAAGGGATCGTTCGAGACGCGCGACACGCTGACCAGCCTGATGATGGGAACGGGCAATGTTGTTGCCGGCCTGCTGCTCGGTGTCGTGTCTTACTGGGCTCTGCTGTGGCTCTGGCAGTTCCGCTTCTTCAATCTCGGCCTATCGATCTGGGTGTTCGTCACAGCCTTCCTGCTCGATGACCTGCGCTACTATGTTTATCACCGTATCGCGCATCGGGTGCGCTGGGTGTGGGCGGAGCATGTCAACCATCATTCCAGCCAGCATTACAATCTCTCGACGGCGCTGAGGCAGAGCTGGACTGGGCTGTTCACCTTCACCTTCATCTTGCAGGCGCCGCTGGTGCTCGCCGGCTTCCATCCGGCGGTGATCGCCTTCGTCTTCGGTTTCAACCTGATCTGGCAGTTCTGGATCCACACCGAGACGATCGGTAAGATGTGGGGCTGGTTCGAGTTCATCTTCAACACGCCCTCGCACCATCGCGTCCACCACGCCACCAATCCACGCTATCTCGACGCCAATTATGCCGGCACGCTGATCATCTGGGATCGCATGTTCGGCACCTTCGTCGAGGAGTTGGAGGAAGACCGGCCGCGCTACGGCATCGTCAAGAATATCGGCACCTTCAATCCGCTGAAAGTCGCGTTCCACGAATGGATCGGCATGTTCAAGGATGCGCTGGCGCCGGGGCTGACGCCCGGCCAGCGCTTCAATTATTTCATCCAGCCGCCGGGCTGGAGCCATGACGGCTCGCGCGACACGTCGGAAACGCTGAAGGCGGCCTATGTCAGGCGAAATCCTTCCCAAGCAGGCAAGCCGGGATTGCCGCCAGCGCGTGGCGAGCCGGCAGAATAGTCGAAGCGAGGAGAGGGCGCTGCCGCAATGCGCGCGGTACGATCTTCGGTGACAGCCAAGTCGAGCCGCTCCGTGCCTCCGACAAGATCAGCGAGCCTTTCATCGCTTCCACTTTGGGGAGTCTTCACGGGAAATGCCGTCGATGAGCGCTTCCGGAGAGGCGCCGGGACCAAATTCCGAGCTGACCAGCCAGAAGCGGGGCGCGGCGTAGCGCGCGGCGTTCTCCTCGGTCAGCATTCGTGCGGATCGCAGCGGCCGGCTTTCAAGCCAGACCCTTGTCGCGCCAGGGGAAGTGTCAAGTTGGATTTCGCAAAAGACGTCCAATGCGGTCTCCGCGCGCGGAAGTTTCGGGCGCACATGAAAAGCGGCAATATGCCCGGCGTCGCTGTTGATCTCGAAGGCGAGACGCCGCCATTTCACCGAGGCCGGCAATCGGATGTGCAAGCGCAAAATGCCGGCGCGATCGGAAGCGGGGAGAGGCAGATCAGCGCGCAGCACGCCTTGGCCAGCAGGCAAACCTCTGCTGAATTTCGTCTTCAGGCGCGGTCCCGGTTTCTGCTCGCCGCGTGGTTCGGATCCGGCGAGCTCAAGCGACTTGCGACGCGTCTTTGCAAGCCAACGAAGGGCGGCACCGGCCGGAGTCTCACTTTGCCTGGGCCTTGCTTGAACGAAAGCCATCCACGCGGTCATAGGCCCTGGAAGGGCCGCCTCGAAGCGTCTCATCGCCTCTGCGTCAACGGCATAGCCTGCCCGCGCTTTGAGCCAGCCAAGCGCGATCAATGCCGGCACCGCAATGTCGCGGGCGAGAACTTCGTCGGAAAACAGCCTCCAATCGAAACCGTGTTCAACGATGAGGCGGGACAGATCGACCAGCCAGTCGCTATTGGCATGGGCGTCGAGACCGCCATTGGCGACGGCGATCACCGCCAAGTCTTCCCGGACCGGCAGTCCGCAGGCCACCGAATTGAACTCCACCGATCTGGCTCGTCCCCAGACCCGGTCGTCGTCGCCGAGACTGCCCTGGCCCGGACGAAAGATGCAGCCGTGAAGATCGATGTCGCCGTAGCGGCCCTTGTGAAGATTGACGCTGCGCAGCCATCTTGCCAGCGTCAGCATGCGCATGGCGCTGGAGCCGCTCGACGGCTCCCAGCCCAGTTCAATGAACACTTGCAGCGCGTCTCCCAACCGGTTCCTCGGGACCACGATATCGAGGTCGTGGAACGAGCGTCCACCCCGTCCAACGGGATCAGCGGCACGCGCGGCTCCCTTGATGAGCATCATCGGCACGTTCGCCTCGGCCAGCGCCGCGAATGCCGGTTGGCATTCTCTCATCAGAAGCATGGTTCGCGTCCACAGCATCCGTTGAAGCCCGGCAAGCCTCGGCGCATCCGGCAGATCCTTCAAACCGGGTCCAAGCCTGTTCCAGGTGGCGAGAATCAACCGCTGCTCGCTGAACGTGCAGTCGTCCAGGTCGTGCGTGCCGATCCAGGCGCGCAGTTCCCTTTCGGCCACCACCGGATCGACGTGCACGGCGGCCAGCAGGAGACGCTCGTGATCCCCAGTGGGCCAGGCGCGATCAAGGGACGGGTACCAGAGAGGCCAATTCATCCCCCTCTTTCTCCATCATCATCACCCCTCTTGGCCATGATCGCCCGGCGTGCGATTTCAAGAAAGTCGGATGCCATGCCGGCCGGTGCATCGCCGGCTACCCTTCTGGACAACGTGCCTGGTCGAATACGGCGTCGATGAACCGTCTCGTCTAGCATGGTCACTTTCATGCCCGCGGCAACAGCCCTTCGGTACCAATCTATGAAGGAGCCAGTGCGCAGGGTTTCATCGAACAGGATGCCGAGCCGTTCGACAGCGCTTCGCCGCACCGCAAGCGAACTCGCGAGGTAGCCCGGATAGCGGCCTTTCTTATAGCGGAGAGAGACAAAGGCTTCCGCGGGGTATTCCGGGCTTTCGAAGGTTTCGCTGTGGCCCAGCACGGCGTCCAGAGAGGAATCCGAATCCAGTGCGGCCCGCTGAAGCGCGAGCTTGTCGGGCATCCACAGGTCGTCGGCATCGAGGAACGCCAGAACCGCGCCCTGGGTGGCCTTTATGCCGACATTGAATGCGGACGGCGCTCCGCCATTGACTTTCCTGATTATGCGCGGGTGTGATGAATGGTCCTGAGCGACCTGGACCGTGCGATCGGTCGAGCCGTCATCGACGACGATAACCTCCCGCGGTGAAGGGTCATTCTGCTCGGCGATGCTGTCGAGCGTCTCATGAAGCGTGGTGGCGGCGTTCCATGCAGGAATGATGACGCTGAAAAACGGCGTTTCCACTCATTCCTCCATCAGATGCTTGAAGGGAGGCAACGGCTTTGCGTTGCCGTTCTTGCGCCGACGCATGAGCGACTGCATGAGGGCGCGGTTGAAGTCGCGCTTTTCTTCCGCCGTATAAGTGCTCGTCATCGACTCCGCGTGCCGGCGGTAGCACAGGGTCACCGCGTTTAGGATCGTCATTGGAATTTCGGCTTCGCGAATCCGAAGCATGAGGTCCACGTCTTCGGAATAGAGAAGGTTTTCGTCGAATAACCCAACCCGCTCGAAGACTGTCCGACGATAAAGGGTTGCACCCAGATGAACATGGAAAAGTTCGTCTGTTATCGCCGCCGGATCGGGTGCGGGCGCATCCGTCATTTGTCGGTCGAAATAGCTGACGAAGCCGGAAACGACATCCATACGAGGTGCTCGGGCAAAGCGTGCGAGATGCAGCGACAACTTGTCGGCCGGCCAGAGGTCATCGCAATCCAGGAAGCCGATGAACTCGCCGCCGGCGATCCGCAGACCGACATTTCGGGCTGGCCCCGGACCGCGCCGCGGCCCATCGAGGACACGGATCGCCGGGAAACGCCAGGCCAGGGCCTCGACGATCTCACGCGAGCGATCGGTCGAGCCGTCGTCGATCACCAGGATTTCCTGCACCGGCCACGCTTGGTCGAATACGGTTTTCAGGGCGTCGGCGATGTATTTCTCGCCATTTCGTACTGGCATGATGACGCTGATCTTTGGGCCGTCGCTCATGCTCTCAGGCTCCGCAGGAACCCTCGCAGCACAGTTGTCGCTTCCATCGGATCATTGCCGATCAGGAACTCATGGCAGGGAAGCGAGCGTGACAGGCGAGCGACCTGCTGGAATGTCTCGTTGTGACCGGTCCGCAAGATTTTCGACGTGCTCGGCAAGAGGGCGCGGATCATCTCGAACCGGGAAGCGGGACGGATTATCGAAGCGTCCTCGCCGGTGAGTTTGCAGGAGACAAGAGCCTTCACCGGCATTTGCGGGACCAGCGCATCCTGTATCGTCGTGCTGATCGGGATGAGCGCCTTTTCTTCCGGGCTACGGTCCCGGTTCACCGCTTGCTCGGCAAGCCCGCTGAAGAGGGTCTCCGCCATTCCAATGAGTTTCATGGTGTCGAAAAGCGAGTGACTCCGCCAGTCTGCCCCAGACTGCGACACCAGGACAAAATCATCGCCCGTGGTCTGCATCCCCACGGAGATCGCGGCAGCCGTCAGCGTCGATTTGCCGGAACCTCCCGGACCGGCAAGCATCACGCCCACGCCATTTTCGCCGACAACAGCGGAATGAAGCATCGCATGGCCCGCGGCCAACGCGCCCCAATGGATGTGGTGGCGGAGCGGAGACCCGTATTCCCAGATCGGCAGCCGGGCAGCCGCTCCGACCCAATAGACGCCGGTGCCGGTGGACAGGTCGTGAAGATGCCAGATCCCGCGGCTCTCGTCGGATACGATTGCGACGCCGGCCTCGCTGTCCCATACCGTCCGGGTGACGGCATTGCCCTCGTCGGCTTCAAAGGGCCATTCGGCGGGCGGAGCCGCAAAGCCGTCATCCTCATGCGAGACGGCGTAGACAGTGATCGAGCGGTCTCCCGCGGTGGCTTCCGTTATTTGCGTATGGCGTAGAACCGGCAGGATGACCGGATCGAGCGCGGTCCCGCATGTGCGCAGCCTCAGCGTCAGCCCGCCAAGGCGAAAGCAATGCTCAGCGCCGGATTCGGACCACCGGAAACTCGCGTCGGCAATGACGCGGCGGACGAATGCTGCAGGCGCCGTACGGGAATCGACGGCGGCTCGGACCATTCGGATCAGCTGTCCCCCAATTCCCGCCGCAGTGGCCATCCACCGCTCGGATCCACGTCATGGATGGGGTCGAGGACGATCAGCTCCTGCAAGTCCGTGTGGATCTCCAACTCCGGCCTTACGAACGATGCACGGCCGGCAATGTCGGGTAGTTTCGGCGATGCGATCGGTGAGGCCGGCTGAAGTATGCCTTCCTCCAGGAGGAGGTCGAGGAAACGTTGCACTGAGGCAACGTCGTCCTCGTCCAAGTCGGGATAGCCCGTCCTCAACGCCGTCTCAATCATGGCGGGATCGACGGGTTCGCGCAACATCTCCCAGATGAGCTGCGCGCTTCCCTTCATGCCGTAATACTTCCCAGTCGCAAAGTTCACCGCGACGACTTCGCCGTCGAAGATCTCACTCGACAAATTTGCTTCGTCCAAGACGACGCCCGACATTATACCGCCCTTCGCCCCATAAATCCCGGGTGATACACCATGAGACCGTGTGGGGGAAGCGTTCCTTGGTCAAAGTATCGCAGGCAACTTCGTTCGGAGCGCTCCGCAGTAGCCGGTGAAGGGTTCGCCGCTCCTAGCCCGGTCGCAAAAGCTGGGGTGGACGCGAGACGTCAGCCACAGATCAAGCTGCCGCTTCCGTTCGGGGAGCCTGTCCCAACCACTCGCGGCAATCGGCCAGCGCTCTCGCCGTGATCGCATGACGTCTGGCGACGGTCTTATCCTTGCCGCGCAGGCGCTTGCCGTCGGTCTTCGGCGCTTCGACCGGCGGGAAAAGGCCGAAATTGACGTTCATTGGCTGGAAGGAACGCTTGCCGGGCTCATCGTCCGACACGATATGCCCGCCGGTGATGTGGTTGAGCAGCGCGCCGAAGGCGGTGGTCGCCGGCGGCAGCGCGGGCGCCCGGCCGAGCCGCTCGGCGGCGGCAAAGCGGCCGGCGAGCAGGCCGATTGCTGCACTTTCGACATAACCTTCGCAGCCGGTGATCTGGCCGGCAAAGCGCAGGCCCGGCCGCGATTTCAGCTGCAGCGAGGGGTCGAGCAGCGTCGGCGAGTTGATGTAGGTGTTGCGGTGAAGGCCGCCGAGGCGGGCGAATTCGGCATTCTCGAGCCCGGGAATGGTGCGGAAGATGCGCACCTGCTCGGCATGCTTCAGCTTCGTCTGGAAACCGACCATATTGTAGAGCGTGCCCAGCGCATTGTCCTGACGGAGCTGCACCACCGCATAGGCTTTGACCGAGGGATTGTGGGCGTTGGTCAGGCCCATTGGCTTCATCGGGCCGTAGCGCAGCGTCTCGATGCCGCGCTCGGCCATCACCTCGATCGGCAGGCAGCCGTCGAAATAGGGCGTGCCTTCCCACTCCTTGAACTCGGTTTTCTGACCCTCCAGCAGCGCCGCGACGAAGGCGAGATACTGGTCCTTGTCCATCGGACAGTTGATGTAGTCCTTGCCCGTGCCACCGGGGCCGACCTTGTCATAGCGCGACTGGAACCAGGCCGTGTTCATGTCGATCGTGTCGAAATGCACGATCGGCGCGATAGCGTCGAAGAAGGCAAGCGCGTCGGCGCCGGTCGCCTCGGCGATCGACTGCGCCAATGACGGCGCCGTCAGAGGACCGGTGGCGATGATCGCCTGGTCCCAGTCCGCCGGCGGGAGCCCGGGCACTTCCTCGCGTTGGATGGCGATCAGCGGATGCGCCTCGATCTTCGCGGTGACCGCGTCGGAAAACCGGTCGCGGTCGACAGCCAGCGCGCCGCCGGCGGGAACCTGATTGGCATCGCCGGCACTCATGATCAGCGAGCCGGCCAGCCGCATTTCGGCATGCAGCAGGCCGACCGCGTTGCTCTGAGCATCGTCGGAGCGGAAAGAGTTCGAGCAGACAAGCTCGGCCAGACCATCGGTCTTGTGCGCGTCGGTACCGCGCACCGGGCGCATCTCGTGCAGCACGACCGGAACGCCGGCCTCGGCGATTTGCCATGCCGCCTCGGAGCCGGCGAGGCCGCCGCCGACGACGTGTACGGGATTTTTGCTCATGAGCGCCGGAATAATCGCTTGGCGGCTCGATTGCAATTGCAGGACGGCGACGGCGAGAAACTGGCGCCAAAAACAACAACACCCGCCGGGGGAGGAGGTCCGGCGGGTGTCGTTTTGGGGGTCGATCCTCGGGAGGAGGTGAAGATCGACCTAATTCGTCATCGCCGGGGAGGAGGTCGGCTTTGACGAAATTCCTTTCGCCCTTTTAGGACGAAAATTCTTCTCGCCTTTTTCAGAAGGGGCGAAACCTTCTAGAAAGCGGACTTCGTTCGCTTCTGGAACAACGCCCGCCGGGGGAGGAGGTCCGGCGGGCGCCGTTTCGGTGGCCAACCCTCGGGAGGAGGTGAAGGTTGACCTCATTCGTCAGGGTCGGGGAGGAGGTCGACCCTGGCGAAATCCTTGGCTAGATCGCCTTGCGGGCGACCATCTTGATCTCGTCACGGACGATGCCGAGATCATGGAGCTGACGGTTCGAAAGCCGACCCAGCTCGGAAACCGTCTCGCGATAAACGCGCCAGTTACGGTAGCTACGGATCAGGTTCATTGTCTTAACTCTCTTCAAAACTGGTTCGGACCATTTGCGGTCCGAAGCGGATTAGACCGCCTTGCGAGCGACGTAGTGGATGTCGCTGCGGCTGATGCCGAGGTCGGTCAGCTCACGGTTCGACAGGCGGTTCAGCTCGGAAACGGTTTCACGGTAGCGGCGCCAGTTGCGGTAGTTGCGGATCAGGTTCATGGTAGTTCTCGTTTCGTCTTTAGTTCGGATCATTCCGTTTGTGTACGAACAGAAAATAGGTGGGGTCGTATCGGTTTAAAAGTGCCGATGGCGCATGGCAGCAATGCAAATTGTGCAATGCAACATTAACCCCATTCACGCCTTCGTCACAAAGAAGGCGGAATCGAAAAATGCCGCTGCGTCAACGGTTTGGCTGTTTCAACTAAGGAAGTGGTCAGGCTTGGGGGAAATGCATGGCGGGCTATGCCACACGGGTGAGGGCGGATATCGCGCGCTGGCGGGAGATCGGGCTGATCGATCCCGTCACGGCGGAGGCGCTGACGCGCGATGTTGCCGCCAATGAGGGCGCGTCGCTGAGCTTCGGCTCCATCCTGGCGATGATGGCCGCCCTTTTGTTCGGAGCGGCGATCCTGATTTTCGTCGCCGCCAATTGGGAGGCCATTCCGCGCCTCGTTCGCGTGGCGGCTCTGTTTGCGGTCATTCTTGCAGGCTATGTCGGCGGCGCGGTGCTGAAGACGCGTGACCATGCCACGCTCGGCGAGGCGCTGTGGATCGTTGCCGCTGCGGCGTTCGGCGGAGCGATCGCGCTGATCGGCCAGATGTACCACCTTTCGGGCGACGAGGCCTCAGCGCTGGTGACATGGTGCGCCGGCACGGCGCTGGCGGCGGTCGCGCTGCGCTCTAGCCCGCTGACGGTGGCGGCGGTCGGCATTGCCGACGCCTGGCTGGTCCTCAAGGGGTTCGGCTTCTACTGGCGCGCGGAAACTCCGCATCTTTTCATCGTCACGGCGATCATCTTGTTCGCCATTTCATTCTGGACGCGCAGCCGGGCCGCGCGCCACCTCATCATTCTGTCGGTCATTCTCTATCTGGTCCTTCTGGCGACGGATCGCGAGACGCTGCCGGTGGCCATGTCGCTGGCCATCGTCTCGGCGCTGCTCTTTGCCGCTTCGGTCTTTGCGGGCGATCCGATCGACAGGACTCTCCAGTTGGGCGGCCGGCTGCCCCTGCACGCTTTACTCGGGTTCCTCACGGGCATGGCGATCATCCAGTTCGAGCTGGCGGATGAAAGCGCCTACAACAGCGGATTTGCCGTCGCTTCGATCGTGGCGCTGGCCAGTATTGTGGCGGCAATCATGCTGGCGGGGCGCGAGAGCAGGGGCTTGCGCTGGCTGGCTTATACCGGCTTCGCCTTCGAGCTCGCCATCATCTACAGCGTCACCTTGAGGTCGATGCTGGATACGGCCGGCTTCTTCCTGGCGGCGGCGGTGCTGCTCGGCATACTGGCGCTGATCATCATCCGCATCGAAAAACGCATGAAAGCGCCTGCCGGAACAGGAGCAGCGGCATGACCGGCAAGAAACTGATCATTTCGGCGCTGGTGCTGGCGCTTGTCCAGATCGGCTTTCTCAACTGGATCATCGCCGACCGCGCGGCGATCCTGCGCAACGGCAAGGAGGTGCTCCTGAAAGTCCAGCCTGTCGATCCGCGCGATCTACTGCGCGGCGACTACATCTCTCTCAACAACAACATCTCGCGCATTCCAGTGAAATTGATTGCCAACATTCCGCAAGGCCAGTTCTCCAGCGAGGACACATCGATCGTAGTCCGGTTGAAGAAGGGCGCCGACGGTTATTGGCAGCCGA
Source organism: Mesorhizobium sp. (assembly GCA_004020875.1). Taxonomy (GTDB): domain Bacteria; phylum Pseudomonadota; class Alphaproteobacteria; order Rhizobiales; family Rhizobiaceae; genus Mesorhizobium. The sequence continues at coordinate 55,146 of SAPZ01000004.1, forward strand.
CCGCGGCATGGTTCGGCAAGGCGCCGTCACCGGCGGGCGCGGGTGAAGCAGACATTGCCGGCCATGTCGTGGAGGGCTGGGGCCTTCGTGATACGGACGCGACGATCGCGCCGGACTATGGGATCGACCGCTTCTATTTGCCGGAAGGCGAGGGCGTGGCGATCCAGGACGACATGCGCGTGCGGCCGTTCGGCATCAAGCTTGCGCTCGCGTCCGACGGCACGGCACAAATCAAGGCGCTGATGGACGGCGACAAGACGCTGTTCGAGGAGCCGCTTTATTAAGGAGTTAGGTCGTTGCGTTCGCGCTGACGAGTGCGACGCGCGTTGACTGCGCCGGTCCGCCTTCGCCAGGCTTCGGAGGACACGTTCAGCTCTTCGAGCCTCAGGCGGACGCCTGCCACCCGAACTCGTCAGAACGAAGAATGGTGCGGATGAAGGGACTCGAACCCCCACGCCTTTCGGCACTGGAACCTAAATCCAGGGCGTCTACCAATTCCGCCACATCCGCTTTCCCCGGCAATCCCATGTAGCCATCATTCTGTCAATGTCGGGGCTCAGATCATGCTTATCCGGCTAGACGCGAAGATAGTTGAAAATTGGGCTAGCCTGTGACAAAAGGCGTGTCGAATGTGACGGAACGTGAGTTTCCGCTTCTGCAAGATGTGAAAAGTTATAGGAAAAACAAAAACTTATTCGCATCTGGCACGGCGTAGTTCAGGAGAGTTTGAACCGCGTTAGCGGTCAAATCGCCAGGTTCCGTACCAAAAGCCATTTCCGGCAACATCATACCGGCAGGCTGTAAACGGCTAATACCGTTTCGCAGCCTCATTGTTGAAAACAAAGGTTCTAGGATGCAGGTCACCGAAACGCTCAACTCCGGTCTCAAGCGCGAGATCAAGATCACCGTGCCGGCCGGTGACATGGAAGCCAAGCTGATGGCGCGGCTGACCGATGCCCGCGACAAGGTGCGCATCAACGGCTTCCGCCCGGGCAAGGTGCCGGTGCAGCACCTGCGCAAGATGTACGGCAAGTCGTTCATGGCCGAGGTCGTCAACGAGATTCTCAACGACTCGACCCGCTCGATCATCACAGGGCGCGGTGAAAAGGCCGCCATGCAGCCCGAAGTGATCATGACCGAGGACGAGAAGGAGGCCGAGAAGATCCTGGCCGGCGGCGCCGATTTCGAATTCAGCCTCAACTACGAAGTCATCCCGGCGATCGAGATCAAGGATTTTTCCGATATCAAGGTGACGCGCCAGGTCTATGACGTGCCGGAATCGGAAGTCGACGATCAGGTGAAGCGCGTTGCCGAATCGTCGCGCAGCTACGAGCCGAAGACCGGCAAGGCCGCCGAGGGTGACCGTGTGAGCATCGATTATGTCGGCAAGATCGGCGGCGAGGCTTTCGCCGGCGGCGCCGGGACCGACCAGCCGCTCGTGCTCGGCTCCAAGGAGTTCATCCCGGGCTTCGAGGACCAGTTGATCGGCACGAAGGCCGGCGACGAGAAGCAGATCACCGTCACCTTCCCCGAAAACTACCAGGCTGCGCATCTGGCCGGCAAGGAAGCCACGTTCGACGTCACCGTCAAGGAAGTGTCGGCGCCCGGCGAGCTCGAAGTCAATGACGAGACGGCCAAGAATCTCGGCCTGGAATCGCTCGAGCGCCTGCGCGAGATCGTGCGCGGCCAGCTCGAGAACCAGTTCGGCTCGATGACTCGCCAGAAGGTGAAGCGCCAGCTGCTCGACCAGCTCGACGCATCCTACTCCTTCGAGGCGCCATCGAAGCTTGTCGAGGCCGAGTTCAACAATATCTGGGCTCAGGTCAATCGCGATCTCGAAGCCGCCGGCCGCACCTTCGCCGACGAAGAGACGACGGAGGAAGAGGCACGCGCCGAATATATGCGCCTTGCCGAGCGCCGCGTGCGTCTCGGTCTGGTGCTCGCCGAAATCGGCGAAAAGGCCGGCGTCACCGTGTCGGACGAGGAACTGCAGCGCGGCCTGTTCGAGCAGGTGCGCCGCTTCCCGGCCAACCAGCAGCAGGAAGCCTTCGAGTTCTATCGCAGCAATCCGGAAGCCATCAACGCGCTGCGCGCGCCGATGTTCGAGGAGAAGGTCGTCGATTATTTGCTCGGCCAGATCTCGGTCAATGACGTCAAGGTCGGCAAGGAAGAGCTGATGGCCGACGACGAGGAAGCCGAAACCGCGACCAAGGCGAAGCCGGCCAAGAAGGCCTCTTCGAAGAAGGCCGAAGCCAAGGCAGAGGTGGGCGAAGCCGCCGCCGAGGCGGAAGAGCCGAAGAAGAAGGCCGCGCCGAAGAAGAAAGCAGCCAAGGAAGCCGAGTAACAGGTTTCAACACCGCGATTTCGAAAGGCCGCCTCCGGGCGGCCTTTTTCATTGCGGGAGGTTTCATTGTGGCGGCGCGGCAACACAGACAACTTGTCTTGATTGTCCGGTGCTGGCGATACCAAGCATTGAACATTATCTGCGCCTCATCGTATTCGCGGGCGTTTGGAGGCATCGGTGAGGCTGGGTCCATGATGAGAGACGTGGTCATTGCCGCGGCGCTCTTGTTGGCCGCGACGGTCGGCGTCGCGCGGGCTGAGCCGAATATGGGCAACTGGAGCGTCCGCTCCGGCAATGACGGCCAGATCACGGCGTCGCTCCATGCCAGCAACAAGCTGATCACTGGCGGCGGAGCCCTGGGCTACAGTCCGGTGCTTACGCTTGCTTGCCGGCCTGATGGCGAACCGCGCTGGAGCGAATGGCTCCAGCTCGACGACGCCGTCTCCGCCAGCCGCAAGATCACCATCTCCGTTGTTGTCGACGGCGGCAAAACCGATGAAAGCTGGTCGGTCGGCCCGCGCGGCAGAACTCTGGTCAGGGATGGGAACGACGGCATCAAGCGCCTGGTTTCGGCGAACCGGCTGACGCTGTCATGGCGCTTCGGCCTGCTGTCGGGGCGTGGTGAGGCGGATTTCGAGCTTGCCGGTCTTTCGGAAGCGATCGGTCAGCTTGCTGCGAGTTGCAACACCGATCCGCCTTGATCCCACCGCTTAAAGCGCGTCGCGCTGAAACGGAATCAGGCGCGGCGCTTTAAAAGATCTTTGTTTGATGGATGTCGTCATCCCAAAACCCTGCCCAGTTTTGGGCGACATGCATTAGAACAGGCTGTCCAGTTCGGCGGCCTTGTCACGCACCGAACAGCTTGGCGATGACACCGAGCACCGCAGTGGACAGGCCTAAGCCTCGGCCAAAGCCGGCCTTTTCTATCCATTTCGACAATTCTGTGGTATGTAGGTGCCGCAATTCCACTGAAGAGCCCGGATCCTCCGCTCTAGCGTGCAGCGCCGCAGGCGGGATTGGCGTGGTGCCGATCGTTCCGACGCAAAACGAGAACCATCAGGGAGGAAATGCGATGCGTACAATCGCGCTTTTCATCGTCTTGTCCGCTACCACCTTCTTCATAAGCCCATCGCAGGCGCAAGATGCTGCCGCGGGCGAGAAGGTCTTCACGAAGTGCAAGGTCTGCCACATTGCCGACCAGGACCAGAATAAGATCGGTCCGTCCCTGCACGGCGTCATCGGGCGTGTTGCCGGCACGCATCCCAACTTCACTTATTCCGCAGCGATGATCGCAGCTGGAAAATCCGGCGTCAAATGGGACGAGCCGACCCTGACGACCTACCTGCACGCCCCCCAGGCGATGGTCAAGGGGACAAAGATGACATTTCCCGGCCTCAAGGACGATAAGGACATAGCCAACGTCATCGCCTACCTGAAGCAGTTCTCCAAATAGGTCACCCTTCCGGGCACCGTCGCTGGTCGTCCTGCAATTGCGCTGTTGAAATGTCGCGCCCCCGTGCCGTTATGCCGGCAGCGTGAGGAATCCCGACAGCAGCAGAACAACTATGCCAAGGCCGAGTATGACAAGTGTCCGCGTGTCCATGACGTTCACCTTCGACCGGGCGGATGACCGAAAATCTGGATCGATTTTCGAAAAGGATCATAGGCCCATCAAAGCGGAACAGCGCCCTGCGCTTCCGAAAAAAGGGCGCGCGACGCTGTAAGAGGATATCTCCTCGTTTTTACGCGATCAGGGGCCGGGTCCGAAAAACGCGATACGGGTCAGCAGCGTATAATCGGCTTCGAAAACCATCATGGTCACGAAGACCAGTACCAATATCGGCGGCAGGATGATCGCATACATCATCGCCAGCCGCTCCCAGGCCATGTGCATGAAGACGGCGACGATCAATCCCGCCTTGAGCATCATGAAGATCAGGATCAGCGACCATCTGAGATAGCCGTGGATGCCGAAATAGTCGACCAGGTAGGAGCATGTGCTGAGGATGAACAGCCACGCCCAGACCACCAGGTAGAGCTTGATCGGGTGCTCCTGGTGGGTGTCGGTGGTGGCGACGGCCGCCGCATCATGCCCATGGGTGGCGTGCAGCGCGTGTTGTCCGAGACCGTTTGCGGTTGCTTCAGCCATATCTGCCTCACCAAAGATAGAAAAAGGCGAAGATGAACACCCAGACCAGATCGACGAAGTGCCAGTAGAGTCCCATGATCTCGACATTCTCATAGCGGCCCCGGCGGCTGGTGAAGAAGCCGGGGCGCCCAGTGTCGAAGTCGCCACGCCAGACCTTTCGCGCCACGATGACCAGGAAGATCACGCCGATCGTGACATGGGTGCCGTGGAAGCCCGTGATCATGAAGAAGCATGAGCCGAACTGCGCTGCCCCCCAAGGATTGCCCCATGGCCGCACCCCTTCGGTGATCAGCTTGGTCCATTCGAAGGCCTGCATGCCGACGAATGTCGCGCCAAGTGCTGCGGTCAAAAGCATCAATATCGCGGTTTTGCGACGATCGTGGCGGTAGCCGAAATTGACTGCCATGGCCATCGTTCCGCTGCTCGAGATCAGCACGAAAGTCATGATGGCGATCAGGATCAGCGGAATTTCCGAGCCGCCGATGCGAAGTGCAAAGACCTCACTTGGATTCGGCCACGGCACGCGCGTGGAAATGCGCGCGGTCATGTAGGAGAGCAGGAAGCATCCAAAGACGAATGTGTCGCTGAGCAGGAAGATCCACATCATGGCCTTGCCCCAGGACACGTTCTTGAAGGCCCGCTGGTCCGAGGCCCAATCGGCGGCGATGCCGCGCCAACCGGCGGGCCTGGGCTCCATCTGGCTGGTATGGGTCATGGTCGTCTCGGCCATCGCCGGTCTCCTAGGTCAGCAGCCGTTGGCAGATGTCGATGAAGGTCGCGGCCCAACCCGCCAGCAGGGCGAAGATGCAGAGCCAGACGAAAAGCAGGAAATGCCAGTACATGGCGCAGAGCTCGACGCTGAGTCGAAGCCGCTCCGGCCGCGCTCCATTCCAGGCGCCGATGCTCGTCCTTCCAAGTCCAACCAGACCGCCGAATATGTGCAGGCCATGCATGCCGGTGATCAGATAGAAGAAGCTGTTGGCCGGGTTGGATGCGAGCAGGTAGCCGTCCCCGGTCAGTTGCCGCCATGCCATCAACTGACCGACGAGAAAGGCAAGCGTCGTGAACCCCGCCGTGGCAAGGCCCAGCCGGACGTTGTCGATCTGGCCTTTGCGCGCGGCGACCACGGCACATTGCAGCGCGACGCTGCTTAGCACCAGCACGCCGGTGTTGAGCCAGAGCAGGCGCGGCAGCGGCAGCGGCTGCCAGTCGGGCAGCCCCATGCGCATGAAATAGGCGCTGGTGAACAGCGAAAACAGGCAGCCGACGACGGCGAGGAAGACACCGAGGCCGATCTTGGCGGTGGGTAGCGCCGACCGGTCGAAACCGACGAAATCGCCGGCAAGGCCTTGCTCCAACCAGGGCTTGGCCGTCAGCCGTTGGTGCGAAAGCCACCATCCGGCAAAGCCCGCGATCACCAGCAGAAAGACCAGGATGACGCTCATGCCGGCTCCCTCGAGGGGGCGAAGTCGCCCGGCACGTTCTGCGGGATGAAGTCCTCCTTGGCCCCCGGCACGCTGTAGTCATAGGCCCAGCGATAGACGATGGGCAGTTCCTTGCCGAAATTGCCGTGCGCCGGCGGCGTCTGCGGCGTCTGCCATTCGAGCGTCGTCGCCCGCCAGGGATTGCCGCCGGCCCCTCGGCCATGCCGGATGCTCCAGATCAGGTTGAACAGGAAGACCATCTGGGCGAAGCCGACTGTGAAGGCCATGATGCTGATGAACGAGTTCAGGTGACGAGCCGATTCCGTCATTATGGTCATGTCGGTGAGCTCGGCGTAACGCCGCGGAACGCCCATCAGGCCGAGATAATGCATGGGGAAGAAGATCAGGTACGCGCCGACGAAGGTCACCCAGAAGTGGAACTTGCCGAGCGTCTCGTCCAGCATCCTGCCGGTGACCTTCGGGTACCAGTGATAGATCGCGCCGAAGATCACCAGGATCGGCGCGACACCCATGACCATGTGGAAATGAGCGACTACGAACATGGTGTCCGACAGCGGCACGTCGACCACGACATTGCCGAGGAACAGTCCGGTCAAGCCTCCATTGACGAAGGTGACAATGAAGGCGAGCGCGAAAAGCATCGGCAGGGTGAGGTGAATATCGCCGCGCCAAAGCGTCAGCACCCAATTATAGACCTTGATCGCCGTCGGCACGGCAATGATCAGGGTCGTGGTCGCGAAGAAGAAGCCGAAATATGGGTTCATGCCGCTGACATACATGTGGTGCGCCCAGACAACGAAGCTCAGGGCGCCGATGGCGAGGATCGCCCAAACCATCATGCGGTAGCCGAAGATGTTCTTGCGCGCATGCGTGCTGATCAGGTCGGACACGATGCCGAAGGCCGGCAGGGCGACGATGTAGACCTCCGGGTGGCCGAAGAACCAGAACAGATGCTGGAACAGGATCGGGCTGCCGCCATTGTGCTGCAGCTGCGCTCCCATCTCGACAATCGCCGGCATGAAGAATGAGGTGCCGAGAACGCGGTCAAGCAGCATCATCACACAAGCGACAAACAGGGCCGGGAAAGCGAGCAGCGCCATGACGGTGGCGGTGAAGATGCCCCAGACGGTGAGCGGCAGGCGCATCAGGGTCATGCCGCGCGTGCGGCCCTGAAGCACTGTCACCACATAGTTGAGGCCGCCCATGGTGAAGCCGACAATGAACAGGATGAGCGAAGAGAGCATCAGGATGATGCCCCAGTCCTGTCCGCCGGGTGTGCCGGACATGATGGCCTGCGGCGGATAGAGCGTCCAGCCGGCGCCGGTCGGTCCGCCCGGCGCAAAGAAGCTGGACACCAGAACGAGCACGGCGAGGAGATAGACCCAGTAGCTCAGCATGTTGACATAGGGAAAGACCATGTCGCGGGCGCCGACCATCAGCGGGATGAGGTAGTTGCCGAAGCCGCCGAGGAAAAGCGCGGTGAGCAGATAGATCACCATGATCATGCCGTGCATGGTGATGAACTGGTAGTAAGCTTCCGGAGTGATGAAGTCGAATGTGCCGGGAAAGCCGAGCTGAAGGCGCATGAGCCAGGACAGAACCAGCGCCACCAGGCCGATCGCGGTTGCCGTTGCCGAGTACTGGACCGCTATGACCTTCGCGTCCTGCGAGAAGACATATTTCGTCCACCAGCTGTGCGGATGGTAGAGTTCCACCTCCCCAACTTCGGCGGGCGGAATGGCATCTGCGGGTGTGACGTCGACCATTGGAGCACCTCCGTGCCCTATTGTGCGGACCTCGAAAGTTTCGAGTTTGCCGCGACGCCCAGACTGGACGCGATTATCTTTCCCGGCGGCTGGTTCGCTGAGCCCGATTGCGGGGGCGCCGACAATTGCGCGAAAGTCTGCTGCTGGCCGAGCCAGGCCAGATAATCCTGCTCGGTGTCGACCACGACCACGCCATGCATCAGCGGGTGCCCTTGGCCGCATAGTTCAGCGCACAGAACCTGGAAGGTCCCGGTCCTGATCGGGGTGAACCAGAAATAGGTCACCGAGCCGGGGATCATGTCCATCTTGGCGCGGAATTCCGGGATATAGAAATCATGCAGCACGTCGATCGAACGCAGCAGCACCTTGACCGGCTTGCCGACCGGCAGATGAAGATCGGCGGCTTCGACCAGGACATCATCCTGACCGTTCGGATCCTTGGGGGCGACGCCCAACGGATTGTCAGCAGTGACGTCGCGGGTGTCGGAAGTGCCGAGCTTGCCGTCCTTGCCCGGCAAACGGAAGCTCCACTGCCATTGCTGAGCGACGACTTCGATTTCGGTCGCATCGCTTGGCACCGTGACGAAGCGGCTCCAGACGAATAGTCCGGGAACCAGCAAGGCGGTGACGCCGAACGCGGTGACGATCATCAGCCACGACTCGAGGCGCTTGTTCTCGGGTTCGTATGTGGCGCGATTGCCCTCCCGGTGCCGGAAGCGGAAAACACAATAAGCCATGAACAGGACGACAGCGGCAAAGACGATGCCGGTGATCCAAAAGCTAATGATGATGGTGTGGTCGATATAGTCCCAGTTCGAGGCAATGGGCGTCCACCACCATGGGCTCAGGAAGTGGAACAACACCGAGCCCACAACGATCAAAACGAGTACAAGCACGACGGCCATGTCCCGTTCCTCCGGCATTCCAAACGCGCGAAGCGTCCTAGAATGCCAAGCGCATCATGATCGTTTTTCGGCAGAAATTCCAGAGCCGACTATCTGATTGGCAAAATGTTGCTCTTTACGCCCGGTTTTCTCGGGATGCGGGCGGCGGCTGTCAGGCGGCCGGAACGCCATGCCAGCGCGATCGCTATGTCTCTGGATCACGCTTCAGCTTGCTCTAGCGGCACCATTTCTCCACGGCAATCGCAATTGCTTTCGTGCAATCGACAAGGTCGCGCACCGAAACGCGCTCATTGGGCTGATGCGCCTGAGCCGGGTCGCCAGGGCCGAAATTGACGGTCGGCGTGTTGCCGAGGCCTGTCGGCAGGCCGATGTCGCTATGCGCGCCGAAGCCGCTCAGCACCGGCGACAGATTGGCATCCTTCACGGCTTCCTGGAGGACGCTCACAAACGGACTTTCGGCGGGGATTTCGGCGCAGTCGGCATCAAGAATCCATTCGACGCGGGCAGGGTGCAGGCGCAGATAAGGGTCTGCCTGGCAGACATTGGCGATATGCTCTTCGATCTCGCGCTTGACGTTGCCGCCCAGCCTGAATTCGTCATGCTCGCTCGGCAGGTACTGCGCGTCGATGATGATCTCGCCGCGGCCAGCCATGGAGGAGGGATGCTCGCCGGCATTGATCTGGGTGACGATGATCTGGTTGGGCAGCTCCATCAGCGGATGGTTCTTTTTCGGGTCGAACATCCAGCGCCGGTTGAGGATGTCGATGCCGTCGAGGAGCTGCCGGCAGAGCTGCACGGCATCGACAGGGCCGCTCGAATACCAGGCGTTCGGCGTCAGCTCGGCATGGCCGCCTATGCCGTCGATGATGATCCTGCCCCAGAGTATGCCGTGGCAGAGCGGTGCGATCTTGTTTGCCGTCGGCTCGGTCATGATGCCGGCGTCGGCGCGAAAGCCGCGATCGACCATGGCCAGCGACCCCATGCCGCCGATCTCCTCGTCGACGACGGTGGTGAAGACGATGTCTCCGGAAAGCGGGATGCAGAGCCCCTTCAGGATCTCGACAGCCATCAGCATGCAGGCGACGCCGCCCTTCATGTCGACTGTGCCGCGGCCGTGCAGGAAGCCGTCCTTCAGCACCGGCTGGAACGGATCGGTTGCCCAGTGTCCGGCGGCGCCTGGCGGCACAACGTCGATATGGCCGGTCAGCATGATCGAGCGGCCGCCGCCCGTGCCCTTCAGCACGCCGCCCAGATTGGGCCGGCCCTCAAAGGTCCTGCCCTTGTTGGCGCCGGCGCGTCCTTTGTATTTTTCATAAAGCGCCGGGCCGTCCGGATCCCACAGGTCGGTCGTGAAGCCGAGCGCCTCCAGGCGCTTTTGCAGATAGAGCTGGCAATCGCGCTCGCCCGGGCCGGCCTCCTTCGGATTGGATTTCACGATCGAGGGGAAGGCGACGAGATCGCTCAGCGTCTCGACGATGCGATCGGCCGCTGCCTCGACGCGCGTGGCGATGGTCTCTTCCATGGAAGGCATTAGGATCTCCAACGTTGGGAAAGCCGGTCGGCAAGAAGGACGAACACCAGAAGGGCGCCGACGATCCCCACCTGCCAGACCGTGTTGATGTTCAGTTGCAGCAGGCCGGTCTTGAGCGTGACCAGGAGCAGCACGGCCGCGAACACGCCGCCGACGCCGCCGCGCCCGCCAGTGATGGCGATGCCGCCAAGCATCGCGGCGGTCAGCGATTCCAGCTCGAGGTTCTGGCCGATATTGGGCCTGCCGCTGCCGAGCCAGGCGAGCGAAACCAGGCCGGCGGCGCCGGCGAGCGCGCCGCTCAGGGCGTAGAGGATGAAGCGCACGCGATCGACTGGAATGCCGACCAGCCTGGCCGAGCGTTCGTTGAAGCCCATCGCGTAGATCCAGCGCCCCCAGGCCGTCGCCATCAGCGCAAGGCTGGCCAGCGCGAAGCAGGGGATGGCCAGGGTGAGGAAGGGCAGGGGAATGCCGGCGACGACACCGCGCCCCCACACAAGCAGCCATCCTGGCACGCCCGACTGGGCCGCGCCGCCCGTGACGGCAAGCGCTACGCCGGAATAGACGAAGAAGGTGCCGAGCGTAGCGATGAAGGGCAGCAGCGCCAGGCCGTTCACCAGCAATCCGTTGAGGGCGCCGAGCGCTGCGCCGGCCAGGATGCAGACGGCCGGCAGCAGGACCGGCGGCAAGCCCAGTTTGAGCGACAGCATGGCGATGATGGCGGAGAGCGAAACCGCGCCGCCGACCGATAGGTCTATGCCTGTGCCGCCGGCCAGGATGACCATCCCCTGTCCGAGGCCGACCAGCGCCAGGATGGTCGAGAACTGAAGAATGGTAGTTACGGTGCCGAGATTGAAGACGGAAGGCTTGAGCGCCAGCAGGCCGACAATCACGATCAGCCACAGCGCGCACAGCAAAGCCAGGATCAGGGCCGGGCCCTGCAGGTTCCGAAGCGTTCTCATGCGCGGGCTCGCTGGAACCGGGTAAGTGGCAGGCGATTGGAGACCGCTTCGAAGCCGAGCACACCGATGATCAACACGCCGGTGACGACCGGCTGCCAAAGCGAGGGGACACCGATGAGAAGCAGGCCATTCTGGAGGATTCTGAGCAGGAGCACGCCAAGCACCGTGCCGAGCAGGCTGCAGCGGCCGCCCAATATGCTTGTGCCGCCGAGAATGACCGCGGCGATGGCATCCAGCGCCGAGGTGCTGCCGATCGACATTTCAACGTTGCGGTAGGTTGCGACATAGAAGGTGGCGGCAATGCCGGTCAGGACGCCGCTGATGACAAAGGTCAGGAATCTGACCTTGATCACCGGAATTCCCGAAAGCCGCGCCTTTTCTTCCGAATTGCCGATCGCCAGCAGATGCAAACCATAGGGCGTGCGCCGCAGTGCCAGCCAGACAGTTAGATAGGCAACGGCGATCACCAGGGCCGGCACGGGGATGCCGAGCACGGTGGTTGCCAGCAGATCGGTGAGGCTCGAGGGCAGACCGGAAAGCCATTGCCCGCCAAGCAGCGCAAACACGGCGGTGCGGTAGACGCCGAGCAAGCCAAGCGTTCCGACGATTGCCGGAACGCGGCCCTGGACGACGACGGCGGCCGTCACGCAGCCCAGCAGCGCACCGACCAGCGGGCCCGCGACAAGCGCCACGTACGGGCTTCCATCGGCGCCAAGAATGCGGCCGATGGCGATGGCCGCGAGGCCCATGACGATGCCGATCGAGACATCGATGCCGCCCATGGCGAGCAGCAAGGTCATGCCGAGGCCGATCAGCAGCAGCTCGACGCTGTTGCGCAGCACGGTGACCGCGTTGCCCGGGGTCGCGTAGTGCGGCGATGCGACAGAGAAGATGGCGATCGCCAGCAAACAAGCGACAAGCAAAGACCACTCCCGCCCGTTCATAGAGAAGACACCGGTTCCGGACTGCCGCACCGCGCTCACGCCAGGCTCAGAAGTTGAACTTGTCGACATTGTCCTTGGTGAAGACGGCCGGCGGCCCGAGCAGCAGGATGCCCTTGGCGGCATCATAGGTGGCGGGCTTGTCCAGGCCGGCAATCTTGTTCTCGGCCTCGAAGCTCTTGCCGTCGATGAGCTGCTTGCCGGCCCAGACCGTCAGGTAGCCGAGCTGTTCGGGGTCCCACAGCACGGTGAAGCCGAAGGCGCCGCTCTTCAGATAGGAGCGGGCGGTGTTCGGGCTGCAGTACCCCGTGCCGATGACCGAGCCGATCTTGCCGGCGGTCTCGATCGCCTGGGCAACGCCCGGGCAGGTCGAGGATGCGACGGCGATGATGGCCTTGATGTCAGGGTTGGCGGCCATGAGGTCGCCGGAGATCTGCGCGGCGCGCTCCGCCGTGCCGCCGGCAAATTGCGGGGCGAGCAGCTTCAGCTTGGGATATTTGGCGGCGGCTTCCTTCTGCATGAAGCCGATCCAGGCGTTGAGGTTGGACGCGGTCGCCTCGCCGGAGACGATGCCGATCGTGGCGTCTTCGCCGACGCGCTTGACTAGTTCGTCAATGATCGTTGTGCCGAGACCCTCGTCTGTCGCCTGCGCCACATAGACCGCGCGGCCGCTGTCGGGCGCATCGCTGTCGCTGGTGAACAGTTTGACGCCCTTGGCCTTGGCGCTCTCCACCACCGGGGCGATGCTCGAAGCATCGAGAACGGAGACCGAGACCGCTTCGACGCCTTGATCGATCAGGTTCTGCACGATCTGCAACTGGTCGACCGGGTTGGTGTCGACCGGACCGGAATAGACGAAATCGACGCCGAGATCCTTGGCGGCTCGGTTGCCGCCGGCCTCCATGGCATTGAAGTAGGGAATGCCGATAAGCTGCGGGACGAAGGCGACCTTGTGCTTGTCTGCCGCATGCCCCGCCGTCGCGGCGACCAACGACAGCGCGGAGGCCGCGAGCACTTTCCTGAGTTGTGAAAGCATTGTGTGTGATCCTCTCTGGAATGACGTGCGTTTCAGTTTGTTTTTTCGAGCGCCCGCACGTCGGGATGGGCGCCTGTTATGAGCGAAACGACTTCCTCGTGATTGGTCTCGGTCGCCAGCCGTTCGGCCACCTTGCGGCCGCGCCGGAACACGACGATCCGGTCGGCAACCTCGAAGACTTCGGAAATGTTGTGGCTGATCAGCACAACCGCGCAGCCGCGGCCGGCAAGGCGCCGCGTCAGCGCCAGCACCTTGCGGGTCTCGGCGACGGCAAGGGCGGCCGTCGGTTCATCCATGATGACCAGCCGGGCGTTGAGATTGAGCGCCCGACAGATGGCGACGGCCTGGCGCTGGCCGCCCGACAGGCTGCCGACCGGGGCCTCGGGATCGGAAATATGGGCGTCGAGTTCCTGCAGAAGCCCGTCGACGCGCTGGCGCATCTCGGCGCGTTTCAGGAAAGGGATGCCAAAAATGGAGCGTTTCAATTCGCGGCCGAGGAAGACATTTTCGGCGATCGAAAGGTTCTCCGAAAGCGCCAGTTCCTGGAAGATCGTCGCGATCCCGGATGCCGCCGCATCCTTCGGCGAGGAGAATGCGACGGCGTTGCCTTCGATGAGAAGTTCGCCGTCGCTCGGCGGATGGGCGCCCGCCAGGATCTTGATGAAAGTCGATTTGCCGGCGCCGTTGTCGCCGAGCAGCGCCAGCACTTCGCCGGAGCGGATCTCCAGGTCGACATCGGCAAGGGCGGTCAGCGCGCCGAAGCGCTTGGCGATGTTCCTGGCGACGAGAAATGGTGCCGTCATGACGGTCTCTCCGGCATTCGTGCTAGACGGCCTTGCTGACCCAGCGCAGCACGTTCGTCCAAAGCCGGGCATAGCCCGGCCATTCGACGAAGCCGTTCGGCAGCCAGTGCGGGCCGATGTCGGACGTCCAGACCAGGGTGCGCCCCTCGCCATGGCGTCCGGTGACCAGCAGCGGATGGCCGCCCTGGTCCTGCGGCAGCCGGGCCAGGACCTCGACATCGTCGCGGTCGCGGGCGATGACCTCGTTGGCGCCGAGCAGGATCGGCCATTCGCCCTCGATACCGGCAAAGAGCGCATGATCGCTGAGGCCGGTGATCTCGGGCCGGAAGCCCTCGGGAATCTCGAGCCGGTCGTCATTGGGAAGGCAGGTCACCGGCAGCGCCTCCTCGACGGCCGTGCGGTGCCAGCGGGCCTTGCCGTCGATGCCCTGGAAGCTGAAATAGCCGCCGATCATGACCAGGCCGCCACCGGCCTGTGTCCAGTCGCGCAGCAGCTTGAGTCGGTTGGGCACGGTCTTGCCGTGCAGCCAAACATCGGGATGCAAAAGCAACGAGTTGGCGCCGATATCGGAGAGCACGATCGCCTTGTATTGCGACAGGCCCTCCAGGGTGAAAGGGAGCTTTTCGACGGCCTCGTGGGCCGGCATGTATTCAAGATCGAACTCGCTGTCCTTCAAGGCGTTGACCAGGGGCGTGGCGCCGAGATGGAAGGTAACGCTGCCGAACTGGTCGAAGCCCTTGTAATGGGTGGCGGAACTCATCCAGCTCTCGCCGACCAGAAGGACTTTCGTTTTCGCCATGACCCATTTTCTCCCGATATTGCCTGGTGGTTGCTCACCGGATGCCCTCGGCCCGGTAAGCTGTTGATCTAGCTGGCCATCACGTCGCTCGCGGCGGCGGCGGCTTTCAGTGTCGCGAAATCGGCGATGTAGCCTTGCGCGCCCTCGACCGTGGTCGTCAGGCTGGCGCCGACCGCGGCGTAGCGGGCAGCGGTCTCCAGCGATGCGCCATGCAGCCAGAGGCTGAGGAAGATGCCGGCGAAGCTGTCGCCGGCGCCGGTCGCGTCCACCCGGTTGACGGGCAGCGCGGGCACCTCGATCTGCGGCCCGCCGGTTGCCGGAAAGACCACCGCGCCGAACTCGCCCAAGGTAAGCACGACCGTTCCGCGCGGCTTGATGCGCGACAGCATGAGGCGGACCTCTTCGATCATGGTCGCCATGCGCGTGCGAAATCCGTAGATCTCCCTGATCATCACGTCGTTGATGAAGGTCAGGTCGATCTGCCTGACCATCTGGGCGAAGATTTCAGGCGTGCGCGCGCTGCTGGGCAGGCCGGCAGAATGCAGGCTCACCTTCCAGCCGGCCTGGTGAAAGCGCGCGATGGATGCTGTCATCGTCTCGTAATGGAAACCTTCAATGTGAAGGCAGGCGGGTCGCTTTTCGGGTTGGATGTCGAGGTTGGCGGTGAGATCGACTTCGCCCAGCTCGAAAGGCTCGCTGATGATAGTGCGGCTGCCGTTGCGCTCGATAATGACGATCGCCTGCGAGAGCCGGTTGTTGGGCGTGCTGCGGATGGGCAAAGTATGCACGCCCAGCTTGGAAAGCTCGCCTAGCGCCCAGTCGCTCTCGGCGTCCTTGCCGACCGCCGTCGCCAGCTCGACGTCAAGCGCATAAGGCGCCCCGACGCCGGCGGCGGCAACCGCGAGATTGGCGGCGGGGCCGCCGAGCGCCTTGTCGATATGGCTGGCCGTGATCCGGTCGTCGCGATGAGGCAGCACCTCGACGCGGCAGAGGAAGTCGATGCTCACCCGCCCGGCGACGAGAAGCTTGGGCAGATGGTCGAGATTCTTCGGCCGCTGCGGCGCACGACCGGGCAGGGAGCGCGCAAACGAGCTCGGCCGGTACATCAAGGCGGCGATCGCCTTCTCGATCCGGTCCCGCGTGCCTTGTCTGAGCCCGGCCGTGCCATTGATGAAATTCGACACCGTGCCGATGGAGACACCGGCGGTTCGTGCGACATCCGCGATGGTCGGGCGTCTGCGTTGCAAAGGCGTGATCCGATTGAAGCGTTTCAAAACGCTAGCAGTGGATGTGAAAGGTCTCAACGAAATTATCTTCCAAAGAGGCATCGGTGGTCCTTTGTGGATAGAAGATTGATCCGCGAGAGGGCCGTCACGGGGATCATTCGTTGCGCACTTGAAGTATTTTCAAATCCAGCCTTTTTGCGCCTTGTGCGACAGGCCGTGCCATCCATCGTCAGACGGCAGTTCGATCCGCCGGCAGTTTGCAAGCCGCGGCAGATGTCAGGCAGCCGATCAGATCAGCAGCAGGCCTTTCATCGAGGCGTTGCCCTTGCGGCCGATGATGATGTGGTCATGCACAGCGATGCCAAGGGGCTTCGCCGTTTCGATGATCTGCTTGGTCATCTCGATGTCCCCGCGGGAGGGTGTGGGATCTCCCGAAGGATGGTTGTGGACCAGGATGACGGCGCTGGCGGAGAGCTCCAGCGCGCGCTTCACCACCTCGCGCGGATAGACCGGCGTATGGTCGACGGTTCCAGTCTGCTGCACCTCGTCAGCGATCAGCCCGTTCTTCTTGTCGAGGAACAGGATACGGAACTGCTCACGCGTTTCGAAGGCCATGGCGGAGCGGCAATAGTCGAGCAGTTGCGTCCAGTTGGACAGCACCTCGCGACCGCGCACCTCGCCGCGCGCCATGCGCTGGGCCGTCGCGGCGATGACTTTTAGATCGATTGCAACGGTCGGCCCGATGCCTTTGACTTCCTCGAGCAGCGGAGGCGGCGCGCCCAGGACTTCGGCCAGCGAACCGAAACGAGCGATCAGCGCCTTGGCGATCGGCTTGGTGTCGACGCGCGGGATCAGCCGGAAAAGCAGCAGCTCAAGCAGTTCATAGTCGGGCAGGGCGTCCGGCCCGCCCGTCGCAAAGCGTTCGCGCAGACGATCGCGATGGCCATGATAGTGCGGCTTTTCGGCCAGCGCGGCCTTGGTGGGCCGCCGGACGGGCAGCTCCGCGAAAAATCCCCTCTCGTCGTCGCTGGTTTCCCCCATGGCCGCCCGCTCTT
This sequence comes from Mesorhizobium sp., assembly GCA_004020875.1. Lineage (GTDB taxonomy): Bacteria > Pseudomonadota > Alphaproteobacteria > Rhizobiales > Rhizobiaceae > Mesorhizobium. The sequence goes on from SAPZ01000004.1 coordinate 72,105, forward strand.
GGCCGGAAAGGCCCGGCAGAGCGAAACTGTAAGGCGACGGGCCGGGCGCAGTCGAGTTCTTTTCGGCGCGAGCGCGAAAATCCTGCATCGATCATGGCGACGGTGCGCGTGTGCTCCAACCGTGATTTCGAGGGCTCGCGTGCTCGCGGTGTGAGGAGGGTGCAAGAAGGCATCCTCCTCATGGCTATTCAAATGTAGGCAGCCGGCTTTCGTCCCGCCTTGTCAGAAGCGGTAGGTGACGCCCGTGCCAATTAGCCAGGGGTTGAGCTTGGCCTTGCCCGTCAAGTTCGTGCCGCCGACCGTGACGTCGAATTTCGGCTCCAGAAAGAGCTTCTTGACGTCGAAATTGACGCCCCAATGCTGATCCAGCATGTAATCGAACCCGACCTGCAAGGCGCCTCCGAATGTATTCTTGACATGGAGAGCTTCGGCGCTGCCGGTATCCTGATTGTAGAAGATCGTGTAGTTCACGCCAGCGCCGACATAGGGCTTGAAGGCGCCGAAATCGGTAAAGTGGTATTGCAGCGTGAGCGTCGGCGGCAGCACCCAGACCTTGCCGATCTTGCCCAGCCCGCTGATCGTCCCCTCGCCGTAGATATTGGCGTAGGTGGTGCCGAGAATGAGCTCGGCAGCGAGGTTGTCGGTGAAGTAGTAGGAAATGTCCAATTCCGGCGTCACGGTATCGGAATAGGAAAGGTCGGAACCGGGGATTCCATTCACGTTGCCCTTATTGTCCGTGATCACGCCCAAGGCGCGCAGGCGAACCTGCCAAGGGCCGGATGCTGCTACAGGCGGCTCGTTCTGTGTCACGGATTGTATGTCCGCCGCCATGGCCTGCTGCATCCCTGCCGCGACAATCGCTGCGGCAACTGCGATCCCCCGCCACTGCCCAACCCAGTTTCTCACCATAATATCTCTCCATGGAATTCGAATGTGGTGCGCTGCAGCAATGACAGCCCTGGAGAGATCGCCGGTTGATCCAGGTCAATGGTCGGAGGAAGTCATTGGAGCTGCGTTCAATCCGGCGTCGCATGTAACAAAAATGCTACATGCCGATCACCATGGGTCGCTGTTCGGAACGACTCGAAGGAAAGGCCCCTAACGGGAGCTGTGATGCTGCAGATCGCCCCGGCCGCTCTTCGTCGCGCGCCAGATGCCTTTCGCGACTTCAAGGCGCCACGGGGTTCGATTCTCGGGGACGAACGTCAAGCGAGCGCCTAAAGCGCGTCGCGATCTTTCAGATTCGCTCCATGCGCTTTAGGTTTTTTGATTTTACGCATGTCTTTATCCCGAAACCGGTTCCCACTTTCGGGAGACATGCTTTAGCCGGGAAGGCCGGCGGCAAGAAAGCTAGGCCGGCAGGCCGGGACGGTCGAGCTTTTTCGGCGATAGCGTGAAGATCTCGCAGCCGGTGTCGGTGACGCCGATCGTGTGCTCGTACTGCGCCGACAGCGAGCGGTCGCGCGTGACCGCGGTCCAGCCGTCCGACAGTACCTTCACATGCGGGCGGCCGAGATTGATCATCGGCTCGACGGTGAAGATCATGCCGGGCCGCATCTCGACGCCTTCATTGACGGTGCCGTAATGCAGGATGTTCGGCGCGTCGTGGAAAAGTTGGCCGACGCCGTGGCCGCAGAAATCGCGCACCACCGAGCAGCGCTCGGCCTCGGCGTAGGTCTGGATCGCGGCGCCGATGGCGCCGGTGCGGGCGCCGGGCTTGATCGCGGCGATGCCGCGCATCAGGCATTCATAGGTCACCTCAAGCAGGCGCTCGGCTGCGCGTTTGATCGTGCCCACCGGATACATGCGGGAGGAATCGCCATGCCAGCCGTCGAGGATGTAAGTGACGTCGATGTTGACGATGTCACCTTCCTTCAGCGGCTTGTTGTCGGGAATGCCGTGGCAAACGACGTGGTTGATCGAGGTGCAGGACGATTTGGTGTAGCCGCGATAATTGAGCGTCGCCGGCAATGCGCCATGGTCCATGCCGAATTCGAAAACGAAGCGATCGATCGCTTCCGTCGTCACGCCGGGCTTCACCATCGGCACCAGCTCGTCGAGACAGCGCGCGGTGAGATCGCAGGCCTTGCGCATGCCGGCAAAACCTTCCTCGCCATAGAGGCGGATCTGGCCGGTGTTTCGAAGGGGGGCCGTGGAGGCGTCGAGATAGGTAACCATTTTAGTCCGTTTGCCGGCGTTGGCTCCAAAGGGAGCCGAGTGCCAAAATCTGCCCCAGATTTGGCACCGGAAGCCGCAAGGTTCAAGGACGAAGTGCGAGCGCGCCGTCCATTGCGGCTTTCCTTCGGCTATTCCATGGGTTAGGGCGGACCTGAATTCCGGAGATTGCCTTGACGGCACCTGAACGCGAAAGATCGAAACTGCCGCCGGTCAGGACCGCTTTTGCGGGCCTGATGGCGCTGCTGATGCTCGCGCTGCTGGGCTTTGCCCAGGCCGGAATTTCCGCGTCGGCCGCCTCGTTCCAGGGTGGCTCCAGCATCAGCGCCGCCCGCCAGGGCGATACGATCGCGCTGCTCAGGACCTCCGGCAAGGCCTCGGCGCTTGAAGTCCGGGCCAGCCGGCCGTTTCCCGTAAAGCTCGCCAGCGGCAATCATGGTGCGCTTGCGCCCGCATCCGATTTCCAGGTTGTCGGACAGGCGTTGCCCGTCGAAATGGGCGTCACGCCCGTAGCGGCAAGCGTAACAGCCGCACGCACCAACCAGCCGCGCGCGCCACCTGCCGCGTAGAGCCTAGCCCACAAGCGCGGCCTTCAATCAGAAACATTCCTTCGCGTCGCGATCCGGCGACGGCCGCCAGCCGTCCGCCGGTCGCGTGCGCGTCAGTTCGGATTCCCAATCAATGCAACGCATCAAGACATTCAAGACACTCACCCACGCGGCCGCTGCGGCCTCCTTTCTGGCCGTCCAGGCGGTGATCTGCATCGGCACTGTCTACTGGGCCGTTGCCGCCACCCTTCGCATGGAAGGAACGGCGGCCATTGTGCTCGGCGCCATCTTCGCGCTGCCGTCCGCCTATGTGCTGATGGTGGTTACTCGCATGGCCTACGACGCCGAGACTGATCCGGGCAATCATTAGCGGCAAAGGCACGGAAGAGGGGGCAGGGCGAAGCGGGTTGCGTCGCCCTGTCACCTGGCCTGCGCGGATTGTCGGGCGCCGGCCTGCCGCATCTGTGAACCTATTGTTGACCGCACTGAGGTCACATTCCTGAGTCAGAAGGCCGCCAAAAGCAACTTTTGACATCGAGCGGCGTTGGCTCGGCTACGCCAGTTCGGGAGAGAGGGAATGGACAGACTGCAATTCGAGGTGCCGGTGCGCATCACGCCCGCGCCCGGCCTGCCGGTCGAGGAAATCTACAGTGTCGAGCAGGCGCTCGATTTCCTGCAGGAGTGGCCGAAGCGCCGGCAGGGCAAGATCTACGAAGCCGCCTTCAATGCCTGCTTCGGGGCGACGGTCGATGTGGCCAGCGCCGAGGAGGCCTGCCGCGCGTTTGCAACCTTCTGCCGTGTCAGCGGATTGCTGGCGCGGGACGCGATGTTTCCCGGCAAGGGCAGGGCAGGGACGCATCGCGAGGCGCGCGCCTGAGTCTTTATTTCGTCCAAGTCGTTCCCGCACCACCGCGTCGCCGGTGGCTCGCACAAGCCGTCGATCGCACCTTATTCAGCCGCCGAACGACACGCCCCGATAGCGCATTCCCACCTGCACGCCGCGCACGATCACGCGCGACAGGATCTCCATGTCCAGCGGCATTTGCGGACGCCACACGTCGAGCAGGAGAGCGACGCGCGGCTGATCCGAGTTGTTCATGACTTCGTGCTCGAACGTGTCGTCCCACAGCATGCACTCGCCGTCGGCGATGCGCCTTTCCTCGTGGTTGATCATCATGATCGTCGCCGGACGGCCGTCCGGCTGTTTGGGGATGACGAGGCCGAGGTGAAAGCGCATGATGCCGCGAAACGGTCCGCGGTGCGGCGGGATGTGCTTGCGCGGGGCGAGGAACGAGACGGCGGCCGACTTGACTTCGGGGCATTCGGCGAGCAGCCGGCTCAACACCGGCATGCGCGCGAGATTCTCCGGCACCGTCATGTCGTAGGCCTTGAGCACGAACATGCGCCAGTCGAGCCCGTCATTGGCCGAGATATCGGCCTGTTCCGGCATGATGTCGTGGAAACGCGGCGCCTTGTTCAGCTTTGCCGCCAGCGCCTCGTCGCGGATGTCCTGCCAGGCGGCGGCGAACTTCGCGGCATTGGGAAAATGCGTGCCCGCGTCAAGGATAGCCGGCGCATCTATGCGTTTTTCATAGATACGGCGGACCAGATTGGTTCCCAGATCGTAGGCGCCTGGCATCTCATCACCTCAGTGGGCCCGTTATATAGTGGGATATTGCTTGCGGCCATCGCTCACGGGAATTTGTATAGGCCGTCAACAGGCTGATAGAATCCTGCGCCTAGTCTAAGCCTCGCTGAGCCTTCGACGCCAGTCGTGGTGCCGACATCGATGATTTCGGCGTGGCGGCGTCGATCGGGCCGTCCCAGCCGCCGCCAGGCGCCTTGCTGAGGCAATGCAGTCGGGGCAATCCCGGCTTTGGCGTGGCCTTTTCTGCCTCTTCAAGGCTTCGCTCGCTGCATCGTGACCGCGCCACCGTTGCGGAACCGCCTCGCAAGGTGCGTATCTTGCGATACGATGTTTTGCGAGGATGCCACCATGCCCTTACGCAGGATTGCGTTTTGCGCCGCAGCGATGATCGTTGCGGCCACGAATTTCGCCGATGCACGGCCCGACTCACGCAAGATGACTTGCGCGCAGACCCAGGCGCTGATCCAGAGCCGGCATGCGGTAGTGCTGACCACGGGGGCGAACACATATGAGCGCTATGTCCGCCAATTCGGCAATGAATGCGATGCTCCTTATGTGCCGATGGTCGACTATGTTCCGGCCAGTGACGGTCGATGCGTGGTCTATCGGTGCGAAGAGCCGGCGCCGATGGTTCCGGATTGATCGGAGACGGCCGCTTCTCTCTGCTGATGCCTGCTTTCTTTGAGCGTCAACGCGACCAGGCGAGGGTGGCGGCCTTCTATTCCCGCGACAGAGCCCCACTGCCTCTCACTTGACCTTCTTGATCTCCGGGCCCGCCGGCTGGTCGGTCGCTGGAGCCGGCGTGCAATCCTGCCCCTTGCACTCCAAGGCGGGATCGTCCTTCGCCGGCAGACAGTTCTGACCCTTGCAGTGAATTGCCGGCTGCGCCGCATCGCCGTTTGGCTGGGTGGGCTGATCCTCGGCCCGGACGGGCTGCAACCCGGCCGGGCAGGTCATTGCCGCGCACAAGAGCGCTGTCCAAAGCAGGTTCATCCGCGCCTCCAGGGCTGGGAGCCGGCAGAACCTTACACTTTCGAGCTGAGACCGGCTCCCGCCGTCCGCGAACGGCGTTAACGGTGCGTTTCCGCTGCCTTGGTTGCGGCGGAACTGGCGCTCGCAATCCATTCCGGTGTCGGCCAACGGCTTGTACTTGATGTTGACTAATTTTGACACATCATACACTGTCCGATGGCAAATAAACCGACAACATTCGAGTAAACGCCAATGTGCTGTCGGCGGGGGATGAAATTGAGTGCTGCTTTCCGCTTTTCAAGAAAGCTCGTTCTGAGTTCTGCAGCTGTTGGGGTAGCGATAGTCTCTCAGGTGGCCTATGCCAAGGATCCTGACTTTGACGAGAGCCACGGATTTCTTCGTGTTGCAATTAATGGGAAAAACTATCGCCTCGATAGCTATTCAGTGAAGCCAGCGGATGCAAAAGGACCATTGCCGCTTGCTTTAATTACGAACGGCACAGCTGGTACAGCTGCAGAGATCCGGGCTGAAAATACAGCGAAATTCGAGCCCCGCGCGCGCGATCTGGCAATAAGAGGTTGGCTTGCGGTTGTTGTTATCCGAAGGGGCTATGGTAGATCCGATGGCTCCATACCACCGGATGGATGCAAGAAACCGCACGTCAAGCAGGATCTTGATCTCGCCGCCGACGATCTGCAGGCCGCCATCGACGTCTTGAAGAATCGGCCTGATGTGGATGCATCACGCATCGTTGCTATCGGTGGTTCGACCGGGGGTGCAACTGCTATCGCGCTGGGAGCGCGCAATCCGCCTGGTCTTGTCGGTGTTGTAAGTGTCTCCGGAGGCTTGCGCCTCAACTGTGCGGGATGGGAAGACGAGCTTCTCAAGGCATATAAAGAATATGGCGCGACTAGCCATGTTCCCAACCTTTGGCTTTACGCCAAGAATGATAGCTATTTTGGACCGGATTTGGCGGAGCATTTGCATGGCGCCTTCGCCAAAGGCGGTTCGACTGTGGATTTTTTCGAAGTCGAGCCATTTAACGACGAAGGTCACAAGCTTCTTATCGACGGTGGAATGCAGTGGCTCGGAAAGTTGGATGATTTTCTCCGGAAACGCGGTCTGCCAACCTGGAATTACTCCAATGTTTCACAGTTGATGGGCAGACTCGGATTGGCGCAAGACGAGTCGGTCATAGCGGACTATTTCACTGCCCCGACACCTAAAGCATTCGCCTTCTCTCCTAACACTCTAAATTTCTCTTACCAATATGACGGCAAGTACGGCCTTGCCGCCAACCGTGATGCGGCACTGGCAAGTTGTGCGAAGGCGAACAGCACCGACTGCGGGATTGTGATGGAGAACAACCGCTGGGTCGGGGCCGGGACACAATGAGCGCCGTCAGCTGTCCGGGACATTGTGGAAGAGAGGATCTGGTACGCCCAAGGGGAATCGAACCCCTGTTACCGCCGTGAAAGGGCGGTGTCCTAACCGCTAGACGATGGGCGCGCTCAGACGAAGCGGCTTATAATTGTGTTGTTGGCTACCGGCAACCCATCTGCCGCCATATGCGACAACTTTTTTCACGGCGCCGTGCAACGCGAGCTTTGGGCAAAAAGTGGGCTGCGAACGAGGCCGAGGGACAGGCGGGCTCAGCCGTCTTCCCCACCGCCGCTGCGGCGACGGCAGCGCCAGTTCCAGTCGCGCTCCGGGCCGACGTCGATATGGACGGATTCGGTGTGGCAGTAGGTGCCGACGCCGCCGCGGCCGGGCATTGAGCGGACATAGCTCGCCAACTCCCACTTCGAGACGCCGGGCAACTGGATGTCGGCGGCGGCGCAGTACATGTGCAGCGAGTTCTTGGCGCCGTTGGCGCGGCGGTTGCGCGAGGGATCGCGGTAGCCGGAGGTGACCACCATCTTGCGGCCGAAATGGCCCTCGATCGTCTTCAGCACCCGCACCAGCGACGGTTTCAGGCAGGCGACGTCGACGCTTTCGTTCTGCTTCAGAAGGCCGTTGGGCGCGAGTCTTGCCATGCCGGCGGCCGAGGCCACTTGGTAGGAACCGCCACCGCCCTCATCCTCGTTGAGGTCGACGTCGCTCTCGTCGTCGATGCCGGACTTGCGCTTGATCTCGAATAGCGCGGTCTGGCGCACGCCGGGAAGGGCGTCGGCGCCGGTGATGTGATAGCTCGGGTCGTCGAGCGAGGCCAGTTGCACCGGTTTTGCGGCGGGTGTCGCGGAGGCCAGCTCAACAATCGGCTTGGCAGGGGCGGGCGCGGCGGTTGCGGTCTTGGCCTGCGCCGCCGGTTGATCGCCGGAGCGCGAATTGATCAGCGGCGTGGGCGCGGCCGAAGCCGGCGTGGTGCTGAACAGCGAGGCAAACAGGCTCTTCTTTGGCGCGGCGACCTGTGGCTGCGCCGGCTCGCCGGCGGTCACATAGACGCCGTTGCTCATGGCCTGCGTTGTCGCCTGCGCCTTCGACGCAATGGCGGCGGCATCGCCGGCGGCGACCTGCTGGGCGACGGCTTGCGTCTGTTCCGCCGTCTGCGCCGGCTGAACCAGCGGTTGCGGTGTGTTCCCGGCAATCGCGGTGGCGCCCGCGGGCACGGCAACGGCAGGGAACGCGGCCTGCGGTCGCGTCTCCGGCACAAACGCGACCTTCTCGGGCAAAGGCGTGTCGCCTTCGCTCATCACGGTCGCTGCCGTATCGGTGGTTGCGGATGCCGCTTGGGCCGACGAATCGGCGGTTGCTGCCGTCTTGGCGCCGGATGTCGCGCTCATTTCGGCGGCGGTTGAATTATAGGCGGGCGAAACCACCGACATCGTCGGGTCGCCGGTCGATGTGCAGGAGGCCAGAAGCACGGACAAAAGCGCTGCCACTATGCTGCGACCTTCCCTTCGTGCAAGACGCCAACCTGCTGATTTCAAAATAAATTCCCCCTCGGCATCCGGTCGGTCTGTCATCGCGGCGCCACTCCAGCATTGCGCCGCGATAACCCTCCTGTTCCCAACCGGAAACGGGATATGTGTCGAATCTGCAAGCCCCGGAATTATTCTGCGTCTGAAGGCGAATTGAGGCCGTGAAACGATTGACGCCACCATTTCGCCCTGTTTTGGCGGCCCGTCAACTCACCAGACATTACAGTCCGTTACACGCGCACCTTGACATAAGTCCCCGGCGCATCTCCCAAGGTTTTCATGCGCTTGCCGGGTTTGCGGGCGGTCACGCGGATGTTGTCCTGGTTCTCGATCCAGTGCTGCCAGTGGGTCCACCAGGACCCCTGATGCTCATGGGCCGCGGCGAGCCACGCGTCGAAGTCGCCCACCGGTTTGCCGCCGGTCCAGTACTGATATTTCCTGGCGGCAGGCGGGTTGACGACGCCTGCGATGTGGCCAGAACCCGCCATCACATACTCGACGTCGCCGCCGAAGAACCGTGAGCCCAGGAATACCGAAAGCGCTGGCGCGATGTGGTCTTCTTTCGTGGCAAGGTTGTAGACGGGGATGGTGATGTCGGCCAGGGAGACGGTGCGGCCGGCAAGCTCCATCGTGCCGCGCGAGAGATTGTTCTCAAGATAGCAGTTGCGCAGATAGAAGGAGTGGTTGGCCGCCGCCATGCGCGTGGAATCGGAATTCCAGTAGAGCAGGTCGAAGGGCAGGGGCTCCTTCCCGCGCATGTAGTTGTTGATGACATAGGGCCAGATCAAGTCGCCCGAGCGCAGCATGTTGAAGGCGGTGGCCATCTTGGTGCCTTCGAGATAGCCCTTCTCGCTCATCGAGCGCTCGACGGCTGCGACCTGGTCCTCATCGACGAAGACCTTGAGGTCGCCGGCATGGGTGAAGTCGACCTGCGTGGTGAAGAAGGTGGCTGATTTGATGCGGTGGTCGCCTTCCTGCGCCAACAGCGCGAGGGCCGCGGCAAGCAGCGTGCCGCCGACGCAATAGCCGATGGCGTTGACTTCCTTCTCGCCGGTCGCCTTCTCAACAATGTCGAGGCCGTATTGCAGGCCTTCGCGGATATAGGCCTCCCAGCCCTTGGCGCCGTGGCGCTCGTCGGGGTTGATCCAGGAGATGACGAAGACCGTGTGGCCCTGCTCGATCGCCCAGCGGATGAAGGATTTCTGTGGGTTGAGGTCGAGGATGTAGAACTTGTTGATCCATGGCGGGCAGATCAGCAGCGGCCGCTTCAACACCGTCTCCGTCACCGGGTCGTATTGAATGATCTCGGCGACATCGCTGCGGCCGATCACCTTGCCGGGCGTGGTGGCGATGTTCTTGCCAATTTCGAAGGGCGTGTAGTCGGCCTGGCGCAGTTTCAGGTCACCGCGGCCGGCCGCGATGTCCTCGGCCAGCATCTTCATGCCGCGCACCAGGTTCTCGCCGTTGGAGGCGACAGTCTCGCGGAACAGCTCCGGATTGGTCAGGATGAAGTTCGACGGCGCGATCGCGTTCGACACCTGCTTGACGTAGAAGCTCGCCTTGTGGCGGGTGTGATCGTCCAAGCCCTCGGCGTGCTCGACCAGCTCGTTCGCCCAGCGGGAAGTGACAAGATAGGCCTGCTTCAGGAAGTCGAAGAAGGCGTTGCGGCCCCATTCGGGGTCCTGGAAGCGCTTGTCGCCGCGCTCGGGCTGAACCGCGTCCTGTGGCGCCTCGGCATTGGGATTGACCTTCTGGATGGCGTTCGCCCAGACCGTCATATAGCCGGCGAACAGTCGCGTCTGCGCTTCGAGCGCGCGTTGAGGGTCGCCAAGCCAGTACTCCGAGAGCTTGGAGAATGTCTTGACCATGTCGACGACCGGTTCGGCGACATGGTCGCGCACCTCGCCTTTCTCGCGCGGCTCGGTCCAGGCGGAAGCCGCCTTGCCGGCCTGCTCGATCATGCGGGCCATGTTCAAGGCAAAGCGCTCGGGGTCCTTCACCAGATATTGCTCGATGGCCGAAGGTCCGCCATTTTCCGCTTTGTCCGAATCGTCAGGTTTGGACATGGTCCGCGGGGTTCCTCCCGGAGCGTTTTCTTGACATATTACCATGGGACATCTGACCGGGTCCAATTTGCTGTAACCCGGCTGCCAGGAAAACAATATGACGATTAATGTTGGCGGGACTTTTTTCCTCAGGCTCGGTTCTCTCTGCCGCAAGGCGGCCCTGGCCGGGCTGGTCGGCGTGCTGTTGCCCGCCAGCGGCTGCACGAGCACCAGCACCAACAATGTAGCGCCGACAGCCTTGACCGAAGGCCCGAAGGACACCGGCTCCTACCCGAACCTCAACATCCCGCCGCAGGTGGCCGCCAAGCAGTTCACCAAGGAGGAGACCGCGGCGAACCTGGCCAAGCTCAAGGCCGAGCAGCAGGCGCAGAATGCCAAGGGCGGCAGCGTCAAGGCGCCGACGAATTCCGCGGCGCTGAAGACGCTTGCCAAGACGCATGGCGGCGACACGCTGAAGCAGATCGAGGGCAAATGCGACCCGACCCTCGACCCTAACTGCAATTAGGTTTATATCGCGCGCCGAAAGCGCCCCCTTCGATCGTCTGGAACTCCAATGGAAGAATTTCACAAGGTCCGCCGGCTTCCGCCTTACGTGTTCGAGCAGGTCAACCGGCTGAAGGCCAGCGCCCGTTCGCGCGGCGCCGACATCATCGACCTTGGCATGGGCAATCCGGACCTGCCGACGCCGAAGGCCATCGTCGACAAATTGTGCGAGGTGGTGCGTGATCCGCGCACGCATCGCTATTCGTCCTCGCGCGGCATTCCGGGCCTGCGCCGCGCCCAAGCCAACTACTACGCCCGCCGCTTCGGCGTGAAGCTCAATCCCGACACCCAGGTGGTGGCCACGCTCGGCTCGAAGGAAGGCTTCGCCAACATGGCGCAGGCGATCACCGCGCCGGGCGACGTCATTCTGTGCCCCAACCCGACCTATCCGATCCACGCCTTCGGCTTCATCATGTCGGGCGGCGTCATCCGCTCGCTGCAGGTCGAGCCGGACGACGGTTTCATCCCGGCGGTCGAGCGCGGTATCCGCCACTCGATCCCGAAGCCGCTGGCGCTGATCCTCAACTATCCGTCGAACCCTACGGCGCTGGTCGCCTCGCTCGACTTCTACAAGGATGTGGTCGCCTTCGCGAAGAAGAACGACATCATCATCCTGTCCGATCTTGCCTATTCCGAGATCTATTTCGACGGCAATCCGCCGCCTTCGGTGCTGCAGGTGCCGGGCGCGATGGACATCTGCGTCGAGTTCACCTCGATGTCGAAGACCTTCTCCATGCCGGGCTGGCGCATGGGCTTCGCCGTCGGCAACGAGCGGCTGATCTCGGCGCTGACGCGAGTGAAGTCCTATCTCGACTATGGCGCCTTCACGCCGATCCAGGTGGCGGCGGCGCACGCGCTGAACGGCGACGGAGCCGACATCGAGGAGGTTCGCGAGGTCTACCACAAGCGGCGTGACGTGATGGTCGATTCCTTCGGCCGCGCCGGCTGGACCATTCCCGCGCCCGCGGCTTCGATGTTCGCCTGGGCGCCGATCCCGGAACAGTTCCGCCATCTCGGCTCGCTCGAATTCTCCAAGCTGCTCATCGAGCATGCGGATGTCGCGGTGGCGCCGGGCATCGGCTTCGGCGAGCACGGCGACGATTATGTGCGCGTGGCGCTGGTCGAGAACGAGCACCGGATCCGTCAGGCTGCGCGCAACATCAAGCGCTTCCTGGCATCGACCGCCAAGCAGCCCAACAATGTGGTGCCGCTCGCCGCTCGGCGCTGAGTCTGCCTAATATTTCTGGATTTTTGAGGGGCGTCGCCGGACATGGCTGAAGCGTTGCGTGTTGGAATTGCCGGCCTCGGCACGGTTGGCGCCTCGGTGGCGCGCGTGCTGCGCGACAAGGCGGCGGAGCTCACCCGCCAATGCGGTCGCGACATCGTCGTGACCGCCGTTTCCGCCCGCGACCGGAAACGCGACCGCGGTATCGATCTCAGCGCCGCGACATGGTTCGACGATCCGATCAAGTTGGCAGAAAAGGCCGATATCGATGTCTTCGTAGAGCTGATCGGCGGCGACGAAGGGCCGGCCCGGCTGGCGGTGAAGGCGGCGCTCGAGGCCGGTCGGCATGTCGTCACCGCCAACAAGGCGTTGCTTGCCAAGCATGGCGTGGCGCTTGCCGAGATCGCCGAGAAGAAGGGCGTTCTGCTCAACTACGAAGCGGCGGTGGCCGGCGGCATCCCGGTCATCAAGACGATGCGCGAGGCAATGGCCGGCAACGCGGTGACGCGTGTCTTCGGCATTCTCAACGGCACCTGCAACTACATCCTGACCCGCATGGAGGCCGAAGGCATCTCCTTCGATGCCTGCCTGAAGGACGCGCAGCGGCTGGGCTACGCCGAGGCCGATCCGACCTTCGACATCGAAGGCCATGACACGGCCCACAAGCTTTCGATCCTGACCAGCCTTGCCTTCGGCACGAAGATCGCCGCCAACGACATCTATATGGAAGGCATTTCCAACATCACCCAGGCCGATATCCGCGCCGCGGCAGATCTCGGCTACCGCATCAAGCTGCTCGGCGTCGCGCAGCGCACCGAGAGTGGCATCGAGCAGCGCGTCCATCCAACGATGGTGCCGACGGCCTCCGTCATCGCGCAGGTGCACGGCGTCACCAACGCCGTGGCGATCGAGACCGACATTCTGGGCGAGCTTCTGCTTTCCGGTCCAGGCGCCGGCGGCAATGCCACCGCGTCGGCGGTGATCGGCGACATCGCCGATATCGCCAAGAGCCGGCCCGGCTTCCAGCATGCTCCGGTGTTCGGCTGGCCGGCGAAGGAGTTGAAGCCTTATAAGAAGGCCCAGATGCGCAGCCATGCCGGCGGCTACTTCATCCGGCTGACCGTGCATGACCGCATCGGGGTCTTCGCGGCCATAGCCAAGCGCATGGCCGACAACGACATCTCGCTGGAATCGATCGTCCAGCAAGCAGCCGGCACGGAGACAGAGGCGCAGAAGACGGTCATCCTCGTCACCCACGAGACAACGGAAGCGGCGGTGCGCAAGGCGGTCGAAGGCATCACCAAGGACGGTCATCTGACCGACAAGCCCCAGGTGATCCGCATCGAGCGGGCGGAATAGGATCGATTGTCAATCGCGCTCGGCCCGTTTTCCGTTTTAATGTTATGCGGCCTTTGTCGACGATGCCGGCGACCTTTCCCGGGCGGACGGCCCTGGTCATACTTCGCTTAATCGATTGATATTGCTGTGATTTCAAAAAATGACAGTCGCGGTCTTGCCGTTGTCATGGAGCTTTGCCAGAAGAAGTCCGCCTCTGGCGGGAGGCGGGAGCAATCCACGGGAGACGACCCATCGGGTCCTTCGACCACGGATTGTCCGAAGCAAACAGTCAACGAGGAATGCCCTTCATGAACATGGCCTCCAACATCGCTGCCGGCCTCGACCGGATCCTCACCATGGAAGTGGTGCGCGTCACCGAGCGGGCCGCCGTCGCGGCCGCCAGGCTGCGCGGGCGCGGCGATGAGAAGGCAGCCGACCAGGTGGCGGTCGATGCGATGCGCCAGGAGCTCAATCGACTGGCCATCAAGGGCACCGTGGTCATCGGCGAAGGCGAGCGCGACGAGGCGCCGATGCTCTATATCGGCGAAGAAGTCGGCACCGGCAAAGGCCCGGCCGTCGACATCGCGCTCGATCCGCTGGAAGGCACGACGATCTGCGCCAAGAACCTGCCCAACGCACTGGCGGTCATCGCCATCGCGGAAAAGGGCAGCCTGTTGTTCGCACCCGACGTCTATATGGACAAGATCGCCATCGGCCCCGGCTATCCGGAAGGCCTGATCGACATCGACGCTTCGCCGGCCGAGAACCTCGCCAATCTGGCCAAGGCCAAGGGTGTGGCGGTTTCCAACGTCACGGCCTGCATCCTCGACAGGCCGCGTCACGCCAAGCTGATTGACGCCGTGCGCGCCACTGGCGCCGCGATCCGGCTGATCGGTGACGGTGATGTCGCCGGCGTCATTCACACCACCGATCCGGATGAGACCGGCATCGACATTTATCTCGGCACGGGCGGCGCCCCGGAAGGCGTACTGGCGGCGGCCGCGCTGCGTTGCACCGGCGGGCAGATGCTGGGCCGGCTAATCCTCGACACTCCGGAAAAGCTGGCGCGGGCTGAGAAGATGGGCATTTCCGATCCGAAGCGGGTCTATCGCGCCCAGGACATGGCGCGCGGCGACGTGCTGTTCGCGGCGACCGGCGTCACCGACGGCAATCTGCTCGACGGGGTGAAGTTCGGCCGCACCTTCATCACCACGCATACCATCGTGCTGCGCTCGTCCTCGCGCACGGTGCGCGAGATCAAGGCGCGCCACCAGGATCTGGATAAGTTCTGATTTCGCCTCGCTTGGAGGCTTTTGCGGCAATTCGGAAGAAGCCTTCCAAAGTTTTCCCCGAATTGCCCACTTCCCCGCAATTGCTCCGGTCGCCGCATATTGATATCTGCCCAAAGATGATGGGTGGATGGCGCGTCGCATGACGGGCGAGAAACGGTTCTTCCTCGATGTCAGGCAGTCGGCGACCGGTGTTTCCTGGCAACACCGGCTGACCGAGCGGCAGGACATGGCCGCCTTGGCGATCGCCCAGGGCCACGGCGTGCCCGATATCGTCGCGCGGGTGCTTGCCGGCCGCGGCGTCAGCGCGGAGCAGGCCGAGCGCTTCCTCGACCCGACCATTCGCGAGCTTTTGCCTAATCCGGCATCGCTGACCGACATGGAGAAAGCCGCGGCACGGTTGGCCGATACGATCGTCGCGCGCGAGAAAGTGGCAATCTTCGGCGACTACGACGTCGACGGCGCCGCCTCGTCGGCGCTCCTGAAACGCTTTCTCACGCATTTTTCGGTGCCGTCGGAGATCTACATCCCGGACCGCATCTTCGAGGGCTATGGACCCAATCCGGAAGCGATGCGAGAGCTGATCTCGCGCGGCGCAAAGCTGATCGTCACCGTCGACTGCGGCACCAACAGCGCGACCTCGATCGAGGCGGCCAGGGAAGCCGGTGCCGACGTCGTGGTGCTCGACCATCATCAGGTCGGCGGCCCGCTGCCAGCGGCGAACGCGGTGGTCAATCCCAATCGCGAAGACGATTTGTCGGGGCAAGGACATCTGTGCGCCGCCGGCGTCGTCTTCCTGTGCCTGGTGCAGACGGCCAAGGTGCTGCGCGAAAGGTTGCCGAACGCCGCGCCGATCGATCTGCTTTCACTGCTTGACCTCGTGGCGCTGGCTACGGTCTGCGACGTGGTGCCGCTCACCGGGGTCAACCGTGCTTTCGTGGTCAAGGGGCTGCAGGTGGCGCGCCAGCAGAAGAATGAGGGGTTGGCGGCGCTGGCGCGGGTCTCGCGCATCGGCGAGCCGATCAACACGTTCCATTTGTCCTTCCTGATCGGCCCGCGCATCAATGCCGGCGGCCGCATTGGTGATGCGGCACTCGGCAGCCGGCTTTTGGCCACCGACGATCCCGTCGAGGCAGCAAGCATTGCCGAGACGCTCGACCGGCTGAACCAGGAACGGCAGCAGATGGAGCAGGAGATGCTGGCGCAGGCGCGCGCCGAGGCTGATGCCGAGCTTGCCGGCGGCAACGGTCCGGCCATCATCGTCACTGCCAGCAACAGCTGGCATCCGGGAATTGTCGGGCTGATCGCCTCCCGGCTCAAGGACTACGCGCGCCGGCCGGCCTTTGCCATCGCCTTCAATTCGACCGGCATCGGCACGGGCTCCGGTCGCTCGGTGACTGGCTTCGACCTTGGCCGGCTGGTGCGCGAGGCGGCGGATGCCGGGCTGATCGTCAAGGGCGGCGGCCATGCGATGGCCGCCGGCATCACCGTCGAGCGCGCCAAGCTCGGCGAGTTGCGCGCCTTCTTCGAGGAGCGCGCCGCGGCCGATGTGTTCCGGCTGCAGAATGAGGAGAGCCTGGCAATCGACGGCGCCCTGGCCGCCGAGGGCGCTACGATCGCGCTGCTCGACGCGCTGGAGAAAGCCGGCCCGTTCGGTGCCGGGCATATCGCGCCGGTCTTCGTGCTGCCGCGGCACCGGCTGGCCGATGCGCGCGCGATCGGCACCAATCACATTCGAGTGGACCTGCAATCGCAAAGCGGCGGCAACATCCAGGCCATAGCGTTCCGTGCCGTCGACACCGCGCTGGGCGAATTCCTGTTCAAGAACAGGGGCAGGACCGTCCATATCGCCGGTTCGCTGTCGGGCAACTACTGGAACGGCAACCGCACAGTGCAGTTTCGCATCAGCGATGCGGCGCTAGCTTAAGGTATGTCAGACCAGAACGGACTGTAGCCGGGTCAGTTCGCTGATCTGGGACATCGTCGCCTGGTAGCCGAGGCTGATCGCCTCGTCGGCGCGGTGGAATTCGGTGAGGCCGATATGGCTGAGCTTCGGCTGCAGCGACATATCCGGCGGGTCGCCAGCGAGCCTAGCGCGCGAAATCCGATCCTGGATGATGTTGAAGGCCTCCACCATGACGCCGGTGATGCCAAGCCGCGTCTGGTGTGATTGAGGGTTGATCTGGCCGGGTCGCGGCGCGTCTTTCTCGACGACCAACTCGCCAGCGCTGTGCTTGATAACGGCGGCGCGTCCAAACAGGTCGTAATGCAGGTTGACCGCCACGACGAGCGGCTGCTCGTAGGCGCGGCAGACCGAGACCGGCACCGGATTGACCAGCGCGCCGTCGACCAGCACGCGGCCGTTGCAGGCCACCGGCTCGAAGACGCCGGGCAGCGCATAGGAAGCGCGCATGGCGGTGACGAGCGAGCCGCTCGACAGCCAGATCTCATGGCCGGTGCGGATTTCAGAAGCGACGGCGACGAAGGGTTTCGACAGGTCGTCGAAGCGGGCGCCGTCGAGATGCTCGCGCAGGCGCTGATCGAGCTTCATGCCGCCGAATAGGCCGCTGCCGCGCAGATTGAGGTCGAGCAGGCCGAAAATGCGCCGTTTGGTCAGGCTTCTGGCGAACTCCTCCAGCTCGTCGAGCTTGCCGGCGAGATAACAGCCGCCCACCAGGGCACCGATCGAGGTGCCGGCGATCATCGACACTTCGATGCCGGCTTCGTCAAGCGCGCGCAACACGCCGATGTGGGCCCAGCCGCGGGCGCATCCGCCACCCAGCGCCAGCGAGATGCCGGTTTTCCTGCCGGGCTTAGGATCGGGCAAGCCCCCGGACGATGCGGGCCCATTGGCCTCCCGAACGTCAGGTCTGCTGCGCAATGACGCCCATTCGAGCATCACGATCTCCCCTTGTCCCATATCCCTTCTACCGCAAGGATATTTGAGAATAGTGAATCTGAGTGGTTTGTGAATATTGAATGGTTCACACCGGCTTCCGATACGTCTCTTCCGCATCGAACAGCGGCCTGCTGCCGTCGCCGGCAAGCGTCGCTTTGCCGTCATTCAGCCCCACCGTCCGATAAAAACAAGAACGCCGTCCGGTGTGGCAGGTTGCGTCGTGGCCCAACACTTTCACGCGCAACCATATCGCGTCCTGGTCACAATCCGTGCGCATCTCGACGACGTGCTGGAAATTGCCCGAGGTCTCGCCCTTCTTCCACAGGGCGCTGCGCGAGCGCGACCAGTAGTGAGCAATGCCGGTCTCCAGCGTAAGCGCCAGCGCCTCGGCATTCATATGCGCGACCATCAACAGCATGCCGTCACCGGCGTCGGTGACGACGACGGTGACGAGGCCCGCGGCGTCAAAGCGCGGAGAAAGGACGGAGCCTTCCTCCAGCGCTTTCTTGTCGGATGAAGGTTTCGGGAATTGCAGTGCCGACATCGCCGGTCCTTATGTGTTTTGGCCGGCGACGGCCGGCAAATCAGCCGCCTGCGCGCACCATGGTAACGAAGCGGACCTGCTCCTCGGGCGTATCCTTGAAAACGCCGGTGAAGGTAGAGGTCAGGGTGGTCGAGCCCTGCTTGCGGATGCCGCGCATGGCCATGCACATATGCTCGGCCTCGAGCATGACGGCGACTCCGCGCGGGTTGAGCACGTCCTGGATGACGCCGGCGATCTGCGCGGTCATCGCTTCCTGCGTCTGCAGGCGGTGGGCGAAGATGTCGACCACGCGCGCGATCTTCGACAGGCCGACGACCTTGCCGTCCGGCAGATAGCCGACATGCGCCTTGCCGATGATCGGCACCATGTGGTGCTCGCAATGCGAATGGAACTTTATGTCCCTGACGATGACGAGATCGTCATAGCCGGCGACTTCCTCGAAGGTGCGGCCAAGCTCGTCGGCCGGGCACATGTCGTAGCCATTGAACATTTCGCGAAATGCCTTGGTGACACGCTTCGGCGTGTCGACAAGCCCTTCGCGGTCCGGATTGTCGCCGGTCCAGCGCAACAGCGTGCGCACGGCGGCTTCGACCTCAGCTTCGCTCGGCCGGTCGGTGACGGGCTTCTCCAGATATTCGGATGGGGGCATGATTTTCTTGATGACGGCATCCATAAAGGCGTCTCCCGTAGTCCCACTCAGGGGTGGGACGAGTTGAACGGACCACGACCTTTTGGGTGAAAATCGCCCATTTCCATCCCGCAAGCGGCGTGAACAGATGGGCAAGAACAATGGCTTTTCGTCGCCTTGTCGATGCCCGACTGCGGTCATTATATATGGTCCTAGCGGAGCGAAAGGAAGACGCGAGAGCGGCAAAGCCTGTTCGCTGGGCGGCGACGGATTGGAAAAATATGATCGACGACGTCTACAATGCGAAAATTCTCGGCTTCGCCGGAAACATCGGGCGGATCGGCCGGCTCGACGACGCCGACGCGACGGCCAGGGCGCACTCCAAATTGTGCGGGTCGACTGTGACCGTCGACCTGAAGATGGACGGCGACGTGGTGACCGATTTCGCCCATGACGTGAAGGCCTGCGCGCTTGGCCAGGCCTCGTCGTCGATCATGGCCCAGCATGTGGTCGGCGCCAGCGCCGACGAATTGCGCGCCGTGCGCGAAACCATGCTGAAGATGCTGAAGGAAAACGGCGCGCCACCGGAAGGCCGCTTCGCCGACCTCAAATATCTGGAACCGGTGCGCGACTATAAGGCCCGCCACGCCTCCACCATGCTGACCTTCGACGCGGTGGTCGATGCGATCGGCCAGATCGAGAAGAAGCGCGCCGGACAGGCGGCTTGAGGACAGGGCTTAGGCCGTTCTCCTGGTCGCAGCGAATTCACTTCGGATCCAGTCAGCAAAAGCCTTTGCTGGCTCCGGCAGGTTCTTCAAGCTCCTGGCCACCAGCCAGTAGGCGCCGGACGCGACATCGATATGGAACGGCTTGATCAAAGTCCCCGAAGCGAGCTCCTCGCCGACCTGCAGGAGATCGCCGAGCGCCACGCCATGTCCAAGCAGCGCAGCTTGCTTCGAAAGCGAGACATCGGCCAGCATCGGGCCACGCGCTGGCACTGCGTCGGCGGGCACGCCGGCTGCCTGGAACCAGCGCGCCCAACCCTGGCGGTTTTCCTCGTGCAGCAGCGTGTAGTGGCGAAGGTCGATCGGCTTTTCCAGCGGAGGCCCGGCGGCAAGCAGCGCCGGCGACAGGACCGGTGAATCGACAGTCGAGGCTAGACGCTCGGCCTCGCTGCGCGGCCATGAGGTAGTGTGCGCGCTGAAACGAAGGGCGAGTTCGGGCTGATCGCTGCGGAACTCGATCGGCCGTGGATCGACTTCAAGGGAAACGTCGATATCGGGTCGAAGTTGGCGAAAACGATTGAGCCGCGGCAGCAGCCATATGGCGGCAAGGGCCGGTTCGACGCTGACGCGGACAATCGCCTGCGCTGGCGAGGCCGTGAGCTCGGAAAGCACACGGTCGATCTCGTCGAAGCTTTTCACCAACTGGTCGAGTAGTCGATGCCCTGCATCCGTCAGTTCGACGCGCCGGTGGAGACGCAGAAACAGCGGCCGGCGCAGAAAACTTTCGAGCTCGCGGATCTGCCGGCTGATCGCGGCCTGCGACACGTAAAGCTCTTCGGCCGCCCGGCTGAAGCTCAGATGCCTGCCGGCCGTCTCGAAGCTTCTCAATGCCGTCAGCGGCAGGCGGCCCCGCTTCATTCGCATAACCTCAAGTTATCCGAGAAGGAAATTATACTCGTTTGAGGAGGAAGGCCAGCGGCAGTCTAGTCCGCCTCAAAGGAGACCTGCCATGAACGAGTTCCTGGCCATTTTCAGCAACATGATATGGATAGCGACCTTCCAATGGCACGGTGAAGTCGTGCGCGACGGCCCCCATGACCGCCACCATCGCCCATGGACCGGCAGCCATCCAGTCCGGCGCTCCAGGCCTTGAGGGCATTGCGTTTCGGTGCCGAAGCCCACATCTATCGCGCAGGGAAACAGGCTGCGGAGCGATGGGCGATCATTGCGGGCATACACATGGCGTCCGGCCGATACAGCGCGGGCGCAACTGGCCGGGGCCATGGCGCAAGACGCCTGGGCGCGTGCTCGGCACGTTGCTCGTGCGCCTTTATCAGCTGACGCTCTCCGGCTTCGTCGGCAACAGCTGCCGGCACCTGCCGACCTGCTCCGAATACGCGCATGAGGCGATCGCCCGCCATGGCCTGTGGGCCGGCAGTTGGATGGGGCTGTTCCGGGTCATGCGCTGCGGGCCTTTCGGAACGCATGGCATCGACCGCGTGCCGGAGACGCTTGCGGCGCGCTATGTCTGGTTCATGCCCTGGCGCTACTGGCGCATCGGCAAGAAGCGCAGCGACTCCGAAATCTGATCGCTAAGACGTCACGCGCGACCGATTTTAGCGATCCGGTAAGGTTAACGCGAAGCTGCACAAACACTGCGAATTTGAGACAAAATCGAGACAAGACGCCTCGTTAAGTCGCTCCTGTAATCTCATACCGGAGTGACTTCGCCATGCGCCATATGGACCGCTATCCCTTCATTTTTGCCATCGTCCTTTTCCTTCTGGCCTGGATGCTCGGCTTGCCGGTGCGGGCGCAGTCGGCGCCGCTCAACGACATCCGCTGCACGCTGATCCAGGATGCGCAAAGCGGCGCCACGCTTTACCAGGACGGCGTCTGCGACCAGCGGGTCAGCCCGGCCTCGACGTTTAAGGTGCCCCTGGCGCTGATCGGCTACGATGCCGGTATCCTGGGCGATCAGCACACGCCGAGCTGGGATTACAAGCCGGAATTCAAAGCGGCGAAGCGCGACCAGAAGACCGTCGATCCGACGATCTGGGAACGCGATTCCATAGTCTGGTATTCGCGCGAGATCGCGCGGCGTCTCGGCGCCGAGAAGTTCGCCGGCTACGTGTCGAAATTCGGTTATGGCAACAAGGATGTCTCGGGCGATGCCGGCAAGGACAATGGGCTGACGCAATCCTGGATCAATTCCTCGCTCGAGATATCGCCGGTCGAGCAGGCGACGTTCCTGCGCCAGCTGCTCGCGGGCAAGATGCCGGTGTCGGCGAGGGCGCATGAGATGACCAGGTCGATCCTGCCGAGCTTCGCGGCAGGAGACTGGACGGTGCAGGGCAAGACCGGCAGCACCATGCTTGGCCAGGACGGCAGGCGATCGCTCGGCTGGTTCGTCGGCTGGGCCGAGAAGGACGGCCGTCGCATCGTCTTTGCAAGGCTCGTCGTCGACGCCAAGCGCACCAACCAGCCGAAAGGGCTTGCGACGCGGGCGGCGTTCCTGAAAGACCTGCCCGGCCTCGTCAAGTAGAACAGCTTGCAGCTTTACGGCGGCGGAAACTCCTAATAAAAGACTGCCGCCGCCGGACGCCTCCGGCTAACCCTCTGCATGCAGCAACTCAACCTGCGACATGCATTTTCACCACCCGCGCTCGTTTGCGGGACTGGATAGGAGAACCTTGATGCCGAATTCCGTTTCCCTGACATTTCCCGATGGTTCCGTCCGCGGCTACGACGCGGCGATGACCGGTGCTGCCCTTGCCGAATCGATCTCGAAGTCGCTGGCCAAGAAGGCTGTGGCCTACAGCCTCGACGGCACGGTTCGCGATCTTTCCGATCCGCTCGGCACGTCCGGCAAGGTCGAGATCATCACCCGCGAGGATCCGCGCGCGCTGGAGCTGATCCGCCACGATACGGCGCATGTGCTGGCCGAGGCCGTGCAGGAATTGTGGCCGGGAACGCAGGTGACGATCGGGCCGGTGATCGAGAACGGGTTCTATTACGACTTCGCGCGCAACGAGCCATTCACGCCGGACGATTTCCCGGTGATCGAGAAGAAGATGCGCGAGATCATCCAGCGCAACAAGCCGTTCACCAAGGAAGTCTGGTCGCGCGAGAAGGCGAAGAAGGTCTTCGCCGAGAAGGGCGAGCGCTACAAGCTCGAGTTGATCGACGCCATCCCCGAGGATCAGGACCTCAAGATCTACGCGCAGGGCGACTGGTTCGATCTCTGCCGCGGTCCACACATGGCTTCGACCGGGCAGATCGGCAACGCCTTCAAGCTGATGAAGGTGGCCGGCGCCTACTGGCGCGGCGACTCTAACAATCCGATGCTGACGCGCATCTACGGCACCGCCTGGGCTGACCAGGCGCAGCTCGACGCCTACCAGACGTTGCTGGAAGAGGCCGAGAAGCGCGATCACCGCAAGCTCGGCCGGGAAATGGACCTGTTCCATTTCCAGGAAGAGGGGCCGGGCGTCGTCTTCTGGCACGCCAAGGGCTGGAAGATGGTGCAGAACCTCATCAACTACATGCGCCGCCGCCTGGATGAGCACGGCTATCAGGAAGTCAACGCGCCGCAGGTGCTCGACAAGAGCCTGTGGGAGACGTCGGGACATTGGGGCTGGTATCGCGACGCCATGTTCAAGGTGACCGTCGCCGGTGACGACACTGATGACGACCGCGTCTTCGCCCTGAAGCCGATGAACTGTCCCGGCCATGTGCAGATCTTCAAGCATGGGTTGAAGTCATACCGCGAACTGCCCGTAAAGCTTGCGGAGTTCGGCAATGTGCATCGCTACGAGCCGTCTGGCGCCCTGCATGGGCTGATGCGCGTGCGCGGCTTCACGCAGGACGATGCGCATATCTTCTGCACCGAGGAGCAACTGGCGGCCGAATGCCTGCGCATCAATGACCTGATCCTGTCGACCTATGCCGATTTCGGCTTCGACGAGGTCAGCGTGAAGCTGTCGACGCGGCCGGACAAGCGCGTCGGCACCGACGAGGCCTGGGACCATGCCGAGGCGATCATGAGCAATGTGCTGGAGACGATCCGCACGCGCTCCGGCAACCGGATCAAGACCTCGATCAATCCGGGCGAGGGCGCCTTCTACGGCCCGAAATTCGAATATGTGCTGAAGGACGCCATCGGCCGCGAATGGCAGTGCGGCACCACGCAGGTCGACTTCAACCTGCCGGAACGCTTCGGCGCTTTCTATATCGGCTCGGATTCGGAAAAGAAGCAGCCGGTGATGGTGCATCGCGCCGTCTGCGGCTCGATGGAGCGGTTCCTCGGCATCCTGATCGAGAACTATTCCGGCCATTTTCCGCTATGGTTCGCGCCGCTGCAGGTGGTGGTGGCGACGATCACGTCGGATGCGGACGAGTACGCCTTGAAGGTGGTCGAGCGGCTCAAGGCGGCGGGACTGCTCGCCGAAGCCGACCTTCGCAACGAGAAGATCAACTACAAGGTGCGCGAGCATTCGCTGGCCAAGGTCCCGGCCATCCTCGTCTGCGGCAAGCGCGAGGCCGAGGAAGAAACCGTCAATGTCCGCCGGCTGGGCTCCCGTGACCAGGAATCGCTGAAGCTCGAGGACGCTGTGAAGGCTCTCGCCGACGAAGCGGTCTCGCCGGATCGCAAGCGTCGCGCGGCAGCTTGACATACCAACGCGTCCTGAAATGGCGGTGGCCGGTCCACCGCCATTTTCATATGCCTGTCACGCCAGCCCTGTAACGAGCCGCCATGCTCAAATTGAAACCGCGGGAAAGACGTTTTCCCGAGCTCTCCTACGCCAACCCGCATCAGCCGATGCTGACGCGCTGGTTCATCCATTCCGTCGAGGGCCTGTCGGGCCGCGACCGTTTTGCAGTGCTTTATGATTTCTGGCGCCGCCAGGTGGTGCCGACCGGCGACCGTGTGTTCAGCCGCATGCTGGAACTGATCGACGTCGAGGTCCGCAACGTCGTGCAATGGCCGCCAGCGGCGCTGCCGGACACGCCGCTGGTGATCGTCGCCAACCATCCCTTCGGCATCGGTGACGGCATAGCGGTGCTGTCGCTGGTCGAGCAGCTCGGCCGGCCTTTCCGGGTCATGATCCATAAGGATCTGCTCCGAATCCGCGAGATGGAGCCCTATTCACTGCCCATCGATTTTTCCGAAACGAAGGAAGCGATGAAGAACAACATGGCTGTGCGTCACGAGGCGGTGCGGCTGTTGAAGGACGGCGTCACCATCGTCGTCTTCCCGGCCGGCGGCGTCGCCACGGCGCCCAAGGGCTTTGGCCGCGCCGTCGACCTGCCGTGGAAGATGTTCCCGGCCAAGCTCATCCAGGACGCCAAGGCCTCGGTCATCCCGATGCACTTCTCCGGCCAGAATGGCCGCCTGTTCCACCTCGTCAGCGGCCCGATGAACATGGCCGAGCGCGACAACCGCGTGGCGAAGTTCATCGGCAAGGCGTCGCTCACGCTGCGCACTTCGTTGCTCATCCGCGAGTTCGCCCGCTTGTCAGGCAAGGCGATCGATGTGCGTATCGGCGATGTGCTGAGGTGGAGCGATCTCGAGCCGCTGGGCGACCGCAAGGCGCTGCTCGATCGCCTCTATCGCGCGGTCTTCGACCTGGAGTCGCCTTCTGCGCAGCGCGGCCGGGTGCCGTTCCTGCAAAAGCGGATGCGCAAAGCGGCCTGAATAAAAGCGATTAATCCGCGCCTTCCTCGGGATCGATGGCGGACTGTTCGTTGGCCAGAACCTCGATTTCCTGGTTCTGGCCGGCGACGACCGTGAAATCCTTTTGGTAGATGCGGTCGCGGTTCTTGGCGATGATGGTGTACTGGCCTTCGGCCAGCACCATCGAGGCGAAGGCCCCAACCGCTTCCTTGATCGGATCGCCACTCTCGTTGAGCAAAGACCAGGACGTGTCGGCGATGGCTTCGCCGCCGGGCTCGCGCACCAGCTTCATGGTCATTTCGGCGGCGCGGTGCTCGACGGTTGCCTCGGTCAGCTTGCCGGCCTCGACGCGGATGTCGGAGCGGATCACGGCGTTGACCGCACCATAGGTGGAGACGACGTGGTAGGTGCCGGCGTTCAGCCGAACCACGGTGTTCGGCGCCACGTCGGGGGCGATCAGCGCGCGGTCGCCATTGGCGGCGGGATGGCCTTCATAGATCGAGAAGCGCAGTTTCTTCGACTGGATGGGGGCGCCACCGGATGTCACCGCGTCGAGCTTCAAACCGCCGGCATCGAGCACGAGGCTTTCACGCTTGGCGTCCTTGCCGACGGTGATGCGCTTGGTGGCGCCGGCGCGTCCATAAGAGGCGTGGACGAGATAGCTGCCGGGGTCGAGTTGGAACACCGCCGTGCCGCCATGGGCTGAGGCCACCATCGGAAGCTTGCCGTCGCCGGACGGCTGCGGCTTGAACACCCGCCAGACGATGCCGCGCGTGATGTCGGAGCCCTTGTCGGTCAGTTGCGCCGAAAGGGTGATGGCGCCACCATTGCCAAGCGCCAGCGGTGCTCCTGTCTTCGGCGTCGCGTAGCTCGAAATGCCAGGAAGCTTGATGTCGCCGACATCGTTGGCGTTCTGGGCCAGCGCGAAGGAAACTGGCACCGCGAAGAACGCAGTGACGAGTGCGATCACCAAAAGGCGCAGGGTCCCCTCAAACATGCCTTGCGTTGAAGCCCAAGGCGGTGGCAATTTCAAGGCTTAAGAGTTCGAGGCCTTGCGCCGATAGCTCTTTATCCGGCGCAAAACGCCACCGCCCGAGCCGCCCGACCTCCCGATGGCGCGCTTCAGCTCAAAATTGAACGCTATAGAATGCTTAGGAGACTTGCGCCCATGGCGTCGCCGATCATCGACTTCCTGCTCACCCGGAATTCCGCGCCGATCACCGACCTCAAGGAGCCGGCGCCGAGCGATGCCGAGATCGCGACGATGATTGCGGCGGCCTCGCGCGTTCCCGACCATGGCCGTCTCGAGCCCTGGCGCTTCATCCTCTACCGCGGCGAGGCGCGTGTCGAGATCGGCAAGAAGCTGGCCGCACTTGCCGAGCAGCGCGAAGGGCCATTGCCGGAGGGCAGGCGCAACCAGGAACTGGCGCGTTTCTCGCGGGCGCCCCTGGTCATCGGCGTCGTGTCTGTGCCGAAGGAGAACCCGAAGATCCCGCAGTGGGAGATGTTCCTGTCGGGTGGCATGGCGGCCATGAACCTAATGATCGCGGCGAACGCGCTGGGCTACGGCACCAACATGATCAGCAACTGGTACTCCGACGTGCCGGAGGGCAGGGCGATCCTCGGGCTCTCGCCGCAGGAGCGCGTCGTCGGCTTCGTCCATATCGGTTCCTATCAAGGGCCGGCGCCGGAGCGGCCGCGGCCTGATCCGGCAAAGCTTTATGCCGACTATGCCGGCCCTTGGGCGGGGTGAGTGATCTACGGGTGGCGCGAGCGGTTGGCCCTGCTTCGAGGCGCCAACGCCGAAGGCGGCATTGGAGTGGCGTCGCTCGCGTTCGCCACAAGCTGATCCCGTCGGTTTGGTAGTGGGATCACGCAGGCCTGACCGCAGCCTTGGCGCGGGCCAGCAAGCGCTCGGCCAGCCGCAGATGCGGCCTGTCATACATTTTTCCGTCGATGCCGACGACGCCCGGGTTTCCCGCCGCCGCGAAGGCGTCCACGATTGCCTGAGCTCGCTCGACCGCTTGGTCGGACGGCGTGAAGGCGGCGTTGATGACCGGCACCTGCGCCGGATGGATCGCCATCTTGCCGGTGAAGCCGTCGCGCTCGGCCTCGCGGCACTCTTTCTCGAAGGCGGCCATGTCACGGAAATCGGGAAAGACGGTGTCGATAGCAGCAACTTCGGCCGCTCCCGCCGCCAGGATGGTCATGCTGCGCGCCAGGCGAAACACGTCGGTATAGCGGCCGTTCTCGTCGCGGGCTGTCCGCGCGCCGATCGCCGCCGACAAATCCTCCGCGCCCCAGGTCAGGCCGGCGAGCCTCGCGCTTGCTCCGGTATAGCTTGCCGCCGCCAGCACGCCTGCGGCGGTTTCGGTGATGATCGGCAGGATTCTTGTGGCGCCATCCGGCAACCCGTTTTCGGCTTCAAGCACCCTCAGCTTCGCCGCCAGCTGCTGGACGTCCTGCCCGTTGTTCGACTTGGGCAGCATGATGCCGTCGGGCTTTGCGGGCACGAGGGCCGCGAGGTCGTCGTCGGTGAGGCCAGTGGACAGGTCGTTGACCCGCACATAGACAGCGGGACCTGCCCGGCGCCTTCGGTTCGAGATGAAGCCGGCCGCGGTCGCGCGCGCCGCAACCTTGTTCGTGCCGGCGACGGAATCCTCGAGATCGACGATGACCACGTCGGCGCCGGCCCCGAATCCCTTTTCCAGCTTGCGCTCGGAATCGCCGGGCACGAACAGCAACGAGCGCATCATCAGCCAGCCTTCTTCAGCATCATCGCCTGCCTGGTGCATTTGGCGACAAGAACGTCGTTCTGATTGTAGGCACGGTGCTCGAACTCGACGATGCCGCGATCGGGTTTGGACTTGGAGTCGCGCACGGAGACGACCGTCGTCTCCACCCGGATGGTGTCGCCGTGGAAGACGGGGTGCGGGAACATCGTTTCCTTCATGCCGAGATTGGCGACCGTTGTGCCGACCGTGATGTCGTTCACCGAAATACCGATCATCAGGCCGAGCGTGAACAGGGAGTTGACCAACGGCTTGCCCCATTCGGTTTTCGCGGCGAAGTCGAAATCGATGTGCAAAGGCTGCGGGTTGAGTGTCATCACCGAAAACAGCATGTTGTCGCTCTCGGTCACGGTCTTGCGAAGCGTGTGGTGGAAGACGTGGCCGACGGCAAACTCTTCCAGATAAAGTCCGGCCATGATCGATCTCCCGCGATTCCACCGCTTGATAGGCGTTGGCTGCGCCTCCATCAAGCCGGTTAAAAAATATGGTGAACCGTTCGTAAACCATTTCCAGCCTACCGTTCACAAAGGGGCCGGGGACATTCCGGCAAGGGCGTAGCTGGTCGGCATGGTTGTTTCGCACTTTCTAAAATGGATTGATACGGCAAGGGTTTCCGAGCGCGCCGCCGCCGCGAGCGCGCTGGCGCGTGCCTATATCAATTCCGATCTGCCGTTCGAGGACCGCTGCGCCGCCGAGGCGGCGCTGACGCTGCTTCTGGACGACGCCTCCGCCAAGGTGCGCCTGGCGCTCGCCGAGGCGCTGTCGATGAGCCATCACGCGCCGCCGCAGGTGATCAGCGCACTGGCCGCCGACCAGCCGGAAGTGGCGGCGCTGGTATTGGCGCGTTCGCCGCTGCTTACCGATGCCGATCTGGTCGAGCGTGTCGCCTGCGGCCAGAAGGCGACGCAGACGCTGATCGCCAACCGTCCGGTCGTCTCGATGTCGCTGGCGGCGGCAATCGCCGAGATCGGCGAGCCGGAGGCCTGCGCCGTGCTGATCGGCAACAGCGGCGCCGAGATTGCTTCGCTCAGCTTCCGCCGCATGGCCGAGCGGCACGGCCACATGCCGCTGGTGCGCGAGGCGCTGATCGCCGATCGGCGGCTGCCGGCCGACTGCCGGCATATGCTGCTGGTCAAGCTTGGCGAGACCCTGAAAGGATCGCCGCTGGTTCTGGCGATGATGGGTGCGGCGCGCGCCGATCGCCTGATGCGAGATGCCTGCGTGAAGGCTTCGGTGACGCTGATCGAGGGAACGCGCATGGAAGAGCATGCCGCGCTGATCGAGCATCTGCGGCTGCGCGGCGACCTCACAGCCAGCTTCATCATCCGCACCATCGCCCACGGCAAGGTCGACTTCTTCGGTTCGACGCTGGTAGCGCTTGCCCGACAGTCCGAGCAGCGGGTTACGGCGCTTCTCGCCGGCGGGCACGACGTGGCGCTGCAGGCGCTGTTCCGCAGCGCCGGACTTCCGCCGGCGACGCATGGCATCATCCTGCGCGCGCTGAAAGTCTGGCGCGAGGTCGCCAACGGCCGGCGTGTCGCCGGCGTGCAAGAAGTGAGCTGGCTGATGCTGAAGGAACTGGGCGGCCAATCGGCCGAGGGCGATCTCGCCGGGCTGGTGAAGTCGATCCATCTCGACGCGCTACGCGAAAACGCGCGCGGGCACGCGCTGGCGATTGCCGCGGCCTAAAGCGCGTCGCGATCTTTCAGATTCGCTCGATGCGCATTAGGCTTCTGATTTTATGGATGTCTTTCCCGAAACCGGTTCCCACTTTCGGGAGACATGCTTTAGCGCATATCAGGTCTTAGCTGAGTTCCTGGGCAAGTCCGATGAGAAGCCCTTCGGGCCCACGGATGTAGCAGAGCCGGTACACGTCCTTATAGCGGACCACCTCGCCAACGAGCTCGGCACCGTGCTTGCGGAGCCTCTCCAGCGTGTCGTCGATGTCGTCCACCGCGAACATGACGCGGAGGTAGCCGAGGGCGTTCACCGGGGATTTGCGGTGATCCGCCACGACGGGTGGCCTGAGGAAGCGGGACAGTTCCAGCCGGCTATGGCCGTCCGGCGTGCGCATCATGGCAATCTCGACATGCTGGTCGCCCAGTCCGGTGACACGTCCAGCCCATTCTCCTTCGATCGTGGCCCGCCCTTCGAGTTCAAGGCCGAGCTCGCGAAAGAAATCAATTGTCCCGTCGAGATCTTCGACGACGATCCCCACGTTGTCCATCCGTTTGAGCGCCATCTGTCCAACCTAAAAAGCGTCTACCAATCCAACAAGGAACCATTTCCAAACCGGTCCGACTTGAATGCGATACTCCCCGAATTGTTCAAGCGCGGCCCCTTGCAAAGAAATCCGGATAGTCTTCCATCGCCGCGGCAATGATGCGCAGCGAGGCGGCGATCCGCAGCATTTCGAGCCGCTCGCTGCGTTCGCCGATGCTGGCCGCATATTGCCTTGCCACAGCGATGGTCGCGGTCTGCGGCTCGCCCGGCCGCCGGAACAACAATTCGCGCGCCAGGCCGCGCAGAAAATTGCCGATGGATTCGACTGTCTCGCGCGGCACGGCGGAGTTCAGTTGCGCATGGCGCAGCCGTAGCACCTCCAGCCCGACGGTGACGGCGGCGATGCTGCCGCCAAGAA
Organism: Mesorhizobium sp.; assembly: GCA_004020875.1. GTDB lineage: Bacteria > Pseudomonadota > Alphaproteobacteria > Rhizobiales > Rhizobiaceae > Mesorhizobium. The sequence goes on from SAPZ01000004.1 coordinate 102,736, forward strand.
TGGGGTCGCCCCTGCGGCCCGTTCGCTGCACCTGCGGCATCAGCTGGTTGATCCGGTCATAGGCGAGGCTTTCGAATGCCGAACGCCGAGCTATTCGCTCATGCAGGCAAAGCCGCGCCAGATCCTCGCGCATCGCCTGCGAGATACGCTCCACGGTGACCCAAGGGTCAGCGGGCAGCACGACGATGAAGACGCCGATGGCGATCAGGATGCCGACCAGGATCGAGGCCGAGCCGGCGAGGAACGGCCCGGGATCATAGGTCATCTGCTGATGCGGGCTGAGGAAGGCGAGGAAGTTGATGGCGAAAGCGGTGGCGACGCCGACATGGCGTGGATTGGCCATGCCGAGTGCCGCGGGCACCAGGATCGGCACGACGAAGAGCGTGAACCAGCCGAAGCCCGGCAGCGCCGGCAGCGCGATCTGGCCCACCAGGAACGCAAAAGGCAGCGCGATCAGAGTGCCGGTGAAGAAACCCCAGGCCGACTGCACGGGATCGGGGCGCGTCGCGAACAGGCTGGAGACCACCGCGACGAGGATGACGGTGCCGGCGGCTTCCGACCATTTGGTCGTCAGCCAGAAGACCGCGACGAGCAGCGTCGCGAGCGCGGCGCGCACGGCGTTGCGCCACGCGGCCTGGTAGTCGCGGTGGACGACCAGGGCCGGTTGGCTTCGCTCATTCGATTTCCGGGAGACAGGCAAGCGAAGCGCGTCCAGGCCGTCCAATACCTGCTTCAGCGCTTCGGCAAAATCGCCGGCAATGGTGAGGCGAGTTATGGTGCCCACCTTGTCCTCGGCGCCAGCGTTTGTACCGGCATCGTCGGGGAGGGCCGGCACCTCTCTGGCCTTGCTCGCGATCGCGTCGAGCCGCGCTACCCAGGGGCCCGTGTCGTCGAGCGCGCCGGGTGTCGCCGCCAACTCGCCGACAAAGGCCTTCAGGTCGCGTCGCATGGGGAGGAGCGCCGCATTCTTCGGCGCGCGGTGGCTGTGCAGCGTGCGCGCCGCCGACAGCGCCCACAGAAGCTGACCGATGGTGCGCCGCACCGGGTGGGCGCGGGGGGCGAAGCTCGGCGCCTCCAGGCGCGCATAGGTGCGCATTTCAGCGAGCGTCTGGGCGTCGGTGATCAGCTTGCGCTGGAGCGCGGCAAGGCTTGCCGGATCGCCGCCGGAAAAGGCGCCCCCAGCATATTCCGCGAGGTCGAGGATGCTGCGCTTCAGCCTGGAAATGATGGCGTCGGCCGCGAGCTTAGGCAGGATCAGCCGGCTCGTCACACCGGCGCATAGGATGCCAAGCACGATCTCGGCACAGCGCGCGATGGCGAGGTCAACAACGACGATCGGTTGGCCGAGCGCCGGCAGGCTGATGATCATCGCCGTGTAGCCGGCAAGAGCTGCGCCATAGGCCTCGGGGTTCCGCAACAGCGAGGATACGAGCGTGCAGATGCCGATCCAGAGCGCCAGGACAGCGACCAGCAGCCAGGGATTGGTGCCGGACAGGGATGTTATGCCGATCGCGGCCAAGCCGCCGGCCAGCGTGCCGAGCAGCCGGTAGAAGCCCTTCGCCAGCACCATTCCTGCCACCGGCTGGGCGACGATGAACACCGTCATCATCGCCCATTGCGGATGGTCGAGCTTCAAGGCGTAGGCAACAAGCAGCGCAATCAGCCCGGCCGAAACCGTGCGCAGGGCAAAGATCCAGTCCGAACGGGTCGGCTGCGTCAGACTGCTTAACGGTATCTCGACAAGCTCTTTCAGACGCGTCCAGGTCACATTCGTCTCCGTACAGGAGTCTCTATGGACCCTTCCGCGATCAGATATCCAGCACGTCCGTCTCGGCGAATTCGGCGCGCTCCTGGATGAAGCGGAAACGCGCTTCGGGCTTGGTGCCCATCAGCGCGTCGACGGCATCCTTGGTGGCCTGCTCGGCGTCGATCACGTCGACCCGCAGAAGCGTGCGCTTCTTCGGATCCATCGTAGTCTCCTTGAGCTGCGAGGCCATCATCTCGCCAAGGCCCTTGAAGCGGCCGATCTCGACCTTGCCGCGTCCGGTGAATTCGGTGCGCAGCAGTTCGTCCTTGTGCGCGTCGTCGCGGGCGTAGCCGACCTTGCCGCCCTGCCGGATCGAATAGAGCGGCGGCACGGCCATGTAGAGATGGCCGCCGCGGATCAGGTTCGGCATCTCCTGAAAGAAGAAGGTGATCAACAGGGAAGCGATATGCGCGCCGTCGACGTCGGCGTCGGTCATGATGATCACGCGGTCGTAGCGCAGGTCCTCGTCGCGGTATTTCGAGCGCGTGCCGCAGCCGAGCGCCTGGATGAGATCGGAGATCTGCTGGTTGGCGGCGAGCTTGTCGTTGCCGGCGCTCGCGACGTTGAGGATCTTGCCGCGCAGCGGCAGCACCGCCTGGCTGGCGCGGTCGCGCGCCTGCTTGGCCGAGCCGCCGGCCGAGTCGCCTTCGACGATGAAGATTTCGGCGCCGGCCGCCGCATTCTGCGTGCAGTCGGCGAGCTTGCCCGGAAGGCGCAGCTTGCGCACAGCACTTTTGCGCGAGACTTCCTTTTCCTGGCGGCGGCGCACGCGCTCGTCGGCGCGCGCGATGACCCATTCGAGAAGCTTCGAGGCTTCCTGCGGATTGTCGGCGAGCCAATGGTCGAACGGATCGCGGATGGCGTTTTCAACGAGGCGCATTGCCTCGATGGTCGCCAGCCTGTCCTTGGTCTGGCCGACGAATTCCGGCTCGCGGATGAACACCGACAGCATGCCGGCGGCTGAGATCATCACGTCCTCGGTGGTGATGATCGAGGCGCGCTTGTTGCCGATCAGGTCGGCATAGGCGCGCAGTCCGCGCGCCAGCACGTTGCGGAAACCGGCCTCATGCGTGCCGCCTTCGGGGGTCGGGATGGTGTTGCAGTAGGAGTTGAGGAACCCGTCGCCGCCGAACCAGGTCACCGCCCATTCCAGCGAACCGTGGCCACCCTGCTTGTCGCTCTTGCCGGCAAAAACCTCGCGCGTGACCTGGAACTCGTCGCCTAGCGTCGCCTTGAGATAGTCCTTCAGGCCGCCGGGGAAATGAAACTCGGCCTTGGCCGGCGTCTGGTCCTTCTCCTTGATCAGCGACGGATCGCAGGTCCAGCGGATCTCGACGCCGCCGAACAGATAGGCCTTCGAGCGCGCCATGCGATAAAGCCGAGCCGGCTCGAAGGCAGCACCCTTGCCGAAGATCTGCTCGTCGGGGTGGAAGCGTGTCCTCGTGCCGCGGCGGTTGTGAACTTCGCCCAGATGCTCGAGGCCACTGACCGGGACGCCGCGGGAAAAACGCTGTCGGTAGAGCTGGCGGCCGCGCGCGACCTCGACCTCGAGATGGTCGGACAGCGCATTGACCACCGAAACACCGACACCGTGCAGGCCGCCCGAGGTCTCATAGACCTTGGAGTCGAACTTGCCGCCCGAATGCAGGGTCGTCATGATGACTTCGAGCGCCGGCTTCTTGAATTTTGGATGCGGATCGACCGGGATGCCGCGGCCATTGTCGGTGACGGTCAGGAAGCCGTCGGCGGAAAGCTCGACATCGATGAAGGTGGCGTGGCCGGCCACGGCTTCGTCCATCGAATTGTCGATAACCTCGGCGAACAGGTGATGCATCGCCTTGTCGTCGGTACCGCCGATATACATGCCCGGACGGCGTCGCACCGGCTCGAGACCTTCCAGCACCTCGATATCGGCGGCGCTATAGCTCTCGCTGCCGTCGCGAGCGGCGGTCGAGCGCTTCGCGGCCTGCACGAGCGGATCGGCGGGACGCGAGGGCGCACGCACCGGCTGTGCGGGCTTTTCCATCTTGCCGAAGAGATCGTTGCTGTCGTCCATGCTGGCCTAGCGTCCGGTAATGCGAATCACGTCTCGATACTGCCACGCTTTTGGCGGGCGAACGAGTTCCTGTTCCGTTCAGGGTTCAAACTGTCTCTTATTCCAAAACCATTCGATAACCAAGCCGGGTGAAATAGGGCGATCGGCGGGTCGCCGGATTCCCGATTCTTTAACATTAACGCCTAAGCGTGGGGTCCAACTAACAAAAGACCACGGGCGTCAGGGGTTTCGTTGTGCGGGGCAGAGCCATAACCATGATCGGTATCGCAGCCGTCTTCGGCGCGATCTCGATCTTTGCGGCGGACTTCTGGGTCAAGAGCCAGGCAAAGGCTCAGTCCGAGGTCAAGGTGGTCACGGTCGAAGCTCCGCAGCAGCCCAAAGTCGAGTTCAAGACCATCGTGGTGGCTCAAGCGCCACTGCGATACGGAATGGAGCTCGGACGGCCACAACTGGCCGAGATTCCGTGGCCGCAGGATTCGTTGCCGCAAGGCGCTTTCCCGACGATCGACAAGCTGCTTGCCGATGGCAGCCGTGTCGTGCTGTCGCCGATCGAGGTCAATGAACCGGTGCTGCTCACCAAGCTGTCGGGACCGAATGGTCGCGCCACGCTTTCCAACATGCTGTCGCCCGGGATGCGGGCCGTCACCATCCGCACCGACGAAATTGCCGGTGTCGGCGGCTTCGTCACGCCGGGAGACCGGGTCGACGTCGTCCTGACGCGCGACGCGGGAGACATCCAGGAAGTATCCAAGAATGCTCAAGGGGCGGCCGGCTCGACGGTGACGTCCGAGGTCGTCGTCTCCGATGCCAAGGTGCTTTCGGTCGGGCAAGGCGCCGACGAGCGCAAGACCGCGCCGCAGGTCGCCAATTCCGTGACCCTCGAAGTCACCGACGAAGGGGCGCAGAAGGTGGCGTTGGCCCGCACCGTCGGCACGCTGTCGTTGTCGCTGCGGTCCGCCGCCGACGCAACCACCGGCAATGGCGAGCTTACGACCATCTCGTCCTTCGGCGGTTCGGCCGCCGCAAAGGCACAGGCGAGCGCCGCCTCGCTTGTCAGCGCCGCGACGAAGGGATCCGACGAGCCGAAATTCAAGACGGTGATCGTGACGCGCGGCGAGAAGGTCGAAGAATACAAGGTTCCGTCACGGGAACCACCGCAGGAACTGCAGCAATAGCCGGTGGGGACCGGCGGGACGGGGACAACATGTTCGGGTTTGATGCATTTCGGACGGCCGGCGGATGGCGCCTTCCTGGCGTGATCGCGTTGGCGGCGTCGCTGGCTATGTTCGGCTTCGCCGCGCCGGCAAGGGCGGGCAATGACGTCGTCTATGTCTCGGCGAACAAGAATGCCTCGATCAAGGTCGCCAAGGGCAAGCCGAAGACGATCATGACGAGCGCGGCCTTCTACCAGATCGTCATCGGCGATCCGGAGATCGCCAACGTCAATCCGCTGACCGACAAGTCCTTCTATGTGCTGGGCAACAATCTCGGGACAACTGGCATTGCCCTGTTCGACCAGAACAAGCAGCTTGTCGGTACCATCGACATCGAGGTGACGCTGGACACCGACCAGTTGGCCAGCACCATCCGCGCCAGCGTGCCGGATGCCAAGATCAAGGTCGGTTCGGCAAACGGCCGTGTCGTGTTGTCGGGCGAGGCCGACGATGCCGTCGCAGCTGACAAGGCGAGCAAGATCGCGTCGCGCTTTTCCGGCAACGAAGAAGTTATCAATTCGGTCAACATCTCGTCGTCGCAACAGGTGCAGCTCAACGTCCGCTTCGTCGAGATCAACCGCCAGGCCGGTCAGGACCTCGGTGCCAAATACTCTGCCAATTTCGCCTATGGCATCGGCAACCGCAAAGTCGTGCTGAATCCGGATGGGGGGAGCGTAACTGGCGCAGGCACCGGTGAGATCATCGGCAGCCTGCTGTCGAACGGCTTGTCAATCGATATCGCCATCAAGGCGCTGGAGGAACGCGGCCTGGCGCGGCGGCTCGCGGAACCGAACCTGATTGCCCGTTCGGGCCAGACGGCGAGCTTCCTCGCCGGCGGCGAGTTTCCGATTCCGGTTTCGGAAGACAACGGCAAGATCAGTGTCACCTACAAGAAATACGGCGTCGGCCTGGATTTCACGCCGACGGTGCTCAAGGACGGCCTGGTGAGCCTCGATATCGCGCCGGAAGTGTCGTCGATCGACCCGTCTGCTTCCATCCAGGTCAGCAGCGGCATTTCCATTCCGGCTTTCATCGTGCGCCGCGCCAGGACATCGGTCGATCTCAAGAACGGCCAGAGCTTCATGATTGCCGGCCTTCTGCAGTCGCAGAACGACATCACGACATCGCGGGTGCCGGGGATCGGCAAGCTGCCGGTGCTCGGTCCGCTGTTCTCCTCGAAATCCTATCAGCGGCGCGAGACCGATCTGGTCATCATCGTCACGCCGTACCTGGTCAAGCCGGTCGATCCCTCGAAGAAGATGGTCGAGCCGACCGACGGTACCCGACCGGCAAGCACTGCCGACTATTTCCTGAACAACACCGATGAGGTGGACGCCTCGGCGCCGAAACGTCCGGTGGCGCTGGCCGACGGCAGCGCCATCCGCCCGGTGGCCGCCACCACGTCCGGCCATTTCCTCGATCTCCCCAAGGACTAAGGCCATGCGCATCTCCCTTTGGACTGCTTTGTTGCTGCCGGCGCTGGCCTGCGGCTGCACCAGCGATGACTATGTGCGCACTGAAGGGGTGACGCCGGGCGTCGGTAATGCTCAGGCATCCAACACCGTCATGCAGATGGTCGACCCATGGAAATACGGCGTCCAGAACACCAGGCTTCTGGTGCCGGCCCAGCGTCCTGGCTCGGAGACTGCCGCCGTCGGCGCGAAAGCCGGCTCGGGACCGACGACGACGACATCATCATCAACGACATCGAATTGATCGGCCAACGACGATGGCATCTGGCACCAAGACCAAGAAGATCCTGCTTGTTTCGACGGACAGGGCGTTTGTGCAGGACACGCGCACAGCTTTTGCGACGTCCGAGGTCATCGAGCTCCTGACGGTGGAAAAGAGCATCAACGAGCTGCGCGGCGAGGCCCTCGAGACCGATTTCGGCACCGTCATCGTCGATATGGACGCAGCCAAGCTCGAGGAGATCGAGTCGCTGCAGCGCGTGATGCGCCGGCTGGAGGGCAGCGTTCCCGTGGTCGTCGTCACCCAGGAATTCAACGCGGCGGCGGTGCGCATCCTGGTGCAGCTCAAGGTCGCCGATTTCCTGGTCAAGCCGATCACCACGGCAGACCTGGTGCGCTCGGTCATCCGGGCGTTGCAGGGGCCGGGACGGGAAGAGAACACCGAATCGCACATCTATACCTTCATGCCGGCCGCCGGCGGCGTCGGCACCACCACGCTCGCCCTGCAGACAGCTTTCCAACTCCATCATTCGGTGACGCGCGGCGCCTCGACTTGCGTGGTCGACCTGAATTTCCAGCAGGGCGCCTGCGCCGAATATCTCGACCTCGAACCGCGCTTCGACATCACGGAAATCGAGAACCAGCCGGAGCGCCTCGACCGGCAACTGCTCGATGTGATGTTGTCGAAGCACGCGAGCGGCCTGTGCGTGCTCGCGGCGCCGACGCGTCCCTCGGACATGCGCTCGTTCAAGACCGATGTGGTGGTTCGCATGCTCGACCTCGTGGCGGCTTATTTCGACAATGTCGTAATCGACATGCCGCGCACCTGGTTCCCCTGGACCGAAACAGTGCTCTTGGGTTCCAACAAGCTCTACATCGTCGCCGAGATGACGGTGCCTTGCCTGCGCCACACGCAGCGTCTCATCCAGGCCGTCTATGAGACCGCCGGCAAGGAAGTGAAGCCCAACGTCATCGTCAACCGCTTCGAGCAGAAGATGTTCGACAGCGGCATCAAGCAGGCCGACGTCCAGGAGATACTCGGCGAGCATTTCGTTGGCGGCATCTCCAACAACTACCGGCTGGTGCGCGAGGCCGTCGACCGCGGCGTGCCGCTGCACGCCATCGACCCCAACGCCAATGTCGTCAACGACCTCAAGAAGATCATCCTGCCGGAGGAGGCCGTCCAGACCACGGTCAAGTCGAAATCGCTGTTCGGCCTCGGCAAGGGCCTGCTCAAGAGGAAGGCCGGATGACCACTCGCTTTTCCAACCTGCAGAACCGCGACACTCGTCCGCAGCGGGCGCCGGAGCCCGCGCCTGTGGTGCACAATGCGGTGATCATCCCGACGACCCGCAAGCCGGCGCCGCCGAAGCCGGAGGCTGCGCCCGCAAAAAGCGCCAACAAGGTGCTCGATGCGCGTGTGCGCATCCACCGCATGCTGCTCGAGGAGATCAACCTCGTGGCGCTCGAGCGGCTGCCCAAGGATGAAATGCGCAGGCAGGTGCATGAATTCGTCTCGGAAAAGACGCGCGAGGAGCGGATGGCGATCAACATCGCCGAGCTCGATGCGCTGGTCGACGACATCGTCGACGAGATGGTTGGCCTCGGCCCGCTCGAGCCGTTGCTCAAGGACCCCGAGATCAACGACATCCTGATCAACGGCCACCAGAACTGCTTCGTCGAAAAGCGCGGCAAGCTGCAGCAGGTCCACATCCCGTTCAAGGATGAAGCGCATCTGCTTCGAATCATTAATAAAATCGTCGCGGCGGTCGGCCGCCGCGTCGATGAATCGCAGCCGATGGTCGACGCTCGCATGCTGGACGGCTCGCGCTTCAACGCGGCGATCCGCCCGGTCGGCGTCGACGGTCCGCTGGTGTCAATCCGCAAATTCTCCAAGAACAAGCTCGGCCTGCACAAGCTGGTCGAGTTCGGCGCCATCACCCAGAACATGGCCGAGGTGCTGGCTGCGGCTGTGCACGCCCGCAAGACCACGATCATCTCCGGAGGCACCGGCACGGGCAAGACGACGATGCTCAACGCTTTGTCTGCCTTCATCCCGGAAGACGAGCGCCTGATCACCATCGAAGATGCGGCCGAGCTGCAATTGCAGCAGCCGCATGTGGCGCGCATGGAGACGCGCCCGGCCAACATCGAGGGCCATGGCGAACTGAAGCAGCGCGACCTGGTCAAGAACGCGCTGCGCATGCGTCCCGACCGCGTCATCCTCGGCGAGTGCCGCGGCGAAGAAGCCTTCGACATGCTGCAGGCGATGAACACCGGCCATGAGGGCTCGATGGCCACCATCCACGCCAACACACCGCGCGACGCCATCTCGCGCCTGGAACAGATGCTCGGCATGACCGGCATGCCGATGACGGTGCAGTCGATCCGCAGCCAGATCGCCAGCGCGCTCGACATCATCGTTCAGCTGACGCGCCTTTCCGACGGCAAGCGCAAGGTGACCAGCGTCGCCGAGGTGACCGGCATGGAAGGTGATGTCATCCAGATGCAGGAGATATTCCGCTTCGTGCGCACCGGCATGGAGGCGGACGGCAAGATCCTCGGCCACTTCGAGGCGACCGGCATCCGCCCGCGCTTCCTCGAGGACCTGCGCAACATGGGCATCGAATTCCCGGGCAAGTACTTCGAGCCCGGCCGGCCGCAGGACTAGGCCGGTGTTCGAGGGATTCAGCCCGATCTATGTCGTGTACGCCGCGGCGGCACTCACCGGCATCATGATCGCCGAGGGCCTTTACCTGCTCTATGCCGGGCGCAGCGACAAGCGCAAGGCGATCAACCGCCGCATGAAGCTCGCCGAGAACAAGATCAGCCAGGAGCAGGTGCTGATCCAACTGCGCAAGGAGCGCGGCATCGACGGCCGCAGCTCCGTCTTTTCCCTCGACCGTTTCCGCGCCCTGCGCACGCAGTCCGGCATGACCACGCCGTTGCCGAAGTTCCTGATGATCACATCCGGGATCGCTTTCGCGCTGGCGCTTCTCACGATCTGGAAGGGCTTGCCGGTTCTATTCGGCCTGGTTCTGCTTCTCATACTGCTGCCGGTGCTGCCGGTGATGGCGATGCGCTTCATGCGCAAGCGCCGGCACAAGCGGTTCGGGATACAATTGCCCGAGGCACTGGAACTGATTACACGCGGCCTCAAGGCCGGCCATCCGGTGCCGGTGGCGATTGCCATGGTTGCGCGCGAAATGGCCGACCCGATCGGCACGGAGTTCGGCGTCGTCGCCGACGAGGTGACCTACGGCTCGGACCTAGTGTCGGCGTTGAACAATCTGTTCGACCGGGTGGGACACGAGGATCTGCCGCTGTTCGTCACGGCGGTGTCGATCCAGAGCAGTTCGGGCGGCAATTTGCGCGAGATCCTCGACGGTCTGTCCGCGACAATCCGCGAGCGCGGCAAGCTGCGCCGCAAGGTGCGCGCCATTTCGACCGAAGGGCGCATGTCTGCCTACATCCTGACTGCGGTGCCGGTGCTTCTGTTCACGGCCATCATGGTGCTGATGCCACAATTCTACCAGGATGTCTGGGACGAGCCGAAGACCTGGTACATGCTGAGCGGAACTATCCTCTGGCTGCTGCTCGGCAACGCCATCATGTTCAAGATGTCGAATTTCAGGTTCTGAAATGGAAGACGTCATCCGGTTCCTCGCTTCGCTCGCGCCGACGTCGCTGATGCCGGTTGCCGTGCTGCTGCTGGTGCTGGGCGGCGGCGCTGTCGCCTGGCCGCTTGTGCTCGCCAAGGGCGATCGCGGCGAGGTAAAGCGCCGGCTGAAGGTCGAGGTGGTGCAGCCGGCCGAGCAGGTGGAAGCCGCGCCCAAGAAGAGCACCAGTGCCGTGCGCGAGAAGGCGGTGAAACGGGCGCAGGAGTTCTATGCCAAGAGCGACCCGGAAAATGTCGCGCGGCTACGCATGAAGCTCATCCAGGCCGGCTATATGGAGCCGCGCGCCGTCGGCATGTTCTTCCTGATCCGCTTCGCCGCCCTGATCGGCGCGGCGTTGGGCGCGTTCCTGATCAACCATTGGGCAGCAAGCGCCGGGTCGACCATGACCAGCCGCTGGACCTTCATCATCCTGTCGGGCGCCGGCGGCTATTTCCTGCCGGGCCTGGTGCTGACGCAGAAAGTTCGGGAGAAGATGCGCGAATACCGCAACGGCTTTCCCGATTTTATGGATCTGATGATCGTCTGCTCCGATGCCGGCATGAGTATGGAGGCCGGCATCGAGCGGGTCTCAAGGGAGCTTTCCAGGACCTATCCGTCGCTCAGCCAGAACCTGATCCTGGTGTCGCTTGAACTGCGGGCCGGGCGCAGCCTGGACGATGCGCTCAAGGCGCTCGCCGACCGTCTCAGCCTCGACGAGGTGCGCTCCTTCGCGACGCTGCTGCAGCAATCCAAGGAACTCGGCACCAGCCTGTCGGGCTCGCTGCGCGTCTTCTCCGACGAAATGCGGCACAAGCGCATGTCGCTGGCGGAGGAGAAGGCGCATGCCTTGCCGGCCAAGATGTCGGTGCCGGTGACGGTCTGCATCCTGCCGGTGGTGCTGATGATCGCCATTATTCCGATCATCGTGAAGCTGACCACCCACCACTGAGGATGTTCCGGGAAGGCACCGTTTTCGACTCGGCCTGACCTAATCCGTGGGGTGGTTAACGCATCCTTGGCGGGCAACCAAAATTTAGCTGCATTTCGGCACCGAAGCTTAATCGCTCTTCTGTATCGTCTTTTCCTGAAGAACGACCCGGCAAATCGGGCGATGGGGCAGGGGCATGCGTCAGAGACTTCCCAGGGCGGCGGCGGCGTTGGCAGCCGTCTTGATGATCACCGGCTGCACGACGAACAACAACGTCGACGCGACCAAGACCACGGCGATCCAGCCGGTGGCCAAGGATATCAGCGCCAACGACCTCGTCGAAGGCAAGGCGCAGTTCCGCGAGGCGAATTTCGGCCTTGCCGAACAGCATTTCCGCAAGGCGGTCGAGCTCAAATCCGACAATGCCGAAGCCTGGATGGGGCTCGCCGCTTCCTATGACGAGCTCGGCCGTTTCGACTTCGCCGACCGCGCGTATGCGCAATTGTTGAAGGTGGCCGGTCGCAAGCCGCAGATCGTCAACAATATGGGCTATTCGCAGCTCCTGCGCGGCAACAAGAAAAAGGCGCGCGCGCTGCTGCTCGAAGCCAAGGCCGGCATGGCCGACCAGACGGTGGTCAACGCCAATCTGGCGCTGCTCGACAAGGGCTGATTGGCGCAAGCGACGCGGCGCGTCAGTCGGCGCCTCAGTCGAGAACAAGACGGCCGGCCCGATGCCGGGCCGGCCCTGAAAACTACTTGAGCAAACGCTACTCCGCGGCGCCGAGATATTCCGACAGCGGCGGGCAGGAGCAGACCAGGTTGCGGTCGCCGGCGACGTTGTCGATCCGCGAGACCGGCGGCCAGTATTTCGCCGCCAGGTCGACGTCGCCCGCGGGATAGGCCGCCTCCAGCCGGGAATAGGGATGCTTCCAATCACCGGCGAGCGCTTCCGCCGCTGTGTGAGGGGCGTTGACCAGCGGATTGTCGTCGGATGGCCACTCGCCCTTCGCCACTTTCGCCGCCTCCCCGGCAATGGCGATCATCGCTTCGCAGAATCGGTCGAGCTCGCGCTTGGGCTCGGACTCGGTTGGCTCGACCATCAGCGTGCCGGCGACCGGGAACGACATGGTCGGCGCGTGGAAGCCGTAGTCGATCAGGCGCTTGGCGATATCGTCGACGCTGATCCCGGCGCTCTCCTTGAGCACGCGGGTGTCGAGGATGCATTCATGGGCGATGCGATCGTGCCTGCCCTTGTAGAGGAGCGGGAAGTGCGGCGCGAGCCGGGTGGCGATGTAGTTGGCGGAAACGATCGCCGTTTCCGTCGCCTGCTTGAGTCCCGAAGCGCCCATCATGCGGATGTACATCCAGGTGATCGGCAGGATGGAGGCGCTGCCGAACGGCGCCGCCGCCACGGCGTGCGTCGTGCCTTCCGTCACGTGGCCGGGCAAGTAGGGCTTCAGATGGGCCTTGACGCCGATCGGACCGACACCGGGCCCGCCGCCGCCATGCGGAATGCAGAAGGTCTTGTGCAGGTTCATGTGGCAGACGTCGGCGCCGATATCGCCAGGACGGGCGAGGCCGACCAGCGCGTTGAGGTTGGCGCCGTCGAAATAGACTTGGCCGCCATGCTCATGGACGATGGTGCAGAGGTCGCGCGCGCCTTCCTCGTAGACGCCATGCGTCGAGGGGTAGGTGAACATCAGCGCGGCGAGGTCCTTCGAATGCTCGGCCGCCTTGGCCTTGAGGTCCTCGACATCGATGTTGCCGTCCTCGGTGCAGCGCACGACGACGACTCTCATGCCGGCCATCGCGGCGCTTGCCGGATTGGTGCCATGCGCGGAGGACGGGATCAGGCAGACGGTGCGATGGCCTTCGCCGCGCGCGCGGTGATAGCCGCGAATGGCGAGCAGGCCGGCATATTCGCCCTGGCTGCCGGCATTGGGCTGCAAGGTCACGGCGTCGAAGCCGGTGATCTCCGACAGCCAGGCCTCCAGGTCGCCGGCCATCTTACGATAGCCTTGCGAATGGCCGGCCGGCGCAAACGGGTGCAGATTGGCGACACTCGGCCAGCTCACCGGCATCATCTCGGCGGCGGCATTGAGCTTCATGGTGCAGGAGCCGAGCGGGATCATGGCGCGGTCGAGCGCGAGATCCCTGTCGGCCAGCCGGCGTAGGAAGCGCATCATGTCGGTCTCGGAGCGGTTCTCGTGGAAGACCGGCTGCGTCAGGAAATCCTTGCCGCGCGGTTTGCCGGGCATCGAGCCCCCTTCCGTGCCCGGCTTGGCGCCGAATAGCCCGGCGATCGCGTCGAGATCGGCTTCCGTCGAGGTCTCGTCGAAGGCGATGCTGATCTTGTCCGCATCGATGACGCGCAGCAGCCGGCCTGTCTTCTCTGCGGTGGCGGCGATCTCTCTGGCCTTGCCCTTCGCCTCGGCCGTCACGGTGTCGAAGCGGCTTGCGCCGAGCACCGATACGCCGGCGGCTTTGAGACCTGAGGCGAGGCGGTCGGCAAGGCCGTGGATACGACCGGCAATCGCCTGGAGGCCGGCGGGGCCATGCCAGATCGCATAGGCCGTGGCCATATTGGCCAGCAGCGCCTGCGCGGTGCAGATGTTGGAGGTGGCCTTGTCGCGGCGGATGTGCTGCTCGCGTGTCTGCAGCGCCAGCCGGTAGCCGGGGCGGCCCTTGGTGTCGGTCGACTGGCCGACGAGGCGGCCGGGCATCAGACGGGTGAGCTTGTCCGAAACGGCGCAATAAGCGGCATGCGGACCGCCGAAGCCCATCGGAACGCCGAAGCGCTGCATCGGGCCGACGGCGATATCGGCGCCGAGCCTGGCCGGCGCATCCGTGAGCGTGAGTGCCAGCGGGTCGGCGATGAACACGACCAGCGCGCCGGTAGCGCGGGCCTTCTCGATCGCCGCCTTGTGGTCGCCATAGACGCCGAACGTGTCCGGCCAGGAAACGAGCAGGGCTGCGGTGTTGTCGTCGATCGTCTCGCCATTGACCTCGATGCCGAGCGGCTCGGCGCGGGTGCGCACGACATCCAGCGTCTGCGGATGCGGGGTGCCGGCAAGCGCCACCTTGGTGCGCTTGTCGCGATGATGGCGCAGCGCGATGCCGACGGCTTCGGCGACGGCGGTGGCCTCATCGAGCAGCGAGGCCGATGCCACCGGCAGGCCGGTGAGCTCGGTGACCAGGGTCTGGAAGTTGAACAGCATTTCCAGCCGGCCCTGGCTGATCTCGGCCTGATAGGGCGTGTAGGCCGTGTACCAGGCCGGATTCTCGAACAGGTTGCGCTGGATGACCGGCGGCACGAAGACGCCGTGATAGCCGGCGCCGATGAAGCTCTTCAGCACCGTGTTCTTCGCCATCATCGCCGACAGTTCAGCCAGCGCTTCGGCTTCGCTCGCCGGGGCAGGCAGGTCGAGAGGCCGATCGAGGCGGATCGACTTCGGCACGGCCTGGCTGATCAGCGTTTCGACGGATGGAACGCCGATGGCGGCGAGCATCGCCCTGACGTCGTTGACGGAGGGGCCGATATGGCGGGCCGAGAAAGGAATAGGTGCTGCGGTCATTTCCAAGATCCTGTTGTCAGCCGATATGGGCTTTGTAGGCGGCCTCATCCATGAGGCTGTCGAGTTGGCCTTCGTTGGAGAGCTTCATCTTCCAGAGCCAACCGTCGCCGGTTGCCGCCGAATTGACCAGCGAAGGGTCGGCCGACAGTGAACCGTTGGCTTCCGTGATCTCGCCGTCGACCGGCGCATAGACGTCCGAAGCCGCCTTCACGGATTCGACGACGACGGCGGTATCGCCCTTGGCGAGCTTGCGGCCGATTTCCGGCAGCTCGACGAAAACGAGATCGCCGAGCTGTTCCTGCGCATAGTCGGTGATGCCGACAGTGGCGACGCCGCCTTCGACGCGGAGCCATTCATGGTCTGCAGTGAAATAGGTCTTTGCCATCTGGAAATCATCCTTTGCGGTAGCGGTGTGGGGTGAAGGGCAGGGACGTGACGTCGATCGGGATCTTCGTCCCGCGGACATCGGCGAAGAGTTTCGTGCCGGCCTTGGCCAGCGCGGTGTCGACATAACCCATGGCGACCGGGTGGCCGGTCGAAGGGCCGAAACCGCCCGAGGTGACGTGGCCGGCCGGATTGCCGCCGGCATCGACGAGTGTCGCGCCCGCGCGCACCGGCTGGCGGCCATCGGGCTTCAGGCCGACGCGCCTCTGCGACGGCCCGCGCTCCAGGATCGAGCGCAACGCGTCGGCGCCGATGAAAGCGCCGGAGGCGCGCACGTCCTTGGGGATCGCCCACATCAGGCCGGCGCTTGCCGGGTCGATCCCGGGCGTCAGGTCCTGGCCATGCAGGCAGAGCCCGGCCTCGAGGCGCAGGCTGTCGCGGGCGGCAAGGCCGATCCATTGCACGCGCTCGTCTTCCAGGAGTTTGGCGACCAAATCCCGCGCGTCCTTCTCCGGCAGGCCGATCTCGAAACCGTCCTCGCCGGTGTAGCCGGATCGGCTCATGAACCAGTTCTGGCGCGGCTCGATGCCATGCATGAAGAGCAGCGAGCCGGTCTCGATGCCGGCCCGTGCCAAAGCTGCCCAGGCGTCCGGACCCTGAATCGCCAGGAAGACGCGGTCGAGCGGCGAGACCCTGGCGTCGAAATTGGCGGAGAGCGCGCGCAGATGCTTCTCGTCCTCGATGGCGTTGCCGGCATTGGCCACGACCATGAACCGGTCTTGGCCCAGGCGCGTGACGATGAGGTCGTCGATAATGCCTGCCGCCTCGTTGAGGAAAAAAGTGTATTTGGACTGCGAGATGTCCAGCGTGACGGCATCGAGCGGGCAGGCCCGGTTCAACAGGGCCGCGGCGCCCGGACCGTCGACCTCGAACAGCTTCATATGCGAGATGTCGAATAGCCCGGCGTGCTCGCGCGTGTGCAGGTGCTCCTTCATCACGCCGGGCGGATAGGTGAGCGGCATCGACCAGCCGGCGAAAGCGCCGAAGCGCGCGCCCGCGGCCTGATGCAAATCCTCAAGGGGTAGGTGCCTGGTGTCTTGGCCTGTCATGTCTTCTCCAGAGTCGCACGCAATCGACCGCCTTTGGCGGTCTAGTTCGTGCCCCTCTGTCTGAAGCCTGAGAGACTCGCGCCC
The DNA here is from genome assembly GCA_004020875.1 of Mesorhizobium sp. Taxonomy (GTDB): domain Bacteria; phylum Pseudomonadota; class Alphaproteobacteria; order Rhizobiales; family Rhizobiaceae; genus Mesorhizobium. The sequence continues at coordinate 119,243 of SAPZ01000004.1, forward strand.
CGTAACTCTGTCGGCAGCGCTTACACCTTCGGCGCGGGGCCAGGCCCCGACTTTCCAGAGTTGTCTTTCCCGTCAACGGTTCTTTTGCCTGAGAGATTTCGGGCGATTTCCCCTTCGGCGACAGCTTTCGCTGCTCTCTCCCGCAAACAGGTGGGACTCACAACCGAGCCCCCGACGCGCCATCCATAGCCCGTCGGCGACACCTTGTCACCTCCCAGCGACATCTAGATGCGTTGATGTTCTAGATGCGTTGATATTCAGCTGAGGCCGGTCTGCAAATGCAGGCTTCCTGCGCTTCGGGTGCCTACGCACTGCAAGTACGCTCCGCTCCGGTTCTCGAAAGCCACCATTTTCGACTCGAGCTGACCTGAATCTCAACACATCTAAAGCGCGGCACCGACACAAGTCTTCGCTAACCACACCATTTGCCGGTTTCTCAAGACAACGCTGATAAAGCTGACGGGATAACGCCGGCAAAAGGCGACGGGCAGGGACGGCAGATGGGCGAATTGATCATGAGCGCTCCGGTGGCGGGGCTGACCTCGAAGAACAGAATCACAGCCGAGGATGTGGCAATGCTGCGGCGCGAGGTATTCGCCGACGGCGTGGTGACCCGGGGCGAGGCGGAGGCGCTGTTCGCGCTCGACCAGACGGCGCGCGACAAATGCGACGAATGGACACCGTTCTTTGTCGAGGCGGTGACCGACTACATTGTCCACCAGGAAAAGCCGGAAGGCTACATCTCGGACCAGAATGCAGACTGGCTGATCCGCACCGTCTCGCGTGACGGCATGGTCGACAGCCGCACGGAACTCGAGCTGCTGGTGCATGTGCTGGAGGAGGCGAAATCCTCGCCCGGCCAGCTTTCGGTCTATGCGCTGGAGCAGGTCGCGCATGCTGTGATCGACGGCAAGGGGCCGCTGATGATCGGCGGCGAACTGGTTCCGGGCCTGGTCGCCAAGGCCGAGGTCGATCTCCTGCGCCGCATCCTCCATGCCTTTGGCGGCGACGGCAACATCGCCGTCACCAAGGGCGAGGCAGAGGTGCTGTTCAGGATCAACGATCGGACCGCAGCCGCCGAGAATGATCCATCCTGGAACGAACTCTTCGTCAAGGCGATCGCCAACTATGTCATGTGCTCGGCCGGCTACGAGCCGCCGACGCGCGAGGTGGCGCTGCGCCACGAAAACTTCCTCGACGAGGCAGGCCCGGCGCTTGGCGGGTTCTTCAGCCGGATGGCGTCGGGTGGGTTCGCCGCGATCCTCGAAGCCTATCATTCTCCCGGCAATATCGAGGCCGAATGGGAAGCCAGGAACCGGGCCGCGGAGGCGCTTGCCCGACGCGCCGAGACCATCGATGCCGATGAAGCCAAATGGCTGGCCGAGTGCATCGGCGACGGCCAGCGGCCGCTGCGCGACAATGAGCGCGCGCTGCTGATGCTGATCAAGCACGCTTCGCCGGAAATCCATCCGGCGCTGAAGCCGCTGCTGGATAAGGTCGCTTAGGCGCTCTCTGAATTGTCTTGCAAAGGACGATGTTGGCGTGGCCTTCCGGCCATCCGGTGAGTTCGGCGATACGCTCGAAACCGGCCTTTTCGTACAGGCCAGGTGCCTGGAAGTCGTGGGTCGAAACCCATATCCGCAGGGAGCCGCGCGCGGTGGCCTCCGCGACAAATGCATCGAGCAGCTTCCTGCCGTGGCCAAGGCCTCGATAGGTTTCGTCGACCCACATCAGCGTGAGCTCGGCAATGCCGGCCCAGGAATAACCGGCGGCGATCCCGACGACGCTCCCTTGCCCATCCCGCAAGGCAAAGATGAGGGCACGGTCGTCGTCACGGCCGGTCAGCCGCCGATTGTCGTCATGCAGGCGCTCCTCGACGGCATCAAGCTCGGCGGACGGCAGATCGTGCTCGGCCTGCAGGCGAGGGATCATCAAATCCCGCCATACCAGTCGTAGCCATTATCCTCCCAGTAGCCGCCGCGGCCGCCGCCGACATTGGCGAAACTGTCGACCAGTTCGATTTTGTAGATGTATTTCGGCATCTTATAGCCGAGCTGGCGCTCGACCCGTACCCGCAGCGGCGCGCCGTTCTCGACCGGCAGCGGCTTGCCGTTGAGACCGTAGGCCAAAATGGTCTGTGGATGGCGGGCATCGATCAGGTCGATGGTGCCGTAATATTTGATGTTGCCGGAGAGGCTTTGCTCGATCGTGTCGAGGCAATGGAACATCACATAACGCGCCTGCGGTTTCACCACCGCCTGGTCGAGCACCAGCGACAGCGGCGTGCCGGTCCATTTGGCGATGCAGCTCCAGCCTTCGACACAGTCGTGGCGGGTGATCTGGGTGCGGCTCGGCATGTTCCGGAGCTGCTCGCGGGTGAGCGACAGCGGCTTCTCGACAAGGCCTGTCACCTCCAGCCGCCAGTCGGCGAAATTGTTGGCGAGCAGGCCCTTGTAAGTGTCGTCGTCCGGCGCGGTGACGCCGTTCGGCCGCTGCGGCTGGCGGATATCGGCCTCGGTGAATTCCGGCGCCAGCGCGTCGCTGCCGGCAAGCAGGCGCTGCGCGCGCCAAGTGAGGCCATTGGCATTTTCGAGGAAGCTGCGCAGGCCGCCGCCGATGCCGAGACCGCTGTCGAAGGCGTCGCAGCCTGAGAGTGCGATGCCGGACAGGCCGAGGGTGCCGGCAGTAAGGAACTTGCGGCGGCTGATCTGGAATTTCGCCATGTCAGGCGCTCCTCTCGGTTGGCTGCTCGTGCTTCGCCGGCGGGTCTGTGCGGTACCAGCCGGTGATGATCGAGCGCAGCTCGTTGATCGGGCCGGCGGCCAGGATCATCAGGATGTGGATGACGAAGAAAAGGACGAGCAGCACCATGACGGTGAAATGAATGGTGCGCGCCGTCTGGCGGCCGCCAAGAATTTCGTTGAGCCACGGCAGCACCGAATCCATGCTCGGCGACATGGCGAGCCCGGTCGCGATCATCAATGGCAGAGCCACGAACAGCACACCGCCATAGGCCATCTTCTGCAGCGTGTTGTATTCGCGCGTGTGATGGAATTTCAGCTTGGCGTGATCGACGATGTCGCGCGGCAGCTTGCGCAGATCCGACAGGCGAGGGGCGAGATCACGGCGGATATGGCCGTTGATCAGGCCGGCGATCAGCCAGACGAGCAGCGTCGTGGTCAGGATCCAGGCGAAGAAGAAGTGCACGACGCGGGCGGTGCCGAGATCGTAATAGGACGGGATCGTCGCCCAGGCCGGGAAGGCGCGCGGCGTCTCCTGTCCCGGCGGACCTGACCAGCCGAGCACGCCGGTAGTGTTGAAGCGATGGCCGAATATTTCAGTGAAACCGCGCGGACCGTTGGCGGTGTTTTCGGCTCCGATCTGGAGGATCGTGTTGTTGAACTCGAAGCCGGATTGCTTGCCGATATAGAGCTGCGGCCGCGCGTTGAAGATCTGCAGGCCGGAAAGCAGCATGAAGAACAGCGACAAAGCCCAGATCCAATGGGTCAGCCGCGTCCAGCGCGACTGCCGGTAGATGAGGGTGGTGTCCTTGCCGTCCGCCTCGGCGGCGGATTGGTTGTTGGCAACAGTGTCCATCTTGCCTCCGGCCGCCTCAGGCAGGCGGCTTCTCAGGTCATTGTCTTCCCATCAATACGTCGCCGCACAAGGCAATGTTTCATGCGATCACGGATTTATTACGGGCCACCGAAACTGACTGCGAGATTGACCGCGGCGGCGAGGATCACGGCGTTGAAAAAGAAGGAGAGGATCGAATGGAGTAGGACGATGCGACGTAGATGCGTTGTGGTGATGCCGGTGTCGGCGGTTTGTGCGGTCATGCCGATAACGGTGGAAAAATAGAGGAAGTCCCAGCCTTCCGGCCGCTTCCCGCCGGGGAATTCGAGGCCGCCGACAGGCATTTTGTTCTTGGTGTCGGCGTCTATCTCGTCGCCGTCCATCCAGTAGACATGAGCGTAGTGCAGCGACGCCATGGCATGGATGGTGAACCAGCCGAGCGGGATCGACAGCATCGCGAAGATAATCGCTATCGGATGGGCTCCCTTCTGGTTGATGATCTGAAACAGAGAACCAACGGCAACGCCGACGACGAAGAGTGTGACCGCGAAGATCATTCGCAACGGCAGGTCGGCTGACCGCGCGTTCTTGCTGAGGTAGCGGCCAGTCAGCTTCGGCATCAGCCGCAAGACCAGAACGACATAGGCGGCAAAAAAGGCGTTGGCGCCAATCAGATAGGCCAGCGGCGCTCGCACGATGAGCGCGATCGCGAGTGCGCCGACGCCGACGATCGCCGATATGGCGAACTGCAAGTGCCTGTGCATCGGTGATTTGACGGATGCGTCGTCAGCCAAGGCACAGCCTCCGAAAAGTGCTCAATCAATTCGGTGTGGCGGATTTCAATGCGCGTCGCAAGATGCGGTCGAGCTCACCAAGAAACTGCGACCTGTCCTTCGGTGTGAACGAGGCGTTGAAGCCGCGGCTTTCGCCGGTCTCGCGCAGATGCTGCTTCAGATCGCGCATCGCCACCGCCATGCCTATGGTCTCCGGCGTGAAGGGCCGGCCGGTGGGGCCGAGCACGTGCGCGCCGAGCGCTACCGTGCGCGCGGCAAGCGGAATGTCGGCCGTCACAACGATGTCATTGGCCCTGGCGTTCTCGACGATCCAGTCGTCCGCGGCATCGGCACCCTTGGAGACGACGACGTTGCGGACCATTGGATCGCGCGACGGGCGCAGCCCGCCATTGGAGACATGGGTGACGACGACCCCATGGCGCTCGGCGACCTTCTCGACCTCGGCCTTGACCGGGCAGGCGTCGGCGTCGACGTAGATAACAGGTGCAGGCATCGTTGCTTCCAGACGAATATGGGGCCGGCGTGTCGGCCAGCCCCATGGCAGAAATTGCAGGATTTGTCAGGCCGGAAGCGCGCCCGACTTCTTCGCCGTCCAGGTGGCGATATAGTCCATCAGGCCCGGGCTGAGGCAGTCATAGGGTTCGAGCCCGATCGACCTCAACTGCGCGCGGATGCCATCCATGCGGCTCGGGTCGACGCCGGATTCGATGATCGAGGAGACGAAGGCGGCAAAGCCCGGCGGCGACCAGCCGTCCTCCTCGAAGCGCTCGGGATGGATGAAGGACAGGCCCTTGAAGGGATGGTCGCGCTCGACCGGGCCATGCATATGGACGCCGCAGCCGGTGCAGGCATGGCGCTGGATCAGCGCCGAGGGATCGACCACTTTCAGCTTGTCGCCATTCTCGGTGACGGTCACGTCGCCCGTGCCGGCGACGGCCACGACCGAGAAGATGGCGCCTTCCGGTTTCCAGCATTTGGTGCAGCCGCAGGCGTGGTCGTGGGCGATCTGGCCCTTGACCTTCACCTTCACCGGCTTGCTGGTGCACAGGCAGACCAGCGTGCCGCCGGAGAAGGATGCGCTTTCCTTTGGCAAGCCATTGTCAATCTTCGGATGCAGTTTCTCGGCCATTCCATTCCTCCCATGTTTTACCACAGAGGTCGCCGGCGTTCTGGGCCTGCGGCCTGGTGGCTTCCTCAGTAAACCACGACGCTCCGGATAGACTTGCCCTCATGCATGAGGTCGAAGCCCTTGTTGATGTCCTCGAGCTTGAGCGTGTGGGTGATCATCGGATCGATCTGGATCTTTTTCTCCATGTACCAGTCGACGATCCGCGGCACGTCGGTGCGGCCGCGCGCGCCGCCGAAGGCGGTGCCCATCCAGGTGCGGCCGGTGACCAGCTGGAAGGGGCGCGTCGAAATCTCCTGGCCGGCGCCGGCGACGCCGATGATGACCGACTTGCCCCAGCCGCGATGCGACGCCTCCAGCGCCTGGCGCATCACCTTGGTGTTGCCGGTGCAGTCGAAAGTGTAGTCGGCGCCGCCGATCTGGTCGGCGCCCCGCTTGGTCAGGTTGACGAGGTAAGGCACGATGTCGCCGTCGATCTCCTTCGGATTGACGAAATGCGTCATGCCGAACTTCTCGCCCCAGGCCTCCTTGTCGTTGTTGACATCGACGCCGATGATCATGTCGGCGCCGGCTAGGCGAAGCCCCTGGATGACATTCAAGCCGATGCCGCCGAGACCGAAGACGACCGCGGTCGCCCCTTGCTCGACCTTGGCAGTGTTGATGACGGCGCCTATGCCGGTGGTCACGCCGCAGCCGATGTAGCAGATCTTGTCGAAGGGCGCGTCTGGATTGACCTTGGCGACCGCGATCTCGGGCAGCACGGTGAAGTTGGAGAAGGTCGAGCAGCCCATGTAATGGAAGAGTTTTTCGCCGCCGAGCGAGAAGCGCGAGGTGCCGTCGGGCATCAAGCCCTGTCCCTGTGTGGCGCGAATGGCGGTGCACAGATTTGTCTTGCGCGACAGACAGGACGGGCACTGGCGGCATTCGGGCGTGTAGAGCGGGATGACATGGTCGCCCTTCCTGACCGAGGTGACGCCCTTGCCGACATCGACGACGATGCCGGCGCCCTCATGGCCCAGGATGGCGGGGAACAGGCCTTCGGGATCGGCGCCCGACAGCGTGAACTCGTCGGTGTGGCAGATGCCGGTCGCCTTGACCTCGACCAGAACCTCGCCCTCGCGTGGGCCTTCGAGGTCCACCTCCATGATCTCCAGCGGCTTTCCGGCGGCAACGGCAACGGCGGCACGCGTTTTCATGAGGCATTCCTCCCAAACGATCTGTAAGTTTTGGCTAACGGCAGGCTGCCCGTGGCGAATGCCAGCCTGCCATCCCTTTGGTGTTGTGCGCAATCTTAGCGAGTTCCGCGGTGGCGGCCAATGTCTCTTGCGACGTTTTTCGGCGCGGTTTCTGCAATCGTCACCGAGGGGAAGCCGACCTACGGACACTTGAGGCGCGCCGGAATTATCCATAGAACTGGACCGCTTCGCCGGAGGAACGACATCCGAATGTTCAAGAAGATCCTGATCGCCAATCGCGGCGAGATCGCCTGTCGCGTCATCAAGACGGCGCGCAAGATGGGGATTGCGACCGTCGCGGTCTATTCGGATGCCGATCGCGATGCCGTGCATGTCGAAATGGCCGACGAGGCCGTGCATATCGGCCCGCCGCCCGCCGCACAGAGCTATCTCTTGCCGGAGAAGATTATCGCCGCCTGCAAGGAAACCGGCGCAGAAGCCGTACATCCGGGCTATGGTTTTCTTTCGGAACGCGCCGCCTTCTGCGAGGCCCTAGAGAAGGAAGGCATCGTCTTCATCGGGCCGAAGCCCAAAGCCATCAAGGCGATGGGCGACAAGATCGAATCGAAGAAGTTCGCCAGCGAGGCCAAGGTCTCCACCGTGCCTGGATGGCTGGGCGTCATCGAGGATGCCGACCACGCCGAAAAGATCGCCGGCGAGATTGGGTATCCGGTCATGATCAAGGCGTCGGCCGGCGGCGGCGGCAAGGGCATGCGCATCGCCTGGAGCAAGGCGGAAGTGCGCGACGGCTTCGACCGGGCGCGCTCGGAAGCGAAAAGCTCCTTCGGCGACGACCGCGTCTTCATCGAGAAGTTCGTCGTGGATCCCCGCCATATCGAGATCCAGGTGCTGGCCGACGCGCACGGCACCGCCCTTTATCTGGGTGAGCGCGAATGCTCGATCCAGCGCCGCAACCAGAAAGTCGTCGAGGAGGCCCCGTCGCCCTTCCTCGATGCCAAGACCAGGAAGGCGATGGGCGAACAGGCCGTAGCCCTGGCCAAGGCTGTCGACTACCAGAGCGCCGGCACGGTCGAGTTCATCGTCGATAAGGACAAGAACTTCTATTTCCTTGAAATGAATACGCGATTGCAGGTCGAGCACCCGGTGACCGAACTGATCACCGGCATCGACCTGGTCGAGCAGATGATCCGCGTCGCCGCCGGCGAGAAGCTCGCGATCAAGCAGAGCGACGTGAAGCTCAACGGCTGGGCGGTGGAGAGCCGTCTTTACGCGGAGGATCCTTTCCGCAACTTCCTGCCGTCGATCGGCCGGCTGACCCGCTACAGGCCGCCGCAGGAGGGCACGTTCGGCGACATCGTCATCCGCAACGACACCGGCGTGACCGAAGGCTCAGAAATCTCGATGTTCTATGACCCGATGGTGGCGAAGCTCTGCACCTGGGCGCCGACAAGGCTGGAGGCGATCGACGCCATGTCGGAGGCGCTCGACAGCTTCGTCGTCGACGGCATCGAGCACAACATCCCATTCCTTTCGGCGCTGATGCAGCATCCGCGCTGGCGCGAGGGGCGGCTGTCGACCGGCTTCATCGCCGAGGAATATCCGGACGGTTTTTCGCCGGTCGCGCCGGATGGCGAGGAGAGGGCCGTTTTCGCCGCCGTCGCTACCGCGATCGAACTTTTGCGCCGCGACCGGCTCGACCGCCTGAGCGGCCGGCTGGCGCCGCATTCCGGCCATCACAAGCGCGACTGGGTGGTGAAGATCGGCGCGGACTATCTTCCGGTCGAGATCGTCGACGGCATGGTCTCCATTCCGATAGAGGTCGATCTGTCGATCGACGGCGGCAAGCCGCTGACCGTTGCCTCCGACTGGCGGCCGGGCGACGCCCTCTGGCAGGGCAGGGTCGGCGCCCACAAGATTTCGGCCCAGATACGTCCGATGCTGAACGGTGTGCACGTCGCTTGGAAAGGCATGTCGGTGACTGCCCGAGCAATGCTGCCGCGCACGGCCGACCTTGAAAGGCTTATGCCCGAGAAACTGCCGCCGGACACCTCGAAGATGTTGCTGTGCCCGATGCCTGGCCTCGTCGTCTCGGTCGCGGTCGCCGAGGGCCAGGAGGTCAAGGCAGGCGAGACGCTGGCCGTGGTCGAGGCCATGAAGATGGAAAACGTGCTGCGCGCCGAACGCGACCTCACCGTGGCAAAGCTCAATGCCAAGCCGGGGGATAGTCTCGCAGTCGATGCGGTCATCATGGAGTTCGCCTGAGAAGAGGCGGTACCGGGTCGCAAGCTGTGTTCTGAGGGTCATTTGTGCTGGACTGGCATGGCCCCGTCCGGGACAATACATCTCAGCTGATTGAGTCTTTGGGACAGCACGAAGAAACATGGCGGATGAACGACTTCCACGCGACCCGTTGCAGCGCGAAGCAGCCGTGAAGGCCGCGCGGCCGGAAGCGCCGGCCCGTACCTTTATCCATTTGCGGGTGCACTCGGCCTATTCGCTGCTCGAAGGCGCGCTTCAGCTTGGCACGATCGTCGGCCATGCGGTCAAGGACGAGGCGCCGGCGATCGCGGTTACCGACACCAACAATTTGTTCGGCGCGCTTGAATTCGCTCAGAAGGCGGTCAAGGACGGCATCCAGCCGATCATCGGCTGCCAGGTCGATCTCGCCTTTTCCGGAGAGGCGAGCGACGGTCAGCGCGACCGCCGCCGACTTGGGCCGGAGATGTCGCCGGTCGTGCTGATCGCCGCCAGCGAGGCTGGCTATGCCAATCTGGTGCGGCTGATCAGCAAGGTTTATCTGGAGACGCCGCCCGGTGAGCCGGTGCACCTGACGAGCGCCACGCTTGAGGGCAAAAGCGACGGGCTGATCTGTCTGACCGGAGGCCCGCGCGGTCCGATCGGCAGCGCCCTGAAAGCGGACCGGCGCGACCTCGCCGAACAGCGACTGCTGTTCCTCAAGGACCTGTTCGGCGACAGGCTCTATGTCGAGCTGGAGCGGGTCGCCGGCTACGACCGCATGCTCGAAAAATCGACGGTCGACCTGGCGTACACTCACGACCTTCCGCTGGTCGCCACCAATGAGGCGTTCTTCTCGAAGCGCGAGGATTATGAAGCGCATGATGCCCTGATCGCCATCGCCGAGGGATCGGTAGTCGCCGCGGACAATCGCCGGCGGCTTTCGCCGGACAATTTCCTGCGCGGCCAGGCGGAGATGGCGCGGCTTTTCTCCGACCTGCCGGAAGCGATCGACAACACGGTCGAGATCGCCATGCGCTGTTCCTATTATCCGAAGAACCGCAGCCCGATCCTGCCGCGATTCACCGGCGCAGACGCAGCCGACAAGGATGCCGCCGAGAAGGCGGAAGCCGCAGAGCTTGCCCGCCAGGCGCGAGAGGGGCTGGAGAAGCGGCTTGCGGCGCACGGGCCGACCCCGGGCTACACGGTCGAGCAATATCGCGAACGGCTCGAATTCGAGCTCGGTATCATCGAAAGGATGAAGTTCCCCGGCTACTTCCTGATCGTTGCCGACTTCATCAAATGGGCCAAATCGCAAGGTATTCCGGTCGGGCCGGGACGCGGCTCGGGCGCGGGATCGCTGGTCGCCTATTCGACCACCATCACCGATATCGATCCGCTGCGCTTCTCGCTGCTGTTCGAGCGCTTCCTCAATCCGGACCGCGTTTCGATGCCGGACTTCGACATCGACTTCTGCCAGGATCGCCGCGAAGAGGTCATCCGCTACGTCCAGCAGAAATACGGGCGCGACCAGGTCGGCCAGATCATCACCTTCGGTACGCTGCAGGCGCGTGCGGTGCTGCGCGACGTCGGTCGTGTGCTGCAGATGCCTTATGGCCAGGTCGACAAGCTCTCCAAGATGGTCCCGCAGAACCCGGCCAACCCGGTCAAGCTGGCTGATGCCATAGCCAACGAACCGCGCTTCGCCGAGGAGGCGGAGAAGGAGCCGATCGTGCAGACGCTGCTCGACACGGCGCAGAAGCTCGAAGGCCTCTACCGCCACGCCTCGACGCACGCGGCCGGCATCGTCATCGGCGACCGGCCGCTGTCGGAACTGGTGCCGATGTACCGCGATCCGCGCTCGGACATGCCGGTCACCCAGTTCAACATGAAATATGTCGAGCAAGCCGGCTTGGTGAAGTTCGACTTCCTTGGCCTGAAGACGCTGACCGTGCTGGAAACGGCGGTGAAGCTGATCCGCCGGCGCGGCGTCGACATCGATCTCGCGACGATACCGCTCGACGACAAAGAGACTTACTCGATGCTGTCGCGCGGCGAGGTGGTCGGCGTGTTCCAGGTTGAAAGCGCGGGCATGCGCAAGGCGCTGATCGGCATGCGGCCGGACTGCATCGAGGACATCATCGCGCTGGTGGCGCTCTACCGCCCAGGCCCGATGGAGAACATCCCGACCTACAACGCCAGAAAGCATGGCGAGGAGGAGATGGCCTCGATCCATCCCAAGATCGACCATCTGGTGAAGGAGACGCAAGGCGTTATCGTCTACCAGGAACAGGTGATGCAGATCGCGCAGGAACTGTCCGGCTATTCGCTCGGCGAGGCCGACCTACTGCGCCGCGCGATGGGCAAGAAGATCCGCGCCGAGATGGACAAGCAGCGCGAGCGCTTCGTCACGGGCGCAGTCGAGCGTGGCGTCTCCAAGCCGCAGGCCGACTTCATCTTCGACCTGTTGGCCAAGTTCGCCGACTACGGCTTCAACAAGTCGCACGCGGCGGCCTACGCGGTCGTTTCCTACCAGACTGCCTATCTCAAGGCGCATTACCCGGTCGAGTTCCTGGCGGCGTCGATGACGCTCGACATGAGCAATACCGACAAGCTGGCCGATTTCCGGCAGGACGCGATGCGGCTTGGCATCGAGGTGGTGGCGCCGTCGGTGATGTCGAGCTTCCGCCCCTTCGAGGTCGGCGAGAACAAGATCTTCTATTCTCTGGCGGCGCTCAAAGGCGTCGGCGACGCGGCGGTCGAGCACATCGTCGAGAAGCGCGGCGAGAAGCCGTTCAAGAACCTTGCCGATTTCTGCGAGCGCGTCGATCCGAAGATCGTCGGCAAGCGCGTCTTCGAAAGCCTGATCATGGCCGGAGCGCTCGATTGCTTCGGCCACGACCGCGCGCAGATGATGGCCGGCGTCGAGCGCATGATGGGACTTGCCTCGCTGGCTCAGCAGAACGCCATCTCCGGCCAGGCCGACATTTTCGGCGCTTCGCTCGGCAGCCAGTCGCAGGCGCTCAACCTGCCGGCGACCGACCCGTGGCTTGCCGCTGACCGGCTGCACCGCGAGTTCCAGGTGGTGGGCTTCTATCTCTCCGCGCATCCGCTGGACGAGTACAAGGCAGCGCTTCAGAAGATGCGGGTGCAGAACTGGGCGGAATTCTCGGCCGCCGTTAAACGCGGAGCGGCCGCCGGGCGACTTGCCGGCACCGTCACCACCAAGCAGGAGCGCAAGACCCGCACGGGTAACAAGATGGGCGTGGTGCAGTTTTCCGACACGACCGGCCAGTACGAGGCCGTGCTGTTTTCCGAAGGGCTGGCGCAGTATCGAGACATGCTGGAGCCCGGCCGCTCGGTGGTGATCACCGTTTCGGCGGAGGACCGGCCGGAAGGCATCAATCTGCGCATACAGACCGTGCAGTCGCTGGAGGACGAAGCCAGCCGCATCCAGAAGGCGCTGCGTATTTTCGTGCGCGACGCAGCACCCCTCGGCACGCTTGCCAACCAGCTCTCGGTCAAGGGCGAAGGGCAAGTGAGCTTGGTGCTGATCAAGGAAGCAGGACTGGGCGAAGTGGAGATCGAGCTGCCCAATCGCTACCGCATCTCGCCGCAGGTTGCCTCGGCAATGCGGGCGGTGCCGGGTGTGGTGGAGGTCGAGCTGGTTTAGCTCAGGGCGTTGCCGCCTCAGCCTCCGCCACTTGCGGCGTCGTGCGCTGCAGGTTGAGCAGGTTGCCGGCAAGGATCAGCGCCGCCCCCCCGGCGGTGAAGATGTCGATCTGCTCGCGATAGAGCAGCCAGCCGACCAGTGCCGACAGTGGCACGCGTAGGAAATCCATCGGCGAGATGATAGTGGCGTCGGCATGGGTGAGCGCGCGGGCCAGGCAGAAATGCGATGACATGCCGGTGAAGGCGATGACGAAGATCCATGGCCAGAGCCCTGGCGAAGGGGTGCGCCAGTGGTAGAGAGCCGGGATCAAGCCAACCGCCGACTGGATGATCAGCATCCAGAAGATGATGCGAACCACGCTTTCGGTCTTGGTCATCGACTTCACCAGGACCATCGAGATGCCGAAGCAGACCGCGGCGCCGAGCACGACGAGGTGTCCGGGATCCATCGAACCCGCGCTTGGGCGCACGATGATCACCACGCCGATCAAGCCAAGCACGATCGCCGTCAGTTTTGACCGGGATAGTCTTTCCCCCAGAAAACTGACCGCGAGAATCGCCGTCCAGATCGGCGTCGTGAACTCGATCGAGATCAGCACGGCGAGCGGAATGAGCGTCAGCGCATAGAGCCACGCGGCCTGGCCGGTATAGTGGATGACATTGCGGGCTATGTGGGCGAAAGGGCGCCCGGTGCGCATTGCGGCAAAACCGCCGTTCACCATCACCAGCGGCAAAAGGATGAAGAAACCGATCACGGAGCGCAGTTCCAGCACCTGAAAGACGTTGAGCTCGGCCGTCGTTTCGCGGCCGGCGACCGACATCGCCAGCATCGAGGCGATTGACAGCGCCATCCAGAATGCGGCTTTGGGGATCGAGGGAGCGGGTGCCATTGGGACTCTATCTCGCAAGCCCGGACCCGTGCTGCAATCGTTAGTGGCGTCATTCCACTGGGCCAGCCGATCCATGTCAAAAACAGTCATAGCCCAGCCGGAACCTGGCGCCCGGGCATCCGTTAAGCCCACGCCTTCCGTCGGCAGGGGCCGGGCGAAACCGATTCAAACTCTTCCTGAAATTGTACTAGTGATCGCGAGAGGGGAACACCTTGATGAAATCGACCGCCGCCTCGCTGGCCGCCGCCTGTCTTTTCTGCGCGACCGGCGCGCATGCCGACGAGGCGGCTTTCCTGCGTTCGCTGCAGGGCAGGTTTTCCGGCGAGGGAACGGTCAGGATCAGGACGAACACGCCGGTGATGAATATCAATTGCACCTTCACCTCGGACGCGACGGCGGACTCGCTGTCGCTTGATGGCACCTGCCGTGCGTTATTGATCATGTCGCGCGAAATCCGCGCCGACCTGAAGGTCAGCGGGGCGAGCTACACCGGCACTTACATCGGCTCGCGCAGCGGACCCGCCGGCCTCAACGGGAGCCGCAAGGGCGATGCGATCGACCTGGACATCCATTGGGCGAATATCGTCAATGGCGACCGCGACGCCGAGCTGAGGGTTGAAAAGATCGGACCGGACAATATGCGCATGACGGTGACCGACATGGATCCGGCCACCGGCAACATGGTGGTGACGAGTCGGATCGATCTGAAGCGCAGCTGACCCCTCAATCCTCGAGCGGCTCGGGCGGATTGGCGGCGCGGCCCTTGCCGAATGTATAGCCGGTCTCGACGGCCTTCCCGCCGAACTTGTCGCGCAACGCGTCCATCGCGCCTTCGGCCAGCGCGCGCTTGCGCGACTGCAGGTCGACCAGGTCCGGCGGATCGGCCTTTTCGTCGTCGGAGAGGTCGCTGACGCCGATGCCGAGCAAACGGAACTTCGTGCCGTCGGCTTCGCGGCGCAACAGGTCGAGGCCGGTCTGAAAGATGCGGTCGGCAAGGCGCGTCGGATTGCCGAGCTGGCGGTTGCGGGTGCGCGTCTTGAAATCCTGCGTCTTCAGCTTCAGCACCACGGTGCGCCCCGCAATGCCGGACTTCTTCAACCGCGCCGAAACTTTTTCCGACAGGCCTCGCAGAACCGGCACCAGTTCCGACAGGGCGCCGATGTCATTATCGAAGGTGGTTTCGGCCGACACGCTCTTGGCGTCGCCGCCGGGGTCGACCGGGCGGTCGTCCTCGCCGCGCGAGAGCCGGTAGAGCCGGTCGCCCATGACGCCATAGCGGCGCATCAGGTCGCCGCGCTCCACGCGCTGCAACTGCGCGATCATGCGGATGCCGTCGCGCTCCAGCGTCGCGGCCAGCGCCTTGCCCACGCCCCAGATCATCGTCACCGGCTGCTCGGCGAGAAAGCTCAGAGCTTCCGCCTCGCCGATCACCGAAAAGCCGCGCGGCTTGCGGAAATCCGAGGCGATCTTGGCCAGGAACTTGCAGTAGGAAAGACCCGCCGAGACGGTGATGCCGAGTTCTTTTTCCACCGTCTGCGCGAAGCTCGCCAATACCAGCGCCGGCGGCATGCCGTGCAGACGCTCGGTGCCGGCGAGGTCGAGAAACGCCTCGTCGATCGACAGCGGCTCGACCTGCGGCGTCAACGCCAGCATCAGCGCTCGCACCTGGCGGCCGACGCCGACATATTTTTCCATGTTGGGCGGAATCACCACCGCTTCCGGGCAGAGTTCCAGCGCCTTGAACATCGGCATGGCCGAGCGCACGCCCTGGATGCGGGCGATGTAGCAGGCGGTGGAGACAACGCCGCGCCGGCCGCCGCCGACGATGACCGGCTTGTCCTTCAGCGCCGGATTGTCGCGCTTTTCGATCGCTGCGTAGAATGCGTCGCAATCGATATGTGCAATCTTGAGCCGGTAGAGCTCCGTGTGCCGGACAAGGCGCGGACTGCCGCAGCGTTCGCAGCGCTGCGTCTCGCTGCGCTGGAGCGCCAGGCAGTCACGGCAAAAACCGTGTTCGGGATTGTTGACAGGAGCCGCCATCGCTGCGAACATAAAGAGAACAAACGCAATGGTACGACAGCGCAAGGCTGGCAACAAGCTTGGCCTGGGGAGAACGCATGAGCACGACCATAGCAGCACTGACCCCCGAGCGCTGGGCCGATTTCGAGGACCTCTTCGGCAAGCAGGGGGCCTGTTACGGTTGCTGGTGCACGCATTTCCGGCTGGCGCCGGCAGAGCGCCGCGCCAGCGACAAGGAGCGCAACAAGAATCTGATCAAGGCGCGCATCGAGGCAGGTCCGCCGCCGGGGCTCCTGGCGTTTGAGGACGGCAACGCCGTCGGCTGGATGCAGGTCGGCCCGCGCGCCGACGTGCCCGAGTGGAACAACCAGGGCAGGGGCTCGGCCCCGATCGATCCGGCCGACGCCGGCGATCCAAATGTCTGGGCGATCTCCTGCTTCTTCATCCGCGTCAAGGCGAGGGGCCGCGGCATCACGCACCGTCTGATCGAGGGTGGCATCGCCTTTGCCCGTGAGAACGGCGCGAGGCTGCTCGAAGCCTGCCCGATCGACCTGTCGCGCGATTCGCGTTCGATCGGGCTTTTCGTCGGCTCGTCGCGGGTGTTCGAGAAGGCCGGCTTCGAGAGGCTGGTGGAGCGCAAGCCAGGCCGGCCGCTGAT
Source organism: Mesorhizobium sp. (assembly GCA_004020875.1). Taxonomy (GTDB): domain Bacteria; phylum Pseudomonadota; class Alphaproteobacteria; order Rhizobiales; family Rhizobiaceae; genus Mesorhizobium. The sequence goes on from SAPZ01000004.1 coordinate 135,409, forward strand.
GCGACTGGTGCTTTAGCCGGATTCGCTTTTGGCCTACAGTCGGCGTCTTGCGGCTGTAACGCTTCTTGCCTAGCAGACGCACCATTGTTTCGTCTTCCGACAGCACGGAGAACCGACGTGAAGCGTATTTTGCCACTTGCCTTTGTCCTCGCGCTCAGCGCGCCCGCTCTTGCCCAAACCGTCGACAGCCAGGGCGCCAAGCAGCTTTCCGACGATCTGGCGCGCTATTTCGGCAAGCAGGCGTTCGACAAGGGCGTGCTCAAGGTTTCGGTGGAGGGCGACGCCTACAAGATCGCACTCGACATCAAAGCGCTCGTCAATGCGGTGCCGGAGCAGAAGCTCCTAAAGTTCGACATGGCGCCATATGCGCTGATGGTGAAGCCGCGCCCGGACGGGTCGTGGGACGTCTCGTCCAATTTCTCGCAGGGCGCGTCATTCGAATTCGATGGGCCGGAAGGCCGACAGAGCATGGAATTCACGATCAAGGACGGCAAGCTGACCAGCGTCTACGATCCGGCCCTTGCGGCCTTCACCAATGCAACCAGCTCCTTTGCCGGGATGACCATGACGTCCCGCGACGCCAAGCAGCAGGCCGAGGCCTCGACCGGCGCCGGCACCGCCACCGTGACAGCGGCCAAATCCGCCAATGGCGGGGTAGACTTCACGGCGACTCAAAAAGTTTCGAACTTCGTCGAGACCATCAAAGTCAACGATCCCGACAACGGGATGAGTTTTCCGCTCACCTTGAAAACGCCGGAACTTTCCGTGGACGCTACCGGCAAGGGCGTGCGGACCAAGCCGCTGCTCGACCTGCTTGCCTTTGCCGTGGCGAATGAGGACGAAGCCAAGCTCAAAGCGAACCAAGCTGAGCTCAAATCGCTGATGATGGCCGCGCTGCCGATCTGGCAAAGGGTCGACGGCAATTATGGCTTCAAGGATTTCATCGTGGAAAGCCCCATCGGCGAATTCGGGGCGAAGCAATTCAGCACCGCATTCGGCATGGATGGCGTTTCCCAGAATGGCAAGGTGGATTACGCCATCAAGGCCTCCGGGTTGACGATCCCGCATCAGACCCTGCCCGAATGGACGCTGCCGCTAATGCCTACCGAGATCGACCTGAATTTTGGCGGCGCCAATATCGATCTCGATACGATGGCGAAAAAGGCGATCGAAGCCTTTGATCTCAATAAGCAACCACCGCTCTCGGATGAATTCGGCAAGGCTTTGGTCGCCGATTTCAAGGCCAAGAATCCCAAGGTCGTCATTGGGCACAGCACGGTGAAGAACGGCGACATCGAGGTCGCGCTGGAAGGCGAGATGACATTTCCAGGCGAGAAGCCGGATGCGACCCTGACCGTCGACGTCGCCGGCTATGACAAGATCGTCGATGCCCTCAAGGCAGGAGCCAAGAGCGATGAGCAGATGGCGCAGGCCTTCCCGTTTGCGTTGGCCGTCAAGGGCTTCGGCAAGACGTTGCCGGACGGCCGGCTGGAGTGGATGATCAACACCAAGGCCGACGGGTCCGTCGCCGTCAACGGCGCGATGCTGAAGGGGCCGGATGAGGTCCAGGACAACAGCGCGGGACAGGACGGCAATTCGAGCGGCGATGACGGCGCGAACGGAATGGACGATTCCACCGGAGGTGACGGTTCGGACGGCGGCGACAACGGCAGGGCGGGCGCTAAGCTGCAGCCCTGAGCATTGGCCTCAGATTTCGAACATGTTTTTGTCCCGAAAGCGGTTCCCATTTTCGGGACATGTGCCCTAAAGCCCGAGCGCGGCTGCGATCTTGGGCGCCGCCTCGCGCCAGTCCTCGACCGAGACGATGTCTTGCGGCGTCGGCGGCAGGAAGGCGCGCAGCGAGTTGTCGGCCATCAGATGGAAGAGGTGCGCATCGGCCACGGAATTGCGCGCCGAGACCAGGTTCGAAGGCTGGTCGTCGACAAAGGCGACCGGCCGGCCTTTAAGGCCGCGCAGTTTGGCAATGGCCGGCCCCTTGGCCATCTCCGTCGTCAGCAGCGGATAATCGAGCCCCAGCGCATCGAGGTGCGCGCGGCGGACGGCGCGATGCTTGTGCGGCATGGCCGTCAGCAGAACGATCTCGGCGCCTTGTCCAAGCATCGCCAAGGCATCCGCCGCTCCCTCGGTGATGCTTTGCCAATCCGACTGGCTGTCGAAGAAATCGCCGAGCAGCGCCGTCACTTCCGGTTGCTCGATGAGCCTGCCGGTTGCGGTTTCGGCAATGTTGCCGGTCAGCCGGAAGGACGAGAGCGTCAGCCCGAAGCCGCGGGTTTTGAGGAAATGCGGGAAGGGCCGGACGAATTCCAGCACGACATCATCGACATCGAGCACCAGCAGCGGCCGGTCGTCGGCGGCAAGCTCTTCGATCTGCCGCGCCGTCTCGGGATCGTCGCTCATGTCGAGCGCTCGTGGTCGTCATTGCCGAGCGGGAGGGCGCGCAATGCCTTGCCGACGGCGGCCGGCGGCGTGCCGGTCTCCTCGGCGAAGCGCAGCAGCGTCGGCTCATGAGCGAGGACGAATTGCAGGACGCCGGCAAGGAAGCCGGGCTCCGCGGCGGCCTTGCGGATCGAGTTGGCCTCGATGCCGGTGATCGCCAGGAAGCGGGGCAGAAGTTCCGGATCGGCGGCGACGAAGCCCAGAGCCTTGACGGCAATGGTTTCCGCTTCCTCGCGCATTGACGCTGCGTTCGCCATCATTACCTTTGGAATGGTGGATTTTTGAGTCTCCTACCGCAGTAACGGCAAGCGTCGCTCGCGGCAAGCCTCCGCTCTCTCCCCTACAGCGCCCGACGGCGGAATTGGTGCAGCTTTCCAACCTCCGGTTTCCGTTTCGTCAATTATATTGGGCTAGGGTGGAAAGGGTTGGGTGCGGTCCGAAGGGGACGCATTACGACGGTCTTCGACTTCGAGGGCAGTCGGGACGGGAAATTGATGGCTAAGAAGGTCATGATCGTCGAGGACAACGAGCTCAACATGAAGCTCTTTCGGGACCTCATCGAAGCCAGTGGTTACGAGACGGTTCGCACGCGCAACGGGCTGGAGGCGCTGGATCTGGCGCGCCAGCACCGGCCGGACCTCATTTTGATGGACATCCAGCTGCCCGAAGTCTCCGGCCTGGAAGTGACCAAATGGCTGAAGGAAGACGACGAGCTGCATTCGATCCCCGTCATCGCCGTCACCGCCTTCGCAATGAAGGGCGATGAGGAGCGCATCCGCCAGGGCGGCTGCGAGGCCTATATCTCCAAGCCGATTTCGGTGCCGCGCTTCATCGAGACGATCAAATCCTATCTGGGCGATGCCTGATGCCCGTGACCAGCAGAACCGGAGCCTTTTTGAGATGACCGCGCGGATCCTCGTCGTCGACGATATCCCCGCCAATGTGCGGCTGCTGGAGGTTCGGCTGCTTGCCGAGTATTTCGAGGTGCTGACGGCCAATAACGGCCCGGATGCGATCGAGACCTGCGAGAACGGCAAGGTCGACGTCGTGCTGCTCGACGTGATGATGCCGGGCATGGACGGGTTCGAGGTCTGCAAGCGCCTGAAGGGCGATCCGGCGACTTCGCATATACCGGTGGTCATGATCACCGCGCTAGACCAGGTCTCGGATCGGGTGCGCGGCCTCGAGGCCGGCGCCGACGATTTCCTGACCAAGCCGGTCAACGACCTGCAGCTGATGACGCGGGTGAAGAGCCTCGTCAGGCTGAAGTCGCTGACCGACGAGCTCAGGCTGCGCGCCTCGACCACGCGCAACATCGGCATCGAGGAACTTCTGAGCCGCGATTTCGCGACCGACGACGTCAAGCCGAAGGTGCTTCTCATCGACGAGCGTAGATCCTCGGTCGAACGCATCCAGAAGATGCTGCGCAACAGCGCCGAGCTCGATGTCGCGACCGATCCGAACGCAGGGTTCTTCCAGGCGGCGGAGACGCCGTATGAATGCGTGCTGATCTCGACCGCCTTCTCCGGTTTCGATGTGCTGAGGCTCTGCTCGCAGCTGCGTTCTCTGGATCGCACCCGCTTCCTGCCGATCATGCTGCTCGCCGACGAGGGCGAGGAAGGCCGCATCCTGCGCGGCCTGGAACTTGGCATAAACGACTATCTGATCCGGCCGATCGACCAGCACGAGCTGACGGCGCGGCTGCGCACACAGGTGCGGCGCAAGCGCTACAACGACCAATTGCGCGCCAGCGTCGCCCAGACGATCGAGATGGCCGTGATCGACGGGCTGACCGGGCTTCACAACCGGCGCTACCTCGACAGCCACCTGCAAACCCTGTTCGATCGCGCCGCAGCGCGGCGGCGGCCGCTGTCGGTGATGATCACGGATCTCGACCGATTCAAGTCGATCAACGACACCTATGGCCATGACGGCGGCGACGATGTGCTGCGCGAATTCGCCAGGCGGCTGCGCAAGAATGTGCGAGGCATCGATCTCGCCTGCCGCTTCGGCGGCGAGGAGTTCGTCGTGGTGATGCCGGATACCGAGGGCGCGGTCGCCGAGAAGGTGGCCGAGCGCATCCGCGCGGAGATCGCCCAGGCGCCTTTCGCCATCGGGAGCGATGGCAAGACGATCGAGGTGACGGTCAGCGTCGGCGTGTCCTCGCTTTTGAAGGGAACCGACAGCGTCGCGGCGCTGATGAAGCGCGCTGACCTTGCGCTCTATGAGGCCAAAAGCGGCGGCCGCAACCGGGTGGTCGCCAAGGCTGCCTGAAGCGCCTCGCCATCTTCCAGACCCGCTGTTTATGCTCTAGATTTAGATTTTGCGCATGTTCGCGCTCCAGCGGCATGCCTGCAGAAGGCGCCAATTCGCGGCCGTACCCACAAGGTTACGAATTTACCTTAACCCAAGCGATTCGAGAGCGGTGGTTAAGAAATGGTTGATTTTTATAAGGTCTTGCGCAAATCTGCGGCGCATAGACAGAAGACGAGGCCGGCACGAGGGTAGACTAGCCGGCTCGATCCGAAAAATACCCCATGATGCTCAGGTCCGCCGCATCTCCTGGGTCCGTGGGGTCGGCCGGCCGGCGCTGGCACATAGTGGCCTCCTCGTACCGCTGCCAAACGCCGACCGGCCCCCTTTTTCCAAAGGATGACATCAGGCTCCAGCCAAATTCCGGTATTCCGGGCCCTCGGAGACTTGAAACAAAGGCAGCCATTGTCGACCGGCAATATAAGGAATTGTCCGATCGGATCGATCGCAAGGCCGCGCGGGATCGTGCCTTGTTGCTGCTGAGCGGCATTTCGGCTGGTAGGAGCCGGGCGGCGTCCCTCCCTCTCAGAGCGCGCGACATCAACCGAGCGCTTCAACCCAAACCAACCGGCCTGCTCCGGAACAGGCAGCCCGCGATGTCGGATCACTGACATTGCGGCGCTGAAGCCAGTCGCCGTCGAGATGTGGGTGACACTGGAAAATCTAGGTTTTTCCAATCAGGCTAATTTTTTGATCCGCGTCAATAAACGGCGGGCCTGTCTCTCTATAATAGCGGACTAAATTAGAAAGCAAAAATAGAAAGGATGGGGGAAGGAGAAAATCGATGGAGATCACCACTCGCGATTTAATGACGGTTTTGCATGGAATGGGTTTCGGTGCCCTTTTCATGCTCGCATTTTCCGGCGCGATTGCCGGTCTCTATAGAATGTCAGCCCCCGGAGCGCCGCCAATGAGCACGAGGGAGCAGTCGTTGCTCAACTTCTGGCTTATTGCGATGGTGGTTCTCTCCTGGCTCACGGTGTTCTCTGGCGCCTATGGCGTCTATCCATGGTACCGCGCCGTTCCGCCGGCCGGGGTAACGGATCTATCGAACTATCCGCGCAGCCTTCTCCTGTCGAGCCCGAGAACATCTGAGTGGCACTCCCTCGGCATGGAGTGGAAAGAGCATGTCGCTTGGCTGGCGCCAATCGCAATGACCATGGTGGCCTATGTAACCATGAAATACGGACGCGCGATCATTCAGCACAGGAACATGCGCATCTCGGTCCTGGCTTTCGCGGTCGCTGCGTTTGTCGCGACGGGTGCAGCTGGTGCTTTGGGCGCGTTCCTCAACAAATATGCCCCCGTCCGCGGCGGCCAATCGATCGTGTTGATACAGGGAGAGCAGCCGGAAGGTGGCCAAACCCCAACCCAAACACCTGGAGTGCAGCCACAGCCCGCGCAGCCAAAAGGAGAACAGCCATGACCATCTCGCAGAAGCCGGTCGTCGGCCAACCCGTTGAAGCGATCCCCGAAACCATACCCAATGGTCCTGGCGCGGCGGCCATTCTCGCAGCAGGCATTGGTTGCGCTGCCATAGGCATCCTGGCTCTCGCCGGCGACGCCTCGAAAGCCATCAACGGGTTGCTGAACTTCTACAAACCGTCGGGTGCTCTCTCCGGCGTAACGACCGTTGCTATTATTATCTGGCTTGCGGCGTGGTTCATCCTCGCCCGTCGTTGGGGAAACAAGACGGTGGCAATGAGCAGGGTTAATATCGGGGCTTTTGCGCTGCTCCTCGTCGGCGTGCTTCTCACTTTCCCGCCGTTCATGGATCTGCTGCAGGGGAAGTAGGGACCAACCCAGCGGTTACGTGCTTCGGTTGTCGCGAATCGCCAACACCACCAAACAAAAACGCCGCCCCATGGGGCGGCGTTCGGCATTTCGGGACAACCAAATTACTTGATCTTGGTTTCCTTGAACTCGACATGCTTCTTGGCGACCGGATCGTACTTGCGGAACGAGAGCTTGTCCGTCTTGGTACGGCTGTTCTTGCTGGTCACGTAGAAGAACCCGGTGTCGGCGGTCGACAGAAGCTTGATCTTGATGTTTGCGGCTTTGGCCATGATGTTCGTCCGTTAATGTTCGTGGAGTTTTGGCCGCTGGAGCACGGGAAAACACCCGGACGCGGGAAACTTGGCGCGACACATAAAGAACGCGCCCGGAAAGTCAAGCCCGGACGCCTTTTTCGCCTATTTTCGGCATGGCCGATTTCACCGCTTCAAACGCTATGCTCGATCAACTGCCCCTTCCTTTGCCAGTCGCCCGTCGCGTTCCACCAGCGGTTCGGATTGGCGCGGTCGTCGAGGCCCTTGGAGCGGCTGGCGAGCAGCGGCTGAATGCGGATGACGGGCTCCTGATAGGAATGAGCCTGGAAAATCGCCTCGACGACACGGGCGGCGAGCGCCTGGTCGTCGGCGATCTCGAACGACACTTCGACGGTGCCGGGCCGCCGGCGCAGTTCCGTCTCGGGGCCGGCGGCGGCGCCCTCAATCGGCCGGTAGCGCTCGATGCCTTGCGCCGACTGATAGGCGTTGCTGTCATATTTGCCCATGCGCAGTGGCGTGATCGCCACCACCGCCTCCATGATGCGCTCGACATCGGCGGCTGGCGCCTGGAATGTGACGAGCAGAAGCAGTTCCATCCTGAGGGATTTGGTTTCAAAGCCACTGTCGATCATCGCAATTCTCCTGCCTGGCGTTGGAGGCAGGGTATAGCAGGGGTACTGCTGACACGGTGATGTCAGCAGACCCGGTGCCGGCGGCGTCGGCCGCTAGATGATCTTGCGCACCAGCCTGACCAGGACCAGAAGCATGTAGGCGGCGAAGAAGATCGCCAGCGACCAGCCGAAGCCCGAGGGGCCGAAGGCGTCCATTCCGATGCCGATCGCCTGCGGGCCAATCACCATGCCCACACCATAGCAAAGCACGAAAGCTGCGTTGGCCGAGGCCAGCTCATGGCCGGAAAGCTGGGAGCCGAGATGGGCAAGGCCGATCGTGTACATGGCCGCGACCACGCCGCCCCAGACGAACAGAAGGGCCGCCATCAGATGCCAGTTCTGCGCGAAGAACGGCATGAAGACGGTGCCGACCAGTCCGACGGTGGCGCAGGCCAGAAGCAGGTAGCGGCGGTCCGAGACACGGTCGCTGATCATGCCGATCGGGATCTGCAGAAGCACGTTGCCGAGCCCGATCATCGTCAGCAGGAGCGCGGCGTCTGCCTCCGAATAGCCGATCCGGCTGCCATAGACGGGGAACAGCGAGAAACCGCCGGTCTCGACCGCGCCGAAGACAAGAACGGCGAAGGTCGCGGTCGGCACCAGCCAGATGTAGCGCAGGAAATGGCTGGTCTCGCTTTCAGCGACGATGGTCGGGCTCTCGTTGCGGGCCGCAAGCACCGGAATGGCGGCAAGCGTCACCAGCGCTATGGTGACGCCAAATGGCAGGAAGCCCGAACTGCCGAGATGGGCGAACAGCCAGGGTCCGGCGGCAAAGCCGAGCGACAAAACGGTAGCGTAGATGCCAAGCACAAGGCCGCGGCGGCTGGGCGGGGCGGAGGTGCTGATCCAGAACTCCGACAGGATGAACAGCACCGTCAGCGAGATATGCAGGGCGACGCGGAGCGGGAACCACATCCAGAAATCCGGCGCGAAATGGAAGCCGACGAAGGCGAGCGCGCCGATGGCAATCATCAACAGCATGGTCCAGGCGACGCCAAGCCGCATCGCAAGCGGCGTGGCCAGGGGCGCGCCGGCGATCGAGGCGAGGCCGGCGACAGCCGTGTTGAGGCCGATCATCGAAGCGGAATGGCCGCGGCTTTCCAGAATGACGCTGAGCAGCGGCATGCCAAGGCCGATGGCGATGCCGACGACGCTGATCGAGGAGATCGCCGCGACCATCGGCAGCCAATGTACGCGTTCGTCGCCCTGTTGTTGGGTATCGACCGTCATGGGATCAAAATGCTCTGCTTCTAAAGGAGTTCGCGGACAAAGCGGTTGCGGACGAGCCGGAAGAACGGCACGGCGCCCCCCGGCCGCAGCAAGGGATCGTCGGCAAGCCGACCCTCCAGTTCTTCCAGGATCATGCCGGTGATGTCAGGAATGTCGGCCTTGCGGGCAGCGGCAAGCGGCAGCCAGACGAGTTCCTCCAGCTCGTTGGTCGGGCCGCCGCCGGGCAGTTCCACGGCAACGTCGTGGCGCCAGGCACTGAAGAAGCGCGTGTCGAAACGGCGCACGCGATTGGGCGGGGTGATGGCGCGGGCGACGAAGCGGAGCACGTCCAGCGAGGGGATCACGCCATGTTCGGCGAAACCCTGCCAGTCGCGCTTCGCGGTCGAGAAGGCGCCTCTGCGGCCAATGAGCAGGCCGGCTTCCTCATAGGTCTCGCGAATCGCCGACAGGGCGATTGCCCGCACCCGCGTCGCGCTCGCACGGCCGGGACCGGCGAGCAATTTTTCCTCCTCCTGGTCCGGCAGAGGGGCGGAAACGGCAATGCGGCTATCCGCGGGATCGGTGCGCCCACCGGGAAAGACGAATTTTCCGGGCATGAAGGCATGCCTTGCGTGGCGCCTGCCCATCAGAACCAGGACATCCTTGCCCCGGCGATCGAGCAGAATGAGGGTCGCGGCATCGCGCGGACGCAACGCCCGGCCGCTGCGCACAGCCAGGCCCTTATCGAGCTTGTCGACATCCGCCTTGGTCATACCTTCCATGCGCCCGACCTAGCGGAAACTTCCTTGGTGTGAAAGTGGCTTGCGCGTCGCGGCTTTTGAACCAGGGCGAACAGCGGTGAGACCTGGCCTACGAATGGCTCTCGAATTCGTCCTTCTCGTCGCCGAAACCGTGCATATAAAGCGCCCATTGCAGGCCGATGACAGCGCCCTTGACAGGCTGCAGCAGCGCGACGGCCAGGATAATGGTCAGCGGCACCCAGATCAGCGCGTGCTGTAAGTTCGACAGCGTGGTGGTCGCCTCCACCGCCATGAAGGAGCCAACCACGATGTGGCCGACAATGACAATGACCAGATAGGCAGGCAGGTCGTCGGCCCGATGGTGGTGCAACTCCTCGCCGCAGACCTCGCACTTGTCCACGGATTTCACGAAAGCTCCGAAGAGCTTTCCCTTGCCGCAATGCGGGCAGCGGCCGAGCAAGCCGCGCTTGATCGCCATCCACAGCGGACGCGCGACGCGGCCCGAATGATGCTCGCCGCCGAAAACCTGTTCTTCCACCTGGAAGTTACCTGGCATTACCGTCTCCTGCCGCGCGGTCCGACACGCGATTGCGAAGCGCGGGCGCGGCCTTTGGCCTTGTGGAACGACCGCCTTGAGCCGGGCAGGGGCTTCGGGTCGGTCAGCATCTCGAAACGCATCGCGCCGGCCATCGGAGCGACCTCGACCAGCCGAACTTCGACGCGGTCGGCAAGCTGATAGCCTTTGCCGGTGCGTTCCCCGTACAGCGATCGGGCGGTTTCGTCGTAGATATAGTAGTCGCCGCCCAGAGTTGACACCGGAATAAAGCCGTCGGCGCCATACTGCGGCAATTGGACAAAGAGTCCCGCCTTAGTGACGCCGGAAATGCGCGCGTCGAAGGTGTCGTTGAGGCGCTCGGCGAGATAGGCGGCGATCAGCCGGTCGACCGTGTCGCGCTCGGCGGCCATGGCGCGGCGCTCCGTGGCGGAAATCAGCGCGGCGACCTCTTCCAGCCGGTCCGCCTCCTGCTGGGTCAGGCCGCCTTGCCCGAGGCCAAGCGCCGAGATCAGCCCCCGGTGCACGATCAGATCGGCATAGCGGCGGATCGGCGAGGTGAAATGCGCGTAGCGACGGAGGTTGAGGCCGAAATGGCCGATGTTCTTCGGTGAGTACTCGGCCTGGCTTTGCGAGCGCAGCACGACTTCATTGACCAGCGCCTCGTTGTCGGCGCCGCGCACCCGTTCCAGAATGCCGTTGAACTGGCTGGGCCGCATCTGCGCGCCGCGCGCCAGGGACAGGCTGAGCGTTTGCAGGAAGTCGCGCAGCGATTCCTGCTTGGCGAGCGACGGCGCGTCATGGATGCGGTAGACGAGGGGCTCTTTCTTGCCCTCCAACGTCTCGGCGGCCGCGACATTGGCCTGGATCATGAACTCCTCGATGAGCTTATGCGCGTCGAGGCGCTCCGGCACCACGACCCGGTCGACGGTGCCATCGGGCTTCAGCAGGATCTTGCGCTCCGGCAGGTCGAGTTCCAGCGGCTGACGGGCGTCGCGGCCGCGCTTCAGCACGGCATAAGCGTCCCAGAGCGGCTTCAGGACGCTGTCAAGGATCGGCTGTGTCTTGTCGTCCGGCACGCCGTCGATTGCCGCCTGCGCCTGCGGGTAGGCGAGCTTGGCCGTCGATTTCATCATGACGCGGTGGAAGGAATGGCGCAGCTTGCGGCCTTCCGAGGAGAAGGTCATGCGCACTGCGATCGCCGGACGATCCTCGCCCTCGCGCAGCGAGCAAAGATCGTTCGAGATGCGTTCGGGCAGCATCGGCACGACCCGGTCCGGGAAATAGACAGAATTGCCGCGCTTCAACGCTTCGCGATCGAGTGGCTTGCCGTAGCGGATATAGGCGGCGACATCGGCGATCGCCACGGTGACGACGACGCCGCCGGGATTCTTCTCGTCGGTATCGGGCGCGGCGAAGACAGCGTCGTCGTGGTCCTTGGCGTCGGCGGGGTCGATGGTCACCAGCGGCAGGTCGCGCCAGTCCTCGCGGTGAGCAAGCGTGGCCGGCTTCACCGCCTCGGCCTCGGCAATCACGTCCGCCGGAAAGACATGGGGGATGTCGTGCGCGTGGATGGCGATCATCGAGACCGCCTTCTCGCTGGTGAGCGACCCCAGCACCGCCAACACCTTGGCGCGCGGCAGGCCGAAGCGAGAAGCGCGCGCCGGCTCGACCTCGACAAGATCGCCGTTCCGGGCGCCGTTCTGGAATTCCTTGTCGACGATCAGTTCCGGCTGACGGCGTTCGACAGGCTCGATGCGGAGCGTACCATCCTTCAGCACGCGGAAGACGCCGAGCACCGCGTCGCTGCGTTTCTCGAAGATCTTCATCACCCGCCCGGTATAGGCAGGGCCTGACGGATCGTCAGTCGGGAAGGTTTTGGCGAGCACGCGGTCGCCGATGCCGGGCGCCGGGCCGCCGGCGCCGCGCGACAAGCGGATGGCGATGACGGGCGGAGAGCCGGCGCCGGTGTATTCGCTCGGATTGGCCAGGAGCACGCCGTCTTCGTCGCGGCCGAAAATATCGAGCACGGCGACGTGAGGCACGGCGCCGGCGCGGGTCAGGCGCTTGCGCTCCTTGTTGAGCAGACCTTCATCCTGAAGGTCGCGCAGCATATCTTTCAGCCAGACGCGGTCTTCGCCGCGCAGCGCAAACGCCTTGGCAATCTCGCGCTTGCCGGAACGGTCGGGATTTTCGGCGATGTAGCGCAGGATCTCGTCACGCGAGGGCCGATAGTCGTCTTTGACCTTGGCTCTGGTGTCGGCGTGGCGCGGATCGCCGTGGCTTCTTCCGGAGATCCTGCGCGCCACGTCCTGCTACCCCTTCTTTGCCGCCCTGCGGAAGGGCTTCTTGCCGCCTCCGCCCTTGGCTTCCTTTTCGGCGATCAGGGCGAGCGCCTCTTCCATCGTCACCGATTGCGGATCCTTGCCCTTGGGCAGCGTAGCGTTGACCTTGCCGTAATTGACATAAGGCCCGTAGCGGCCGTCACGTACCGTGATCTTGCCGCCGCCGTCGGGATGGTCGCCAAGCTCCTTCAGCGCGGCCGGCGTAGCGCCGTTGCGGCCGCCTTTGCCCTTCTGCTGCTTCTCGGCGATCACCGAGACAGCGCGGTTCAGGCCGATCGAGAACACGTCCTCGATGCTCTCCAGATTGGCGTAGGTGCCGTCATGCAGCACGAACGGACCGTAACGCCCGAGGCCGGCCGAGATCATCTTGCCGGTTTCGGGATGTTTTCCCACATCACGCGGCAGCGCCAGCAACGCCAGCGCCTTCTCGTGATCGATCGACTCCGGCGTCCAGCCTTTGGGCAGGCTGGACCGCTTGGCCTCCTTGCCTTCGCCGCGCTGTATATAGGGGCCGAAACGGCCGCTGCGCAGCGTGATCTCCTCAGCCGTGTAAGGATCCTTGCCGAGCAGCTTGACGCCGTCCTCGCCATTGCCGTTCTCGCCATTGGGGTTGGCGGCGTCGCCCAACTGGCGGGTGTAGGAACACTCCGGATAGTTCGAGCAGCCGACGAAGGCTCCGAACTTGCCGAGCTTCAGCGAGAGGTTTCCGGTGCCGCATTTCGGGCAGATGCGCGGATTGGAGCCGTCCTCGCGCTCGGGGAAGACAAGCGGCGCGAGCTCTTCGTTGAGCGCATCGAGAACGTCGGTGACGCGCAACTCCTTGATGTCGTCGACAGCGCCGGAGAAATCCCTCCAGAAGTCGCGCAACACATCCTTCCAGGCGAGCTTGCCGTCGGAAATCTCGTCGAGCTTTTCTTCAAGCGATGCTGTGAAGTCATATTCGACGTAACGCTCGAAGAAACTTTCGAGGAAGGCCGAGAGCAGCCGGCCCTTGGCCTGCGGCACCAGCTTGCGCCGGTCGATGGTGACGTAGTCGCGGTCTTCGAGCGTCTTCAGGATCGCGGTGTAGGTCGAAGGCCGGCCGATGCCGAGCTCCTCCAGCTTCTTGATCAGCGACGCCTCGGAATAGCGCGGCGGCGGCTCCGTGGTGTGCTGGGTAGCGTTGATCACCTGGCGGGCGAGTTGCTCGCCCGCGCGGATCTCGGGCAGGCGCCGGCTTTCCTCGTCCTCGGCGTCCTCTTCCTTCTGGTCGGTATAAGCGGCGATGAAGCCGTCGAAGCGGACGACCGAACCGATCGCGCGCAGCTCGGCGGTGCGAGCGCCGTTGACCGCCTCGATCTCGACCGTGGTGCGCTCGATCTCGGCCGGCTGCATCTGGCTGGCGATGGCGCGCTTCCAGATCAGCTCGTAAAGGCGAGCCTGGTCGGCATCGAGATATTGCCGAACGGAAGCCGGCGTGCGCTTGAAGTCGGTCGGGCGGATAGCCTCGTGCGCTTCCTGCGCGTTTTTGGCCTTGGTGGTGTAGAAACGAGGCTTCTCCGGCAAGTACTTTGCGCCGAATTCGCTGACGATGGCATTGCGGGCGGCTTCGATAGCCTCGGGCGCCATCTGGACGCCGTCGGTTCGCATATAGGTGATGAGGCCCGCGGTCTCGCCGCCGATGTCCATGCCCTCATAGAGCTTTTGCGCCACCTGCATCGTGCGTGTGGCCGAGAAGCCGAGCCCGGAAGAGGCGGCCTGCTGTAGCGTCGAGGTGGTGAAGGGCGGGCCGGGGTTGCGCTTGGTGGGCTTGGCCTCGACCGACAGTGCCTTGAAGGTCGCGCCTTCCAGCATCGCCTTGATGTCGTCGGCCTGCGCCTTGTTGGCTATGTCGAGTTTTTGCAGCTTCTTGCCGGCAAAGGCGGTGAGCCGCGCCTCGAAGCTGTCGTTGCGCGGCGTGTTGAGGATGGCGGCGATCTGCCAATATTCCTCGCGGATGAAGCGCTCGATCTCGGACTCGCGATCGCAGACGAGGCGCAGCGCCACCGACTGCACGCGCCCCGCGGAGCGGGCGCCCGGCAGCTTGCGCCACAGCACCGGCGACAGCGTGAAGCCGACGAGATAGTCGAGCGCGCGGCGGGCGAGATAGGCGTCGACCAGGGGCGCGTCGATCTGGCGCGGATTGGCCATCGCGTCGAGCACCGAGGCCTTGGTGATGGCGTTGAAGACGACGCGGCTGACCGGCTTGTCCTTCAGCGCGCGCTTCTGCTTCAGGACTTCCAGCACATGCCAGGAAATCGCCTCGCCTTCGCGATCCGGATCGGTGGCGAGGATCAGGCCGTCGGCGTCCTTGACCGCCTTGGCGATGTCGGCGAGGCGCTTGCCGGACGCTGTGTCGACCGACCATGACATGGCAAAGTCCTCGTCAGGGCGCACCGAGCCGTCCTTGGCCGGCAGATCGCGGACATGGCCGAACGAGGCTAGAACCTTATAGTTCTTGCCGAGGTACTTGTTGATTGTCTTCGCCTTGGCCGGCGATTCGACGACGACGACGTCCATGAGGTCTCTTAATCTGTTGTGAGGCGGCGGAAGAAGGCTCCGCGGCGCACGACGAAATCCCACTCTTTTCGTCGCTCACATGGCCGCGCTTTTGCAATCGGTCAAGGGGAAGCGGGCAAATTGGGAAGCGGCCGCCGACGATACACTCTTAGAGTGTATGGCAAAGATCACATTTTTCGGGATGGAGGCATGCGGGTCTCGAACCGGCGGTGACCGGCGGAAGATGACTGGCTGCCGGATCAAGGAACCCGGCAGCCGGATCGCTCAATGAGGCGAGCTCAATCTGCTTTGACGACGTGCCAGGCTCCGCCGACGCCTTCGCCGGTCATGTCGCCGGCCTTCTTGTCCTTGATGAAGGTATAGACCGGCTTGCCGTCATAGGCCCACATATGGGTCCCGTCGGTGCGTTTGACGACAGACCAATCGCCTTCGGTCTTCGCGCTCGCCTTGGCTTTCAGCGGCGGCCAGTTGGCGGCGCATTTATCATAACAGTTGGACTTGCCTTTCTCGTCCTTGTCGAAAGTGTAGAGCGTCATGCCCTTGGCGTCGGTGTAGATCTTGGTGCCGCCGACTTCGGCCTCCTTCCAGGCCTCGGCGGCCTGGGACGCGGCGGTGCCGAGCAGAAGGGCGGCAAACCCGAGTGCGATCGTCTTCATGCTGAATCTCTCCCTCAGAACAAAGCGCGCGATCGCGCGCTCATCCCGACAACGCGTTGGGAAGCCTGTTTCTTCCTGCGGCGAAGCGGCGACGTGCCACACAATGGTGATTGGCAGGCGTGCGCCTGCTTCGCTATATCGACGCCAGCACAATCAGGACTCATGGGATGGCACTGGACATCGGCTATGTCAGCGCGGTCGGGGCGGGGGCGATCTCGTTCCTGTCGCCTTGCGTGCTGCCGCTGGTGCCGCCCTATCTCTGTTACATGGCCGGCGTGTCGGTCGACGATTTCCGCGGCAATCATGGCGTGACGGCGCGGGAAGGCACGCGCGGCGCGCTGCTCTATGCCTCGCTTGCTTTCGTGCTCGGCTTCTCGACGGTGTTCGTCGCGCTCGGCGCCGGCGCCTCGACCATCGGCAGGCTGCTGCGCGTCTGGCAGGAGCCGCTGGCGATGGCGGCTGGCGCGCTCATCATCATCATGGGCTTGAACTTCCTAGGCATCCTGCGCATTCCGCTGCTGTCGCGGGAGGCACGCTTCCAGTCGCAGGGTAAGCCCGCAAACATGGTCGCCGCCTATGTCATGGGTCTGGCCTTCGCCTTCGGCTGGACGCCCTGCATCGGCCCGGTGCTGGGGCCGATCCTGACTTTGGCGGGCGGGCGCGAGACGGTGGGCGAGGGCGCGCTGCTGCTCGCCGCCTATTCGCTCGGGCTCGGCATTCCGTTCCTGATCGCGGCGCTGTTTTCCGGCGCCTTCATGCGCTTCCTCGGCAAATTCCGCGTCCATCTCGGCCGCGTCGAGAAGGGGATCGGCGCGCTGCTCGTCGTCGCCGGCGTGTTTTTCCTCACCGGCGGCGTGCAGAGCGTCTCCTACTGGCTGCTGGAGAATTTTCCGGTGCTGGGAAGGTTGGGCTGACTTTGCCACGAAACCGGATCGAACTGTGGACCCGCTGACTGAGAGTAAGCTGCTCCGCCGTCTCACCGGAATTTAACCGCATTGGTGCAGCATCACGCGGCTGCTAGCATGCATTGATTCAAGCCCTTTCGTACGGTTGCCCATCCATGAGCCAGAGATCCTGCCTGTCCGTCATCCTCGCCGCTGGCGAAGGCACGCGCATGAAAAGCGCCATGCCCAAGGTGCTGCACGCCATTGCCGGCCTGCCGATGGTGGCTCATGTGGTGAAGGCGGCGGAGGCGGCAGGCGCTTCTGGCCTGGCGCTGGTGATCGGCCACGGCGCCGACGAGATGCGCAAAGCGGCGCAGAAATTCGCCCCCAAGGCGGAGACTTTCGTGCAGGAGGAGCGGCTCGGCACCGCGCATGCCGTTCTGGCTTCTCGCGAAGCAATATCAAAGGGTTACGACGATATCCTCGTCATGTTCGGCGATACGCCGCTGATCGATGCGCAGGCGCTGGCCGCCGCGCGGCGGAAGCTCGCCGACGGCGCCGCGGTGGCGGTGATCGGCTTTCGCCCGCCAAGCCCGATCGGCTATGGCCGGCTGATCGAGAAGGGCGGCAAGCTCGTCGCCATTCGCGAGGAGAAGGACTGCTCCGACGAGGAGAAGAAGATCGGCTTCTGCAATGCCGGCATGATGGCGGTGGCGGGCAAGCATGCGTTGCGGCTGCTCGACAAGGTCGGCAACAAGAACGCCAAGGGCGAATACTACCTCACCGACATCGTCGAAATCGCCGGCGCGGAGGGGCTTGATGTCGTGGCTACGGAGGCGAGCTTCGAGAGCGCGCTCGGTATCAACAATCGCGCCGAGCTTGCCGAGGCAGAAGCCATCTGGCAGGCGCGCCGGCGGTGTGAGGCGATGCTGTCGGGAGTTACGCTCATCGCGCCCGAAACCGTCTATTTCTCGCACGATACCGAGATTGGCGCGGACACGATCGTCGAGCCGAATGTCTGGTTCGGACCGGGCGTCAGAATAGCCTCTGGCGCCAAGATCCACGCCTTCAGCCACATCGAGGGCGCAACGATCGCTTCCAATTGCGATGTCGGGCCGTTTGCGCGGCTGCGGCCGGGCGCAGATCTTCGAAACAAGGCGAAGGTCGGCAATTTCTGCGAGGTGAAACAGGCGACGATCGAAGAGGGCGCCAAGGTCAACCACCTGACCTATATCGGCGATGCGCGCGTGGGTGCCGCGGCCAATATCGGCGCCGGCACCATCACCTGCAATTACGACGGCTACTCGAAATTCTTCACCGATATCGGCGAAGGCGCCTTTGTCGGTTCGAATTCCTCTCTGGTGGCGCCGGTCTCGATCGGCAAAGGCGGGTACATCGCTTCCGGTAGCGTGATAACCGAAAGCGTGCCCGACGACGCGCTGGCCTTCGGCCGCGCCCGCCAGAAGACGATCCCAGGCAAGGGCAAGGAATTGCGCGAGCGCTTCGCCTCGGCCGCAGCGGCAAGGAAGAAGGCGGCGGCGGAATAGGCTGCGCGGACTGACACGTGAAAGAACAGCGGTAGCGCGGGCCGAGTCTCAAAGACGCCTTGCGCGATCTAGCGTGGATCGTCATTTGGAGGATGACGCACCCCGCGGCAAAGGATACTTAACGCTGCAGCGGTAGTTCACGAACGGCAATGTGCGTGCGCGTTTCGGTGCGGAAGCGGCCGAAAAACCGAGCAATTGCGGTAACTGGATCGCAATGGCCCTCTGCCATGATGGTCCTCGAACAGAGTTCGTTTTGACACGGGACGAAACGCAAAGTGACTTTCGCGGCAGGCCGGCAATCCCTAGATAACGCCGGGTTTTCTGCTGGGAATCAGGGGTTAGCGCATGTGCGGTATCGTTGGAATCGTCGGCCATTCGCAGGTCGCGCCGCTCATCGTCGACGCGCTGAAGCGCCTTGAATATCGCGGTTATGACTCGGCCGGCGTCGCCACCATCGAGAAGGGCGGGCTTGGACGGCGCCGCGCCGAAGGCAAGCTGATCAACCTCGAACGCCGGCTGAAGGACGAGCCGCTCGGCGGCACGATCGGCATCGGCCACACCCGTTGGGCCACCCATGGCGTCCCCAACGAGACCAATGCGCATCCGCATTTTTCCAACGGCGTCGCCATCGTCCACAACGGCATCATCGAGAATTTCGCCGAGTTGCGCGACGAGCTCACCCGCGACGGCTACACCTTCTCCTCGCAGACCGACACCGAGGTCGTCGCGCATCTTGTGGCGCGCGAGCTCGCCAAGGGTCAGAAGCCCGTGGAAGCCGCGCACGCGGCGCTGAAGCGCCTCTCGGGCGCCTTCGCGCTGGCAATCATGTTCAAGGACGACGAGGATCTGATCGTCGGCGCCCGCAACGGCCCGCCTTTGGCCGTCGGCCATGGCGAGGGCGAGATGTTCCTGGGTTCGGACGCCATCGCGCTGGCGCCCTTCACCAATTCGATCACTTATCTCGAGGACGGCGATTGGGCCGTGGTTCGTCGCGACAGCGTGACCATCTACGACATCGATGGCAACAAGGTCGACCGTAAGCGGCAGCAATCGCTGTCGACCAGCTTCATGGTCGACAAGGGCAACCGCCGGCATTTCATGGAAAAGGAAATCCATGAGCAGCCGGAGGTGATCTCGCACACGCTGGCGCATTACGTCGATTTCGTTTCAGGCAAGTCGAAGCCGCTCGCCCTTCCGTTCGACTTCGCCAAAATCGGCCGGCTGGCGCTGTCAGCCTGCGGCACCGCCTATCTCGCCGGGCTGATCTCGAAATACTGGTTCGAGCGCTATGCGCGTTTGCCCGTCGATATCGATGTCGCTTCCGAGTTCCGCTACCGCGAGATGCCGCTTTCGGCCAATGACGCGGCCTTCTTTATCTCGCAGTCGGGCGAGACCGCCGATACGCTGGCCTCGCTGCGCTATTGCCGCCAGGCCGGCATGAAGATCGGCGCTGTCGTCAATGTATTCGAATCGACCATGGCGCGCGAATCCGACGTCGTGCTGCCAACGCTTGCCGGCCCGGAGATCGGCGTCGCCTCGACCAAGGCTTTCACCTGCCAGCTGTCCGTCTTGGCTGCGCTTGCGGTCCGCGCGGGCGTGGCGCGCGGCACGATCGCGCCCGATCAGGAAAAGCGGCTGGTACGCGAGCTTTCGGAAGCGCCGCGTTTCGCCACCCAGGTGCTGAAGCTCGAGGAGCAGATCGAGCGAATCTCGCGCGAGCTCTCACGCTACAAGGATGTGCTCTATCTCGGCCGCGACACCAATTTCCCGCTAGCCATGGAAGGGGCGCTGAAGCTTAAGGAAATCTCATACATCCACGCCGAGGGCTATGCCGGCGGCGAGCTCAAGCACGGGCCGATCGCGCTGATCGACGAGAACATGCCGGTGATCGTGATCGCGCCCCATGACCGCATCTTCGAAAAGACGGTGTCGAACATGCAGGAAGTGGCGGCGCGCGGCGGCAAGATCATCTTGATCACCGATGCCAAGGGTGCGGCGCAAGCAGGCATCAAGACGATGGAGACGATTATCCTGCCCGAGGTGCCGGAGATCATCGCGCCGATCATCTACGCGCTGCCGATCCAGATGCTGGCCTATTTCACCGCCGTGTTCATGGGCACAGACGTCGACCAGCCGCGCAATCTGGCGAAGTCGGTGACGGTGGAGTAACTGGATCTACGCCTTTCTGACGAAGGCGTTCTTTAAAAACTTCGCAGTTCCAAACCGGCTCGCGGTTCATTAATCTCGGCGCTGCAACATGCGCCGCGGTGAGCCCCATGTCCGACGCCCTGAAGACTTCTGGCATGACCCGGCTGAGGAACTATTTCCTGACCGGCTTCGTCGTCTGCGCGCCGCTGGCGATCACGGCCTATATCGCCTGGTCGCTGATTGGCTGGGTCGATTCCTGGGTGAAACCCTACATCCCGGCCCGCTACAATCCCGACACCTATCTGCCGTTCCCAGTGCCCGGCTTCGGGCTGATCGTGGCGCTGGTGCTGATCACGCTGATCGGTTTCCTGACGGCCAACATCGTCGGCCGCGCGATCGTCAATTTCGGCGAGCGGCTGCTCGGCCGCATGCCGCTGGTGCGCGGCATATATGGCTCGCTAAAGCAGATTTTCGAAACGGTGCTGTCGAACAAGGGTGACATGTTCCGCCAGGTCGGTCTGGTCGAATATCCGCGCAAAGGCGTCTGGTCGCTGGTGTTCGTCGCCAGCGAGAAGGAAACCGAGATCAACCAGAAGCTCGACCAGGAAGGCGATCCGCTGATTGCCGTGTTCATGCCCTGCACGCCGAACCCGACCACCGGCTTTTTGATGTATGTGCACAAATCCGAGATCGTGCTGCTCGACATGTCGATCGAGGACGGCGCCAAGCTGATCGTCTCGGCCGGCCTGGTGGCCCCCGAAGCCAAGGCCAAGCTGGTGACGCTGAATGGCGAGCCCGTCGAGGGCGGCCTTGCCAATCCGCCGCTTGGCGCTCAACCGGCGCGCAGCAGCCGTACCGCCTCGTCGCGGCCGAACAGATAAAGCAACAGCCGCAGCGCCTCACCGCGTTCGGACTGCAGTTCCGGGTCGCGCGACAGGATCAACCGCGCATCGTCGCGTGCCGCTTCCAGCAGGTCCGCATGGAATTCGATCCGCGCAACCTGGAAGCCAGGCGTGCCGGACTGGCGGGTGCCGAGCAATTCGCCTTCGCCACGCAGTTTCAGATCCTCCTCGGCGATCTTGAAGCCGTCCTCGGTCTCGCGCATCACCGACAGGCGGCGCTTTGCCGTCTCGCCGAGCGGGTCCTTGTAGAGCAGCACGCATGAGGAGGGCTTGTCGCCGCGCCCGACGCGGCCGCGCAACTGGTGCAACTGGGCAAGTCCGAAGCGCTCCGCATGCTCGATGACCATGATGGTGGCGTCCGGCACGTCGACGCCGACTTCGATGACAGTGGTGGCAATCAGGATGCGTGTCTCGCCCTCCTTGAAGGCGCGCATCGCTTCGTCCTTCTCGGCACCCTTCATGCGGCCGTGCACGAGGCCGATGCGGTCGCCGAACAGTGGCTTCAGCGAAGCAAAGCGATCCTCCGCCGACATCAGTTTTATTTCTTCGGATTCCTCGACGAGCGGGCAGATCCAGTAGATTTTCTGGCCCTCGGCGACCGCGTCGCGCATACGGCCGACCAAGTCCTCCAGCCGCTCCATCGGCAGGGTCACGGTGCGGATTGGCTGCCGGCCGGCCGGCTTTTCGGTGAGCTTCGAGACGTCCATGTCGCCGAAGGCGGTGAGCACCAGCGTGCGCGGGATCGGCGTCGCCGTCATCACCAGCATATCCGGCGCATCGCCCTTGGCGGTGATGGCGAGGCGCTGGTGGACGCCGAACCGATGCTGCTCGTCGATGACTGCCAGCACAAGATCGTGGAATCTCACCATTTCCTGGAACAGCGCATGCGTGCCGACGACGATGTCGATCGCGCCGCTGGCAAGGCCTGCAAGCGTTTCGGCACGCTCGCGGCCCTTCTCGCGCCCGGTGAGGATGGCGAGGCGCAGGCCGGCTTTCTCGGCCAGCGGCGCGATGGTCGCCAGGTGCTGCCGCGCCAGGATTTCGGTCGGCGCCATCAGCGCCGCCTGGCCGCCGGCCTCCACCGCGCGCGCCATGGCAAGCAGCGCCACCACCGTCTTGCCGGAGCCGACATCGCCCTGCAGCAGGCGCAGCATGCGTTCGGGATCGGCGAGATCGGCGTTGATCTCGCCGAGCGCGAATTCCTGGCTTGGGGTGAGCCTGTAGGGCAGGGCGGCACGCAGCTTCTCGACGATGCGGTCGTCGCCGATGAGTGGCCGGCCCGAGAGGCGGCGGATTCTGGCCCGCACCAGCGCCAGCGACACCTGGCCGGCCAGCAATTCATCATAGGCGATACGACGCCAGGCGGATCCCTCGACGGCGACGTCGATGGGGTCCTTCGGATAATGGATGCGGGCCAGAGCAGCGCCGAAGGACGGGAAGGTATGGCGGCGCATGAAGGCGTTGTCCTGCCATTCCGGCAGGTCCAGCAACCGGCCCAGCGCCTGTCCGATGGCGCGGCGCAGCACCTTGGCCGACAGGCCGGCGGTGAGCGGGTAGACCGGTTCGACCAGCGGCAGGCCCTCGGCCTCGTCGACCGGCGCGATATGATCCGGATGGACCATGGTCGGGCGACCGTTGAACCATTCCATGCGGCCGGAGATGACGACCCGTTCGCCTTCGGGCAGCATCTTCTGCAAATAGGCCGTGTGGGCGTGGAAGAAGGTCAGCGCGACCTCGCCGGTGTCGTCATGGGCGTAGACGCGGTACGGCACCGACCTGTTGCCGCGGGGTGGCGGCTGATGGCGATCGACTCGCACTTCGAGCGTGACGATCTGGCCCTCGGCCGAAAGCGCGATGCCGGGCCGGTTGCGGCGGTCGATCACGGTGTTGGGCAGCAAGAACAGAAGATCGGCGGCGCGCGCGGCGCGATCGCCCAGATCGGCCGGCACGACACGCTCGATCAGCAAGCCAACCTTCGGGCCGACCCCGGCGAGCGAAGTGATCGGGACGAACAACGGATCGAGGATGGTGGGACGCATCCTGTCAGCTTATGTCGCGACGGCCGCAGCGCAAAGGCTGACACCGGTCCCTATCCACGCTATATGCGCCGCTTCGAACAAGGATAGCGCGCCATGACCGGAACACAGCGATCAAGCGAGGGGCTGGATGCCCGGCGCCGCAAGCTCCTGTTCCGCTCCTGGCATCGCGGCATCCGCGAGATGGACCTGATCCTCGGTTCGTTCGCCGACGCAGAGATCGGCGCCTTGACCGGCGATGAAATCGACCAATATGAGAGGCTCCTCGAAATCCCCGACATCGAATTCCTGTCGATGGTCACCGGCGAGCGCCCGGTTTTGCCTGATATCGATTGCGCGGTTCTGCGGAAGATACTGGCGTCGCGCCGGACCATGACATTTTGAAAAACGCATATTGATGAGCCTTATCCCCACAATCGGCCTGCCCAAGGGCCGCGCCGGCCAGTTCATTGTCGACGGCGTCGCCGACGGCTACGAAGCCTTCGCCCTGGTCCAGACGGCGCAAGAGATCGCGTCCGACAAGCCGGTGCTGTTCGTCGCGCGCGACGGCCAGCGACTGCCGGCGATCATCGAGGCGCTCGCGTTTGCCGCTCCCGGCCTGCCAGTGCTGGAACTGCCGGCCTGGGACTGCCTGCCCTACGATCGCGTCTCGCCCGGCGCCGATGCGGCAGCTCGGCGGCTCGACGCGCTATCGGCCATGATCGCGCTGGCGAAGAAGCCGCATCGCGCCGTGATCCTGACCACCGCCAACGCGCTATTGCAGCGCATCCCGCCGGCCGATTTGATCGAAGCGCAGACCTTTCACGCCAGGCCCGGCAACCAGATCGACATGAACGCGCTGATCGCGCGGCTGGAGATTTCCGGCTTCGAGCGCGTGCCGACGGTACGCGGGCTCGGCGAATTCGCTGTGCGCGGCGGCATTCTCGACCTTTTCGCTCCCGGCTGGAGCGAGGCGCTGCGGCTCGACTTCTTCGGCGATACGCTGGAATCGATCCGTGTCTTCGACGTGGCCACCCAGCGCTCCACCGGGCAGCGCAAGTCGATGTCGCTGCAGGCGATGAGTGAAGTCGCGCTGACGCCGGAGACGATCAGCCGCTTCCGTCGCTCCTATATCGAGGCTTTCGGCGCGCCCTCGCGCGACGATGCGCTCTATGCGGCAGTGAGCGAAGGCCGGCGCTTTGCCGGCATGGAGCACTGGCTGCCGTTTTTCTATGAGCGGCTGGAGACCGTGTTCGACTATCTGCCGGATGCGCCCGTGGTTTTCGACCATCTGGCGCATGAGGCGTTGGCCGAGAGGCACACGCTGATCCTCGACCATTACGAGGCGCGCCGGAAACAGGCCGACAGCGCCCTGAAGGATGCCGTGCCCTACAAGCCGGTGGCGCCGGACCTGCTTTACCTGTCGCCGGACAATCTCAAGGCTTCGCTCGGTCCGCGCGAAGACATCGACTTCACCGTCTTCGATGCCCCGGATGTCGGAGGCAAAAAGGTCTTCCATGCCGGCTCGCGGCACGGCCGCAGCTTTGCCGAGGAGCGAGCTGACCCGAACATCAACGTCTTCGACGTGGTGGTGAAGCACATTGCCGATGAGCGTGCCGCGCGTCGCCGCGTCATCGTGGCCGGCTGGACGGAGGGCTCGCTCGACCGGCTCGGCCAAATTCTCGCCGAACATCATCTTGGCAATCTGAAACCGGTCGCGACGCTTGCCGAGGTCGAAAAGCTCGAGCCGGGGCAGGCAGGCCTTGCCGTTTTGCCGCTCGAATCCGGTTTCGAGACCGACGACATGGTCGTCGTCGCCGAGCAGGACATCCTCGGCGACCGGCTGATCCGGCGTTCGAAGCGCAAGAAGAAGGCTTCCGACTTCATCGCCGAAGCCTCGGCGCTGTCCGCCGGCGACATCGTCGTCCATGCCGACCATGGCATCGGTCGCTTCATCGGGCTGCGCACCATCGAGGCGGTCGGCGCGCCGCATGACTGCCTCGAAATCCACTATGCGGGCGACGACCGCCTGTTCCTGCCGGTTGAAAACATCGAGCTTCTGTCGCGTTATGGATCGGATTCGGCCGAAGCGACGCTCGACAAGCTGGGCGGCGGCGCCTGGCAGGCACGCAAGGCGCGGCTGAAGCGCCGCCTGCTCGACATGGCCGGGCAATTGATCCGCATCGCCGCCGAGCGGCAGATGCGCGCCGCGCCCGCGATGATCCCGGCGGAAGGGCTTTATGGAGAGTTCGCCGCGCGTTTCCCGTACGAGGAGACTGACGACCAGCAGACGGCGATCGACGCCGTCATGGACGATCTCGGCGCCGGCAAGCCGATGGACCGGCTGGTCTGCGGCGACGTCGGCTTCGGCAAGACGGAGGTAGCGCTGCGCGCCGCCTTCATCGCCGCCATGGAAGGGTTCCAGGTGGCGGTCGTGGTGCCGACGACGCTGTTGTCGCGCCAGCATTTCAAGACGTTCTCGCAGCGCTTCTCGGGCCTGCCGATCCGCATCGCCCAGGCCTCGCGTCTTGTCGGTTCCAAGGAATTGGCCGAGACCAAGAAGGGCGTTGCCGAGGGCACGGTCGACATAGTGGTCGGCACGCATGCGCTGCTCGGCAGCTCGATCTCGTTCAAGAATCTCGGACTTCTGATCATCGACGAGGAGCAGCATTTCGGCGTCAAGCACAAGGAGCGGCTGAAGGAGCTCAAGAACGACGTGCATGTGCTCACGCTGTCGGCGACGCCGATCCCACGCACTCTGCAACTGGCGCTGACCGGCGTGCGCGAGCTGTCGCTGATCGCCACGCCGCCAGTCGATCGCATGGCGGTGCGCACCTTCATCTCGCCCTTCGATCCGCTGGTCATCCGCGAGACGCTGCTGCGCGAGCGCTATCGCGGTGGCCATTCCTTCTATGTCGTGCCGCGCATCAGCGATCTGGCTGAAATCCATGATTTCCTGAAGGAATCGGTGCCGGAGCTGAAGGTGGCGGTGGCGCACGGCCAGATGCCGCCGGGCGAGCTCGACGATATCATGAACGCTTTCTACGACGGCCAGTACGACGTGCTCCTGTCGACGACCATCGTCGAATCCGGCCTTGATATCCCGACCGCAAACACGCTGATCATCCACCGCGCCGACATGTTCGGCCTGGCGCAGCTCTACCAGCTGCGCGGCCGTGTCGGCCGCTCCAAGGTGCGCGCCTATGCGCTGTTCACGCTGCCTGTCAATCGCAAGTTGACCGACACGGCCGAGCGCCGGCTGAAGGTGCTTCAATCGCTCGACACGCTGGGCGCCGGCTTCCAGCTTGCCAGCCACGACCTCGATATCCGCGGCGCGGGAAATCTGCTCGGCGAAGAGCAGTCCGGGCACATCAAGGAGGTCGGCTTCGAGCTCTACCAGCAGATGCTGGAGGAGGCGGTTGCGGAGGTGAAGGACACCGGTGAAGTTCAGGATGGCGGCTGGTCGCCGCAGATCGCGGTCGGCACGGCCGTGATGATCCCGGAAAGCTATGTGCCCGATCTGCAGCTCCGCATGGCGCTTTACCGCCGGCTGGGCGACCTCGAAACCACCGAGGAGATTGACGGTTTCGGTGCCGAACTGATCGACCGTTTTGGGCCGCTGCCGGAAGAGGTGATGCATCTGTTGAAGATCGTCTTCATCAAGGCGCTCTGCCGCAAGGCCAATGTCGAGAAGCTCGATGCCGGCCCCAAGGGCGTCGTTATCCACTTCCGCAAGCGCGAATTCCCCAATCCGGTCGGGCTGGTCAAGTTCATCGGCGAGCAAGGCTCGCTGGCCAAGATCAGGGCCGATCACAGCGTCGTCTTCATCCGCGACTGGCCGAACGCGGAGAAGCGGCTGGCGGGCTCGGCTGTTGTCATGACGCAACTGGCGCGGATGGTCGACAAGACGGCGTAGCAGCATCCCAACTATTCGCCACCGCTGAAAAACCCGGCTAGAATAGGCAATCGGCTTCGTGTAAGGAGCCGCGACGTCTTGTTGGGGCGAAAATAGCGGGCGAGGGTGCTCGCTGATAAGAGTATTGGGTGCAGCGATGACGAAATGGTCGCCGAATTCGTGGAGAGAAAAGCCGATCAAGCAGGTTCCGGCCTATCCGGACCTTGCCGCGCTGAAGGCGACGGAAGCCCAGCTCGCCACTTTCCCGCCGCTGGTTTTTGCCGGTGAGGCGCGCAAGCTGAAGAAGCAACTGGCGGCGGTCGCGGCCGGCGAAGCCTTCCTGCTCCAGGGTGGCGACTGCGCCGAGAGCTTTGCCGAGCATGGGGCCGACAACATCCGCGACTTCTTCCGGGTCTTCCTGCAGATGTCGGTGGTGCTCACCTTCGCCGGCGCGCAGCCGGTGGTGAAGGTCGGCCGCGTCGCCGGCCAGTTCGCCAAGCCGCGCTCCTCCGACAACGAGACCAAGGGCGGGGTGACATTGCCGAGCTACCGCGGCGACATCATCAACGGCATCGAGTTCGACGCCAAGTCGCGCATCCCGGATCCTGCCCGGCAGGAGATGGCCTACCGCCAGTCGGCCGCGACGCTCAACCTTCTGCGCGCCTTCGCCCAAGGCGGGTATGCCAGCCTCGAGAACGTGCATCGCTGGATGCTGGGCTTCGTCGCTGACAGTCCGCAAGGCGAGAAGTACGAGTCGCTTGCGAACCGCATCACCGAGACGATGGAATTCATGCGCGCGGTGGGCATCACATCGGAAACCAATTTCGCGCTGCGCGAGACCGATTTCTACACCAGCCACGAGGCATTGCTTCTCGGTTACGAGGAGGCGCTGACTCGGGTCGATTCCACCTCCGGCGACTGGTACGCCACGTCGGGCCACATGATCTGGATCGGGGACCGCACCCGCCAGCCCGACCATGCACATGTCGAATATTGCCGCGGCATCAAGAATCCGCTTGGCCTGAAGTGCGGACCTTCGCTTACGCCGGATGGTTTGCTGGAACTGATCGATCTGCTCAATCCCGAGAATGAGCCTGGACGGCTGACGCTAATTGCGCGCTTCGGCTCCGACAAGGTGGCCGAGCACCTGCCGAAGCTGGTGCGGGCGGTGAAGAAGGAAGGCCGCAGCGTCGTGTGGTCGTCCGATCCGATGCATGGCAACACCATCGAGGCGGCCGGCTACAAAACGCGGCCCTTCGACCGTATCCTCAAGGAAGTGCAGACCTTCTTCGAGGTGCATCGCGCCGAAGGCACGCATCCAGGCGGCATTCATGTCGAAATGACCGGCAAGAACGTGACCGAATGCACGGGCGGCGCCCGCGCCATCACGGCGGAAGACCTGCAGGACCGCTATCACACACATTGCGATCCGCGCCTAAACGCGGATCAGGCGATTGAGCTCGCCTTCCTGGTCTCTGACCTGCTCAAGAAGAGCCATCCGATCCAGCACAAGCAGGTTGCCAACGGCTAATCAGCGCGCAGGCGATTGAGAGCGCCGGCTACGAGGTCGGCGCCTTGTCAATCAAGGTGGTCGGAATCAGCTTGCGCGGTCGGTCATTCCGGGTCGGGTGGACCGGCCGGATCTCCCGGGAAACTGGTCCTGCCGGGAGGAATGACGGCAAAGTTGATCTCCAGGGGCGGCGCCTTGAGCGACCAGTCGAACGACACCGTCTTGACCGGCAGGCCGTCCATCCAGGCCAGCTGTCGCGGAGTGAGTTCCCAGCCTTTCGACCACACTAGCAGCATGCCTTCATCTTGCAGGCGCTGGTCCGTGATCCAAGGAGCGAGACGTCTGTCGAGCGTCGTGAAGATCGACGGCTGGTCCGGAGCTTCGAGCCCGGCAAGCCTTGCGACGCCGTCGTCGCCACCGACGATGCGGAGCGGTGCATTTACCGTCTCATGCCAGATCGCATCGGCGGCCTGCGAAATCGATCGCGCCGGCCAGCAAACGGGCTGGGTGTGACCGAGGACGTTGCAACTGGTCCAGCGGGTCGCCGCATAGGCGCCCGATACGCCGACCACGCAGAGCAGCGCCAGCAGGCTTAGCCGACGCAATTCCTTCGGCCCCAGGCGATGGCCCAAGAGCGCAATGGCAAGAGCGCCCACGAGGTTGTACATCGTCGCGCCCCAGGACTCGCCAGTGCCTGTAAACAGCGAGGCGATCATGACCAGGAGCGCCGGCCCCAGACCCATCCATGCCAGGTAGATGATCGCGCGCGGCTCGGGAGCGACGGAGGCCGGCAACGGTTCTTCCGAGGGCCTGGGCTGCCGCCGCAGCAGGCCGGCAAGACCGAGAACGACGACAAACCCGCACAGTCCAGCGAGTTGAACCCCAATATAATAAAGCCGCGCCCGGTGGGCGAGGACCCACTCGTTGCGGTGCGCGGCGTAGGTCAGCGGCAGGAAATCGAGTCGGAAAAGCTCGACCACCAGCGGCGCCGCGATGCCAAGGAAAACCGCAAGGCCAAGCCACGGCCATGGGGTGGCGAGCCGGCTCCGGGCACGGGTATCGAATAAGAGCCAGATGCCGCCGAAAGCCAGCAACAAAGCCGTCGAGAACTTGGCATAGAGTCCGAGGCCCGAGACGAGGCCGAGGGCGAGCCACCAGCCGGGCCGTCCGTCGCGCGCCGCGCGCCACAATAGCCATGAGATGCCGGCCCAGAAAGGCATCTGCGCATAGTCGTGGTTGAATTGCGGGGTCGGCCAGCCGAAGAAGTATATCGAGGGCATCAGCAGCACCGCGGCAAGAGCGCGGGTCGAACCCATAATGTCGCGCGCCAGAAGATAGACCAGGACGAAGGTCGTCGTGATCATCAGTTGCGACAGCATATATTGCGGCCAACGGAACGAACCGGTCAGGAGGTGGCTGATCTCGAGCAGCCAGCAGGGGAGTTGTGGGTGCTTATAGGTTAGCAACACCCATTCCCGACCCCACATGAACCCTTCGACGACGTCGGTTGGTGGCCCGACGTTGACGAGCGCCGGCATGATGGTCCAGCACAGAAGCTGAGCAACGCACAAAAGCGCAAGGAAGTGTGAGGGCCTGCGCAGCAGGTCGTCCCACCGCGGCGCTTGGCGTGGGAGCGCGCTTGATGTCAGCTCGCCCGCCGGCCAAACATTCGTGGATTCCCTGGTTCCCGACATTCGTTCCTGAATTTGTGTATCGGCTGAATTGCGTGCGCTTAAATCACATCGGGTGGATTTTCCAATAGTCCCCACCGCAAACCTTACGAAAATGTATGCTTTCACCACCATTGCAAAACCAAGATTGCGAAGGAGTTGTCGCTGCTGAAACCAAATATACCGGCAGGATCCGGCGGGACTTCAATGGAAGACGAAACGCAGGAACATCTGGAACACGCAGAGCATGCCGAACATGCCGCCCATGAAGGCAATCCCTTTCTGACGACCGTGTCGGTGACGATAGCTGTACTTGCCGTCCTGGCGGCGACAGTGGGCAGCTTCGAGTCGCTCGAGACCGCCGAGGCGATCAACGACAAAAGCGAGGCAGCCTATCTGCAAAACAAGGCGAGCGATCAGTGGGGGTTCTTCCAGGCCAAAAGCATAAAGAAGAACAGCTATCAAATCGCGGCTGCAATGGGCGGGCCCGCTGCTGCCCAGTTCCAGTCCAGCGCGAAGCGCAACGAGGCCGATGAGGCAGAGATACAAGCCAAGGCGACCGAGTTCGAAAAGCAGGTGGACGAAAAGCTGCGCGACAGCGAAATTCGCGAGCATCGGCATCACGTGCTGACATTCGGCGTCACGCTGCTCCACATCTCCATCGCCGTCGCGACACTGTCGATCGTCACCCGTGGCAAACGCTGGCCCTGGTTGGCGTCCTTGGGCTTGGGGGCGCTCGGCATTATCGCGGCAGGTTTCGCCTATGCCTGACAGACCAGGATCACACTCGTCCGCTGCCATTCCCAATACAGGGTCCGCCATGCGCCACGAACATGCCATCATCCATCACCGCGGGCTCGATTTCTGGTCGGCGCGTGCAGCGGTTCTCGTCATCATCTGCCTGCAGCTTCTGGTCATCAACGATCTGTCGTTTGGCCCGCGCTGGCTGGCGCCCGCAATCGAGACCGCACTCCTTGTGCCCCTGTCGATAGCAACGGCTTGGACGCAGATGCAGACGCAGAAGGCAGTCGACCACGAGCATTGGTATACGATCGGCCAGTTGCGCCTCTACATTCGCCGCGCGGCATTGGTGATGACCGGCATCATCAGCGTCATGAATTGCGGATCGCTGGTGTTCCTGGTGCGGGCGCTGCTCGAGGGGCATGCCGGTGCCGGCACGACCCTGCTCGTCGACGCCCTCAATATCTGGGTCACCAATGTGATTGTCTTCGCGCTGTGGTTTTGGAGCACCGACCGCGGCGGCCCGCCGACCTGCGGCCTGGTCAAGCGAGCCCATGCCGACTTCCTGTTCCCGCAAATGACGCTGCCCGATCGCGAGATACAAGGCTGGCTGCCCGGCTTCGTCGACTACGTCTTCCTGGCCTTCACCAATGCCACGGCGTTCTCGCCGACCGACACCTTGCCACTCACGCAGCGCGCCAAGCTTCTGATGATGGCCGAAGCGATGATCTCGCTGCTGACAATTGCGCTGGTGGCGGCGCGGGCGGTGAACATACTGGCATAGCTATCTGCCGGCCCGTCCTGAGCGTCGACAGAGTTTTGCGAGTTCAATGCCCGCGCTCCCAGCGTATGCCGGCCAGTCGTGGGTCGGCAAAGGTTGTGCGTGAGAATTCGAGCCGTTTTTCCGGAAATTCGCAGATCGCCTGGATACCGAATGAACCGATGCGGATGCGCCAGGTCTGCGGCTCCAACGGCCTCGCCTTCGCAAAGCCCTTGCAGGTCAACAGAGCTATGTTGGTTCCCTTGGCATCACGCACCGAGCGATAGCGGATCGCCTGCAGTTCGGCTTCGCGCGCGACATCGGCGATCGCCTGGCAGGCGGTGTAATCGGTGGGCTGGATCCAGGCCTTCTCTTCGCGATCGAGCGGCGGCCGTGTCAAGTCGATCGCGCGGTCGCATTTTATCGCGGCGGCGAAGGCGGTGTATTCCGCGGCGTCGTTCGGCCATGGCGTTGCAGGTGACTCTGCAAAGAACAGCAAGCGGTAGAAGGCCATTTCCGCGACCGCCGTCAGCACCGTCTCGGCCGCGTAGTAGACACCTTTGGTCTTGCCGGCGCGGCGGAAGCGCGAGCCGTATGGATAGACGGAGCCGTAGCGAAAAGGCGTCGCCAGCAGATAATGGAGGTGGCGGCATTCCAGCGGGATATGCGGCTTGGTGCCCTCGATGAGGTCCTCGAGCAACGCCTGCTCGTCGAGCGTGTCGACGAGCTTGAGCGTTGAAACGCGATGCTGCGCCTCCACCATGCGCCAGTATTTGCCTTCGAGCCTGACGGCCTCAGACGAGAGCGCGCCGGGAGTCCAGGTAGGCAATGACATCGACAAGTCCGGCAATGGTCAGGATTTTCTCGAGCGGCGCGCCGTCGAGCGTGATGTTGGGATTCCTCAGCCATGCCCGCGCAACTGTCTCATCGCCGCCGACGATGGCGTCGAGCGAGCGGAACAGGCGGACGAACAGCACCGCGAGCTCGAAGGGCTTGGTGCCGCGTTCGAGCAGGAATTCCTGCTTGCGCATGCGCGAGACCGTTGCCTCCGACACGCCGATAACCAAAGCGAGCGTCCTGGCGGTGATGTCGAGCAGGTCTGCCGCGCGCAGCGTGGCCTTCGTGATGACGGCGTTTTCGGCCGCCGTCGCGGCCGCGACTGAACGTTGCATCAAGCGCACCCTTCGTTTCTGTGGAAAATATAGTCCACAAAAATTCTTTTGGAAAGGGCGATGTCAGTCTTTCTTGTAAAGCAGCCAGCCTTTGCCGGCGCGGCCGGCCATGGCCGAGTGCCTTGTCACGCGGTTGCGGCCGCCGACCTTGGAGCGATAAAGCGCGCGGTCCGCCTTGGTGTAGAGGTCTTCGGGGTTTTCCGCCTCCGAGGCCATGCAGATGCCCAGCGATATGGTGACGGTGCCGTAGTTCATGCCGGTCTGGCTGCTGGTGAACGGCGTCCGCTCGATCAGGACGCGGATGCGCTCGGCGATCTCGTATGTGGCGTCCTCGCTGGCTCCCTCGACGATCAGCGCAAACTCCTCGCCTCCGGTGCGCGCGACGAACATGTCGGAACGCACGCTCGACTGGAAGATATCGGCGATGATCTGCAGGATCCTGTCGCCAACCGGATGGCCGTAACGATCGTTTATGTCCTTGAAATGATCGATATCGGCAAGAATCAAGGCGTTGAACAGGATGCCGCGATTGCTGTTGTAGATCCGGGTGATCTCCTTGTCGAAGGCGCGTCGGTTCCACAGCTGCGTGAGCGGGTCGGTGTCGGCAAGCCGCTTGTATTCCTCGAGCTTCGACTTGACGCTTTCAAGCTCGGCCGTCTTTTCGCTGAGCGTGCTGGCGATCTGGCGGCCATGGTCGATGGTCGAGCTGGTGGCGGCCGACATTGCGCCGGCGATCTTCTGCAGGAGTTCCTGCGAAAGCAGGCTGCGATTGCTCAGGCCGCTTGAGGTCTCGTCGAGGATACGGCCGTATTTCTCGATATGCGAGCGCTCGCTGCGCAACAGCGCGGCGATGTCCTCGAGCTCCTTGGCGACCATCTCACGGGCATGCTCGACGATGGCCGGACCGTGATGCTGGGGGAAGAAGTTGCGCCCGATGCCGTCGAGGTCCTCCTGGGTCGGTCGGTTGCTCAATGAGACGACGGCAAAGCTGAGTTCGTGATTGCTGCCGCTGAGCGCCTCGTAGAAGATTTCATAGTTGCGGGGCAGTCCAAGCACGCCGAGCTGCCGCATCGTCGCCACGACGGTGCTGGCGATGTCGGTATTCCTGTCGGTCGGAACGGCTGCCGGCTGCATGTTCAGTTCACTGCCCCTTCAGTGCGACCGGACACCTGCCATCGCCGGGAGTCGCTAGCGCGGGGATTTGAATCAGAATTGCGTCGCGATGGCCCGTCCCCTATCACGACCATTGCTTGTGGAAGCATAAATGCGATCCCGCTAAAGTTTCCTTAATAGCCTGCATTTCCTCAATGCCTCTGCTACCCTTGGATGTAATACCGCGCAGCCGCAGCTTTTGAAACGCGTCGCTTCGGTGTCGCATTTGCCTGTGCCCGGCCGCCGCAAAACTGAAATTCTATCCGGCAAGATCGTAGGAGGCCCGAATGGACGACAACCACAGCGGAGCGTGCCTGTGCGGGGCGGTGCGTTTCAGGACAAGTGGCCCGTTGCGCGGCGTCGTCTACTGCCATTGCTCGCAATGTCGCCGGCAGACCGGCCATTTCGTGGCGGCAACTGCCTCCAGGGATGCCGATATCGTCATAGAAGGGGCCGACGCGCTCAACTGGTATGGTGCTTCCGACGTGGCGAAACGCGGTTTCTGCCGGACTTGCGGCTCGCTGCTCTTCTGGAAGCACAATGAACTGGATACGATTTCCATCATGGCCGGATCCTTCGAGAGGCCGAGTGGCCTCACGGCGGAAAGCCACATTTTCGTGGGCGACAAGGGCGACTATTATTCGATCGAGGACGGGCTGCCGCAGTTCGAAAAATCGACGCCGTCGATAAAGGTCGCGGACGGATGAATTTTGCAGCGGCTGCCTTATTCCCTTGATCCGGCCGTTGCGATATCCCCCTGACGGTGATTCGAAACGAGGCTGGGCATGCAGCGGCTGATCGACGCTTTCATCAATTCGGTGCGGGCTTTCCGCAAGCTCGCCGCACACGAAAAGGCATTTCAGCAGGAGCTGCTGTTGCTCGCGCTTGCCTTGCCGGCCGGCTGGTTCATCTCGGTCTCCTGGCGCGGCTACGCCCTGCTGATCGGCGCTGTGCTGCTCTTGATCATGGTCGAAGTGCTCAACACCGGCATCGAGGCGGCCTGCGACGCGATCTCGCGCGAATTCCACATCGAAATTCAACTCGCCAAGGATTGCGGCTCGCTGGCGGTGTTGATTTCGATCGTGATCGCCGGCGGTGTCTGGGGCATTGCCTTGATCGAGCGCCTCACCGGCGCGCCGATCTGATCCTGCGGATCAGGACCCTGCCTGATCTTCCTTCGCACGTTCGCGTCCGGCAAAGTGATGGCCGACCAGCCAGGCGATGATTGCGACGCCGACTCCGACGCCGAGGGCAATGAGCAGGCGCTCATGCCGCTCGAATGCCTGGCCCAGCATTTGTTCAGCGCCGAGACCGAATACATAGCCGATAGCGCTGAACATGGCCGCCCAGACGGCGGAAGAGAGGGCATTCAGGATGACAAAGCGAGGCACAGGCACCGTCGACAGACCGGCGGCGATACCGCCGACCAGCCGCATGCCATAGATGTAGCGGTTGGTCAGCACGAATATGTTGGGATGGGTATTGAGCAGGCGGTAGGCGCGGCTGAAACCCGGGCGCCTGCGCAGCCGTCTCACATAGCGATGGTCGGCGAAGCTGCGGCCGAGCGTAAAAAAGAAGGTGTCGCCGGCGAATGCGCCGAGGAAGGCGGCAAGCACGGTTTGCCACAGCACGAAAATATGTTGATGGGCGAAGAAGCCGCCCAGGATCGCGGCGCTTTCGCCTTCGGCCACGCAGCCCAGGAAGACCGCGATCAGCCCGTATTGCTCGATGAGGTGGTGGATGGTCCCGTTCATTCTATGACAGGCCGCGCGGACAGTTTTTCATCGATGCGCCTGATCTGTTCGGCCATGCGCAGGATCTCGTCCCGCATGCCGATGATCTCGCTGTGGCGCAATTCGTCGAGCTTTTCATGCAGGGCCATGATCTCGATCTCAGCCTTCAGATTGACCTCGTAGTCATGGGCGGCGTCGATGCGGTCGCGCTCGGTCTGGCGATTCTGCGACATCATGATCACGGGCGCCTGGATCGCCGCCAGCATCGACAGCACCAGGTTGAGAAAGATGAAGGGGTATGGGTCGAAGGCGTCGCGGGTCAGCAGCCAGGCATTGGCGGCAGTCCAGAGAGCGAGAAAAGCCAGGAAGCCGAGGATGAAGGACCAGGAGCCGCCGATCCTGGCGATCGTGTCTGCGACGCGGTCGCCATAGGTCTCGTGGAAGGCGACGGCCTTGTTGGTATCGCGCGTGATGGTGGTGCGCTCGAGCGTCGACTGGAGCACGCGGCTCTCGAGCGGACCGAAACCGTCCGGCTTGCGCTTGAGCAGGCGGTTCGCCATGTCTTCGACGATCTTGTTCATTGGTCCTCTCCTTGGCCCGGCATCGATAGACGTAGAGGCTGCCGGGCCGGACGTGAAGTGCTAGATTGCGGCGAACAGGCGAGGACAAAGATGCTCGATTTCCGGAAAATCCATGCGCGGGCGGCAAAGCGCAAGGGCGGGGAGTCGGTGCTGGCGCCGCTGCTCGGCCCTTTGCCTGACAATGGGGCGGTGGCTAAAATCCCTGACGACCGCATTCTCTCCACCATGGCCGAGCGCATTTTCGCCGCCGGCTTCGTGTGGCGCGTTATCGAGCAGAAATGGCCCGGTTTCGAGGAAGCATTCCTCGGTTTCGAGCCCAAACGGCTTTTGTTCCAGCCGGACGACTTCTGGCACGAACTGGCATCCGACAGCCGCATCGTGCGCAACCCGCAGAAGATCAGATCAGTGCGCGACAATGCGGCTTTCGTCGATCGCGTGTCGAAGGAGCATGGCAGCTTCGGCAAATTCATTGCCTCCTGGCCGGCCGACGATCAGATCGGTCTGACCGCCTATTTGGCCAAGCATGGCAGCCGGCTCGGCGGCAACACCGGCCAGTATTTCCTGCGCTGGCTGGAATGGGACACGTTTGTCGTTTCCGCCGACATGGCAGCGGCCTTGCGCGATGCCGGTCTCGACATAGCCGAGACTCCAACCTCGAAGCGGGACCTCGAAAAAATCCAGGCGCAGATCAACCGATGGTCGGCCGAGACCGGCCTGCCACGACGCCACATTTCGCGCATCCTGGCCATGTCGATCGGAGAGAATCGCTCGGCGGAAGCGCTGCGCGAATACATGGGCGACTAAGCGATCGGGATACGATCGACATCCGTCGATCGATCCTATTTGGCACAAGCGATCGCCATTGCCCAGGCATTTCAGCCACGCTACATCCGTTCCATGACCAAGACCGCACCCGATATCCTGCGCATCGCCGTCGCTCAGCTCAACCCGACTGTCGGCGACGTCGCTGGCAACCTGGCAAAAGCGCGCGAGGCGAGGGCGGACGCGGCGCGACAAGGTGCCGATCTGGTGCTCTATACCGAGCTCTTCCTCGCCGGTTATCCGCCGGAAGACCTGGTGTTGAAGCCTTCCTTCCTCAAGGCCTGCGAGAAGGCGGCCGAGGATTTCGCGAAGGAGACCGCCGATGGCGGACCCGGCGTCATCATCGGCACGCCGCTGAAGCGCAAAAGCGGCACGCATAATTCCATCGTCTTTGCCGATGGCGGCAAGATAATCGCCGAACGCTACAAGCTCGATCTGCCCAACTACGGCGAGTTCGACGAGAAGCGCGTCTTTCAGCCCGGGCCGGAACTGCAGGGTCCGGTCAATTTCCGCGGCGTGCGGATCGGGGTACCGATCTGCGAGGACATCTGGGGCGACATCGCCGTCTGCGAGACGCTGGCCGAGAGCGGCGCCGAGATCCTGCTGGTGCCGAACGGCTCGCCCTATTACCGCGCCAAGATCGACGTGCGC
Source organism: Mesorhizobium sp. (assembly GCA_004020875.1). Taxonomy (GTDB): domain Bacteria; phylum Pseudomonadota; class Alphaproteobacteria; order Rhizobiales; family Rhizobiaceae; genus Mesorhizobium. The sequence goes on from SAPZ01000004.1 coordinate 173,143, forward strand.
CACCAGATCGTGATCCGCCAAGTCATCGAAACCGGCCTGCCGATCATCTACGCAAACCAGCTCGGCGGTCAGGATGAGCTGATCTTCGACGGGGCGTCTTTTGCCATAGGCTCCGACAAGTCGCTTGCCTTCCAGATGAGCCAGTTCGAGGACGCGCTCGACGTCACCACCTGGAAAAGACAGGGAGATACCTGGGTCTGTTCGGAAGGCCCGATGTCGAAGATCCCCGAGCGGGAAGAGGCGGACTATCGCGCCTGCATGCTCGGCCTGCGCGACTACGTCAACAAGAACGGCTTCAAAAATGTCGTGCTAGGCCTCTCCGGCGGCATCGACTCGGCGATCTGCGCGGCTTTGGCCGTCGATGCGCTGGGCGAGGAGCGGCTGCGCACCGTGATGATGCCCTATCGCTATACGTCGAAGGATTCGCTGAAGGACGCCGAGGACTGCGCGCGCGCGCTCGGTTGTCGTTATGACATCGTGCCGATCTCCGAACCGGTCGAAGGGTTCAAGCATGCGCTGACCCAGCTCTTCGAGGGCACCCAGGAAGGCATTACCGAGGAGAACTTGCAGAGCCGCGCGCGTGGCACGATCCTGATGGCGATCTCCAACAAGTTCGGCTCGATGGTGGTCACCACCGGCAACAAGAGCGAGATGTCGGTCGGCTACGCGACGCTTTACGGCGACATGAATGGCGGCTTCAATCCGATCAAGGATCTCTACAAGATGCAGGTCTACGCGCTGTCGCGCTGGCGCAATTCCCATGTGCCGCCGGGCGGGCTCGGTCCTTCCGGCGAGGTCATTCCGAAGAACATCATCGACAAGGCGCCGTCGGCGGAGCTGCGCGAGAACCAGACCGACCAGGATTCGCTGCCCCCCTATCCGGTGCTGGACGACATTCTCGAATGCCTTGTCGAGAACGAGATGAGCGTCGACGACATTGTCGCGCGCGGCCATGACCGGGCGACGGTGACCCGCGTCGAGCACCTGCTCTATATCGCCGAATACAAGCGGCGGCAGGCGGCGCCCGGCGTGAAGATCACGCGGAAGAATTTCGGCCGCGACCGTCGTTATCCGATCACCAACCGGTTTCGGGATCGCGCTTGATCCTAGACGAGACGCGGTAGCGCGGCGCATGCAAGACATTGAAATCAGTTTCGACCTGTCGCGGATCGATTTCAGGGCAACGTCCGATCAGCTGATGCAAAGCTATTGGGGCGCGTCGCGGACCGACGAGGCCAACCGCCGCGCCTTCGACAACTCGCTTTGCGTCGGCGCCTATCTCGATGGCGAACAGGTCGGCTTTGCCCGCGTGATCACCGATTATGCCGTCTTTGCCTATCTTCTCGACGTCATCGTCTGGCCGGACCGTCGCGGGCATGGGATCGGCAAACGGCTTGTGCAGGCGCTCCTCGATCACCCCGGTGTGAAGACCGTTTCTCATTGGAGCCTCACGACCAACGACGCTCACAGCCTCTATCAGAAGTTCGGATTCGGGGCGGAGGGCCGCTACATGCGACTTGACCGCTCACCCACTGGCTGAGGCTCGGCTACAACCGGCCGTTGTTGCAAATTCGTCTCAGTGCTTGGGCCAGATGTCGTTTTGGCGACAGGCCGCCTTGGCGATCGGCTGGCGTCTTCCTATAAGAACGTCTCCGCGATTCCCTTCCGGGAGGACCGTATGGCAGGATTTGACATCGTTATGCGAGGCCGCGAAGCCTAGGTCTGGTCGGGCTGTCCGAAGATTTTTCGGAGAGCCGGACGCAGAACAGGCATTTGCCGCTACCGGGCGCCGCCTTCGGGCAGGCGGCCTACCATACTGAACCTCCCGCTCTTTTGGGGCGCCGCAGGGCGCGGATGCGGGTTTTCCAATTTGATTTTACCGGGACCGGGCTCGCTTGCGCCCGGGATGACATCATGGCTCGTTTCAAGATCGACCTGCGCGCCGGCGCCTTTCGCAGCGTGCTTGGTTTTACCTTCAGTCACTGGCGGCGGCAGCCGTGGCGGCTTTCGCTCATCATGGGCGCGTTCCTGCTCTCGACGCTGGCCGACGTGCTGACACCCTTTTATTCCGGCCGGCTGGTCGATGCGGTCGCCAGCGGCGACGGAACCGACGCGCTTGCGTGGAACGCGGCGATGACGGCGTTCTCGATCCTGATGGCGTTGGCACTGGCAGGTGTCGTGCTGCGCAATGCCGCCTTCCTGTGGATCGTCGAGCTGACGCTGAAGATGATGTCGGACATTGCCGCCGACGCCTTCCATCGGGTGCAGCGCTTCTCGACGGACTGGCACGCCAACAGCTTTGCCGGATCGACGGTGCGCAAGATAACGCGCGGCATGTGGGCGCTGGACCTGCTCAACGACACTATCCTCATCGCGCTGCTGCCGTCGACGGTTATGCTCGTCGGTTCGACGCTGCTGCTCGGCTGGTTCTGGCCGCTGATGGGGGCTGTCGTGGCCGTCGGCTCGGTGTTGTTCATCACGGTCACGGCAATGCTCTCGCTCGGCTATGTCGCGCCCGCCGCGCGGCTCGCCAACAGCTGGGACACGCGGCTGGGCGGTGCGTTGGCTGACGCGGTGAGCTGCAACGCCGTCGTCAAGGGCTTCGGCGCGGAAACCCGCGAGGAAGCGCGGCTGGCGCGCGTGGTCGCCAAATGGCGCCTGCGCACCGGCCGCACCTGGATGCGCGGTACCGCTAACGGCTCGACGCAAGGGACACTGCTGCTCCTGATGCGGGCGGCGGTGATCGGCCTTGCCCTCATGTTGTGGGCCTGGGGCCAGGCGCGCGCCGGCGACGTCGCCTTCGTGCTCACCTCGTTCTTCGTGCTGCAGGGCTATCTGCGCGACATCGGCACGCATATCCGCAACCTGCAGCGCTCGGTCAACGACATGGAGGAACTGGTCGACTTCCAGTCCGAACCGCTCGGCATCGAGGACCGGGCCGGCGCTCGGCCGATCCGGATCGCCCATGGGCACATTGCCTTCGACAAGGTGACGTTCCACTACGGCAATCATCGTCTGCCGCTCTACCGCGATTTCTCGGTCGACATCGTGGCTGGCGAGCGCATCGGACTGGTTGGGCATTCCGGCTCGGGCAAGACGACCTTCGTCAAGCTGATCCAGCGGCTCTATGACGTGAACGCCGGGCGGATCCTGATCGACGGGCAGGAGATCTCGCAGGTCGAGCAGGCGTCGCTGCGCAGCCAGATCGCCATCGTCCAGCAGGAGCCGATCCTGTTCCACCGCTCGCTTGCCGAGAACATCGCCTATGCCAGGCCCGGCGCCAGCCAGGCCGAGATCGAGCATGCGGCCAAGCTCGCCAGCGCGCATGATTTCATCACCAACCTGCCCAAGGGCTACGGAACCCTGGTCGGCGAGCGCGGCGTGAAGCTTTCCGGCGGTGAGCGGCAGCGCGTGGCTATCGCGCGAGCCTTCCTGGCGGATGCGCGCATCCTGATCCTGGATGAGGCGACATCGAGCTTGGATTCGGAATCGGAAGTGCTGATCCAGGGGGCGATGGAGCGGCTGATGGTGGGGCGTACGACCCTTGTCATCGCGCACCGCCTCTCGACGGTGCGGGCGCTCGACCGCCTGCTGGTCTTCGATCGCGGCCGTATCGCCGAAGAGGGTTCGCATGACGACCTGATCCGCCTCGATGGCGGTATCTACCGGCGGCTGTTCGAGCGGCAGGCGCTTGAACTGACCAAAGGCCTCGTCGCCTGAGGAAAGGGCGGCCCGGCTCCGGCCGGGCCGTCGATTCTCCGGCTCCGCTTCGGCAGTGCAAATCAATCCAAGGTCTGCAACCGCACTCTCGTCATGCGGCTTGAGCGACGGAATGCGGTTTTTAGATTTGTTTCGATATATTTAAATTTTTAGCCATTTCATCAGCAACGGCGCGGGAGATACATTGTTTTAAACAGTTGTCGGCGTATACCTTCACAAAGACAAATCGAATGCGGCATGCGCAGGTCTCCTGGAGATTTCTCCAGTCATGCCGGTCGGCGGGAGATTTCTTGGATATTGTAGGATTTCACCACCGACAGAGGACCTAGCATAGGCATTCAAGATGGATTTGGTCTCTGCAAATGCGGGTTCGGGAAAGATGCCGGCGCCGTCGGTGCCGGGCCATGGCTCGGTACGGCCGCTTGCCGCCGAAGATCTCGAGCGCGTCGCGACACTCTTCCTGACGAAGTTCCGCCGTCGCCGCCTTCGCGATCACGCCGTCGCGCAGACGGCGGACTATATGAGAAAGCTTTATCTTGACGGCGGTGAGAACAAGGCCCTTGTCCAGATAAACCCGCAGGGCGGCCTGGGCGGGTTCATGGGCGTTCTGAAAGGCCGCTATGAGCTCAACGGAAGAGCATTGAACGCCGCCATCATCGGTCCCTTCATGACCGATTCCAGCACCGATCACGGTTGGGCCGGGCCGCAATTGCTGCGTGCCCTGCATCAGGGCGAGTTCGATCTGTATATGACCGATTCGGCCAACCGGACATCGTTGGCCTTCGCGCGTCCGATGAAGTATCAGCTCTTGCCGGTGCACTGTCTGGAATGGACCTGTGTCTTTCGCCCGGGCGCCATGGGCGCCGCCTTGCTGCAGCGTAAATGGCCCGGGCTGGCTCGGCTGGCGATCGGCCCCTGCGGGCGGGCGTTCGATGCTCTCGCAGGACGACGGCTCGAGCCGCCGGTCCAGCCTTCATCGTCGCGACGGATCCACCATGAGCGGATCGATGCCGCGCAATTTGCGGAGCGGCTGCCGGCACTGATGTCCGATTATGCTCTTCGACCGAACTGGAAGGATGGCGAACTGCCGCGGCTGCTCGCGCTGGCGGCCGAAAAGCAGGCCGACGGGCCACTTCATTTCGGCGGGACTTACGACGAAGCCGGCAAAATGGTCGGTTGTCATGCCTTCTACGGGCAGGCTGGCGGCATCGCGAACCTGTTGCAGATCCAGGCGTCCGGACCCTACTGGGGCGCGACGCTGGACGGACTTATCGCGGCTGCGCGGGACATGGGCTGCGTGGGCATAACCGGGCAGACACAAAGCAGGTTCCTGCCGCACCTCTTCGGCTACAACCGTCTCTTCTTCCGCTATGCCGGCGGCACGATGGTGCGCTCACGCATCGCCGAGGTCGCGGAAGCGGTCCGCGCCGGCGACATCTTTATCGGCGGATTGATGGGCGATCGCTGGACCCGGCTGAGTTCCGATGATTTCGGTCGCCTCTGACGCTCAGACGAAAGTGTGCGGCGCGGCGCAAAACCCGGCAATGATCTGGCAAAGGTCCGGTTCATTGACCATTTGGACTGCTTCGATGGCGCCAACCCATTTGCGGGTCCGTGAGCGCTTCTCTTTCCAGCTGTCCGCGATGCGGTCGACACGCAGTGGAAAGACGAGGACTTCGCAGGGCACTTCCTCGCCCGAGGCGAGGACCTTGGCATAGAAATAACGGCCGGCTTCAAGATGCGAGATGGTTCCGCGCAAGCCGGCTTCCTCGCCTGCTTCACGGGCGGCCGCCTTGCAAAGCGGTTCTCTGGCCTCCGGCCAGCCCTTCGGCAGAACCCAGCGCCCGGTGTCGCGGCTGGTGATCAGCATGATCTCGATGCCGTCTTCGCCTTCACGCCAGGGCAGAGCGGCAACCTGCAGGCGGCAGGGCGCGACGCCGAAGAGCCGTCGGACTCTTTCGGCCATCTGGTTGTGCGTTGCCGGCCTCGTCAACATCGAAGAAAGCTGCCCCCAGCCTCCAGAATCGTTTGCTACCTCACGATTCTTACGGCGGATTGTGGGCTTTAAAAGTAAAAAACTTCACTCTGTGGGAAAATGCCACCAGAAAAGGTCAACCTCACAAAGTAGACATGCTCATTCTTTTGACCATGCGCCGCTCCTTTAAGGCAGAATCTCTGGAAAATATGACAGCCTTTCAGCCGACATGATCGTCCGCGATCGGCTTCTGGTATGTGAAGCCCATGTCCCAGGGAAAGTAGATCCAGGTGTCCTGGCTGACCTCGGTGACGAATGTATCGACCAGCGGCCGGCCCTTCGGCTTGGCATAGACGGTCGCGAAATGGGCCTTCGGCATCATGGCGCGCACGATGCCGGCCGTCTTGCCGGTATCGGTCAGGTCGTCGATGATCAGCACGCCAGAACCGTCGTCGGCGAGCAGCGAAGGCGAAATCTCCTTCAGGACCTGCAGCTGACCCTGGCTGGTGTAGTCATGATAGGAAGCCACGCACACCGTCTCGATGATGCGGATTCCGAGTTCACGCGCAATGATGGCCGCCGGCACCAGGCCGCCGCGGGTAATGCAGACGATCGCTTTCCATTGCCCCTTGCTGGCGCCGGAAAGCCGCCAGGAAAGCGCGCGGGCGTCGCGATGGAACTGGTCCCAGGAGACGGGAAAGGCTTTTTCGGGAAGGGACATGGTTCGCGCACTCCGCAAGGCGCGCCGTGGCGCGCAGAAACACTGGAATGCAGGCGGAATTAGCCGGAAAGCGCCAGGCTTGGCAAGAGCAGGGGCCGGCGACGGCTGTGGACTCGGGGCACCGCACAAACCGATTCAAGCGACGCTCGTCAGACGTGCGCAGGTGTTTCCCTGAACCTTGCTCCGGCTCGAGGGATGTTCAACGCGATAGGAAAGCCGCCACGTTCGTCGTGCGCAGCACCGTGCGGGTAACGCCCCCGAACAGAAGCTGGCGCAGCCAGGAGTGACTGTAGGCGCCGAGCACCAGAAGGTCGGCGCCGGATTCGGCAATCCTGGCCTGAATCATGTCATCGACCGAAGCGCCGCCGGATTTCTGCACGCAGACGCTGACATTGGCGCCATGCCGCGACAGCGCCGCGGCGATCTCGGCGCCGGCCGCTTCCGGAGATTCGTCCAGCGTCTCAGGCGGGTCGATGACGAGGATGTCCGTCTTGTCGGCCTCAACGATGAAGGGCAGGGCATCGAAGGCGGCGCGGGCCGCTTCCTTGCTGCCATTCCAGGCGAGCAGCACACGTCTGAAGGTGGTGATCAGAGGTCCGGCATGGGGCACGACCAGCACCGGCCTGCCGGCGTCGTAAACCAGCGTGTCGACGTCGGCGCTCGGGTCGCCACCGGTGTCACGTTGCGCGGCGATGATCAGATCGGCGGCCCGCACGCTCGAGATGCCGGTCAGCGCGCTGTCGCCGGAGAAGCTTTCCAGGCTCCGCCACTCGAAGGACAGGCCGGGTTCCCCGATCCTCTTCAGGAAATAGGCCTGCAGCTTGTCGGCGCGCTCCTTGTTCATCTCGGCCGAGACCTGCAGGAATTCGGTGTCCGGGAAGCCGGTGGCCGATGTGTAGGGCACTGGAAGCGCCTCGGCATGTATGCCGACGAGATGGCTCTCGAATCTTTCGGCAAGCGGAAGGGCGTAATCGAGAACGCGCTCGGCGTCCTGCTCGTTCTGCAAAATGGCGACGATTGTCTTGAAGCGCATGACTGGTCCCTCAATTGTTTGCGCTACGCGTGGGCGCGGCAAGGGAACGCCTCAGCGCGTTGACTGGTTCCAGCCTAACGCCGGTCAGCCGGCCTTGGCGAAGCTCGCCACCATCGCCTCGACATCCTTGCGCGCGGCCTCGAGCGCTTCCTCGCTGCGGGCGCGGACGACGAGCTCGGTCCAGAACTTGCCGTCGCCATATTTGGGGTAGGAGCCGATGATGGTGTCGGGATGCGCCTTCTGGATCTCGGCCAGCGGCCCGCCGATCAGGCCCTCGCCGAAGGGACAGTGAACCGTGGCCGACAGCATTTTGGTGCCGGCCTCGAGCGTCGGCACGACATTGTCGAGCATAGCCTGGAAGATCGACGGCACGCCCGCCATGACATGGACATTGCCGATGCGGAAGCCCGGCGCGACGGAGACGGGATTGTCGATAAGGTCGGCGCCGCGCGGCATGCGCGCCATGCGCTTGCGGGCTTCGGTGAATTCGATGCCGCGCCCGGCATAGCTCGCCTCGAGCAGGGCGTAAGCCTTGGCGTCATACTCACAGGGCACGCCGAAGGCCTTGGCGATCGAGTCGGCGGTGATGTCGTCATGCGTGGGGCCGATGCCGCCGGTGGTGAAGACGTAGGTATAGCGGGCGCGCACGGCATTCACCGCCGCAACGATCTCGTCCTCCTCGTCGGGGACGACGCGGACTTCCTTCAGGTCGATGCCGATCGCCGTCATGATGTCGGCGAGATGCCCGATATTCTTGTCCTTGGTGCGGCCGGAGAGGATTTCGTCGCCGATGACGAGCATAGCGGCGGTGACGATTTCAGGCATGGCGGACTCCGGCGAAAAGCTCGCCTGAGATAACGCGGCCCGAGGCCGGCCGCAATGCGAAAGCCGGATGACGCTTGTGGCAGCGGCCGTTGCGGATATGGTGCGGCCGGTCGGGAGCGGATGAAACCATGCTGATGTCGATTGCCCTGTGGCTGCTCGCGGGCTTGCTCGCCGCGGCCGCCCTTGTCCTGCTCGTCCTGATGTTCGCAACATGGCGGATCGCGGCGAAGGCTGAACGGCTGGTGCCGGCTTGCGGGAAATTCATCGAGATCGACGGCAATCGCATCCATTACGTGGAAGAAGGCGAGGGCAGGCCGATCGTCTTTCTGCATGGGTTGGGCGCCCAACTCCACCATTTCCGCCATACGTTGTTCGGACGCTTCGGCGCCGGCTACCGGCTGATCGCGCTCGACCGGCCGGGCTCGGGCTATTCGGTTCGGGCAAGCGGTGCGACCGGCCGATTGCCCGAGCAGGCGGACGTCGTGCGGCGCTTCATCGGGGAACTGCGGCTGGAACGACCTTTGATCGTCGGCCATTCGCTGGGCGGCGCCGTCGCGCTTGCCCTCGCCGCCGAGCATCCGGCGGCGATCTCCGGCATCGCGCTGCTGTTCGCCGCTGACGCATCTGGAAGCGAGGATAGGTCGGCGGTTCGACCTGCTCTATGTTCCATCGCCGCTGCTGCGCCGGGTCATGGCCTATACGGTGGCGATACCACTTAGCCTTCGCTACGCGCGGCCGACGCTGAGGTTCATCTTCGCTCCGCAAGCGGTTCCCACGGACTACATGGTCCACGGTGGGGGATGGCTCGGCTTGCGCCCGCCGCACTATTTCGCCACCTCCACCGATGTCGTGGCGGTGGAACGGGACCTTGGCCAAATAGAACGGCGTTACCGCGACATAGCGATGCCGGCTGGCATCCTGTTCGGGACCGGCGATCGTGTGATCGGCGAAGCCGTTCATGGTGAACCGATGCTGGACAAGATCAGCGGCCTCGACTTCGAGCGGGTCGAAGGTCTCGGCCACATGCCGCAATTCGTGGAACCCGAACGGATCGTCGCGTTCATCCAACGTATCGCCGCACGCGCCTTCTCGGGCGTGAACTGAGGTTTGACTGCAATTGCGCGCATCAGCCGGTGTCGAGCCTCTGACGCCTCACCGAACCGTCACATAAACGTGTCGATCGCCGCGCTTCATCGTGATCTCCCGACTGGAACCTTTACCTGCAACCCCGGGTTTCAGCCCTGTCGCCGGCTAAATCTTCGGCGACCAACAGAATGGAGACTCCAATGTTTAGGAAAGTCATAGCAGCCTCGGCACTCGTATTGGCCATGGGTGGCGCGGCCACGGCGCAGTCATCAGATGATTGGTGGTGGCACCGCGACCATCGTCCCGATGTGAGGGAGCAGGTAGACCCCTATAGGACCGGCAGTATCAATGGAGGCTCAGGGCTGAGCACCTCCGGCAACAGCACCGGAGCCATAGGGCCGTGCGCGGACACCACGCCGGGCCCGGACGCCAACTCACAACAGAACGTCAACGACAATTACTGCGGGAAATAGAGTCGCGTGGCCGCCGGCGGCCGGCATGAAGCCTCGGGCTTTGCCGGTCGCGGAGGCGCCCTTAGTCCTCAGCCCAGGGCGCGTTTCACCGTTTCACGGAAACGGCCAGAAGCCTACGCCTTTGTTTCTACATAATTCCGAGCGGGAGGCTGTGGCGAAGTCGCCGAGCCCGACCACTCACAGTTTTCCTGGAATGCTTCAGTCCGATACTTCGGTCTGCGGCCGGTCGCGGCCGTCGGCAAGCTCATCGTGCCATTTTCCTTCGGCATCCTCGTACTGGATGCCGTCCGTGGTTCCGGCGACCTGCTGCTCGGAGGAGGCGATTTCGGCGGCGCGCAGCGCCTCCTGGTGGGTGCGGAAAGTCTCGGAAAAGGTCGAGCCGACCTTGTAGGCCCAGCCGCCATCATGCTCGACGATCTTGTAAGTCAGCTTCGCCATGAAATCCTCCGGTCAAGAAGCGTATTTCTTGTTTCTACTCAATTCCGGACGGAAAACCGATCACACTTTTCCTGGAATTGCTCAGTGCAGCTTTCCGTCGGGCAGCCTGTCTTCGGTAACCAGCACTTCCGATTCCCTGGCCGCCTCGATAAGGGCGCGACGTGCGTCCGCTGGCGAACGATACCCTTCCAGCGCTTTGAGGCAAGTGTCGAGAGCATCACGATGGCGCTCGCCGCGATTGAGCGGCCAAACGGTCATCAGGCACTCGGCGGCCTCGCGGGTGCTGCTTATCTGGCGATATTTGCCGACATGGCCGAGCTCGACCACCACCGGCTTCTCAAAAGGTTTGCTGTCTATCATGGCCGCCAACGTAAAGCGGCCAAATTGGTTGCAGTTGTGGCGAGGATGCTGCGCCCAAACGCCTCAGGCCCCGCTGGTCTCCGGTTTTGTTTGCCGTAGTTCCGGGACTGAAGGCTACGGCGAGGTCGCCGAGCCTAACGTTCACGCTTTCCTGGAATATCTCTAGCCGGCGGCCTTCATCCAATGCCGCATCGTCGTCACCGAACGCGCCAGCTGGGGCGCCGGATGGATTTCCTCGCCGAACGCCGCCGCCGCGCGCCAGCCCCAGCGCGGGTCGGCGAGGAAGGCGCGCGCCAGCGCCACCATGTCGGCACGGCCGTTGGCGACGATCGCCTCGGCCTGGCTCGGGTCGTCGATCAGCCCCACGGCGCGCGTCGGAATGCCGGCGCCCTTGCGCACGGCTTCCGCCAGATGCACCTGGTAGCCGGGGCCGGGCGGCACCTGCTGCAGGGGCGAATTGCCGCCGCTGGAGCAGCAGATATAGGCGATGCCCTCGGCCTTCAGCGCCTTGGCCACCTCGATCGCGTCCTCGACGTCGAAACCGCCGTCTACCCATTCTTTCACCGAAAGGCGCGCACCCAGCATCATGGACGGAACGGACTTCCTCACCGCCCTGGCGATTTCGACCGCGAAGCGCATGCGATTTTCGAGCGACCCGCCCCAGCGGTCCGTCCGCTGGTTGGAGAGCGGCGAGAGGAACTGGAAGATCAGATAGCCATGCGCGGCATGCAGTTCGGCGAAGTCGAAGCCGGCACGTTCGGCGCGCACGGCCGACTGCGCAAAACGCGCGATGAGCTCAAGAATCTCCTCATCCTCCAACGCATGCGGCACATTCCAGCCCGTGTCGTAGGCGATGGCCGAGGCGGAAACCGTCTGCCAGGGATCTTCGCCGGGCTGCAGCGGACCGCCGCCTTCCCAGGGTCTGCGGTTGGAGGCCTTGCGGCCGGCATGGGCAAGCTGGACGCCGAACTTCGTGCCGGGCGCGGCGACTCGCCTGGCGGCGTCGAGCGTGCGCCTGGCGGCCGCTTCGTTGTCGTCCGAATAGAGGCCAAGACAGCCATGCGAGATGCGCCCGCGCCGCTCGACATCGGTCATCTCGACGGTGACCATGCCGGCGCCCGACATTGCCAGGTTCATCCAGTGATAGAGATGCCAGTCGCTAGCGGAGCCGTCTTCGGCCGAATACTGGCACATGGGGGCGACCGCGATGCGATTGGGGAAGGTGAGGTCGCCGAGGGTGATCGGCTGGAAAAGCGATGACGTCATGAAGCGGCTCCTGAGAAGATACCGCTATCTAGGCAGTCGCGGTGCATCGCGCCAGACAGGAGCCGGTGAAACGCCCGCTGGACCAGTCGGTTTCGCGGATTGCGCAGGGGACCGTTCGCCGTTACCCCTTTCGCCGCCAATTCGGAGGTCGTCATGGAGGATCGCGTTCGCATCCGTTCGGAAGAAGTCCTTTCGGACGACTGGGCCGTGCTGAAGAAGACTGTGCTCGACTATCGCCGCCGCGACGGGCGGTGGGAAACGCAGATCCGCCAGACCTATGACCGCGGCGACGGCGCGGTGATCCTGCCCTTCGATCCGCAGCGCTCGACCGTGCTTTTGGTGCGGCAGTTCCGCTTCCCGGCTTATGCCGTGGGCCATCGCGAGCCCCTGATCGAGGCCTGCGCCGGGCTGCTCGACGAAAACGATCCTGAAACCGCCATCCGCAAGGAAGCGGAAGAGGAGCTGGGCTACCGGTTGAAGGACGTCGAGCGTCTGTTCGCGCCGTTCATGAGCCCGGGCAGCGTGACGGAGCGGCTCTGGTTTTTCACCGCGCGCTATTCGCCGGCCGACCGTATCTCCGACGGCGGCGGCGCGCCGGAGGAGGGCGAGGACATCGAGGTTCTGGAAATGCCGCTGGACGAGGCGCTGGCCGGCATCGCCGACGGCCGCATCGTCGATGCCAAGACGATCATCCTGCTCCAGCACTTGAAGCTCAACCCGATCAAGGCTTGAGCCAGTCTTCGCTACGATGCTTCGGCTTAGGTGGTCTGCCACCCGAAGCTCCTGCTTCGCCAAGGCTTTGGAGAACTCGTCGAAGAGCGAAAGATGGTGCGGACGACGGGAATCGAACCCGTACGATCAGAGATCGAGGGATTTTAAGTCCCTTGCGTCTACCAATTCCGCCACGTCCGCAGGCGTGCCCTTTTCAGACGCCTGATATGAGCCGTCAAGCGATGTTTCCGATCGTCCGCAGTTCGCGCGGGCGATCCGTCGCGCAGATTTAATATTAGTAATGTTTAAAATGCCAGCTTCCGCAAACCGATCTCATTAGCCTTTGTGTGCGAGCATGGGGTCGGTTTTGATGGTGGAACCATGCGTGGGGCAGGCTGGATCAGGGGGCTGCGGGAGGAGGAGGCGCGGCAGCTGCGTAGCGAGATCGATCGGCTCGAGCGGGGCCTGATCGATGCCGCCAACTCGAAGGCCAAATGGAACCTGCACGAGGTCGCGCACACGCTGCGCTGGCAAAAGGCTCGCCTTCGGCGGCTTGAGGAGTGTCTGGCCGCGATGCCGGCTGGAAAGACAGGTTCGGGCCGATCCTGACCGCCGGTTGGAAACCTTTCAGCCAAATGTATCCGCCTGTTAGGCCCTCATGAGGTAAAGCATTTGGGTTGGTTAGCGCGACTGAAAAGTGGCGCGATCGCGGAATTACGGTCCGCCGTCGGATCGCTAGGGTTCTTACGCAGCGGGTTGACCCGCCGAGGCCGGCGTCTTTCAGGCCCCTACCCATTCCCCCGCCCCCTGCGGGCGCCGGCCACCTGACTCCCAAGAGCACCTGATTTCAAGAGACAATGAGAAACGGAGCCGCCACCATGGCGGCAAGCCTCAGAATTTATAGCTGAAATTCACGCCCAGCGTCTGCAGCTTCACGTCCTGGTCGCGCTCGGTGAAGGTGTTCGAAGCGTCGAAATGCTCCTTGCCGAAATCATAATAGCGGTATTGCGCGCCGACGACGACATTGTTGGTCAAGGCATAGTCGACGCCGGCGCCGAGCGTCCAGCCGGTGCCGGTACGGGTCCGGGCAAAGCTTGTGCCGGCCGTCTGCGAGGTTTCGATGCCGGCGAACGCGATGCCGCCAATGCCATAGATCAGCAGCCGATCCATGGCGTAGCCGGCTGTGGCATTGACCGATCCGAACCACTTGACGTCGGTCCCGAATGTGTTGGCCGGGCCTGCACCGGCGGTGCCGTTGATCGAGGCGTAGTTGAGGTCGGCGTCGGCGCCGAGCACTGCCTGATCGAACTGCCAGAGCCCCGCGACGTGGCCGCCAACGAAACCGCCATCGATGTCGGGCTTAACCGAACCGCCATCGACGGTGATGTCGGACCGGCCCCAGCCATAGCCGGCCTGCATGCCGGCATAATAACCGGTCCAGTCGAAGCCAGGCGCGGTCATCGGCAGATCAGCACCCAGATCCGCTGCCCAGGCAGACCCGGACAGCAGGGCAAGAAAGCCGGCACTGGCGAGCGTCAGTCGACGCATCGAGCACTCCGAAATGGCGGTTCCGAAAGACTCCTTCGGAGAGACTAGCCGCTTTTGCCGCTGAACGGAATTGCATCTCTGCAACAGTGGTTTACGACCTGATCCTCTGGCTCCAGGCGCCTACATTTGCCAAAGTGCCACATGCAGAGGACTCACCAATGACGAACGCCAAGCCGACAAGCGCCGTAAAACCGAAGCCATGGACGGAGGCGGCGACACATCTGGTCGATGTAGCGATGGGCCGAAAGCCCGCGGATCTGGTCATCCGCAACGGCCGCTGGGTGAATGTCCACTCGGGCGAGATCATCCCACATACCGATATCGCGATCGCTGCCGGCCGCTTCGCCTATTGCGGGGCGAATGTCGGCCATGCCATTGGGCCGGGGACCAAGGTCGTCGATGCCGGCGGGCGCTATCTGGTGCCCGGCCTTTGCGACGCGCATATGCATGTCGAAAGCGGCATGGTGACAGTGACGGAGTTCTGCCGCGCAGTCATCCCGTATGGCACAACCTCGATGTTCATCGATCCGCACGAGATCGCCAACGTGCTCGGACTGCCGGGCGTCAGGCTGATGCATGATGAGGCGGTCGCGATGCCGATCAATGTGCATGTGCAGATGCCGTCCTGCGTGCCGTCCGCGCCGGGGCTGGAGCACGCCGGCGCCGAATTGACGGTCGCCGACGTGGCCGAGGCCATGACCTGGGAGAACATCATCGGGCTCGGCGAGGTGATGAATTTTCCCGGCGTCGCCGCCAACGATCCGGTTATGTCGGGCGAGATCGCAGAGACGGTCAAGGCCGGCAAGACGGTCGGCGGCCATTATGCGTCGCCCGATCTCGGCCTGCCGTTCCATGGATATGTCGCGGGCGGGGCCGAGGACGACCACGAAGGCACGCGCGCCGAGGATGCGATCGCGCGGGTGCGCCAGGGTATGAAGGCCATGCTGCGGCTGGGGTCGGCCTGGTATGATGTCGCGGCGCAGATCAAGGCGGTGACCGAAGGCGGCATCGACCCGCGCAACTTCATCCTGTGCACCGACGACAGCCACTCCGGCACGCTGGTGCATGAAGGCCATATGGACCGCGTGGTGCGGCATGCCATCCAACAGGGCCTGAAGCCGGTGACGGCGATCCAGATGGCCACGCTTAACACCGCACAGCATTTCCGGCTGGAGCGCGAGATCGGCTCTATAGCGCCGGGGCGACTGGCCGACCTGCTGATCGTTTCGGATCTCGCCCAGATGACCATCGACGAGGTCTATGGCCGCGGCGTCAGGTTGGCCAGGGCCGGCAAGCTGGAGGTCGACATCCCCGCCTATGACTATCCGCAATCCGCGAAGAACACGGTCAAGCTCGGCAAGAAGCTCGCGGCGAAGGATTTCGACATTGCGGCGCCGCAGGGCGCCAACGAGGTACGGGCGCGGGTGATCGGCGTGATCGAGAACCAGGCGCCGACGCGGGCGCTGGAGGCCGATCTGCCCGTCGAGGACGGGCTGGTCGCCTTGGATCGGCGCAATGACATCTGCCAGATCGCCCTGGTCGAGCGCCATCGCGGCACGGGCGGCGTCACCAACGCTTTCGTTTCCGGTTTCGGCTATGTGGAAGACTGCGCGATGGCGTCGAGCGTGGCGCATGACGCGCACCACATAATCGTCGTGGGCACCAACAAGCAAGACATGGCGCTTGCGGTCAACCGGCTGGGCGAGGTGGGCGGCGGCGTCGTGCTCTATTCCAAAGGCAAGGAATTGGCGCTTGTCGAGATGCCGATAGCCGGCCTGATGTCGGACGAGCGCGCCGAGATCGTCGCGGCGAAGGCCGAGCAACTGACCGAGGCCATGCGCAAGGTCGGCTGTTCGCTCAACAACGCCTACATGCAGCACTCGCTGCTGGCGCTGGTGGTCATCCCGGAGCTCAGGATCTCGGATGTGGGCTTGGTCGATGTGACGACGTTCCAGAAAGTGGATCTTTTTATCTGAGGCGTTCGCCGCCTAGCCACCGGTAGCGATAGTCAGCACCTTGAACGGGGTGGTGATGACGACCTCGGCGACCGAGCCGACCGCCTTGCCCAGGCCCTGGCCGATATTGTTGAGCTGTGTCGGGTCGGGCTCATCCGAAGCAAGGCCGGCCGGCGTGCGCAGCCGGTTGCCCAGCAGTTGCACCAGGATCGGGTTGTCCGCGAATTTGGCGTGGTTCAGGCCGCCGTCACCGCCCTTGGTCCGGGTTAGGTCAACGACCGTCACGCCGTAATTCGCGAGATCCGCAGCGTTGCCGTAGTCGCCGACGCGCGGCTTGTCGCCGGAAATGAAGCTCGACAGCTTCAGCGCCCTGTCGTCGCCCGAAAGCAGGATGGCGAAGGGCTTGTCGGGCTTGCCGTAGCGGATCATCTGCTTCTTGAAGACGTCGACGTCGATGTCGGGCGAGGCGAGGATGACGTAGCCGAGCTTGCCGTTGAGATCGCGGTCGCCGGTGATGGCGAGCTGGCGCAGCGCTTCCATAGTCAGCCAGGTGCCCATCGAATGGGCGATGATGTCGATGCTCTTGACCCGTGTCTTGGCGAGCATCCTCAGCGTCGCCTCGAGATCGTCGCGTGCGGCGGTTGCGCTGTCTTTGTCATAGATATAGCCGGTCGTCTTGGCGCTCGATGCCCATGAGAACAGCACCGGCGTGCCCGGATAGTTCATATCATGCGCGATCTGGGTCAGCCGGTAGACGCCGTCGTCGAAACCATTGTTGAAGCCGTGAACGAACACCAAAGCGCGGTCGCCGCGCATGGAGATGTCGGTGCCGACGGCCTTGGCGAATTGCTGCGCGTCGCCATAGTGGACGATGTCGGTAGCCGTGAACTGCTTGGCGGGGTTGGAGTCGGCGGAGCCCTTGACGCGCTCGATCGCGCCGACCTGGTGGATCTTCGGCACGGTGACGTCGACGCGGGCGTAGCTGGTGGTCAGCGAACGGTCGCCGTCGAACACCTGGCGTGGGTCCTTGATCGCCTGCTGGCGGGTGGTGGCGACGAAGATCTCATGCCTGGCGGCAATAGCGGAGGCCGGCGCGGGGACAGGTTTGCGGTTGAGCAGATCGTGCGTGGGGCCGGCACAGCCGGCGAGGGCGAGCGCGAAGGCAAGGCCGACAACAATCTTCACATGCACAGTCACCCGGGGTCCCCCAAGGGTGGCAAACCTCTCCATTACTCCGATAAAGGCGGGGAGCGGTCGGGTCCAGTTCAAAATCAAGGCGACGCGGAAACCGGCGAATGCTGTTACTGCGCAGCCAGCTGGCGGATGCGGTCGGTCACGTCGCGGTCGCTGGCGAAGCCGTCATCCTCGCGCAGCCGCTGTCCGATCATCTGCACCATCATCGGGTTGTCGGCGAATTTGGTGTGGTTGAAACTGTCTGCGCCCTTGACCTTGGAAAGGTCGACCACCGTGACGCCATAGGAGGCGAGGTCGGCGGCGTCCCGATAGTCGCCGACGCGCGGCCGCGAGCCGGCGATCAGCCCGGAGAGCCGCAGCGCCCGGTCGTCATCCGACAAGAGCAGGATGAAGGGCTTGTCCGGCTTGCCGTAACGGCGCATCTGGCTCTTGAAGACGTCAACATCGATATCGGGCGAGGCGAGCACCACGTCGCCCAGCTTGCCGCTCAGATCGCGGTCGCCGGTGATGGCGAGCTGGCGCAGTGTCTCCATCGTCACCCAGGTTCCCATCGAATGGGCGACAATGTCGATGCGCCGCGCGCCGGTCTGCGCCAGCATCCTGAGCGTCACTTCCAACTGATCGCGGGCGGCGGCGGCACTTTCCTTGTCATAGACATAGTCGGTTGTCTTGGCGCCGGAAGCCCATGAAAACAGCACCGGCGTGCCCGGATAGCCGGAGTCGTGGACGATCTGGGTGAGCCGGTAGACGGCATCGTCGAAGCCGGTGTTGTAGCCATGGACGAAGACCATCACACGTCCGCCGCGGGCGTCGATGTCTGCGTTGAGGGCGCTGGTGAATTTCGGCTGCGTGTCGTAGCCGACGACTTCCGAGGCCATGAAATACTTCGTCGGGTCGTCCGATTTGCCGCGCGAGCGGCGCTCGATCTGGCCGGTCTGGTGGATCGGCGGCACGGTGACGTTGACGCGGGCGTAATTGAGCGTCGCCGAACGCTCGCCGTCGAAGACCTTGTTCGGGTCGTCGGACCGCTTGCGCGTGGTGGCGATGAAGATCGAGTGGTTGCCGGCGATCTCGGTAGCCTGGGTCGGCACGACCACGCTACCCAGGATTTCCTGCGCCGGGTGGCTCGCACAGCCTGCCGTCAGCAGGGCAAGGGCAATGATGAGAATTGTCTTCAACCGCACGTCGACACTTCCACTGCAATTCCACTTCCGGCCGCGATTGGCCGTCGACCTCCGCGGAAATCTCCCGGACAGCCGAAGTGCGGCTAAAGTAAGTCGTGTCCAGGGGAAATTGGCTCAGCGCCGGGCGAGGACCGTCATGGTGTTGCGCGAAAGCCAAAAGGACGGCAGGAAGGTTAATGGCATCGGCTGCGTGTTGGCACGTGCTGGCGAGCTCGAAAATGAGGAGATTGTGGTGAACAGCTTTTCGGTTCGCGTTGCCGTGGCCGCCGAAGCGATCCGCGGGATCTTTCCGGAAACGCCGCTGCAGGAGAACGACTATCTGTCGAAGAAGACCGGCGCCCGCGTACTTTTGAAGCGCGAAGACCTGACGCCGGTGCGTTCCTATAAGATCAGGGGCGCTTTCAACTTCTTCCGCAAGGCGCTCGGCGCAGGCAACAATGCCGAGCTGTTCGTCTGCGCCTCCGCCGGCAACCACGCGCAAGGCTTTGCCTTCGTCTGCCGCCATTTCGGCAAAAGGGGCATCGTGTTCATGCCGGTAACGACGCCGCAGCAGAAGATCGACAAGACGCGGCTGTTCGGCGGCGATTTCGTCGAGATCAGGCTGGTCGGCGACTTCTTCGACGATTGCTACCGCGCCGCCTTCGAGTTCACCGAAAGCGCCGGCGCGCATATGGTGCCGCCCTTCGACCACAAGGACATCATCGAGGGCCAAGCCACCGTGGCCTACGAGATCGCGGCGCAGATGCCGGGCGGGCGCATGCCCGACATTGTCATGCTGCCGGTGGGCGGCGGCGGCCTTGCCGCCGGCGTGACCCATTATTTCGCCGACCAGCATCGCGACCCGCGCTTCGTGTTCTGCGAGCCGGCGGGCGCGCCGAGCCTGCGTGAGAGCCTGGCCAGCGGCAAGCGGGTGAAGCTCGCCAAGGTCGACAATTTCGTCGACGGCGCCGCGGTGGCCGAGATCGGCCGCGAGCCGCTGCGCCACCTCAAGGACTTCAGCGCCGATGCCGTCCGGCTGGTTCCGGAGAACCGGCTCTGCGCCACGATGATCGAGATGCTCAATGTCGAGGGCGTCGTGCTGGAGCCGGCCGGCGCGCTGGCGATCGACGCGCTCAAGGATTTTTCGCGCAAGGAGATCAGGGGCAAGACCATCGTCGCGGTCGTCTCCGGCGGCAATTTCGATTTCGAGCGACTGCCGGACGTGAAGGAGCGGGCGTTGCGCTTCGAGGGGCTGAAGAAGTATTTCATCATACGCTTTCCGCAGCGGCCGGGCGCGCTGCGCGATTTCCTCGAAATGCTCGGTCCTGACGACGATATCGCCCGCTTCGAGTACCTGAAGAAGTCCGCGCGCAATTTCGGTTCGGTGCTGATCGGCATCGAAACCAAGGACCGGCGCAATTTCGATCTGCTGAAGGCCAATTTCGATGCCGAGGGCGTGCAATATCAGGACATCACCGACAACGAGACGCTGGCGGGATTCATCATATGAGCGCAAGACAAAGCATGGTCTTCGTCGCGTTGTTTTCCGGCATCAATGTCGGCGGCAACCGCATCGTCAAGATGGCGGAGCTCAAAGCCTTCTTCGAGGAACTCGGCTTTAGCGATGTGGCGACCTATGTGCAGAGCGGCAACGTCGTGTTCGGGGCGAAGAAGGGGGACGCGGCGGCGCTGACCAAGGAACTCGAAGCGGCCTTCGAGAAGAAGTGGGGTTTCAATTCGCGCATCATGGTGCGCGATGCCGGCTGGTTTGAGCAACTGGTGAAGGACAATCCCTATCCCGAGGTCGCCGGCGAGCCGACCAAGCTGCACGCCTATGCGCTGGAGCGGGAACCGACAGCCGAGGAGGCGAAGCGGCTCGCCGACAAGTGCACAGGTCCGGAACGCTTTGAGATCAAAGGTGACGTGCTCTATCTTCACGCTCCGGACGGGCTCGGCAAATCGGTTTTCGCCAATTTGATCCCGCGTACGTTGAAGGTGCCGGGCACGGCGCGCAACTGGCGCAGCATCCTGGCGTTGCTCAGTATGGCCGGAAAAGCCGGCGCCTGATCGCCGATTGTCAGGCGGCCTTCTGCCAATCGAAGGTCAATTCCTCGCGGAAGGCGAAGCGCTTGATATGGTCTGCGACCGCTGCCTCCAACCGGTCCAGCGAAGCTTCATCGTCGGCGGCCAAAGCGATATGCAGCGCCTGATCATCGGCGTCCATCACGGTGCGGCCGATCGAAAGCTGGATGGCGCCGTGCCGTGGGTCGAACTCGACCGGGAATTTGTGTGACCAGTGCTTGCAAAGCTGCTGCAGATAGCGGCTGGCATGTTCGGTAGCGACATCGGCGCGGCTGGTCGGCATGAAATTCTCCTGGCGAATGAAGAAACGCCAGCCTGGATAAGGCTGGCGCCAACTCCTGGTAGATAGGCGGCATCTGGGGGAACGCCAGCGGCTGCCGGTCAAATCGGCGCGGGATCGCCGGCCTTTACCAGACGCCCGTGTTCGGCATCGAGGCCCACGGTTCGGCCTTTGCCTTGGCCGGACCTTTCTGCAGGAGCTCGATCGAGATGCCGTCCGGTGAGCGGATGAAGGCCATGTTGCCGTCGCGCGGCGGGCGGTTGATGGTCACGCCGCTGTCCATCAGCTTCTGGCAGGTGGCGTAGATGTCGTCGACTTCATAGGCGAGGTGGCCGAAATTGCGGCCGCCCTTGTAATCTTCCGGGTCCCAGTTGTAGGTCAGCTCGACCAGCGGCGCCTTCTCATTGATGCCGCTCTGCTCGTCTTCCGGAGCTGCGAGGAAGATCAGCGTGTAGCGGCCCTGCTCGTTCTCGTAGCGGCGCACCTCCTTCAGGCCGAGCTTGTTGCAGTAGAAATCGAGCGATTGGTCGATATCGGCGACGCGGACCATTGTGTGCAGATAGCGCATGGCGGCTTCCTCGGGCTGTTGGGGTTGCAGGCACCATAGGAGCCGCCCGGCAAAAGGGCAATCGTCCGACAATTGCAGCGGCAGGGTCGGTTTTGGGGCCTCGCCGTTCGCTTCGGGATGCGCCGGCAAACCACATTTCAGCCTTTCCGGTGGTGAACGGTGAAAAAAGGCACGTCAGCCCTTGCACACCCCGGAAGCCGCAGTGTTAATCTCTTGGCAAGAATCAGTTGCAGTTCAGTTTGAAAAAGGGGGCATTCTTATGGGGGAAAAGGCCTCTTTTACGAGGCGGGACGGAAGCCTTGACGACGCCTTGAGACGGGACAATGGCGGCGACTCCACCGAGCTTGTCGAAATCGCCGGCGCTATCAAATGGTTCGACGTAGCCAAGGGCTACGGCTTCATCCTTCCGGACGACGGCGTCTCGGGTGACATCCTCCTCCATGTGACTTGTCTTCGAAAGGACGGCTTCCAGACCGCACTCGAAGGCGCGCGGGTCGTCTGCCTGGTGAAGCAGGGCGAGCGCGGGCTACAGGCTTTCCGCGTCCTATCGATGGATGCCTCGACGGCGGTGCACCCGGCAGAGCAGGAACAGCGCACCCACGTTACCGTCAGCCCGGAGAGCGGCCTCGAGCGGGCACTGGTCAAGTGGTTCAACCGCACCAAGGGTTTCGGCTTCCTGACGCGGGGCGAGGGAACCGAAGATATCTTCGTCCATATGGAAACCTTGCGACGCTACGGCATAACCGAGCTCCGGCCCGGACAGGTTGTTCTCGTCCGCTTCGGACGCGGCGACAAAGGCCTTATGGCCGCCGAAATCCACCCCGATATGGGAACCTTGTCGGTCTCGCATTAAGGGCTTCTCGACGCGGTCGAGAAGCGCTTTGCGGCGACGTGACCATCTTGTCCGAAACCGGTTCCACTTCCGCGGATCATGGTTTAGGACGAGCTTCTGGACGAGGTACCCCATGGCTCATCGCAATTGGCTGACTGCAGGCGTGCTCTGCGCCGCGATCGTTTTCGCCGCCTGTTTCATGGCTGCGAACGCGAATTCGGCGGATGCGATGCTGCTGCCCATCGACCGGACGCCGCTGGTGGTGGCGACCGGCTCGGGCGAGCGTTCCTTCTCCATCGAGATCGCCGACACCTCCGCGGAGCGGGAGGCGGGCCTGATGTTCCGCCGGACAATGGCCGACGATCACGGCATGTTGTTCGTCTTCGAAAGAACGGACGAGGTCGATTTCTGGATGAAGAACACGCCGATGGCGCTCGACCTCATCTTCATCGGTGAGGATGGCAGGATCAAAGCAATCAAGCACGGCGAGCCCGAATCCGAAGCGATCATCTCGCCCGGGCAGCCCGTGCGCTTCGTGCTTGAATTGAAGGCAGGCACCGCCGCCAAGGACGGCATCAAGGAAGGTGACCTCTTGCGCCATCCGGTTATCGGCTCCAGTTCCAACTGAGACACGGTTCCGCCGATGGATTTCTTTTCGCATGACGGTTTCGAGCTCGCTTATCTCGATCGCCAGCCGGCCTCGGGGCAGGGCGACCCGGTGCTGATGATCCACGGCTTTGCTTCCAGCCACTATGTCAACTGGGTCTCGCCAGGCTGGTTCAAGACGCTGAACGACGCCGGCTACCGGGCGATCGCTTTCGATCATCGCGGCCATGGCTCATCGTCGAAGAGCTATGACGAGGCCGATTACACTCCGGAAAAGATGGCGTCGGACGCGGCCTCGCTGCTCGATCATCTCGGCATCGAGCGCGCGCATGTAATGGGCTATTCGATGGGCGCGCGCGTTTCGGCTTTCCTTGCGCTCTCCGATCCGGAGAAGGTCGCCACGCTGGTGTTCGGCGGCCTGGGCATCGGCATGGTCGATGGCGTTGGCGACTGGGATCCGATCGCGGCCGCCCTGCTGGCGGAAGATCCTTCCCGGACCACGCATCCGCGCGGCCGTTCCTTCCGCGCTTTCGCCGATCAGACGCGCAGCGACCGCCGCGCGCTCGCGGCGTGTATCGTAAAGTCGCGCGAGCTGCTCAGCGAGGACGACATGGCCCGCATCGCCCAGCCAACGCTGATCGCCGTCGGCACGAAGGACGATATTGGCGGCTCGCCGGACGAGCTCGCCGCGTTGATGCCCAATGCAAAGGCATTCCACATCGAAGGCCGCGACCACATGCTCGCCGTCGGCGACAAGAGCTTCAAACAGCGCGTGCTCGAATTCTACTCCGAAAACCCGCTCTGAGCGCGACGCGCTCCTCGGCACAAATGGTCGATCTTCTCGTCACCTATATGTGATGCTGGCGTGGCTGCAGGGCGCGCCGCTTGCGCTGCCTCTCCTCGGCGCAGTCGTGGCACGCGAAAGGCTCGATCCGTCCGACTATATCGATCTCTACCGCGCGGTCGGCGGACCGGTGCAATGGGATCAGCGCGTCTGCGCGTGCCGGGGTGGAACTCGAAGCGGTGCTCGCCGACGCCGCGACGCATATCCATGTGCTGCGCGTCGATGGCGAGGCCAGGGGCGTCTGCGCATTCAACGGCGTCGGGAAGGCAGCCATCGAGCTCGTTCATTTCGGCCTGGTTCCGGCTTTTCAAGGCAAGCGGCTGGGGCCGTTCATGCTCGACCGGGTTGCGCGGCGTGGTCGCATCGGCCGCAAAGGCTTTGGCTTCACACCGATGCTTATGATCAACCGGCCGCTCAACCGGTCTATGAACGCGCCGGATTCAGGGCTTATGCGGGCGGATGGTGACTTTTCCGGATAGCCACGCGCTCTTTTGTCGGCGAGAGACCTCGCCATGACGCACAGCAGCTCGAACATCATCGTCGCGCCGGCCAGTGCTGTCATGCCGCCAACGTCAAAGGGAGGCGCGACCTCCACGACATCGGCGCCGGCGAAGTTCAATCCGCCCAGCAATCGAAGCATCTCCTGCGCCTCGCGCGTCGTGAAGCCGCCGAGCTCGGGCGTGCCGGTGCCGGGGGCCATGGATGGATCGATGCAATCGATGTCGAACGTTACATAGGTCGGGCTGTCACCAACCAGATCGCGCGCTTCCTGCATGACGGAAGCGGTCCCACGCCGGATGAATTCTTCCATATAGATGACGCGCACGCCCTGGGCCGTCGCCCAATCGTGCTCGCCTGGTTCATAAATCGAGCCTCTGATCCCGATCTGGACCACACGCCTGGGGTCGAGCAGCCCTTCCTCGATCGCGCGCCGGAAGGGCGTTCCGTGGGTGTAGGGATTGTCGCCGAAATAGCGATCGTTGGTATCGGAATGCGCATCGAAGTGAACCATGCCGACCGGCGCCTTGCTGGCCACGGCGCGCAGCACCGGCAGCGTGGTCAGATGATCGCCGCCGGCGGCCAGCGGCACGGCGCCTTCGGCAACGATCGCGGCGATGCCGTCCTCGATGCGCTTCAACCCGTCGAGCAGGTTGATCGGGTTGACCGACAGATCGCCGACATCGGCAATATTGGCAATGCTGAACGGCTCGGTTCCCGAGACATGGTGGACGCGGCGCATGAGGCTCGACTGGTTCCTGATTTCGCGGGGACCGTGGCGGGCGCCGGCCCGGTTGGTCGTGCCGCCGTCCCAGGGAATGCCGACAAGGGCGATGTCCAGCCGCTTCGCGCTCGGCATTGCCGGAAGGCGCATGAAGGTGGAAAGCCCGGCAAAGCGCGGCACTTGCGCCGCGTCGACGGGTTGGTGGAAGCTGTTTTCCATGCTGGGGCCATCCCGGAGTGGTTCACGTTCGACAGTGATCGCAGGGCCTTTGCATTTGGACATAGAGGCAAAGCCCTGCGGAGTATGGGCCTATCAGGATTGGTCTTGCAGGCCTTGCAGGGAACGGCCGAGATTTTCCCTGGCCTGGGCCTCGAACCGATCCCGGAACTTTATCGTATAGAAAATGTGCGCCCGGGCGAGGAAGCTTTTCAGGACGTCCGCGCGGCCGGCGCGCCACATCGGCTCCTCTACCCAGCCATATTCCGACCGGACCGCTTTCTCGTAGGCATCGAACACCGCCGGTTCGGCGCCGAGGATCGCCAGATCCATGTCGAGCAGAAGAGCGGCATCGTTGAGTGTCTTCTCGTCGCGCAAAGGCAACTGGTGGGTGGCGGTGGCGTTGATCATTGCCGCTATGCGGGCGAGGCGACGTGGATCAACGCGCCCGGCGAGCTTTTTCTCCGCCAGTTGGGCGCTTTTTGCCTCATTGTCCTTGGCGCGGCTGTCATAGATTGCATCGTGGAACCAGATCGCGGCTTCGACGGCCTCCGGATCATCGAGAAGTTGCCGGTATTCGGTTGCCAGCGCCAGCATCGCCTTGATGTGAGCCAAGCCGTGGTAGTGGCGATCCGCAGCTTGGTAGAGCGCCTCAAGCTCGCTTTTCAGCGTCTCGTCGATCAAGGGTTCGTTTTCCATCGTCGCTTGAATCTGCGTGAACCAGGTCCATTTGACAAAGCACTAAGGAAAATTGAGTTCAACCGTGCTATGATTTGACCTATATGTGCCGCCGGAGAATGAGCAAGGCCGGAGAGCGTCGATGAACAGCATTACGATTGCCCGCCCCAGCATGGTGCAGCCGGTCGACCCGATCTGGCGGTCGATCCGCGACGAAGCGATGGAGGCGGTGAACCGCGATCCGTTGCTTGCAGCCTTCCTCTATTCCACCATCCTCAACCAGGAGAGCCTGGAAGAAGCGGTGATCCACCGGCTGGCCGAGCGCCTGGCGCATCAGGACATCGGGTCGGATCTCATCCGCCAGACCTTCAAGGCGATGCTGGACGACGACCCGGAGTGGAGCACCACGGTTCGCGTCGACATCCAGGCCTATTATGATCGCGACCCGGCTTGCGACCGCTTCATCATGCCGGTTCTCTATTTCAAGGGTTTTCACGCCATCCAGACGCATCGGCTGGCGCATTGGCTGTGGAACCAGGGCCGCAGGGATTTCGCGCTCTATCTGCAGAGCCGCTCGTCCTCCGTGTTCCAGACCGACATCAATCCGGCCGCCCGCATCGGCAAGGGCATCTTCCTCGACCACGCCACGGGCCTAGTCGTCGGCCAGACGGCCGTCATCGAGGATGACGTGTCGATCCTGCATGGGGTGACGCTGGGCGGTACCGGCAAGGCCAATGGCGACCGCCACCCGAAGATCCGCCGCGGCGTGCTGATCGGCGCCGGCGCCAAGATCCTCGGCAATATCGAGATCGGCCATTGTTCGAAAATCGCGGCCGGCTCGGTGGTGCTTTCGCCCGTGCCGCACAATAAGACGGTCGCCGGGGTGCCGGCGCGCGTCGTCGGCGAGACCGGCTGCGACCAGCCTTCGCGGCAGATGGACCAGCTCCTGCCGTCGCAGAGCATGGACCACGTGGTCAGCTTCGATATTTGACCGACGCTTGCCGGAGGCGGCCGAACGGGTCGCCGTTCTGCTCGGCTTCTTCCATGTTATCCTGCCGGCTTGCCTTTACATGGCCATTGTTGGCGTGTCAGAAGCGCGTTCCCACGAACAAGGCCGACATTTCGGAGATGACTTTTGAAGCCTGACGAGATCAGAAAGCTGGACGCCTATTTCAAGCGCGTCTTCCAGAACCCCAAGCTGCAGGTCAAGGCGCGGCCGCGCAAGGAAGACTCGGCCGAGGTCTATGTCGGCGACGAGTTCCTCGGCATCGTCTTCAAGGACGAGGACGATGGCGACTATAATTTCTCGATGGCCATTCTCGACATCGATCTGGGCTAAGCCAGCAATAGGCACGGTCGGTACGCGGCTACGCGGCCCGGCCGACTGCAACCCGCAGGCGAGTACCGCCTAATTCTGGCAATGCCGCGGGATATGCACCCGCCGCCAGCTGGTAGAACCATCCCGCACCACCACCCGACGCGCCACTGTCCCGTATGAAGGCGGGATTTCCCGGATGCGGACTTGCTGAGGCCGCACCAGCACTTCATGCGCAACCGCTTCATATTCCGCCGGCTGAACGACGCGCCGGACGCGCTCCGGCTGGACTAGGACCGTTTCGGCCACACGCGCATAGCGGGCCTTGCGCCATACCTTGCACAGCACCTTGCGGCCATGGATGACGCGCCACTCCCAGGCATAGCCGCCATTATCGACCTTGACCGTATGGTAGAGCGTGCGCGTGACAGCCGGCGCGGTCTCATAGGTGACGCGCGCCGGCCCGATCTGGTCTACGCTTTGATAGGTGCCGAAGATCGGCGCGTCGTAATCGACCACCTGTCCGCCGGGGCTTAGCATCACATCTTCGTAGACGGTGTCGTAAAGTGCCGGCCTATGGATCGGCTCATAGCATTCGAGCGCGCGGCCGCCGGCGGCGGTTCCTGAGACGCTGGCAAGCATCGCGACCGCTGCCAGCGATGCGGAGTGTTTGCGGATCATGACATTCCCCGTTGGAAAGGACGCCTTCACAACGCAGGACTGTAGCGGAAGGTCCGGGAGCCGGCAGTGATTTCGAGGCTTTTCGTTAAGCGGCGCGGTTAAGAAATTGCTACCTCACGGATGCCTTCATGCGGCCAACCACGACCGAAGCAGTCGCGCCGATCAAATCGGCCGTGTTTCCTGAGGCTGCCGCGCTTTACTCGACTTAACCAGATGGCTAGGAGAGGCGGCCTTGCGCTAGGGTGAGCCGGCATCCTATTTAGGTCATAACCGATCCAGAACGATTCCGCGCCGTTGCTCGTATATCAAGGTGCCGGAAATCTATCTCCAACAAGGGTAGTCCATGAAGAACCCCGTTGAAACCTACATGAACCTCGTTCCGATGGTGGTCGAGCAGACCAATCGCGGTGAGCGCGCCTATGACATTTTCTCGCGCCTGTTGAAGGAACGCATCATCTTCATCACCGGCCCGGTCGAGGACGGGATGGCGACGCTGGTTTGTGCACAGCTTTTGTTCCTCGAGGCGGAGAACCCAAAGAAGGAAATCAACCTCTACATCAATTCGCCTGGCGGCGTCGTCACCTCGGGCATGGCGATTTACGACACCATGCAGTTCATCAAGCCGGCAGTGTCGACGCTTTGCATTGGCCAGGCAGCCTCGATGGGGTCGCTGCTTCTAACCGCCGGCCACAAGGACATGCGTTTCGCCACGCCCAACGCCCGTATCATGGTCCATCAGCCGTCAGGCGGCTTCCAGGGTCAGGCGTCGGACATCGAACGTCATGCGCAAGACATCATCAAGCTGAAGCGCCGCTTGAACGAGGTCTATGTCAAGCATACCGGCAAGAGCTACGAGGAGATCGAGCGGACGCTCGACCGCGACCATTTCATGACCGCGGACGAAGCCCGGGATTTCGGTCTGATCGACAAGGTCATCTCGAGCCGCGAGGCCGCCGAGACAGCCACGGCTTCAGCCTGACAATCGACGGCAAATGGCAGCATAACGCGCTTTTGGCGCGGCTTGCGGCATTTCGGCCACATTTGGCTGTTCCCTGAGGCGTTGGGATTGCCTACGTTAAGGCTATGTTGATTTTCGACGGCTTAGCTTTGCATGGGGTTGCTGCGAATCATTGCCGCGTTTTCTGATTTCGTGTTTCGTACGGAATGCGCTGTGTGAGCAGGGACACTGGCGGTGGCGGATTCCCGCGATAGATTGGTGAGACGTCACTCAAGCCAGACCACCGGCGGGCGTTGGTGAAAGGACAGAAAAATGAGCAAGGTCAGCAACGGCGGTGGTGATTCAAAGAACACGCTTTACTGCTCGTTTTGCGGCAAGAGCCAGCACGAAGTCCGCAAGCTGATCGCCGGACCGACGGTCTTCATCTGCGACGAGTGCGTCGAGCTCTGCATGGACATCATCCGTGAGGAGAACAAGACTTCGATGGTGAAGTCGCGCGAGGGCGTGCCGACACCGCAGGAGATCCTCAAGGTCCTCGACGACTATGTCATCGGCCAGCCCTACGCCAAGCGCGTGCTGTCGGTGGCGGTGCACAACCATTACAAGCGCCTCGCGCATGCCGGCAAGAACAATGACGTCGAGTTGGCGAAGTCGAACATCCTGCTGATCGGCCCGACCGGCTGCGGCAAGACGCTGCTGGCGCAGACGCTTGCCCGCATCATCGACGTGCCCTTCACCATGGCCGACGCCACGACGCTCACCGAAGCCGGTTACGTCGGCGAGGACGTCGAAAACATCATTCTGAAGCTGCTGCAGTCGGCCGACTACAATGTCGAGCGCGCCCAGCGTGGCATCGTCTATATCGACGAAATCGACAAGATCTCGCGCAAGTCGGACAATCCGTCGATCACCCGAGACGTGTCGGGCGAGGGCGTGCAGCAGGCGCTCTTGAAGATCATGGAAGGCACGGTCGCTTCGGTGCCGCCACAGGGCGGCCGCAAGCATCCGCAGCAGGAATTCCTGCAGGTCGACACTGCCAACATCCTGTTCATCTGCGGCGGCGCCTTCGCGGGCCTCGACAAGATCATCTCGGATCGCGGCCGCAAGACCTCGATCGGCTTCGGCGCCACGGTGGCCTCGCCAGAGGATAGGCGCACGGGCGACCTGTTCCGCCAGGTCGAGCCGGAGGATCTGTTGAAATTCGGCCTGATCCCTGAATTCGTCGGCCGTTTGCCGGTTCTGGCGACGCTTGAAGACCTCGACGAGCCGGCGCTGATCCAGATCCTGACCGAGCCGAAGAACGCGCTGGTCAAGCAGTATCAGCGGCTGTTCGAGATGGAGAATGTCGACCTGACGTTCCATGAGAATGCGCTGTCGGCGATCGCCAAGCGCGCCATCGAGCGCAAGACCGGCGCACGTGGCCTGCGCTCCATCATGGAAGCGATCCTGCTCGACACGATGTTCGAGCTGCCAGCGCTGGAGGGCGTGCGCGAAGTGGTGATTTCGGAAGAGGTGGTGTCCGGTAACGCCCGACCGCTCTACATCTATTCCGAGCAGAAGGAAAAGAAGGGCAATGTCAGCGCCTGAAATGGCACTTGACCCGTCATTTTCATGGAACGGCGCCCGCGTGGCGCCGTTTTGCTGTCAACGGGGCAGGGATATGCGATGGAACGGGTCGAGCGACCGTGTTAACCCTTGATCTTTGCCCCGGCTGCATCCACCTAACAGCAGAAGGCCGAGGCGCCGAATTCTGTGCTGTAAAACTCCCGTCACAAACGGTGGTAGGCGGAACGACGCTCGGTCGTTAATATGAGATTCGCGGTTGGCTAAAATAGCGGCCGCGACATGAAAGGTTGGACAATGGCCAAGATATCCAAGGCTTCCGGCGACGGCGTTTTCGCAGTCCTCCCACTGCGCGATATCGTCGTGTTCCCGCATATGATCGTTCCGCTCTTCGTGGGCCGTGAAAAGTCGATCAAGGCGCTGGAAGAGGTGATGGGTCAGGAGAAGCAGATCCTGCTTGCCACCCAGATGAATGCAGCCGACGACGATCCTGAGCCCGATGCGATCTTCGACATCGGCACGCTCGCCAATGTGCTGCAGCTCTTGAAGCTTCCCGACGGAACCGTGAAGGTGCTGGTCGAGGGCGCCTCGCGCGCCAAGATCGTCTCGTTCACCGACCGCGCCGATTTCCATGAGGCCCGCGCCACCGCGCTCGCCGAGCCGGAAGAGGAAGAGGTCGAGATCGAGGCGCTTGCCCGCTCGGTCGTCACCGACTTCGAGAACTACGTCAAGCTGAACAAGAAGATCTCGCCCGAGGTGGTGGGTGCCGCCAGCCAGATCGACGACTATTCCAAGCTCGCCGACACGGTTGCCTCGCATCTCGCCATCAAGATCCCCGAGAAGCAGGAGATGCTCGCCACGCTTTCTGTGAAGGAGCGTCTGGAGAAGGCGATGGGCTTCATGGAAGCCGAAATCTCCGTGCTCCAGGTGGAGAAGCGCATCCGCTCGCGCGTCAAGCGCCAGATGGAGAAGACACAGCGCGAATACTACCTCAACGAGCAGATGAAGGCGATCCAGAAGGAGCTCGGCGAGGGTGAGGACGGCCGCGATGAGGCCGCCGAGATCGAGGCGCGCATCAAGAAGACCAAGCTCTCCAAGGAGGCCCGCGAGAAGGCGGAAGCCGAATTGAAGAAGCTGCGCTCGATGTCGCCGATGTCGGCTGAATCGACGGTGGTGCGCAACTATCTCGACTGGCTGCTGTCGATCCCGTGGGGCAAGAACTCCAAGGTCAAGCAGGACCTGAACTATGCGCAGGACGTGCTCGATGCCGACCATTTCGGTCTCGACAAAGTCAAGGAGCGTATCGTCGAGTATCTTGCAGTGCAGAGCCGGCAGAAGAAGCTGAAGGGGCCCATCCTGTGCCTCGTCGGACCGCCCGGCGTCGGCAAGACCTCGCTCGGCAAGTCGATCGCCAAGGCGACCGGCCGCGAGTTCATACGCATGGCGCTCGGCGGCGTGCGTGACGAGGCCGAGATCCGCGGTCACAGGCGGACCTATATCGGCTCGATGCCCGGCAAGGTCATCCAGTCGATGAAGAAGGCCAAGAAGTCCAACCCGCTCTTCCTGCTCGACGAGATCGACAAGATGGGCCAGGACTTCCGCGGCGATCCGTCATCGGCCCTGCTCGAGGTGCTCGATCCGGAGCAGAACTCGACGTTCATGGACCATTACCTCGAGGTCGAATACGACCTGTCGAGCGTGATGTTCGTGACCACGGCGAACACGCTGAACATCCCTGCGCCCTTGATGGACCGCATGGAGATCATCCGTATCGCCGGTTACACCGAGGACGAGAAGATCGAGATCGCCAAGCGCCACCTGATGCCCAAGGTGATACGTGACCATGCCCTGCAGCCGAACGAATTCTCGGTCGGCGAGGACGCGATCCGCGGCATCATCCAGACCTATACGCGGGAAGCCGGCGTGCGAAGCCTTGAGCGCGAGCTGATGAAGCTCGGGCGCAAGGCGGTGACCGAGATCCTGCGGACGAAGAAGAAGACGGTGAAGATCACGGCGGAAAACCTCGCCGATTATCTTGGCGTGCCGCGCTTCCGCTTCGGCCAGGTCGAGGCCGACGATCAGGTCGGCGTGGTCACGGGTCTTGCCTGGACGGAAGTCGGCGGCGAGCTGCTGACGATCGAAGGCGTCATGATGCCCGGCAAGGGCCGCATGACGGTGACCGGCAACTTGCGCGACGTGATGAAGGAATCGATCTCGGCGGCTGCTTCCTATGTCCGCTCGCGCGCCATCGATTTCGGCATCGAGCCGCCGCTGTTCGACAAGCGCGACATCCACGTCCACTTGCCGGAGGGCGCGACCCCGAAGGACGGCCCGTCCGCCGGTGCCGCTATGGCCACGGCCATCGTGTCGGTGCTGACGGGTATCCCGGTCCGGGCCGATGTGGCGATGACCGGCGAGATCACGCTGCGTGGCCGCATCCTGCCGATCGGGGGCCTGAAGGAGAAGCTGCTCGCGGCTTTGCGAGGCGGCATCAAGAAGGTCCTGATCCCGGAAGAGAACGTCAAGGATCTGGCGGACATTCCGGACAATGTGAAGAACGGCATGGAGATCGTTCCAGTCTCGCGGGTCGGCGAGGTGCTCGCGCACGCGCTCACCCGGATGCCGGAGCCGATCGAGTGGGTCGAGCCGGTCAGTGCGCCGGCTCCGGTCGACAGCGGCGACGATGCCGGAAAGTCGCTGGCGCACTAACAAAAGTTGTTAGTGCAACGCACAATGAGAGAGCCGGGCCGTGAGCCCGGCTTTTTCATGTGAAAAAGCCATGAAAAAATGGAAAAAAGCCCGGAATTCCGCGGTTTTCGGCTTGGGTTCCTGAACGCTTCTTTCTAAAGTCCGTTTCCTGCCGGATGAGTCGTAAGTTCCGGTTTTCTCATGGAAGGGAATTTTGATGAACAAGAACGAACTGGTGTCCGCTGTCGCCGATGCCGCAAGCATTTCGAAGGCTGATGCGCAGTCCGCCGTCGATGCGGTGTTCTCCGTGATCACAGGCGAACTGAAGAAGGGCGGCGATGTCCGGCTTGTCGGCTTCGGAAATTTCACCGTGTCAAAACGCGCTGCTTCGACCGGCCGCAATCCGCAGACCGGCGCCGAAGTGAAGATTCCGGCGCGCACCGTGCCGAAGTTCTCGGCTGGCAAGGGCCTCAAAGACGCGGTCAACTAAGACCTTTTTCTTTAAGTGCGGAAAAGCCGGGCTTGCCCGGCTTTTCTTTTTTCAGTCGATAGGCAGCCGGTTCAGGCCGTCGGCGCGTCGGCGCGCATCAGGCCTTCCTGTTTCAAATCCGCCCACAGCGCCGCCGGTATTTTGGTGTCGAGCAGCGCCCGGTTGCTTTCAACTTCGGCAGGCCGCTGGCCGCCTGGGATCACCGACATCACCGAAGGGTGCTGCAGCGGGAATTGCAGCGCCGCTTCGATCAGGCGCACATTGTGGCGCTTGCAGACGGCCTCGATACGCGCCACGCGATCAAGGATCTCCTTCGGCGCCTCGCTATAATTGTAGAAGGCGCCAGGCTTCGGCCCGGTCGCAAGCACGCCGGAATTGTAGGGGCCGCCCAGCACGATGCCGATGCCGCGCTTCTGGCAAAGCGGCAGGAAGGACTGCAGCGCTTCCTGTTCGAGCAGCGTGTAGCGGCCGGCGAGCAGGAACAGATCGAAGTCGCCACGCTCGGCGAGCGTCTGGGCGACCTGCCACTCATTGATGCCGCCGCCGAAGGCCTTGATCACCCCTTGGTCGCGCAGCGAAAGCAGCCCGTAATAGCCGGACGACATGAACTCCTCGATGCGGGCATCCGAGGCTTCCTTGCTGCCATGGGTGAAGATGTCGACGTCGTGCACGAAGAGGATGTCGATGCGGTCGACGCCAAGGCGCTCCAGGGAGGCCTCGAAGGAGCGCATGACGCCGTCATAGGAGTAGTCGTAGACTTCCCTGCGCGACGGCGTCTCGAAGAACTTGCCGATGCCGGTGCGCTGGTCCGGCGGGGCGACGCGCATGAGGCGGCCGACCTTGCTCGACAGCACATAGTCGTCACGCTTCCTGCCGCGCAGGAAGGGGTTGAGGCGAGTTTCCGACAGGCCAAGGCCGTATAGCGGCGCGGTGTCGAAATAGCGGCATCCAGCCGCCCATGCCGCTTCCAGGGTGGCAGAGGCGTCCTCGTCAGAGATGGCGCGGTAGAGATTGCCGAGCGGCGCGGTGCCGAAGCCGAGCTCGGTGAAGGTGATGCCGCCATTGCCGATGCGGTCGAAGTGCCGTGTCTTCATGTTTGACCATGTCCTGGAGTGATTTGTCTGACATGACACTATCACGCTGGTGGCCCAGCAAAAGTGCCGAGGCTCGTTGGACAGCGATTTTCGCAATGGTAGCATGAACAAAAACAAGGCTTTCGCGGGAGCGTGCCGCAAGCCGATAGGGACTCGCTATATCGCGCAGACAGGGTGAGCCGTCATGACCGAAGCCGGATCAGGCATGTTCGCGACCGCGCTGAACGAAGTTGGCGCGGTGCTGGCGCGCACGGATGAAGCCAGGATCGACGCCGCCTGCCAAATGCTGGCCGGCGCGGGCAGGGTCGCCGTCTACGGCTGCGGCCGCGAGGCGCTGCAGGTGAAGGGCTTCGCCATGCGGCTCTACCATCTCGGCCTGCCGGTCTCGGTGGTCGGCGACATGACCACGCCGCCGCTGGGGCAGGGCGACGTGTTCCTGGCGAGTTCGGGGCCGGGCGAGACCACCACGGTGCTGACCTTGATGCGGGTTGCGCGCGATGCCGGCGCGACGGTGCTGCTCTTGACGGCCGAACCGGCAGGCAGCGCGGCGAAACTCGCCGATTTCATCCTGGTCGTTCCCGCCCAGACCATGGCGAGTGACCAGGGCGCGGCAAGAAGCTCGGTCCTGCCCATGGGCTCGCTGTTCGAAGGCGCGCTGTTCCTTTTGTTCGAGATCATGGTGCTGAAGCTCCAGGCGCTGACCAATGCGACGCCGGAAGCGATGCGCGCCAGGCACACCAATATGGAGTAGGGAATGCGCTACGAGTTGATGCTGCCTCACCAGATCCGCAAGGCGATCGAGGAGAACTGGCCGGTCGTGCTGCCGCTCGGCGTGCTCGAATATCATGGCGAGCACATGGCGGTCGGCATGGATACGCTGGCGGTCATCAAGACGGTGGAACTGATCGAGAAGGAGGGGGACCTCGTCATCCTGCCTCCCTTCTATTACGGCGCGGCAAGCTATGCGGTGGCTCCGCCGGAAGGCAGCGGCTCGGTGCAGGTCGGCGGTCGGGTGCTTTCGCCTTTCGCCGAGGAATTGTTCTACGGCCTGCTGCGCATCGGCTTCCGCAACATCCACGCCATCATCCACCACCAGACCGAGAATTTCGTGGCCGGCATGCCGACCGACCTCGCCTTCAAGACCGCCGGCCGCCAGGCGATCTTCCGCTTTCTGGAAATGGAACGTGGCGAGGGTTGGTGGGGGTCGAACAGCATGGCCGATTACTATGCCGGCCATGCACAGGGCGAGAATGTCTTCAACTGGGTGCAGGTGCATCCGCTGATGCCGGCCGCGATGAACGGCAAATATCCGTTCGATCACGCCGGCAAAGGCGAAACCTCGCTGATGCTGGCGCTATGTCCCGAGGCTGTGGACGAGAAGCATTTCGCCGACAACACCGGCTGGTACACGAAAGACGCAGCCGAGGCATCGGCGGGCCTCGGCAAGATCGGTGTTGCGATGATCCTTGATCATCTGCGATCGATCCTGATGCGATAGGCGCGGTTCCTTCCCCCACAAGGGGGAAGGAGAGGTCCAGCTACTTCACCGAGCCGGCCGTCATGCCCATGATCAGGTACCGCTCGAGCGCGATGCCGATGATGGCGAGGGGCGCGATCGCGGCGGTGGCCAGGGCTGCCATCGACCACCAGTTGATGCCTTGCGAGCCGGTCTGGCTCGCGACCATGACGGGGATTGTCTTGGCGTCGGTCGACGTCAGAAGCGCGGCGAAGAAATACTCGTTCCAGCACAGCACCATCGCCAGGATGAAAGCGGCGACCATGCCGGGCAGGGCTATCGGCATGACGATGCGGAAGAAGGCTCCCCAGATCGACAGCCCGTCGACCAACGCCGCTTCCTCCAATTCGACGGGAATGGAGTTGAACTGGTCGCGCATGATCCAGATCACGATCGGCAGCACCATCAGCGTGTAGAGGAGCACCAGCCCGATGCGGGTGTCGAGGAGCGCAACCTCACGGTAGAGCACCAGGAAGGGGAGCGCCAGCACGACCGGCGGCAGGATCAACTGCGACAGGAAGAAGAATGAGATGTCCTCGTTCCTGAACCAGGCGAATTTGTAGCGGTAACGGACAAGGCCATAGGCGGCGAGGCTGCCGATGATGATGGCGAGAGCCGATGCGCCTACCGAGGTGATAACCGAGTTCATGAAGCGCTTGAGGAACTCGTCGCGGACGGTCGAGGTCTGGAAGATCGAATCCGGCGATAGGCCGAGCGAGCGCCAGCCCTTCCAGTCCGGTGTGAAGTCGACGAAGGGAATGAGATGGCCTTGCGTGACGTCGACCGCCGATTTGAACGAGGTGGTGATCGTCCAGTAGATCGGAAACAGGCACACGAATGCCCAGAAGGCAAGCGCGCCATAGATGAAGACGCGGCTGGTGATGAAAGCCGCCGGCGAGCGGATTTCGGAAACGGTGTAGTCGGTGGTCTGGACGCTCATGATGCCGCTCAGTTGACGTTGCGCACGAAGCGACTGGCGACTTTCAGCAGCCAGGTCACAAAGACGACGATGATGATCAGATAGGCCATGGCCAGCATGGTGCCGTAGCCGACATTCGAGCGGTCACGATATTCGCGATAGATGAAGCTCGACACGGAATCGGTGGCGCCGCCGGGGCCGCCGGAGGTGAGCGTGATGATGATGTCGGCGAGCTTCAGCTTGAAGATGATGCGCAGGATCACCGCCGTCACGGACACCGGCAGCATCAGAGGAAAGGTGACCTGCCAGAAGGTTTGCCATGCGTTCGCGCCGTCGACACGGGCGGCCTCCAGCACCTCGCGCGACATCGCCTGCAGGCCGGCAAGCAGCATGATCATCATGAACGGGATGAAGGTCCAGGCGTCGAGCATCATGATCGAGATGCGGGCGGTGATGGGATCGGAGAAAAAGGCGGGATTGTCCCAGCCGAGATAGCGCGCCAGCGTCGCGGCCGGTCCGAACCGGTACTCCATCAGCGATTTGCCGACCATCCAGGACACGGCGACCGGCGACAGCATGAGCGGCAGCAGGAAGACGACGCGGAAGAATTTGCGGGCCCGTATCTGCGCGTTGAGCAGCAGCGCCAGACCGAAGGCGATGACGTATTCGACCAGCACCGCAAGCACATAGAGCACCATGTTGAACAGCGCGTTGCGGTAGTAGGGGTCGGCCAGCATCTGCCAGAAATTGTCGAGGCCGTTGAACCTGCGGCCTGTAAACGAACTGAGGTTCCAGTCGGTGAGCGCGATGTAGAAGCCGAACAGTGTCGGGAAGATCACCATGGCGATGGTGAAGAGCAGCGCCGGCAAAAGGAACAGCGCGCGCTGCCCGTCCTCGCCGCGCGTTAGCACCTGCCAGGCGCCGAGTGCCGCGCCCCACAGGATGTAGGCGTAGACCACGGGGCGCCAGGTGTCGAAACCGACCGTGGACATCTCAGTCTTGTAGAGGATCTGAACGACGATGATCGCCAGCAGGAAAAGCGTTGCAATGGCCAGCAGGCCCCATCCGAGGCGCTTTCGTCCTTGCGGGATCAGGTCGGCCGGATTCGCCGGCCACGCGTTCGCGGTCGAAGTCTGCTCAGCCACTCTTGCCTCTTAGCGCATCAAACCGGCTGGGCCGGTAAAGATGCGGCCCGATGACGATGTGCCATCGGGCCGCGGACGTCTCATAGGTCAGCCTACATGCCGAGCGAGGCTTTGTAGAGCTTGATCTGGTTTTCGCGGCCGATCTGGTCCGTCAGCTTTTCCCAGGCCGCCGCGATTGCGTCAGCACCTTCCTGCGCCTTCATCTTGCCGGCGAAGGTGTTGGCCAGGATGTCCTCGGCGGCGGAGTAGTACTGGAAGATGCCGGGGATGCGCGGCTCAATTGCACCATTCGGATGGTTGTAGGAGTTGAACTGGGAGTCAAGGTAGTTCGTGATGAATGCCTTGTCGTACCCGGCCGCCACCCATTCGTCGATGTTGTGCTGGCTGTTGCGGTAGCACTGGAAGCCAGACGGATACATGGCCGTCCAGATTGCCAGATCCTTGCCACCAAGATGCGCCGCGGCGCTCCAGGCGGCTTTCTGTTTTTTCGGATCGCTATCGACGCGGGCCATGACATAGATGCCCCAGCCGAGATAGGCGAGGTTGGGAGCAAAATTAGGACCGCTCGGCAGCTTTTCCCATTTCCCGGTCTTGGAATTGTAAACGTCGTCCGAGCCCGGCAGGATGTCAAAGCCGCAAAGGTCGCCAATCACAGAGGAATCGTTGGTTTTGGCGTTGGAGCCGATGTCACCCCACCAGGGGATCATTGAACCTGTTCCGGCCAGGAACTGCTGGAAACCAGTGGTGTTCGGATCCGCGTTGATCTGGTCGGCGGGCTCGGAGGGCAGGGCGTCGATGACGTCCTGGATTGCACGCACCCAGGCCGGATTGTTGATGCGCGGCTTCATCGTGTCGGCGTCGAACAGCCAAGCCTTGTCGTCCGGGTGCTTGGCATACGCGGTCGCGCGGCTGCCAAGGAAGTAGAAGCCGAAACCGCCCCATGGCTTGGGCGCATCGAGATAGCCGTAGACGTCCTGGCCCTTGAACTTCTTGCCCTTGAGGAACTTGGTCACGGCCTGGACCTGCTGCCAGGTCTTCGGCACGCCCCATTCGCCGGCGCCACCGCTGTCCTTCCACTGCTTGGCGAGGTCGGCATCGGCGAACACGTCGGTGCGATAGTTGAAGTTATGCGTATCGCCATCGATCGTCACGCGATACTGCTTGCCGTTCCAGGTGCCAACCGGCGGCTTCAGGTAGTTGACCAGGTCGTCTATGTCGATCTGCTTCTTGACCCAGTCCGGCATTTCCGAAGTGAGCCCCTTGCCGCAGACATCGCCCTCGAAAGGCGCGCCCATCTCAGCGATGTCGAAGTCGACGGTACCGGTGGCGATCGATTGTTGCAGGCGGGCGTTGTAATCGGCCTGCGCAAGGTCGATCCAGCTGATCTTGGCGCCGGTATAAGCCTCCCACGGCTTCAGGAAGCCGCGGAACAGCACGTTGTGCAGGTTCTGGTTGTTGAGGCCCATGAATTTGAGCTCGACACCGGCGAACTCACCTTCCTTGACGTTGGACTTGGTTCCGCCAAGGCAAAGCTCTCCGACCTTCTGGAAGTCGGCATCAGTCGGCTGGCCTTTGCCGACGCCCGGAATCTGCAGGATCTTCGCGCGCAGACCATCGTCGGCTGCGGCCGGTTTCGTCAGCGCGCCGAGGCCGGCGCCGGACGCGGCCGCGACTGCCGCCATACTGGCGGCACCTTTCAGCACATCGCGGCGGCTCGCGCCGGCGCGCATCAGTTTTTCATACAGATCGACTCTCATCTTCAGGTTCCTCCCAGAACTTCAGTCGTGAATTGATTTTGCCAATCTCTCGGACGTCGAAACGTCTGCGGTTCTCCTATACCATAGGGGGACGTGGGGCCCCACCCTGCGTCGCCTGGAGTTCCGATTTCCGGGATAAAGACCGGCTGTCGGATTTGGCACTCGCCACTATTCGCGTAATCGATTACCTTGTCAACAAGATTGGCTTTTTATCTATAAGATACCGACTTGCCGTTGCCGTTGGCAATGGCTAGCTTCACCACAAAAGATAAAGGGGAGACGATGGCTCAAGTCGCGATCAGCAGTGTGGCCAAGGCGTTCGGAACCGTCAAGGTCCTGCATGAGGTCAGCGTCGATATCGCCGACGGGCAGTTCGTCGTTCTGGTCGGCCCTTCAGGATGCGGCAAGTCCACGCTGCTCAGGATGGTGGCCGGGCTGGAGACGGTTTCCGGCGGCACGATCTCGATCGGCGACCGCGTCGTGAACAACCTGCCGCCGGCGAAGCGCGACATCGCCATGGTGTTCCAGAATTACGCGCTCTATCCGCATAAGACGGTGGAGCAGAACATGGCCTTCGCGCTGAAGCTGCGGGGCACCGATCCAGCCGTCGTCGCCGAGCGCGTCAAGCGCGCCGCCGACATCCTCGACCTCGCTCCCTATCTCAAGCGCTACCCGCGTCAGCTTTCCGGCGGGCAGCGCCAGCGCGTCGCCATGGGCCGCGCCATCGTGCGCAATCCGCAGGTTTTTCTGTTCGACGAGCCGCTTTCCAACCTCGACGCCAAGCTGCGCGTGCAGATGCGCACCGAGATCAAGGAATTGCACCAGCGGCTGAAGACCACCACGATCTACGTCACCCACGACCAGATCGAGGCCATGACCATGGCCGACAAGATCGTGGTGATGCGCGACGGCCGCATCGAGCAGGTTGGCGCGCCGCTGGAACTGTTCGACCGGCCCGCCAATCTGTTTGTCGCCGGCTTTATCGGCTCGCCGGCGATGAACCTGCTCAAGGGCACCGTGAGGAAGGGCGAAAAGCCGATCGTTGAGATCGCCGGCACAGCGTTCCCGATGCCGGCAGGGACCGTTGCTGAGGATGGCCAGGCCGTCGTCTACGGGGTGAGGCCGGAACATTTGGAAATCCACCCGGACGGCGTCGCATCCACTGTCTCGGTGGTCGAGCCGACCGGCTCGGAAACCTTGGTGTTCGTGCGCTTCGGCGAGGGCGAGATGGTGGCGCTGTTTCGCGAGCGCCACGACTTCAAGCCGGGCGACGCGCTCAAGCTCAAGCCGCGGCTCGACCAGGTCCATCTCTTCGACGCCGAAACCGGCAGGCGTCTCTGATCGCATCAACCCTTCAAGAGGAAACCATGCTCAAAGGGATCAATCCGCTGCTCAACGCCGATGTGCTCCAGGCGCTGCGGGCGATGGGTCATGGCGACGACCTGATCATCGCCGACACAAACTTTCCGTCGGATTCGGTGGCGCGGCAGACCGTGCTCGGCAAGCTCTTGCGCATCGATGCGCCGGCGGCCGACGTGGTGAAGGCGGTGCTGTCACTCTATCCGCTGGATACGTTCGTCAACGATGCGGCGGCGCGCATGGAGATCGTCGGCAAGCCGAACGAGATACCGCCTGTGCAGAAGGAGGTGCAGAAGGAGATCGACGCCGCCGAGGGTAAGCCCTGGCCGATGATCTCGATCGAGCGCTACGCTTTCTATGAGCGCTCCAAGAAGGCCTATTGCGTGATCCAGACCGGGGAGCGCCGCTTCTATGGCTGCTTTGCCTTCCGCAAGGGTGTCGTGCCGCCGGATGCGGAGTAAGGACATGGCTGCCGCCAAGCCTGTTGTGATCCTGGGGGTGTTCGTCGCCGACACAGCCTATCGCGCCGACCGCCAGCCGCGCATGGGCGAGACGATCCTCGGCAACTCCTTCAAGCTAGGCCCGGGCGGCAAAGGCTCGAATCAAGCGGTGGCGGCAGGCAAGCTTGGCGCGGACATCACTTTCCTGACCCGCCTCGGCGTCGATGCGTTCGCCGATATGGCCAAGCAGACCTGGAAGGGCGCAGGCGTGAAAAGCGCCGTTATCGACACGCCTGACAGTTATACCGGCGCGGCCTATATCTTCGTCGAGGAAGGCACCGGCAACAACGCCATCATCGTCAGTCCGGGCGCGGCGATGCTGATCTCGCCAGAAGACATTAAGGCGCATGCCGAGCTCATCCTTTCCGCCGGAGTCTTCGTCACTCAGCTCGAACAGCCGATCGATGCAGCCTTGAAGGCACTTGAGATCGCGCGCGGGGCAGGGGTGACGACCATTCTCAACCCAGCGCCGGCCGCCAGCCTGCCGGACCGCATTTACGCGCTCTGCGACTATGTCACGCCCAACGAGACCGAGGCGGAAGGTCTGACCGGCATCAAGGTGTCGTCGGTCGACGACGCCCGCCGTGCCGCCGACGCGCTGCTGGCCAAGGGTGTCGGCGCCGTCATCGTGACGCTGGGAGAAAAGGGCGCGCTTCTGCACACCAAAGACCGCTCCGAACATGTCGGCGCGGTCAATGCCGGTCCGGTGGTCGAGACGACGGGCGCGGGCGATGCTTTCAATGGCGGCTTGGCTGCCGCTTTGGCAAAGGGCGTCGAGCCGCTGGAGGCCGTGCGCTTCGCCTGCGCGGTCGCCGGCATTTCAGTGACTCGCCACGGCACCGCGCCGTCCATGCCGACCCTCAAGGAGGTCGAGGCGCTGCTCGCGAAGGCATGAGCTCGTAGTTCACGCGGTTTATCAAGCGGCGCCTTGACCCGGAACGCTCCTCAAACGAGCGCGTTCATCCTCCTGCTTTGCAACGCTGGAACGGCAGGATGAAGAAACCTTACGAAAAACCCACGCTCGTGAAGCGCCAGAGGCTCACCGAGCGGACGGCCCAGATTATCGCATCCGGGGTGGTCCTGGGCGAATGATAAAAAGGGGATAGCGCTACAGAATCCTGCTGGTCAGTTCCAGAATCGTCGTTGCGCCTTGCTCGCTGCCGGGCATATGCACGACGCGGAGCACCCGGAGGTCCCTGTTCGCTCCCTCGACCGGTATCGACACGCTTTCGCCGACCCGCGGCAATTCCTGGAAGGCAAGCTCGTCGACATTCCTCTCGTCGTCGATGGAAATGCGACATCTCACAGCCATCTGATCTCTCCCGTTTTTCGTCCGAGGGCGGAACGGGACAAGGTTGGAATGGTTCCGAGAAAGGCCCTCCATTGGCAAACCTGCCGCGACATTCGCGCGGGTGGAGAATGCCGAAACGGCAAGCTGATGCCAATGGGCGGACTGGTTAGTTCGAACTTGTGACTCCGAGGAGCCAACGATAGGCAGATCTCGCCGTTCGCATTAGCTTGTTCGGCGGACTGGTGGGCGATGACGGGCTCGAACCGCCGACATCTTCGGTGTAAACGAAGCGCTCTACCAACTGAGCTAATCGCCCGCTTGAGCGCGGACCTTTAAGCAGTTAGGGCCGCATTCGCAAGGGCAAATGAACGGCCTGGGGCGCCCGCCATAGGGCGGATTTCCCCCGCCCCAGCGCCGTTGTCAAAAAACCTTCTCCTGTTTGTTGTTATGCTTGAATGCCGCGCTTGACACCTGCAGACGAACCCCTTATCCAGCGCCCCAACGACGACACGCCTGACACGTGCTCGTCAGTGCGCGGG
Organism: Mesorhizobium sp.; assembly: GCA_004020875.1. Lineage (GTDB taxonomy): Bacteria > Pseudomonadota > Alphaproteobacteria > Rhizobiales > Rhizobiaceae > Mesorhizobium. The sequence goes on from SAPZ01000004.1 coordinate 216,754, forward strand.
TGTAGCTCAGTCGGTTAGAGTGCCGGCCTGTCACGCCGGAGGTCGCGGGTTCGAGCCCCGTCACTCGCGCCATTTTCTTAAGGGAATCAAGCGCAAGAATTCTACTTGCACGGCCGCTTTGACGCGTGTTCTGGCCGTATAAGCAGGGTGGAGGCCCTTTCAAGGCCGCCACCTTGTCGAGGCTTTATTCAGGCCTACTGCCTGATGTAGCAGCGTTTGTGAGCACCCGGGGCGGGATCGTCGCCAAAGGCCTCGTTGCTGCAGTCGACGCCGTTCCTGAAGACGTCTTGCGTATACCGGCCACGTGCGCCGTATCTGACCATCGCGCGGCCACGGAAATCGCAGAAATCACCCTCCCTGGCGCAGGCGACCCATTCGCCGCTGTCCGGGCGCGAGCCATAATCGCCCCCGTAATTGTCGTCACCGCCATAGTCGCCGGCGCGCGCCACGAAATAGCAGGCCTTCTCGCGTCCCGGGGCCGGGTCACCAAAAACGCGATTCGAGCAAGGCACGGCTCGGCGATCGAAAAAACGCGAGGTCATTCGACCGCGCGCGCCGTAGACCACTTCCGTGGGATAGGGCAGGCGGCATATTCCGCCTTCATTGGCGCATCGCCGCAGTTGCTGGGCCGAAGCGGAGGTGGGGAAAAGGGCTGTGGCGGTTGCGGCCAAGCCGACGAGGCAGATCACTGCCAATGACATTCGAATCAAGAAGCTTGGGGTTTTTGACACGATTTGTCCTCCGTGCGATTCAAGTTCACCATGCTACAACAGGCCGGTTGAATAGGCGATGAACGAGCCGGTCGTTCAAGAGCGGCGTCGCCGTCGCACCCGCGATGGAAGGGCGGTGATCGAAGCCGCGGCGAATCACGGCGGCGTCAGGCGGAAATCCTGCCCTTCCGGCAGTAGCTGGCCGCCATCGACGACAATCGTGGTCCCGGTGATGTAGCTGGCGTCATCGGAGGCCAGGAACAGGAAGGCATTGGCGACGTCGCGCGGCGTGCCGAGGCGTCCAAGCGGCACGGCGTCTTCCATGCTCTTGATGAAAGCTGCGTCGCGATGCAGCTTCATGCCTTCGGTCAGGATATTGCCTGGCTCGACGCCGTTGACGGTGATGCCGTAGCCGGAAAACTCCAGGGCCGCGGCGCGGATGAAGCCGTTGATGCCGGCCTTGCTGGCGGAATAGTGACCGTGACCGGGGCTGCTCACCTGTGGACCGGTGATCGAGGATGTGAAGAGCATGCGGCCGCCCTGCTGCGCTTTCATCGGTCGGAGTGCAGCGCGCGCGGTGTTGAAGGCGCCGCGCAGATTGACCGCCATGACCCGGTCCCAGTCTTCCGGGCTGGTGTTCTCGATCAGTTGCCAAGGGTAGATGCCGGCGTTTTGGACGATGATGTCGAGGCGGCCATGGCGTTCCAGCGCCAATGCAACAACGGCGTCCGCGTCGGCCATCTTCGAAATGTCGGTGTGAATGAAGGCCGCGCCGAGCTCATCGGCGCTCGCGTGGCCGGCCTCGGCTTCGCTGTCGGCGAGCACCAGCCTTGCGCCTTCCTCGGCAAAGCGCTGGGCGATGCCCTTGCCGATGCCTCGCGCGGCTCCGACGACTACCGCCACCTTGCCTTCGATGCGTCCTGTCATGCGAGTCGTCCTGTCATGCGAGTTTTTGACGAATGGTTTGCTTGAAAGCGTCGAGCAGCACCGCCGCCAGCACCAGCAGACCATGGATGACCTGGGTGAAATTGGCCGGCAGGCCCATCAGGTTGATGGCCGTGTTGATCGCCGACAGCAGCAACACGCCGGCATAAACCCCTGGCAGCGTGCCGACGCCGCCCTTCAGGCTGACGCCGCCGATGACGACGGCGGCGAACGCGTTGAACAGGAGGCCGACGCCGAGATTGGCGGTGGCGCCGGACGTGCGGATGGCAAGCAGCCAACCGGCAAGCCCGGCAATGGCGCCGGCGAGCACGAAGGCGACGATCAGGTTGCGGTTGACGCGGATGCCGGCGCGGAAGGTCGCCGTCTCGTTGCCGCCGATCATCACCAGATGCCGGCCGAACGGTGTCTTGGCCAAAATCAGCGAGAAGACCACGAAGCAACCGATTGCGATCCATGCGGTGAGAGGCAGTCCGGCGAGGCGCTGGATGCCGAACCAGCGGATTGCCGGTGCCAAGTCCTGCGCAGAGCGGCCGCCGGAGATGACCAGCACGAGGCCGCGCACCCAGATGTAGGAAGCGAGCGTGATGATGAAGGCGCTCATCTTCAATCTGACGATGAGGAGCCCGTTGATGACGCCGATGGCCGCGCCCGCCGCCAGCGCGATGGCGAGCGATACCGGCACCATCAGCCAATCCGGATGGAGTTGCACGCCGAGGCCGATGCCGGACGAGCAGAACATGATGCCGACCGCCATGGCGCTGAGGGCGGCTACTGATTCGACCGAAAGATCCATGTGGCCGGCAATGATGACCAGCGCCAGGCCGATCGACATGACGCCCAGCACGCTCGAAGCCTCGACGATGTTGGCGAAGATGCCGAGCTGGAAGAAGTTCGGAATGAAGAGTGAGAAAACCGCCAGCACGAAGACCAGCATGAACCAGACGAGATTGTCGAGCACGAGCTCGAGGCTATGGCGAGTGCGCGGATTCATTGGGCGATCCGGTTGGCGTCGGGACGGGAGGCGCGACCGCTTCTGTGCGGACGCGCTGCGGGCTCCGGGCCGCGGCGGCCCGGAGCTCTGCTGGAAAAGCCTATTCGACGGATTTGACCGTATCCGTCGGCGGCTTCTGGTTGCCCCAGAAGGCGGGATTGTCGACGTTTGCCTTGGTGATCGCGGCGCCGGGGATCTTGATGTTGGGTCCCCAGGCTTCCTTGGTCACGACGGACTTCAGGCCGAGCACGTCGTAGTCGCCCGGCTTGATCTCCTGCTTGTTGGCGACCTTATCCATGAACATGGCGACGGCAGCGGCTTGGGCGTAGAGCGGCTGCTCGACCTCGACGTTCAGCCAGCCCTTGCGGATAAGATCGAGGCCGACCGGCGCACCGTTCGAGCTCATCAGCATGACATCGCCCGGCTTCTTGCCGGCGGCCTCCAGCGAGGCGACCGCGGCGACCGAGAGGTGAGCGGCATGGCTGAAGATCAGGTCGATGTCTGGATTGGCCAGCATCTGGTCGGCGACGATGGTGCCAGCATTGCTGGCTTCCCACTGCATTGCCGGCAGCGAGATGATCTTGACGTCCGGAAACGCCTTCATCTTCTCCTCGAAACCCTTCTGGATATCGAGCGTGTAGGGATCGCCCGGATCGCCGAGCACCTGGAGGATCTTGCCCTTGACGGAGCCGTTCTTGGCTTTCAGCAGGGCCTCGGCTTGGTCGGCCGCGATGTGACCGATCTCTACCGTGCCTGCGACCGAGGTGAAGTCGGACGGCGTCGCGGTAATCTGGCGGTCGAACTCGACCACCGGGATGCCGGCAGCGCGGGCGGCTTCGACGGACGGCTTCAACGCGTTGAAATCGACCGCGGCAAGGATGATCGCCTTGGGCTTCAGCGCGATAACGTCATTCATCTGCGATTGCTGAGCGTCGGTCTTGTTGTCCGCGTTCAGGGTTTTCATCTCATAGCCGACCTGTTTCAGGAACAGCTCCAGCGCGCTCACCGAGCCGGTCTGGAATTCGTCAAGCAATGTCGGGACCAGGTAATAGACGGTACCCTTGGACTGGGCGAATGCCGGCGTTAGCGTGGCTATGGCCAGTGCCAGGATACCGAAGACAGAAAGTAGCAGTCGCTTCATGTCGTTCGCTCCTCTTGCGCCGGACCCCTCATTGTTTCTCAGCCCGCCGGTCCGGCACCGGCGAGCGTCTCCCCGGTAATCATGTTGATCACCGCGTCGGGACTTGTCTTGTTGCGGGCAACGTCGCCGGCCACGACGCCCTGGCGGATCACCACGATCCGGTCGGCGACCTGGAAGGCCTGCTGCATGATGTGGGTGATGATGACGACGCCGATACCTTGGCTCGCCACCTGACGGATCATGTCGAGGCCGCGACGGGTCTGTTCGACACCGAGCGCGGCGAAGGGTTCGTCGAGCAGCACCAGCTTACCGCCCCAATGGACGAAGCGATTGAGCTCGATCGCCTGCCGCTGGCCGCCAGAGAGATGCTCGACTTTCGTACGCAGCGACGGAATACGCGTGCCGGCATTGGCCAGCGCCCTGCCGACCACCGCTTCCATGGCGCGCTCGTCGAGCACCGGTACACCCAGCACCTTGCGGGTGATCTCACGTCCCATGAAGAAGTTCGCGACCACATCGACATTGGTGCAGAGCGAGAGGTCCTGGTAGACGGTCTCGATGCCGGCGGCCTTGGCCTCGGCCGGAGATTTTGCGAGGAATTCCTTGCCTTCGAAAAGCATGCGGCCCGAGGTCGGCTCCAGCCCGCCCGCAATGATCTTGACCAGCGTCGACTTGCCGGCGCCGTTGTCGCCGAGCAGGGCCACAACCTCGCCGCGTCCGATCGAAAAGCTGATGCCGCGGAGCGCCTGAATGGCGCCGTAGTTCTTGGTGACATTGTCGAGGACCAGCAGGGGTTCGCTCATGCCGCGACGTCTCCGCCTCTCAGAAAGTCGCCATCGCGTTGCCGCTTGGCGGTGAAGATCTGGCCGAAGCGCGGTGAAAGAACACCCGAAACGGCAAGAGCTGCCGCTCCCCGCAACACGGCGTGCTGCCCGCCTTGTGCCACCAGGATGCGTGATGTGGTGCGATCCTTCCGGGCCGAGACCGAGTTCAGGAGCGGCTCCGCCGATGACGCCAATCGTTCGAGCAGCGCAGGCGAGGCCAATCCACCGAGAACGATGGTTTCAGGATCGAAAAGGTTCTCGATGATGGCGATCGCGTTGCGAAAGACAGGCGCGACCTCGGCCAACCAGCTGGTATCGTCGCCGGCCCAACGGCTTCGCGCGTCCAGCGAGATGTAGCGTTCCAGGCAGCCGCGATTGCCGCAAGGGCAGAGCTCTCCGCCCGGTACGATGGGGACATGTCCGATCTCGCCGGCATTGCCCCAGGCGCCACGCAATACGCTTCCCTCATGCAGCATGGCGCCGCCAAGTCCAACGCCGAAATAGAGGTAGTAGTATTCGGAATGCTTGGCGCCGAGGCCATAAAGGCGTTCGCCCATCGCTGCAGCCGCCATGTCGTTCTCGAAGAAGGCAGGCAGGCCGGTGGCCGCAGTCAGCCGCTCGCGTAGGGGAACCTCCTGCCAGCCAGCCATGGTAGTGGAGCCGACAAAGCTCATGGGCTCGACGCCGAATGGCCCCGGAAGCGCCATGCCGATGCCGATGACGCGGCCGCTCACCCGGCGCGCCGTCATTTCCGCCACCATTGCGCCGATTGCCTCGAAAGCGTCATCAGGGGCGGGATTTGCCGCCTCGCGATGCGTGCTGTCGACCACGTCGCCGCTGAGATTGATCAGCGCCGCATCGATACCAAGCGGGGTGAGGTGGATGCCAACGGCAAAGCCGCCCTCCGGATTGATGCGCAACGTCGTCGGTGGCAGGCCGCGCCCCTTCGGCTCCTCACGAACCGACAGGATGTAACCCTGCTCCTCAAGTTCCCGCACTATGGTCGACACGGTCTGGACGGTGAGGCCGACATGCCGGGCAATGTCTCCGCGCGCAACGGGGCCAAACCGGCGGATGGACTCAAGCACGATGCGCCGGTTGTACGGCCGCCCAAATTCCTGGTTGGTCCCCCGCAATGCCATGCCTTGCGCTCCCGTCCGTCAAAGCAAGACTTGCAGAGAAGATTTATTCAGTCAAATGGAATTCAAAAATATTTCGTATCCGCAGCAACAGGATCCCGGCGGCAGGCGCCGTTTCCCAGCGGCGAGCCTTGAGCGGATGGAATCAGTGGAAGATGAGTGGGTCTGCGATTCTCGGTTTCGCTAATCGATCCAAACCTATGTTTTCAAATATTTTTCTAGTATTCGCACTAACCCACTGACCCCTAATAGCGGATCACTCGCCGCTCGATCAGGACGACGAGGCAGAACAGCGCGATCGACAGCGACGACGACAGCACAATCGCCGCATAAAGCCGATCGGACTGGTAGTTGAAGGTCGCCTGGATGATCAGCGCGCCGAGCCCTTTGTCCGAGCCGATCCACTCGCCGACGATGGCGCCGATCACGGCGGTAGCCGACGCGATTCTCAGCGAAGAGAAGAGCATCGGTAGGGCACGGGGGAGGCGCAGGCTCCAGAAGATCTCCGAGCGTGTCGCCGACAGCACGCGGAACAGCTCGTGCTCATTGTCGCTGGCCGAATCGAGGCCGCGGATCATGTTGACCAGCGTCGGGAAGAAGCAGATCACCGCGGCGATGACGATCTTCGGCGTCATGCCGAGACCGAAGATCAGGATGATGATCGGCGACAGCGCCAGGATCGGAATGGTGTTGAAGAACAGCACGATCGGGAAATAGGCGGCCTGAAGCACGCGGCTGTGGACGAAGAGCACGGCCAGCAGCACGGCAGCCAGATTGCCGATGACGAAACCGGCCAGCGCCTCGATCAAGGTCGGCCGCAAATTGTCGATGAGGAGCGAAAAGTTCTTCTGGAAGACGCCGAATATCGCCGTCGGCGTCGGCACGATATAGGCCGGCACGCCGAGCAGCGGCAGCAAGTATTGCCAGGCGAGCAGGATCGAAGCCGCGCCAAGGAGGGGGAGCGCAATGGTCATTTGCGGAGAGAGCGGCGCCTTTCTCACGATGCGCGCTCCAGCGCCATGCGCAGATCGGCCATGGCGGCGACGATCGCCGGATCCTCGCGCTTGCAGCGATTGCCTTCCTGCTTGAAGGGCCGCATGTCGAGGTCCTTGACGACGCGTCCCGGACTGGCGGCCAGCACGATGACGCGGTCGCCGAGATAGGCGGCCTCGGCGATGGAATGAGTGACGAAAAGGATCGTCGTGCCGGTGCGCCGCCAGAGCGCGAGAAGCTCGTCATTCAATCGGTCGCGCGTGATCTCGTCGAGTGCGCCGAAGGGTTCGTCCATCAACAGCAATTTGGGCTCGCCGAGCAAGGCACGCGCGATCGCCACGCGCTGGCGCTGGCCGCCGGAGAGCTGATGCGGCAGGCGCTCACTGAGGCCGCCGAGGCCCATCAATTCCAGCAGTTCCGCGCTGCGGTCCTCGATCTTGCGCGTCAGGCTGCCCTGGCCGACACCGAGCGGCAGGCGCACATTATCGCGCACCGTGCGCCAGGGCAGCAGGGTCGAATCCTGGAAGACGAAGCCGACATCGCGGCGCGAGCGCACCGTGTGCGGTGTTTCGCCAAGCACGCTGATCGTACCTCCGAGCGGATCGAGCAGGTCGGCCACCACGCGGAGCAAGGTCGACTTGCCGCAGCCGGACGGCCCCAGGATCGACAGGAAGGAACCGGCCGCGACGGTCAAATCGAGGCCGGCGAGCACTTTGACGGCCGTCTGCCGGCCGCCATAGCCGACATCCAGCCGTCGCGCTTCGATCGCGCTTGGCATCACGCGGCGGGCGCGTCGAGCTTGGGCCGGTCGGTGGCCGAAAGCTCCAGGATCTTGGTGGTGTAGACATCCTTGGCTGCCGGGCGACCGTTCGGATACTGGCCGACCTTGTCGAGCAGCGCCAGTTGCTCCTCGATCGAGGCTGGATCGAACGTACCCCAGCCGTCCTTGGCGGTGGCGCCGTCAAAGGAGAGTTTCAACACCAGATTGACGGTCTTTTCCTCCCAGCCGAGATCCATTTCCGGATAGGCGGCGACCATCTTCTTGACCGCTTCCTGCGGGTTGGCATGCACCCAGCCCCAACCCTTGCCGACAGCGCCAATGAACTTGGCCAGGGTCTCGGGATCCTTTTCGATCGCCGCGTCGGTCGCGAAATAGACATCGGCGTAGGAGCTCAGCCCGAGATCGCGCGTCAGCAGGTCGATGCGGTCGTCGCCGACGACGCTGAGCGCCTGGGTGTTGGTGATCCAGCCACCAATCGCGTCAACGTCGCCGCGCACCAGCGGCGCCTTGTCGAAGCCGACATTGACGATTGTCACCTCCGACGGATCGATGCCGTTCTTGGCCAGAATCTCGTCGATGACGAAGCGCGCCGTCGGCTGGATGCCGATCTTCTTGCCCTTGAGATCGGCGACGCCGCGGATCGGTTTTGCGGGCTTGGACGTCAGTGCGTAAGGACCGGTACGGAAGCCGCAGGCGATGATCTTGATCGGCACGCCGCTGGCGCGGGCCGAATAAAGCTGTGGCGTTTCCGAGAACTGTCCAAGCTGCGCGGCCCCCGAAATGACAGGCGGAACGGTCGAAGCGTTGGGGCCGCCGGGGCTGAATTCGACCTCCAGCCCGGCATCCTTGAAATAGCCGTTGGCGACGGCCGCGATATCGCCGATCTGGCCGTTGGACATCAGCCAGTCATACTGGATGACGACCTTGCCGGCGGCTTTCGCGCCGGGGGTCAACACCAGCTGCATGCCGGCGGACGCAGCCGCCACGGCTGCCATGCCGCCTTTTACAAAAGCGCGACGATTCAATTCGAAATCACTGTTCCCACTCATTTTTCGCTCCTGTTGCAGACTTTTCTCGTCTCTTCTTCAGGCGCCGCTCCCTTCGGCGTCGTCGTCTACGGCTGTTCGTCGTGGTAGTCGCCAGGGCCGCCGTCGAGCCAGGCGTAAAGCTCCCAGAGCGTGTCGTCCGGGTCGGTAAAATAGGCGCAGCGCGCATTCCAGACGTAGTCTTCGGGCGGGCCGTAGAAGGGCACGCCCCTGGCGCTGAGTTCGGCATGCATGCGGTCGATGTCGGCCGGCGCATAGAGCTGCACGGCGACGCAGACCTTGTGCGCGCGGCGCGGCGACTTCAGGTTCGACACGCCTGTATGGCGGTTGATGTGGTCGAGTTCCCAAGCGGCGAGCGTTACGCCCTCGCCATGGAAGTCGGCAAAGCCTTCGGCGCGGCGGCGCAGTCGGAAGCCGAGTTTTTCAACGTAGAAGTCCACCGTCCTTTCGATGTTTTCGACCAGCAGGCAGACGTCGGATATGCGGGTGATGCTTGCCGGCATGGCTATTTCGCTCCGTTGGCTTTCGGGAGCGGCAGCTTGACGCCGACGCGGTTGGCGGCGCCGACGATATGCGCCCGCATCGCCGCTTCCGACGCCGCCGGATCGCCCGCCACCAGCGCGTCATAGATGCGCACATGCTCTCCGACATTGATCTCGACGAGGTCATGCAGCGGGTTCGTCATGCGGGCGTAGTGGATAGAGTGGCGGATCTGTTCGCAGACGAAGGAGATGAAGGTGTGGATGTAGTTGTTACCAGTGGCGCGCGCGATCTCGCGGTGAAAGAGCAGGTCGGCGTCGATGCTGCCTTCTTCCCAGCGCTCCTCTCCGCCCATGCGGTCGAGCGCCGCCTTGATCGAATCGAGATGCTCCCGGTTGCGGCGCGCCGCTGCCAGCGCCGCCGATTCGGCCTCGAGGATGCAGCGCAACTCAAACAGCCGCTCCATGTTGTGTGTGTCCTTGAGTGCCTCGCGGTCGATGCGAATCGCGGCGCGCTGCTCGGGCGCCAGCACGAAAGCCCCGATGCCCTGCCGCGCTTCGATCACACCATCGGCCCTTAGCTGGGCGATCGCCTCACGAACCACGTTGCGGCTGACGCCGAACTTTTCCGACAGCTCCTGCTCGGTCGGCAGGCGCGCCCCGGGGTTCAATTCGCCGGATTCGATCTCGCGGCTGAGGAAGGCGGCGACCCGGTGCGGCAGGGTCTCGACGGTGCCGATGGCGGCCAGTCTCTGCTTCATGGAAAAGTCTCCGTCGCGGGCAACAGACAGCCCGGATTCATCAGGCCCTTGGGGTCGAGGGCGCTCTTCAGTGCCGCGACCATGCGGCGATGCGTCGGCGAGAGCCCGGCCCAGAATTCCTTGCGGCGGCTGCGGCCGATGCCGTGCTCCGCGCTGATCGAGCCGCCGAGGCCGACGGCGATGTCGTAAAGCCCTGCGGTGATCCGTGAACCGCGCGTCCGGGCCTCGTTCTCAGCAAGTTCCAACGGCGGCAGCACGTTGAAATGGATGTTGCCGTCGCCGGCGTGGCCATAGGCGAGGGGGATCCAGCCGGGATGGTCGTTCGCGACGAAGCGACAGGCCTGCTCGATCAGGGCCGGGATGTCCGAAATCTTCACCGACAGGTCGGTGCGCACATGATAGCCGCGCTTGGCCTGGCCTTCGACGAGACCTTCGCGGATAGCCCAAAAACTCCTGGCCTGCGCGCTGCTCGCGGCGAGAACCGCGTCGGTTACCAAGCCTTTCTCCATGGCATCTGCAAGGAAGCCGGCAAGTAGGCCGTTGAGGTCGATAGCGGCGCTGGACGACACTTCGATCAGCACCTGGACGGGCGCCGAGACCGGCGCTCTCATTGCAGGGTCGATCAGCCGAGCAAGCTCGATGCATTCCAAACCGATGATCTCGAAAGCGGAGATCAGGTCCGAACAGTCGCGGCGCGCCTGGTTGAAGAGCGTGACGGCCGCGTCGAACGAAGCCAGGCCGAGATAGGCGGTTTCTGTCTTGGCCGGTTTCGGAAACAGCTTGACCTCGACACCGGTGATAATGCCGAGCGTGCCTTCCGAGCCGATGAAAAGCTGCTTCAGGTCATAGCCGCTGTTGTTCTTGCGCAGGCCGGAGAAACCGTTCCACAGCTCGCCATCCGCCAGCACGACTTCGAGGCCCAGGATCAGGTCGCGCGCCATGCCGTAACGCAGCACGTTGACGCCGCCGGCGTTGGTGGCGGCATTGCCGCCGATCTGGCAGCTGCCCTGCGCGCCGAGCGCTAGCGGGAAGAGGCAATCCTGCGTCTCGCAGGCGTCCTTGATCGTCTGCAGCACACAGCCCGCATCGGCACGCAGCGTGCAATTATCCGTATCGATCTGCCGGATGGCGTTCAACCGCTCCAGGCTTAAGACGACCAGGCCGCCGCCTTTGCTATCGATCGCGCCTGATACCAGGCCGGTGTTGCCGCCTTGCGGAACGATGCCGAGCCTGAGCTCGCTGCACAGGCGCATCAGGGCCTGGACCTCGGAGACCGAGCCAGGTCGCAGCACGGCAAGAGCGTCACCCTGATGGTCGCCGGCCCAGTCGCCCAGATATTTCGCCATTCCAGCCGGCTGGACGGAAATGCCGTTTTGTCCAACCGCGCCTTCCATGGCGCTGAGTATTTCCGGCGAGAGGCGACGAATGGTCATGAGGATGCATGTCTTGGTATCGGATGATACATATCATCCTACAACTACCTTCGAGTCAACTGCTCCCGGTTCAGCAACAGGTCACCGGCTCGTTCGAGGTAACGGAGCTGATCACGTCAGCCGGCAACCAGGCCGTTCGGTTAGGCCCTGCCAATGCATCGTCCTGGCCGATTGCCGTCGGTCAAAGTCACCGCAATGGTGGGACAATAGGGCTTCGTCCCCCACCAGACCGATCCCGTGAGGAGAAAAGATGATTGAACTGCCTTTCGCCCGCGAGGAGTATCAACAGCGGCTCGGAAAAATTCGAGCCGAGATGGCCAGGTGCGGCATCGAGCTCCTGATCGTCAACGACGTGGCCAATCAGCATTACATCACCGGCTATGACGGCTGGTCGTTCTACACGCCGCAGGTGGTGCTTGTGCCGATCGAGGATGCCGAGCCTGTCTGGATCGGCCGCGCCATGGATGCGGCGGGTGGCCTGCTGACGGCCTGGATGAAGCCCGAGAACGTGGTGGGCTTTCCGGAAGACTACGTCCAGCGCGCCGACCGTCATCCGATGGACTGGATCGCGGCATGGATCGTCGGCAAGGGCTGGGGCGGTCGCCATATCGGCATCGAGCTCGAGGCCTATTACTTCTCGCCGAAGGCGCATGCGAGGCTCGTCGCCGGGCTCCCAGATGCGAAATGGCACGACGCCGATCTGCTCGTGAACTGGATCCGCGCGGTGAAATCGGCGCCGGAAGTCGCCTATCTGCGCAACGCGTCGAGGCTGGCCGAGGCTGCGGTCGCGCGGGCCTACGAGGTCATCGCGCCGGACGTGCGGGAGTGCGACGCGATTGCTTCCATCCAGGCGGCGCAGATCGCCGGCAGCCCGGATTTCGCCGGCGATATCACGGCGCTGCCGCCGACGATCCTCGGCGGCGAGAATGCGTCCGCGCCGCATATCATGTGGAGCGACAGACGGTTCGGCAAGGACGAAACGATTGCGCTCGAGCTGGCCGGCGTCTGCCGCCGCTATGCGGCGGGGCTCGCCAGGACGATGCAGCTCGGCAAGACGCCAATCCGCGTCGCGGACACGGCAAAGGCTGTTATCGAGGGCATGGATGCGGTGCTCGACGCCGCCCGTCCGGGCACGACCGCGGAAGCGGTCGAAGCTGCCTGGCGCAAGGTCATAGAGCGCCACGGGCTGAAGAAGGAATCGCGCATCGGCTATTCCATCGGCGTTGCCTATCCGCCGGATTGGGGCGAGCACACGATCAGCCTCAGACCCGGCGACAAGACGGTGCTGCAACCGGGCAATGTCGTTCATTCCATCCTGGGCATGTGGATGGACGGCTGGGGCATCGAGGTCAGCGAGACCATCCTGGTGACCGAGACCGGCAACGAGACGCTGACGAAGTTCCCGCGGGATATTCATGTCAAATCCTGATCGGCCGTCTTCAGCAAGCCATACCGCGCCCGATATCGATGCCAGGATTCTCGACCGGATGATCGAGATCCGACACCATCTGCATCGCCATCCCGAGTTGTCGAACCGAGAAGCGGGCACGCAGCGTTATTTGCGCGAGATGATTGCAAAGGAAGGGATCACCGAGATTCGCGACGTCGCCGGCTATGGACTTGCGGTCGATATTGTCGGCACCGGCAGGCCCTCGAACCGTAAGGTGGCCATTCGCGCAGACATCGACGCCTTGCCGATCGAAGAGGAATCCGGCGTCGACTTTGCATCTAAAAATCCGGGCGTGATGCATGCCTGCGGCCATGATGCCCACGCCGCGATGGGCTTTGCGGTGGCCGCGCACCTGCACCGCTCGCGCGACAGTTTCGGCGGAACTGTCCGCCTCATCTTCCAACCAGCCGAGGAAGATGAACCGTCAGGCGGCAAACGGTTGGTCGAAGAGGGGCTTCTCGACGACATCGATGCCGCGATCTGCGTCCACGTCGATCCGTATACGCCTTCCGGCAAGGTCGCTGTCGGTTCCGGTCCCTATACCTTGGCGTGCGACACGTTCGATGTGCTGGTCACCGGCTCGGCGGCGCATGCCGCAAAACCCTATGAAGGTGTCGACGCGCTGACTGTCGCCTGCTCGATGGTGGGCGAGCTGCAGAAGATCGTCTCGCGCGAGACCGACCCTTACGATCCGCTGGTCATCTCGGTGACCGCCATCAATGGCGGCAATGCCTACAACGTGACCGCCGGCAAGGTCGCGTTCAAGGGCACGATACGCAGCGCCAGCGGCGCCACCCGTGAGCGTGCCTGGCGCCGGCTTCGCGAGGTGCTGGAGGGAGTGGCGTCTAGCCATGGCGCCAGCGTGCGGGTCGACCTGCATCGAGGCGAGCCCGGCGTTGTCAACGATGCCGAGATGGCTGCCTTGATCATGGCCGCCGCCAAGGCCAGCATCGGCGCGGACAATGCGCTCAACATGCCTGGATGGAGCATTGCCGACGACTTCGGTTACTACAGCGAGAAACGCCCATCGGTCTATTTCCGGCTCGGCATCCGCAATGAGGAGGTCGGATCAGTCTATCCGCTTCACCATTCCAGGTTCCGCGTCGACGAGGCGGCTTTGAAGAACGGCGTTCTTACTCTGGTGTCGGCGGCAGCGATGTACCTGGCCGGCCAGGAGAATCCAGGCGCTTAGCCAATTCGCGGACGCCGGATCAGCCGGTCAGAGATATTGCGCGACCTTCTTGCCGACGGTCAGGAAGCGCAGCGGGTCGACCGCCTCGCCGTCGTGGCGCACCTCGTAATGAAGGTGCGGGCCGGTCGAGCGGCCGCTGCTGCCGGTCTTGCCGATGACGTCGCCGGCGGCAAGCTTCTGACCGACGGTCACATCGATCTCGCTCAGATGCCCGTAGCGTGTCGCAAAGCCGTTGCCATGGTCCACCTCGACCATGCGACCGTAGCCGCCGGCCCAGCCTGCCCTGGTGACGATGCCGGCGGCCGTGACCTTGGCCGGCATGCCGATCGGTGCCCTAAAATCCATTCCGGTATGCAGCGCGGCGGTGCCCAGGATCGGGTCGGTGCGCACGCCGAATGGGCTGGTCACCGGATGGCCAGGGGCGGGATTGGTGAGCGGCAGCTTGCGCGCCTCCTTCTTGACCTGGTCGAGCGCATCGAGCGCTTCGTCCAACTCCTTGACCTTGCTGTCGAAGGCCATCGATGGATCGAGCGGCACAAGCGGGCCGCCGACATCGCTCTTGCCAAGCTCGCTGTCGACCGGCAGGCCCGCCGCTTCCAGCGCCTGGGCGATAACATCGGCATTCTTATAGGCGCTGTCAGCAAGGGTGGTGATGCGCGAAAGCTGCTGGTTTTCGATGGATTTCAGCGACGCATTGATCGAGACGAACAGCTTGTCGGCGCGGTCGGCGGCCGTTTCACCGTCGAGCGGATCGGACCTCGTCGACCAGAGCGAGAAGGGCCTGGTGTCGCCGGCGTCCAAGGATGCGACCGAGTAGGTCGGCGCCTGCGAGAGGCTGCCGGTGATCTCGGCGTGCTCGCCAGGCTTGGGCGCTGCGGGATTTGCCGCGGGCGCGTCGCCGACCTCGCTCTCGGCGCGCTCGAGGATCGGGCCGAGCCGCCCGTGGCGCTCGCTGAGCTGGGTCTGCCTGGCCAAGAGCTCGCTGACCTTGGTTTCCATCAGCTGCTGGTCGAGAAGCTGGCGGCTGGTGATGCGGTCGACCTGGGCACGAAGGGCCGAGATGCGGTCCTCATAGGCTTGCTGCATGCGCGCCTGCCTCGCCGTCGTGGCGCCGATCAGGTCGTCGCGCAACACCAGATAGGACGTGGCAAGCAGATAGCCGATCGCGATCGCCGCCAGGGCCGAGCCGAGGAAGGCGGCAAGCCAGGGGCGGATGGTGAAATGCCTTATCTCGTTGCCGCGGGCGATGATGACCGTGTGCGGTTCCTTGCGCCTGCCGAAGACAGCTGACTGACCGGTTGGTTTCACGGGGACCAGGCTTTCGTTACGGGACAAACGACAAGCCTGATTACACATTATTAGGGTTAACAAAGCTTTGCCGTGTCGACTGCACGGCGCCGAATGCACGCAGCGCGGGCAAGAGGTTGCGCGAACCCCCAGGACGTGCAATGCGGCGAAATCCTTGGCGATGAACACCAATGTTCTTCCAGGAGCAGCCTGGTGGCTCGCAAAGCAAGGCTCGGGTTTCTTAACTGTCTTCGATTGCGTTTAGTTGACGTTTTTCGAGTAAAGGCGTGTTGGTGTTTGGGATTCACCGTGGCGGTAGGAATGCTGGACGATCTGGTTGGCAATATCCTCGACAAGATTTCGGGCACCAGTCTGCTGGCGACCGGGCTTTTGCTGCTGACCGCCTTTGTCAGCGCGCTTGTGGCCTATTGGCGCACGGTCGAGGAGAAGAGCTGGAAGGAGTTCTTCGAATTCGTCATCCCGCACGAGGTCATCACCCATCCCTCCGCGAAGGCCGACCTTCTGTTCTGGGTCACGAAGAAGGCCCTGATGCCTTTCCTGATGCTGCCCGCCGGAATCGTCTTTGTCACGGCGGTGGGGTATGGGACCAACTGGCTGTTTTCGACATTGTTCCACTTCCAGGCGCCTCTGACGGAGGGGCCGGCAGGGCCGGTGACGGTTCTGATCTTCACCGTCAGCATGCTCCTCGCCTACGACATTTCCTATTATCTCTATCACGTCGCCCAGCATCGCTATCCGCTGCTTTGGGAACTGCACAAGGTGCATCACTCGGCCGAGGTGATGGTCGGGATCACCAAGGACCGGGTCCATCCGCTCGACGAGTTGATGAACCGAGCCTGGGACGGCATCATCGTGGGGCTCTGCTTCGGCATTTGGTCGCTGATTTCGCTGAATCTTGTCGAACTGACCGTTTTTGGCGTCAACGTCTATGTCATGCGTAACATCCTGATGATGGATTTCGTCAGGCACACGCATTTCAAGATCTCGTTCGGCCCGCTCAACAATTTGATTCTGTGTCCTCACTGGCATCAGTTGCATCACAGCGTCGATCCGCGCCACTACGACAAGAACTTCGGGCTGCTCTTCTCGTTATGGGACCGGCTCTTCGGAACAATGTGTGTGCCGAGGCCTGACGAGGACTTCAAGTTCGGGCTGGTCGACCGCGATGTGCGCGACTATCAGTCGCTCGCAGGCCTCTACGTCATGCCCCTGAAGCGGATGTGGGGGCATATCGCCAGGCGCATCAGGCCCGGAAAGCCACAGTCACGCACCTCGCGAGCGTCGGAGGGGACACGGCCATGAACGCCCCCGTTGTGCTCGCAATCCCGCGGATACGCACCTTCGAAGTCGTGACATCGGCGGCGCGCCTGGCCGAGATCGCACCAGCCTGGAGCGCGCTCTGGCAGCGGGCTGGTGGGCTTGTCTTCCAGCATCCGGACTGGATCGCGGCATGGTGGCGCACCACCCCGCAGCAGGAGCGGCGCGCGCTCAGGATTGGGCTTGCCTGGAACGGCGACCGGCTCGATGGCGTGATAGCGCTAGCGACCTTCAGGCGTTCAGGCATCCGCATACTCGAATGGGCGGCGAAGGATCACAGTGACTATGGCGACGCGCTGGTTGCACCCGACAGCGACCCGCGGGCGATCTCCCGCCTCTGGCAATATGTTTTTGACCAGGGTGGCTTCGACCTGATCTATCTCAACCGCCTGCTACCGGATGCCGGTGTTCATGCCCTGCTGGAACCGGCTCAAGGCAAGGCGCTTCGGCCCAATCACCGCACTGAAATCAGCTATCGTGTCGCTGGCTCCTGGCAGCGTGGGGCGGAATGGTTCGAGACGTTGTCCAAGAAGGGCCGGCAGAACTATCGTCGAGGCCGCAAGTTCATGGAAGAAAGCGGTGCATTGCGTTTCCGGCTGGTGGATGCGGCGGAGCCGCGCGAGCCGGTGCTCGAGCGCGTCGCGACGTTGAAGCGCCTCTGGCTCGCTCGCCATGGTCGTGCCTCGGATTTGTTCGATAAGGGCTCGCCGGTTCTTGCCGCGCTTATTTCGGTGCTGGCCGACCTAGGGCTGTTGCGCATCTTCGTGCTGGAGCTTGACGACACGATCGTCGCCGTCTCGATCAATTTCGAGCAGCACGGTGCGATGATGGCTTTTGTGACCACCTATGATCCCGAATACGAGCGCGCCTCGCCGGGCATGGTGCTGATGATGGACTATATCCAATGGTCGTTCGACCGTGGCCTTGCCACCATTGATTTTCTCTGCGGCGGCGAGGATTTCAAGCGGCGCTTCGCCACGCAATCAGTCACTCTGTCGTCCATGATGGGCGCGCGCGGCTTGCGCGGCCATCTTGCCGCGCTGGCCGATCAAGTGAGCCACGTTTCGAAATCATGGAGGACGCGGCGGCAGCCGAAGGCCGAGCCACCTGACGAGTAACGACCATAATCGTCGATTGCTTTGGTGGGCTTTGCCGGCGCTTAGAGCGCGCGAACGGCTTCCAGCACGGACTCGACATGGCCCTTGACGCGGACCTGGCGCCAAATGCGGGCGATGCGCCCGTCCTTGCCGATCAGAAAGGTGGCGCGCTCGACGCCCATATATTTGCGCCCGTACATCGTCTTCTCGACCCACAAATGATAGGCCTCGATTACCTTGCGCTGCTCGTCGGCGACGAGATCGACGGTGAGATCGTGCTTCGCCTTGAATTTGTCGTGTTTCTTGACGTTATCGGGAGACAGCCCGATCACCACGGCGCCGGCCTTCTCGAACTCGGGCTTCAATTTCGAGAAGCCGATCGCCTCGTTGGTGCAGCTTGTGGTGTCGTCCTGCGGGTAGAAGTAAAGTACAATGAGCTTGCCCCGGAACGCGTCGAGGCTGAGCGAGCCGCCGCCGTCACGCGGAAGATCGAATTGGGGCGCTGCGTCGCCCACCTCGAGATCAGCCATATCAATGCCCTTGTTGGCGGTTACGCGCGGGAAAGCATCGATATAACGTGAGGGGGGATTCGTCCATGACGAGTTCGTCACAACGGAAGATTGCTTGGATCAGGAAGACCCGCAGCACGAGAAGATCAGGTTCAGGCGTGACGAGATCACCGACCTGGCGAAGCTCCCGTCCGCTTGCAGCGTGCCGCCGCTTGGCCGCGCGGTGGTTCGCCGACGCTTCCGCATCTTCGGCCGCTTGTTTGCCGGACTTTGCGCGCTCATGCTTCTGGCGGCGGCGGGCGTCTATGTCCTCGGAGCTTCGGGCATCGGCACGGAACGGCTCCGCTCCGAGGCGGAGACCGCCATCGAGAAGCTGGCAGGCGTCGATGTCAATGTCACTGTCGGCGCGGCGCGGCTGACGCTGGACGGATCGAGTTTCGTCGCCCTGCAGGTGAACGATGTCAGCCTCAAGACTGCCGACGGCAAGCCGATGGCCGAAATCGGGCGCGTGCGCTTCGGCATGCGCCTCCTGCCGCTGCTTTCAGGCGATGTCAGACTGACCAGCGCCAGATTTTCCAATGCACGCATCGTCGTGGCCGCCATGCCTTCGGGCGGCGGCGACTGGACGGCCGCGCTGCGCAACGAGAATGGGCTTGTCGACCCAGAGAAAGTGTCGGCGGCGGTGTTCGCCAGCGTCAACGATGCGCTGGATGCCGTGCGCGAGGACTCGATGCGCCAGATCGATTTGCGCAACGTCGAGTTCGAACTGGCGGATACCGGGCTGGTCAAGCGTGTGACCGTCACCTCGGCAACCGTCGCGCAGACAGGTACGGGGCGCATGCAGTTCTCCTACGATGCCGATGTCGACGGCCGGCACGCGACCTTGACGGCCTCGGCGACTCGCGATGCGACGGCAAGGCGCATTTCGTCGCTGGACGCCAATCTTGAGATAGAGGGCCCCTCAGGCGGGGACAATTCTACAGAGATCGCCCAGGCGAACGATGGCGCCAAACTGGGCTCGATTGCGCTGAAGCTTTCGGGCTCGCAAGCGTCGGGCGACAGCCCGTCGCGCCTGGCGGCCTCGCTCTCGCTTGCCGGTTCCGTGGTCGACCTGGACGAACGCGGCCTGCTGCCTGTCGATGTCCATGCCGATGCCACGCTGATGGCCGGCTCGAACAAGATCTCGGTCGACCGGCTGCTGATCAAGAACGGTCGCTCCAGCTTCGACTTTGCCGGGTCGATCGGACCGAAGCCGGCGGCTGCCGGAGAGGAGCCCGCATACCGCTACGACCTCACCAGCGACGGCTCGACGCTGGCGCCCTCGGAATCGCCCGAACCGGCGCTTCAGTTCCTGGCCCGCGTCGCGGGCGTCTATCAACCGAAGAGCCGTAAGCTCGTCGCCGAGCAGATCGGCGTCCGCTCCGGCGGAGCAGGTGAAGTCTTGGGCGCGGCCACAGTCGCCTTCGTCGACAATGGTCCGCCAGGAGTATCGCTGTCACTCAACGTTCACGAAATGCCGGTCTCGCATGTGAAGCAATTGTGGCCATGGTTCTCGGCCCGCAATGCGCGGCTTTGGGTGCTGGGCAACCTGTTCGGCGGCACGGTTACCGATGCCAACCTGCAGTTTCAGGTCGCGCCTGGGCGCCTGCACAACGGGGTGCCGCTCACCGGCGACGAAGTGTTCGGCCGTTTCCAGATCGAAGGCTCGCGCTTCGATACCGCCGGGCGCATCCCGCCGGTCCGCGACGCCGTCGGCGTCGTCGCCTTCCACGGCAACGATGTCGATATCGCGCTCTCCTCGGGCAGTGTCTACATGCCGAGCGGCCGCACCGTGGCGGCAAGCGGCGGCACGCTGACGATCAAGAACGCGAACCTGCCGATTGTGGTCGGTGGGCTCGACATTGACGTCGCGGGTGAGGCGCCGGCGATCGCCGAGCTTGCCTCCTATGAGCCGATCAATGCCATGCGCCATGTCGGGCTGGCGCCCGAGGACCTGTCCGGCACCGTTACCGGCCACGTCAGGGCGGACATCCCGCTGACGAAGGGGATGGACACCTCGAAGCTCGATTGGCTGGTTTCCCTCGACTATCAGGACCTGTCGCTCGCCAGGCCATTCGAAGACCAGACCGTGACCGGGGCGAATGGCTCGATAACTGTTGGGCCAACGCAGGCGGTGATTTCGGCGGCGGCGAAGCTCAACGGCATTCCGGCCGAGCTCGATCTGGTCGAGCCGCTTGCCGATGACGGGCCGGCGCGAAGCCGCAAGGTCACGCTGATTCTTGACGACAAGACGCGCAACGCCAGCATGCCAGGCCTGTCGGACCTGCTCTCGGGAACCATCAAGGTGGCGATCGACAAGAGCGGCGAGGGCGCCCAGCAGGTCTCGGCGGACCTGACCAATGCCAGACTCGACATTCCCTGGGCAGGCTGGAGTAAGGGTGCCGGCATTCCGGCCAAGGTCGCTTTCAACATGGCAAGGTCCGGCAGCACCACCACGCTGTCGGATTTCGCTCTCGACGGAAAGAGCTTTTCGATCGACGGCAATGTGACGCTGGTCAACGGTGCGTTGTCCGCGGCCCGCTTCAGCAAAGTTGCGTTGAACCGAGGCGACGACGTTGCCGTTTCGGTTAAGCGCGCCGGCAAGAGCTACGCCGTCGATGTCAGCGGCGCGTCGCTCGACGCCCGCTCGCTGATCAAGCAGTTTACCTCCGATGTCGACACTGCCACCAAGGGCGCCGGCAGCAACGCGATCTCGGTGAGCGCCGATGTGACATCGCTGACCGGTTTCCACGACGAGGTGCTTTCCAATCTGAAGCTCGAATACAGCGCGGCCGGATCGCGCGTGAACGGGCTCAATGTCAGCGCCGCGGCAAGCTCGGGCGCCCCGATTACGATCAATAACACCACCAGCGAAGGGGGCCGGGTGCTCAGGGTGAAGTCGGCCGATGCCGGCGCGATCCTGCGTTTCCTCAACGTCTACGAACATATGGAAGGCGGCGCGATCACGCTGTCGCTCTCGGGCGCCGCCGACGGGCCGATGAAGGGACAGGTGGATGCCCGCAACTTCTATGTCGTCAACGAGCCCAAGCTCGCCTCGATCGTATCGACCACGCCGGCCGGCGATACACGCAGCCTGAACGAGGCCGTCAAAGGCAACATCGATACGTCCAGGGTGCAGTTCGAGCGCGGCTTCGCCGAGATCGACAAGGGTTCCGGCTATCTGAGGCTGGCGAACGGGCTGCTGCGCGGTCCACGTATCGGCACCACCTTCCAGGGAACGCTCTACGATCCGAACAACAACATGGACATGACCGGGACCTTCATGCCGGTCTACGGCCTGAACCGCATCTTTGGCGAATTGCCGCTGTTCGGGCCGCTGCTCGGCAACGGTCGCGACCGTGGCCTGATCGGCGTCACCTACCGGCTGCGCGGCAATGCCAACAAGCCGACCCTCAACATCAATCCGCTGTCCGTGGTGGCGCCCGGGATATTCCGCTCGATCTTCGAGTACCGGTAATCTTGATCCCGTAAGCGGTCTCCGGTTGTGGGGAAGGATGGCGATCGAGAAGGCGCGCCGATCAGCTCGGCCGCACCAGCACGTGCTTCTTCTTGCCGAGCGAGAGCTTCACTACGCCTTCCGGGCCGAGGTCCTGAAGCGTGACGACGCGCCGGTCGTCAGTCAGCGGTTGGTCGTTGACGCGCACGGCGCCGCCCTGGATATGGCGGCGCGCTTCGCCGTTCGAGGCGGCCAGCCCGGCTGCGACGAACAGCGCCAGGATGCCGATCCCGGCTTCGAGGTCCGATCTGGCGACTTCGACCTTGGGCAGCGTGTCGGCGAGCGCGCCTTCCTCGAAAGTCTTGCGCGCCGTCTCGCTTGCCGTCTCGGCCGCCTCGCGGCCGTGCAGCATGGCCGTGATCTCGGTGGCGAGGATTTTCTTCGCTTCGTTGATTTCCGAGCCGCCGAGCTTTTCCAGCCGCGCCACCTCATCCAGCGGCAACGTCGTGTAGAGCTTCAGGAAGCGGCCGACGTCGGCATCCTCGGTGTTGCGCCAGTACTGCCAGAACTCGTAGGGGCTCAGCATGTCGCCGTCGAGCCAGACCGCACCCGAGGCCGATTTGCCCATCTTGGCGCCCGACGAGGTGGTGAGCAGCGGGGTGGTCATGGCGAAGAGCTGCACGCCCTCCATGCGGTGGCCCAGGTCGATGCCGTTGACAATGTTGCCCCACTGGTCCGAGCCACCCATCTGCAGCCGGCAGCCGACGCGCTTGTAGAGCTCGACGAAATCGTAGGCCTGCAGGATCATGTAGTTGAATTCGAGGAAGGACAGCGACTGCTCGCGGTCGAGCCTGAGCTTCACGGAATCGAAGGCCAGCATGCGGTTGACGGAGAAATGCCGGCCCACATCGCGCAGGAAATTGACGTAGTTGATCTGCATCAGCCAATCGGCATTGTTGATCATGAGCGCGTCGCCGGGGCCGTCGCCGAATTTCAGGTAAGGCGAGAAATTGCGGCGGATGCCGACGAGATTGTCTTCGATGTCCTGCGGTGTCAGCAGCTTGCGCGCCTCGTCCTTGAACGACGGATCGCCGATCATCGTGGTGCCGCCGCCCATCAGCGCGATCGGCCGGTGGCCGGTCTGCTGCAGCCAGTGCAGCATCATGATCTGGATCAACGATCCCGCATGCAGGCTCTTGGCTGTGGCGTCGAAGCCGATATACGCGCTGACAATTTCCGTGGCGAAGAGCTTGTCGAGGCCGGATTCGTCCGAGATCTGGTGGATGAAGCCGCGCTCGCTCATGATGCGCAGGAAATCGGATTTGAAGGCGTGCATGTTCTCTTCCTGGAGATTGCCGGGCACCAAGACCAAGCTGGATATGAAGGCGCGCGTTTAGCATCCAACCGCCGTTAGCAAAAGTGGTTTCCAGTTTCGCGTCCGATCGCGCGGGCCCCGGCGCATCCTTGCTTCACCCATCTTGCTGGCGTAATGGAGGCGCCGCGCAAAGACAGGCGCCCACGCGCCGCCACGGGGCTATCCCGCAGTTTCAGATCGGACGAGCTCCCGCGATGAACAGGAACTATCTCTTCCTCTTTCTGTTCAGCATCGTCATGACCTTCGCCGGTCTGGCCAGCCTGCCGCCGGTGGATCGCGATGAATCCCGCTTCGTCCAGGCGACCAAGCAGATGGTCGAGACAGGCGACTACGTCGACATTCGCCTTCAGGACGTCACGCGATACAAGAAGCCGATCGGCATCTACTGGCTGCAGTCGGCGGCGGTGGCGCTGAGCGGCGAGGGGGCCGCGGCGCCGATCTGGGTCTATCGCCTGGTCTCGATGCTGGGCATCGCGATCGCGGTGGTCGGCATCGGCTGGACCGGAACAAAACTCTTCGGCGCCAATGCCGGGCTGGCCGCTGGCCTGATGATGGCGGCGATCTTCGCCACCGCCTTCGAAGGGCGCGACGCCAAGACCGACGCCATGCTTCTCGCCTGCTGCGTGATCGCGCAGGGCGCGCTGGCGCAGGTTTATCTGGCCGCCAAGCGCAACGAGCCGGTTCCCGCGCACCTGCCCTGGATCTTCTGGATCGCGCAAGGCTTGGGCATCCTGATCAAGGGTCCAGTTTCGCCGTTGCTGTCTCTGCTGACGGCAGCGGTCCTCTTTGCCTTCGATCGCGATTGGCGCTGGCTCACCAAGATGAAGCTGGCGCGCGGCGTGGCGATGGTGCTCTTGATCGTGCTGCCGTGGCTCGTCCTCATCACTTGGAAGAGCGGCGGCGCCTTCTTCCAGGAAGCGGTTGGGAAGGACATGCTGAACAAGGTCGCGCAGGGCGAGGAATCGCACGGCCTGCCGCCCGGCTTCTACATGCTGACTTATTCGCTGTTCATGTGGCCATTCGGATTGATCGCGGTCGGCGCCGGGCTGCAGGCGATCAACCGGTTCTGGGACGATCCGCGCCTGCGCTTTTGCCTGGCCTGGTACATCCCGTTCTGGCTGCTCTTCGAGGCAATCCCGACCAAGCTGCCGCATTACGTGATGCCGGCCTATCCGGGCATGGCGCTGTTGATCGGCTGGCTGCTCACTCTGCCGGCGGACCAGGCCAACGCGCCACTGAAGCGCTGGCAGACATGGCTGTGGTGGGCGACCGCCTTCGGCCTTGCCGTGGTGGCGATCAGCCTTGCCGTGGTCTGCGTCGGCGCGCCGCTTTATCTTGCCCAGACCTTCTCCTGGTGGAGCATACCGGCGGCGGTTTCCGCTCTCGTCACCGGCTATCTTGCTTTCCCGCGGCAATTGCAGGTGCCGCTTCCGCGCATCGCCGCAATCGCGGTCGGCGCCGGAATCACCTTCAGCCTGCTGTTCGGCGTCATCGCGCCGTCGCTGAAGCCGATCTGGCTTAGCCCGGCCATCAAGGCTGCGGTCGACGCCAACCGGCTTTGCGACACAACCGTGCTTGCCTCGGCGAGGTTTCAGGAGCCCAGCCTGGTCTTCCTGGTCGGCACCAAGACCTTGCTCACCGACGTCGAGGGCGTGGCGCGGCATCTGCTCGACGATCCGTCCTGCGCGCTTGGGCTGGCGCCGATCAAGGACGAGCAGAAGCTTGCCGATGTCCTGGCCGCCCAGGGCAAGTCGGCCAAGCGCCTGACCGAGATCGACGGCATCAACTATTCGTCAGGAGACAAGCTGTCGCTCGGGCTTTACCGGGTGGCGCCGTGATGAATAGCGTCCGATATCGAATGCCTCTATAGACTCGCGCTATAGCCATGTCCGCCGCGCCCCTTGCCCTTTACCGCCGCTCCCTCGGCAATTTCCGCGACACGATCTCGATCGTGATGCGGCGCTTTGCCGTGCGGCCGGCGCGCTATCCGCGAATTCTATGGAGCGTCTGGCTCATAGCCTGGGCGCTGCTTACCGTGGCGGTCTTCCTGCGCCTCGACGCCGGGGCGGGCGAGATGCGCGGGGAATGGTCACCCGGCTTCGTGCGCTTCACCGATTTCTTCACGCAATTCGGCCTCGGCGGCTGGTATCTCATCCCGGCGGCGCTTTGCCTCGTCGCCGCCAATTTGACGGATTGGCGCGGCCTTTCCCGGCAGCGTCGGATGCTGGTCTACAACTGGACCTGCTTCGCCTTCCTGGTGCTCTGCGCCGCCGGTCTGTCCGGTCTTGCGGTGAACCTGTTGAAATACGGCATCGGCCGCGCCCGGCCGCTCTATTTCAACGATTTCGGCGTCCTGTCGCTGCATCCCTTCGCCATGGACGCGCGCTTTGCCGGCTTTCCGTCCGGCCATGCCACGACAATGGGAGCGGTCTTCGGCATCCTGCTGCTCTTGTTCCCGCGGCGCTGGTATATCGCGCTGGCGGTCACCGCCTGCATCGCCTCGACCCGCGTCTTCGTCGGCGCGCATTATCCGAGCGACACGGTCGCGGGCTTCGGCCTCGGGCTGGCGTTTGCAGTGGTGTCGGGGCTGGTGTTCGCCCGGCTCGGTTTCATCTTCGGCCAGACAAGCTCGAAGCTGCCGGTGCGCAAGCGGACATTCCGGCTGGCACCCTTCCGTGCGCCGAGACACAGGGTTTCGGTGGCCGGCGAAAACGGTGAGTTAGGCGCCGACCGGACGCCAACCCATTAAAGCTCTTCGACTGTACAACTGTCCCGCTTAGCGCAGGCGCTTCGGCCTCGGATCGGCGAGCTCGCCGGCCAGGCGCCGGTCGAGATAGTCGGCGCATTCATGGATCAGCAACTCGGCGTCATTAGCGAAGAAGTGGTTGGCGCCGGGCAATGTCTTCTGGGTGATGGTGATGCCCTTCTGCGTATGCAGCTTGTCGACCAGGCCCTGCACGTCCTTGGGCGGAGCCACCTTGTCCGCATCGCCATGAATGATCAGGCCGGATGACGGGCAGGGCGCCAGGAATGAGAAATCATAGGTGTTGGGCTGCGGCGCGACCGAGATGAAACCCTCGATCTCGGGCCGGCGCATCAGAAGCTGCATGCCGATCCACGAGCCAAACGAATAGCCGGCGACCCAGCAGCTCTTGGAATCCGGATGCAGCGACTGCACCCAGTCGAGCGCCGCGGCCGCGTCCGACAATTCGCCGGTGCCGTGGTCGAATTCGCCCTGGCTGCGACCGATCCCGCGGAAATTGAAACGCAGCACGGTGAAATCGCGCTTCTGGAACATGTAGAAGAGGTCGTAGACGATCTTGTTGTTCATCGTGCCGCCGAATTGCGGGTGCGGATGCAGCACGATGGCGATCGGGGCGCTCTTTTCCTTGGAGGGCTGATAGCGTCCCTCCAGGCGACCAGCCGGACCGGCGAAAATGACCTCAGGCATAAAATACTCCACGTGGCATATGAATGCGCTAGCCCGGAACTCTTTCGGCCCTAACTGTCCTGCGGCCCCAAACCTTCTGTGGCCTTGACGCCGGGCGAGCGTCTTCCTAGAAGCTAGTTTAGAATTGTTCAAAACTGGGAGGCCGAAACCCGATGGTCCGGCCACCCGCGCCGCAAGCCGGGTAAATAGGACGGCTTGCCTTGCAATTTCAAGGAAATAACGCGCTATCCTCGCGGGATAGTTGGCGGAAGGACGAACTGAGCGAAAATGGCCGCAACCCGCGCCTATCTCGACTACAACGCCAGCGCGCCGCTCATTGCGGAAGCGCGGGCGGCGATGGTCGCCGCGCTCGATGCCGCCAATCCGTCATCAGTCCATACTGAAGGACGTGCCTCGCGCCGACTGGTCGAGGACGCGCGCCGCGACGTGGCGCGGCTGGTCAACGCCAGGCCCGAGCATGTCGTCTTCACCTCCGGCGCCACCGAAGCCGCCTCGACGTTGCTTACGCTCGATTGGCAGATGGGGCGCGGCGCCATCCGTATGAGCCACCTTTACGTTTCGGCAGCCGACCATCCCTGCGTCCTGAATGGCGGGCGGTTCGCGGCGGCGCAGGTGACGAGGATCGGCGTCGACCGGAACGGCATCGCCGATCTCGAGGCGCTTGCCGCCGCGCTCGCCCAGCATGACAAGGCGGCCGGCTTGCCGCTGGTGGCGATCCATGCCGCCAACAACGAGACCGGCGTCGTCCAGCCGGTCGGCCGCATCGCCGAGATCGTCAAGGCCGCCGGCGGGGTTCTGGTGGTTGACGCCGTGCAGGCGGCCGGACGGATTCCGCTCGATATGTCAGTTCCTTATGCCGACTATCTGATCCTGTCCTCGCACAAGATCGGCGGTCCTAAGGGCGTTGGCGCGATCGTCGCCGCGTCCGACCTGATGATGCCGCGGCCGCTGGTCAATGGCGGCGGCCAGGAGAAGGGCCACCGCGCCGGCACGGAAAACGTCGCCGGGATTGCCGGTTTCGGCGCCGCCGCGCGGGCGGCACTTGCCGGCCTCGACGACATGGACGCCACTGCGCGCCGACGCGACGAGATCGAAGCCATCGTGACTGAACTGGCGCCGGACGCGGAAATCTTCGGAAATGGCGTTCAGAGGCTTGCCAACACGACATTCTTCGCTATTCCCGGCATCAAGGCCGAGACGGCGCAGATCGCTTTCGATCTTGCCGGCGTCGCTCTGTCGGCGGGCTCGGCCTGTTCGTCGGGAAAGGTTGGGCCAAGCCATGTGCTGAAGGCCATGGGCCGTGGCGACAGCCTGGGCGGGTTGCGCGTGTCGATCGGCCGCGCGACCGGCGCCGAGGAGATAGAGGCCTTCCGGGCCGCGCTGGCGGGCATCGTCGCGCGCCGTGCGGGCAAGGAAGAAGCCGCCTGAGGGCGGCGAAGACGAATTCAGGCCCTGCGGCCTGGTAGAGCCGTGCGTTTTGTCCTGGCCGGGTGAATTTCCGGCGGAAACGCACTATATGGAGCTTACTCCGCTGCGCACCCCGCCGGGACGCGACCACAGCGGTGCCATAGTTTGAAAACTGCCGGGCCTTGACCCCGGCGTGGATGGAGAACGCTTATGCCTGCTGTGCAGGAGACGATCGATCGAGTCCGAAAGATCGACGTCGACCAGTATAAATACGGATTCCAGACAGAGATCGAGATGGACAAGGCCCCCAAGGGCCTGAGCGAAGACATTATTCGCTTCATCTCGGCCAAGAAGAAGGAGCCGGACTGGATGCTGGAATGGCGCCTGGGGGCGTATAGCCGCTGGCTGACGCTGGAAGAGCCGACATGGGCGCGCGTGCACTATCCGAAGATCGACTTTCAGGACATCTATTACTACGCCGCGCCGAAGAGCACGCCGGGGCCGAAGTCGCTGAGCGAAGTCGACCCTGAACTGCTCAAGGTCTACGAAAAGCTCGGCATTCCGCTCAAGGAGCAGGAAATCCTGGCCGGCGTGGAGAAGCCCGCGGTAGCGGACGAGGAAGCGGAGATAGGCGACAACGTCTACAAATCCGGCCGCGTCGCGGTCGACGCCGTGTTCGATTCGGTTTCCGTGGTCACCACCTTCAAGGAAGAGCTCGCCAAGGCGGGCGTCATCTTCTGCTCGATCTCGGAAGCGATCCGCGAGCATCCGGAACTGGTGAAGAAGTACCTCGGTTCGGTCGTGCCGACCTCGGACAATTTCTACGCGACGCTGAATTCGGCCGTGTTCACCGACGGCTCCTTCGTCTTTGTCCCCAAGGGCGTTCGCTGCCCGATGGAACTGTCGACCTATTTCCGCATCAACGAGAAGAACACCGGCCAGTTCGAGCGCACGCTGATCATTGCCGAGGAGGGGGCTTACGTCTCCTATCTCGAAGGCTGCACGGCGCCGCAGCGCGACGAGAACCAGCTGCATGCGGCGGTGGTCGAGCTGATCGCGCTCGACGATGCAGAGATCAAATATTCGACGGTGCAGAACTGGTATCCGGGCGATGCGGAGGGCAAGGGCGGCGTCTACAATTTCGTCACCAAGCGCGGCGATTGCCGAGGCGACCGTTCCAAGATCTCCTGGACGCAGGTCGAGACCGGCTCGGCCATCACCTGGAAATATCCGAGCTGCATTCTGCGCGGCGACGATTCCTCGGGCGAATTCTATTCGATCGCGGTGTCGAACGGCTACCAGCAGGTCGACAGCGGCACCAAGATGATCCATCTCGGCAAGAACACGTCGAGCCGTATTATCTCCAAGGGCATCGCAGCAGGCTACTCGCAGAACACCTATCGCGGTCAGGTCTCGGCGCATCGCAAGGCGACCAACGCGCGCAACTTCACCAATTGCGATTCGCTGCTGATCGGCGACCAGTGCGGCGCGCACACCGTACCCTACATGGAAGCCAAGAATGCGACGGCGAAGTTCGAGCACGAGGCGACGACGTCGAAGATCTCCGAGGACCAGAAGTTCTACGTCATGCAGCGCGGCATCCCTGAAGAGGAAGCGATCGCGCTGATCGTCAACGGCTTCGTCAAGGACGTCATCCAGCAACTGCCGATGGAGTTTGCCGTCGAGGCGCAGAAGCTGATCGGCATCAGCCTCGAAGGCAGCGTCGGATGAACGGAGATAAATGGTTCAGGCCGAAGCGCCACGGCTATGGCGCGACACCCGACAATTGGAAAGGCTGGGCTTTCGTGGTCGCCTTGATCCTGATTGCTGCCGCGCTGTCGGTAGGTCTGATCAATCTCGGTGCGCCTGCTTGGCTGATCATCCTCGTCGTCATTGCCCTGACGGGCGCAACCATCCCGCTCATCAAGGCCAAGACGGACGGCGACTGGCGCTGGCGTTGGCATTGAATTTGGACGGATAGTTTTGGAACGGAACGAAAATGCTTGAGATCAAGAACCTCCACGCCCGCATCGTCGATGACGGCACCGAGATCATCCGTGGCCTGAACCTGACGGTGAAAGCCGGCGAGGTCGCGGCCATCATGGGGCCGAACGGCTCGGGCAAGTCGACGCTGTCCTATATCCTCGCCGGACGCGAGGACTATGAGGTCACCGAGGGCGACATCCTCTACAACGGCCAGTCGATCCTCGAAATGGATCCGGCCGAGCGCGCCACCGCCGGCATCTTCCTGGCCTTCCAGTATCCGATGGAGATACCGGGCGTGGCGACAATGGAATTCCTGAAAGTGGCGATGAACGAGCAGCGCAAGGCACGCGGCGAGGAGCCGCTGAAGGTTCCGGAGTTCCTGAAGCGCGTGAAGGAAGCGGCCGCCTCGCTCAGCATGGACATGAACATGCTGAAGCGGCCGCTCAATGTCGGCTTCTCGGGCGGCGAGAAGAAGCGCGCCGAGATCCTGCAGATGAAGCTGCTCGAGCCAAGACTCTGCGTGCTCGACGAGACCGATTCCGGCCTCGACATCGACGCGCTGAAGATCGTGTCCGATGGCGTCAACGCGCTGCGTTCGCCGGAGCGAGCCATCGTCGTCATCACCCATTACCAGCGCCTGCTGGAGCACATCGTGCCGAATTCGGTGCATGTGCTCTACAGGGGCCAGGTCATCAAGTCGGGCGACAAGTCGCTGGCGCTCGATCTCGAGGCCAATGGCTATGCCGGCGTGATCGGCGAAGCCGCGTGAGATGAGGGCGGTTGAGGCGAAAGTCATGAACATGCACGCACAGCCCCAGCGGACATTGGCCGAGACGGCGCTGATCGATGCCTTCGGCGAGCGGCTGTCGCTGCTGCCGGGCGACGGCGCGGTGATGGTCAAGCGCGACGACGCGATCGAGGCGATCAAGCACGGCCTGCCGACGCGGCGCGTCGAATCCTGGCACTATACGGACCTGCGCCGGCTGCTGACCTCGGTGCCGGCATTCGAAGCGGGCGCGGTTGTAAAGGCGCTTGCGCCGGTTCTTGAAGGGTCGGTCGTGCTTCCGGTGCTGAACGGCGTCTCCAACACCAAGCTGCCGGATGTCGAAGGCGTCACCGTGCAGCGCCTGTCGGAGAAGCTGACCGACGGCAGCGTCGCGCCCGGGCTCGAACGCTATGGCGACGACGACGCGATCGGCGCGCTGAATACGGCTTTCGTGGCCGACGGCTTTTTCGTCGATATCGCCGACGGTGCCGAGTTGGAAAAGCCGGTCGAATTGCAGAACCTGCAGGCCGGCGGCCAGTCGCATGTGCGGCTCTTGGCGCGTGTCGGTGCTGGCGCCAAAGCGGTGATCGTGGAGCGCCAGACGGGTGAGGGCGACGAGGCGCTCGTCTCTTCGGTCAGCCAGCTCGTGGTCGGCGACGGTGCCGAGGTGACCTGGCTGATCGTGCAGGAGCAGCCGGAGACGGCCACGCATCTCGCCCAGTTCAAAGCGCATATCGGCAAGGACGCAAAGCTGACGCTCTTCGTAATGAACGCCGGCGGCAAGCTCGTTCGCCAGGAGGTCGTCGTCAGGACGACGGGCGAGGGCGCCGATTTCAAATTGCGCGGCATCAACCTTCTCGCCGGCGACACGCATACCGACACGACGATGGTGCTCGACCACGCCGTGCCGCATACGACGTCGACGGAAGTGATCCGCAACGTGGTGACCGGCAAGGCGCGCGGCGTCTTCCAGGGCCGCATCAACGTGCATCAATACGCGCAGAAGACCAACGCCAAGATGGCTTGCAACACGCTGCTTCTGTCGGACGACGGCGAGTTCTCGACCAAGCCGGAGCTAGAAATCTTCGCCGACGACGTTGTCTGCGGCCATGGCGCCACCGTCACCGAGATCGACCACAACCATCTGTTTTACCTGATGGCGCGCGGCATCGACGAGAAGTCGGCGCGAGGCCTGCTGGTGAAGGCGTTCGTCGCCGAAGTGATCGAGGAACTGGATGACGAGGCGCTGGTCGAAGCGCTCGAAGAGCGGCTCGACGGCTGGTTTTCGACACACGGGTAGCGGCTTCCCCTTCCCCTTGTGGGAGAAGGTGGAGCGGCGCGCAGCGCCGAGACGAATGAGGGGTGCTGGACGGAGTGAGGCGGTGCCTCGAGAGAGCTTGTGATGGACCAGAAGATCGAAACCACCCCGTATGACGTCGAGGCGATCCGCCGCGACTTCCCGATCCTGTCGCGCCAGGTCTACGGCAAGCCGCTGGTCTATCTCGACAACGGCGCTTCGGCGCAGAAGCCGCAGGTGGTGCTAGACACCATCCAGCACGCCTATTCCCAGGAATATGCCAACGTCCATCGCGGCCTGCATTTCTTGTCGAACGCCGCGACCGATGCCTATGAGAACGCCCGCAAGTCGGTACAGCGGTTTTTGAATGCGCCGAGCACCGACAACATCGTCTTCACCTCCAACACCACCTCGGCGATCAATACGGTCGCCTATGGCTGGGGCATGCCTCGGATCGACGAGGGCGATGAGATCGTGCTGTCGATCATGGAGCACCACTCCAACATCGTGCCGTGGCATTTCATCCGCGAACGGCAGGGCGCCAAGCTGGTGTGGGTGCCGGTCGACGATCTCGGCGCCTTCCATATCGAGGAATTCGAGAAGCGGCTGACCAACCGCACCAAGTTGGTTGCCATCACGCATATGTCCAATGCGCTGGGCACGGTGACGCCGATCAAGGAGATCGTGCGGATCGCGCATTCGCATGGAATTCCCGTGCTCGTCGACGGCAGCCAGAGTGCGGTCCACATGCCGATCGACGTGCAGGACCTCGACTGCGATTTCTTCGTCTTCACTGGGCACAAGGTCTACGGCCCGTCGGGGATCGGCGTGCTCTATGGCAAGAAGGACAGGCTGGAAGAGATGCGGCCGTTCATGGGCGGCGGCGAGATGATCGAGGAGGTGACGGAAGACATCGTCACCTACAACGAGCCGCCGCACCGTTTCGAGGCAGGCACGCCGCCGATCGTGCAAGCGATCGGGCTGGGCGCGGCGTTGGACTACATGGAAAAGGTGGGCCGCGAGCGCATCGCAGCGCATGAAGCCGACCTCAAGACGTACGCGCATGAGCGGCTCAGGGCGATCAATTCTCTGCGCATCTTCGGCGACGCGCCTGGCAAGGGCGCCATCATCTCGTTCGAATTGCAGGGCATCCATGCGCATGACGTGTCGATGGTGATCGACCGGCAGGGCGTTGCCGTCCGCGCCGGCACCCACTGCGCGCAGCCGCTGTTGAAACGCTTCGGCGTCACCTCCACATGCAGGGCATCGTTCGGCATGTATAATACCATGGCCGAAGTCGACGCTTTGGCCGAGGCGCTGGAAAAGGCGCGAAAGTTCTTCGGGTGATGATGATGAACGATGTGAGCGCGACCCAAGAGACTGCTCCGGAAACGGCTAGCAACGGCATCGTCTCCGCCTCGGCGATTCCCGCCGACGAGTTGGCGCGGCTGACCGATGACATCGTCTCGGCGCTGAAGACGGTCTACGACCCGGAAATCCCGGCGGACATCTACGAACTCGGCCTCGTCTATAAGATCGACATAGAGGACGACCGTTCGGTCAAGATCGACATGACGCTGACCGCGCCCGGCTGCCCGGTGGCGGGCGAGATGCCTGGATGGGTGGAGAACGCGGTCGGCGCCGTCGAGGGCGTGTCCGGCGTCGAGGTCAACATGGTGTTCGACCCGCCATGGACGCCCGACCGCATGTCGGAAGAGGCGCAGGTCGCGGTCGGGTGGTATTAGGCGAGCACAGGCTGGCGCACTTGCGCCAGTGGCAAAACTTCACCATTTTAGGTGAGAATCATTCGGCAGGCCTTGAACCTGCAGGGAATGGAGAAGGAAAAGCATGGGACGCTTTGCCGTCATCACGATGACCGAAAAGGCCGCCGACCGCGTGCGCGAGATCGTCGCAGCGCGCGACAACGCGCACGGCATCCGGCTCGGCATCAAGAAGGGTGGTTGCGCCGGTATGGAATACACCGTCGACCTGGTGACTGACCCGGATCCCAAGGACGATCACATCGAGCGCGACGGCGCGCATGTGTATGTCGCGCCGGAAGCCGCGCTCTTCCTGTTCGGCACCGAGATGGATTTCGAGCAGACGACGCTGCGCACCGGCTTCACCTTCAAGAATCCGAACCAGAGCTCGGCCTGCGGCTGTGGCGAATCCGTTGAATTGAAGCCTGCCGACCTCAAGGCGCTTGCCGAGGCGCGCGCTTCGGCCTGACCAAGCCCGCCGGCGCTTCCGCTCAGTCCGGCAGCGCGGCAATAACGACCAGCTCAACAACAAGATCGGGCTGCGCCAGCGCAGCGACGCCGATCACCTCCGATGGCGGCGGGTTGTTGTAGCTGCAGTGCTTCGGGCAATGTTCGGCAAAGAATTCGTCCAGCACGTCCAGACGGAAGTTGGGCGAGCTGAGGACGCCGCCGGACGGAAACGGCCCTTTGACGTAGAACGTCACCTTGACCAGATGGTCGAGCGAGCTGCCAAGTTCCTCCAGATCGGACTTGATATTCGCAAGGATTTCGCGCCATTGCGTAGCCGCGTCACCCACGGCGCCGCCCTGATGTTTCGAGGGATCATAGTCGTCGACGGTGGCTGTGTTGCCGGAGAGAAAAACATATCCCTTCGCGCCCGAGACCACCGTCCTCTTGCCCCAAGGCATCAAACGATCGCCTTTGAATTTCTTGTGCGTCGTGAGGTTCATTTCTGCTCCTGTCGCCAGATGGTTGCCTTGACGCAATTCCGGGTGGAACACCGATGGGCGGTTTTGGTGGAATTGCTCTAATCAACCCACATGCCCGTGCGCTTGTGCCAGTCGGCGATTGATTCCTCTGGATAGACCTCGAAGACCTTGTCCTTCTTGCCGACCACTGGCTCGACCCAGTTCGCCTTGTATTTCAGCATCAGATGCACCTTTTCCGGTGGCTTCGGCAGGTCGGTGTCGATTGCCGAGGCGAAGGGATGGACAAGCTCCGGCCAGGTCGGGTCGTAGAGCCAGAGCGCCGAGCCGCATTTGCGGCAGAAATTGCGCTCGCCGGTCGAGACCTCGCAATGCGGATGCTCGTCATCCTCGATTTCGGCGCGATAGACGCCAATGCTGCGCTTGCCCGCGATTTTCAAGGTCTCGTAGTCGGCGCCGAGATTGATGGCGAAACCGCCGCCGCCCTGCTGCTTGCGGCAGATCGAGCAGTAGCAGAGCATAAACGGCACGGGCGTGTGGCTTTCCACCTCGAAGCGGACAGCGCCGCAGCGGCAGGAGCCTTTGAGCAGGACAGGCATAGCGGGAACTCCGATTCCAGGTTTCAACCTGTCAGCATGCTTTTGGTTGCGGCGATGACAGGGCCGATGACGGATGAGATGATCGCGCCATGGATAACACGCGACTTGAAGAACTGTTCGAAAGTCTTGGTCCGATCAGCATCCGTAAACTGTTCGGCGGCAAGGGTATCTATTGCGACGGCGTCATCGTCGCGGTGGTGGTGCGCGGCGAGCTGATGCTCAAGGCGGATGAGGAAACCATTCCGGTTTTCGAGGTCGCCGGCTGCGGCCAGTGGACCTACACCGGCTCGCGCCACGGCAAGGCGGTGGCGATGCCCTATTGGAGCGTTCCCGACCAGGCTTTCGACGATCCTGACGAGATGGCCGTGTGGGCGCGGCGGGCTTATGAGGCGGGACGGCGGGCGGGGAAATAGGCGCTACAGCGCCTTTGCTATCTCCACCGCCAGCCGCGCATTGTTCTCGACCAGCGCTATATTCGTCTTGAGGCTGCGGCCGCCGGTGAGTTCCAGGATCTTCGACAAAAGGAATGGCGTCACCGCTTTGCCGCTGACGTTCTGCGCCTGGGCCGCCTTCTGCGCGGCCTCGATATAGCCGGCCATTTCGTCAGCCGGGATCTCGTCATTCTGCGGCACAGGGTTGGCGACCAGAATGCCGCCTCCCAGACCCAACGCCTGGCGCGTGCGGTAGAAATGGGCGATGTCCTCAGGCGCCTGCAGCGTCAGAGGCGCGCGGAAGGGCGACTGCCTGGACCAGAAGGCGGGCATCGTTTCGCTGCCATGACCGATGACCGGCACGCCGCGTGTTTCGAGCACCTCCAACGTCTTTTCGATGTCGAGGATCGCCTTGGCGCCGGCCGAGACGACGATGACCGGCGTGCGCGCCAGCTCATCGAGATCGGCTGAGATGTCGAAGCTTTTCTCGGCGCCCTTGTGGACACCGCCGATGCCCCCGGTGGCGAACACCTTTATCCCGGCCATATGCGCGGCGATCATCGTCGCCGCGACCGTGGTGCCGCCCGTGCGCTCTTGAGCGACTGCGAAGCCGAGATCGGCGCGCGACAGCTTCATTGCGTCGCCGGTCATGGCGAGCGATTCGCGTTCGCCGTCGGAGAGGCCGATCTTGATGCGGCCGTCGACCACGGCGATCGTCGCCGGCACCGCGCCGCCCTCGATGATGATCTGCTCGACCTTGGCGGCCATCGCGCCATTGTCGGGGTAGGGCATGCCGTGGGTGATGATCGTCGATTCCAGCGCCACCACGGGCCGGCCGGCGGCAAGCGCCGCCGCCACGGGCGGGTGGACATCGACGAAGGGGCGGGCGGTTTCCGGCGTCATGGCTGTTCTCCGGCAAGGAGGAATTGGATCGTGGTCGCCCTATGCCACCTCCCGTGCCTCCGGCACAAGGGCAAGCGCCTGCGTGAAGTCGGCGGTCGTGAAGGATGGCACGGCCTCCGGACTCTCGATGGCGAGCATCGCCGCCGCGACGCCCTCGCGCAGCGCGGCGCGCAGCGGCAGTCCGCGCAGCAGGGCGGCGACCGTCGCGCCGGTCAAGGCGTCGCCGGCGCCGGTTACATCGGCGATCCGGCGCGGCGCAGGCGGCTCGATTTCAAAGATGCCGGTGTCGTCAAAGCCCAGCACCGGGGCGTTGCCGGCCGTAATCACACCGGCATCCAGGCCGACATGCCTAAGTGCGTCGACAAGCGTGGTCCCAGACAATTCGGGACCGACCAAAGCGGCGACTTCGCGGCGATTCATGAAGAGCAGCGACAGATCTTTGAGCAGCGGCGTCAGGCGGACGACCTTGGCCGGCGAGACGGCGATGGCAAAGACCGGCCGGCCGCCGGCGAGCGCCACCAGACGCTCCAGCGCCGCCGTCGGCAGGTTGGCGTCGCACAGGATGGCGTCGGCCGCGGCGATCGCCTCGCGCACCTTGGAACGCCTTATCTGCTTGGGAAAGGCGAGATCATAAAGCGCCATGTCGGCCAGCCCGACAATCAATTCGCCCTCGGCGTCGATCAGCGCCGTGTAGCTCGGCGTTGTGCGGTCGAGGAACACCACCGAGAGGTCCGTTATCCCCGCGCTGTCGATCGCCGAGGCAACCGTGTCCGCCGCCGCATCGCCGCCGCGCACCGAGATCAATGAGGCCGACACGCCGCGCTTCACCACGCTGCGCAGGGCGTTGAAAACGACGCCACCGACATCCTCGCGCATCATGCCGGGATTGGAGGCCGCCGGCACATAGGTGCCCGAGACCTGGCCACGCCGGTCGATATGGGCGCCGCCCAAAGCCAGGATCGTTGGGGCCAGGATAGTTGGGGATGTCGGCATTTCGGGTCAGTAACTTTCATTGATCGTGCGGCTGCGCACACTAGGTTCCATCGGGTCGCCCTGCAATCGGAGTCGCGATTCGGATGGCCGGACATCGAAATCCCTTCTGGACCAGCGGTTCTGGTTTGCCCTATCCCTGGTGAGACAAAAATAGAACAAATCCAGATATTGATTGTGTTTCAGATATTTGCCGCCTCTTGCCAAATGAGAACAAAAAAGGTACAAAACAGCAGGGATCACGGATTGTCCGGCCTTCATTGACGACCAAGGGGTGATGTATCATGGCTCAGAATACTTTGCGGCTTGTAGAGGATAAGGCAGTGGACAAATCAAAGGCTCTGGATGCGGCGCTGTCGCAAATCGAGCGCGCTTTCGGCAAGGGCTCGATTATGCGGCTCGGCGCCAACGAGCAGGCGGTCGAGATCGAAACCGTACCGACCGGCTCGCTCGGCCTCGATATCGCGCTCGGCGTAGGTGGCCTGCCGCGCGGCCGTATCGTCGAGATCTACGGCCCGGAAAGCTCGGGCAAGACGACGCTGGCGCTGCACACGGTTGCGGAAGCGCAGAAAAAGGGCGGCATCTGCGCCTTCGTCGATGCCGAGCACGCGCTCGATCCGGTCTATGCCCGCAAGCTCGGCGTTGACCTAGAAAACCTGCTGATCTCGCAGCCCGATACGGGCGAGCAGGCGCTGGAAATCTGCGACACGCTGGTGCGTTCGGGTGCCATCGACGTTCTGGTGGTCGATTCGGTCGCGGCACTGACGCCGCGCGCTGAGATCGAGGGCGAGATGGGCGACGCGCTGCCGGGTCTCCAGGCTCGTCTGATGAGCCAGGCGCTGCGCAAGCTGACTGCCTCTATCTCGCGCTCCAACACCATGGTCATCTTCATCAACCAGATTCGCATGAAGATCGGCGTCATGTTCGGCTCGCCAGAGACCACGACCGGCGGCAATGCGCTGAAATTCTACGCCTCGGTGCGCCTCGACATCCGCCGCATCGGCTCGGTCAAGGACCGCGACGAGGTCGTCGGCAACCAGACCCGTGTCAAGGTGGTCAAGAACAAGCTGGCTCCGCCCTTCAAGGTGGTGGAGTTCGACATCATGTATGGCGAAGGCGTGTCGAAGACCGGCGAGCTTGTCGATCTCGGGGTCAAGGCCGGCGTGGTCGAGAAGTCGGGCGCCTGGTTCTCCTATAATTCGCAGCGTCTCGGCCAGGGTCGCGAGAACGCAAAATTGTTCCTGCGCGACAATCCCGACACGGCACGCGAGATCGAGATGGCGCTTCGGCAGAATGCAGGGCTGATCGCCGAGAAATTCCTCGAGAATGGCGGCTCCGAAGGCGGGGACGACGGTTTCGGGGACGAAGCCGGTGCCATGTAGTCCGGTTCCAGGAAGTTCGCGCAGCGGTTTCCTGTTCTGGATTGTGCGAAAGCAATTCGTCGGCTTAGCCGGAGTTCGGCCACAATCCTGGTTTATTTGGTTATGCTTATGTAATTGAGTTCTTAAGTAATGCGTACCCCGAGCCGCCGGCCTTCGCGCCGGCGGTTTTGCGTTTCGGGTAGCGTCGAGCGGCCGACGGAATTGGCCTAAAGCGCGTCGCGATGTTTCAGATTCCCTCCATGCGCTTTAGGTCTTTGGTTTTACGCATGTCTTTATCCCCGAAACCGGTTCCCACTTTCGGGAGACGTGCTTTAACTCCGTGTTTCTGGACAGGCTCAAGAGCTATCGCTAAAAGGCCCATCTATCTCTGAAATATCAGAGCCCATTTGCCGCCGGCCGGGCCGGCGGTTCTTGCGAAAAAGGCAGTGTGCAATGAGTGGCGTGAACGACATCCGGTCGACATTCCTCGACTACTTCCGCAAGGAGGGCCACGAGATCGTCGCCTCCAGCCCGCTGGTGCCACGCAACGATCCCACGCTGATGTTCACCAACGCCGGCATGGTGCAGTTCAAGAACGTCTTCACCGGCCTGGAGAAGCGACCTTATTCGCGCGCCGCGACCGCGCAGAAGAGCGTGCGCGCCGGCGGCAAGCACAATGACCTCGACAATGTCGGCTACACCGCGCGCCATCTCACCTTCTTCGAGATGCTCGGCAATTTCTCGTTCGGCGACTATTTCAAGGAGCGCGCGATCGAGCTTGCCTGGAACTTGATCACCAAGGGTTTTGGGCTCAAGAAGGACAAGCTGCTCGTCACCGTCTATCACACCGACGATGAGGCGGCCGGGTACTGGAAGAAGATCGCCGGCTTCTCCGATGACCGCATCATCCGCATTCCGACCTCGGACAATTTCTGGGCGATGGGCGACACCGGCCCGTGCGGTCCCTGCTCGGAAATCTTCATCGACCGCGGCGAGCATATCTGGGGCGGACCGCCCGGCAGCCCGGAGGAGGATGGCGACCGGTTCCTGGAATTCTGGAACCTGGTGTTCATGCAGTACGAACAGGTCACCAGAGAGGAGCGCATCGACCTGCCGCGCCCCTCGATCGACACCGGCATGGGCCTGGAGCGCATGGCCTCCATCCTGCAGGGCGTCGAAAGCGTCTTCGAGACCGATCTGTTCAAGCATCTGATCGATGCGGCGTCCTCCGCGCTCGGCCAAGGGCCGAACCAGGAGAACGTGGCGTCGTATCGGGTTATCGCGGATCACCTGCGCTCGTCCTCCTTCCTTGTGGCGGACGGCGTGCTGCCCTCCAACGAAGGCCGAGGCTATGTGCTGCGCCGCATCATGCGCCGCGCCATGCGCCACGCGCAGCTGCTTGGCGCCAAGGAGCCGCTGATGTGGCAGTTGGTGCCGGCGCTGGTGCGTGAGATGGGCCAGGCCTATCCCGAGCTGGTGCGTGGCGAGGCGCTGATCGCCGAGACGCTGAAGCTCGAGGAAACACGTTTCCGCAAGACGCTGGTGCGCGGCCTCGGCCTGC
Organism: Mesorhizobium sp.; assembly: GCA_004020875.1. Classification (GTDB taxonomy): domain Bacteria; phylum Pseudomonadota; class Alphaproteobacteria; order Rhizobiales; family Rhizobiaceae; genus Mesorhizobium. The sequence continues at coordinate 257,179 of SAPZ01000004.1, forward strand.
TTTCGGACGCGACCGAGACGCTCAAGGCCGGCGACATGCTGGACGGCGAGACGGCCTTCAAGCTTTACGACACCTACGGCTTCCCGCTCGATCTGACGCAGGACGCGCTGCGCCAGCGCAGCATCTCGGTCGATATCGCCGGTTTCACCAACGCGATGGAGCGGCAGAAGGCCGAGGCGCGCGCGCATTGGGCGGGCTCGGGCGAGGCCGCGACCGAAACGGTCTGGTTCTCGGTGCGCGAAAAGACCGGCGCAACCGAATTCCTCGGCTACGAGACTGAAGCTGCGGAAGGCATCGTCCAGGCGCTGGTCAAGGACGGCAAGACCATAGACAGTGCCTCTCAGGGCGACGCGGTCGCCGTGGTCGTCAATCAGACGCCGTTCTACGGCGAATCCGGCGGCCAGATGGGCGACACCGGCGTCGTCTCCGGCGACGGCTTCTCGATCGAGATTTCCGACACGCAGAAGAAGGCGGACGGCCTGTTCGTTCACATCGGCAAGGTGGTGAGCGGTACGGTGAAGACGGGCGCCGCCGTCGAGCTGAAGGTCGACCACGCCCGCCGCTCGAAGCTGCGCGCCAATCATTCCGCGACGCATCTGATTCACGAGGCGCTGCGCGAGGTGCTGGGCACCCACGTCGCGCAGAAGGGCTCGCTGGTCGCGCCCGACCGCCTGCGCTTCGACATTTCGCACAACAAGCCGATCTCGCCTGATGAGCTCGAGGAGGTCGAGCGCATGGCAAACGAGATTGTCGTGCAGAACAGCCCGGTGACGACGCGGCTGATGTCGGTCGACGACGCGATCGCCGAGGGCGCCATGGCGCTGTTCGGCGAGAAATATGGCGACGAGGTGCGCGTCGTGTCGATGGGCACCGGCCTGCATGGCGCCAAGGCCAATCGCCCCTATTCCGTCGAGCTTTGCGGCGGCACGCATGTCCGCTCGACCGGCGACATCGGCCTGGTGCGCATCCTCTCGGACAGCGCAGTGGCGGCTGGCGTGCGCCGCATCGAGGCGCTGACCGGCGAGGCGGCGCGCAAGCATCTGGACGAGCAGGACAGGCGCCTGAAAGCCGCGGCGGCGACCTTGAAAATTGCGGCGGCCGATGTGCCGTCACGCGTCGAGGCGCTGCTTGAAGAGCGCAAGAAGCTAGAAAAGGAACTGACCGAAGCGCGGAAGAAACTGGCGCTGGGCGGCGGTTCGGCCGTTGCCGATGCCCCGGCTGCGAATGAGACCGTCGCCGGCGTCGGTTTCCTCGGCAAGGCTGTCAGCGGCGTGGCGCCAAAGGACCTGAAGCCGCTAGCGGACGCCGGCAAGAAGACGCTCGGCTCCGGCGTGGTGGTCTTTGTCGGCGCCGGCGAGGACAACAAGGCGAGCGTGGTCGTCGGCGTCACCGAGGACCTGACCGGCCGCTTCAGCGCCGTCGATCTCGTCCGCGTCGCGTCGGCCGCGCTTGGCGGGCAGGGCGGCGGCGGGCGGCCAGACATGGCCCAAGCCGGCGGCCCGGATGCCTCCAAGGCCAATGATGCGATCGCAGCGGTAAAGGCGGCGCTCGAGGCGGCATAAGCTGGTTGGCTTAGCGTAGGCCGGCTCCTAATTTTGCGAGGTCAGCGCTGCCCTTCATCTGGCTAGCTACAGCGAAGGAGGGCAGGGCAATGAGAGGCAGCGCCGACGCTGAGCGCGCTACGCTACTTTTTCCGTATTCATGAAGGTCAGGCGTTCAGCTATCCGCGCATACCAATCGCGCATCTCCGCGAACCGTGCCAGCAGATCGCGCCCTTCCTCGACCTTTAGGAAATAGGCAATGATCGGCGCAGCGTGCAGGTCGGCCAGCGTCAGCTGCTCGCCGAGCAGCCAAGGTCCCCTTGCCTTCAGCGATGTCAGTACCTTGAGCACCGTTTCGGCCCGACGGAGCCCGCCGGCAATCAGCGCCTCGTCCGGCGGCATCTTCTCCAGCCGCTCGACCGCCACATCCCAGACCATGGCGCGGTAGCCATAGGCGTCGAGCGTGCCGATGATCTGGTTCATCCTGGCACGGCCGTGGGCGTCCGCCGACTGCAGGGCCGGACCATCGAAGGCTTCGTCGACATAGCGTGTGATGGCGCCCGTCTCGAACAGACGGAAGCCGTCATGCTCGAAGGCCGGGATGCGGCCGAACGGGTGAAGCTCCAGATACCAGGCCGGAATGCCCTCGGGGGCGAAGATGTCGAGCGGGAGAAGCTCGTAGTCGACGCCCTTTTCCTCCAGCGCTAATCGCGCGATGCGCACATAGACACTGTAGTCGGCGCCGTAGAGGATCGGCTTTGCCATTTTGCTATTCCTCTTCGTCTTGGCTGTCCCGTATCCAGACACGCAGCGGGCCGGTGGCCTCAAAGCCGCAGGCCAATGCTTCGTCCAGCCCCTCGCCGGCGTCATACCCGACCAGGGCGCGACTTCCAGCAAACGCATTGGCAGCCGCCCGCACCGCATTGCGATATATCGGACTGCCATCCGTAGCAAAGACATTTGACACCCCAGTCACCCGCTCGGATCTATTGGCTATGCAGCCGGCGGTGAAGCCGTTAGTCGTCCGTCTGCCAAGGACAGCAATGGCGGGGTCGGCCAGGACTGCTGCTGGAAAGACACGGCAGTTGGAGGGACTCGCGTGATCCGCCCAGGCAAATTCCCACATCTCCAAGCTGGCAGCGTCCTCAACACGTTCCCAACCCGAAGGCGTCGTCACCGGATGACTTAGGTCCATCCAGGTCCAGCTTGCCTCGAAGAGCTGACTGAACCCGAGCGGCTGGAGATCAAGACGGCAGAACCCATCCTTGACCGAAAAGCTGGTGGCAAGGACGGATGTCAGTCTGGCAATTTCCGCAAGTTGAACCGCTCCGGCATCGGGATCCAGAGTAGCGGCGTTGGGGTAGTAGGGAGGTGCTTGCCCGTCGCTGGACCAGTAGGAGTCGCTTCTCCGGTCGCTTAGGCCATGCGCCTTGAAAATAGCCTGACAGAGATCGACATTGTTGCCAGCGCAAAGGCGGACCCTTTTGCTGGCAACGCTCGACACTTCACCCCATGGCCTTCTGCAAATTCTCGTCGATCTTGTCGAGGAAGCCGGTGGTCGAAAGCCAGGGCTGGTCGGGGCCGATCAGCAGCGACAGGTCCTTGGTCATGAAGCCGCTCTCGACGGTCTGGATGCAGACTTTTTCCAGCGTTTCGGCGAAGCGCTTCAGCTCGGCATTGTCATCGAGCTTGGCGCGGTGGGCGAGGCCGCGCGTCCAGGCGAAGATCGAGGCGATCGAATTGGTCGAGGTTTCCTCGCCCTTCTGGTGCTGGCGATAATGGCGGGTCACGGTGCCGTGCGCGGCTTCCGCTTCCACCGTCTTGCCGTCCGGCGTCATCAGCACCGAGGTCATCAGGCCGAGCGAGCCGAAGCCCTGCGCCACGGTGTCGGACTGCACGTCGCCGTCATAGTTCTTGCAGGCCCAGACATAGCCGCCGGACCATTTCAGGCTGGAAGCGACCATGTCGTCGATCAGGCGGTGCTCGTACCAGAGTTTCCTTGCCTTGAACTCGGCCTCGAATTCCTTCTCGTAGACTTCCTGGAAGATGTCCTTGAAGCGGCCGTCATAGGCCTTGAGGATGGTGTTCTTGGTCGACAAATAGACCGGGAAGTTGCGCAGGAGGCCATAGTTCAGCGAGGCGCGGGCGAACTCGCGGATCGACTCGTCGAGGTTGTACATGGCCATGGCCACGCCGGCGCCCGGCGCGTCATAGACCTCGTGCTCGATCACCTGGCCGTCCTCGCCGACGAACTTGATCGTCAGCTTGCCCTTGCCGGGGAAGCGGAAGTCGGTGGCGCGATACTGGTCGCCAAAGGCGTGACGACCAACGACGATCGGCTTGGTCCAGCCCGGCACCAGGCGCGGCACGTTCTTCATGATGATCGGCTCGCGGAAGATGGTTCCGCCGAGGATGTTGCGGATGGTGCCGTTGGGCGACTTCCACATCTTCTTCAGCTTGAACTCCTCAACGCGCGCTTCGTCGGGAGTGATCGTCGCGCATTTCACGCCGACGCCCCATTTCTTGATGGCGTTGGCCGAGTCGATCGTCACCTGGTCGTTGGTGGCGTCGCGGTGCTCGATGCCGAGGTCGTAATATTCAAGCTTCAGATCGAGATAGGGGTGGATCAGCTTGTCCTTGATGAACTGCCAGATGATGCGGGTCATCTCGTCGCCGTCGAGCTCGACGACCGGGTTCGCCACCTTGATCTTCGCCATGGTAAGAGTGCCTCGTTGCTGGGGAACTGAACGGCCTTGCCCGCATGGTTTCGGCCGGGGATGCGGAGCGTATATCAAAGGCTTTTTCGGCGCGCAAACCACGATCCACGCCGGGATCGACGTGTGCCGCCGTTGTGAATGCTTCATTTTCCGGTCCGGATGTGGCAGGGGACGCCGAAACGCCGCAAACCCCGGTTACCCATAGCCATGCCAGCCATCGAAGATAGAGCCAACCCCACATCCGCCGGACCGGCGATCATCCTGGTCGAGCCGCAACTCGGCGAGAATATCGGCATGGTCGCGCGGGCGATGGCGAATTTCGGCCTGTCCGAGCTCAGGCTGGTCAATCCGCGCGACGGCTGGCCGAGCGAGAAGGCGCGCGCGGCCGCCAGCCGCGCCGACCACGTCATCGACGCCACCCGGGTCTTCGACGATCTGGCGTCGGCCGTTGCCGACCTGAACTTCGTCTTCGCCACGACGGCGCGCGAACGCGACGGCTTCAAGCCTGTGCGTGGCCCGGTGGAAGCGGGCAGGGCGCTCAGGGCACGCGTCGAGGCGGGCCAGCGCACCGGCATCCTGTTCGGGCGCGAGCGCTTTGGCCTCTATAATGACGAGGTCGGGCTCGCCGACGAGATCGTCACTTTTCCGGTTGATCCCGGTTTCTCCTCGCTCAACATCGCGCAGGCGGTGCTTTTGATGTCCTATGAATGGATGAAATCCGGCCTGGCCGACGAGACCCAGACCAATTTCTCCGGGCCGGAGCTGGTGCCGGCCACCAAGGAGCAACTGCACAGCCTGTTCGTCTATCTTGAGAACGCGCTGGAAGCGCGCGGTTACTTCCGTCCTGAGGAAAAGAAGCCGAAGATGGTCGACAATCTGCGCGCCGTATTGACGCGCGCGGGCTTTGCCGAGCCGGAGCTGAAGGTTCTGCGCGGCATCATCTCCTCGCTCGATCGGTTTTCACCGGCCATGCCGCGCGGCGACGGCTCGCCTGGCGATGATCCGAGGCGGCTGCCGGCGGCTGCGCGAAGTCGCGCCAAAGACGAAGAAAGTTAACATCGATAAGCTGTGAGCATTTGAAGTAACCGTTTTTTATTCGATTGTGCCTCATCCTTGCTGCAATAGTGGGAGTGGCACATGTTTACGTCCAATATTGGTCGACTGCGCTTTTTCCTTTACTCTCTCGGTCTCGCCGTCGCCGAAACCGCGGTGATCGTTGTCTGCATTGTCAGCACGATCGGTTTCCAAGGACTGATCAATTCGGGACCGGGCCCGGCACGGCAGGGCATGGCAGGCGCCGTCCTGATTGCGTCGCTCATCTTTGTCGTGCTGCGCGGCAACCTCGCATCGCGCCGCACCCGCGACGCCAATGGACGCCGGTGGATCCTGTGGGCCTATGTCGCCCTTTCCGCCGTCTATGCTCTTCTGCAAGCGGGCGTGCTGCTGGTCGTCAAATTCGACGATCCCGAGAGCATTCCGGGCGGGCTGAACCTGCTTGGGCTTTCGATATTCGGGCTCTGGTGCGCGATCCTTTGGGCGAAGCCTGTCGCCGGCAGCAATATCGATGAATTGACTGATGTTTTCGAGTTCGACGGCCCGCTTCCGGCATCGACACGCACTGCACGCACCGCTGTGCCCGCGCCACGTGCCGCGGCGTCAGCCGCACGCGTTCCGCCCGCGCCGCAGCCTTTCGGCAGGCCGCGCCCCGCCGGCTTCGGCAAACGCGGGATATGAATGAGCCTTGAAGCAGAACGATTTCAGCTTGGATCGATCTGAAATCTGAAGCCGACTCCAAATCCACGAGATGGAGACTGCGCAAAAGCTGCTCGCATTCGCCTCTTCAAGACCATGATCATCCGCGATAGAAGCGCGATCGATCCATCACGGATCGAATGCTTTTCACGGTCGGATGATAATGAGCGATCGATCAAGCCAGCGCCCCATCCTGATGTTCGATTCCGGCGTTGGCGGCCTGACTGTGCTGCGCGAGGCGCGCGTTCTGATGCCGGATCGCCGCTTCGTCTATGTCGCCGACGACGCGGCTTTTCCTTACGGCGCCTGGGAGGAACCGGCGCTCAAGGATCACATCCTTACGCTGTTCGGCAAATTGCTCGACCGTCTCCAGCCGGCGATTTCGGTGATTGCCTGCAATACCGCATCCACCCTGGTGATCGACGCGCTACGCGACAAATTCCCCGGACATCCCTTTGTCGGCACGGTGCCGGCGATCAAGCCGGCCGCCGAGCGCACGCGATCCGGGCTTGTTTCGGTGCTGGCGACGCCCGGCACGGTGAAGCGCCAGTACACGCGCGACCTGATCAGCAAATGGGCGCAGAAATGCCATGTCCGCCTGGTCGGCAGCGACCGCCTGGCGGGGTTGGCCGAAGTCTATATGCGCCAGGGCTTTGTCGACGAAGAAGCCGTGCGCGCCGAAATCGCGCCCTGTTTCATCGAGCGCGAGGGCAACCGCACCGACATCGTGGTGCTCGCCTGCACGCACTATCCGTTTCTCGTCAACCGCATGCGCAAGACCGCGCCCTGGCCGGTCGACTGGATCGATCCGGCCGAAGCGATCGCTCGGCGCGCCATGTCGCTGCTCGAGCCGGTTGGAGAAACGTCCGGCGACAGCGAGCCTGATTTGGCCGTCTTCACATCCGGCAAAGTGGATTTCGCCACTCGGCGGCTGATCCAGGGCTTTGGGCTGACCGCCCGCTAGGCCGCGGCAGGCTCGAAGACAATGCTGCGCTGATCCGGATCGGCCGAGACCAGTCTTAACGTGAGATCGTCGCCCTGCCTGAGCCCGTAGGCCTTCACGTTGGCGACGACAGGCATGTCGGCAAGCTGTGCGCGCACGCCATGATCGACGAAGTCGGTGACGACGGCCTTGAATGTCTCACCCTCGTGTCCCTTGAGCATGACCGCCTCGGCAAGGTCGATAGCCGCATGGTTGATCTGCGAGGCTCGGGCATCGCCTCGCCCCATTACCTTCGGCAATCTGGTGAAAGCGTCGCTCACGGCTTGCGGCACGGGCTGGCCGTTGGCGATTGCCAGCGTGCAGCGCACGACATATCGGTCGGCCAACCGCCTGAGCGGCGCCGTGGCATGCGCATAGGTCGCGGCCATTGCCTCGTGCCAGGGCACAACACCTTCCTGGTAGGGCTGGTAGGACGCGCCGTTGCCCGCGCGGCGGATTTCCAGCATCAGTGCGGCCTGTTTCGGATCGGCCGGATCGAGTGTGCGCTGATAGTCGCGCAGGCTGGTGGAGGCCGGCCAGGAAAGGCCGAGCGCCTGCGCCGCGTTGCGCAGCCTTTGCACCTTGGATGCATCCGGCCCCGACATCACCCGGAACAGCCCGGTCTTGTGCGCCAGCATGGCATCGGCGATAGCCATGTTGGCGGCCAGCGAAAGTGCTGCATTGTCCTGTTCGGATTGCAGCAGCGGCCTGAACGAAAGGCGGAACGTGCCGTCGGCGAGCCTCTCCACCTCCTGTTCCGGCGGGTCGACGCGCGAAGCGCCGCGGCCCTCTTCGTTTGCCGCCATGCGCCGCGCCAATTCGGCAAAGCCGGCGGCAACATCCGCGGGTTTGACGCTGTCATAAGCAAGCTTGGCGCGGCTTTGGATGATGGCGCGCTCGGCGCCATCCAATTTCACCGCGCCGTCGCCGGCAACTCGGATCGTGAAGATGACCGCAGGGCGCGGTCCATCGGGCAACAAGCTCGCCGCGGCCTCGGCAAGCGCCGGCGGGTAAAGCCCGGCCTTGCCGTCCGGCAAATAAAGTGTCTCGCCCCGGTCCCAGGCTTCGAGGTCAATCGCGTCACCGTCCTCAACGAACCAGGCCACGTCGGCAATAGCATAATGCAAGAGAAGATCGCCTCCGAGGGCCTCGATTGAGAAGGCCTGGTCGAGATCGGTCGAACTCGCCGGATCAAGCGTGACGAAGGGCATCGCGGTGCGATCGGCATGCTGGCTGGGTACACGCCTGGCCGCCGCCTGCGCGGCAGCCGTGACCTCCGGCGGAAATCCATCCGGCACGTGGAATTCGGTGCGGATCTTTGTCAGGCCGGTAGAAAGTGCCTGGGAGGGATCGGTCAGCGATTTCATGCAGCCGTCCTACACTGGCGTTCCGGACGCGGGAAGGCTGCCAATCAGAATCACCCAAGCGGGTGGTCTTACGGCCGATAGCGAGAGGTCCAAGAACCTGAGCTGCCGTGGCCGGAACTGCCCGCCCAAGCCCGGCGTTTCTCCAGACAGCAAAGGAGAAACGATCATGCCCGCTACATCGCAAGCACAGCAAAAGGCAGCCGGCGCAGCGCTTTCCGCCAAGCGCGGCGAGACCAAGAAGAGCGAGCTCAAAGGCGCGTCGCGCGAGATGTATGACTCCATGAGCGAGAAGCAGCTCGAGGATTTCGCCGAAACCAAGCGCAAGGGCCTGCCCAGCAAGAAGTCGTGAATCGCGAGATCGGATGAAAAAAGCCCGCGGTGTTGGCCGCGGGCCTCGTCCGGATTAGCTCAGCGGTCGGCTAGCGGCGCCACCAGCAGTGCCTCGTTTTGTAGCGCACCACATGGCGGTGGCCGTGGCGCCAGACGACTCTTTTCTTCACCACGACGCGGCAGACCTGCTTGTGGCCATGCCAGTGTCTGGCCATGGCCGGTTCCGGCGTCATGACCGCCATCGATCCGGCCAGAACGGCGGCTCCGGTCAGGGTAAGGAAGAATTTCTTCATGGGAATTCGCACTCCTCTGCTCCAGTCGCTTCATCATGTGCATGGCGTTCATATCCGAAGACGCCGCATCCGCTCCCGATGTCGCCGGCATGCAACTTTCCGCCACATCCAGCGCCGCATGCAACGCAGGAATGATATAAGCTTGCCCTCGGCGCCGCCAGCCACAAGCTTGACAGCGGTTAAATCTGTGTTTAACAGCCCCACAACACCGGGTGGCAACGCCCGGTGGTTTCTTTTGACGTGTCCCGTGGGTTTTCCGTCGCGTTGCGTGGAAAACCCTGTCAGGTCTCGAAAACGGAGGCCAGAGGAGGGCGCGTTTCCTTCACCCGGAGCCATGGGGTTTCGGGTATATTGTTTTGAAAGGGAATGCGATGAGCAAGCGCGAATCCGCGAAATACAAGATCGACCGCCGTCTCGGCGAAAACATCTGGGGCCGCCCGAAGTCCCCGGTCAATAAGCGTGAATACGGCCCCGGCCAGCACGGCCAGCGCCGCAAGGGCAAGCTTTCCGACTTCGGCCTGCAGCTGCGCGCCAAGCAGAAGCTGAAGGGTCACTATGGCGACGTTTCGGAAAAGCAGTTCCGCAAGGTCTATGAAGAGGCCAACCGCCGCAAGGGCGACACCTCGGAGAACCTGATCGGCCTGCTGGAGTCGCGCCTCGACGCGATCGTCTATCGCGCCAAGTTCGTGCCGACCATCTTCGCCGCCCGTCAGTTCGTCAACCACGGCCATGTCAACGTCAACGGCAAGCGCACCAACATCGGTTCGTATCGCTGCAAGCCGGGCGACGTGATCGAGGTGCGCGAGAAGTCGAAGCAGCTCGTCATCGTGCTGGAATCGGTTGCTCTCGCCGAGCGCGACGTGCCGGACTACATCGAAGCCGACCACAACAAGATGACCGCGACCTTCGCCCGCGTTCCGGGCCTGTCGGACGTTCCTTTCGCCGTGCAGATGGAACCGAACCTGGTCGTCGAATTCTACTCGCGCTGATCGGATCAATCAGCCGCAGCATCAAAGGCCGCCTCTCGGGGCGGCCTTTTCTTTGGCGGTCAGGTCCGCTAAGCCGGGCGCTGACAACGCGGAGCCGGCACCATGAACATGCTGCCAGATGTGAAATCCCTCGAGCCGATCGGCGACGATGCGGAAGGCGGTTTCCATCCGCTGTTCCGCGACGTCCCGTCCTCGGTCGAGTTCAACAAGCTGCGCAAGCGGCTGCTCAGGCTGACGCGCCAGGCGATCGAGGATTTCGCCATGGTGAGGCCCGGGAAGCGTTGGCTGGTGGCGCTTTCGGGTGGCAAGGATTCCTACGGCCTGCTCGCGCTTCTGCTCGACCTAAAATGGCGTGGCCTGCTGCCGGTTGAGCTGCTCGCCTGCAATCTCGACCAGGGCCAGCCGAATTTCCCGAAACACATCCTGCCCGACTATCTCAACGCCAACGGCATCGCGCATCGCATCGAATACCAGGATACCTATTCGGTGGTGACCGACAAATTGCCCGAGGGCAGCACCTATTGCTCGCTCTGCTCGCGGTTGCGGCGCGGCCATCTCTATCGCATTGCGCGCGAGGAGGGGTGTTCGGCGCTGGTGCTCGGCCACCACCGCGAGGATATCCTCGAGACCTTCTTCATGAACCTGTTCCATGGTGGCCGTCTCGCCGCCATGCCGCCCAAGCTTCTCAATGACGAGGGCGATGTCATGGTGCTGCGGCCGCTCGCCTATAGCGCAGAGGCCGACCTCGAAAGGTTCGCCAACGCCATGAAATTCCCAATCATCCCCTGCGATCTGTGCGGCAGCCAGGAAGGGCTGCAGCGCAACGCCATGAAGGCGATGCTCGACGATATCGAGAAGCGCATGCCGGGCCGCAAGGACACGATGATACGCGCCATGACCAATGTGCGGCCTTCGCATCTCCTGGACAGGAAGCTGTTCGATTTCGCGGGACTAGAGCTGGATGAATTCAGGTCTGTTCGATCTGAAATCTAAATCCGGCTCTAAATCAAAGAAGTAGAGCATGATGTCGTCCGAAAGCCGCTTCACACCTTTTCGGCATCATGCTCTAGCACGAACCCAGGACGAGACATTTCCGATGACATTTGACGACCGCGCGATCGACTGGCTGGCCGACCTTCTTGCCGAAGCGGCCACGGCCGAAATCATGCCGCGTTTCCGCCGGCTGGGCGAGGGCGACGTGCGCCAGAAGACATCCGCCGCCGACCTCGTCACCGAGGCGGACGTCAACGCCGAAAGGTTGATCACCGCCCGGCTGCGCGAGCGCTATCCCGACGCCATGGTGGTCGGCGAGGAGGCCTGCTCCGACAATCCGGCGCTGCTGTCGGGCCTTGGCGATGCCGCGCTTGCCTTCGTCATCGATCCGGTCGACGGCACTTTCAACTTCGCCTCCGGCGTGCCGCTGTTCGGCGTCATGGCCGGCGTCGTCGTCAATGGCGAGACCGTCGCCGGCATTATCCACGATCCGGTCGGCAAGGATTGGCTGATCGGCGCCAAGGGCGCGGGCAGCCATATCCGCCACGCGCATGGCGCGCTGGAGAAGGTCCGCGTCGCGGCGCCGGTGCCGATGTCGCAGATGACCGGCGCGGTTTCCTGGCAGTTCCTCGAAGAGCCTGAGCGCTCGCGGCTCGCCCGCAACCAGACCAAGACGCTGTCGCAATTCGCCTATCGATGCGCGGCGCATGAATATCGGCTGCTTGCGAGCGGCCACGCGCATTTCGTGCTCTACAACAAGCTGATGCCCTGGGATCATCTGGCGGGCGCGCTGATCCATCAGGAAGCCGGCGGCCATGTCGCGCGCGTCGACGGCAGCGCCTACCTGCCGTCGCATGTCGACGGCGGCCTGCTGGTCGCGCCGGACAAGCAAAGCTGGGACGAGTTGCGCCGCGAGCTCTGGGCCGAATAGGAATAAACCGCGCCCCGGCCGGCAACCGCCAGCCACGACAACCTAATGCAGATCGGTGACGTGCCCCGAAACAGGGGGATTGTGGGGCCGGAACATCCTGCCCCGCTCGGCGATCAGGATCATCAACAACGCCGCGACCGAGACGCTGCAGAAGCCCGCAGCCAGAGGCGTGACCGTGCCGTTGTAAGCCTGGCCGATCGCCGCGCCGATCAGGGCGCCGAGAAAAGTCTGCATGAAGCCAAGGATGGATGCCGCCGTGCCGGCGAGCTCGCCGAGCGGCTCCATGGCCAGAGCGTTGAAATTCGCGCCAAGACCGCCGAACGGCAGCATCGCGCCCGCAAAGAAGGTGATGAAGAGCCAGAGCGGCATCTGCATCTCCAACGAAACGACCAGCCAGGCAAGGCTGATGCACAGGAAGATGAGCAGCGCGCCCTGCGACAGGCGGCGCATGCCAATCTGTCCGACCAACCGCGAATTGAGATAGTTGGAGAAGGCAAGCACGGCGGCGACACCGGCAAAGATCAGCGGGAACAATTCGCCGACATGGAAGATGTCGATGTAGATCTGCTGCGCCGAGCTGATGAAGCCGAACATGGCGGCGAAGATGAAGGTGCTGGCGAAGGCATAGCAAAGCGTAAGCCGGTTGGTGAGCACGATGCGGAAGCCGCCGACGACCGAGCTTACCGTGAGCGGCCGGCGATATTCCGCATGCAGCGTCTCCGGCAGGCGCAGCAGAGCCCAGGTCGAAACGATCAGCGCGCCGATGGCCATGGTCACGAAAATCCAGTGCCAGGTGGCAAACAGCATCACGAACTGGCCGATGCCCGGCGCGATGACGGGGATGGCCATGAACACCATGAAGATCAGCGACATCACCTCGGCCATACGCCGGCCTTCGAACGTGTCGCGCACGATCGAGACGGCGATGACGCGGGTTGCGGCCGCACCGATGCCCTGGATGAGACGCCAAGTCAGCAACAGAGCGAAACCGGGCGCAATGGCGGCGGCAGCCGCGGCCACGACATAGACAACCAGGCCAAAGACCAGTGGCGCGCGGCGTCCGAAGCGATCCGAAATGGGACCGAACAAAAGCTGTCCGCCGCCAAAGCCAAGCATATAGGCGGTGATGACATATTGGCGGTGGTTCTCGCTCTCGACGCCAAGCGAGGCGCCGATCTGCTGCAGCGCAGGCAACATGATGTCGATTGCCAGGGAGTTGAGCGCCATCAGCGCTGCGCACAGCGCGATGAATTCCCAGCGCGGAATGGGCAAACTGCTTGCCCGTTGCGACGCTTCTACCTGCTTGTCCACGGCAAAGTCCGATCTTTCAAACGAACAAGCGCCGGCTTGCCGGCGCGCTGGTTCGTCTCATCCCCGCGATGCGGGTTCATAATTGCCGAGGTGGGGCGGCCCCGGGCGATGCTTGCCGGCCGGAGGGTCAGCCTCTGCGCCGGCGAGCAAGATTGAATCAGGCAGCGCCTTTCACGCTGACGCCCTTTTCGACCAGGAAGTCCTGCAGCTCGCCAGCCTGGAACATCTCACGCACGATGTCGCAACCGCCGACAAATTCGCCCTTCACATAGAGCTGCGGGATGGTCGGCCAGTTGGAGTAGTCCTTGATGCCCTGGCGCAGTTCGGCCGAGTCGAGCACGTTCACGCCTTTGTAGTCGGCCCCGATGTAATCGAGGATCTGCACCACCTGGCCGGAGAACCCGCATTGCGGGAAGCCGGGCGTGCCCTTCATGAAGAGCACGACGTCGTTGCTCTTCACTTCATTGTCGATGTAGTCGCTGATGCCGGTCATGGACAATCCTTTTCACGCCTGTGGGAGTCAGGCTCGAAACATGTCCATCAAATAAACCCATAGGGTGGCTGAAACAAGACGTTAGCCGTGACGCTACTTGAATGGCGCAAGGGATAACGCGATTTTGGGCCAAACCCTGAGGGCGATGCGCTCAGTCCGGGACGCTGGTCTGCAGCGCCAGCGCATGCAGCACGCCGCCCATATTGCCCTTCAGCGCGTCATAGACCATCTGGTGCTGCTGGACACGGCTCTTGCCGCGGAAACTCTCGGCCACCACTTCGGCTGCGTAATGGTCGCCGTCGCCGGCGAGATCACGGATCGTCACCTTGGCGTCTGGAATGCCTTGCTTGATCAGTTTTTCGATGTCGTGGGCATCCATTGCCATGGCAAAATCCTGTCTCGTGCACGGGCAGCTAGGCAGCACCGGTATGATCTGACTCGCGAGCCTAAAGCCTTTCCGGCCCGGATTGAAGCCGTTCTGTCCGCGACAACGGCCTAAGAATTATCCTGCTTCGAATGGACTACGCCGTCCTCGGTGATGTCATCGCGGGTCGAGAAGGCCCGGCCAAGGCTGAAGGTCAGTATGTAGAGCGGAATGTTGATCAGCAGGCCCACGATCGGAAGATAGCTCGTCATTCGCCAGCCGGACGAGAAGAAGGGTTGGCCATAGCCATCGCAGACCAGAGACGAGCCATAGTCCCAAGTCACTCCGATGATCGCGGCAACGAGGAAGAGCTTGATGCAGGTCGCGATATGTCGTGTCCGCGCCGGCTGCGGCGCGAGCCTATCCCACAGCACCAGGCAGACGACCGGAACCGCGTAGATCAGTGTCTGCAGGACGAGCATCGGCAAAGCGGCGTTGGCCGCGGCAAGGAACTCGGCGCGGGTTTCCAGCCGCGGACAGACCTCGCTCGAGGTGGTCGACAGCAGCCGGAAAACGAACGGGCCGAGGAACCAGAAGAAGAACAGGGACGGCCAGAAGACGACTGCAACCAGGGCCCTGGCGGGTAAATCATGTCGCACAAAAAAGGATTTATGCGACATGATTTAGGTCTTTTGTCGCAAGCATGTCTTCTTCCCGAAACCGCTGCACACTTTCGGGAGACATGCTTCTGGTCAACTGGCCTAGTCCATGAAGCGCGGGAACCAGCCTTCATGGGCGGCCTTCAGCTCGCTCACCGGGATCGGCCGTGCGTCACCCAGCTTCAATTCGCGTCCGCCAGTCGTGCCGATCCAGGGGGCGAAGATGCCGAGCTTGTCCTGCTCCTGGCGGATCCTATCCCATTCGCCGCTTTGCGGATCAGTCGACAGCGTCAGCAGGTAGCGGCCCTGGTCCTCGCCGAACCAGACCGGGATCGGATCGGTGCCGGTGAGCCCCGGGATGGTGGCGCCGATGCCGGAGGCCATCGCCATTTCGGCCAGCGCTATCGCCAAGCCGCCGTCGGAGACGTCATGGGCGGCGGTGACTATGCCCGAAGCGATCAGCGCGCGCACATGGTCACCGACGCGCTTTTCATGCGCGAGATCGACGGGCGGCGGCGGACCGTCGGCGCGGCCATGGATGTCGCGCATATAGATCGACTGGCCGAGATGGCTGCCCCAGCTCGGTGGCGCGCCCACCAGCACGATCATCTGGCCCTCGGCGGCAAAGCCGATGCGGGCCATCTTCGACCAGTCGGCAATCAGCCCAACGCCGCCGATGGTCGGCGTCGGCAGGATGCCGCGGCCATTGGTTTCGTTGTAGAGCGAGACATTGCCGGAGACGATCGGGAAGCCGAGCGCGCGGCAGGCATCGCCGATGCCCTTAACGGCGCCGACGAACTGGCCCATGATCTCGGGCCGTTCGGGATTGCCGAAATTGAGATTGTCGGTGGCGGCGAGCGGCAGCGCGCCGGTGGCGGTCAGGTTGCGCCAGCATTCGGCCACGGCCTGCTTGCCGCCTTCGTATGGGTCGGCCTCGCAGTAGCGCGGCGTGACGTCGGAGGAGAAGGCGAGCGCCTTGGTCGGATGGCCCTCGACGCGCACCACGCCGGCGTCGCCGCCGGGAAGCTGCAGCGAATTGCCCTGGATCAGCGTGTCATACTGCTCCCACACCCAGCGGCGCGAGGAGAGGTCCGGTCCGCCCAGCATCTTGAGCAGCGCGTCGGCGACATCGGCCTTGGGCGCATCGTTCGCGGCCAGCGGCGCCGGCTTCTTCGCCTCGACCCAGGGACGGTCATATTCCGGCGCCTGGTCGCCCAGCTCCTTGATCGGCAGATTGGCGACCTCGTCGCCCTGATGGATGACGCGGAAGCGCAGATCGTCGGTGGTCTTGCCGACGATGGCGAAGTCGAGCCCCCATTTGCGGAAAATCGCCTCGGCTTCCTTTTCCTTTTCGGGGCGAAGCACCATCAGCATGCGTTCCTGGCTTTCCGACAGCATCATTTCATAGGCGCTCATGCGCTCCTCGCGCACAGGCACCTTGTCGAGATCGAGCTCGATGCCGAGATCGCCCTTGGCGCCCATCTCGACGGCCGAGCAGGTGAGACCGGCGGCACCCATGTCCTGGATGGCGATGACAGCGCCCGACGCCATCAATTCAAGGCAGGCTTCCAGCAGGCATTTCTCGGTGAAGGGATCGCCGACCTGCACGGTCGGGCGTTTCTCCTCGATCTTGTCGTCGAACTCGGCCGAGGCCATGGTGGCGCCGCCGACGCCGTCGCGTCCGGTCTTGGCACCGAGATAGACCACCGGCAGGCCGACGCCCTTGGCCTGCGACAGGAAGATGGCGTTGGTCTTGGCAAGGCCCGCCGCGAAGGCGTTGACCAGGATGTTGCCGTTGTAACGGGCATCGAAATTGACCTCGCCGCCGACCGTCGGCACGCCGAAGGAATTGCCGTAGCCACCCACGCCCGAAACCACGCCGGCGACCAGATGCCGGGTCTTGGGATGGTCCGGCGCGCCGAAGCGCAGCGCGTTCATCGCCGCAACCGGCCGCGCGCCCATGGTGAAGACGTCGCGCAGGATGCCGCCGACGCCGGTTGCCGCGCCCTGATAGGGCTCGATGTAGGAGGGGTGGTTGTGGCTCTCCATCTTGAAGACGACGCAATCGCCGTCGCCGATATCGACCACGCCAGCATTCTCGCCTGGACCCTGGATCACCTGCGGTCCGCTGGTCGGCAGGGTGCGCAGCCATTTCTTCGAAGACTTGTAGGAGCAGTGCTCGTTCCACATCGCCGAGAAGATGCCGAGCTCGGTGAAGCTTGGCTCGCGTCCGACCAGATCGAGGATGCGCTGGTATTCGTCGGGCTTCAGGCCGTGCGCGGCGACGAGCTCAGGGGTGATCGGCACGGAATTGGAAATGGTCATGAGCGGCGATTTTTGTCCGTGGGAAAGGGGAGTTTTCGAGTCCTCCTCTTATCGCAAGCTTTTCGCGCGATACACCCCATAGGATGACGAAAATGCCGGAAAACTGCGCCTGCCGGTGATGCGCAGGCCCGGAGCCCGAGGCTCGATCAGGAAAAACTGTCGTAGCCGGCGCGGCCTTCGTCGAGCAGGCGGCGGATGACGGCGACGCCGCCGGCGACATCCTTGCTTTGCCGCGGTTGCGAGACGCCGAAGCGCACGCCGTGAAAGACCTGCTCGGAGCGGCCGGCCTTGAACTCGTCCTCGTCGTCGATCAGCACGCCTTGCGCCAGGCAGGCATTCTTGAAGGTGCCGGACAGCCATGGATCGGGCAGGGTCAGCCAGGCGAAGGGCACGTTGTCCCTCGCCTTGAAGTCGAATCCTGCCAGCACGTCTCGCACGATAGCGAGGCGCGCCTGGATTTCGGCAATGCAGCGCTTGCGGATCTCGCCCGCCTGGCCCGACGTCACCAGCCGCGTGCCGACTTCGGCCAGCAGGAAGGGCAAGCCGCCGGTCATCATCTTATGGGCGACACGGATGCGGTGACGGTAGGCCGGCGGGCAGGAAAGCCACCCGCCGCGCACGCCAGCCGCAACCGACTTCGACAGGCCGCCTGCGACGATGGTGCGCTCGGGCGCATATTCGGCCAGCAGCGGAGTCGGATCGTCAGTGAGCTCGCCGTAAAGGTCATCCTCGATCAACGCGACATTGTATTCGCGCGCGATTTTCGCGATCGCCTGGCGCCGCTCCGCCGACAACGTCACCAGCGTCGGGTTCTTCGCGGTCGGCATCAGGAACATGACCTTTGGGTGTTTCTGCGCGCAGACGCGCTCGAAATCATCGGGGTCGATGCCATTGTCGTCGGTCGAAACCAGCGCGATGCGTCGTCCGATCAACCCCGCGCTGCGTGCGATCTGCGAATAGGTGAGGTGCTCGAAGACCACGTAGTCGCCGGGCATGGTCAGGGCCGCGATCGCCGCCATGACCGCGGCATGGGTGCCCAGCGTCGGCACGATCGAATCGGGCGAGGGGCGGAAAGCATTGCGCGCTAACCAGCGGCTGCCTGCCTCGTACCAGCGTTCGGGAAAATCGCGCGTGTAGCTCGATATTTCGTACGGATGTTCCTGGGCAGTGCGCGCCAGGATGTCGGCAATCACGGCACCTTGGCCGACATCGGGCGCGGCGGTGCTGTCGAAGCGCAGCTTGCCGCTCGGCGCGTCGATGGGGCGTGTGCCTTGTAAGCCAGATTCGACGTCAGGTTTCGGGGCTTCGGCGCGCTGGCCAAGCACATAGGTGCCGCGACCGACCTCGCCGCTCACCAGACCTCGTTCACGCAGCAGCTGATAGGCCCTGCCGATGGTGCCGACAGTCGTGCCGATGTCATAGGCGAGATCACGTTGCGGCGGCAGTTTCGCACCGGCGTCGATGACGCCCTTGTCGATATCCGACTCAATGCTGTCAGCTAGGCGCTGATAGAGCGGACCGGAGCCAGTGGAGAGGTCAGGGAGCCAATTTGTCATGGTGACAATTTTCTATATTGCAACGTGTGATGAGTCAATTCATATCGAGTCTGCGATTGGAAAGGTACAATCGAGACAAGGCAGAACGACAATGGATACAATCAAGACAATCCGCTACGCTCCCCGGGCTTTTGGCGCGCAGGCCGAGCCCTTGGCCCATCGCGGCTTTGTCGGCCGGATGGTGGTTGTTCTCCGTTCCATCGCCAGGCAGATTGACCGCATGCTCGAGCGGCGGCGCGGCCGCCTCGCGCTGCTGGAGATGACGGACGAGCAGCTCAAGGATATCGGCATCTCGCGCTGCGACGCCCACCGCGAAGGCATCAGGTCATTCTGGGAGTGATGACCTAGCGCGTCTCACCGTTTCACAGAAACGGTGAACGCACTATCCCGTTGTTTTTGCGCAATTCCGGAAGGAAAACCGCTCACACTTTTTCTGGAATTGCTCTATCGGCGGCCCGATTGGACGCGGGTTGCGGATTTTCCGCGCAACCGGCCGATGCCGTGATCGATCAGCACGGCAAGCACGCTCAAACCGATGGACAGGGTGGTGACGGCCACAGCCGAAACGGCGACGCTGGCCGCGCCATTCTTGGCCACGTCGAGGAACGGGTAGGGTACTTCGCCGGCGAAGTACCCGCGTATCAGCGCGTAGGCGAGATAGGCGAGCGGATAGATCATCCACCAGGAGATATCGCGCCAGCGCGTGCTGCCGTCGGCGCCCGAAGTGAGCCACCACACGACGAAGATGAACGGCGTGACATAGTGGAGCAGGATGTCGCAAAGCAGGAACAGGCCCTGTGGTTGCCAAAGCCCGGCCAGCACGGTCGCGTAGACGATGAAGACCAGCGTGATGGCGACGGCGATGCCGGCGCGAATGCGCTGCCCGGCGAAGGCCGGGAACCAGGCAAAGCCGCTGGGCGACAGCAGTGAAGCATGCACCATCACAGCGGCGATGTTGGTCAAGATGGTGAAGAAGCTGAAGAGAAAGACGATCGAGCCGAGCAGGCTGCGCCCGGCGGCCATCGACGCCGGAATGGTGATCGCGGCCTGCAAGAAGAGCCCGATAAGCCCGATAACCAGTCCCGCCATCTGCAGGAACCGGCTCATGGCAGGTTCACGCAGCAGCCGCGCAGGACGGGTTGCCTGCCTGCCAGCGGGCGATGTCCGCGCTGATGCGCGCGCCGAGCGGCTCGTTCATCAGTGGCCCAAAGACGTCGACGCGGCTGGAGTTGCCCTGCGCCTGCACGACCAGCAGCGGCTTGCCGCCATAATGCTTGGCGGGAACGAGCAGGAAGCGCGGCGTGCCGCTGTAGGAGTTGAGCTCGTTGGCCATTTGATAGGCCTTGAAGGCCGGATCCTTGCTGGCGATCCAGCATTTATGCGCCGAGATGGCGACCTGTTCCATTGCAAGCAGCGAGGCGCTCTTGCCTGAGGGAACAGGCGTCGTCTTGGGGCTGGACTGGCAGGAAGCCAAGGCGAGCCCGGAGACGGCCAGGAGAGCAAGGCGAGCGATCGTCAGTCTCATGGTCAGTCCGCCCCAGCGTTCCGATAGCATATTAAAGGATCAAGCCGCGATGCCGAGGGCGCTTTCGAACAGCGCCCGGCCGTCATTGCCGCCATGCGCCGCTTCGATCAGGTTTTCAGGATGCGGCATCAGGCCAAGCACATTGCCCTTGTCGTTGACGATGCCGGCAATGTCGTTGATCGAGCCATTGGGATTGGTGCCTTCCGCATAGCGGAACACGACCTGGCCTTCGCCTTCGAGCCGGGCGAGCGTCTCGGCGTCGGCGAAGTAGTTGCCGTCGTGATGTGCAACCGGTGAGCGGATGATCTGCCCCGGCTTGTAGTGCCGGGTGAACATGGTGTTGGCGTTGGCGATCTCGAGCTTCACCTGACGGCAGACGAATTTCAGTGAGGCGTTGCGCATCAGCGCGCCGGGCAGCAGTCCCGCCTCGACCAGGATCTGAAAGCCGTTGCAGACGCCGATGACGGGCACGCCCTTGGCGGCCTTTTCGGCGACCGCTCGCATCACCGGCATGCGCGCCGCGATCGCGCCGCAGCGCAGATAGTCGCCGAACGAGAAGCCGCCGGGAATGGCGATCAGGTCGACATCGGGGATTTCGGTGTCGGTCTGCCACACAGTCGCCGGCGCCTGGCCGGAAATCTTGGTCAGCGCCGCGATCATGTCGCGGTCGCGGTTGAGGCCAGGCAGGAGGACGACGGCTGATTTCATTGTCAGGCGATCTCCACCGCGTAATTCTCAATCACCGTGTTCGCCAGAAGCTTGTCGCACATGGCCTTGAGATCGGCTTCGGCCTTGGCCTTGTCAGTTCCGGTGAGCTCGATGTCAAACACCTTGCCCTGGCGGACCTGACCGACGCCGTCGAAGCCCAATCCAGAGAGGGCATGCTCGATCGCCTTGCCCTGCGGGTCGAGGACGCCGTTCTTGAGGGTCACGGTGATGCGGGCTTTCATCGATACTCCTAAGTGATGGATCAGGCGGTGGACCTGCGATAATCCGGCAGGCCCGTCGGTATTTAGTGCTTCAGGCCCTTGGGCGCATCGGAAGAGGCGACGAGGACCGGACCCGTCGGGCGCGGCGGCTCGTTCTCGTTGATGATGCCGAGACGGCGGGCAACCTCCTGATACGCCTCGACCAGGCCGCCCATATCGCGGCGGAAGCGGTCCTTGTCGAGCTTGTCCTGGGTGGCGACGTCCCACAGCCGGCAGGAATCGGGCGAGATCTCGTCGGCGACGACGATGCGCATCATGTCGCCCTCGAACAGGCGGCCGCACTCGATCTTGAAGTCGACGAGCTGGATGCCGACGCCGAGGAACAGGCCGGAAAGGAAGTCGTTGACACGGATGGCCAACGCCATGATGTCGTCGATCTCCTGCGGGCTCGCCCAGCCGAAGGCCGTGATGTGCTCTTCCGACACCATCGGATCGTCGAGCGCGTCGGCCTTGTAATAGAACTCGATGATCGAGCGCGGCAGCACCGTGCCTTCCTCGATGCCGAGGCGCTTTGACAACGAGCCGGCGGCGACATTGCGCACGACGACCTCGAGCGGGATGATCTCGACTTCCTTGATCAACTGCTCGCGCATGTTGAGCCGGCGGATGAAGTGGGTCGGGATTCCCATGCGGTTCAAGTGGTTGAAAATGTGCTCGGAAATACGGTTGTTGAGCACGCCCTTGCCATCGACCACTTCATGTTTCTTCTTGTTGAAGGCGGTGGCATCGTCCTTGAAGAACTGGATCAGCGTGCCCGGCTCAGGTCCCTCATAGAGGATCTTGGCCTTGCCTTCGTAGATGCGGCGGCGATTTTTCATTTGATTTTTCTCTGGGTCTGCGGGCAGGCGGCAAATGACCGGTTCCTGTCCGTCTGCCTAAATTAGTATGGCGACGGTGGCGTTCAATGCCGGTGTTATCGCAATCGCCTGGTTTGCTCAATCGCCAAATCCGGCGAATCAACCGCTTTCGGGATTGAAATGCCGCAGCGCAGCATGCGACGAAGTATATTGACCGGGTCGCGGCCTTTTGATTTGTGCTTGCCCATCACACATATTCACCGCGAACGCGAATCGGATTGATCGGAGGGACGCCATGAGCAGCATGAAAGACCGCGAAGAGGGCTTTGAGCGCAAATTCGCCTTCGACGAGGAGCTTCGCTTCAAGGCCGCGGCACGGCGCAACAAGGCCCTTGGCCTCTGGGCCGCCGAGAAGCTGGGCAAGTTCGGCGCCGATGCCGAAGCGTATGCCAAGGAAGTGGTCGTCTCCGACATCGAGGAAGCGGGCGACCATGACGTCTTCCGCAAGATTCGCAAGGATTTCGATGCCTCCGGCGTCAACCAGTCCGACCATCAGATCCGCCGCACCATGGACGAGTTGATGGCCCAGGCGATCGAGCAGATCAAGAATGCCTGAGGCCGGATTCTAGCTGGACCAATCGACCGCCCGGCCAAACCGGGCGGTTTTTCTTTGCCTTTGCCGTCGTTTCCGGCTGAAACTGCGGGTTGTCATCAAGGAAGGTCCGATGTCGCTCAAATCCCGCCTGGTCGCCGACGAAACGCTGTTCACCGCTTGGTCCGGGGTGCCGGACGCGCTGACGGTGGAGATCATCGCCAAGCAGGATTTCGACGCCGTCACCCTCGACATGCAGCATGGCGGCCACCATGAGGACAGCGTGCTGCGCGGTCTCGCGCCGGTGCTCGCTGCCAACAAGCCGGCGCTGGTGCGCATTCCGGTCGGGCGCTTCGACATGGCGAGTCGCGCGCTCGATTTCGGGGCTGAGGCAGTGATTGCGCCGATGGTGAACTCGGTGGCCGACGCACGGCAGTTCGCCGCCGCGATGAAATATCCGCCCATGGGCGAGCGCTCCTGGGGGCCGACTTACGCATTCCCGCGCCACGGCAAGGGCGACCATGCCGAATGGCTGCGCGATTCGAACCAGCGCACAATGGCCTTCGCGATGGTCGAGACACGGGCGGCATTCGAGGCGCTCGAGGGTATCCTCGACACGCCCGGCATCGACGGCATCTTCGTCGGACCTTCGGATTTTTCAATCGCCTGGTCGAACGGAACGACCGTCAATTCGACGCTTGAAAGCATGATGGAGACGGTTGCTTCGATCGCCGAGCGGACGCGCAAAGCCGGAAAGCATGCGGCGATCTACGTCATCGAGCCGGCGATTGCCGGCCGCGTGGTGTCTATGGGCTACCGGCTGCTCGCCATGGGCTCGGACCACACGCTGATCTCGCTCGGCGCGAAGACCCTTTTGAAGAGCATGCGGGATTCCATCGGCGCCTAAGGCGTGCTGATATTCAGGTGAGGCCGGCCTGCAAATGCCGGTTTCCTGCGCTTTCGGTGCTCACGTACTTCAAGTACGCTCCGCTCCGGTTCTCGGAAACCGCCATTTTCGACTCGGCCCGACCTGAATCTCAACACACCTTGGGTCGTCTCAGGGCTGCTTCAGTTCCGTCAGGAATTTGGCGAAGGTCATCGAACCCTCGGGCCACGGGCCGAAGCCGGCATCGTGGTTGAGATGGCCGGCCTCGCCGGCGTCGATGAAGAGCGATCCCCACGCGGCGGCAATATCCTCGGCGACCTCGAAGGCGCAGAACGGGTCGTTGCGGCTGGCGATCACGATCGAGGGGAAGGGCAGGGGATCGCGCGAATAAGGGCCGAAGGTCATCAGGTGCCTCGGCCTGATTTCCGGATTGGCGACATCGGGCGGCGCGACGAAGAAGGCGCCGGCGACCGGCTTCCTGAATTGCGGGATGGCCTGCACCGCCGCCGCGACGCCAAGCGAATGCGCAACGAGCACCACGGGCCGCTCGGCCTCGTTGACGGCGTTAGCCACACTCGCCGTCCATTCCTCGCGCACGGGCTTGGTCCATTCCGCCTGCTCGACTCGGCGGGCCGTCGACAGTTTCGACTGCCAGCGGGTCTGCCAATGTTCGGGACCGGAATTGGTGTAGCCCGGCACGATCAGAATATCTGCGTCTTTGACTTTCATGGCGCGGATGTAGCGAGCGGCCTTGCCGGCTGCAACCCTGTCGGACATATCGATACGATCACAATCGTGAACAACTTGTTCGATTCTTGCTGCCTTGTGTGAACGATCGCAATGGACGATCTGAAGGGAAGGAGAGCCGGTTGCCTGGAGATCTCATGTTGGGAACCAGCGCCTGCCGGATGGAGAAGCTGATGAGCGAACTGCCTTTTGCCGCGACCACCCCGGTCAGTGTTTCGCGCGTTGGGTTGAAGGCGCGCGATGCCGAGAGCTTGGCCGCCTATTACCGCGCCGTCGTCGGTCTGCAGGAACTGAGCCGTGCCGACGGCGCGATCACGCTTGGCGCCGCCAACCGGCCGTTGCTGGTGCTTGAGCAGGATGCTTCGGCGAAGCCCGACGATCCGCGCGGCGCCGGCCTTTTCCACACCGCTTTCCTGTTGCCGTCGCGAGCGGACCTTGGCCGCTGGATCAGCCACGCCGCCGCCAATCGCATCGGCATCGAGGGCGCCTCGGACCATCTGGTCAGCGAGGCGCTCTATCTGACCGATCCGGAAGGCAACGGCATCGAGATCTATGCCGACCGCCGCCCGCAGGACTGGAAATGGAACGGCGACAAGGTCGCCATGGCGACCGAGCGGCTCAACCTGCCGGCAGTAGTGGGGAGCGTGCCGACGGGCGATGCCGGCTGGCAGGGCGCGCCGGAAAACACCATTGTCGGCCACGTGCATCTGCGCGTCGGCCGGCCGGAGGATGCGGAGGCCTGGTGGCATGATCAGTTCGGCTTCGACACCGTTGCCAAATATGGCAGCCAGGCAGTGTTCCTGTCGTCCGGTCATTACCACCACCATATCGGCGCCAATGCCTGGCAGAGCGCCGGTGCGGGAAGGCGCGATCCGTCTCGCGCGGGCTTGGCCTGGGTCGAGATGCGCTCGGACAATGTTCAGGAGGAGATAAGCCGTGAGGATCCGTGGGGCACGGTTATCAGGACCGTGCCTGGGAAGAGATGATCTGAGGTGGGCGACAGCTTCTTTCCCCGCGTGAACGGGGAGAGGAGGGTTACGCTTCCCCAAACACCCGCCTGAAGATCGTGTCGACATGCTTGGTGTGGTAGCCGAGGTCGAATTTCTCGCGGATCTCGGCTTCGGAGAGGGCTGCTCTCACGTCCTTGTCGGCCAGCAGTTCCTTGAGGAAATCGGCGCCGTGCTCCCAGACTTTCATCGCGTTGCGCTGCACCAGGCGGTAGGCGTCCTCGCGTGACAGGCCGGCCTGGGTGAGCGCCAGAAGCACGCGCTGCGAATGCACCAGCCCGTGGAACTTGTTGAGGTTCTTCTCCATGTTCTCGGGATAGACGAGCAGCTTGTCGATGACGCCGGTGAGGCGCGCCAGCGCGAAATCCAGCGTCACCGTCGCGTCCGGCCCGATCATGCGCTCGACCGAGGAATGCGAAATGTCGCGCTCATGCCAGAGCGCCACGTCTTCCATGGCAGGCAGGGCCATCGACCGCACCATCCGCGCAAGGCCGGTGAGGTTTTCGGTCAGCACCGGATTGCGCTTGTGCGGCATGGCCGACGAGCCCTTCTGGCCCGGGGAGAAATACTCTTCAGCTTCAAGCACTTCGGTGCGCTGCAAATGGCGGATCTCGACGGCCAGGCGTTCGACTGACGAGGCGACCACGCCCAGCGTGGCAAAGAACATGGCATGCCGGTCGCGCGGGATGACCTGCGTCGACACCGGCTCCGGCTTCAGCCCAAGCTTTGCCGCCACATGCTCTTCGACATAGGGCTCGATGTTGGCAAAGGTGCCGACGGCGCCGGAGATCGCACAGGTGGCGATGTCCTCCCGCGCGTGCACCAGCCGCTCGCGGCAGCGCGAGAACTCGGCATAGGCTTGCGCCAGCTTGACGCCGAAAGTGGTCGGCTCGGCATGGATGCCGTGGCTGCGGCCGATGGTGACGGTGTCCTTGTGCTCGAAGGCGCGGCGCTTCAGCGCTGCAAGAAGAGCATCGATGTCGGCTAGCAGGATGTCGCTGGCGCGGGTCAGTTGCACGGCAAGGCAAGTGTCGAGCACGTCCGACGAGGTCATCCCCTGGTGGATGAAGCGGGCGTCCGGTCCGACGAATTCGGCGAGATGGGTGAGGAACGCGATGACGTCATGCTTGGTGACGCGCTCGATGTCGTCGATCTTGGCGACGTCGAATTTGGCCGCGCCGCCTTTTTCCCAGATGGTCCTTGCCGCTTCCTTCGGAATGACGCCAAGCTCGGCCAGCGCATCGCAGGCATGCGCCTCGATCTCGAACCAGATGCGGAATCGGGTTTCGGGCGACCAGATGGCGACCATTTCCGGTCGGGAATAGCGAGGGATCATCTGTTTTCTGTCCTGCCTGGGAGAAGCGTCGGTCGCGTCCTAACAGAGGCGGGCCAAATGCTCAACGCCGCTTGCCGCGCAAACCAGATGCTGGCCCGACAAGTGCCGCAAACCCGCCGGAAAATAGGCCCGCACGCCAAGCCCGGGAAACTGGTAGAGCACGGTGAGCGGCGTGGAGGTGAATTCATGCCTATCACGCCATGGTGAACGACACGTGCCGTGCGATGCATCCAATCCGGCGTTCATTTGTTATTGTCGGCCGTCTCGCATCCGAAAGGGCACATCCAGCGGAGAAACCAGCATGAGCACCGACATCAGCAAGATACGCGGACATATGGAAGTGATCGGCGCCGATGGCGTCCATATCGGCACCGTCGACAAGGTCGAGGGTGACCGGATCAAGCTGACCAAGGCCGACAGCGGCATGGGCTCGCACAAGGGCCATCACCACTATATTTCGCTCGCCCTGGTCGCAGAGATCGACGCGCAGAAGGTATGGCTTTCCGCGAATTCCGATGTCGCCGTCGTCTTCGAGGAAGAAAGGTCCGATCCGACCTGATCGGCGCCGAGCCAATCAGCGCGACGACCAGACGGGGAACAGATCGCCGTCGGCGGGTGTCGCGGCGTGCACGCCGCGGCTGATGGCGCGCGCCATGGTCGCGCCCGCCGCCGCGAACAGGTCGATCGCGGCATCCGCGCCTAGCTCGATGCCGCTCCTCCCGGTCGCCAGCGCAAACACCAGATCGCCGTCCGCCGGCGTATGGGTCGGCCAGATGGCGTGGGCAAAGCCGTCATGCGCCGAAATCGCCAGCCGCTTGGCCGCGGCCTTGGTCAGCACGGCGTCCGTGGCGATGACGGCGATGGTGGTGCTGCCGGCTTCTTCATGTCCGCCGACGCGCCTGTCGCGGTATTTCAGCAGGATCTTCCTGGCGTCTTCGGGCATGGGATCGGGATAGCCCAGGCCGCCGAACTCTTCGTCGATCTCGAAGGGCGCCGCCCAGAAATGGCGGCTGCGGCCGACCGTCACCGAGCCGGTCGGGTTGACGGCGGCGAGCGCGCCGATTGTGACGCCGCTGTCGAGCACGGTCGAGGCGGAGCCCAGGCCGCCCTTCAGTCCGAAGGTGAGCGCGCCGGTGCCGGCGCCCGCCGTGCCGATGGCGAAATCCACGGTCGCCGCCTGCACGGCCTCATAACCAAGCTCGCGATAGGGCGGATAACGGCCCCAATCCTTGTCACCGCCATTGCGCAGGTCGAACAGGATCGCAGCCGGCACGATCGGCACGCGAAAGCCACCTACCTCGACGCCGATGTTCTTCTCGCGCAACGCCGCCTGCACGCCCGAGGCGGCGTCGAGGCCGAAGGCCGAGCCGCCGGACAGGACGACGGCATGGATGGTCGCGATCGAATTCTGCGGCTCGAGCAGGTCGGTCTCTCGCGTGCCCGGCGCGCCGCCCAGCACCTGGACTCCAGCCACGGCGGGTTCATCGCACAGCACCACGGTGACCCCGGATTTCAGCCTTGGGTCGATGGCATTGCCAACACGGAGGCCCGCAACGTCGGTGATCAGATTGCGCAGTCCGGTGCGGAACATCACTTGTCCTCCAGCTGAACGAAATGCGTGCCGTCGAAGCGGAAGAGGCGGAACGGGTTCTGGCTGAGGTCGCCCTTGTCGTCGAAGCGGATGGTGCCGATCGCTGTCGCGAAATCATGGCCTGTCAGCGCTTCGCCGAGCGGCTGGCCTGAGCTTTCCGCGCTGGTCAGCGCGGCCTTGGCGACCTCGACTGCGGCATAGGACGGCAGCGTGTAGCCGTCCGGCACGATGTTCTTAGCGCTGAAGGCCTGCACGATCTTGGGGTCGGCGACTTGCGACCATTCCGGCGGCGCGATCATCAGCGTGCCGACGGCGTAAGGCACATCGCCCGGCGGCGTGCGCAGGTTCTCGCCGCCGGCGAAAGTGATGCCGGCGTCGAGCCGGGCGGCATCGCGGCCCATGATCGCGATGTCGTCGCCGTCGCCGCCGGCGAACACCTTGGTCGCGCCGGCCTTTTTCAAACGGCCGACCAGGCCGATCTGATTGTCGAGCTGCGGTCGGAACGTGTCGACGAAGACCGGCTTCAG
The DNA here is from genome assembly GCA_004020875.1 of Mesorhizobium sp. Taxonomy (GTDB): domain Bacteria; phylum Pseudomonadota; class Alphaproteobacteria; order Rhizobiales; family Rhizobiaceae; genus Mesorhizobium. The sequence continues at coordinate 285,779 of SAPZ01000004.1, forward strand.
CGCTGCCTGCTCGGCCGCGGCGCGGAAGGTCTCGGCCATCTCGCGGCCATAGATGGTGCCGTCGTCGACGATGGCGAAAAGGTCGTCGCGCCAGAGCTGAGTAAGCCGGGTGGCTATCTCGTTGCGCTCATCATCGCCGCGCGGGCCGAGCCGGTAGACTGGCCAGCCGGTCTTGGCGCGCCGGTCGGTCAGGCTTTCGGTTCGCACACCAACCGTGATGACCGGGATGTTGGCACCTTTCAGGATCGGCAGCGCGGCCTCGATCGCCTCGGTGCAGAGAAAGCCCACCACGGCCTTGACCTTGGCGTCGACGAATTCCCTTGCCGCTGCGGCACCGCCGTCGGCCGTGCAGGCATCGTCGACGGCTTTCACCGCGATGCCGTTTGCCTCTGCCGCTAGGCCCGCGCCGGTCTCGACCTGCTTCCCGAGGATCGCCGACGGACCGGAAAGCGGCGCCGCAACGCCGACCAGCGTCTCGGCGTCGGCGCTCGCTGCCAGCGACAGCCAGAGCAGCACGGCTGATGTCGTCGTGAGAAGACGCATTCGGGCTAAGAGATCCTCCATGCCGGGAATACAGTCCCGACACTATCGCAGGAAATGCCTAAAGGCTGGCTAAGCGCCGCGCAACACGCGAATTTGCGGATTGCGGTCAAGCACTTCGCTCATGCTATGCAACTTGTGGCGTGCAATATGCCGCCATATATAACGAACTGGTTCCCACAGGTGGATTATCGGTGCTCAAGATCAATGATATCGGGCCGCAGCACTATCGCGATGCGATGGCGCATTTTGCCGGCCACGTGCATGTGGTGACGACGGACGGGCCGGGTGGCAAACGCGGCGCGACGGTGATCGCTGCCTGTTCGGTCTCTGACACGCCGCCGACGGTGCTGGTCTGCCTCAACCGTGAGAACGTCAAGAACGAAGCCTTCATCAAGAATGGCAAGTTCGCGTTGAACACGCTTGCCTCGGACCAGGAAGCCGTCTCGGTAGGCTTTTCCGGTGTCACCGGGTTGCCGGCGGAGGAGCGCTTTGCGCTAGCCGAGTGGGATGTGATCTCGACCGGCGCGCCGGCGCTGAAGGGGGCGCTTGCCGTGTTCGACTGCGAGATCATCGATAGCAAGGACCTTGCTACCCACCGTGTGCTTTTTGGCAAGGTGACAGGCCTGCGCATCGGCGATAATTTGCGGCCGCTGATCTACCACAACCGCGGCTATCACGTTCTTTGAACGGTTGGGCGGAATCCACGGAGACAAGATGACCGCGCCGCGCCCCGCGCCGAAATCGATCGATGAAACGCTCGATCTTTTGACCGCCGCGGACTATGTCGCCGACCGCTCGCTGGCGACCGTGCTGTTTCTTTCGCTGCGCATGAAGAGGCCCTTGTTCCTCGAAGGCGAGGCGGGTGTCGGCAAGACCGAGATCGCCAAGGTGCTGGCCGACGCGCTCGGTCGCCGGCTGATCCGGCTGCAATGCTATGAAGGGCTCGACGTTTCCTCGGCCGTCTATGAGTGGAATTACGCCGCCCAGATGATCGAGATCCGCATGGAGGAGGCGGCGGGCAAGGTCGTGCGCTCCGACATGGAGCGCAACGTATTCTCCGAAAAATACCTGATCCGCCGCCCGGTGCTTGATGCGCTGACCGGCAAGGCGGGCGCCGCGCCGGTGTTCCTGATCGACGAGCTCGACCGCACCGATGAGGCTTTCGAGGCGTTCCTGCTCGAAATTCTCTCCGACTTCCAGGTTACGGTTCCCGAGCTTGGCACGATCAAGGCGGAGGAGCCGCCGATCGTCATCATCACCACCAACCGCACGCGCGAAATCCACGACGCGCTGAAGCGGCGCTGCCTTTATCACTGGGTCGATTATCCGAACGCCGAACGCGAGCTGGAGATCGTTCGGCGCAAGGTGCCGCAGGCGAACCGCCGGCTGTCGGCGGAGGTCGTGTCCTTTGTCCAGAAACTGCGCCAGGTGGAGCTGTTCAAGGCGCCCGGCGTCGCTGAAACCATCGACTGGGCCGGCGCGCTCACCGAGCTCGACAAGGTGGCGCTCGACCCGGAGACCGTGTCGGACACGATCGGCGTGCTTTTGAAGTACCAGGACGACATCGCCCGTATCGGCGAAGGCGAGGGCCGGCGCATCCTCAATGAGGTGAAGGCCGAGCTTTCGGCGGCGGAGTAGGGGCGATGCCGTCGCCGCGTCCGGAGCCCAAAGAGGCGCGCGCCGATGGGCGCATCGCCGACAACATCGTCTATTTTGCTCGCGCCTTGCGCAAGGCCGGCATGCGCGTGGGGCCGGCCTCGGTCAAGGACGCCATCGAGGCGGTGCTTGCCGCCGGCATCGGCTCGCGCGACGACTTCTACTGGACGCTGCATGCGGTGCTGGTCTCGCGGCACGAGGATCATCCCGTCTTCGACGAGGCTTTCCGTCTGTTCTGGAAATCGCGCGAGCTGATCGAGAAGCTGCTGGCGATGTTCTCCCCGGTCGCGCCGGACGACGCTGAAAAGCAGAAGCCGCGGGCGGCCGAGAACCGCGTCAGCCAGGCGATGTTCGAGGGCCACCGGAAACATCAGCCTGTGCGGGAAGCGCCGGAGATCGAGGTCGATGCGCGGATGACTTTTTCCGGCAACGAGGTGCTGCGCGGCAAGGACTTCGCCCAGATGGACGCCGGTGAAATGGCCGAGGCCAAAAAGGCGATCATGGCCTTGCGGCTGCCCTTCGATCTCGTGCGCACGAGGCGATTCAGGGCCGACGCGCAGGGGCGCCGCATCGATCCGCGCGCCATGATGCGCTCGGCGGCGCGCACCGGCGGCGAGCTTATCCTGCCGAAATTCCGATCTCCGCGCGAAGTGCATCCGCCGCTGGTGGTGCTGGCCGACATTTCCGGCTCGATGAGCCAGTACACGCGCATTTTCCTGCATTTCCTGCATGCGCTGACGGAAAAGCGCCGGCGCGTGCATGCCTTCGTCTTCGGCACGCGGCTGACCAACCTGACCCGCCAGATGCGCCATCGCGATCCAGACGAGGCGCTTGCCGAATGCTCCGCGGCGGTCAAGGACTGGTCGGGCGGCACCCGGATCGGCGATACGCTCGCCGAATTCAACCGTTTGTGGTCAAGGCGCGTGCTTGGGCAGGGCGCCGTGGTGCTTTTGATCACCGATGGGCTGGAGCGCGATGACGTCACCGGCCTGTCGCAGGAGATGGAGCGGCTGCATAAATCCTGCCGGCGGCTGATCTGGCTAAATCCGCTTTTGCGCTTCGATGGGTTTGAGGCGCGAGCCCGTGGCGTGAAGGCGATGCTGCCGCATGTCGACGAGTTCCGGGCGGTGCACAATCTCGACGCGCTGGCCGATCTTTGCGGCTCTCTCGACCAGCGGCCGGCGGCCTCGGTCGATCCGCGCCGCTGGTTGCAAACTGGCGGGAGGCGTGCGGCGTAGCCATATGTTCTGCTTAGGAATATCCGGGCGGGAAAACAGACTTTGTGAGAAGCGACGATGGATGAGAGCATTTATCTCGATGAGGCCCGCGATCCGCTGATCATCGCGGAGGGCTGGATGAAGGACGGCAAGGATGTCGCCATCGCGACGGTGGTCGAGACCTGGGGTTCGGCGCCGCGTCCGATCGGCAGCCATCTGGTCATCGACGCCGAAGGGAATTTCCATGGCTCGGTCTCCGGCGGCTGCGTCGAGGGCGCCGTGGTGACGGAGGCGATGGACGTCATCGGCTCGGGCAAGGCCAGGATGCTGGAATTCGGCGTCGCCGACGAAACGGCCTGGCAGGTGGGCCTTTCCTGCGGCGGCCGCATCAAGGTGTATGTCGAAAGGCTGGGCTGACCGCCGTGGATCCATATGTTCTCAAGACCTTGAACGAGGAACGCCGCGCCCGCCGGGCAGTGGTTGTCGTCACCGACCTTGGCGACGGCCGCGACCGCATCGTGCGCGAGGGCGACCAGGTTGCCGGCGATCTCGGAGCGGCGATCGCCAATGCGTTCCGCACCGGCAATTCGCGGTCGGTAGACGCGGAAGGACGGACTTTCTTTCTCAACGCGCATCGACCGCGCCCGCGCCTCGTGGTGATCGGCGCGGTGCATATCAGCCAGGCGCTGGCGCCGATGGCCAGGATCGCCGGCTATCCCGTCGAGATCATCGACCCGCGCACCGCCTTCGCCACCCCGGAACGCTTTCCTGACGTCGCGCTGCATGCCGAATGGCCGGAGGATGTGCTGAAGCGCGCGCCGCTCGACAGCTACACCGCGCTCGCCGCCGTCACCCACGACCCCAAAATCGACGATTTCGCGCTGAAGGCGGCGCTCGATGCCCGCTGCTTCTATGTAGGCGCGCTCGGCAGCCGCAAGACCCACGCCAAGCGTGTCGAACGCTTGCTGGCGCTCGGCGCCGGCGCCAACCAGATCGCCCGCATCCACGCGCCGATCGGCCTCGACATCGGTGCGGCAAGTCCGGCCGAGATCGCTGTCGCCGTCCTTGCGCAGACCATCCATGCCTTCCGCTCGCGCGGTCTCGAAGAAAAAGGCGCCGTGGCGTGAAATTCGGGCCGGTTGCGATCGACGAGGCGGAAGGTGCGGTGCTGGCGCATGCGACGGCCGCGGGCGAAAAACGGTTCCGCAAGGCGTACCGGCTGAGCCGCGAGGATGTCGCGGCGCTCAAGGCGGCGGGCATCGGCGAAGTCGTCGCCGCGGTGCTTGACGAGGACGATCTCGGCGAGGATGCCGCCGCGGCGAAGATCGCCGCCGCAATGAGCCACCGCAACATCGAGGTGAAGCCTGCGGCGACGGGGCGGGTGAACCTTCACGCGGGCGCTTCGGGCGTCTTTACCGTCGACGCCGGGATGATCGACGCCATCAATGCCGTCGATCCGGCGATCACCATAGCGACGCTGGCGCAGCACGCGCCGGTCGAGAAGGGCCAGATGGTGGCGACGGTCAAGATCATCCCCTTTGCCGTCGCCGCAAGCCTCGTGGACAGCGTGATGAAAATTTGCGCCGGCCGCGAGATCTTCGCCGTCAACGCCTATCGCCCCATCACCATCGGTGTCATCCAGACGGTGCTCCCTAGCGTCAAGCCGAGCGTGCTCGACAAGACGCTGCGCGTCACCGAGGCGCGGCTGGCACGTTCCGGCGGCCGGCTGACGGCCGAGCGGCGAACGCCGCATGAGGTGGCGCCCGTCGCGGCGGCCGTAACCCAGCTGGCGCGCGACAATGACATGGTGGTGATTTTCGGCGCCTCGGCGATGAGCGATTTCGCCGATGTCGTTCCGGCCGCGATCGAGCACGCAGGAGGTACCGTCGTCCGCGCCGGCATGCCGGTCGATCCCGGCAATCTGCTGGTGCTCGGAACGCTCCACGGCAAGCGCGTCGTCGGCGCGCCTGGATGCGCGCGCAGCCCGAAAGAGAATGGCTTCGACTGGGTGCTCGATCGCTTGATCGCCGGGCTCGACGTGACGGCGGGTGATATTGCCGGCATGGGTGTCGGCGGGCTTCTGATGGAAATTCCGACTAGGCCGCAGCCGCGCGAGCCAGCGACGCAGCCGGCAACGTCGGCGCTGAAGGTCGATATCGTGCTTCTGGCCGCCGGCCGTTCGAGCCGCATGGGCGGCCCGAACAAGCTTCTGGCGCTGTTCGACGGCGAGCCGCTGGTGCGCCGCACCGCCTCGCGCGCGCTGGGCTCGAAGGCGGCCAGCACCATCGTCGTCACCGGCCATCAGCGCGAGCGCGTGCGTTCAGCGCTTGGAGGCCTTGAGGTGAAACTCGCCGACAATCCGGACTTCGCCGACGGCCTTGCGTCGTCGTTGAAGGCGGGCATCGCCAAGGTTGCGCCTGACGCGGCCGGCGCCATGATCGTGCTCGGCGATATGCCCGGCGTTTCGTCGAAGGACCTCGACCGCCTGATCGATGCGTTCCGCCGCTCCGGTGGCCATGCCGTGGTGCGCGCCTCGCACGAGGGCAAGCGCGGCAACCCGGTGCTCTTGCCGCGATCGCTTTTCGCGGCCGTCGCGCAGCTCGAAGGCGATACCGGCGCGCGCCATCTGGTCGAAGCCGAAGGGCTCGACGTCATCGATGTCGAGATTGGCCAGGGCGCCGCGATCGACGTCGATACGCGCGAGGCGCTGGAAGGGGCGGGCGGCGTCCTGCAGGATTGACAAACCGAAGCCGAATTTCGCATGCCTCTCGGCATGTCTTTGCGCTTCCTCTTCGCCCTGCTGGTCGCAACCGGTCTTACCGTCGAGGCTGCCCATAGCCAGACGCTTTCGCTAAAGCCGTTCAAGGACGACCTCTTCGCTTACCCGGCGGCGCTATCCACCGGTGATAATGGCGCCTACACGGTGCTCGACTATCATGAGATGCGGGACATCAATCAGCGCGACGAGGTGCCGGAAAAACGGGTGCGCGCGCAATATACCGATCCCGGTGTGCGTAAGGTGCAGCAGGACCTGATGCTGAAGACCAACGCCGGCGATGTCAGGCATGTGGCTGTCGGCAGGACGGAAGGCGCTTCCATCATCGTGCTGTACCTGCACGGGCAAGGCGGCAGCCGCAAGCAAGGCGTCGACGATTTTACTTTCGGCGGCAACTTCAATCGCATCAAAAACCTAATGGCCCAAAATGGCGGGCTCTATCTCTCGCCGGATTTCCCCGATTTCGGCGACAAGGGCGCGGCACAGGTCGCAGCGTTGATCGATCACTACGCCCAGCAATCGCCCGGCGCGAAAATCTTCGTCGCTTGCGGCTCGATGGGCGGCATGATCTGCTGGAAGCTTGCCGCGCGGAAAGACACTGGCGGCCGCCTCAACGGGCTGCTGCTGCTCGGCTCTCTTTGGGACGATAGCTTCCTCACCAGCCCCGCGTTCAAGCGCCGCGTGCCGGTGTTCTTCGGCCAGGGCAGCCATGACGTGGTCTTCCCGGTTGAGAAGCAGGAAGCCTTCTTCCGCTCGATCCTGGCCAAGAAGTCCTATCCGACACGCTTCGTGCGCTTCGAGACCGGCACACATGGCACGCCGATCCGCATGGTCGACTGGCGCGGCACGCTGAACTGGATGCTGACGAAAGCGCCTTGATAGGCGTGTTTCGTGATCAAGGGGCTGTGTTGTAGTCGATGATCGTCTGCGGATTGATCTCACCGTCATAGGACGCATCGACGTTATACTGGACGAGCGAGAAATGGCCGTTGCGGAAGAGGTAAGTTCCCGATGACGAGGCATCGCCGACACCACGCCATTTGTCGGATGTGGTGATGGTTTTCGTGTTCTCGTCATAGTCAGAGTTGGTTGCCCAGCCGGTGGTCTTGAAACCGATGATGTGGATCGATTCGACCTTGCCTTCGCTGTTGTTGTTCTCGTAGCGGATATCGAGATCCGGCTCGGTGAACTGCAGCTGGGCCACGCCGTTGACGTCGTCGGCGGTGTAGTAAACCGCCGTCTCGTTGTAGGCGGCCATCGAACAGAAGAAGCGGAACAGCCGCGTCTCGCGCTCCGGATCGCTGGGCTGGGCGTCCTTGTCCTTGTAGTGGATCGAATGGACATCGGGCTCGCCGATCGGCTTGCCGCCGGGATCCTGTTTGTCGCACTGCCCACCATAAGTGGCGAGAAACGCCTTCTTGGCCTGCTCCAGCGCTTCGTCCTTCTTCGGCGGCGGCGGGCCGTCGCCGCAGCTTGCCGGCACGGCGCTGTCGAAATCCTCGGTCGACGGCTTCAGCGCCCCTTTGTCGATGAAGATCGGCTGGAAGGGCGGCTCCTGGACCTGCGCATTGACCTGGCGGACCGTGTAGCAGCCGGCGAAAACCTTGGCCTCGCCCTTCTTGTCGGTCGCCTGGATGGCGACAGGAACGCTGTAGTAGATGCTGCCGGCGGCACCTTCATCCGATACAGCGCCAGTCTTGACCTCAACGGTATCGGTGCCTTCGTAGCCTTTCACGAAGGCGTTGAAATCTTTAGCCGGCTTTGTATCCCCGAAATAACCCCAGGCGCGGGCGAATTCGTGGCGATTGATGGCGCTGTAAAGCGAGCGGATGACGGCGTCGGCCGTGGACCTGTCGTCGATATAGGGCGCATCGGCCGCAAAAGCGGACTGGCCGATACTGGGCATGGAAAAGACGGCAGCCGCAGCGAGAAAGACATGTCTCATCGGGAATCTCCGCTCGATAACGAAAATACTACCACGGCGATTGCGGCGGCGCGGTGACGTTGAGGGCATGAACACTTGAAGAATTGTGGCCGGAGGCGTTAGGTCACGGCCCGCGGCGCTGGGGCCGTGTTGGGAGGTTACTCGTGACTATTTCCATGTACGATGTTTCCGTGGGCGTCTTCTCCGCCCGGCTGAAGGCGCTGGCCAGCGTGTTGACGGCAGCGGAGCAGAATGCCGGCGAGCGCAAGATCGATCCGCAGGTGTTTCTCACGGCGCGGCTGGCGCCGGACATGTTTGCGCTGGCCAGACAGGTACAGATCGCCACCGATCATGCCAAGGGCGCGCCGTCGCGGCTCGCCGGCCGCGAGGTGCCGAAATACGAGGACAATGAAGCGAGCTTTGCCGAGTTGCAGGCCCGAATCGCCAAGACGCTCGATCATCTGGCGACGTTCTCGGCGGCTGATCTGGAGGGTTCGGAGGACAGGACGGTCGAGGTGAGGCTCGGCGGACGCGAAACCAAGCTGCCCGGCCTGCAATACCTGCTGCATCTCGCGATGCCGAATTTCTATTTCCACGTCACGACGGCCTACGACATCCTGCGCCACAATGGCGTGCCGCTCGGCAAGCAGACATTTTTGGGAAATCGCTGACTTTTGGATGGCTTTGAGGTTTCCCGGCAGCCCGGGAAACCTCTTTGGTTCGGCGTTGCTCAGCGGGCCGACATTTCCCGCGCGATACGCGGAAAGTCCGCCGGCTTGATGCCGATATCGGCGCGGTCGGCATTGCTCATCGCATTGAGAAGCGCGAGCGCCGCGCGGTAGCGCTGGTGTTCTTGCGGCCGTGGCCGAGCGAACATTTCAGTGAAGAACCCCATGACTCAATAGCCCCTATTGGTCCTCCCAACGCCAAGTATAGGCGATTTGCCAAAATTGTGCAGTGCAGCAATTGCATGGCTGCCATGCCGCATCAGATTTCCGCCACAATCGCTTTTCCGCGAAACTTTCGCCAGACTCAATCGTAGGCGTTGGTGCCGGCATTTGGCCGGCTTTTTCCTCGCCACTCCTGGCGATCTTGCCGGACTGCACGAAAATGCGGTCCGGCTTTTTACTTGATGGCTCCGGCCGGCAGAATGCCTGCAATTGTTAACGTCGCCAGAAGTCATTTTTAACGAGGGCGCCCTATTTTCAGTGACATCAACGCATGGCCGTCACGACAGGGAGGCTGAGATCGGCACCGGGAACAAGCTCGATTTTGCTTCGTTGCTCGACGATCTGATCGTCGCCTCGGAGAAAGGAGAGGAAGAGGGCGCCCGGCCGTCTATCCCGTTCGACTATCTGTCCGTTGCCGATGAACTTCATTCCGGCCGAATCAAGGTCGCGAGCGAAAGTGTCGCCGCCGAATATCGCGAGTCCGCCGCCGACCTTGCCGCGGAGTTCACCGCGATGCTCGACCAGGCAAAGCTGTCGCTCGCGGGCGAAGAGCAATGGCGCGAGGAGCAGCTGCCGTCAATCGATCCCGAAGCCATAGCCGGCGAGCTCGGCCTCGACCATCCAGCGAAGAATGCCGATTTCGGCCGCATCCGGCGCAATTTCGCTTTCGCCAACCATCCGGATCGGGTCGCGCCGCATCTGCGCCAGCGCGCCATGATCCGCATGCAGGTTGCCAACATGCTGATCGACGAGGCGAAGCGGCGGGCTTTGGCCGGGGCGCGCCGCTAGCCGCGCAATTCACGCAAAAAAGGCGAAGACTGCGGGCTTGGAGAAACTTCGGCCTGTGTTTTATGCTTGAATAATTTCCTCCCCGCGCTGCCCCGCGCAAAACTCCCGCCGGAGAAACCCCATGCATAAACGCCGCCTCGGTCGGACCGACCTCCTTGTTTCGCAAATCTGCCTCGGCTCGATGACCTGGGGGCAGCAGAACACCGAAGCGGAGGGCCACGCGCAGATGGATCTGGCTTTCTCGCGCGGGGTGAATTTCATCGACACGGCCGAGCTTTATCCGATCCCGCCCAAGGCCGAGACGCAAGGGCGGACCGAGAAGATCATCGGCACCTGGATGAACACCAACCGCAACCGCGACAAGGTCATCCTTGCCTCGAAAGTGGTCGGCCGTACGGCCAACGCGTGGTTCCGCGGCGATCGTCCCTCGAAGCTGGTGCGCGCCGACATTTTCGACGCTGTCGAGAAGTCGCTGGCCAAGCTCGGCACCGATTATATCGACCTCTACCAGATCCACTGGCCGGACCGCGACATTCCGTGGGGCTCGAATCCGACGCGCGTCGGAGCGGTGGCGCGTCGCCCAGATGCGGCAGGCACTCCGGGAGAAGAGACCCCGGTTGCCGAAACGCTCGCCGTCTTCGAGGAACTGGTGAAGGCCGGCAAGATCCGCCATCTCGGCCTCTCGAACGAAAGCTCCTGGGGCGTCATGCGCTTCGTCTTCGAAGCCGAAAAGGGCACTGGTCCGCGCGTCGCCTCGCTGCAGAACGCCTACAATCTCGTCAACCGCACCTTTGAGGTGAACCTTGCCGAGGTCTGCGAACGCGAGCAGATCGCGTTCCTTCCCTATTCGCCGCTGGCCCAGGGCTATCTCACCGGCAAGTATGACCACGGTGCGCGGCCGCAGGGTTCGCGCTCCCAGCTCTTCAACCGCGGCCAGCGCTATGAGACGCCGAATGCAGCGGAAGTGCTGCTTCAATACAATGAGCTGGCACGCTCCTTCGGCATGGAGCCGGCGCTTTTTGCCAATGCCTATGTGACAAGCCGCCCCTTTGTTACCGCGAACATCGTCGGCGCGACCACGATAGCGCAGCTCGACATGGCGCTGTCCTCGGCCGACGTCGCCTGGACGGAAGAGATGCAGAAGGCGGTCGACGCCATTCACCAGCGCGTCGGCAATCCGTGTCCTTGAGCGGAATCGATTGAAAAACAAAAGGGGTGGAGAGATGGCAGAGTTTCCGATCGAGGCCGTGCGCGGCCGATTTCCGGCGCTTTCGCTGACCGATGAAGGGCGCCGGCGCATCTATCTCGACAATCCCGCCGGCACGCAGGTGCCGCGGGCCGTGGCGGATGCGGTGTCGCGCTGCCTGCTCTCGACCAACGCCAATCTCGGCGGCTTCTTCGAAACGACGGTCGCTGCGCAGTATGTGGTCAACGCGGCGCATGCCGCGATGGTTGATTTCCTCAACGCATCGAGCGTCGAAGAGATCATCATCGGCGCGAACATGACGACGCTGACCTATCACATGTCGCGCACGCTCGGCCGCACGATGAAGCCGGGCGACGAGATCATCGTCACGCGTATGGATCACGAAGGCAATGTCTCGCCCTGGCTGCAGCTTGCCGAGGATCTCGGCCTGGTCGTGCGCTTCCTGCCGTTTGACGAGCGGAGCTGGCAGGTGGAGGAGGTGGCGCTGAAGGCCCTACTCTCCGACAAGACGCGGCTCGTCGCGCTGAATTATGCCTCCAATCTCACCGGCTCGATCAACCGCGTGAAGGCGCTGACCGCGATCGCCAGGCAGGCCGGCGCGCTGGTCTATGTCGATGCCGTGCAATTCGCGCCGCATGGGCTGATCGACGTTCAGGCGCTCGGCTGCGATTTCCTGATCTGCTCGGCCTATAAGTTCTTCGGGCCGCATTTGGGAGTATTGTGGGGGCGCCGCGACGTGATCGACGGTCTCAAGCCTTACAAATGCCGCTGCTCGTCAAATGGGCTGCCGGAGCGATTCGAGCTTGGCACGCCGCAGATCGAGCTGATGGCCGGGCTGGAGGCGGCAATCGACTATTTCGCCGATCTCGGCGCGGCCGCCGGCGAGACCGGATCGCGGCGGCAGCGGATCACCAAGGCTTTTGAGGTCTCGATCGATTATGAGAATGCGCGGACCCGGCAATTGATCGAAGGCCTGTCCGATATCGAGGGGCTGGTCATCCGCGGCATCACCGATCCGGAACGTCTTGCCGAGCGGGTGCCGACCGTTTCCTTCACGGTCGAGGGCATCGCGCCGGAAACGATCGTGCGGCTGATGAACGCCGAAAACATCTTCCTGTGGTCAGGCCACAATTATGCGTGGGAGATCGTCCACCAGCTCGGTATCCCGGCCGAGCAGGGCGTCGTGCGCATCGGCATTGCCCATTACAACACGGCAGCCGAGATCGAGGAGACGCTGGAAAGCGTGCACCGTGTGATCGCGATGCTGCGGCAGCAGCGCTAGTCTTTCTTGCCACCGAAGCCGGTCAGGAAGGCGGTGAGATTGTCGCCGAGCGCATCGCAGAGATAGCCGCCTTCCTGGACGATGACCGTCGGCAGTCCGAGACCGGCGATCGCTTCGCCGATGCGCGAGAAGCCAGGCGTCGTCACCGACAGGCCGCCGAACGGATCGCCTTCGAAGGCGTCGAGGCCGAGCGCCACCACAAGCGCCTCCGGCGCGAAGGCGCGGATGCGCTGAGAGACTGCGGCAAGCGCTTCGAGAAAGGCCGCGTCCCCGGATTTGCGCGGCAGCGGCAGGTTGAGATTGTAGCCGAGGCCGGGGCCTTCGCCGCGCTCGTCGGCATGTCCCCAGAAGAACGGGTAGAAGCGCACCGGATCGGCGTGCATCGAGACGGTCAGCACGTCGGGGCGGGCATAGAAGATGCCTTGCGTGCCGTTGCCGTGATGCAGGTCGACATCGAGGATGGCGACGCGGGCGGAATTCCTGCGCAGCACCTGTGCCGCGACGGCCGAATTGTTGATGAAGCAGAAGCCGCCGGCGACATCGGCGAAGGCGTGATGGCCCGGGGGGCGGCAGAGTGCGTAGGCCGAAGGCGCGCCGGCCATCACCGCTTCAGCGGCTTCCACCGCGCTCCAGGCGCTCCACAACGCGCTGTTCCAGGTCTCGGCCGAGATCGGGCAGGCAGTATCGGCCATGTGGTAGCCGGCCTGGCCGACCGCCGAGGCCGGATAGGAGCCGCTGCGTGCGATCGGATGGATGTTCGGAATGACTTCAGCCGAAGCGCCTTCGATGCGCTGCCATCGCGTGAAAATATGCTCGAGGAAGTCGAGATATTCAGGCGTGTGCACCGCCGCGATCGGGCCAAGCCCGTGATTTCCTGGACGTTCGACCGTCAAACCGGCCGATCTTGCGCCGGATAACAGTCTCTCCACCCGCTCCGGCTTTTCCGGGTTGGGCTGCGGTGCGCCGCTGGAGAGGAAAGCCTTGGGATCATGACGTTGCTGCTCCTCGGCGTAGAAGGCTTTCATCGTCATTCCTCCGGCGTGTCGGCAAAGGCGAAGAAGGCATCACCGAAGATCTTCTGCACCTGCTCGTAGCTCGACCAGCCGATGCCCAATTTCTCATAGAAGGCCTTGGCCGTTTCATTGTCGGTGTCGACGGACAGCCTCAGATACACGCCGCCAGCCGCGCGGCATTCTTTCGCGACGCGCCGCAGCAGCTTTTCGCCGACGCGGCGGCCGCGAAAACGGTCCTCGACATAAAGGTCCTGCACGTAGACGCCTGGCCGGCCCCTCCAGGTCGAGAAGATCGGGAAATGCAGGCAGAGTCCGGCGAACTCGCCGCCGACCTCGGCAATCAAGGTCGAGAAGGCGGGGCTGGCGCCGAAACCATAGCGGCGGAGATCGTCGGGCGTGGAGGTGATTTCCTGATGCGCGCCGATGTGGGTGCCGAGACGCAGCAGCGCGGCATGGATGGTCTCGACGTCGTCGATGCGGCCGGGGCGGAGGGTGACCGGTGCCGGCATCAAAATACCTTTCTCAGCCTTCCACCGGCAGATCGAGCTCCTGCGCCAGCGCCTCCAGCGAGTCGCCAATGATGGAGATCATCTCGCCGATTTGCTCGCGGGTGATGATCATCGGCGGCGCCACCATGAAATTGTCGCCGTCGACGCCACCCTTGACCTTGCGGCCATAGATGATCAGGCCGCGCGCGTAAGCGTGATCGAGCAGGCGCTGCGTCGCCTTGCTGGCCGGGTCGATCGGCTTCAGGGTCTCCGGGTCGGCGACCATTTCCGCACCGGTGAGCAGGCCCTTGCCGCGCACATCGGCGATGAAGGGGAAGCGCTTTTGCAAGCCCTTCAACTCCGCCATCAGAACGTCGCCCATGGCGGCGGCATTGGCGATCAAGCCGAGCCGATCCATCTCACCGAGCACCGCGAGGCCTGCGGCGCAGGCCAGTGGGTTGCCTGCATAGGTGTGGCCGTGCTGGAAACCGCCGGAGGCCAGCAGAGGCTCGACGAGGCGCATCGACGCGGCAAGGGCGCCGAGCGGCGCATAGCCGGAGCCCAGCCCCTTCGAGAGGGCGACGATATCAGGCCTGCAGTTCCAGTGATCGCCGCCTAGGAACTTGCCCGTCCTGCCCGCGCCGCTCATCACCTCGTCATGGATCAGGAGGATGCCGTAGCGGTCGCAGATCTCGCGGATGCGCGGATAGTAGCTGTCGGGAGCGACAAGGGCGGCCGTCGCCGCACCGCCGATCGGCTCCATGATGAAGGCCAGAACACTTTCTGGGCCTTCACCCTGGATTTTCTCCTCCAGCATGTCGGCATAGCGGATACCGCGCTGCTCCATCGAGAGATTGTCGCGGTCGCGCCAGGCTGTCGGCGCCGGCACTGTCGGCATCACCCGCATCATTGGTGTGAAGGTTTCGGCCAGCGCATCGTCGCCGGTGACGGCAAGCGAGCCAAGCGTCCCGCCATGATAGGAGGGGAAGCGGGCAATCACCTTCCAGCGCTTGGGTTGGCCGGTGGCGACGGCCCACTGCCGGGCGAGCTTGATGCAGGATTCGGTCGCTTCGGAGCCGCCGGAGACGAAGAAGATGCGGTCCATGCCTTCAGGCAGTTTTCCGGCCAGCGCCCGCGCGAGTTCTTCCGCCGGCTCGTTCTCGAAATGCAGCCGGTAGGCGAAGGTGGTCTTGTCCATCTGCCGCTTCATGGCATCGAGCACGTTGCGGTTGGAATGGCCGATATTTGCGACCATCGGCCCGCTCGAGCCATCGATGAAGCGGCGGCCGTCCGTGGTCCAGAAATAGATGCCGTCGGCACGATCGACGAGCGGCCGGCGCAGGCTGGACAGATAGAACAGATGCGATGGCGGCCGCGCTTCGGCTTCGGGGGCGGGCTGGACTTGCGGTTTCGACATGTCAGGACTTCCCAAGGTAGCGGTCGAGAACATTCTTGGTCACGCGTTCGACCATCGCGTCCTGCCTTAGCAGGCCGGCGACCCATTCGCAGCTTCCGGCATGGAACACCTCGCCCTTGCCGCGCGGGAAATTGACGATCATGCCGTTTCCGCGCTTGACCTTGTCGAGGTTGGCGTCGCTCGCTTCGCCGAACAAAGTCTCGGCGGTGAAGCGGCCGTCCTCGTCGGTGAGGAATTGGTCCTCGATCGGGATGTCGGCGCTTTCCTCGACCTGGCTCGCCATGCCGACCGCCAGAACCTGCAAGCCTTCCGGCGCGCCGCTCTCCGCGCTCGGGTGGGGCAGGCCGCCGCGGATCTCGAAGTCGAGGCCGTCAACCTCATAGCCATAGACATGGCTGTCGACTCCGAGCAGGTCGCCATAATAAATGCCTGTGCCGGCGAAGGCCCAGTGCTCCGGACGATAGACGGGGAAGCCGCGCACACCGCGCGGC
Organism: Mesorhizobium sp.; assembly: GCA_004020875.1. Lineage (GTDB taxonomy): Bacteria > Pseudomonadota > Alphaproteobacteria > Rhizobiales > Rhizobiaceae > Mesorhizobium. Next base: position 301,532 of record SAPZ01000004.1, read on the forward strand.
GCGCAACCGCCCCAGCCGGCATAGACGCCTCGCGTTGCATTGAGGCCGAAGGTGGCGCTGCCCGGACGGCCGATCTCGGGCGCTTCCCAGGAATTGGTGGCGCGGGTCACATCGCCGCCGCGATAGGCCGGGTCTTCCGCGCGCGCCTTGTATTTGTAGCAGACCTGGCGGCGGCCTTGATCCTCCAGCCTCGTCTGCCACATGAAATTGCCGGCGAAGCGCGCCGCATGTCCGCCGCGATCGACATAGTTGTCGACCGCGTCGCGCATCTCCCAGGTCCAGTATTCATCGTGCCCTACGAAGACGACGCAGTCATAGCCGTTGAGGATTTCGGGCGAGAAATGGAGCTCGTGCTGGCTGGCGAGATCGACCTGATAGCCGGCGCGTTCGGCGAAGCGGAAGAAGAGGCTGTCATAGCTTGCCCAGCCGGAGGAGGCGTATTTCTTCGAATGGCCGGTGGCGAAGGCCCATTCCATGTGCGGATAGCGTGGCACGGTCTTCGGCGGCACTGCGACTTCGAGCGGCACGCGCGGCGCATCCTTGGGCAGCACGACGAAGCCGCGGCACCAGGGGCGCTGCGTCGAGACCGTTGTGGCGTACTGATCGCGATTCGGGCCGGTGATGCCCTGATAGTGGTTCGAGCCGCCCCAGGTGTTGTACGCAAGCCAGGTGCCGGTCGCGGCCACCTGCAACAGACGGCCCGGCTTGCGGCCAGGCCCGGGCGCGACGATGAAGAGATGGTGGCTGCGGATCGGATTGCCGCCGCGGCCTTCGGCCGAGAGCGTGACGCGATAGGCGCCCGAAGGCCAGTCCTCGCCGACACGGAATTCGAAAGAAGCCTCCCAGCCGCAGCCGTCGACCGAGCATTGCTCGGGCGTATCCTGCCAGCGCGACGACAGGCCCGATCCCTCGAAGACCTTGGTTTCGTCGGCGCCGTCGCGGATGACGGCAAGGCTGAAGTGCGGCGCCGTCGAACTGACGAAAAGCGTGACTGGCTCGCCCGGACGATAGGACAACCGATCGCTGTAGCACCAGATCTCGCCGCGCTCACCGTCCATGCCCGGCCATTCGTAATAATGGCCGCGCACCGCCTCTCGGCGCTGCTCGGGCGTCAATCCGAAATCGGGGAATTCGGTGGGCAATTGCGTCAAGGTGCACCTGAGATCACGAAGCCGTCATTGAGACCATCGGCCGGCCAGGCGTCAAATGGAAAGCATCGGGCCAGCAGGCACCTGCGCTTGGCGATATCCATCAAACGGACTATTCAGCTTCAGGCGACGTTTAAACCCGGGAGCCGACATGCTGCGTGTGCAAAAGGTCAAGGTCGACGACATCTATGTGCCGACGGCGCGGCGCAAGACGCTGCATCCGGAAACCGTGCGCCACCTTGCCGAGGATATCCTCGAGAACGGCATGAAGACGCCGATCCAGGTGCGGCATGACGGCAAGCGGCACATCCTGATCGAGGGGCTGCATAGGCTCGAAGCTGCGAAATGGCTGGGCGAGACCATGATCGACGCCTATCTCGTCCAAGCCAAACGCCACTGATTCAAGAGACCTTGGCCCTCCGCGGCTGGCGCAGATGCCTGACGCCGCTCATTTCAACGAATTTCGTCGCCGTGTCCCAGAGATAGTCGCCATAAAGGAACGGCTCGAAGGGCTCTGCGCCCTCAAGCGGCAGCGGCGCGATCTCGGCGTCTACGCGTGGCTCATAGAAGAACGGGATCGAGAAGCGCGCCTGTTTGGGCGCGATCACCCGATGCCGGGTCGCGGGCACCCGGCCGGCGGTCCAGCGCTCCAGCAACTGTCCGAAATTGACGGCGAGTGTGTTGTCGGCGGGCGGCACATCGATCCATTCGTCGGCAAGGTTTCTTGCCTGCAGGCCCTCGACACCGTCCTAGCAAGGTAACGAAACCGGAATCGGCATGCTCGCGGCCGATGATGGTCCGCATCTCGCCCTTGTGCATCACGGAAAAGTCCGGCCCGCTCAGATCGACGCCGCAGTTCGGGTCACGTAGCGGATAGCGGATCAGGCGCAATGTGGAGATGCCGCCTTCGAAATCCTTATCGAAAACGGTCTCGGTCAGGCCAAGGCCGCGCGCGACCGAGCGCAGCAGCGCGCTGCCGACCTTCTCCATCGCCTTGTAGTAGCCGGCGGCAGCCTCGCGCCAGCCGGGCAGGGCGCTTTCCGGCGGGAGCGGCGTGGCCTCGCAGAGGGGATCGCGGGCATCCAAGCTGGAGGGTTGCGTCCGCGCGTCGGCGATGTCCGGCCCCATATCGATGCCTTCCTTATAGGAGACGGCGCCCGGCTGCAGCGGAAACCAGCCGCGGTAGACATTTTCCTTGGTGCGGTCGAAATTCCAGCGCAGCAGCTTCTGCTTTTCAGCCTCGGGCAGCGAAAAGATCGCGAGCAGCCGCGCCCGGTTCTGCCGCGTCAGCCAGTCGTCGCCCGGAAAGTTGCGGATCGCCATGAAGCCGATGCCGGAGGCCGCGGCCATGATCCTGGAGTCGGTCTGGTCGCGGGCGGGCGAGGGGGGACCGAACAAGGGTGCGATCGCGATCGTCTCGATGTCGGCCATCAATCTTCCTCCCGTCGGACGCGGCAAGCAGGACGCGGCGGCCGGCGATTGTCAATCGCAGGCGACGGCGCGTCATTGGGCCACCGCATCAGCGCTGGCGATTGCATCCCATCAATGTTTTTTGTTTGACCCGGTCGGGTCGGCCACTACCTTGCCGGGATTTTCTCGAGATGGGTATAGGTGATGGCGAAATATGAGGGCGGGTGCCTATGCGGCGCGGTGCGTTACAGCGCCGAGGCGGAGCCGATCAACGAGCGTGTCTGCCATTGCCGGATCTGCCAGGGGGCGATCGGCGCGGCCTTCAACGCGCGACTTCTGTTCCGCATCGACGATGTGGCTATCGAAGGGCCGGTGGCGACGATCAATTCCACGCCGGACCTCCAGCGCGGCTTCTGCCCGGTCTGCGGCACGACCATGTTCTCGCGCCGCGACTCCAGGGGTATTCTCGGCGTCACCTCCGGCTCGCTCGATGACCCGTCCCTGTTCAAGCCGGATATGCATTTCTGGACTGCCTCGAAGCAATCCTGGCTGATGCTCGAGGACGGCCTGCCGCAATATGAAGGCGCGCCGCCGGCCTGAGTCATTGCGACGCATCTCTGCACAAAAATTTCATCTCCGCTGCACGACATAGCCGGCAAAGCGTCATTGGCGGGCCATCTTTGGCTGCCTATCTAAGCGCCATGCGGGCAGGCATCGAGGAGGCGACGGATGAGCGAGAGCATCAACACCCTGGACGAGCTTTTGAACGACCCGATGATCCAACTCGTGATGGAACGCGACCGGGTGCGTGCGGCCGAGATTCGCCTGCTTCTGGAGAAGGCTCGCGACAGGGCTGGCGATGATCACCGCATCGAACAGGCTTCGGTGCCGCCTGCCCATGTGGTGGCAAGAAGCTGTCTGAAGCAGTGGCTCTACCGCTGAGGCAGTCCCAAGATAGGTCGGCTTCACGCCGAATTGCGCAAGGACAACAGCCGCGGGTCAGCTCGAATGCGCGGGCAGGTAGCTGTAATGATTGCGCAAATAGGCGAGCTTGAAGCCAAGCCGGTCGTAATTGCGATAGGCCGGCCCATCGCGGTCGGGGCGCGGCGCCTCGATGTCGGCGACGAAGAGTTTTGCGCCGGCGGCGATGCCGTCGCGAACCAGCCTTTCGCCAAGCATGGCATCAAGATCGAAGCTCGGCGCCATGATGCCCGGCACCGGGGCGTCGATACCGCTCCACGCCGCGCCTTCTGAGATGAAGAGCGAGCGTACGGCGACGACGGCGCCCCTGCGTTTAAGCATGTAATGACGCCAGCCCTTGCGGCCGACAAGCGCGGTGAGCCAGGGCGTCGTGGGGAGCCTGTAGTTGGCATCGATGAAGGAAGCCCATTCCGAAGCCGTCCTGGGCGTGACCTCCTCGATCACCAGGTCGTCGACCGGGATCAGCGGATCGCCCGGAAAAAGCGGTTCGTCCGGCAACGGCGTCGCGTCGCGATAGATGCGCTCCCAGCCGCCTTGATGCTGCAGGCCGCGCGCTTCCAGCCAGCATCGCAGCCGCGTCGGCTCGGCATGCGGATTGGTATAGAACCACGGCCGCACGACGCCGGCATCACGGTAGCGGGCGAGCAGCACATCGACCTGGTCTTCCGTCGCCGGACCGTCGACGCCGATATTCTTCACGCAGTTGAAATGGATGAAGGGGATCGTCCTGCAAGTGGTCCAGATCAGATCGCCTTCGCTTGCGATCGAGAGCCCTTGCCGCGCCGCGAAATCGGCGGGCGCCGCTTTGTAGAGATCGAGCCAGGCAGCCACTTCGGCGCGCTCGATGGCGCGGCTGGTCTCGCGCGACACCTCCTCGATCGCGATTTCAGGGAGATGCGTTGCCGGCGGCGTGACCGGCTCCAGTTCCGAGAGGGCGGTCGACATGAAGATCCTCCTCCTATACCTTACAGCGTAAGATTAGTGAATGATAATATGGCGCCTGGCGTTGTCAAGCAGGATTAGCGGCATCTTACAAATCCGTGAGTTGGAATCACGCCATCGTGAGGCTAAGCCTGTCATCGAGGGGCTTTTCGAATGACGATTCACTTTTGCCTCGGAGAAGGCCTGGGGCGCAGGGAAAAGGGTTGAGATGACCGACGTCTGCACTCAAGGGTTGGATACCGGCTTTGTCGGTCTGGGTTATGCCAAGGTGGCGTTCCTGGGTATCGTGCAAGGCATCACCGAATTGCTGCCGATCTCGTCAACGGCGCATATGCGCATCGTTCCGGCCGTCCTTGGCTGGCAGGATCCCGGCTCGGCTTTCTCCGCCGCCATGCAGTTGGCGGCGCTTGCGGCGGTGGTCAGCTATTTCTGGAGCGACGTCAGGGACGTGCTGTTCGGATCGCTTGCGGCGATCTCGCGCCGCGATTTCAGCGACCGCTATTTGCGCCTCGCGATCAGCATCGTGCTTGCCACCGTCCCGATCGTCATTGCCGGCCTTGCGCTTTCCGGCGTGCTCAACGCTTGCAATTCGCCGCTGCGCGGGCTCGCCGTCATCGGCTGGGCCTGCATCGCCATGGCGATCCTGCTGGGGCTCGCCGAGATATTCGCCAGCCACAAGCTGGTGCTGCGCCAGGCATCGATTCTCGACGCGCTGCTGGTAGGCATTGCTCAGGTCGGCGCGCTGGTTCCCGGCGTCTCCCGTTCGGGCTCGACGCTGACGGCGGCAATGGGGCTGGGCTTCGCGCGGGCCGAAGCAGCGCGGCTGTCGTTCCTGCTCGGCTTGCCGGCCATCGCGCTCGCCGGTCTCAAGGAACTCTATGAACTGCACAAGGTGCATCTCGATGGGCATGGCTGGTCGGTCCTGGCTGTCGGCCTTGTCGTGGCCTCGATCTCGGCCTTCTTTGCGATATGGGGGCTGATGCGGGTGCTCGAGCGCTTCTCCGCTTGGCCGTTCGTCATCTATCGCGGCCTGCTCGGCATGGTGCTGTTGCTCGGCCTGGCGTTAGGATGGCTATCGTAGCAGATCCGGCTCTTTCGGCGGCCAGCGCACGAGGCGTGCGCCGCTTCGCAGGGTTTTTCTCCTGTCTGCTGCTTATGATGCCGTTGGCCAGCGCCAATGGCCTGGGCCGCCAATGGCAGGCCGGCCAATATTCCTTCTCGGACGAACTTGGCGGTTTTCTGATCCGATCCGTCTCGGGAGCGGGAACACGATCCGATCCGGCCGTTATTAGCGAGGAATTGGAATCGGCGGACCCCGTCATTCTGACGATCCGCGCCCGGCAGCCGACAGCCAATTTCACGGAGGGGATTCTCTATCTGCGGATCGAGGCCCTCAACGGCACCGGACACCCCTGGGTGGATTTCCTGTTCGAGCTGCAGTCGATATTGGATCAGCCGAGCGTGTTCGGCGACGGGCTGTCCTTCGACCAGTCGCACACGCCGTCCGACTTCATCTCGGCCGACAGTTTCGCGCGATACGACCGTCAGTTGGAGCCCTTCGATCGCCTTCGGTTTCTCGATGGCCATGTTGATATCCGCCATCAGGCGACCTTCGATTTCCTCGTCACCGACTTCAATCCGAAAAGCGTCTTCTATCTGCTGCAGGACCCGGGTATTCCGGCCTCCTGACAATCCTGCCCGGGTGGCGGAAATCGCCGCATGAGATGCCGGTTCGTCTCATCGCCACGTTCAGCTATTGGTACGCTCATGGATTTTTCGACATTGCTGAACTCGGTGCCTTTGCTAGCCACCCTGGTAAAGTCGGCCGTGCCCGCCGCGGTCGGCGCCGGCATGGGCTTCGGCCAATGGCTGGCGGCACTGCCGCCCTGCCGCAACCAGACTTTCGAGAACGCCGCTTATCTGGTCTGCGAGGCCGATCCGAAGCATTTTTCCATAGAGCTGTTCTGGAAGAACAGGAATGGCGACCTTTATCGCTCGCTGCACAATCTCCGCACCGCTCAGCAAGCGTCGGGACGCACCATGCTGTTCGGCATCAATGCCGGCATGTATCACCCGAACCTTGCGCCGGTCGGGCTCTATGTCGAACGGGGCGAGCAGGTCACGCCGGCGAAGACCGGATCGGGATCCGGCAATTTCTCCATGCAGCCCAACGGGATCTTCTATCTCAGCGCCGGCAAGGCCGGGGTTCGCGCGACCAGGGACTACCTCAAACATCCGCCACGCGTGGATTACGCCACACAGTCCGGGCCGATGCTGGTCATCGACGGCAAGCTGCATCCGAAATTCCAGGCCGATGGCACCTCGCGCAAGATCCGCGACGGCGTCGGCGTGCGGGCCGACGGCGTCGCCATCTTCGCGATCTCGGACGATGTCGTCACCTTCCACGAGTTCGCGCGGCTTTTCCGCGACCAGCTCGGCTGCCCGAATGCGCTTTTCCTCGACGGCTCGATCTCCAGCCTCTATGCGCCCGGGATCGGGCGAAACGACGATTTCTGGAATCTCGGGCCGATGATCGGCGTGTTCAGGCGCTGACCACGCGCTTTTTCCGCTGCGCTTTAGCTTTAACTGGACGCGTCCTGGATCGCCGAGAGCAGCCATGGTTCTCCCGTTTGGCGGGTAAAGGTCCACAGCTCGCTCGCCTCGACCGGATTGTTGGGATCGCCCTTCTCGACGGCGCCGGTCTGGCGGTTGCACATGATATCGATCGCCGACCAGCGCATCGCCACGGTGGCATAGTCGCGCGGTCCCTCCCGCCAGGCCTCCGCTATTTCGCCCTTCAGCAACCGAAGGTTTGTGACCTCGTTCTTGAGGCCGCGGGTGGCATTGTCCGCCAGCTCCTCCGACAAGTAGGAGACCATTTCCGGGGTCGTCAGCCGGCGCAATCCCTGGTGATCCTCGCGGGTGAAGGCAGCCTGCACCTCGCCAAGGATTCGTTCGAATGCGTCGCGATCGGTGTCCGTGATGCCGATTTCGTCCGTGCCGGATGCATCGATGGAGCCGAAGCCCGCGGTGCTGGGCGAATAGCTGGGCGGCGTGCCTCCCCAGCCTTGCCGTCCGAACGGAATGCCGGCGCTTCGCATATTGGCCGGCGCGGCATTGTCGCGACTGAGGAACCGCATCGCCAGCATCACGAGGCCGCCGATCAGCAGCAGCTGGAAGATGAAGCTCAGCCCGCCGCCGACGCCGCCGAAACCATGGCCCAGCATCATGCCGAACAGGCCCTGGAAAAACAGTCCTCCCACAAGGCCGCCGACAAAACCGCCGCCGAAACCACGCCAGAATCCGGGGCGCGCGGAGCCGGGAAACGCCTGCGACGATGGGACGGACTGGGTAGTTTGGGGCGTCATCGAACGCGTGACGGGAGCCGTGTAGGGAGCCGTCCTGGTCGGCGCGGGCGCCTGGTAGGTGCGGCTGCCACGGCTGCCGAAGCTGCCGCCCATGCGCGCCTCGGCGGTGCCGATGGAGACGGTCCCGAGCGCCATCAGCAGGATCATGAGGAACGGCGCGACTTTGATCGTTCGTGACTTCGGCATTAGGCACAGTCCTTGGGTACGTGAGCGCTTCACTTTGTGCGAGCCCCCTTATATGGGGTGCCAAGCGGGCCAGGGTTAGGCCCTGCTTCAATGCGTCCGCGGATCCGGCGACGATCGTCCTGATTCTAAGCTCGGTCTCGGCTGCGCCTTCGCGCAGGGCGAGGTGATGGGGACACACCCCGATTCGGTCACGATCGTCGCGCGAAAGGTAAATTTTGATTCAAACTTTGTTGGTAATTTCTCATTAGGAATGGGGCTTCCGGCGGCGTTGTTCCTGCCTTCGGTCTGTTTTGTTTTGCGTACAGGTCAAAGATGCGGATTTTTGGCGTCGTCAGTTTCGTGCTCGCAGCGCTTTGCCTTGCCGGCTGCTCGTCCACGTCGGGCGTCGATGCCTTGCAACTGCCGTCCAACGAGACGACCAGCTCGGTCGTGCGGCCAGCAGCCCCGGTATCGAAGGGCATGAGGACGGTCCAGCGGGAGAAAACTGTCGAGACAGCGTCGATGTCGGGGGTGTCGCGCATCAAGCCACCGGCGCCGTTGCTCGACGAGGGTAACGCTAGCCCCATCGACGAGAATTCACGCCTTGGCGACGAAAACTCGCGCCTTGGCGACGAAAATTCGCGTCCCTTCGGCCTTGCCGAGGAGGAGACGGTGAATTTTCCCGCGCAGGGACTCCCGGACAGCGTCGAGCCGCCGGTGCAGGAGGCGGCGCTCGTCTCGCCGCCGAAGCGGCTGTCGCGCGCCGCGCCTGCCATACTGGCAAGCCCGGTCACGCGCTATGCGTTCCGCGACGCCAAGCCGATCAATTTCGGCCGCTCCTCGCCTCGCCATCTGGCCGTCCATGGCGTGGACGTCTCGCGCTGGCAGGGCAACATCAATTGGGAAAAGCTGCGCGCCCAAGGCGCCAACTTCGCCTATATCAAGGCGACCGATGGCGGCGACCATCTCGATCCGATGTTCATGAAGAACTGGCGCAACGCCGATGCCGCCGGGCTGAAGCGCGGCGCCTATCATTTCTTCTACTGGTGCCGCACCGCCGGCGAGCAGGCCGACTGGTTCATCCGCAATGTGCCGAAGGTCGACGGCGCGCTGCCGCCGGTGATCGATGTCGAGTGGAACGGCGAATCCTCCTGCACGCGCAAGCCTTCGCGCGAAAAGGTGCTGGAGAAGATGCAGGTGTTCATGGACAAGCTGGAGCGCCACTACGGCCAGCGTCCGATCATCTACACCAGCCCCGACTTCTATCGCGACAATCTGCGCGGCGCCTTCCTGGATTATCCATTCTGGCTGCGCGCCGTGGCGGCGCACCCGTCAAAAGTCTATCCGGGCCGCAAATGGCTGTTCTGGCAGTATTCGGGCTCCGGCCTGTCGCATGGTGTGACAGGCCGCATCGACCTCAACGTATTCCACGGCGATGAGCGGCAATGGCGCGCCTGGCTGGGCGGCGGCGGCCAGATGATGGCCGACGCGGACTGAGGCGCTTCCGACCGCTTGGGCTACCTCCGTGGCAGATGTCGTGATTCCGCCATCGTCACATAGGCCAGCACGGCCATGAATGCCGTGAAATAGACCAGGACGGCGGTGACGACGATCAGGCTCTCGGTAGGCATTTCCATCTCCTCAAAAAGAAGAGCCGAGGAAACATCAGGAACGATGGGCTTTGCCTTGATCTGGATCATGCGATCGAACAATTGGATCGCCCGGCCGCCGTGCCGCGCTCAGCAGGTGACCAAATCCGTGTGGCCAAAACCCTTCGAATAATCGAGCACGGAAATCACTGTGGGCATCACGCGGAAAATGCGGACCTGGTCCGGCGTCGGCATCGGACCGGGCATCGAGGTTTGCGGCGGATATTTCATCGGCAACATGCGCAGAACCTTCTCGGCCTCGGCCGTGTCGGTGACCGGTTGCGCTCGCGCGGCCATCGAAAGCCCGGTGATCTCCATCACCTGAGGCGCGTCGTGGTCGATGGTCAGCGACAGGCGATTGTCTCGCGCGATATTCGCCGCCTTCTGGCTGTCCAAGCCGCAGAGGAAGTAGAGGGTGAGGCCGTCATTGACATAGCCAACCGTCGTCGCCTGCGGCCAGCCGTCCGGCCTCAAGGTTGCGACCGTCATGATCCGGTGCTCGTCCAACAGCGTCTGGATCTTGTCTCTGATCTCCTGATCCATCTTCGCCTCCAAAGGTCGTTGCTGATGGCGACCATGGTACGGATCCGTGGAGAGCGTTGCTTTGACGTGCATCAACGCATGGGCGGCAATGCGCCCTGGCGTCCTCACCTTCGTCATCCTCGGGCTTGACCCGAGGATCCATGCCGAGACGCTCGGCGAAGAATGCGGCCAATCAGATTCTGCACCGCCGCAACGTCTCGCGGGTGCTCTGAATCTCGAACAGGCAGCCATTGCCGGCATCGAAGGCCCAGAAAATGCCTTTCTTGCCGAATGCGAGGCTGTAGCCTAAGCGCAAAGGCCCTTTCGCAGAAGAGCTTGCTCTTGGCGAGGTCGCCGACTTCGATGGTGATATGGTCGAGCATTTCAGGCGCGGCTATCGTCTAACGCAATCGGCCCGATCGTAAGACCGGGCCGATTTACGTGGTTGCGTTTTAGGGGCTCAGTTTCTCAGCTGCACCCGCTCGTCGAGCCACACGTGTCGCACTTCTCGCAGGTGCCGTTCCGTACCATGGTGAAGTTGTGGCATTCCGAGCATTCGTTGCCGGTGTAGCCTTGCAGCAGCGACTGCTGGCGGCGGGTGGCGGCGAGCTTCTTCGCCTCGGCCGCCTCGTTGGCTGCGGCGTCGGTGAAGAGAGCCTCGGCGCCGCCGGCGGCTTCGGCTTCCTCTTCCACCATGTCTTCGGCCAGTTCCCTGGCGCGCTCCTCATAGTCGCGCTTGTAGGCAAGGGCCTCGTCGCTGGCAGGCTTCAGCGCCAGCACGTTGGAGCCTGCGAAGGCGGTCGGCGCGGCGCGGGCAGGGGCGACGGTCGGGGCTGAGCCGCCAAAGCCCTTGGGTTCGCTGCCGATGCCCGAGACCAGCTTCACCGGCGAGGCGCCGCGATAGAGGCCCTTGGAGAAGGGTGTCGCCTTGCCTTCGGTGATGCCGCGGCCGAGCGCCGTCTTGTCGAAGTCCGACTGGTCGACATGAGCGAGGTCGTGGCGGCCGAGATAGGAGACGGCGAGCTCGCGGAACACGTAGTCGAGGATCGACGTCGCGTTCTTGATCGCGTCGTTGCCTTGCACCATGCCGGCCGGCTCGAACTTGGTGAAGGTGAAGGCCTCGACATACTCCTCGAGCGGCACGCCATATTGCAGGCCGAGCGAGATGGCGATGGCGAAGTTGTTCATCATCGCACGGAAGGCAGCGCCTTCCTTGTGCATGTCGATGAAGATCTCGCCCAGACGACCATCGTCGAACTCGCCGGTGCGGAGGTACACCTTGTGGCCGCCCACGACCGCCTTCTGGGTGTAGCCCTTGCGGCGGTTCGGCAGTTTTTCGCGGTCGCGGTAGAGGCGCTCGATGACGCGCTCGACGATCTTTTCGGTCACCTGCACGGCACGCTGCGCGGCGGGTGCGGCGACCAATTGCTCGACCGCCTCGTCCTCATCCTCCTCGCCATCGGCGAGCAGCGAGGCATTGAGCGGCTGCGACAGCTTCGAACCGTCGCGATAAAGCGCGTTGGCCTTCAGCGCCAGCTTCCAGGACAGCATGTAGGCGTTCTTGGCATCCTCGACCGTCGCCTCGTTCGGCATGTTGATGGTCTTGGAGATGGCGCCCGAGATGAAGGGTTGGGCCGCCGCCATCATCAGGATGTGGCTCTGGATCGACAGCGAGCGCTTGCCGATCTTGCCGCAGGGGCTGGCGCAGTCGAACACCGGCAGGTGCTCGGCCTTGAGGAAGGGCGCGCCTTCGAGGGTCATGGCACCGCACACATGGATGTTGGCGGCGTCGATGTCCTTCTTGGAGAAGCCAAGCGCCGGCAGCATCTCGAAGGAGAAGTCGCCGAGCTGCTCGTCGGTGAAGCCGAGCGTCTCCTTCACCCAGTCGGCGCCGAGCGTCCACTGGTTGAACACGAACTTGATGTCGAAGGCCGACTTCAGCGCCGCGTTCAGCGCCGCGATCTTCTCGTCGGTGAAGCCCTTGGCCTTCAGCGTCGACGGGTTGATGCCGGGCGCCTGGTTGAGATTGCCGTGGCCGACGGCATAGGCCTCGATCTCGGCGATCTGGCTTTCGGAATAACCCAGCGTGCGCAACGCTTCCGGCACGGCGCGGTTGATGATCTTGAAGTAGCCGCCGCCGGCGAGCTTCTTGAACTTCACCAGCGCGAAATCGGGCTCGATGCCGGTGGTGTCGCAATCCATGACGAGGCCGATCGTGCCGGTCGGCGCGATCACGGTCGCCTGCGCGTTGCGGTAGCCGTGCTCCTCGCCTAGCTCGATGGCGCGGTCCCAGGCAGCGCGGGCATGCTCGGCCAAAGCCGGCTGCTTCAGGTCGGAAGCGACGAGGGGCACCGGGTTGACGGCGAGTTTTTCGTAGCCGTTCTTGTCGCCATAGGCGGCGCGGCGATGGTTGCGCATGACGCGCAACATGTTCTGGGCGTTGCGGTCATAGTCCGGGAAGGCGCCGAGCTCGGAAGCCATCTCGGCCGAGGTCGAGTAGGCGACGCCGGTCATGATCGCGGTGAGCGCGGCGCAGATCGCGCGGCCCTCGTCGGAGTCGTAGGGAATGCCCGAGGTCATCAGCAGGCCGCCGATATTGGCGTAGCCAAGGCCGAGCGTGCGGTAGTCGTAGGAGAGCTTGGCGATCTCCTTGGACGGGAACTGCGCCATCATCACCGAGATTTCGAGCACGACGGTCCACAGGCGAACGGTGTGCTCGTAAGCGGCGATGTCGATCGTGCCGTCTTCCCTGCGGTAGGGCAGGAGGTTGATCGAGGCGAGGTTGCAGGCCGTATCATCGAGGAACATGTATTCCGAGCACGGGTTGGAGGCCCGAATCGCACCGGCGGAAGCGCAGGTGTGCCAGTCGTTCATCGTCGTGTTGAAGTGCAGGCCCGGATCGGCCGACGCCCAGGCGGCGTAACCGATCTTTTCCCACAGATCGCGCGCCTTCAGCGTCTTCAGCACCTTGCCATCCTTGCGGGCGGTGAGTTGCCAGTCGCCATCGGCCTCAACGGCGCGCAGGAAATTGTCCTTCAGCGACACCGAGTTGTTGGAGTTCTGGCCGGAGACGGTGAGATAGGCATCCGAATCCCAGTCGGTGTCGTAGGTGTTGAACGACATCGAGGTATAGCCTTGTTTGGCGAACTGGATGACGCGGTAGATGTAGTTCTCCGGTACGGCGTCCTTCTTGGCCGCCTTGATCTCGCGCTTCAGCGCGGTGTTCAGCGCCGGGTCGAAGCAGTCGTCCCCATTGCCTTCGCAATTGACGCAGGCCTTCATGATGGCTTCGAGGTGCTTCTTGACGATCTTCGAGCCGGTCACCAGCGAGGCGACCTTCTGCTCCTCATTGACCTTCCAGTCGATGAACTGCTCGATGTCGGGGTGGTCGGCGTCGACGATGACCATCTTGGCGGCGCGGCGCGTCGTCCCGCCCGACTTGATGGCGCCGGCGGCGCGGTCGCCGATCTTAAGGAAGCTCATCAGGCCGGAGGAGCGGCCGCCGCCGGAAAGCTTCTCACCTTCGCCGCGCAGCATCGAGAAGTTCGAGCCGGTGCCGGAACCGTATTTGAACAGGCGCGCCTCGCGCACCCACAAATCCATGATGCCGCCCTCGTTGACGAGGTCGTCCTGCACGCTCTGGATGAAGCAGGCATGCGGCTGCGGATGCTCATAGGCCGACTTCGACTTGGTCAGCTTGCCGGTGAAGGGGTCGACATAGAAGTGACCCTGGCTCGGACCGTCGATGCCATAGGCCCAGTGCAGGCCGGTGTTGAACCATTGCGGCGAGTTCGGCGCGACGCGCTGGGTGGCGAGCATATAGGCAAGCTCGTCGCGGAAGGCGCGCGCGTCCTCTTCCGACTTGAAGTAGCCGCCCTTCCAGCCCCAATAGGTCCAGGTGCCGGAGAGGCGATCGAAGACCTGGCGGGCGTCGGTTTCCGAACCGTAGCGCTCGGCCTCGGGCAATTTGGCGAGCTCGGCCTCGTCGGCGATCGAGCGCCACAGGAAGGAGGGAACGTCGTTCTCCTCGACTTTCTTCAGCCGCGCCGGCACGCCGGCCTTGCGGAAATACTTCTGGGCCAGGATATCCGCCGCGACCTGGCTGAACTGCGCCGGTACATCGATGTTGTCGAGGCGGAACACCACCGAGCCGTCGGGATTCTTGATCTCCGACAGGGCCTTGCGGAATTCGATCTCCGCATAGGCTGATTGCTCTGGCTTGGTGAAGCGACGCTCGATGCGCATTGGTCCGGTCCCTTTGTGTCTATATATAGCGCCTTTCCCCGGGGATTTCTGCCCCACATGGCGAAAAGCGCAGTCCGCCGTTTGCCGGCATCGCGAGCAGCGCCGGCATTCTCCTCGTCGCAGGCGCCGGCATGCAGGCAGCAGAACGCTTTCCCAGGCTTTTGCCCGGGCTGCAGGCCGACCCTTGCGGGTCCCTAAACTGAAACTTTTGTCGATTCCCTCCGTGGAGGGAAGTTCACACTATCTAGCGTCAAGCCTGCCTGCAAACACTAAATATAGTGTTAACAGATCATTTTTGCCAGGCCGACAATTCTCCCTTTCGCCCACCCAAACCCCAATGAACCCAACGCTTCCGCCGGCCTCGTGAACAGGCGGAAATTCGGGCAAAACGCACAAAATCCGGGAAAAAAGACCGGCCTCGAAACTCTCCGGTCACGCCCGCAACAGGAGCGCATGGCCTATAAAAAGCGACTCGTTCCGACCCGTCAAGGATTCGTTTTTGTAGGTTTTGTGACCCCAACATCTTGTGTGTCACATATGTGGATAACGGGGACATGCGGAGCCCAGGTCCTCGGGCACTTGACGCGTTTATCGGGCTGCCGCGAAGCGTGTTGGACCAGCGGCTTTTCATTTTAGCTGGCTTGCACTATCTGTTGCGTTTGCGCGGGGGCGCGCCTTGTCAACACCAAAAGCATCCGCTACGCCCCGCTCATGACAGTCACCGTCCGTTTCGCCCCATCGCCGACCGGCCGCATCCATATCGGCAATGCCCGCACGGCCCTGTTCAACTGGCTTTTCGCCATGAACAACAAGGGCCGTTTCATCCAGCGCTTCGACGACACGGACATTGCCCGCTCGAAGCAGGAATATGCCGACTCCATCCTTTACGACCTGCATTGGCTGGGCATCTTTCCGGATGTCACCGAGTATCAGTCGCGCCGCTTCGAGATCTATGACGCGGCGGTTGAGCGGCTGAAGGCGGCGCGGGTGCTCTATGCCTGCTACGAGACGCCGGAAGAGCTCGATCTGCGCCGCAAGGTGCGCCGCACGCGCGGCTTGCCGCCGGTCTATGGCCGCGAGGCGCTGACGCTGACGCCGGAGCAGGTTGCCGAGTACCAGTCTGACGGCCGCAAGCCGCATTGGCGCTTCCTGCTGCCCAATTTCACCAGCGATCCGCTGCAGCCGGAGCGCACGGACGTGCACTGGAACGACCTGGTGCGCGGCGAGGAGACGGTCGATCTCGCCTCGCTGTCGGACCCTGTCCTAGTGCGCGAGGACGGCACTTATCTCTACACGCTCCCTTCGGTGGTCGATGATATCGAGATGGGCGTCAGCCACGTCATCCGCGGCGACGATCATGTCACCAACACCGGCGTGCAGATCGCCATCTTCAAGGCGCTCGGCGCCGAGCCGCCGCTCTTTGGTCACCACAATCTGCTCACCACGACCATGGGCGAGGGGCTGTCGAAGCGTAGCGGCGCGCTGTCGATCGAGAGCCTGCGCGAGGACGGCATCGAGCCGATGGCGGTCGCATCGCTGGCGGTGCTGGTCGGCACCTCGGAGAATGTCACGGCGGCGCACGATCTCAACGAGCTTGCCGGCCATTTCGACCCAGCGGCGACGTCCAAATCCGCCTCCAAGTTCGACCCGGACGAGCTCCTCGTGCTCAATCGCGCGCTGATGCATCATATGACGTTCGAGGAAGCGCGCGACCGGCTGATGGTGCTGGGCATTTCCGGCGACAAGGCCGAGCCGTTCTGGCTGGCGGTGCGCGGCAACCTTGACCGCCTGTCGGACGCGGTCGGCTGGTGGCGCATCCTGAGCGAAGGCCCGCAGGAGCCGGCCGAGTTTTCCGGCGAGGACCGCGACTTCCTCAATCAGGCGTTCGAACTGCTGCCGGAGGAGCCGTGGAGCGGCACGGTCTGGAAGGACTGGACCGGCAAGATCAGGGAAGCCACAGGGCGCAAGGGCAAGCCGCTGTTCATGCCGCTGAGACTGGCGCTCACCGGGCGGACTTCGGGGCCGGAGCTTTCAGATCTATTGCCGCTGATGGGTCGGGAAGGAACGCTGGCCCGACGACCCTGACCTTGCGCTGATCCGGCGGTAGCGCCGAGACCGGCGACACCGGCACCTTCGTGGTCAGCCGCTTGATCGCGTCCAGGTCGAGTCCGCCTTCTGCATTGGCGAGTGTTTCGGGATCGGCGCCGGGATCGGGCTTGTTCGCCGGCGCCGGGATGAAGGGCGCTGCCCCGCCTTCCGACTGCGACTGTTCGGGATTGGCCGGCGGATTGCCGCCGATGATCGTGAAATTGCCGTTTCCGGCCTGCGCGTTGCATCCGCAACTCGGCGGCCGCGAATAATTGGCCTGCTTGTAAAGATAGGCGGTCGGCAGCTCGCTATAAGGCTGGCCGGTGACCGAGGAGGTCATCGAGCCTGAGTCATCGTCCATTCCACGTGAATAGAAGACCTGCATCTCGGTGCCCGGGCAGCTCGATTCGCAGTTCTTCTGGTCGCGTTCGAAATCGCCGACGGAGGCGGCGTTGGACATCGGATAAAAATAGCCGTCGCAGGTGCGCACGCACATGGTATGGAACTCGCCGCCCAGCCTTGGCAGGTCCATGCCGTCCGGTTGGTTGATGACGCGGCGGATGTTGCGCACGCTCGGATCATCAAGCGGCACGTCCGACGCATCCGGCATGTCGGGGGCATCGGGCGTTTCGAGCTGCTCGCCCTGGCGGCCGAAAAGCTGCTCGAAAAGGTTGCCGCCGCCATTGTCGCGGGAAGCCTCCTGAAGCGGCGCGCGTCGGGGGGCGATCTCGTCGTCGCGACAGTTATTGGCATCGAGCGCAGCGAGGATGCGGCCGCGGTCGCGCCGCGTGCTACCGGCGGCAAGCCGCTCGCGCTTTGCCTGAAGCGCGTCGAGATTGGCGTTCATGCGCTCTATCGAGGCGTTGATCGCCGCGCACCGGCTCACATTGCGCGAAAACAGCGTGAAGCCGCAGCCGGCATCGCTTGCCCGGCCGCGGGCCCTGGCAAGTTGCTCGCGCTGGCGAGCGATCGCGTCGTCATATTTGCGGACGAGGCCCGGTCCGCCGCCACCGCCGCGCGTTGCGGCGAGGTCGGCTTCGAGCTGGCGGCACGTGCGCGAATCTGCCTGGGAGTCCGTGACGGCGACGGCCCCTGCGAGCGCTGCAAGCAGCGGCAGCGGCACTAGGAGGGCCAGCTTCGACCTCGCGCCTTTCATCTGAACCCCAAATCGCTCGACCGACCCGAAGCTACGCCGCGGTGGTTAACCGACTATGCCAGAGTCGCCACGACTGCGCCTAAGGGGAATTCGGCGAGAAGCCGCCATGCCCTTCAGCCCGCATCGACCAGCGCCTGCGCCTTGTGCGCCGCCTCGACGACGGCCAAAGCGGTCATGTTGACGACGCCGCGCGAGGTCACGGACGGGGTCAATATATGCGCGGGCTTGTCGGTGCCGAGCAGGATCGGTCCGACATGCAGCGCGTCCATCATGGCGCCGAGCGCCGTCAGCGTGATATTGGCCGAATCGAGGTTCGGGAAGACCAGCAGATTGGCCTCGCCCTTCAGCCTGGAATGCGGATAGACGCGCTGGCGCAGATGTTCCGAAAGCGCCGTATCGGCATGCATCTCGCCGTCGCATTCAAGGCCGGGCGCGATGCGCGCCAGGATCGCCGCGGCTTGCCGCATCTTGAATGCGCTCGGCGCGTCGCGCGAACCGAAATCCGAGAAGGAGAGAAGGGCGGCTTTGGGTTCCATGCCGAAACGCCTGATTTCCTCGGCCGCCAGAACGGTCATCTCGGCGATCTCCTCGGCCGTGGGATCGATGGAGACGTAGGTGTCGGTGAGAAAGATGATGCCTCGCTGGGAAATCAGCATGGAGAGTGCCGACAGATCGCGGTCCTTGACGCCGGCGCGCGCCCCGATGATCAGCGAGACATTGCGCAAATGCCGCTCGAAGCGGCCTTCGAGCCCGCATATCATGGCATCCGCATCGCCACGCTTCAGCGCGAGGGCCGCGATCACCGTATTGTTGGTGCGCACCATGGTGCGGGCGGCTTCCGTGGTCACGCCGCGCCGGCCGGCGAGCTCGATCAAAAGGTCGACATAATGGCGGTAGCGCGGATCGTCTTCGGGATTGATCAACGCGAAATCGACGCCAGGACGAATGCGCAGGCCATAGCGCTTCAAACGGACTTCGACGACGTGTGGGCGGCCTATCAAGGTCGGTTCCGCGATGCCTTCCTCCAGCACCACCTGCGCGGCGCGCAGCACGCGCTCATCCTCGCCGTCGGCATAGATGACGCGCTTGGCGCTTGAAGCCTTGGCGGAGGAAAACACCGGCTTCATCACCAGGCCGGAACGGAAGACGAAGCGGTTGAGCTTGTCGATATAGGCGGCGAAATCGCTGATTGGCCGTGTCGCGACGCCGGTGTCGCAGGCGGCCTTCGCCACCGCCGGCGCAATGCGCAGGATAAGGCGGGGATCGAAGGGCGAGGGGATCAGGAAATCAGGCCCGAACATCGGCGTCTCACCGGAATAGGCGCGCGCCGCGATATCCGACGGCTCCTCGCGGGCAAGGGCGGCGATCGCCCGCACCGCGGCCATTTTCATCTCCTCATTGATGGCGCTGGCGCCGCAATCGAGCGCGCCGCGGAAGATGTAAGGAAAGCACAGCACGTTGTTGACTTGATTGGGAAAATCCGAGCGCCCGGTGCAGATCATGGCGTCCGGCCGGGCGGCCCGCGCCAGCTCCGGCATGATCTCGGGATTGGGGTTGGCCAAAGCCAGGATCAGCGGCTTCGGCGCCATGTGCTGCAGGAGCTCGGGCTTCAGCACGCCCGCGGCGGAGAGGCCGAGAAAGACGTCGGCGCCGGAAATCACATCGGCCAGCGCGCGCGCCTCCGTGTCCTTCACATAGGGGTCTTTCCAGCGATCCATCTCCTCGACGCGGCCCCTGTAGGCGACGCCGAAACGGTCGGTGACCCAGATGTTTTCCACCTTGGCGCCGAGCGAGACCAAAAGGTTGAGGCAGGCAAGCGCGGCGGCGCCCGCGCCGGAGGTGACGATCTTGATGTCGGAAATCGCCTTGCCGGCCAGTTCCAGTCCGTTGAGCACCGCCGCGGCGACAATGATCGCCGTGCCATGCTGATCATCGTGGAAGACCGGAATGCCCATGCGGGCCTTCAGCCGCTCCTCGACCTCGAAGCATTCCGGCGCCTTGATGTCCTCGAGATTGATGCCGCCGAAAGTCGGCTCGAGCGCGGCCACGGTCTCGACCATGCGGTCGATCTCCGGCGCGTCGATCTCGATGTCGAAGACGTCGATGCCGGCGAATTTCTTAAACAGCACCGCCTTGCCTTCCATCACCGGCTTGGAGGCGAGGGGGCCGATATTGCCAAGTCCAAGCACGGCGGAGCCGTTGGAAACGACGCCGACGAGATTGGCCCGCGCAGTGTAGTCGGCGGCGGTCGCCGGATCGTCGCGGATCTCGAGGCAGGGCGCCGCCACGCCCGGCGAATAGGCAAGCGCCAGGTCGCGCTGGTTGCCGAGCGGCTTCGTCGCTTGGATCTCGAGCTTTCCCGGCTTGGGGTGCTTGTGGAAGAAGAGGGCGGCCTCGTCGAGGTCCGACCGGGCCGTTTTCTTGTTCTCGCCGTCCATTCCGGCCCTCCCTATGCTGTCTGCTCTGACGCTTTCTAGCACGCGGCGACAAGTGTTCGCGACGGCAAATCGCTGCCTCCGGCCTTCATAGTGCCGGAGCGAAATAATCGATCGAATCCAGCCGGTTGGCCGGTGAACCTCAAGCCTTTGGATTGGCGGCGGTCAGAACGCGCTGACGTAGAGGCCGCCGTCGACCGGGATGTTCTGGCCAGTGAGGTAGCCGGCATGGACCGAGCACAGGAAGGCGCAGATCTGGCCGAATTCCTCCGGCGTGCCGAGACGTTTCGCCGGCACGTCGGCGCTGATGCGGGCCTTGCGAGCGGCGGCCGCGGCCGGGTCTTCCGGAGTGCCCGCCTCATGCGGGCCGCGCAGCCGGTCGGTGTCGAGCTTGCCGGGCAGCAGGCTGTTGATCGTGACGTTGCGATCGATCACCGTGCGCGCCACACCCGCCAGGAACGAGGTCAGGCCGGCGCGCGCGCCGGACGACAGGTCGAGGCCGGGGATCGGCACATAGACCGACAGCGAGGTGATGTTGACGATACGGCCGAAGCCGCGCCTAGCCATTCCGTCGATGACCGCCTGGATGAGCTCGATGGGCGTGACCATGTTCTGCGTCACGCCCTCAAGGATTTTCGTGCGATCAAGCTCGCGGAAATCGCGCAGCGGCGGGCCGCCATTGTTGTTGACCAGGATATCCGGATCGGGGCAGGCGGCAAGCAGCGCCTTCTGCACCTCGGGCTTTGACACGTCGCCGGGCACTTCGATCACCTTGACACCGAACTTTTCGCGAATCTCGGCGGCGGTCTTGGCAAGAAGCTCGGCGTTGCGTCCGTTGACGACGAGGTCGGCACCGGCTTCGGCCAGCGCCATGGCGCAACCCTTTCCAAGTCCCTTGCTCGAGGCGCAGACGATAGCCTTCTTGCCGCGAATGCCGAGATCCATGGTGATTTTCTCCTGATGCTTTGGCGGCGCCAAGCTAGCGCCTGGGCTGGATCAATCGCAACCGTCATACGGTTGTTGCATGAATCGGGGCATAGGCACGCGAAAGCAAAGGGTAAATCGCGATGTCAGCCCCAGAGCCCCGCACCTTCCGCGCCCTGTTCATTTCCGACGTGCATCTCGGCTCGAAAGCGGCCAAGGCCGATTTCCTGATCGACTTCCTGCGCTATCACGACGCCGAGATCATCTATCTGGTCGGCGATATCGTCGACGGCTGGCGGCTGCGGCGCAGCTGGCACTGGCCGCAGAGCCACAACGACGTCGTGCAGAAGCTGCTGCGAAAGGCGCGCAAGGGCGCCTCGATCACCTATATCGCCGGCAACCACGATGAATTCGCCCGCCAGTTCCAGGGCGTGCATTTCGGCGGCATCGTCGTCGCCGACCGCGCCATCCACGAGACCGCCGACGGCCGGCGCCTGCTGGTCATCCATGGCGACCAGTTCGACACGGTGGTGCACAACCAGCGCTGGCTCGCCTATCTCGGCGACTATGCCTATGACGCGGCGATGCTGATCAACCGGGTTGTGACCAAGCTGCGCCACCTTCTCGGCCTGCCTTACTGGTCGTTCTCGTCCTGGGCCAAGGTCAAGGTGAAGAAGGCGGTCAATTTCATTGGATCGTTCCAGACCGTGCTTTCCGAGGAAGCGCGACGCTCGCATGTCGACGGCGTGATCTGCGGCCATATCCATCATGCCGCCATCGAGAGCTATGGCGAGGTGCAGTACATCAACACCGGCGACTGGGTGGAAAGCTGCACGGCGGTGGTCGAGCATTTCGACGGCCGGATGGAGATTCTGACCTGGGCGCATGTGCTGCCCGAGTCCTCGGCCGGCAAGGATGTGCTGGTTCCGGTCGACATTATCGACCTCAAGGGCAGGGCGGCGCGAGCGGCCTGAAAGCGCCTGCCTGTCAGGGAGTAGCCCGGGTTCGAGCGCCTCGTCCCGAGTTGTTCACCAAGGCCGAAGCGCGGCATATTCCGTGCCGGGCGTGGCCTTCAACAGCTTTGCCGCCAATCGTTTAGTCCAGACAGTTCCGCCCTGGCTTGCCGCATGTTAGGGATCGAGACGCGTTGCAGGCCTCTCGAGTGCAACGCAATTGGATCGATTCATGTCGCTGCCGCCGCTCCCGCCCGAACAACGCGTCAAGCCCAGCCATTTCGAACTGCGCATCAGCCTGATCTTCGCGACGTTGTTCGTGTCGCAGGGCACGCACCTGCCTTATTTTCCGCTCTGGCTGCAGGCTAAAGGCTTTCATGCCGAGCAGATCGCGGTGATCCTGGCGGCGCCTATGTTCCTGCGCGTGGTGACGACACCGATGCTGACGGCGCTTGCCGACCGGGCGAAGGACCGCGCCAATGTCTATATCGCGCTAGTCGCAGCCTCGATGGTCATTTCGGCCGGCTATTTCCTGCCGGCCACCTACGCGATCGTGCTTGCCGTGTCGCTCTTGCTGACGATCGCCTGGACGCCGCATTCGCCGATGGCGGATTCGCTGGCGCTGTCGGGCGTGCGGCGCTTCGGCTCCAACTATACGGGGATGCGCAAATGGGGTTCGATATCCTATCTCTGCGCCAATATCGCGGGCGGATTCATCCTTGCGGCCACCGGCCCGCAGGCGGTTCCGGTGATCATCTTCGTGGCGCTCGGCGCGGCGCTGGTCGCGGCGCTAGTGGCGCCGCGCATGGGGCGGCCGCGCAAGGCCTCGCCACTGTCGGCCACCGAGATCCAGCATAAGGCTCCCAGCCTCTTCAACGCCTATTTCCTCTATTTCACCCTCGGGGTCGGCGTCATCACCGCCAGCCACGCCTTCCTTTACGGTTTCGTGTCGATCTACTGGAAGTCGATCGGCATCGGCGATTCCATCGTCGGCCTTCTATGGGCCTGGGGTGTGGTGTCGGAAGTCTGTATGTTCTTGTTTTTCAACCGAATTTTTTCTTCGGTCTCGGTGGTGAAGGTGATGTTGATCGCCGGCGTCGGCTCGATCGTGCGCTGGATCGCCTTTCCGCTCGTCTGGCCGCTCGGGCTTGGCGTCGCCGGCTTCTTCCTTGTCCAGTCGCTGCATTCGGTCTCCGTCGCCATGGTGCTGATCGGCCTGCAGAAGATGATCGGCGAGACGATTTCCGAGGAGCGCACGGGTGCCGCGCAAGGCATAGCCTATTTCTTCAACGGCTTCTTCATGGCGGCGGTGACGCTCGCTTCCGGCCCGCTTTACGACCGCTTGGGCGTCGACGGTTTCTGGGCGATGATCCCGATCGCGATCATCGGCATGGGGCTGATCGGTCTTGCCGCACGCTCAACCCCAAAGCTCCCTGTCAGGGGGTGAAACCAGCGATCCCTGGTAGACGAGGCCGGGCTCGCGGTCGCGTGCGAGAAGCAGCGGGCCGTCGAGGTCGACGAAGTCGGCATCCTGCGCCAGCAAGACCGCCGGCGCCATGGCGAGTGAGGTGCCGACCATGCAGCCCACCATGATCTCGAAGCCGAGATCGCGGGCACGGTCGCGCAATCTCAACGCCTCCGTCAGGCCGCCGGATTTGTCGAGCTTGATGTTGACGGCGTCGTATAGACCGACAAGCGCGTCGAGGTCCTTCGCCGCGTGCACGCTTTCGTCGGCGCAGATCGGCACAGGATGCGCTATCCGGCGCAGGATGTCGTCCTTGCCCGCCGGCAGCGGCTGCTCGACGAGCGCAATGCCATGCTGCGCGGCGAAGGCAAGGTTCGCCTCAATAGTCTCGTCCATCCAGCCCTCATTGGCATCTAGGATGATGCGGCTGTTGGGGGCGGCCTCCGTCACCGCGTGGATCCGCGCCATGTCGTTGTCGCCGCCGATCTTGACCTTGAGCAAGGGCCGCGCGGCGTTGGCGCGTGCTTGCGCCGCCATGGCTTCCGGTTCGGCAAGCGACAGCGTGTAGGCGGTTTCGAGCGGCTTGGCTGAAACAGCGCCGATCGCTGTCGCCACGGGCGTCCCGGTCAGCTTGGCTTCCAGGTCCCAAAGGGCGCAGTCGATGGCGTTTCGCGCGGCGCCCGCGGGCATGGCATCAAGCAGCGCGGTCCTGCCTAGTCCGCCGGCGATTTGGTCGCGCATCGCCTCGATGGCGGCGCATACGCCCTCCATGGTCTCGCCGTAGCGCTTGTAAGGCACGCACTCGCCGCGTCCGGAACGTCCCCCGTCAGCAATCGTTACGGTGATGACTTCGGCCTCGGTTTTGGATCCGCGTGAGATGGTGAAGGTGCCGGCGATCGGAAATCGCTCCATTTCGACCGAAATGACACGCGCCATAATTTTCTTCTCCGGCTGTGCGACACCGGTCTGCCGGCAAATCGACACGCCAGTCCCGTCACGCTAAACAGGACGCCATGTTGACCATCCGCAAACGCGACGCAAGCGGCGAGGCCGCCAGGGACGCCGAGCACCAGCCACGCGTTGCCGTGGGCGAGGAAGGTGGTGTGCTGGGTTGCGCCTTTTCCGGCGTTTGGACGACACGCACCGTCGCTACGATCGATGCCGACATGCGCAAGATCGAGCAGAGAAGCGGCGCGAAACAGCTGATGCTCGACCTTTCCCACATCGAAAAGATGGACACTGCCGGCGCCTGGCTGATCGACCGGCTGGCCAGCGCCTTCGAGAAGAAAGGCGTCGAGGTCCATTTGCAGGGGCAAAGCGAGGTCGCGTCGATCCTGCTCGGCGCGGTCGGCGACGCTGTCCGGCGGGAGCCCGAATCGAGCCCGTCCGGGCCACCCAATATCATCCTACGCGCGCTGGAGCTGGTTGGCCGGCGGGTCTACGAGATGCGCGACGATTTCTTCGCCTCGATGAACATCCTCGGCGCCACGATCCGCGGCGCGCAGATGAAGCTCGGGCGCGGTCACGCGGTCAATCCGGCCGCGATCTTCAACCAGATCGATCGCATGGGCGTCGGCGCAATCCCGGTGGTGACGCTGATGTCGGCTATCGTCGGCGCCATCGTGGCGCAGCAGGGCGCCTATCAGCTCAGCTATTTCGGCGCCAATATCTTCGTCGTCGACCTCGTCGGCGTGCTGATCCTGCGCGAGCTCGGCGTGCTGATGACCGCGATCATGCTTGCCGGCCGTTCGGGCAGCGCCATCACGGCCGAGATCGGCTCGATGAAGATGCGCGAGGAAGTCGACGCGCTGAAGGTGATCGGCCTCAATCCTATCGGCGTGCTGGTCTTTCCGCGGCTCGTCGCGCTGGTGATCGGGCTGCCTTGCCTCACCATCATCGCCAATTTTGCAGCGCTTGCCGGCGGCATCGTCGCCGCCTGGCTCTATTCCGACATCCCGCCGGCCGCGTTCATCGACAGGCTGCGCGTAGCCATCGATCTCAGCACCATCTTCGCCGGGCTGATCAAGGCGCCGTTCATGGCCCTGATCATCGGCATCATTGCTTCTGTCGAGGGCATGAAAGTCGGCGGCAGCGCCGAATCGCTCGGCCTGCACGTCACCGCTTCGGTCGTGAAGTCGATCTTCATCGTCATCATCCTCGACGGTCTCTTCGCCATGTTCTACGCAGCGATCGGCTTCTGAGATGGCGAACGGCAACGGCGCCATGGCAGCGGAGCACACGAACGATGGCGAGATCGTGCTGTCGGTTCGCGACGTAACAGTCGCCATCGGTGACAAGCTGATCCTCGACAAGCTTTCGCTCGACATCAAGCGCGGGGAGATTCTCGGCTTTGTTGGCGCCTCGGGCGCTGGCAAATCGGTGCTGCTGCGCACCATATTGGGGCTGATGCCGAAGCAGTCGGGGACGATCAGCCTGTTCGGCGTCGATGTCGACAAGGCAAGCGAAGCCGATCGCCTGCGCATCGATATGCGGCTTGGCGTCCTCTTCCAGCATGGGGCGCTGTTTTCGGCGCTCACGGTACTGGAGAACGTGCAGGTGCCGATGCGCGAATATCTCGACCTGCCCAAGGCGCTGATGGATGAGCTCGCCATGCTCAAGATCGAACTGGTCGGGCTGCCGGCTGACGCCGCGCAGAAATTCCCGTCAGAACTTTCCGGCGGCATGATCAAGCGCGCGGCGCTGGCCCGTGCGCTTGCGCTCGATCCCGACATCGTCTTTCTGGACGAACCGACCTCAGGGCTCGATCCGATCAGCGCAGCAGAGTTCGACGAACTGGTCGTCAAGCTGCGCGACACGATGGATCTGACCGTTTACATGGTCACGCACGACCTCGACACGCTGTTCACCGCTTGCGACCACGTGGCGGTGCTCGGCAACAAGAGGGTGCTGGTGGAAGGCACGATCGACGACATGCTGAAGAGCGATGAGCCGTGGGTGAAATCCTATTTCCGCGGAAAACGCGCCCGGCAACTTGATCTTGCGGCGCGCGCATAGCGATAAGTGGGGCGATGGAAACAAGAGCCAACTACGTAATCGTCGGCATCTTTACCCTGGGCGCGATCCTGGCGGCCTTCGCCTTCGTCTATTGGACGGCCGCGATCGGAAACAGGGGCGAAACGGCGATGTTGCGCGTGCGCATCCCAGGCTCGGCCTCCGGCCTCAGCCGCGGCAGCCTGGTGCTGTTCAACGGCGTCAGGGTGGGCGACGTGAAAAACGTCTATATTGACGGCGACGATCCGACAGTTGCCATCGCCGATACAGAAATCGCCCGCTGGACGCCGATCACCAAATCGACGCAGGCCGATATCGGACTTACCGGTCTCAGCGGCCAGGCCAATATCGAGCTCAAGGGCGCCGACCCGAAGGAAGCCAGGCTGCTCGACGAGGCGGAGAAGGAAGGCAGGGTCGCCGAGATCGTCGCCAACCCCTCTGCGGTCACCAACCTTTTGCAGACGGCGCAGGACATCTTCACCCGCGCCGACAAGGTGCTGAGCGAGCTTGAAGGCTTCACCAAGGACGTTCGCGATCCGCTGACCCAGACGGTCAAGAACGTCCAGACCTTCTCGGACGCGCTGGCCAAGAATTCCGACGGCATCGACAAGTTCCTGTCGGCGGTGAGCTCGCTTTCGGATCAGCTGAAGAACGTCTCGGGCCGGCTAGACAGCACGCTGAAGGCCGCCGAAGGCCTGCTCAATTCCGTCGACAAGGATCAGATCAAGAGCATCGTGGCCAATGTCGATACGGTGACGGCGAACCTGAAGGAGACCTCGAAGCAGTTCGACACCGTCATCGGCAACGTCAACACGGCGGTCGGCTCGATCAACGATTTCGCCAAGCAGACGCAAGGCACATTGGCCAAGGTCAACGGCGTGCTCGACGGCATCGATCCGGCCGATGTCAAAGCTGCTTTGGCCAACATCCAGAAGGCCAGCGCCAGCGCCGACAAGGCCGCGTCCGACATCGCCAAGGTCACCGACAAGATCGCCAACCGCTCGGACGACATCAATGATACGATCAAGAACGCCCGTCAGCTTGCGCAGCGCCTCAACGACGCCTCGGTGCGCGTCGACGGCATCCTGGCCAAAGTCGATAATCTCCTCGGCTCCGGTGAAGCCAACGGCGTAATGGCCGATGCGAGGGCGACACTGAAATCCTTCAAGCAGGTTGCCGACACGCTGAACTCCCGCCTCGGCACCATCGTCGACAACCTGTCACGCTTCTCTGGCCAGGGCCTGCAGAATGTCGAGGCGCTGGTGCAGGACAGCCGTCGCTCGATCAACCGCATCGAGGAAGCGGTGACCGACCTCAGCCGCAATCCACAGCGCATCCTATCCGGCGGCGATGGTGAGGTCCGGCAGTTTGATGGAAGGGCGCGACGTTGACTTCGGCCACCGCGACCGCCAAGAAAATGAATCGCGAATGCGGGTTGACCGTAAGGTCCGGGGACAGCGGGGATCACGCGTGAAGTCGGTCAGGGTGGTAGCTGGTCGTTTGAGATTGTCCGCGGCAGCGTCGCTGGTGCTTGCGCTTGCCGGCTGCGCGGCTCTGGGCGGCAAGCCAGCACCGCTCGATACGTTCGAATTGTCGGCGCCGTCGGTCGACGTTCGCGCTCACAGCCGCCGCCAGATCCTGATCGCCCAGCCTTCGGCGCTCAAGGCGCTGGACAGCCAGAACATCGTCATCAGGCCATCGGACCGCTCCATCCAGTTCCTGAAGGGTGCGCAATGGGCGGACCGGCTGCCGCTGATCGTGCAGGCGAGGCTGGCAGAGACGTTCCAGCGTTCCGGCAGCTTTGCCGGCGTAGGCAAGCCGGGCGAGGGGCTGGCCATCGATTACCAGATCATCGTCGAGGTGCGCTCGTTCGAGGTGCGCGTCAATGGCGGTGACCATGCCGACGTCGACCTGTTCGTGCGCATCCTGAACGACCGAAACGGCGAGGTGCGCGCCTCGAAGGACTTCACCGCAAGCGCGCCGGTTTCCGGCGGCGGCAACGCGGCTTACGTCCGCGCGCTGGACAATGCCTTCGGCCAGGCGGCCGAGGATATCGTCCGCTGGACGGATTCAACGATCTGAGCGCCGGCCGAGCCGACAATCGACAATCGTGGGCATGAAAAAGGCGGGTCAAGAGTCAAGACCCGCCTTTATTAGTTTGCAATTTGCTTGGCGGCTCAGTGCAGCCGGCCGCTGGCGTGGGCCAGCATGGTGTAGACCTTGCCGGTGTCGGAGGTCAGGTAGGTCTGCGCCATGATGTTGTCGCGGTCGTTGCGCGAGACATCCTTGAGCAGCTTCTCGAAATCCTCGCAGTAGCGATCGACCGCGGCGCGGAATTCCGCCTCGGCCTGATACTTGCGGCGGATCTCGTCGAAGGTCTGCTGGCCCTTCAGCGTGTAGAGG
Organism: Mesorhizobium sp.; assembly: GCA_004020875.1. Classification (GTDB taxonomy): domain Bacteria; phylum Pseudomonadota; class Alphaproteobacteria; order Rhizobiales; family Rhizobiaceae; genus Mesorhizobium. Next base: position 330,398 of record SAPZ01000004.1, read on the forward strand.
CGACGGGTGAACACGTCGCGCTCGCCGCGGCGGTAGCGGTTCCAGAGCTCGATCGAGGCGTCGTGGTCGATGGCCCGCGCGATGTCGACCGAGAGCGAGTTCAGCGACTCCATGACATGCAGGGGCGAGCGCTGGGCAGGCGTGGCGCGCGGCGCTTCCGCCGGCGCCGCCGGACGAAGCTCCTCCTCGCGCGAGGCGTTGGTCAGCAGGTCGCGCACCCAGCCACCCTGCTGCGTCTTGCCGTTCTCGCGGCGCGGCCCCTCGGCGGGACGCTCCAGGTCGAGCGTACCGCGCAGCGTGGTCTCGGCGAGCGGCGCCTGAGGGGCGCGAGCCGTTGGTTGCGGCTGCGGCTGAGGCTGCGGAGCCGGCGGGCGGCGCAGCGGCGGCTCGGCGGCACGGGCCGGCGCTTGCTGCGGAGCAGGGCGCAGGCCGCGCGGCTCGCCCTGCTCGCTGCTGCCGCTGCGGCCGGATTTCGCAACGATATCCGACAGTTCCTTGAGCGCATTGATCTGTTCGGCGACCGCGCGGCGGATGGCAGAGGTCGACTCCTTGGCCTCCTCGGGCATTTCGATGACGCCCTTCTTCAACTCGGCGCGGGTCAGGTCGAGCTCGCTCTTGATGGAGCCCGCGGTGCGACGCATCTCCTCGGTCGCGTCGGCAAAGCGACGCGTCGCCGAATCGACGACCTCGGTGATCGCCGTGCGGATCTTCTCCGCCGACTCCATCGTGCGGCCCTCCGCGGTCTGCATCGTCTGGCCGACGAGGTTCTCGAAGGAACGCATCACCTTCTCGAGGTCTTCCGACTTCTTGACCAGGCCGACGGCGAGGTCCTCCAGCGAGGACTGACGCTCCAGCGTGTGCTCGAGATTGCTCTGCGCGGAGCTGAGCAGATTCGAGGCGCTGGAGAGCAGCCGGCTGTGCTCGTCAAACTTGGTCGCGATCGAGGCCACCTCGCGCAGCGTCGCCGAGGACAGGTCGGTGAGCCGCGTCGTATTGGAATCGACCAGGCGCGCCGAGCTGGCGAAGGTCTGTGCGGCCTTCTCCGTGGTCGTGGCGAAGCTCTGCGTGCTGCCGGAGAGCCGCTCCTCGACTTGGCCGAGATTGACGGCGGCCTGCTCGATGAGCTGGCCGAGTTGGGCGCTGGAGGTCGTCATGCGGCCGATGAGATCGGCCACGCTGTCGGCAAGCGAGGACCGCGCGCCTTCGACGGCCGATAGCGTTTCGGCCGTGCGGCTGGCGAGAGCATTGACGAGGTTCGTGTTCTCGCTGCGCAGCTTCTCGGCCGCGCGTTCGGTGACCTCTTCCATGCTGCGCTGCAGTTCGGAGCCGCCCTGGGCGAAGCGCTCCACCAGCGGCTTGGCCGTCTCGTCGAGGATCTTCGCCATCTCGGCCGAACGCGCCGCGAGCATGGTGTTGAGCTCGCGGGTGTTGGCGCCGATCGTGCGCGCGGCCTCGTTGGTGCTCTGGCCGATATGCTGACCGACCGCCGTGAAGGTCTCGGCGATGACGTTGGCGCGCGAAATCAGCTGAGCCTCGGCGCTGGAGACCTGCTCGCTGAGCTTCTGGCCCATCGTCTCGGCCGTGTAGGCGAGGCGGTTTTCCACGCTCGCGACCTGATCCTCGACGCGCGCGGCGGCAGCCGCAGCGCTTGCCGCAAGCCGCTCATCGGCGCCGGCCAGCGCCTGCTCGATCTCGCGGGCATGCACGGCGAGCTCCTGGCCGGTCTGGCGGGCGCGGTCGGCGACACGCTGCTCAGTGGCGGCGAAGGCGCCGACGATCGTGTCGGCGTGTTCGCCGATCGTCGAGCTGGTCGAAGCGATGCGCGACACCAGGCGGTTGTCGGCGTCGTCGAAGATGCGGCCGATTTCGCCGGCGCGGGCCGAAAGCGCTTCCGAGCCCTCGGCGATGCGCGCCATGAGCTGCTGGTCAGCGCTGTCGAAGATGCGGCCGAGATCGGTGGCGCGGGCGGCCAAAGCCTCGGCCGATTCCGTGATGCGCATCGAGAGCCGCTCGTCGGCGCCCTCGAAGTTGCGCAGGATGTCGCCGGCGCGGGCGGCCAGCGACTGCGCCGTCTCAACAGCGCGGGCAACCAGCTTCTGGTCGGCCGCGTCGAAGGTGTTGGCGATCTCGCCGGCGCGCGTGGCCAGCTTGTCGGCGGTTTCCTCGGCGCGGGCCATGAGCGAGTTGGAGGCGTCGTCGGCGCGCGCCATCAGCATGTTGGACGTGTCCTGGGCACGCTCGTGCAGGCGACGGTCGGCCGCCTCGAAGGCCTGGGCGATGTCCTCGGCTCTCGCAAGCAGTGCGGCCGAGGTCTGCTCGGCGCGCTCGGCGATCTTGCGATCGGCATCGCTGAAGGCAGCACCGGCCTGCTCATGCAGGGTGCTGGTGACTTCCATGACCTTGTCGCGCAGCGCTCCCGCCACGAACACGGCGGTCTTCTCCAGCACGCCGCGGACATTGTCGACACCGGTCGACAGCGCGCGTTCCATGGTGCTGGCGCGTTCTTCGATGACGCCGGTCTGGCGGCTGAAGGCCTGCTCGATCTTCTCGACGTCGGCGGCGATCGCCGCCGAGATGTCGCCGCTTCTGGCGGCGATCTGGTCAATATGGCCGGACACCGAACGATCGACGTCCTTGCGCGCGTCGGCGAGCTTGGCGAGATCGTCCTCCAGGGCACGGGCCAGCATATCGCGGCCTTCGGACAGCTTGCCGACATGGCCGGCGATGACGTCGTCGATCTCGGATCGGCTTTCGGTCAGCTTCTGGAGGTCGGCTTCGAGGGCGCGCTTCAGGATATCGCGGCCCTCGGCGAGTTTTTCGACCTGGCCCGCGACAAGACCGTCGATGCCGGCACGGCTTTCAGCGAGCTTGGCCAGATCGGCTTCAAGGGCGCGTGTCAGCACGTCGCGGCCTTCGGCGAGCTTTTCGACCTGCCCGGAGACGAGGCCGTCGATGCCGGCACGGCTTTCGGCCAGCTTGGCAAGGTCGGCTTCAAGGGCGCGCGTGAGGATATCGCGGCCTTCGGCGAGCTTTTCGACCTGGCCGGCGACAAGGCCGTCGATCGAGGCGCGGCTCTCGGCGAGCTTGGCAAGGTCGGCTTCCAGCGCCCGCTTGAGGATGTCGCGGCCTTCCGCCAGCTTCTCGACCTGGCCGGCGACAAGCCCGTCGATGCTGGAACGGCTTTCGGCCAGCTTGGCGAGGTCGTCCTCCAGCGCCTTGGACAGCGTCGCGCGGTTCTGCGACAACTGGTCGGCATGCGTCTGCATGAGGCCGCTGGCATTGGCCATATCGGCGTCGAGCGCGCGCGAGAGTTCGGCCCGATGGCCGGTGATCTTCTGCGAATGATCGACGATTGCGCCCTGGATCGTGTTGAGATCGGCTTCCAGCGCGCGCTTGAGGATGTCGCGGCCTTCGGCGAGCTTCTCGACCTGGCCGGCGACCAGCCCGTCGATGCTGGAACGGCTTTCGGCGAGCTTGGCGAGATCGTCTTCGAGCGACTTGGACAGCACCGAACGGTCCTGGACGAGCCGGTTCTGATGCTCGGCAACGGCGCCGCTGACATTCTGAAGGTCATCCTCCAGGGCTCTCGATAGGGCCGAGCGGTCTTGCGCCAGCTTGTTCTGATGATCGGCAATGGCGCCGCTGACGGCCTGCAGATCGGCTTCGAGGGCCTTCGACAGTTGCGAGCGATCCTCCAGCACCTTGTCGGAGTGTCCCGCAATAGCGCCCTTGATGGTGTTGAGATCGGCCTCCAGGGCGCGCTTGAGGATGTCGCGGCCCTCGGCGAGCTTCTCGACCTGGCCGGCGACGAGGCCATCGATCGAGGCACGGCTTTCGGCCAGCTTGGCGAGGTCGGCTTCCAGCGTCTGCGACAGCAGGCCGCGATCTTCGGCCAGCTTGCCGGCGTGGCCGTCGATCAGGCCGCGGATGCCGCTCAGATCGCTTTCAAGCGCGCGGCTGAGTTCGCCGCGGTCCTCGGCCAGCTTGGTCGAGTGGGTCTCGATCAGGTTCCTGATACCAATGATGTCGGTTTCAAGCGCCTTGGCGAGCACGGCGCGGCCCTCCGCGATCTTCTCGACCTGGCCGGCGACAAGGCCGTCGATCGAGGCGCGGCTGTCCTGCAGCTTGCCGAGATCGGCTTCCAGGGCGCGCGCCAGGATGTTGCGGCCCTCGGCCAGCTTCCCGACATGGCCGGCAACCATTTCGTCAATCATTGTACGGGCTTGGACGAGCCTGCCCGAGTCTTCGTTCAAAGCCTGCGACAGGCGGTTGCGGCCTTCTTCGAGCTGCTCCAGATGGCTCCCCAGCGAGGCATCGATTGCGGCGCGCGACTCGTTCACCTTGCGCAGGTCTTCTTCCAGCGCGCGCGAGATCAAGCTGCGACCTTCCGCCAGCTTCTGCACCTGGTTGGTGACGGCGGCGTCGATCGCGGCGCGGCCTTCGGCGAATTTCGCCAGGTCTTCCTGCATGGCGGCAGCCATGCGTTCGCGGCTCTCGGAAAGCGAGCGGCTATGGTTCTCGACGGCCTCCTCGATACCGACACGGGCATTGGCCAGCCGCTGGATATCGGAATCGAAGGAGCGCGACACCACATGCCGGGCAGCTTCCATGCGGCCGGCGAAGTCGGTGGCGCGAGCTTCGAGCATGGAGGAGGTCGACGAGATGATGTCGGCCATATCGGCGCCGATCTGGGTCTTGCCCTGATCAATCATCGCCGACAGCGTGTCCTTGCTCTCCGCAAAGGCGTGGGCGATCTCCTTCGCGCGCTCCACCATCGTCTCGTTAATCTGGCGGGCGCGGGCTTCGAGGGCAGCGTTAAGCTTTTGCGTGCCAGTGTCGAGCGCTTCGGCGCGGGTCTGGAATTCGCTGATCAGCGCCTGGCCACGTTCGGCCAGCGTGCGTTCTATGCCGCTGAGGCTCGCCTCGAATTCAGAACTCAAGGTGCGCGCCGCGCCGCCGAGCAGCGAGACCATGCCATTAGTGCGGTCGTCGAGCAGGTCGGTCAGCGAGCGGGTGAGGCCGTCCGTGGTGTCGGTCAGCTTGGCGATACGAGTGTCGAGCAGGCTGGCGAAAGCCTCGCCGGAGGTCGAAAGCCGGTCGGTGATGTTGTCCAGGCGCGATTCGACGGAATCGAAGATCGACGTCGAGCTTTCATTGATGCGATCGATCAGCGTGTCGCCGGAATTGTTGATCGTCATCGACAGCTTGGTCGACGCATTGAGGATCGAATCGCGGATGATGTCGCTGGCCGCGCCGATCTCGTCGCGCAGCGTCTCGTGAGCGCTCGCGATGGAAGCGCGCACGCGCTCGGCATGGGTAACGACGGCCTCCCGCTCGCTGCCGAGACCATCGACCAGCGAACGGATGCGGGCCTCGTTTTCGGAATAGGAGCGTTCGATCTGGCTAACTTCGCCATGGACCAACGTTTCGAGCTCGACGGCGCGGGCCAGGGTCCGTTCGATGCCTTCGCCCATGGCCGCCACTTCGCGGCGAACGGCCTGACCAATCATCATGACGCGGTCCTGGGCGAGGTTTTCAGGCTCCGCCAGACGGAAGGCGACCTCCGTCATCGACTGCGCGGCGATGCGCATCTCCTGAGCGCGCCGGATCATGGCGGCGAATGCCCAGAACAGGATGACCGGAACGATCGCGGCAACCGCCAGGCCGATCAGTTCGGGACGGGCGAAGAACTGGTCGAAAGTGCGAATCTTCCAGATGCCAGGGCCGAAGAGGAGGTTGGCCAGGCCGCCGGCGCCGGCGATCCATGCCAGTGAGATAAAGGCGATCACCCAGTAGACGGTGCTCGATGCACGCCGGTTGAGGCTGTGCAGCAGCGTCTTGTAATCCTTCTGACGGTCGTCATTGGCGGGCGTGAAGCCGGCCGGGGGCGTGAAGCCGGACGGTTGTCCATTGCGCGGCTCGACTGGGCGCAGCTCGGCCGGCTTGGCCGCGGGCGCCCCTGGAGGCTGGGCGGCGGCGGGCTGAGGGTTGTTCGCGGGCTCTGTCCGCTGGCTGCGACCTTCGCGCGCCAGCTCGTCGGCCGCCGCCGATATCTGTGCTTCGAGATCCTCCATCGACGCCGCCATGTCGAGCCCGCCTTCGTCGCCGGCAAGGTCAAGGTCGAGCGCCTTTTCCAGTTCCGCGGCTACGTCATTCTCGAGAGACTTGGTCGTCGTTGGTTTCTTAGCCATGCCTTCGCTACCCTGTACTAGCTGCCGCGGAACTTATGATTTTGGCCTGATTCTGGCCCGATTCTGGCTTATCTGTCCCGAGCAGGAGGCTGAAAATGGACCTTCGTATCGTAATGACACACAGGGGTAAAGAAAACATGCATTCCCGGCGATACGTAAAACTTTAAATATAAGGTTAACGGAAGCGTGATCCGGCCGCCTCCGTGACAACATTTTCCCCCTCCAATCGTTAACCCGTTGGCGACCGGAATCGCCTATTTTCTTGGGCTCGTCTGCCCGCTTTATGGAGTTGCAGTGCGTATGCGTGGCGAAAGTGGTATTGCGTTTTCCATGCCGGGGGGAGATGCGTCCGGAACGGCTGGCGCCCGACCCGTGGATCTTGGCCATCTGGCGCGTCAGACAATGGGCGACCGCGACCTGGAGCGGGAGGTGCTGGCGCTGTTCGTGCAGCAGTCGCTTGCCGTTCGCGATCAGATGGCGGACGCCGACACCAGGCAGCGGGTGCTTCTGGCGCACGGCTTGAAGGGCTCGGCGCGCGGCATCGGCGCCTTTGCGGTCGCCGAATGCGCGGCGATCATCGAGAAGCAGCCGGAAGACGTCCGGGCACTCAAGCGGCTCGGCATGCTGGTCGAGGAAGTGCGCGACTTCATCGCGGGCATCAGCCGCTAGCATTATCTTTTTGAAAAGCGTCATTTTGTGGCGCTTTCGCGCCGCAGTTGACTTGTCCGGTGGAGTGATTATCTCCGTCGCGATTCCTCAGGTGACTTAATGACCAAGCTGACTTACATCGCCCATGACGGGACCCAATTTGACGTGGAGGCCGAAAACGGCTCGACCGTCATGGAAAACGCGATCCGCAACGCGGTGCCCGGCATCGAGGCCGAATGCGGCGGCGCCTGCGCCTGCGCGACTTGCCATGTCTATGTCGACGAGGCATGGACGGCCGAGGTCGGCGAGCCGGAGGCGATGGAGGAGGACATGCTGGACTTCGCCTATGACGTCCGGCCGAATTCGCGCCTCTCTTGTCAGATCAAGGTGCGCGACGCGCTGGACGGGCTGATCGTTCGGGTTCCCGAACGCCAGGGCTGAGGTGAGCAGGTATTCAGGTGATGCCGGCCTGCAATGGCCGCCTCCTGCGCTTCCGGCGCTCGCGTACTTCAAGTACGCTCCGCTCCGGTTCTCGGGAACCATCATTCTCGACTCGGCCTGACCTGAATCTCGGCACACCTCTGGGCGCTTCCAAATATTCTTTCGCGCTCGCTGCTTGGCAGCAGGCGATAGCTCATGCAGTCTCGTTGCATTCCCACAAGGGGCGCAGCGCATGAGCAATATCATCAAGACGGACGTACTCATTGTCGGCGCAGGGCCGGTCGGCCTTTTCGCTGTGTTCGAGCTCGGCCTGCTCGACATGAAATGCCATCTCATCGACATTCTCGACCGTCCCGGCGGCCAATGCGCCGAGCTCTATCCGGAAAAGCCGATCTACGACATTCCCGGCTGGCCCACCATCTCGGCTCAGGGCCTTGTCGACAAGCTGATGGAGCAGATCGCGCCGTTCAAGCCGGACTTCACCTTCAACCGCATGGTGTCGAGCCTCGAAGCGCTCGAGGATGGAAGCTTCCGCGTCGCTACCGACGAGGGGGAACTGTTCGAGGCCAAGGTGGTGGTAATCGCGGCCGGTGGCGGGTCGTTCCAGCCCAAGCGCCCGCCCATTCCGGGCATCGAGGCCTATGAAGGCAAGAGTGTCTTTTATTCGGTCCGGCGCATGGAAGAATTCCGAGGCCACGATCTCATCATTGTCGGCGGCGGCGACTCGGCGCTCGACTGGACGCTCAACCTGCAACCGATCGCCAAAACCGTGACGCTGGTGCATCGCCGCCCCGAATTCCGGGCGGCGCCCGACAGCGTCAACAAGATGTACGCCTTGCAAGAGATGAAACGGCTCAGGTTCCTGGTCGGTCAGGTCAGCGGGCTTGCCGGGACCGGCGGCCAGTTGTCGTCGGCGACCATCAAGGGCGGCCCGGACGGCGACGTCGACGTGCCATGCACCCGCATGCTGCCGTTCTTCGGCCTCACCATGAAGCTCGGACCGATCGCCGAATGGGGCCTCAATCTTAACGAGAACCTGATCCCGGTAGATACGGAGAAGTTCCAGACGTCGATCCCGGGCATCTTTGCCGTGGGCGACATCAACTGGTATCCGGGCAAGCTGAAGCTGATCCTGTCAGGCTTCCACGAGGTCGCGCTGATGGCGCAAGCCGCCAAGCGCATCGTCAGCCCGGGCGAGCGCATCGTCTTCCAGTATACGACCTCGTCGACCAGCCTGCAGAAGAAGCTCGGCGTCCACGATTGACGCGCTTATTCCGCGAGCACGGGTGCCGCTTGCTCGTCATGGCCGCGCAGCGGCTTTTCCGGCATCAGCGCCAGCGCAATCAGCGCCAGCACAAGCGTGACGCCAGCGGTGAGGAAGATCATCACGAACGGCGTCGCGGATGTCAGCTGGATATGGGTCTGCGAGCCCTCGGCGGCCAAGGGCAGCCCGTAACCAAGCGCGACCGCGCCGAGCATGGCGACGCCGAGAGCGCCGCCCAGCGTGCGCAGGAAGGTCAGAACGCCCGTCGCGACGCCGAGATGCGCGCGGTCGACGGCGTTCTGCACGGAAATGGTGCTGACCGGGAAAGTCGTGCCGCTGCCCAGGCCGATCAGTGTCGTCAGCATCTCAACCTCGAGCAGAGAGGCGTGTCCCGCAATGGCACTGAGCACGCCAATGCAGACAATCGCCAGGCTGATGCCGGCCATGGCGATGCGCTTATAATGGACGAAGCGCGCGATCATGCGGCCGCTGAAGGCGGCGCCGGCCACCGTGCCGAGCATGAGGCCGAGCATCGCCGTGCCGGATTCGGTGACCGATAGCCCAACGACCGATTGCAGGTAGACTGGAAGATAGACCGACGCGCCTATGTTCGCGGCCTGCAGCAGGAACATCGATAGCGTGCCCGCGAGCACGATCCGGTTGCCCAGCACGTCGAGCGAGATCAATGGCTCCGCGGCCTTGAGCAGCCTCAGCGCGAAGAAGGCCCAGACCACCGCCGAGCAGGCCACCAGCCCAAGAATCTCCGATGAAAACCAGGGATAAGTGCTGCCGCCCCAGCTTAGCGCCAAAAGCAGCAGCGCCGTGGCGACGACCAGGAGCACTGCTCCCAACCCGTCGATTCGGTGATGCTTAGCCGGGATCGGCAGCTTCTTCAGCGGGTTGTTGATAATGGCCATGGCCAGGAAGCCGATCGGCAGGTTGATCCAGAAGATCAGCGACCAGTGCAGGTGTTCGGCGAATACGCCGCCGAGCAGAGGGCCGGCAACGCTGGCCACCGCCCATGTGCCGGAGATCCAGGCCGCGTAGCGTGCGCGCTCGCGTGGTGGCACGAGATCGCCGATGACCGTCTGGGCCAGCGCGAAGAGACCGCCGCCGCCGGCGCCCTGGATGGCGCGGCCGATGACCAGCACCAGCATGTTGGGGGCGAGCGCGCTGACCAACGACCCGAACAGAAAGATCAGAATGGCGGCATAGATGACGGCGCGACGACCGTAAACATCCGAGATCTTGCCATAGAGCGGTGACATCGCCGTCGCGGTCAACAGATAGCCGGTGACGATCCACGGCAGATATTCGGCATGGCCCAGAGCGCGCGCGATCGTCGGCAGCGCTGGAGCGACGATTGTCTGGTCAAGGGCCGCCAGCAGCATCGACAGCAGCACGCCGCCGATGATCGCATTCTTCTCGCTCTCGCTCATCAGCGGCGCGGCTTTCGGCGCCATCGCCTGGTTCTCGACGGTCTGGTCCATGCGTCATTCTTTCAAGGCTGATGCCCAGCGTGCCAAGACGGTCCTGGTCGGCACGTTGCGCCTGGCGCCTGTCATTTCTCTCCGTTGTTCGAGGCCCAGGCTGGTTTTAGGCCCGGATGTTTCGAACCCGCTATATGTCGTTCGATATAGGCCGATTTCGACCACCGCTCGAAGTTTTTATGATCTGGCACGATGCTTGGACGAAATTGGTCCGGACGGTCTTGGTCAGGGCGGCGGCAGTTGCCCGGCTTCGACGCGCCCCATCCGGTAGCGCAACAGACGGAGGATGCGGCTTTCGAAATTGACGCTTTCGACGCGGTCGAAGCGCAGCTGGTCCTGGTCGTGCCTGGCGAGTTCGGCAGCCTGGATGGAGGCGGCCTTCGCCTTGGCTTGTTCGCAAGTCTTCTGCACAGGGGCCGACTTCAGCGCATCTTCGAGCAGACGCGCATGGTTCTTGGCGATCTCGACATGGCGCTCCTCATGCCGCTTGATGTCGGCCGAGAGCGTGTCCCAAAACAGTCTGACATCAGGATCGACTTTGGGCGGGCGCCGCCATTCGGGGAGGATCACCTTGACCTTCACGGTGACGGCCGCGTCGGCGATGCGGCAGGATTCGGCACTTTGCGCGTAGCTGATACGGGTCGTAAAGGCCATCTGCGTGGCGCCTGGATGCCGCGAGCCGGTGCTCTTCACTTCGGGGCCGTTTCTGGACAGCTGGTTCCGGATATCCTCGAGCGTGCGGCCGCCGACGCTGAAATAGCTGTAGGTCTTCACCAGATTCGCAGTGGCCGCCGGCGTGGCGGCGAACGCGAGCATCAGGGCGCAGAGCACGGAACGTTTCATCATATTGCCTCTTCACGCACCTTGCTTTAGGGCCGTCCCAAGCGCAACGGAATTGATTTCCGGCGGATCACGCATGGTTGATGGACAATGACGACAAGGCGATGGCAGCTGGCGCACGGGCGCTATCTCGACCTCGGTCCGAAGGCGGTTGTCGTCGGCATCCTCAACGTGACGCCCGACAGTTTTTCGGACGGCGGTTTGTTCATCGCGCCGGAAAAGGCGCTGGAGCAGGCGCGCCGGATGGTGGAGGAGGGCGCCGCCGTGATCGATGTCGGCGGGGAATCGACCCGACCTGGTTTTGCTCCGATCACGGCTGAAGAAGAGCAGGGCCGTGTGCTGCCGGTCATCGCCGCGCTCGCGGCTTCGGGCGAGGCGCTGATCTCGGTCGACACCTATCGCGAGGATACCGCGCGGCGCGCGGTCGCCGCCGGCGCCCATATCGTCAACGATGTCTGGGGGCTGCAGCGCGAGCCCGGCATCGCGCGCGTCGCCGCCGAAACCGGCGCCGGGCTCGTCATCATGCACACCGGGCGCGAACGGCAGAAATTGCCTGATGTGATCGAGGACCAGTTCCTGTTCCTGCGCAAATCGCTGGAGATCGCGCGCGCCGGCAAGGTCGCCGACAACCAGATCGTGCTCGATGCCGGCTTCGGCTTCGCCAAGGAGACGGCGGCGGAAAACCTCGACCTGATGGCACGATTTTCCGAGCTTCAGGCGCTCGGCTATCCGCTGATGGCGGGGACCTCGCGCAAGCGCTTCATCGGCAACGCGACGGGGCGCCAGCCTGGCGATCGTGCGGCCGGTACGGCGGCGACGAGCGTCATTCTGCGCTTGAAGGGAGCCGACCTGTTTCGCGTCCACGATGTCGCAATCAACGTGGACGCGCTGGCGGTAACCGATGCTATGCTTGCGCGCGAAACCGAGCTTCCTCCCGGACCCTGATCATGTACGTCATCCGTATGAAGAACTGCGCCTTCTTCGCCCGCCATGGCGTGCTGGACGAGGAGGAGACGCTTGGCCAGCGTTTCTATGTCGATGCCGAGCTGACCGTCGAACCCAGCCGTCCGCTGACGGAGGATTCGATCGAGGACACCGTCAATTATGGTGTCGCCTTCGCGGTCATCGAGAAGATCGTGACCGGACATCGCCGCTTCCTGATCGAAGCGCTGGCGCTGGAGGTCGCAAAGGCGCTGACGGCGCGGTTTTCGCAAATCGAGAAGGCCGCGATCACTGTGCGCAAGCCGAACGCGCCGGTCCCCGGTGTGCTCGATCATGTCGAGGTGACCGTTGTCTGGCCAGAATAGCGTCGTCTACCTCAGCCTCGGCGGCAATCTCGGCGACCCGGCGAAGTCCATGGGCGCGGCATTGCGCATGCTGGACGGCGACGACGCAACGCGCGTCACCGCCGTCTCCTCGCTCTACCGCACGCCGCCATGGGGCAAGCTCGATCAGCCCGATTTCCTAAACGCCGCCGCCGCGATCGAGACGGTGCTTTCCCCGCGCGCGTTGCTCGACCTTTGCCTCGATGTCGAGAGACGGCTAAAGCGCGTGCGCGAGGAGCGCTGGGGGCCCCGCCTGATCGACATCGACATCCTGGTGTTCGGCGACCGGGTGATCCACGAGACCGGGCTAGAAGTGCCGCATCCGCGCATGCTGGAGCGCGCCTTCGTGCTGGCGCCGCTGGCCGAGATCGCGCCGGGGCTGTCGGTCGGCGGCAGGACCGTGTCGGAACGGCTCGGCGCCGTCGACACCTCCGGCATCGAGCGACTGCCGTCGGGCCGGGAGTGGTGGCTCGACTAGAGCAGGCTGGTCAGCCGGAAAAACCGCCGCCGTCCAAAAACGCCTGTTCCTCGGCGGTCGTCGCGCGGCCGAGCATTCGGTTGCGATGCGGGAAGCGTCCGAAGCGCCGTACGATCTCCAGATGCTCCTCGGCGTATTTCAAATAGTCCGGTGCCCTCGCGGCTGTCAGCTCGACCGACCGATGCTGGTCCGCCAGCGATTCCGAATGCTCGAAGGGCAAATAGAGGAAGACGCGGACCAGTTCGTCTAGTTCCAGGTCATGGCCGGCAGCGATCGCCCGGTCGGCAAAATGCCTTGCCAGCGGGTCGGTCGCGTACATGTGGCCGGTGCCGCGGAAGCAGTTGCGCGGGAATTGGTCGAGCAGGATCATCAGCGCCAACGAGCCTTCGGCGTGCGCGTTCCAGTCGTCGCATTGGCGCCCCGCGGCGGCATAGTGCAGCTCGAGGAAACGGTTGCGGAAATCGGTGTCGAAGGCGTCGTTCTTCTCGAACCAGGCGTCCTCGCCGGCATCGCGCCAGAATTTGGTGACCGAAAACGCGCGTGGATCGAGTTCCGCCATGCCTTGCCCCTCAGTTGTTGGTCTCTGCCTTGTTCAGCACGACGGCTGTTTCCTGGTTCAGCGCCCGGCCGGCGCGGCGCGGCTGCGTGAGCGGCGTCGGTATCGGCGTGCCGATATTGCCCTTGAGGAAACGCTGGCCGGCGCGCACGCCCTCGGCCAGCTGCGTCTCGAAGCGCGCTTCGTCGCGGCGCCGCACGTCCTCGATGACCTCGGCGACTTCCTCCGGATCGACGCCAAGCGCTTCCAGCGCGGAGCCGCCGAAGACGAGCGCCGATTCGAAGGTCTCGCGCAGTTGATAGTCGACGCCGGCGCGCACCAGCTGCAGCGCCGTGCCCCGGTCGAAGGCGCGCGCCAGGATGGTGACCAGCGGGAATTCGGCCTTGATCAACTGCGCGATGCGTACGGCGGCGTCCGGCTTGTCGACGCAGATCAGCACCGCGCGGGCCCGTCCGGCGCCGGCCGCATGCAGGATGTCGAGCCTAGTGCCGTCACCGTAATAGACTTTGAAGCCGAAATCGGCCGCCGCCTGGATCATCTCAACTTCGTTGTCGATGATCGAGACATCCAGCCCGCGCAGCAGGAGCGGCTGGCTGGCGATCTGGCCGAAGCGGCCGAAACCGATGATCAGCACGCTGCCGGTGAGTCCGTCGGCGATATCGACGCCGTCGAGCGACTGCTCGTCGCGCGGGGTCAGGTAACGCAGCGCTACGATGGCCAAGGGCGTCAGCACCATCGAGATGATGACGATGGCGGTGAGCGTTGCGTTGGCCTGGCCGTCGATGATGCCGACCGCGGCGGCTGACGAATAGAGCACGAAGGCGAACTCGCCGCCCTGCGCCATGAAGACGGCGCGTTCCAGAGCCTCGCGGTGGCCGCTCTTCAGGATGCGCGCGACGATGTAGATGCCGAGCGCCTTCATGACCATGTAGGCGACGACATAGATGGCGACGAGCCGCCAGTTATGGGCGACGACGCCGAGGTCGAGCGACATGCCGACGGCGAGGAAGAACAGGCCGAGCAGGATGCCGCGGAACGGCTCGATATCGGCTTCGAGCTGGTGTCGGAAAGTCGATTCCGACAGGAGCACGCCGGCGAGGAAGGCGCCCATCGCCATCGACAGGCCGGAGAGCTGCATGGCGAGAGCCGATCCCAGCACCACCAGGAGGGCCGCGGCGGTCATGACCTCGCGGGCACGCGCGTCCGCCAGGACGCGGAAGAGCGGATTGAGCAGGTAACGGCCGGCTAAGACCAGCCCGACGATCGCGGCGATGCCGATGCCGACTTCGGTTAGGCGCTCCGAAATACTGGTTTCGGCCCCGCCCGGCGCGAGGAATGCCACCAGCGCAAGCAGCGGCACGATCATCAGGTCTTCGAGCAGCAGGATGGAGACGATGCGCTGGCCTTTCGGCGTGGCGATCTCGCCGCGCTCTTCCAGCAGCTGCATGACGATCGCCGTCGAGGTCAGCACGAAGCCGGCGCCGGCAACGAAGGACTGCGCGATGGGAAAGCCTCCGGCCAGTCCGACCAGAGTCAAAAGCATGCCGCAGACGCCGACCTGCAAGGCGCCCAGGCCGAAAATCTCGCGACGCAGGCCCCAGAGCCGCGACGGCTGCATTTCCAGCCCGATGATGAACAGGAACATGACGACGCCGAGCTCGGCGACGTGGAGGATCAATCCCGATTCGGAAAAGACGCGCAGGCCGAACGGGCCGATGACCACGCCGGCGGCAAGGTAGCCAAGGATCGAGCCCAGCCCCATGCGCTTGAAGATCGGCACGGCGATGACGCCGGCTGCGAGCAGCGCCACCACCTGCACCAGATCGCTGCTCGACGCTTCAGCTGCCATGCGTGTCATCCCGTTGCTCTAAATCGCGTCGCCTGGAAAAGATTCAGGTGACGCGCTTTAGGTCTTTGCTTGATGCATGTCGTTGTCCCAGAACCGCTGCACACTTCCAGGCGACATGCATTTGCTTGATGCATGTCGTTGTCCCAGAACCGCTGCACACTTCCGGGCGACATGCATTTGCTTGATGCATGTCGTTGTCCCAGAACCGCCGCACACTTCCGGGCGACATGCATTTGCTTATGCATGTCGTTATCCCAGGACCGCTGCACACTTCCGGGCGACACGCATCAGAAGCACTCCTTGCATGCACCGGGAGGGAGAGGCAAGGGCGGGAGGCCTGCCAGGAAGGGTAGGCGCCGTCGAGGCGGCCTTCGCTTGCTGGTCGGACGTTCAGCATCTATAGTGACCAGATGTCTGACTATTCGTCCCGCCCGCCTCCAGATATCCCGATGGATGCGCTCAGCGAGGTCCTGCAGGACTTTCGCTTGAGTGGCGTCAACTATGGCCGGTGCGAGCTGCGACATCCATGGAGCATCGCGTTTCCGCAACAGAAGCTTCTGCGCTTTCACTTTGTCGGCCAGGGTCCGTGCTGGATTTATACCGAAGCTGAGGGCTGGCAGGAGTTGCGCGATGGCGATCTGGCGCTGCTGCCACAAGGTATCGCCCATCGGCTGGCCAGTGCGCCGGACGTCGTCGGCGACTCGCTCGAGGGCTGCCAGGTGACCAAGTTGGGGAGCAATGTCTGCGAGGTGGTGCGGGAAGGGACGGGCGCGACAAGCACACTTTTCTGCGGCTCCATGGCTTTGGGCGTCTGTGCGCTCAATCCATTGATCACGTTGATGCCGCCGATCATCAAAGGCTGCGACGTGGCCGGCAATGACCCGGTCGTGCGTCCTTTGCTGGCGGCCATGACGGCCGAGGCCGCGCAACCGCAGATGGGTAGCGCCACGATTCTGTCGCGCATGGCGGACTTGCTGACAGCCCGGCTCATCCGCTGCTGGGTCAATTGCACGGGAGCCTCGACCACCGGTTGGCTCGCCGCCATCCGCGACCCCCATATCGGCCGTGCGCTGGCAGCCATGCACCGAGACCCCGGCCATAACTGGACCTTGGAAAGCCTTGCTAGCCTGGCAGGCCAATCGCGCTCGATTTTCGCCGAGCGCTTCAGCGCTGTGCTGGGGGAGGGCGCCGCCCACTATCTCGCCCGTCTGCGCATGCAGGTTGCGCGCGAGTTGCTGGGGCAAAACGGCCTGTCGGTTGCCGAGGTCGCTACCCGTTTGGGCTATGACAGCGAAGCATCCTTCGCCCGCGCGTTCAAACGCATCACCAATGTCTCGCCAGGCGTTGTGCGTCGCACAATTCCCGGACGAACGGACATGAATTTCGGATTTTAAGATACATATAATCCGAAAAGACTCGTCTATTTGAAGACCTCCATTCCTTGGAGATCTTTCAGTGACAGACACAACATTACAGCTTGAAGACGCGGCGTCAGACCTCGATACCGCCGCGCCAACCACGTGGAACGCAGCCACCTGGTTCTCGGTCATTTCATTGGCGGCCACCAGCTTTGCCCTGGTGTCAGCCGAATTCCTGCCGGCAGGTCTGCTGACGCCAATGGCGCGCGATCTCGGCATCAGCGAAGGAACGGCCGGACAGGTCGTCACCGCCACCGCTTCAGTCGGCGCCGTGACGGCCATGTTGAGCAATGTTCTCATCGGCCGATTGAACCGCAAGACGGTGCTGGTTGGCCTCAGCGCGTTGGCGGTCGGCTCCAACCTCCTTGCAGCGCTGGCGCCCAATTTCTGGCTGTTGCTGTTGGGCCGGGCTGGGCTCGGAATCGCTCTCAGCGCATTCTGGGCACTCTCGGTTGCCGTCGTGGCCAGGCTGGTTGGCGCCAATGCCACAGGTCGGGGCATGGGCATCGTCACCCTCGGCGTCTCGCTAGCCACCATTGCCGCACCGTCGGCGGGTGCGTTGATCAGCGACTGGCTGGGATGGCGCAGCGCCATGGCCTTGACGGCGGGGCTGGCCGTGATTGCGATGCTGCTGCAGTTGGTTAGCCTGCCAACCTTGCCTGCCACAGCCAGCAATAGCCTTTCGGATGTTTTTCGGCTGACGCGGCGGCGTGGCATCCAGCTCGGTATGCTGGCCATCCTTTTGCTGATGACAGGGCATTTTGCCGGCTCGGTCTATGTACGCCCCTTCCTCGAACATGTGACGCTCCTGGCAACCGGGCCAATTGCCATGGCCCTGCTCGGCTTTGGCATCGCCGCTGTGATCGGCAATGTTGCCGGCGGCCGCATGGCCGACGCCGATATCCACATGGCTCTCGTGGGCACCGCGGCGCTGATGGCGTTTTCGACTCTGGCGTTGGTGCTTTGGGGCGTGCACATCGCGGTTGCCTTCGGATTCGTCACGCTTTGGGGCTTGGCATTCGGCATGGCGCCGGTGGTGCTGCCGACCAACCTGTCCCGCGCGGCGCCTGATGCGCTGGAAGCAGCGGGCAGCCTGATGGTCGTCTCTTTCCAGGTTGCCATCACAACCGGCGCGGTTGTCGGCGGCTATGTCGTGGACACCTATGGTGCCTCGGGACCGTTGACCCTTACCGTCGTCCTTGCCGCCTCGACGGTCGTGCTGGCGCTGCTACAGCCTCGCAGGTGAACCTCTTGCAGCTGACCTAGCGTCTCACCGTTTTCACGAATAGGTGGGACGGTTCTATCTGCTTTTGCGTAGTTCCAGACGGAAAACCGCCTCACGTTTTCCTGGAGTTGATCTGAAGCGCGTCGCGTCTGAACGGCCTCATGCGACGCGCCTCAGATTGATGTTTTACATGTACTGGGCGGCCTGAATCCGGAACGCCGCGATATTGCAGCCTGGTTACACAAGTTTATGCGGCCCGATTGTTGCGCGCCGCCACAATCAGAGGTTATGGCACGCTCGGCTTCGGCCGTTGGGGGCAGCCGCGATGGGCGGCTGCCTTTTTTGAGGAGATGATTGACATGAAGAAGTTTTTGCTCGTTGCCGTCGGTGTTGCGGCGTTGGCCGGTTCGGCTTGCTCCAAGGGGCCGCAATGCACGCAGGAAATGGCCGCCAAGAAGGCGCAGGACATGGCTGCCGCCCTCCAGGAAGCCATCACCAAGGACCCGAGCAAGGCAGCCGATCTGACCGCCAAGGTGCAGGCCGTGACGACGAAGTATCAGGGCGCGACGACGCTCGACGAAGCTTGCAAGGCCTATGATGAGCTGACCGCCACCATCAAGGGTTGAGCCCAGCCGTCGACAAATGCGAAGGCGGTGGCCGGTCGGCCGCCGCCTTTTTCTCGCGCGGCGCTTCGGCCGGCACGCCTTTCGGATACGCTACCCGATACCCATCGTTCGCTTATGGTCGGCGATCTCGGCGAGCAGCCAGTCCTGGAACAGGCCGGTGCCCGGCTTGTTTCCGATGCTGCGGCGCTGGTGCAGGTAGATGCCCGCGGGATAGGTGTGGCGGGCGCTGAAGGGGGTCACAAGCTTGCCTTGCTGGAGAAGATCCTGCGCCATCATGGTGTCGGCCAGAGCGATCCCCGCGCCGTTTATCACCTCGCGCATGATCAAGGTACAGTCATCGAGCGTCGTGCTGGATTTGGGCGTGGTGTCCAGAACGCCCTCCTGCTCCAGCCAGCGCCGCCAGCGCATGCTCTCGCATTCATGGATCAGGTGATGATTGATCAGATCGGCCGGCGTTCTGAGCGGCACCGGTCCTTCGAGCAGCGAGGGCGCGCAGACCGGGGTCAGGACCAGCGGGATCAGCAGGGTCAAGGCCGGACCGGCCTTGTAGACGAACTCGTCGACAATGGCCAAATCGAAGTTGGCGCGCTTGCCGGACGTCGAGATCTCCAAGTCCACGGACGGGTGCAGCTTGCGGAAATTCGGCAACCGGTCGGCCAGCCACAGGTTCAGGACGGCAGGCACGCAGAGCACCCTGACACGCTGGGTCCTGCCGTGCGCAGGTCCATCGACGAAGCTGACATCGCCGGTGGCGCGCCAGATGGCCTCGAATGCCTCCGAGAGAGAGCGCGCATAGTATGAGCCCCTGATGGTCGGGGTGATCTGGCGAAAGCCGCGCTCGAACAAATCCTGGCCGAGGTTTCTTTCAAGCGCGCGGATGTGGCGGCTGACGGCCGAGGGCGTCAGATGCAGCTCTTCCGCTGCATCCTTGATGCTGCCGAGACGCGCGGCGGCCTCGAAAGCGCGCATGCCATTGAGTGAGGGCAGGGCCATTGGCCAATGATGAAATGTCGGTTGAGTTTTTGTCAATCGACTTGGGTAAAATTGGCGTTTGATCGCCTGGCCGGTTCGGAGATACCCAAAAGGCAAGAGCGACTAAGTCGCCATCCGAAAACGATTATCTGGGCACTTCGATGCCATTCCACCAGCGGCGGAGACCGGGATACCGGTTTCCACCGGTGGCCGGCGAAGCTCTGCGTATGACGCAAGCCGAGCCTCGGCAGGGCGTCCCTAGAATGGAGAACGAGCATTTATGCCTCAGTCGCCGGCGCCGGTCTTTGAAGCGGCGGACGAGATTTCCGCGGAAACCTCGGTCGTAGTGATCCTGCAAGCCGCTCACACAGGTTTGGGCTCCCGGGCAGCGGCCCTCGATGCCGAGATGGACGGGATCCTGTCCCGCGCGTGTTCCGAGCCGGCCGCCCTTGAGGAATCCGGTTCCTGCGTCGACGTCATCGCCCCCAAGGCCATGTCCACCCGGCGCGTGGTGGTGCTGGCTTTGGGCAGGGCCGAGGCCGTGACCCCGCTTTCCCTGGCGCGCGCCGGCGGTTTGCTTGCAGCGCATCTGGAAGGCAAGGGCGAATGCGCGGCTACTCTTATTTTGGACCCACCCGCCGGTGTGGATTTGCCCGCGGCGGAAGTCCTGGCGCGGGTCGCGCTCGGCATGCGCCTGCGGCGCTATCGTTTTGACATGCGCAACCGGCGTCAGGGGGCCGGGGCTGACCGGACTTTGCGGGTGCAACTGATCGGCGCGGCCGGTCCGGAGTTGAAGACGGCGCTGACTCGGGTCAACGCCATCGCCGACGGGGTCGAATATGCGCGCACGCTGGTCAACCTGCCGCCGAACCATCTCCACCCGGACAATTTCCACGACCACCTGGAGCCTCTGCGCGAGGCCGGCATCGATGTCGAGTTCCTGGATGCCGCGCGGCTGAAGGAACTCGGCATGAATGCGATCCTGGCCGTCGGCTCCGGTTCGGCGCGACCCCCGCGCGTCGCGGTCCTGCGCTATCGCGGCAAGGGCGCTCCCGCGTTGCCGCTGGCTTTCGTCGGCAAGGGCGTCTGCTTCGACACTGGCGGCCTGTGCATCAAGCGCGGCGAGCAGATGTTCGACATGAAAGCCGACATGGGCGGCGCTGCCGCCGTGGTCGGCCTGTTGATCGCGCTCGCCCGGCAAGGCAGCCCGGTGCATGCCGTCGGCGTGCTCGGCATCGCCGAGAACATGCCGTCGGGCGCCGCGCTCAAGCCGCGTGACATCATCACGACGGCGTCCGGGCAGACCGTGGAAGTGTTCGATACGGATGCGGAAGGGCGGCTGATCCTGGCCGACTGCCTCTATTACGCCGCTTCGCGCTTCAACCCCTCGGTTATCGTCGATCTGGCGACGCTGACCTATTCGGTGATGCGCGGCCTCGGCTCGGTCTTCG
Organism: Mesorhizobium sp.; assembly: GCA_004020875.1. Classification (GTDB taxonomy): domain Bacteria; phylum Pseudomonadota; class Alphaproteobacteria; order Rhizobiales; family Rhizobiaceae; genus Mesorhizobium. Next base: position 351,172 of record SAPZ01000004.1, read on the forward strand.
CCGGTCTGTTCAGCACCGACGACACCATCGCCTCGCGGATGATCGCGGCCGGGGAAAAGGTCGGCGAGCGGTTTTGGCAATTGCCGCTCGACCGGGCCTATGACGAGGGGCTGCAATCGCCTTTCGCCGACATCCGCCACCACGCCAAGGACATGGAAGACGGCGACGCGCCCTATGCCGCCGCCTTCCTGCGGAATTTCACTGAAGACCGCCCCTGGGTGCATCTCGACATCGCCGGCAAGGAACTGGCCGACAAGGACCGGCCGCTGTGCCGTGAGGGCGCCACGGCCTTCGGTGTGCAGATGCTGGAAGAGTGGGTGCAGTCCGGCGGGGCGGCGAACTAGGCGACAACGAGAATGTCTTCAACCACACGGGGAGTCGGGATGTCGTCCGAGATCGTCAGTAAGGAAGGGCGGGCCGGCTTCGGCGCCTACGAAACCTGGTATCGGATCAGCGGCGAACTCGATGCCGGCAAAGCTCCGGTGGTCATCCTGCATGGCGGGCCTGGCGCCGCCCATAATTACGTCGACTCCTACAAGCTTCTCGCCCGGGGCGGCCGCGCCGTCATCCACTACGACCAATTGGGCTGCGGCAATTCCACCTTGCTGCCGGAAAAGGGCGCCGATTTCTGGACGGCCCAGCTCTTCATCGATGAACTGTAGAACCTTGTCGATCATCTCGGCATCCGCGGCGGCTTCCACGTGCTCGGGCAGAGCTGGGGCGGCATGCTGGGCGCCGAATATGGCGTGACCCGGCCGAAGGGCCAGAAGTCGCTGACCATCGCCAATTCGCCGGCTTCCATGAAGCTTTGGGTCGAGGAGGCCAACCGGCTGCGCGCCGATCTGCCCAAGGACGTGCAGGAGACACTGACGAAGCATGAACAGGCTGGCACGACGGATGATCCAGCCTACCAGGAAGCGACGATGCGGTTCTACGAACGGCATGTCTGCCGGGTCGTCCCGTTCCCGCCTGAGGTGACGGAGACTTTCGCCCAGATCCTGCGCAATCCGACGGTCTACAATGTGATGAACGGTCCGAATGAGTTCCACGTCGTCGGCACGCTTAGGAACTGGAGCGTCGTCGACCGATTGTCGGCCATCGAGGTTCCCACACTTCTCATCTCGGGCCGCCACGACGAAGCCACGCCCGCGACCGTGCAGCCCTTCAAGGACGGCATCAAGGGATCGCGCTGGCAGATATTCGAGCATTCCAGCCACATGCCTCATGTCGAGGAGCAGGACCTCTGCATGCAGGTGGTGGGAGACTTCCTGGACGACAACGACAACTGAAAAGGGGAATGACGACATGAAGAAACTGCTTTTGGCGGCGTCGGCCGCGGCATTGCTGGCCAGCTCATGGCTCGCTCCGGCGCGGGCCGAATATCTCAAGGAACACCGCGGCGGTACCATCCGCCTGCTCGCCCGATCGGCCGCCGGTACGCTCGATCCGCATATCAACTACACCGACCAGGGCTGGCAGATGTACCAGCCGATCTATGACGGCCTGGTCGCCTTTCGCAAGGCCGAGGGCGTCGAGGGTTTCAGTATCGTTCCGGACCTCGCCGAGGCGCTGCCCACGGTCAGCAGTGACGGCAAGACCCTCACCTTCAAGCTGCGCAAGGGCATCAAGTTCTCCAGCGGCCAGGACCTCGGCGTGAAGGACGTCGTCGCCTCGTTCCAGCGCATCTTCAAGGTCTCCGGGCCGACCTCGGGCACATTCTATGCAGGCATCGTCGGCGCCGACAAATGCCTGGCCGACACCAAGAGCTGCACGCTGGAAGGCGGTGTCGTCGCCGACGAGGCGGCCGGCACCATCACCCTCAACCTCACCAAGCCGGACGCCGAGATCCTCTACAAGCTTGCACTGCCGCATGCCGTGATCCTGCCGGCGGACACGCCGACGGAGGACATGGGCTCCAAGCCGATCCCCAGCACCGGCCCCTACATGATCTCGGCCTTCGATCCCAACAAAGGCATGACGGTTTCCCGCAACCCCAATTTCAACCAGTGGAGCGAGGAAGCACAGCCGGACGGCTATCCGGATGTCGTGCAGTATGATTTCGGCCCTCTCGGAAGAGGCAGCCGTGACGGCGATCCAGAACGGCGAAGCGGACTGGATGTTCGACGCGCTGCCCAGCGATCGTCTCGGCGAACTCGGCAGCAAGTCCATGGACCAGCTGCACATCTCGCCGCTTTCTGCATGGTGGTACGCGCCGCAGAACACGCGCATGGCTCCTTTCGACAATGAAAAGGCCCGCCAGGCCGTCGCTTACGCCGTCGACCGCAACACGCTGGTCAAGCTGTTCGGCGGCAAGGTGCTGGCTTCGCCGGTCTGCCAGGTCCTGCCGCCGGACTTCCCCGGACATGAGGACTATTGCCCCTTCACCAAGAACCCTGGCGCCAAATGGTCGGCTCCGGATGTCGACAAGGCCAAGCAACTCGTCGAGGAATCAGGCACCAAGGGCCAGAAGGTCACCATCATCGTCGAGGACACCGCCATCTCCCGATCGATCGGCGTCTATCTGCAGAGCGTGCTGACCAACATCGGCTACGTCGCCGACGTCAAGCCGATCTCGTCCAACCTGCAGTTCACCTATATCCAGAACACCAACAACAAAGTGCAGATGTCCGTCACCCAGTGGTACAAGGATTACCCGGCGGCGTCGGACTTCCTGAACATCCTGTTCAGCTGCGCCTCCTATCGCGAAGGCTCGGACGCTTCGATCAACATCTCGGGATTCTGCGACAAGGATATCGACGCCCAGATGCAGAAGGCACTGGACCTCGGTGTGACCGACCAGAAGGCGGCCGACAAATTGTGGGCGTCAATCGACAAGCAGGTCACCGACAAGGCGCCGGCGGTCGGCCTCTTCACGCCGAAGCGGCTCGATTTCGTCAGCAAGCGCATTGGCAATTTCAAATTCAACCCGCAGTTCAACTGGATTATCACCCAATCCTGGGTGCAGTAAGGGGCCTGGGTGCAGTAAGGGGCCTGGATGCAGTAACGAACAGCGGAAGGCACATCGAGCAGTCGACCGAGGGGCTGGGGCTTGGCTACACGCCGATCGGTCCGACCTGGCGGCCCGGCAATTACTTCCTTGGCGCCGACAGCCAGGGCCGCGACGTCATGGCGAGGTTGCTCTATGGCGGCCTGAACTCGCTATTGATCTCAGGCGCCGCCACCATCTTCACGCTGATCTTCGGCACGATGGCCGGGCTGATCGCCGGCTATTTCGGCGGCATTACCGACACAGTGCTGTCGCGCCTGCTGGACGTGCTCTGGGCGTTCCCGATCTATCTGCTGGCGATCTCGCTTTCCATCGTCACCATCGCGCAAGGGATCGCGATCGGGCCGATCGAGATCCAATCGGGCAGCCTATGGCTGCCGATCATCATCATAGGCATCGTCTATATACCCTATGTCGCGCGTCCGATCCGCGGGCAGGTCCTGGCGCTGCGGCACAGCGAGTTCGTGCTTGCTGCGATCAATCTCGGCGTGCCGGGCTGGCGCATTCTGTGGCGCGACATCCTGCCAAACATCACCACGACGCTCATTGTCTTCGTGCCGCTGATGATGGCGCTGAACATGCTGACGGAATCGGCGCTGTCGTTCCTGTCGATCGGCGTGCAGCCGCCGGCAGCAAGCTGGGGCACCATCATCCAGGACGGGCAGGCGCTGCTCTATACGCGGCCGCTGGTGGCGCTGGTGCCGGGGCTGGCGATCGCCGTTTCCGTCATGGCGCTCAACGTCTTCGGCGATGGTCTGCGCGATGCGCTCGACCCGCGCTCCAAGGTTCGGCTGGGCCGCGACTGATGCTTTACGCCATCCTTCGCCGTTTCGGTCAGATGCTGTTCGTGATGTTCGGCATCTCGGTCATCGTCTTTCTGATCTTCTTCGCCACGCCCGGCGCCGACCCCGCCGCGCGTATCGCCGGTCGCAACGCGTCGCCGGAAGTGCTGGCGGCGGTGCGCCACAGCTTCGGCTTCGACCAGCCGCTCTATGTGCAATATACGAGGATGATGGAGAAGATCTTCGTCACCGGCGACCTGACCTCCTTCGTCAATCGTGGCTGGAAAGTGGTGCCTGCCGTGATGGATTCGATCCCTGTCACGCTTTCGCTGGTGTTCGGGGCCGCGGTCCTGTGGGTGGTCGTCTCCATCATCATCGGCATCGTCGCGGCGGCCACCCGAGACAGCTGGCTGGACAAGCTCCTGATGGCGCTGGGCCTGCTCGGCATCTCCATGCCGGTCTACTGGCTGGGCGAGGTGATGAACCTGATCACTCAAAGCCGCCATCACGACAAGTGGGTGTTCTCCTGGGTGCCGCCGCTCGGCTACAAAAACTTTTCCGACGATCCCAAGGGCTGGTTCCTGACGCTGGTCATCCCATGGATCACGCTAGCCATCCTGTATATCGGCATCTACGGGCGCGTGCTGCGCGCGGCCATCATCGAATCCATGCAGGAAGACTATATCCGCACAGCCCGCGCCAAGGGGCTGTCGGAGACCCGCATCCTCTTCCGCCATGCGTTGCGCACGTCTCTGATCGCATTCGTCACGCTGTTTGGCCTCGACTTCGGCGCGCTGGTGGGTGGCTCGGCTTTGCTCACCGAAGTCGTGTTCGGCCTGCACGGCATCGGCAAGCTCACCTATGACGCGCTGCAGAACCTCGACCTGCCGATGATCATGGCGACGGTCATGTATGCGTCGATGTTCGTGGTCGTCGCCAACGCGGTCGTCGATTTCGTCTACATCCTTCTCGATCCGCGCCTGAGGACATCATGATACTGTCGGTGCGCGATCTCAAGGTCTCTTTCCGCACGCATGACGGGCCGGTGCGGGCCATCGACGGCGTTTCCTTCGACCTCGAGGAAAGCGAGATCCTTGGCGTCGTCGGCGAATCCGGCTCCGGCAAGACGGTGTCGCTGCTGGCCGTCATGGGGCTCATCACCGACCCGAACGCCACCATCGAAGGCTCGATCCGCTACAAGGGCCGCGAGCTGGTGGGCCTTCCGCCGCGCGAGCTGAGGCGCCTGCGCGGCAACGAGATCGCGATGATTTTCCAGGATCCGATGACGGCGCTGACGCCGGTCTACACGATCGGCTGGCAGATCGCCGAACAGATCCGCGTGCATCGCGGCGTCAGCAAGGCCAAGGCGATGGAGCGGGTCGAGGAGCTGCTGGCGGAGGTGAATTTCCCCAACCCGCATGAGGCGATGTCGCGCTATCCGCACCAGCTTTCCGGCGGCATGCGGCAGCGGGCGGTGATCGCGATGGCCTTGTCCTGCGATCCGGCGCTGCTGGTTGCGGACGAGCCGACCACCGCGCTCGACGTCACGGTGCAGGCCGGCATCCTCGACCTCGTACGCAGATTGCGCGCGAAGCATAGATCGGCCGTGGTCCTCATCACGCATGACATGGGTGTCGTCTCCGAGCTCGCTGACCGCGTCATGGTCATGTATGCCGGCCGCGTGGTGGAGCGCGGCACCCGCACGGAGCTGTTTTCGGACCCCCGGCACCCTTACACGAGCGCATTGCTCGGTTCGATCCCGCCGCTGACCGGCCAAAAACCCCGCCGCCTGCCGGCGATCCCCGGTTCGCCGCCCTCCTTGCTGCGGCTGCCGCAAGGCTGCGCCTTCGGTCCGCGCTGTCCGGTGCGCTACGGGCCTTGCGAGGCCGGCAAGCCGGGTCTCGGCAAGGATGCGCATGCCGCCGCATGCTTTCGGGTGGCGCAAGCATGAGCGGGTCAATGATAGATATAGATCGACCGATCCTCGAGACGCGCTCGCTGGCCAAGCGCTTTTCGATCGGAACCCGGTTTTCCGCGGAGGGCAGGCGGACCATCCACGCCGTGGACAATGTCTCGCTGATCGTACGGCGCGGCGAGACGGTCGGCCTCGTGGGCGAATCCGGATGCGGCAAGTCCACGCTGGCGCGCTGCCTGGTTCGGCTCTACGACATCACCGACGGGAAGCTTCTGTTCGAGGGCGACGACATCACCTCGAAGTCGCTGTCCGAACTCAGGCCGCTGCGGCGGCGCCTGCAGATGGTCTTCCAGGATCCCTCGGCCTCGCTCAATCCCCGTCGGCGCGTCGGCGATCTCGTCGCCGAGCCGCTGCGCATCCACGGCAGGCTTTCGTCACCCGAGATCACCGCGCGCGTGGCGGAGCTGTTCGAGCTGGTCGGACTGCTGCCGGACCATGTGATGCGCTATCCGCACGAGTTCTCAGGCGGCCAACGCCAGCGCGTCGGCATCGCGCGGGCGATCGCGTTGAACCCCGACCTCGTCGTGCTCGACGAGCCAGTCTCGGCGCTCGACGTGTCGGTGCAGGCCCAGATCGTCAACCTGCTCGCCGACCTGCAGGAGAAGCTGAAGCTCACCTATATCTTCATTGCCCACGACCTCTCGGTGGTTCGCCAGGTCTCGACACGCATCGCCGTCATGTATCTCGGCTCGATCGTCGAGGAGGGACCGGCGGAGGAGGTGTTCGCGACGCCGGTCCATCCTTACAGCCAGGCGCTGATCTCGGCGGTTCCGGTCGTCGAGACGACGCCGAGCGGAACGCGCAAGCGCATCATCCTCACCGGCGATGTGCCGAGCCCGCTGAAACCTCCGTTGGGGTGCCGTTTCCACCCGCGATGCCCGATCGCGGTTGATCGATGCCGTTCGGAGCGGCCGGAACTGAAGGAACATCGTCCAGGCCGCAAAGTGGCCTGCCACTTCCCGACTTTGAGCTGAGCCGTCTTCTTCACAGGTGGTGGGTGCGGCTATAGGGGCCGCACCGGATCAGTTCTTGGCGATGGCGCCGACTTCGACCGAATCGACCCGCTTCAGGTTCATGCCGATGACCGGCACCAGCTGATCGTTGACGCGCACGGCCACCGTCACTGTCATTGAATTGCCGTCAGGCACACGCGCCTGCATGACGCCATTCAACTGCTTGCGGTTGATGGTGAAGACGACCTTCTGGGCGTCGACGACATTGCCGCCGACAATGTCCATGCCGCTCTCGGTCGAGCCGCCCATGAAGGTGCCCCTGTAACCGTCGCGGCCCTTGCGCTCGACGCTGGCGGACATCTTTTGCGTGAACACGCCGACCCGGCAGCCACCGTCAAGCGTCATGCCGAGCTTGCTGGCGGGCGTCGAACCATTGAAATCGCAGGTGAATTTGGTGCCCTTGTATTTGCCGGCGATGATCTCGCCGGGGCCGACCCATCTGCCTTCGACGGAGCGAAAGAACTGCTTGTCCGGTTCTGCCCCGAAGGCCTTTTCGACCAATCCGAGCGGCGCGGCAATCGCAACTGTCGCAGGCAGCACGCAGGACAAGATTACGCTTCTCATAGACGACACCCGGCACGACAAAGTCTGTTCTTGGACCTGATGGACCATGGCGAAGATTGGTTAATGCTTCGTCACTGGAGCACGACGCCGAAGAGTGTGAAGCGGTTTTCGGACTACATCAAGCTCCACTTCTTTGATTGGAGCCGGATTCAGATTGCAGGTCGATTCGACCTGAAATCATTCGGCTCCGCCGGCGGCTTTTGCGTCTACCCTATTGCTCCGCCTGGCCGTCTTTCTTGGCCGCGAAGGACGTCAGGGCCGAAAGGAAATCCCCGAGGCCCGGGCGCTTCACGGCGATGAACGGCAAGGGGCGGGCGGTTTCCATCGCCGCGATGCCGATGCGCGCCGTCATCATGCCGTTGACGACCCCTTCGCCGAGCTTCGCCGAGAGCTTTGCGGCAAGCCCATGGCCGACGATCTGCTGCACGAAACTGTCGCCCACCGCGATCGAACCGGTCACCGCCAGATGCGCAAGCACGCCACGCGCCAGCCGGAAGAAGCCTAGGGTGCCTGGGCGGCCGCCATAAAGCTCGGATAGTCGCCGGATCAGGCGGCCCGCCTCGAATATGACATAGGCAATGTCGACCAGCGCGCGGGGGCTGACCGCCGTTATAAGCGACACGCATTTCGCGGCCTCAAGGATCATGACCTTGGCGCGTTGATCGAGAGGCGACAGGATCTCGGTCTCGGCGAGCCGCACCAGATTGGCGCCGTCGATGATCTCGCCACGCAATTCGGCGAGCGAACGGCGCCCGGCGGCGGTCTCGGGCTTCGACGCGACGAAGGCCGAAAGCTCGTCGACCAAAGCGCGCGCCGCCTTTGGATCGTCGCGCGCCACGGCATCCAGGGCCCGCTTCTGCATCTTTTCGACTTCGGCAAGGCGGGCAATAGCAAGGAACTCGCGGATTAGGATAACGATCAGCGACAAAAGCGCGATTGCCGCCATGCCCGCCGCCAGCCAGCCGAGCCATTCGGCGCGCGCAAAGAGGTCGCGGATCAGCTGGTCGGCCCAGAGGCCGACCGCAAGCGAGACGAGCACGCTGAGGGCGCCGAAGAACAGCCGCGCCAGCAGCGAACGCTTTCTCGGCGCGGTCGCTGGTGGCGGGGCCGCCGCATCGATGTCAGGCTCGTCGAAAACGTCGACCTCCGAGGGGACCACGACCGCCACATCGGTCCTTGCGGCGCGCGGCCTGCGCGCCGGCTGTTTCTCGGCGATGCGGCTCTGCGCGGCTTGCGGCTTCGGCTCGGTCTCAGGCTCGATGCGGAAGGCCGCCGGTTTGCGGGGGGCGGTCATGCCAAATGATCTCCGATCAGGAACTGCAGCGCGCGGTCAAGCCGGATATGCGGCAATGACAGCGTGACCCCTTCAGCTGTGCGCTCGAGCTTCGGCGGGCGGAACCGCACGAAGCGGATCGCCGGTTCGGCGCTGTCGGGCGATGATCCGGAACTGTCGAACACCGCATCGACCTTTTCCGGCAAATCGCCCGGGAATATTGCGGTTTCGGCCTTTCCGTCGAACGTTTCGCCATTGATCGTCTCGCCCTTCAGCGGGGTGCCGATGATGACCGGCAGCGTCTCGCGACCTTGCTTCACCGTGCCTTCGCGGGTCGAGCGAACCGCGGCCATGGCGACGACGTCGACCGCGGCGCCGCTGAAGTTCGCCCGCGCCACCGCGCGGTCGGTCAGCCGCCGCACGATCGCCTGCAGCCGGTCGTGGCTTTCGTGATGCAGATGGTCCGCCTTGGTCGCGGCGACCAGGATGCGGTCGATGCGGCGCGAGAAGAAGTCGGTGAGGAAATTGCCGCGTCCGGGCCGGAAGCAGGACAGGATCTCCGTGACGGCGCGTTCCAGATCGGCCATGGCGGCCGGGCCGGCATTGAGCGCCTGCATGGCGTCGATCAGCACGATCTGCCGGTCGAGGCGGGTGATGTGCTCGCGAAAGAACGGTTTGACGACATGCGCCTTGTAGGCCTCGTAGCGGCGCTCCATCATCGCATGCAGCGATCCAGAGCGGGGCCGGCCTTGCGCGAGCGTCATCAGCGGGGCGAACGTGAGCGCCGGCGAGCCTTCGAGATCGCCTGGCATCAGGAAACGGCCGGGCGGCAGCGTCGACAGGGCGCGCTCGTCGAGCTTGCAGGCCTTGAGATAGGCGGCGAAGCTTTCGGCCAGGCGCCGCGCAATCATCTCGTCTGCGTCAGCATCGGGGTTGATGGTGGAAGCCAGCTCGCGCCAGGCCTGCGACAGGTCGGAACGGACGGACAGGGCGGCCAACTCGACCGCCTCGCGCGAAAAATCGGCGAAGGACTTGCCGAGCAGCGGCAGGTCGAGCAGCCATTCGCCGGGATAATCGACGATGTCGACAGACAGTCTCCCGGCTGAAAACAACCGGTTCCAGCCGGAAGCCGACTCATATTCGATGGTGAGCCGCAGTTCTGAGATGGCGCGCGTGGAGCCCGGCCAGACGCGGTCGTTCACCAAAGCCGCGACATGGTCCTCGTACTGGAAACGCGGAACGGCATCGTCCGGCTGCTCCTCGAGGAAGGCGCGGGCGATGCGGCCGGATTTCTGCGCTTCGAAGAGCGGCAGGCGTCCGCCATGGATGAGGTTGTGGACGAGGGCTGAGATGAACACCGTCTTGCCGGCGCGGGAAAGGCCGGTGACGCCAAGACGCAATGACGGAGAGAAGAGCCCGGCGGCGCGGCCCGACAAGGTGTCGAGCGCAATCCTTGCCTCGTCGGTGAAAGTGGTCAGCGATGATGCCAAATCAGGCCTCTGGTTGCGCATCCGCGCCCGATATAGGCGCTGGACCTGGCGTTTGAAATGGCCTCAGAGGTCGGCGGGCGTGAGAAAGGCTTCGAGATAGCCGCTGCCCTGCGCCGCCTCGGCAAGATTGCCGTGAAAACGCACCACCGCGAGGCCGGAGGTTGGAAAACCGTGCTTCATCATCCCACGCGCTGCCTCGTCGCCGTCGCCCGACACCGCCATGGCTAGATCCTCGGTCATGGGGTTGTGGCCGATCACCAGAAGCTGGTCGGCGCCGGCGTTGTTGCGGATGATGTCGAGATAGCCGGCCGCATCCTCGCTGTAGAGCGTGTCGAAAAACAGGACCCGTCCGGTGTCGGTGCGCCCCGCCAGGCCTTCCAGCGTCTGCCTTGCCCGTTTGGCGTTGGAGCAAAGCGTGACGCCCGGCACGTAGTTGCGGGCCCGCATGGCCTCTCCGATCGCCTCGGCATCAGCCTTGCCCGATTCGTCGAGCGGGCGGTCGAAATCGCGCACGCCGGGCAGCGCCCAGCTGGCTTTGGCATGTCGCAACAGATAAAGTCTGCTCAACCGTTCCCCCATGGCGCTACCAAACAGGCAAAGCGCGATTAGTCACCAGAACCACGCCATGCACAATGGCCGGTGCGAGCAACTGCAACGAATCATGTGCGAATTCGTTTTATGCCGTTGAAACAACGTCGTTGCCGGAGCTGCCGATGCCAGACTAACAATTGCGTGAAACTGTCGCCGATACCGCTTGTGCAGGCTCTTGTCCCCGAATATATAGGCGCCAAATTTGGGGTTGTTGGGTGAGTCGAATGAACGACATCGTTACCGCCGATTACGTACCCTCCGAAGACGAGCCGTTCATGAACGAACGGCAAAAATCGTACTTCCGCCATAAGCTCATCACCTGGAAGAACGACATTCTCCGCGAAGCGCGCGAAACTCTCGAAATCCTGCAGCAGGAAAACGCCAACCACCCAGATCTTGCCGATCGCGCCTCGTCGGAAACCGACCGCGCCATCGAATTGCGCGCCCGCGATCGCCAACGCAAGCTCATCTCGAAAATCGACTCGGCGCTCCAGCGCATCGACGAAGGCACCTACGGCTATTGCGAGGAAACCGGGGAGCCGATCGCGCTGAAGCGACTTGACGCGCGCCCGATCGCGACGTTGTCGATCGAGGCGCAGGAGCGCCATGAGCGCCGCGAGAAGGTCTATCGCGACGACTAACGCGAGCTGAATAAGCAAGATAACTAGAAAATGGCCGGATTTCCGGCCATTTTCGTTTCCGGGGCTCAGGGCGCGGGACTGCCCGCGTTTACCGGCAGGCTGCCGTTGCGTCAGCGCTTGTGGCTGCCCAGTTCGCCGAGCAGCTTGGCCATTTCGTCATCGAGCGAAGGCTTGGGCGCGGGTTTGCTTGACGCTGCCGGCTGGGAGTGCGTTTCGTCCAGAGAGGTCTCGAGCTCATGCATCAGTGTGTCGTCGATGGAATCGTTTGACGGCGGCGTATATCTGGCGCTGCCATTCGTCGTTCCGTAGCTCGGCAGAGG
>SAPZ01000050.1 GCA_004020875.1 Mesorhizobium sp.
GTAACTCCAGTCTCCTCGGTCCGGTCCGAATGGACAACCTCTCGAAAGCTCACAACTAGGTGTCGTTTATGGCGATATAGGCACCAGCCCGATCTATGCATTTCGCGAGGCGTTGCATGCATCAGCGGGTGGCAACGTCGCCAGCCGTGGCGACATCCTCGGCGTACTCTCGCTGATCATCTGGTCCCTGACGATCACCGTGACGATCAAATACATCATGTTCGTGCTCCGCGCCGACAATCGAGGCGAGGGCGGAGTGCTGTCGCTTATGGCGCTGGCGCGCAACAGTTTCCCGACCTGCTCTGCGGTGATCCTCGGCATCGGCATCGGCATCGGCATCGTCGGCGCGGCGCTTTTTTTTGGCGACGCCGTCATTACGCCGGCAATCTCGGTACTGTCGGCGGTCGAAGGTATGAATGTCGTCACGCCGACGTTCCAGCCCTATGTGGTGCCGCTGACACTGGCCATCCTGGCGATCGTGTTTGCGGTACAGCGGTTTGGCACCGGCGGCGTAGGATTGGTGTTCGGACCCGTTACCGCGCTGTGGTTCCTGGCCATCGGCCTTTCCGGGCTCAACCACATCATGGACGACCCGGAAATCCTGCTGGCAATCAGCCCGCATTACATCGTGTCGTTCCTGGTCAACTCGCCTGACGTCGCCTTCGTTACGGTTGGTGCAGTCTTCCTCGCCGTCACCGGAGCCGAGGCGCTCTACGCCGACCTCGGCCATTTCGGCCGCAAGCCGATCGTGCTCGCCTGGCTGGCGATCGTGTTCCCTTGTCTGTTGCTCAATTATGTCGGGCAAGGCGCCTTCGTGCTGGCAAATGGCGGCGTTGTCGGTCATCCGTTCTTCGAGATGAACCAGGGCTGGACGCTTATTCCGATGGTCGTGCTTGCCACGGCGGCGACCGTGATCGCCTGCCAGGCGGTGATCTCCGGCGCCTTTTCGCTGACCAGGCAAGCGGTACAGCTCAACATGCTGCCGCGTTTCGTCATCCAGCACACGTCGGAAAAACAGTCGGGCCAGATCTATCTGCCGCGCATCAACCTGATGCTGGCGCTGGTGGTGATGCTGCTGGTGGTCGGCTTCGGCGAATCCAGCCGGCTGGCCTCGGCCTACGGTATTTCGGTGACCGGCAATATGCTGGTGACGAACATACTGCTTTTTGTTGTGATGACGCGCATCTGGAAATGGCCGCTCGGCGTCGCGATAGCCTTAATGGCGGTGTTCGTCTTCATCGATACCGGCTTCTTTGCAGCTAACATCGTCAAGGTATTCGAAGGCGGCTGGGCCTCGCTTGCCATTGCCGCAGTGATCGTGATGACCATGTGGACTTGGATAAGAGGCAGCAGGTATCTATTTGACAAGACGCGCAGGAACCAGATTCCGCTCGATTTCCTTGCGGGCAATCTGTTGAAGAAGAAACCGCAGCTGGTGTCCGGTACGGCCGTGTTCCTGACCAGCGATCCCGCCAGTGCGCCGACCGCGTTGATGCACAGCCTGAAGCACTACAAGGCGCTGCACGAACAGAACGTCATCCTCTCTGTGGTGACGGCGCAGCAGCCCGTGGTGCCCGACAGCGAGCGGATCAAGATGGAAACGATCAATGAGCTGTTCATGCGGGTGACACTGACCTTCGGCTACATGGAACAGCCTAACATCCCGCGTGCGCTGGCGATCTGCCGCAAGCAGGGTTGGAAGTTCGACATCATGACGACGTCCTTCTTCCTGTCGCGTCGCTCGCTCAAGGCGTCACCCAACTCCGGCATGCCGGTGTGGCAGGACAAGCTGTTCATCGGCTTGGCGCGCACGGCCGCCGACGCGACGGAGTATTTCCAGATCCCGACCGGACGTGTGGTCGAGATCGGAACGCAAGTGGCCGTTTAGGTATGCCCGGTTAAGCAGAATCAATTGGCATTTCGCGAGCCGGTGAATGCCTGACCGGGCGGAGGCCACGATGCTTGCGCCAAACTGGGGTCCGGTTCCAGGCCTGAAGCTTCCGGCCCCGAAAGCCGTCCTTTACGCCTGCGATCATTTCCGTTCCGCATTGTCTTGCCGACCCACCAGTCGAGATGCGCTGAAACGACCTCGCCGGGCAGCAACTTATCATTTGAACCTAATCGATGTGCCGCAAGTCCGACCTTCATTCTTCAGTTCACAGGCTAGCGTTGCCAAAATCGGCGTGCCGCCTAACCGGCGCCGCACCGTGACCTGTCAGGATGCTATGCAGGCGCGAGGCAGAAGCTGGCTCGAGGCCGCCGGCCTGGTGCTGGTCCGGCAGCGGCCGGGCTCGGCCAAAGGCTTCATGTTCCTCTGGAGGATGAGACGGGTGCGGCAAACGTCGTCGTCTGGGTCAAGATCTCTCGAGAAATTCCGGCGCGTGCTTCTTGCTTCGGCCATGCTCGGCGTCCGCGGACGCATCCGACGGAAGAGGAGGTGGTGCACCTCGTCGCCCACGAGCTGACCGATCTGTCGGCCGGGCTGGCCAGCGTGGGAAACCGCAAGACGCCGTTTCCGTTGCCGCACGGCCGAGGGACGAGGCTCATCACGGCGGATCGGGCATCGATCCGCGCGGCATGCCGAAGGGGCGCGACATCGTCGATGCAGTATGACCATATCGACCCTATCAAGTTCAAGACGCGTAACTTCCGGTAGCGCTTCCGGAGGCCACTTCAGCAGCATGTTGTGCACACTTTTGTCGGACCCTGTTAACTGCCGATTGGCAGCAGGTCACCCCGTGCCGGATCCCAAATGTCGTCGCTCTCAAGCGCAACGACTGCCCGCACCCTTTTTAAGTCAGCGAGCACCTCCACCGCCGGACGCCGCCCCGTTTCCTGAGCCGCGGCGTAACGGGTGTATTTGTGACTGTCCGGCTCAAACCACTTCAACGATTCCAAAGTAGCCATGGCATCGCCCTTGCGGCTGCGCGTGATGCGAATGATCGTGATCCCATCCTAAGCGCTCGCGTCGAATGGAGACACGCTGCCAACGCTTCATCTGCTCTACCCCATCTTTGTTCCAAGGCGGTCGGATCATCTCAATGAGCCCTGCCTCGGGGTGGCCAAAGCATGCATATTTATCGTTCGGCCCCGCATCGAATTATCATCTGCGATGTGGGACTCGATCTTGGGTTGGCGACGGCTTCGCTCCGGGAGTAGACGTCGGACCACTGATAAGTGCCGGACCTTCTCCACAATTTCTCGGCGGACTCATCGTGAACGCTCGATTGGACGTAAATGCGGTTCGCGGAAACGCAGGTCTGGCCGGCATTGCGGAACTTCGCCTGGACCGCACCGTCAACAGCACCGTCAATGTCGGCATCATCGAAGATGATGAAAGGTGCATTGCCGCCGGTTTCAAGGCTGACCTTCTTGATCTGGTCAGAGCACTGACGCATCAGCAGCCGTCCGACCTCGTTCGAACCGGTAAAGCTGATCTTTGGAATTGGTGCAGAGTTCACGGCCCACGCGATCACCTTCGGACGCATAGATCAGGTTGACCACGCCATCGGGAAAGCCGGCCTGATGGCGAGAGCAAACATTGCACCTAGCCACGCCACGATAAGATCGAGCGCGGCTTCGTTGCGTGCGGGTCTGTGGTCAGTGGAGGGCGGAGGAAAAGCGCTCGGCGTGCTCGCCCTCGCGATACCACTGGTTCGCGCCGGCAAGCGCCAGTTTCTGAGGCAAATCGCCGAACAGCTGGTAGAGCCTTACTCTCAGGGCTTGGCATCTATGTCGCCTACGACCGCCACATGCAGCCCGTCGCGTGCGAAAGCGGCTTTGTGGAAGGCGCTTAGATCGGAGGGCGTTACGCTAGTCAGCCTCCCTTGGGCGGTCTCGAATACGGATGCGTGCGTAGATTCCGCGCCGCCAGGCCAGCTCGGCGATCGCATGAGGTTCGCGCTCATTGGCAATGATTTCGGAGAGAAGCTGGGCGCGTATGCGGTCGAAAAGTGCTGGTGTAGCCGGATGCGGGTCCCGCCGCCGAGAATGTCGGCCAGCAGTCGAGCGCCGCGGCCCCGCACCAGGGACCGCCCATGAATGACTCATGCGAGGCGTCTCAAGGCTGTCCGCGATCCAGCGCCAGATCTCCGCCTCGCCCGAGACGCGCAGAGCTGGCCGGTTGTGCAGGAGCCGTCGGCAATATCCGCCTTCCTCGTTCGGATGGGTAACGCTTGCGATACGGAGTCTTGACTTTGGCAGTCGCTCTGTGACATTACCTATATAAAGTTCGAAAGAAGGCGATATGGATCATGCATAGGTCACAGAGACCCGAATGAAGGCAACGTATAAACGCACCTATTCGCGCTACGCGATGGAAGCGCTTGGCCTTTTCGGTAAGACCATCCGGCTTGGCCGGATGCAGCACCGGTTAACCGCACAGGAGTTAGCCGAGAGAATCGGTGTTTCACGCAGCACCCTGCAGCGCATCGAGAAGGGCGATCCCAAAGTCGAAATCGGACTGATGTTCGAAGCTGCTGCCATTGTCGGTGTGAAGCTGTTCGATGCCGACGGCAATGGCATCACAGCCCTCACAGGCCGCATGGACGATCGCATCGCGCTGCTGCCGAAGCACGTCTACAAGGCCGGCAAGCAGATCGTCGATGAGTTCTAAGGTCCCCAAGTACGACGAAGCCTATGTCTGGGTCTGGCTGCCGGGCGAGACCGCGCCGGTTGTCGCCGGGCGGCTATATGCCCATGACGGACTCGTCAGCTTCAACTATGGCAGGAGCTTTCGTGAACTGGGAAGCGCGATCCCGCTTTATCTCCCGGAACTGCCCCTGAAGGCAGGCGAATTGCCTTTGCTTCCTGGCCTAACCATGCCGGGATGCATCCGCGATGCTGCCCCTGATGCCTGGGGACGACGGGTTATCCTAAACCGCAAATTCGGTGTGAAGGGCGATGAAATCGCGCGGCTCGATATTTCAGAACTGACGTTCTTGCTGGAATCAGGCTCGGACCGCATCGGCGCGCTCGATTTTCAGTTTTCGCCAATGCATTACGAGCCGCGCGCACTGGCCAATGCCACTCTCGAAGAGCTTGTCCAATCGGCGGAGCGGGTAGAGAAAGGTATTCCGCTCACCCCCGAATTAGATCAGGCGCTGCATCACGGCAGCTCGATCGGCGGCGCAAGGCCAAAGGCGCTGATCGAGGGTGACGCCGTCAAGCATGTCGCGAAATTTTCCTCGTCTGCCGACCTTTACAGCGTCGTCAAAGGAGAATTCATAGCCATGCGGCTTGCCGCCTTGTGCGGCATCAGAGCGGCATCCGTCTCGCTCGTTCGCGCCGCAGGCAACGACGTGTTGCTCGTCGAGCGATTCGACCGGATCAAGGTCACGGGCGGCTGGCAACGCAAATCCATGGTCTCAGCGCTGACGATGCTCGCGCTCGATGAGATGATGGCGCGTTACGCCAGCTACCAGGATTTGGCGGAGATCATTCGCCACCGATTCACCGCGCCGTCGGAAACTCTGCGCGAGTTGTTCAGCCGCATTGTCTTCAACATACTTTGCGGCAACACCGACGATCATGCCCGCAACCATGCGGCATTCTGGGACGGCGCTAAGCTCACCCTCACGCCTGCGTACGATATTTGTCCGCAGGCCCGCAGTGGCCAGGAGGCCAGCCAGGCCATGCTCATCAGCGGCAATAACCGCATGAGCCGGATAGCGTCCTGCCTTGAAGCGGCGCATCACTTCCTGCTCAGCGCGCCGGAAGCTCTTGCGATTGTTGAAGGCCAGCTCCGATGCATTGCGGAGAATTGGCCGCGTGTCAGCGAGGAAGCTACGCTATCCGGCACAGATCGCAATCTGTTCTGGGGCCGACAGTTCCTCAATCCCTACGCTTTTACGGCGCTGGAAGGAAGCGCCGACGTTCTCCGCGCTCTGGCTGACGAACTACGCAACAGTGTTCACGCCTGATCCGGCGCTGGATTTCGGACAAGCTCGGCAAGCGCAAGACGCCCACAATATCGACAACCCTTGCCGTGCCAGGACGAAGATTGAACAAACGGCTCTTCAACAGTGACAACGTGCACTGCGGAGAGATGTGGAGCTGACACCGCAAAAGCCCAAGACGCGCGACTTCCCGCGATACAACTCCACATAACTGAGCGTCTACAAGCGGTGCAGCCAGCCAAACATCCAGCCATCAAAGCGATGATCGTCTGATCTTTTGCCGATGACATCACGTCGGGGAAGCCTTGTTCGAGCGCTTGCCGCTTCATATCGATACCGGCCTGGGCGTAGCGCATCGTTAGTTCAGCCCGAGTGGCCTGGCCATCGACTGATGGTGGCGATGTCAACACCCGCCTTGACGAGGTGGATGGCCGTCGTGTCCCGCAAAGGGCGATGATGGATGCTTTTTTCCGCCATGGTGGTTCCTTCGCCCGCAGCCATGTGTGCGCAGCAAGTATGGAACACCGAACCGGGTGAGCAGTGTGGGGCGGTCGTTGCTTTGCTCGGCGGGACAGGGCGATACCAGACGAAGGTCACAATCGAAGATTCAGGATCCCTGAACTCGTGCATCCGTATTGAACATCAGCGAAAACAGAGCGTAATCCCGCTGTCCAGAAGGCGTGCGGCGGACGATACGCGCCAGGACGCTCTTGATTTCCGGGCTCATCGAGATATTCGACAGGTGCCACCCACGCGCCCTCTTGAAGGGAAGTGTCACCACCAGTTGCAGCGTATCCTAATATTCGGGGTGCTCCGAAATCAGGAACCGCGCAAAGGCATGCATCGCCGCCAGCCTTGCATTGCGGGTCGCAACTGCCACGCTCGACCTCAAGTGATGTGAGAAAGCTGCCCATCCTGTCGGTATTGATGTCGGAGACCGCTTCTTCTTTCAAGAATATCTTCCCGCTCTCCCGCGGCATGAGCCCGTGGCATGCTTCGGCCCAATGCTGTGGATTGATGTTTCTTCATGCCACAACCTCGCTGACGAGACCGCCGAAAGCCCCTTCAAAGCGGTCGGTGGCGATCTCTCGCAGCTTTGGAAGGTAGTGCATTGATTTTTCGTGGAATGGGGACCCTGTTTAAAGGGTGATTTTCGTCCAAACGGGACCCCTTAACGATGGGGTCATCAAGATGCCTCCGGCTTGATCGGAGGCATTTGTGTTTTGGATGTTGGTTTTAGAGACGATTGCAAAGATACGTCGGCTGTCGCTGGTCCAGGGGAAGTCGATCAAAGCGATCTGCCGTGAGCTGAAGATCTCGCGCAAGGTGGTGCGCAAGGTCCTGCGTTCTGAGGAGACGCAGTTCCGCTACGAGCGCAAGCACCAGCCCTATCCCCGCATGGGAGCTCGGCGTGAGACGCGGGACCGGCTGCTGTCGGCGAATGCGGCCAAGCCGCAGCGGGAGCGGCTGCCGGTCGCTTCGACGGCTTCCATTGCATTCCCCCGTCGGTGTCGAAGACCTGCACGGTGCGCTTCGACAACAACAAATACTCGGTGCTGTCGAGTGCCGTCGGTCGGCCCATCGAGATCCATGCTTATGTCGATCGGATCGCATCCGCCAGAGGATGGCGTGGTCGTGGGAGAACACGTTCGCTCCTTTGGCCGCAACGAGGTCGCCTACGATCCCTGGCACACGGCGCGCGCCGTTCCTTGGCTGGGTCGTGCGGTCGGCAATGGAGAAGGTGCGGCGCAGCTCAAGGCGGTTGATGACGTCGACCGGCAGATGGTGTTGATCCTCACCTGGGTGCTGACCGACGGATTGAGCGCGGTCGAGGCCGCCTGTCAGGAAGCCATCGAGCACGGTGCATCGTCGGCGCCGGTGATCCTCAACATCCTGGCCCGCAGCCGCGATCCGGCGCCGGGCACGATCCTTTCCATTCCCCAAGCGCTGAAGCTAGCTCACGAGCGGTCGCCGACTGCACCCGCTATGACAGTCTCAGGAGGACAAACAGCCATGGAACGCACCGAGGTACTGGAACTGATGGGAGCGCTGAAGCTCTACGGAATGCGCAGAGCCTATGACGAGATCATGGGCGCGTCGCCATCAAGCGACGGCACGAGCCGCCCAGGATTGTCGGTGATCTCTTGCAGGCCGAGATATCGGAGAAGCAGGCCCGCTCCATCAAATACCAGTTCGCTGTCGCCAAGTTGCCGCTGGCCAAGGACATCGACGACTTCGACTTCGCCGACACGCCGGTCACCCCCTGATGCGCGATCTCGCCCGGCCGCGCCTTCGTCGCCGATCAGCGCAACATCGTCCTGGTCGGCCGCCTTCACGGGTCACCCAACTCGCGCGGAAGGTCGACCGCATTGCGACGGGCGCGTGTCGACTTCCCAACAATGTCAGACAGGAGACGCAACGCTATCGGAGCGATCGCATTGCCCGAAACGATTTTCCCAGTTGGCACGACAATTGCGGTCCTATGCGCAAAAGCAAACTAGACCTGAGAGCCGCACCGCATGAATGTAGCCTCCCAATATCTGCCGCTTGTGGCGCATCACGAAGCCGGGCACGCGGTGGCCGCCATCGTTTTGCACCGTCAGACGTTCGACGACGACCGTGAACTCCCTGCTTTCTCAAGTGTTAGTATTTACCCCGACGTCGGTGACGGAGAGTGCGGTGGTGTTGTCGAAGGCGCGGGTTTTTATTCAGCGCAAGGATTCACCTCGAAGCGAAAGCCGATTTTCGAGGACGATATGGATCGATGTTTGGAACGCGATGATGCGATCCGGGAGATAGTTGCGTGTCTGGCAGGTCCTTTTGCAGAATCCGCATTCGAAGGCTATCTGGACCCGCGCGATATGGCGATGAATGCGTCCGATGGGAATGAGGGGAGCAGCGACTACGCGGATGCCAAGCGAATCTATGGTGAGTTGCGGTTCCTGATGCCGCGCCGCCCCGATTGGGGGCGGATCGAAGATTGCACGGCCCGGCTAGTACTCGATCACTGGTCGGCCATCGAAGCATTGGCCGCGCATTTGCTGGTCAAGCATGATCTCCAATTCGATGAGGCTCTGACGATTGTTGCGCCGCATCTTCCGCCCATGCCAGCAGCTACGCCGCCAGAGCGTCATCCGCAGCCTGCTTGATCAGCCATTCGATGTGATTTGACCACATCTGCAACACCTCGCGCTTCTCCTTGACGTTGCTATAGAGATTGTAGATTTCGCCAATGTCTGTCAAGGACGCCGCCTTGTGATTCAGTATGTGCTCGATGACGTGTGGCAATACCTGCCGCCTGCCGAGATTTGTCGCGAGCGTCCTGCGCAGATCGTGAAGGGTCCAGTTCTCCAAAGCCACCCCGTCAGTATTGACCTTGCCGTCTAGAGCCTTCTTGCCCTTCGCGTAGCCTGAGAAGTGGCTTCTTTCGTTGCCCCTCGCAGGGAAAAAAACGTGTCATTGGTCTTCGGTACCGTCTGGGGGACCGACACCGCCAGTGTGGACAGCGGAATAAGCGTAGGCTCTTCGTTCTTCGTGCGGTCACCCGATAGTTCCATGTTCCGGCTTCAAGGTTGAGGACCAACGCATCGCGGCAACTTCCGTACGCCTCTGTCCGGTCAGAATGAGCAGCTTGACGATGGAGCCGAACGAATAGCCGATATCGCCCGGTTCGGGCTCACAGCCCGTTCATATAGCCGCCAGTTCGGCATCGTTCACCACTCGCTTGCGCTTGACGATCGGGGCCGGATCCGGATTTTCCAATCCCTCGCGGGGAAACCGCGGATGAGCCGTTGCGGCGGTTTGCGACACCAGTTGAAAAATGCCCGCATACACCAGAAGGCCGTGTTAGCCGCTTGCGGGTGACCCCCGGCGACGATCTTCTTGGTGATGTTAGCAATGTCGGTGTCGATCACATGGTGGATAGAGCGACTCCCGAGGGCAGGCACAAGATACCGGTTCAGGCTGGCCTCGACCAGTGCGGTGTTTTGAGGGTCGTTACTCGGCGGCCTGGAGGTGACCGCCATCGCCGTCCTCGGTATCGTCAGCGCTGATATGCGCCTGATCGGCAAGGAAGGCTGGCAGTTCCGATGGAGCTATGCTGGAATTTGGGTGACGAGGCTGATCAAGCGGCGCTCTGCGGCTTCGTTTCGATGACCTGGATTCCGTCCAGGAACCTGGCACCTGCGATGAGTTTCGGCAACTGATTTTGTCCTTTCAATCGTCGCCACTTCCTGGCCGCGGCCAACAGCTTGAAGACCATCAGCTGGGCGGTTTTCGAGGATAGCGAGCCCTTGGTACGCACCGTGCGATAGCGAACGGTTGCAAAGACGCTTTCGATGGGATTGGACGTTCGCAGATGATCCCAGTGTTGGGCGGGGAAATCGTAGAGCGCCAGCGACGCAATATGATCTTTCGTCAGGCAGTCGACCGCCTTGGCATACGCCTCGGCCTCCATCTCGATCGCATGCGCAAGCAATTTGCGCGCGCCGCTGCGAAGTACATCCGTCAGGGTATCATCGATTTCGTCGGGCTGACGAAGGCGAACAATGTGTTGATAGTCTCGTTCATGGCGTATCACTCTCCTTGAGAGGTACTGGCAGGCTTCATCACCCGCCTCGATACGCCGCTCTCCTCAAGCCGCCATCATCCAGTTTCCGCCATGGCTCCCCCTGATTGATCCGCTTCACCTGTGCAACTGCACAGGCTGCCCTAGCGGGGAGATTGGCCTCCAATGGCGAAAGCTTGCCGCAGGAGACCCTCCGATGACCGTGCCTATGGCGCCGCCGCTACGACAACTTGCCGACAAGCAGCGTGCGATCCACTGCCGCGCTACTGCGCCTTCAAGGGACGTCTGGATCGCGACGCAGGAGCCGATGACCGTTACGGGATCAATTCCAGGTCGCGCTGGCCGTCGCTGTGCCAGTTCGACGGTCTGGTGGCAATTTGGGCACATCTTCTGTCGCCGACAGTGGCGATGGCTGACGCTTCAACGAAACGGGGTCTTCGACGTCTGCTGCCTTCGCCGATGCTTTGCGAAGTGGCATAATGTTTCGACGCACGCAGGCGCGGGCAGGGGATGTCAGTCATGAATCTCCTGACTGGCGCGGATCAGGCCGATTGGCGGGATGAAAGATCATACGACTACACCGCTGGCCTGACGCTGCGGGAGTGGGCTTGGGAGTTCTTACGCCGCAACCCGGCGTTCCAGCGCGATCTGACCGCTGCGCGCCAGCATTGCAAGACTTGGTCTCTCCAACCCTTTCTCGATATGGTCGCGTCGGTCGGCGACCTGTCACGCTGGGGTGTTCTGTTTCGCGGAGTCTTGTGGCCGGGCTTCGGTCGTATTCTGGTGTCCGCTCTGGTGCGTCCATGTGCTGCCGGTCATTGCGGAACGGTTGCCTGCCTCGTCGCCGACACCGCCGTTCGAACTCTCGGCATTGCCCTGTCGTGCAACCGTCCTGCTGGCGCCCGACAAGAGCCAGCATGTTCTTCTTCGCAATGCGGACCACGCGCTGCAGCTCGCCGTCTCGGGCGCGAATATCCTCCACCCTGTTTGCCTGCATACTCAAGCCATCTGGCCCGCGGTGCTTTTAAAGCATCGACTGAGGGGACTGGAGTGCCTCAATGCTCTCAGTCTAGGGCAACAGTTGCCCCCCCGCTTGTTTGCGCCGGAAAAGCGTGGCGTCCGTTTGTCCTTCGTTCTTCGTGCGCTCGACGGTTCGCTCGCCGGAGCACCACATCGCGAGCTCGCCGAAGTTCTCATCGGTCAACGGCGCGTCCATGCCGACTGGGCGGATCCTCGCGATCATCTGCGCGACCGCATCCGTCGGGCCGTCTCGCGTGGCCGCGCGCTCATGAATGGTGGCTACAGAGATTTCCTGATTTGAAAAGCGACAGTCCACGCTGTGCGTCAGTGGATGACGTTCGCTCGCAGCTGACCCGTCACCAACAGTTCGCCCGCCGACAGGTCTGCATGGCGCCTTGCAAGGTGCGCTCTGGCCTAACTTGTCGATGCCGAAATGAGATCGGGGTCGTGTCCCACCGCGTGGTGTAGGTCGGCGATAGCGAAGCCGCTCGCGAGCG
>SAPZ01000051.1 GCA_004020875.1 Mesorhizobium sp.
TCGACGAAATGCTGACCGGCATCCTGGCCGCGCATCCCGAACATCTCTGGCGGCCCGGCGCAGGCGCTCGAGTGGCACGTCTCGACGATCTATCGCGGGCTCAAGCGAAACCGGAACCTGGACAACGAACAGTTGTTCTCACGATCAGGCAACGGAGGGCCAAGCCTGTCCTGTTAAAATATTTGGCATCAGCGAGCCGGCGTGCGGGCTGCGGTAAGGCGCTTGAGCGCTCCTCGCCGACGCGATCTCCTTATACATTCTGGGTCCGCTGCGTAGAAAGGCCGCTCGTTACCGCGGCGGATCCATAGAGGCGGGTGATGAGTTGGTGGAGTTAACTTTGCGCGTTGCGCTTTCAGAAGAGTTCAATCGGCCACCGGAAATCAGCCTTTACAGATGGCTGAACGACATCATGAAACGGCACCTCGACTGAAGTGATGCCACGGTTGGGGCCTGGCGATCTTAAAAGAGCTGCAAGCCCGGCCTGTCGTCCACCGAGACCGTTTGAACGAGCCGCAGGAACGTCCCCAATCGCGAAGCGCCATGTCGACGCAGATGTGCGCCCTCCCGGCGGCAAGGGCCGATCGACCGACATCGTCAATGTGCATGCCGGCGCCGAAACTCCTTCATTCCCTTGCGCAGGGACGCTGCCGCTTCATCTGCGTCCTGCCAGCCTTTCAGCTTGATCTTCTTGCCGGTGCCGAGCACTGACGAAAAGAAGAACTGCTCGATCTCGCGGCGCAACTCGTCCGGAACATGACCGTCGGTAATCGGCTCGTCGGGCGCATCTTCCTTATGCGGGCAAAAGATGTATCGGTCATT
Organism: Mesorhizobium sp.; assembly: GCA_004020875.1. Lineage (GTDB taxonomy): Bacteria > Pseudomonadota > Alphaproteobacteria > Rhizobiales > Rhizobiaceae > Mesorhizobium. Next base: position 820 of record SAPZ01000051.1, read on the forward strand.
GCGAATCCTGTTGCCGTCATCGTCCGTCTGCTTGAGGCGTACAGCCCCGAGCAACGCGCATTTTATGACAACGCCGGGCGCCGTCGCGGCCTGGTGGATCACCATCCCGTCCAGCGGGTCGCCGTCATCACCCAACGTCGAAGGAATGAACCCCCAATCGAACGGGTAAGTGTTTCCCACGGGCAGCGGTCGCGAGTATTCAAATACACCCGCCTTCGGTTCGTAGGCGAGCTTTGCAGCCGAGCCCTTGGGCGTCTCGATCACCATCCGGAAATATTGGCCCGTCATGGCAGGGAGCTTGAGAAGATTTGTCATAAGTCGCGGTTCTCACTAGGTTGCAAGCAACAGCACGCGCGACCTGACGAAAAGTTCCATCATTTTCGCGGCGCAAGAAACAATAGGCAGGCACCAGCGTTGATTTCGGCTGGAGCGGAGCGCGCTAAATGCCTGTGAGCTTTGGCCTCGAGTTCCAGCCCTTTGTCCAGGGACAGCTTGGCGAACTGGCGGACCGTCATGTCGCGTCCGAAGGCCGAGACCGCGTTGTGGCGTTTCTCGCCCCGTAGCCGGCCTAGGCGGCCCGTATTGCCATTCGTTGGGCAGTCGATAGGCGCCGACGCTTTCGACCTCGATCTCGGTCATGCCCGCGCCTCCCTGTTGGGACGGTAAATATTCGCATAAGTCGCGGCTTAGCAGCAAGCGCGAGAACATATTAGCCGATGCTTGCGAACCTATATGTCGCTCCGGCATTGTATGCCTATGGACAGCCCGGACTTACTCACCGCAGAACAAGCAAGAGCCGCCAGAGCTCTGTTGAATTGGTCGCGAGTGCGACTCGCTGCCAAGGCCAACCTTGGCGAAATGACTATCAACGAATTTGAAAACGGGGTCAGGAAACCGAGGCCCGGTGCTGTCGCCGCCATACGTCGGGCCTTGGAGGGCGCGGGAATTGTCTTTGCAGTTGACGGGAGCCCATCATTGATGCGCGACGAAGAGGCTGGTGGTCGCGAGGCCGACAACAGAAAATGGCGCCGCCGGGAGAGAAAACGCGCCTGGCGCGCTTCAGCAAAACCGGTGGAATGTAACCAACCGTGATATTCATGCAGCCTCGCTAATGTAACGTGTGCATCGGCCGACTCCCCACCCCGAGTCGGTTAGGGCCGGCGGTTCGACCAACGCACCCCAACAGAGCGCGGAACTGTCGGGCCGCTCAGGCCATGGCATCCAGCTTGGGCCCCGCGAGTTGATGATCCCTTCAACTCGGGACCTCGTCATTCGTTCGGATGGCGATGATTCTAGGAAATTCCCCATATGATCGCTATCAGCCAGCGCGTGTGAGTATCTAGTCGTGCGCCACCGGTCACGCCCGGCCCGGGGCCTACCCCGCTGCCCGCCGGGTCGCCTGGATCAAGGACAAGGGGTCCTTCCGCTGCTTCGGCGTTACAGAATGGTTTGTGAACTGGAGGTTGCGGTCGTCTCGGCCGGCGGCTCGTGATCTTCGATAACCCCTTGTCATAAGGACCGAGGTCCTATTCGATGGTCGTCCATTCAGCATTGTGAAAGAGCCCGCCTGACATGGGTGACAGACGGGCTCTTTATCGGGCCTCCCTGCGGAAATCGCATTTCCAGTGTGGGCCTGGTTGCGATGAACCCCACCCGACGCGGCGCTCGAATATAAACAGCCTGTCCGCGCACCGCCTGCTTGGTCAACTTACCTTGGGATACGATGTTCCATTAGCAAGAGCTTGACGAAGCTGACTGCCGCGCCAGAGTCATGGGTATGGCGATGGGCACCATCCAAGGCTACCTAATTCGGACGCCCCATCATTACTGGGTAGCGCGACGTGGATTAATCTGCTGAAGGGCGAGCGCTTGTTCTGCAGCGAGGCTGAGGCTCAAGCGGCCGGCGAAGGGCGAGCCGATGACTAACAGCCCGACTGCCCTGTCCTGACTCGGTCCACTGCGTGGTCGCCTCAGTTGAGCGATCAATTTGGCGCCAACCGGGTAAGGGGATGTAACGATGAGCGACCAAGCGACTGTCAAAGAAGCCGTCGACGCCGTGCGCGCAGTTTACGTCATCAAGATCAAGCAACTTGAGGATCGTAACACCCCGATCCACGGAGAAGTTCGCAAACTGGCCGAGCTTCTGATCGCGGTCACACCAACGCCAAATCGAATCTTTGGAAATCCCGAAGCGGTCGCCGCAGCCCCGATCAGCAGGTTCGCCACAGCAGCATCGGACGCAGCCTTCGTCGCCTCCACTGCGGCGCATAGGCCTCCGGTTGGGATCGGGAGGGCCGCCGGTCGTGACCCGGCCCCAGACGTTGCATCGCGGGAACAAAAGTTCCCGGCGCTGATTGATTTCTCGAAGGGACGGTAAACCGCAAGGATGCCGAACGATGATTGAACTCACGGTCCTTGAAATGGCGGTCGCAAGGCAACGCGCAAAGCGAGCCGAGCGCTCGTTGAACCAGGCCACGGCGCTGCTCGACGAGGACCATGGTCTCGCCGTCAGCCTTGCACTTTGCTGCCGCATCAGAGCCGGCCAGGCCAGAGCGAAGGCGGCGAAGCGCCGGCTGCTGAAGATCTCGCCGACCGCGCATTGATGAGCCGGAACTATGACCACGATGATGTTTGCGCCACTTGATTTCGACCACCGCGAAAAGCGATCCGATCTGCACCGGGCGGCGCGGCTGGAAATGCTCCATGAGCGCTTGGCGAAGCGTCTTGATCGCGTTGAACGCGCGGTCGACGAAGTCGAGCGAGCCGCCGCCGTTTTGGTCGACGTCACTCACGGCAACGCGACAGAGGCGTTCGAAGATGCCATTCGCAGCAATTCGTCGGCGGCTTTCCTGCACCTGGACGCGGGGCAGACGCTGGGGCTTTGACGGCATCAGCCGACCCTCCCCGAGACCATGTGACAGCGTGTTGCGAGCCGTGTCGGAACCGATCCAAACCGCGACGGTTTCGAAATGGAAGGGGCCGCAACCCGAAAGGAAGCGCACCAATGGAACTGCTGCGCATGGACCAGGCAAGAGTTCGGCAGCGTTTTGTGCGCGCAGAGTCCTCAGGAACGCCAAAGCGGTGCTTGACCATGATTGCGGCCTTGCGGTCGGCTTCGCAATTTGCGACCGGATCGGAGCAAGGCAGCGCCGCATCGCCGAGACCAACCGGCGACTGCTGAAGGTTGGGCCGCAGACAAGCGCGCATTGACGAGTTGGCGCTGACGGTCGGTCCGGGTCTGATGGTCGGATTAATCGATAAATCCCTTCCCACGCGTCAAAGGTTAATGCGGGCGCCTCGGTGGCTGTGGTAGAGGCGAGAGGCTGGATGTCTCTTGGGAGGAGTTCCGTCCTTTGGATATAAAATCGAAGCTCGCGAAAATGTCGGCGGCGCTGCTCGCGAGGCGTGCCGCAGCCGCTCAGTCGACCACCGCTGCCGTCAACCGAACGTCTCTCGCTGACGTTCCTCTCAGGCGCCAGCCACTTCCGTTCAAGCCGAAGCCGCCGATCCGTCCCTGCAGCAACATGTAACGCGGCGCTCATTCGTCGCCCGCAGGGAAACCTGCGCCACCATTCGCGCTCGAGCACGCTTGCCACAAGATCGCCGACCGGCGTCCGCGGCGTGTTGTGTGCTGCTTAGTGTTGCGAGGAATGCAGCCTCAGGCATGCGCTCCGCAGCCGCGGCGAAGCAGCCAAGCGCGATCTCGATCCAGACGGCGGCGCTGCGATACGCTATCATGCGCGCCTCCGCAGCGGCACGATGTGCGGCGGGTTGTTCGGCTGCTGCATGTGCCGCTCCCGCCACATCCGCTTTGCGATGCCAGAAATCGCATTTCCGTCGGCCGAGCGGCGGCCCATGCGAAGAGATCGACCTGGTCGGGGCGAACCATCTTTCGCTAGGTCATGCGGCAGCGCTCCGCTGGGGCGTCATCGAGGCGGCGGCATCTGGACGCCTGTGGCAGTAACCAACTCGGTGGCAAGCTCCGGCATGGTGATGTCGTCCTTCTCGGCCATTACAAGCAAGCGGGAACCGCACTATGCGGGTCGAGCTTGGAATGGCGGCGGCCACCGCTGGCTTTGGACGCCAGGCTCTCGGTCTTTCGCTAGTTCCTCATCAGGATCACGAAGAACGAAATCGACACCCCAAAATGTGCCGCCGCCGCACGCCGCGAATGGCCCCCTCGACAAACCGCACAACGCGTTCACACAAATCGAGCGAATAAGGCTTGGGCATGGCAAATCACCTCCATAAGGAAGTGAATCACAAACCCATCATCAGCGGAAACCTTCGCGATTCAACCTGAATGTCCGATAATCTGAGTCTCCGCAGGCTCCCCAGCGGCGTCCTCGACGTCGCGCGCACCTGCCCGCTCAAGCCAAATGCGCGCAGCAGCCAAATCTTGGTCGCCGGCAGTGCCCCTGGAGAGATAGCGGCCAAGCATCAGCTGCGCATGCCCGTGCCCTCTTTCGGCGGCCGCTGTAAACCATTTCTGCGCCGCTTTGGTATTAATCGACACGCCTTGTCCGCTCTCATACAAAGCGCCGATCGCGAACATCGCTCCGGCATGTCCAGCAGCTGCGGCTTGCTTGAAGAGATGGGCTGCCGCAACAACAGAGCGTTCGCCACCGCGGCCATTGTAGAGCATTTCGCCAAGAGCCACCTGCGCGTCCACGATGCCTGCCTTGGCCGCCTGTTCAAAAAAGACCCGGGCCCGCCTCGGGTCGGCAGCTATGCCTCTCCCTTCCTGAAGCAGACGGGCATACATGTATTGCGCCTCGGCCACGCCTTTCGCCGCGCGCTCCATCCAATGCGCCGCGCGCTCTTGATCCTTGCTCACACCAACGCCTTCGGCAAAGCAAAGGCCGAGATTGAACGCCGCAACCAGATCGCCCGAGGACGCGGTTGCTCCAAACCATGTGGCAGCGCTGATGCCGTCATCTGGCTGGCCTGAGCCCTCGAGAACGAGGTTTGCAAGATCGACTTGGGATTCTCGGTGGCCACTGGCTGCCGCCGCACGCAGCAAGCGCGTTCCTTCCTCGGCATCCTGGGCCACGCCGTTGCCCGAGAGGTAAAGCGAAGCCAAGGTACGGGCGGCGGTCTGGTGGCCTTGATCCGCGGCCCGCCGGTACCATGTCGCGGCCTCTGCATAGTCCCGCTGGGGACTGCTCGCATACAGTTCGCCGAGGCGATAAGCGGCATCTACATTTCCCGCCAGCGCGGCGCGACGCACCCAGGCTTCGCCAGCGACGGCGTCCCGATCCACCAGGCTACCCTCGATCAGCGCCACGCCCAGCCGGAATTGGGCAGATGCGAGGCCGTTCTCGGCGGCCTGTCGGTAGAGCCTCTGAGCCGCATTCAGATCGACAGGCGTTCCCATGCCATGCTCGGTGAGGATGGCAAGTAAATAGATCGCCGTTGGCAGCCCGGCGTCCGCTGCGCGACGGACCTCTGCGGCAACTCTGGTGCTTTGCTCAGGCTGTCCCATCCGCATCAGGGAAAGGGCAAGGCCAAGGCATCCTTCCGCGCAGCCGACGGCCGCAGACTTCTCGTACCAGCCGTGCGCCGCATCAAGATCGCGCATCGCTTTGGGACCTTTGCTCAGGATATAGCCCAGCAGGGCCTGTCCTGTTGCGGAGCCTGCCTCGGCGGCTTTCCGCGCAAGGTCGAGCGCTGCCGCGAAGTCTGGCTTCCTCGAAGAATTTCGCTCGAACAAGGCTTCCGAACCACCGTCGGCTTCCCGGTCGGCAAGCCCGGCTACGCAGAGCGCAGCAAGAAGGGCTTGCGCATCGGGACTGCCGCGATCGGCTGCGCGCCGCAACCAACGCGCGCCCTCCGCGTGGCTGGGCGGCACGCCGGTGCCTTCCAGGTAGCAGCGGCCGATCCGATATTGCGCTTCCACGATGCCCGCGCGTGCCGCCACAGCCATCAGCGTAAAGGCCTCGCCAGGCTTGCCGCTGTCGGAAAGCTGAATCGCCCGGCGAAGCGCGAGAGCGGGGTGGATGCGTCCAATCAGGCGGTCGAGCATAGCCATGCTATGGCTCCCGCATCGCTTCCTGTCCGATCGGCAGCATGGCGCCGAGCAGATATCTGAGCACTGTACGGCGACCGACCTTGACGTCGGCAGTCACAGGCATGCCCGGACTGATCGCGAAGTCAGCGGGCACGCCATGCAGCGCGACGACGTCGATGGAAATCTGCGTGCGGTAAAACAAGTCGGCGTCGGAGGGCAGCATGGCCAGCGAGCTGTTGGGGTCGCGTGCCTGTTCCCGGGCCGAGAACGAGTCCGGGCTGACCGTGCGAACTGTGCCATGCGCCAAGCCATATTGCGAATATGGGAAAGTGTCGAACTTGATGGCCACGGGATCACCCACGTGGACGAAACCGCTGCTGCGACCGATTATGTTCGTCTCGATTTCGAGCACCGCATCGGCAGGAACGAGCGTGATCAGCCTGTCTCCCGACTGCAGCACCGAACCCACCGAGACCTTGGCGACCGACTGCACGGTGGCGTCGGCTGGGCTCCTCAGCTCAACCAGTTGCTTGCGCAGCCTCGCTTTGTTGAGCAATTCACGTGCATCGGACATGCGCGAGTTGGCATCCGAAAGGCTTTGCGAGACCTCGGCACGCCAGCTCTCGATGTAGCCGTCACGCTCCGCGGCAACGGCGGCCTTCTGACGCTTGGCAGCTTCCGTCGTCTGCTCGGCATTGCTGAGCGAGCGCGACATCTCGGCTGAATTGTCCTCGGCAAGAAGTGTGTTGAGGCGGCTGCCGACCTGTCGGACCTCGAGCTGCTTGCGCATCTCCTCGATCGACCCCGCGACCGCCAAACGCTGCCGGTAGCCCTCCGCATCCGACTGCGAGCGCAAGATGACCGAGCTGAGCTCGTCGCTCTGCCTATCGAAGCTTTCCAGTTTCGCGTCGTAGACGGCCTTGCGACGATCGAAGATCGAGGCTTGTAACGTCCAACTTGGGTCCAATCCGTCATAGATGAAAGGCTTTCCATCCGCCTCGGCCTTCAGACGGGCTACTTCCGCTTCAAGTGTCGTGACCTGGGTGGCGAGGGCCGAGAGATCGGCCGAGGCAAAAGTGGCGTCGAGCCTTGCCAGCACCTGCCCGGCCTTGATCTGTTGCCCCTCTCGCACCTCGATCGCACGGACGATCGCGGTCTCCAGCGGTTGAACGATGATGTTGGGTGACTGCGAGACCACGAGGCCCCGTGTCGTGACGACCTGATCGACCGGGATCAGTGCAGAAAGCGTTAACAACGCGACGACCAGAGTGAAGATGATCCAAACGATGCTGCGCGCGACGCGTGGAATGGGGGCGTTGGCTACCGCCGTCGATGGCCACTGAAATTCGAGGATAACGGGGGCGGTCGGATCGCTCGCTTCTACGCCACGCCGGCGAGCGGGAGGGGCTGAGACAGTTATGCTGCTCATGGCCGACCCCGCCTCAAGCCACGCCCGGCGGCACAGCGGCCAGATGGCCATGTCGCGTACCGAGGTGCCTGTTCTGCTGGAACCACAGCTGACGGTAAAGACCGCATCGTTCGAGCAGCACCGAATGGGGAGCCACGTCGAGCACCTTGCCCTGATCCATGACGAGGATCTGATCGCATTCGGTGAGTGAGGCAAGCCGGTGCGATACAATGACCATCGTGCGGCCACTGGCAATGCGCATGAGGTTGGCACTAACCACCGCCTCGCTTTCGGGGTCGAGCGCGCTGGTCGCTTCGTCGAGGATCAGGATGCTCGGATTGTGGATCAGCGCGCGCGCGATAGCCAAACGCTGCCTTTGGCCGCCTGAAAGATTCGGCGATCCTTCCTCGATGTAGGTGTCGTAGCCATTTGGCATGCGTTCGATGAACTCGGCGGCGCCAGCAAGGTGGGCGGCTCGCATGGCGTCGGACAGCGTCAAGCCGGGTCGCCCGGCAATGATGTTGTCGCGGATCGAGCCGCGGAAAAGGAAATTGTCCTGCAGGACAACACCCAAACCCTGGCGAAGATGGCGAAGGTTGATCTCCTTCAGGTCCACCCCGTCAAGCTTCAGGAACCCGCTGTAGTCACGATTGATACCCTGCAGCAGCCGCGCGATCGTCGACTTGCCCGACCCGCTGCGTCCGACGATGCCGAACATCGTACCCGCTGGGACGTCGAAGGTGACGTGGTCGAGAGCCGGGGTCTTTGTGCCCATGTAGCTGAAGGTCAGGTCGTCGAAACTGATGTTCCCGGCAAGCTTCGGCCGCAGGCCGGCGGAATTGGACGCACTTTCCAGCGGGCGGTTGAGAACCGACGCGGCTTCGCCGATTGCGGCCCCCACTTCTTCGTAGTCCTCGACCAGCCGAGCAAGGCCGACCAATGGTTGCGCGACGCGTTGAGCGATCATCATGAAGGCGAACAGGCTGCCGACCATATAGCCCGTCTGGTCGTTCATCGCGAGATAGGCGCCGATCAGCATCGTGCCGAGCACCATGACACGCTCTATCGGCGTGACGAGAGTCTGCGGCCAGTTCGCAAATTGTCCGAAGGCGAGCCTGGCCTTGCCCGCGTCCGCCACCCGCTCGTCCCACAACGTCTTGCGTTGCGGTTCGAGACCGAGCGCCTTGACAGTCTTAATGCCGACGACTGTCTCGCCGAGAGCCGCCGCCTTCCAAGTCTCGGCGTCGACGACTTGCTGGTAGCGTCGGCGCAGCGGCGCAAGGAAGGCAAAGATTATCGCCGTGATCACTGCGGCGCAGAAAAGCACCATCCAGGCGAGCGTGAAGTTTATGTAGAACATCACCGGTATGAGCACGCACAGCGTGATCAGGTCGAGGAAGGTGCTGAGCAGCTTTCCAGTGAGGAATTCGCGGATGCGGTAGACCTGCGCGAGACGGTACATGGTTTCACCGGCCGGATGGCGCTCGAAATAATCCAGCGGCAGGCGCAGGAGCCGGCTGAAGACATGCAGATGCAACTTGGTGTCCAGCCGGGCCCCGACGACGTTGATGATCAGTCGACGCGCATGTCCGAGCAGCGTCTCGTAGATGAAAACGACAGCGATGATCGCGGTCAGCAGCGCCAGGGTCGAGGTGCTGTTGAACTGCAGCACCTTGTTGACCACCGTCATGACGATCAGGGGAGGCAGAATGGTCAGGATGCTGAGCGTGAAGGAAGCGATGCCGATGTCTCGCAGCGGCCGGCTTTCCAACCGCACGAGATCGACAAGCCACGAGAAGGTGAAGGGCGCGTCCGCTGGGATGTAGGATGGCGTCGGACGCAACAGAACGGCCTCGCCCGACCAAACCCGCAACAACCGCAACTCGTCGATCGGTACGCCCTCCGCGTCGTCAGGCGCATTGACGCTCTTGAGGAGAACGACATTGCGTTCTGCGCTAGCCCCCATAAGGATGCCTGCGCCGCCGTCGCTGAACAGCAGGACGACCGGTCCCGACTGCTCGAAGCGCAGGAGGTGCGACCAGCGGATGCGGACGGCGCGCGCCCACATACCGCCATTCTGCGCCCATTGCGAAAGATCGGCAGCTTCCGGGATCGGCTTGGATTTCGCTGCCCTGAATTCGTTGGGGTCTAGCTCGATCCCATGGTAGCGGGCAACCCGCAACATCGCCTTGAGGCGGGGGGCAATCTGGTCGACAACGCCGGGGCCGCCGGGGCTCCGGACTGCTTCGCTTTCTGGCCCAGTCGTGGCCTGCGGGCCGGACTCCGTGTCAGCCTGGATCAGGAGCTGCTGGCCTTCGATGTTCACGGATACAACAGCCATCTGCCCTTCTTCCGTCATGCGGGCGGGCGCAGACCTTGCATTCATGCAAAACCCGCGCCCGTTCCTAGTCTTCAAGCGGGCCGGTACCAGCCCGCCATGTCTACTCAGTCATGCGGCTTCAGAATGTTCTTAAGCGCATTCTTGAGCGTATCGTCGGTCTGGACGTGTCCGACACCCTGCTTGGTCTTGTCGGAGGTCAAGTCGGACGTGGCGCCCGACGGCTTACCCTGGTTCTGACCGAAGCCCTTGATCGAATTGAGAACGTTCAAGAGGTCCGTCGTTGCAGAAGCGGCCGCCTGGCTGACGAGCTTTCCGAACGAGGCGGGGTTGCCTCCACCGGACGAGCCGGACTGCAAGAACTGCTTGGAGTCCGTCAGCCCCAGCGTGCTTGCCGTCAAGGTTGCGTGAGGCCCGCCATTTCCATTGCCTTGGCCACCGGCAGAGTTGCCCTGCCCTTGGTGCGGGCTGTTATCGGCGTTGTTGTGGTCGCCGGAGTTGCCTGGCGCGTCTTGTTGGCCATTGCCGTGCCCGTTGTTGCCCTGCGGACCTTGGTGCCCCGTTTCGCCGCCTGGGCCTGTCGGTCCGGTGGCCCCCGTCGGACCCCCGCTACCCGTCGATCCGGTTGCGCCCGTGGCTCCGGTTGCACCGGTCGAACCCGTGGCACCTGTCGCACCGGTTGCTCCAGTCGCTCCAGTGGCGCCGGTGTCACCCGTGGCGCCCGTTGCTCCAGTTGCTCCGGTCGAACCCGTTGCACCAGTCGAGCCTGTTGCTCCAGTGGCGCCGGTATCACCCGTCGCACCCGTGGCGCCGGTTGCTCCGGTCGAAC
>SAPZ01000052.1 GCA_004020875.1 Mesorhizobium sp.
TCTTTCGTCAGGCAGTCGACCGCCTTGGCATACGCCTCGGCCTCCATCTCGATCGACCTGAACCAGTATCTTGTGCGCCATCCGGACGATCTGGGAAAGCTTGGCCGGGCCGGCGCCTTCCCAGGCGCACGGGAAGCGCGACGACCCATGTGGACCTTGGATTTCACTCCGCACTTACGCTGCTTTGGCCTTGTCAGCAGCCTGAGCATAAAGCGTGCTCAGCTTTCAGGCCGAGCACTCATCCATTGTTGACAGCACCTGTCGTCATTCAGGATCGCCCCATTCTCGCAGGCCGCTTGCAGCTTTCAGGCTGTTGTCAGCCAGGGCCGCCATAAAGGGTCTCGTTAAACAATTCAGGAGGCCGTTCCAATGAACAATCAGTTTGCGAGACTTTTTCGAGGACCAGGTATGCAGGCTTGTTTCAGGACAAAGAACTTTCTGGCGGCAACCACCGCGATGACGACGGTATTCCTGCCGGCTGTGTCTCTCGGGGTGGGTCTGGTAGCATTTCCAACTGGAGAAGCGTTGGCCGACGACCCGATTTCGATCCCGCTGGAGTATGTCGGGGAAGGCCATGACCGCCTGGGCATCTGGGCCAAGATCAACAATGGCAACGCGCAGCGATACGTATTCGACACGGGCTCGGACCAGCTCAACACGCAGATCGGGTCAGAGGTGACCGGGGTCCGCCCGATTGCCGACACGCCTTACGTATATACGTACGGGGACGGAACGTATGGTAATAAGCTTCAGAACGTGGAAATTGATAAATTTACATATGTCGATCCAGATCAAAAGATAACAATCGACGGGCCGTCTGTAAGCGATAAGAAATACCGGGCTGCTCGCATTCTCGATTTTGTCTATACCCATGCGTATTGCAAGGACAACAATCTTAAGTGCACGCCGGGATCCGTGACGGATGGACTTAAAGATATGTATGGTCAGGATCTCCAAGAACCTTATCACGCCGATAAGGAGCAGCGGGCGAAAATGACCGCTGGCAAGATGGCAGACGAAGGCGGCGATTTCGCAGGTACATTCGGGGCCGGCGATTTTCTTGGCAAGACAAGTGTCTGGGGCATGATGGGCAGTGTCACCAGGTCTGGCTACGTGGTCTCCGCCAATGTGAATCCGGATTCCGAGAGCGACCAAACGCCTGGCTGTTCCCCCTGCACGATTGTCAACCTCAATCCAAGCCTCCGGGCCCAATATACTAATGCCATGCCATGGGGAGAACCCGAGGAAAAAGATCAGGATTCTTATCAGAATTTTCCTGGCTCTGGCGCCAATGCCTCGACCGAATACGAAGGCAGCTACAATCTGCAGTACACGGTTAAGGATGGAGCCCCACCAATCACCGACCCCAACAAGACCGCGGTATTGCTCGACACCGGCACACCGGGCGGTGGCAGTCTGGAGATCAGTGATGCGATGCTGAAGCAATTTCAGGATGCGGGCGTCAAACTTAAAAATGTTCGGAGAAATGAGCAACGCGAGATCGTAAGCGCATCGGGCAACATCCCGAGCGTTACAATCGCAGGAACGGATGGCGATCCGGTAAGGCTGGACAATATCGACTTCACCTACACCAGCGGCACGACGGAACAACCCAATGACCAGACCAGTTTTGTTGCCGGTCTTGACTTCTTCAAAAACAGATCGGTCATTTTCGATCTGGAGAAGAAGTATACCGCTTATACGTCACATTTCGTCACTGCCAGCAACTTCTCTACCGATTCATCCGCACCCGAAGGGACCGGTCTGAGCAGGATCACGACGAGCATGGGGAATGAGGGCGGGTTCGGCATAGCGGGTGTCGTCTCCGGCTCCGGATCGCTGACGCTTGATACAAAGACGGTGGTCCGGATGACGAATGTCAACACCTACACCGGCGAGACGAATATTGCTCAGGATGCCTATCTCTCGCTTGCGGGGCTCGGCAACATCCAACGGTCAGCGAAAGTCGTTGCAGACGGCACGTTCGATATCTCCGAACATGGAAATGGCAGCGACTATTGGGGAATCTCCGACGCCTACAACGATGCCCGTATTCGTAGCCTGAGTGGCAGCGGAACGGTCGAACTGGGCAAGCGTACCCTGGTGCTAACGGATTCGAACGACACGTTCGCCGGCAGCATCAACGACCTCGACGTTGATAACAATAATATGGGCGGCAAACTATTCGTTGCCGGTGGCGTGCAAACGCTGAGCGGAAAGAACAATTTTTCCGGCATGACGACGGTCGGTTCCGGCGCGGGATTGCTGCTTGCCGATACAGGTGTGCTTTCCCATGATGCGACCACGTCCGGCTTTCTCGGGAATGACGGGCAGATCGGGGGCACGGCTATCGCAAACAGCGGCGGTGTCGTCGCAGGCGGCGGCACCTACGGTGCGGTCACCATTTCCGAGGGCGGCACGGTCGCTCCTGGCAGTGCGACCGATCCGAGCAGGATCGTCACCACACTGACTGTCACGGGCGATTTCGCGCAGCAGTCCGGATCGATCTATCAGGTCGACCTCGCAAGGTCGTCCGATCTCATCGATGTTGGCGGAGCAGCGGCGATCGACAGCGGCGCGCAGATCGAGCTGCTGCGGCAGGGAACGCTATCGGTCGATGCCCGATATACTCTGCTCTCCGCAGCAGGCGGCGTAAGCGGCACCTATGGCGGGCTGACGGGGGCTCTGGCGACAGACGCGACGCCCTTCGTCGATTTCCAGCTCGTCTACGATGCCAACAATGTCTATCTCGATATCAGCCGCACATCGACGGCGTTTGCCGATGTAGCCAGCACCTTCAATCAACGCTCGGTCGCCGCAGCGGCTCAGGCGCTTGGAAGCGGTAATCCGATCCAGGACAACATCCTGTTCCTGACGGCGCCGGAAGCCCGCAACGCTTTCGATATGCTATCAGGCGAGGTTCATGCTTCCATTCATAGCGGCCTCATCGAGGACAGTCATTCTGTACGCGATGCCGCGAGCGAACGGATCCGTGCGGCGTTCGACGGCGTCGGTGCCTCCAGCGTTCCGGTGATGACTTATGGGCTGGGTGGTCTGGAACTGGCCCCGGCAACGAGTGAGAATTTCGCCGTATGGGGCCGTGGCTTCGGCGCCTGGGGTCATCTCGACAGCGACGGCAATGCCGCCGGTCTCGATCACTCGACAGGCGGCTTTCTGGCTGGCGGTGACGCGGCTGTCGGCGAAAGCTGGCGGCTCGGCCTCATCAGCGGCTACAGCCATACCTCCTTGGAGGCGGACGATCGCGCGTCGTCGGGCTCGAGCGAGAATTACCATCTCGGTCTTTTTGCCGGCACGCAGAACGGCAATCTCGGTTTTCGTTCCGGCCTTGCCTATACCTGGCACAGCATCGAGACCGGCAGGTCCGTGGTCTTTCCAGGCTTCGCCGACAGCCTTTCGGCCGATTACGACGCCGGCACGTTCCAGGCCTTTGGCGAGCTCGGCTACCGTATCAATACGGCTTCGGCTTCCTTCGAGCCCTACGCTAATCTCGCTTATGTGAATTTTGACGCCGATGGCTTCACCGAGAATGGCGGCGCAGCCGCCTTGTCGAGCGGGGATCGCTCGAGCGACACGGCGTTTACCACGCTAGGTCTGCGTGCGTCGACGGTACTGACCCTCGGCACCGTGACTGCTACCGCGCGCGGCGGTCTTGGCTGGCGCCACGCCTTCGGCGACGTCAGGCCGGATACCGCTCTTGCCTTTGCTGGCGGTTCCTCCTTCGCCATCAAGGGCGTGCCGATCGCAAAGAACGCAGCTCTGCTCGAAGCTGGGCTTGACGTAAACATCACCGAGAACGCGACGTTCGGCATCGCCTATCAGGGACAGATCGCCTCGGATGCCCAGACACACGGGTTCAGCGCCAAGCTCGGCGTCCGTTTCTAAATCACCCGCAAAAGAGATTGGTTATGAAGTCAGTGAGTGCATTTTCTTTTACCGTCGTTCTCGGCTCAGCGACGGTGATGTCTGTGTCCGCCGCGCGAACGGACGATGCCTGCTACAACAAGGCACAAAGCCTATGATGACGCAATGTTCAATCGACGACCTGAAGCCAGTCGATGGCGAGCTTGACAAGCTCTACAAGGAGATGGAGACCCGGCTCAAAGAGTCCCGGCGCATGTCCAGGAACTGGTCGAGACCGCGAGGGGCTACAACGCCACCTCGGAGAACACGCGCGACGCCTACCCCAAGGATTGGCGGCATTTTTCCTCCTGGTGCCGGCGCGCTGGCTTCGATCCCCTGCCTCCGGGCTCGAAGGTGATCAGGCTCAATATCAGCGCCTGTGCCTCGGGCACCGCCGCCGGCGATCCGAAGCGTGGCGCCCCTGCCCTTTAGTTTGCGACCATCGAGCGGCGGCTTTCCGGCCTCGCCTGGAACTTTACCCAGCGCGGCCGGCCGTTGGACCGCGCGGAGCGGCATATCTATAAGGTTCTTGCCGGCATTCGCCGCAAGCACGCAAAGCCACCGCGGCAGAAAGAGGCGGTCCTGGCGACGATCTGCTGGCGATGATCGCCACGCTCGGCCACGACCTCAGGGCCTGCGCGACCGCGCTATTTTGCTCCTGGGCTGTGGCGGCGGCCTGCGGCGCTCCGAGATCGTCGGTCTCGACGTCATGCGCGACGACAACAGCGATGGCGCCAGCTGGATCGAGATTTTTGACGGCAAGGGCTGCTGGTCACCCTGCGCGGCAAGACCGGCTGGCGCGAGGTCGAGGTCGGCCGCGGCTCCAGCGACCACACCTACCCCGTAGTCGCGCTCGAGAGCTGGATCCGCTTTGGCCGCATCGCACGTGGACCCCTGTTCCGCCGCATCTTGTCGATCAGGTCGATATAATACGAAAAAGCCGCCGCCATTCGGGACGGGCGTCGGCTATCATGTCCAGCCATTATGCGGCGAGCGGATAGCTTTCGCCGGACCAGGCAGAGAACTTGGCGGCAAAAGCCTTCATCTCGTCGACCGCGAATGTGGTGCGCGGTTGCGAACTCGACTTGCTGGGCGAGAGGGACCTCGCCGAGAAAGGCGCTGACATGAGCGGGATGCTGCTTGGCCAAATCGAGATCCGCAAAGCAATCGGCCAGCGCCGCGTCGTCCAGCTGTACGCTGCAGGGCGCGTTCACGTCGTCAAGACGGATGCCAAATGCTTGCTCATAATGGCCGCAAGGTAATCGTTTCGGGTCGGAGACACAAGTTGCCGCCTCCTTCGCCGTAGAGTGGCCCGATACAATCACGATCGATATTGCCACCTCTTATCGATAGTGATCGCATAGTTCCCTGATTCGACTCTCAACCGCTCATATCAAGCGATTACTTCCATGTATCTGCTGCGCTAGCCCGTCCTGGCCTTGGAGTGTCGCTCCTCACCTCCTCCACCACTCACCAGCCCGATGGGAGTATCGCCCGCCAGCAGCTTCTCCTTGCTGAGCAGCGCGGCAACCTCAATCGCCTCGAAATCGGGCAAATCCCGCAGTGTGTCGAGGCCGAAGTGCAACAGGAAGGTCTTGGTCGTGACGTAGGTGTAAGGCGTGCCAAATTCAGCGGGCAGGCAGACGTTGACCCACAACAATCAAGGGGACGGTGCAGGCCAAGATTGCGGCAGGGCTTGGGCCCCCCACCCTTCTCCTCAGAACTCCGCTGCTTCCAGCTGGCGGCTGAAACTCACAGGCGCAGCCAGCTTGGTCTCTAACAGCATCGATCGCATCATGGTGTCTGCCATGAATCCGTGTGCGTGAAGCGCTCCAGAGCGAAGATGTTGGGCGTCAACCAGGTTCACTCCAATGAGCTTCACTTCTCGAGTTCTGCACAGTGTCCACGACTGGCGCCGGAGGTTGATCCGGTGATTAGGAGGAGCACTCGTTGTCGGATTCTCGACGATGTCGGACATGTGACACAACGCTTCCAGAGCGATCGCATTGTTCCGAAACGATTTTCCCAGTTGGCACGAAGGTTGCGGCCCTATGCGCAAAAGCACTGCGATGCCGCACCGACTGGAAGAACTCATCAATGATCACGCTTTTCGAACATGTGGGCGCCGCTACCGACACTGAGCGTTCCCGAGCCGACGGAAGCCTCTATCCCTTCTTTCTGAAGGCTGTCCGGACATGAACGCATTTGATGTCCGTCCAACGCTTGATGCTCCCGACGACGATCCCTATGTCTGGCTTGAAGATGTAGAGGGCGAGCGGGCACTTGCCTGGGCCGCCGGCCAATCGGCAAGGACTCTGAAGCACTTCGGTGGAACGCAGTTCGAGCGCGACCGCGCGGCTCTGACAGCCATTTTCGACAATCGCGACAATCTTCCCCTGATCGCGCGCCGTAGTCAGTACCTCTACAATTACTGGCGAGATGACGGTAATCCACGCGGACTGTGGCGCCGGACCACCCTTGCCGCCTACATGAAGGCGGATCCCCAATGGGAGCTACTGCTCGATCTGGATGCTCTCGCGGCTAGCGACGGAGAGGACTGGATCTGGGACGGCGCGTCCATCGAGCCGGAGAGACGGGAAAGAGCCGTTCTGCGCCTGTCGCGCGGCGGCAGCGACGCGGTCGTGCATCGCGAATTCGACCTGATTTCTCTGAGCTTTGTCGCCGACGGCTTCAACCTCCCCGAGGCCAAAGGCTACGTTAATTGGCTGGACCCTGACACGCTTCTGCTTTCCAGTGCGCTTGGTAATGGCATGGCCACCCGCTCCGGCTATGCGCGCACAGTTCGACTGTGGAAGCGTGACGCGGATCCCCTCACCACGCCGGCAATCTTCGAGGCCGGGTTCGAAAGCTTCCAAGTGTCTGGTCATTCGGACCGCACCGGCCGCAGCGAGCGCCTTTGGTTCATCGAGCAGCCGGCCTTCTTCGAGAAGATCAGCTGGATCGGCGATAGGAGCGGGCCGAGGAGGCAGATCGATCTTCCTCGCGACGCGTCGTGGCGGGTCTTCGGCGACTGGCTGGCGGTAAGGCCGCGCAAGCCCTGGACGGTGGGAGGCACCACCCATCCCGCCGACGCGCTGATCGTCATCTCGCTTTCCACTTTCCTCGCCGGCGGACGCCGTTTTGAGACCCTGTTTCAACCAGGGGAAAGGCGCTCCATGCAGTCATTCTTCTGGAATGACGGGAAGCTCATTATCTCTTACCTCGTCAATCTCGCACCGCGTTTCGAGATGTTCACTCCCGGCCACCAGGAATGGACGCGCCGAGTCCTGAACACCCTGCCCGCCGAAGGTACTGTCGACGTCTGGTCATTCGATGCGGCAGTTCACGAGACCAATGGAGAGGTCCTGATCTGTGCTCAGGATCCGATCACGCCGCCGCAGCTCTTGCTGTTCGATCTGAATGCCGCGCCGTCTCTCAGCGCTTCAGCAATCCTGAAGCGCAGCCCGGAGAATTTCGATGCATCCGGACTGGTGGTCACGCGCCACGAGGCAGTCTCTATCGATCATGAGCTGATCCCCTATACGCAGGTTGGTCCGGCGAACGGGAACGGAGATGCTCCGATTCACCTTTCCGCTTATGGCGGGTTCGGCGTATCATTCCTGCCCTACTACAACTCCCCGCTGGGCAAGCTGTGGCTCGAGCGCGGCGGCACGTGTGTCGAGGCGAACATCCGCGGCGGCGGCGAGTTCGGCACCCGCTGGCACGAAGCCGGGCGCAGGGAGGGCAAGCGTCTCGCCCACGACGATTTCGCCGCCGTTGCCTCCGACCTCGTGCGAAGGGGCATCACCCTGCCGAGGCGGATTGCCGCCGAGGGTGGCTCAAATGGCGGCCTGCTGATCGCAAACATGCTGACCCGCTATCCTGAGCATTTCGGGGCTCTGTTCTGCACAGCACCGCTTATCGACATGCGTCGCTACACCAAGCTCTTGGCGGGCGCGAGCTGGATCGACGAATATGGCGATCCGGACAAGGTTCACGATTGGGCTTTCCTGAAGGAAATCTCCGCCTATCACGCCGCAGCGCCGGGACAGCCCTATCCGCCTATCCTGATCGCCACCACGAAACGCGACGACCGCGTCCATCCGGGCCATGCGCGCAAGATGGCCGCAAAACTGCAGGCTCTTGGCTATCCCGCTTACTTCTACGAGGCCAGCGCAGGCGGGCACGGCTGCGGCGAGGACAATCGGGAGCAAGCCGCATTCATCAGTCTAGGCACCAATTTTCTCCGCAGCGCAATCGGCTTCAACGATCACCCTCCGGAGACGGCGGAACGCGTTGCAACGCAAGAGGGGCATTTGAGGTCCATCAACAATTCATTCGAGCAGGAGACGAAATAGTGCAGTGCATCCTTTCTGAACATCAAGGAGTGAATCTCATGGCGAGAACGCGAATGGGCGTAGCGCGGGCAACAGCAGCGGCGGTGGCCCTGATCATGGTGGGACAGCAGGCCGTCGCCGCGGAGCCTGCGCAAGCAGAGACCGTCCTGGCGGAGACGGGAGCCTCGGTCACCGAAGCGCCAATCCCTTGGCAGGTCCGCCTGCGGGCGTTGGGCGTCGTTACGAAAGATCTGGGCTACGTTGATACGCTTCCCGGCTCCGGTCTTTCGTATTCGGACACGGTGACGCCGGAACTCGATATCTCGTATTTCTTCACCGACAACATCGCCGCCGAACTCATACTCGGTACCACCTATGCCAACATCGCGGGCCAAGGGACGATCGGTGGGTTGGGCAGCATCGGCAAAGTTTGGCTGCTGCCGCCGACGCTCACGTTGCGGTACCATTTTACCGATTTCGGCGCGTTCAAGCCCTATGTCGGCGCCGGCGTGAACTACACGGTTTTCTATAACCAGGACACCGGCAGCGCCGACGCTCTCAAGGTGAAGAATACGTTCGGCACGGCGCTGCAGGTCGGTTTCGACTACATGGTGGACGAGCACTGGGGCGTCAACTTCGACGTGAAGAAGCTTTTCCTGAAGCCGGACTTCGACGTCACGGTGGCCGGGGCGAAGCTGACGGGGAAGGCGGAGCTCGATCCCTGGCTGATAGGCGCAGGTGTCACCTACCGCTTTTGAATATCAGAGTGAAGTCTGCTTCCCGACTGCCGGTTTAAAGTGAAGGGCGCCTCGCGCGCCCTTTTTACGGTCGACACTGCAGGGCAAGACCTCATGAAGCTATTCTCGGGCGGGGTTCTCTTCTGGCGGACCAAGAAGGTGCACTGGCCAACCGGCCTTGCGCCTGAGATGGAGTGCTTAGAAGCGCTTTGGATCGGGACGGGCTTTGGTATTATGGGTGGAATGCTTCAGCCAGACCATTTGCCAGCATCGTCTCCCGGACGTCATGTCTGAGCTTCGTGTCAGCGTAAGGCGAACACGCGGCTCCTAGATGCCGACACGATGGCTGGTTCAGCCATGCTGCGACAGTTGCCTGTTTTTTCAGTTCCTTTGCTGTTCGCGCGCTAACCGTAACGCTCCATACCAGTCTCGCGTGCCTGTCCCCGTGGGTGGGCGGCAGAAAGCGATTAGGCCCGCTGAAAGCGGCGGACCGCATCCGAAGGACCGTAACGAAGAGAAGGACCTGAGTAAGCGCTGTTCCGGTGGCACCTTTCGCGCGTTGACGTGAGGGACGATGTTCGGAGCCTTTGAGGGCTTCGACACATGACGATTTCAGAGCTTACGCTTACATCCAGCGATCACGAGCCCGCGCGCCGGTTCGAGGTGTTCACGGGCTCCGGTCGGCGGCGCGAATGGCTGCCGGAGGAGAAGGTGCGGATCGTGGCGGAAAGCTACGAAGCCGGCGCGACCGTGAGTGCGGTGGCGCGGCGATACGCTTTGTCCCCGCAGCAGCTGTTCGCCTGGCGTCGGGCCGCTCGTCAGCCGTTGGCGGAAGCGCCGGCAGCACCGGAATCGTTGTTTGTTCCGGCGGTGATTGCAGCGTCGAGGCCTGAACCGGCGGCAAGGCGGCGGCGGAAGCAGAAAGCCGCCCGAGACGCCGGTGTGATCGAGCTGGAGATCGACGGCATCACCATGCGCGTTGGCCGGGGTGCGGATGCGAAGACCGTGACCGCAGTGATCCGCGCGCTGAAGGCGACGTCGTGATCGGGCCGACGGGCGCGGTCAAGGTCATGGTGGCGACGAAGCCGGTCGACTTCCGCAAGGGTGCGGAGGGGCTGGCTGCGCTGGTGCGCGAGACGATGGGCGCCGATCCGTTCAGCGGGGCCGTCTACGTCTTCCGGGCGAAGCGGACGGACCGGATCAAGCTGATCTTCTGGGATGGCACAGGCGTGTGCCTTTACGCCAAACGCTTGGAAGATGGGGAGTTCCGCTGGCCGAAAGTGCAGGACGGCGTGATGCGGCTGACGGCCGCGCAGCTGTCGGCGCTGCTCGAAGGTCTCGACTGGCGGCGGGTCCATGAAGCCCGCCGGACGCGTGTTCCGGTTCAGGCGAGCTGAGCCGCGACCAAGTGAATCAGCCTGGATTGCGCTGTCGCGGGCTGTCGGCGAATATGGTCTGATCCGCTCATGGCGATGACGGCTGACCAGCTTCCCGACGATCCGGACGCGCTGAAGGCGATGGTCCTGGCGCGCGACGTCGAGAATGCCCGGCTGATCCAGATCATCAAGGAATTGCAGCGTCATCGCTTCGGCCGTCGCGCCGAAAAGCTTCCCGAAGATCAGTTGCTGCTGGGGCTCGAAGAGGCCGAACAGATCGAGGCGGCCGGCGAGGAAGCGGCCGAGAGGGCTTCTCCGGACCAGCGACAGGCAAAGACTGCCAAACGCCGGGCCAACCGGGGCTCGCTGCCGGCGCATCTGCCTCGCGTGGAGATGGTCGTCGACATCGAGGACCATGCCTGCCCGGGCTGCCGCAATGGCTTGCATCGGATCGGTGAGGACGTGAGCGAGCGGCTCGACATCGTTCCGGCGCAGCTGCGTGTGATCGTCGTGCGCCGGCCCAAATATGCCTGCCGCGCCTGTGAGGACGTGGTCGTTCAGGCTCCGGCACCCGCCCGGCTGATCGAGGGCGGTTTGCCGACCGAGGCGACGGTCGCTCAGGTGCTGGTGTCCAAATATGCTGACCACCTGCCGCTCTACCGACAAGCGCAGATCTATGCCCGGCAGGGCATCAATCTCGACCGGTCCACGCTCGCCGACTGGGTCGGCCGCGCCGCCTGGCATCTGCGTCCGGTGCATGAACGCCTGCTTGGCAAGCTGAAGGCTTCGCCGAAGCTGTTCGCCGACGAAACCACGGCGCCGGTGCTCGATCCTGGCCGCGGCAAGACGAAGACTGGGCAGCTGTGGGCCTATGCCCGCGATGACCGACCATGGCAGGGGAGCGACCCGCCGGGCGTCGCCTATGTCTATGCGCCGGACCGAAAGGCCGA
>SAPZ01000053.1 GCA_004020875.1 Mesorhizobium sp.
CAACACATGTAAGTCTCCCCGAGAACGTTTCACCGAAACGACGAACCGCTCTCTTTGTTCTGACGCAATTCCGGACGGAAAATCGCTTCGCACTTTCCCTGGAATTGCTCCTGGAGACCATTCATGGAAAAGTTCGCCAACCCTGCCCCCGGCTTCCAGCGCAATCCCGACAAGGCGATCACCGTCGAGCCTTATCGCGGCAGCGTCACCGTGCGCGCCGGCGATACCGTCATCGCCAGATCGAGCCGGGCCAGGGTTCTGTCGGAACCGCCATATCCTGCGGCCTTCTACATCCCTTTCGACGACATCGATTTCAGCAAGCTCTCCGGCAGCGAACACTCGACGCATTGCCCGTACAAGGGCGATGCCAGCTACTGGAGCGTCCAATCCGCCGGCGAAGCCGGCAAAAATGCCATGTGGGCTTACGAGCAGCCGTTCGACGAGATGACCGAAATCCGCAATCACGGCGCGTTCTACACCAGCAAAGTGACGGTCGAAGCGACGCCCGATTGAGCACCACGTCCGGCGTGGCCGTTGCCGGTGGTCGCTTAAGACCAAGCCGGAATATCGTCACCCAATGGCGAAGCGACGCTGCGCAATGCGGCTGCAATTCAGCCGCCGCGACACTGCACGCTCAATCCGTCGTGCCGTTGTTGCCGACGCCTTCCGCATCGTCCAGGCGCACGAAGGTCATGCCTTTCTGCTTCAAGGCGAGCAGCCCCTGAACCACGCCCTCGCCGGCCGCATGCGTCGGCTGGTTGATGTGGGCGATGATGACGTCGCCGTCCTTTGCGGCGCCGATGCGGCGTGCGGTTTGCTTGGCGCCGAGCAGCGAGCCGCCGTCGCCATTGACCGAGAAGCCGGCGATCTTGAAGCCCAGCTTGCGGATCATGGCGATCGCCGATGGGCTGTATTCCGCGGTGGCCCCGCGAAACCATTTGGGCGCCGGCCCGCCCGCGCTGGCGAGCGCTGCGGCGCCGGATTCAACCTCGGCCTGAACGGCGTCCGGGCTGCCGGCGCTGCGGATGCCGTAGATCTTCCGCGGCGTATCGACCGCCGGAATGTGGCGGCCACCGTGGTTTTCCAATTCGAACAGGTCGGGATGCGCTCGCATGATCTCGACGGCTTCGGCATTTCGCTTGAGCCAGATGCCGGTGACGAAGATGGTCGCCGGTATGCGGTTGTCGACAAGCGCCGAAAGAATTCGAGTGTCGGTCTTTCCACCGCAAGCATCGAGCGTCAGGGCGACTCGCCCGCCCCCTTCCGCGGCTTGCGGCTTCAGATGCAGCGTCGGCTCGACCAGCGTGGCTGCATTGCCGGGCGAGCCCGCGAACAGCGCCAACGCCATCGCACAAAGAGAGTTTCGAAGCAGACCCATCATCCATTCCAAGCCGGCGCGCCCGGTCAGTCGCCGCATCGCGCCAAAGAAAACTTGCCTCCGCTGGTTCCAACAGACCGGCATCTAGGCGAAAATGGGGACGTCCGACAGCGCAAAAGGAGAAATCGCGAAAAAATGCTTTCGCCTTACATCTCGGCTTCCAGGGCAGTCTCCGTTCGCGCCAGGAGTTCGAGCACAGCCTCGACCACATGAGCGACCTCCAGGCGCCAGACGCAACAGGCCTTATTGGGGTCGGGCCTTTCGCAAAGGCCATCGCCGACGCAGTCGCAGGGCATGGACGGGCGCACCGGGATGCTCGGCGCGCCGACCGGCCCCCAGCGGACCGGGCTCTGCAGGCCGAATAGGCCGACGACGGGAATGCCGGCAGCCGCCGCCATGTGCATGGGACCGCTGTCATTGCCGAGAAACAGCCGCGCCTGCTTGAACAGCGCCGGCAAGGTTTCGAGCGGGACCGATCCGGCCAGATTGACGATCGGCGTCTTCGCGGCCGCGAGAATACTTTCGACCGCCTCGTTCTCATCCGGACCGCCGACCAGAACCACGTCCAGACCGGTTTCGGCCCATATCCGATCAATCGCGGCGGCAAAGCGCTCCGGCTGCCAGCGGCGTCCGGGAAAGCTTGCCCCGGCATGGATCGCGACGAAGGCGTTCGGCCGAAGGTGGAATGTGTCGAGCAGCGCCAAGGCTTTCGCTATCTCGGACGGCTGCGGCTGCAAGGCGGGAAACCGCACGCGCAACTCTATGCCAAGCGCCTCCAGCGGTGACAGATACCGATAGAGAAAGTGCTGCCCGCCATAGCCGAACGGCTTTGCCTTGACGTTGGCGGGCTGGCGCTCGAACCAACGCAGCGGCCTTTCGGACGGATGATATCCGACGCGAACCCGCGCGCCGACCAGTCCTGAGATGAACCGCGACGTGCGCGTGTCGGTTATGTCGATGGTCATGTCGAAATGGTGGCGGCGCAATCTGACCAGCGTGACAATGAGTTCCTGCAGGCGCCGCAGCGGCGTGCCGCGCATATGGGAACGGCGGAAGGTCACGACCTCAGAGGCAGCGCCATTGGCCGTGAGAAGACTGGCGAAGCGGGCGTCGCAGAGGAAGACGATGCGGACGCCCGGATATTCGAGCTGCAGGTTCTTCGCCAGCGCGGTGGCAAGAACGAGATCGCCAATATGCTTAGTTTGCAGGATCAGGATCGAGCGGAAGGGGCCAGGACGAGCTTGGAACATCCGGGTCCCGGAAGGATCGGAGTCCACCAAGCTGGGTTTAGACGTCGACATCCAAAGCCGTCACACGCATGTTTCACGTGCGTCTCATATACAAGACCACAAGGTCGTGGACCAGACCGGCTCGCGCGACCTTGGACGACGCTGAATTGCCCAAATGTCAGACCGCGGCTTCCAGAACCATCTCGGTGCGCGCCAGGAGTTCCAGCACCGCGTCAACCACTGGATCGACCTCCACGCGCCAGACGCAGCAGGCCTTGCTCGGATCGGTCCGGCGGCACAGGTCGCCACCGACGCAGTCACAGGGCATCGACGGCCGCAACGAGATGCTGGGCACGCCGACCGGCGCCCAACGGACCGGATTGGTCAGGCCGAACAAGCCGACAACCGGCGTACCGGCTGCGGCCGCCAAATGCATCGGCCCGCTCTCGTTGCCGAGAAACAGCCGCGCCTCCTTGAGCAGCGCAAGCAGGGTTTCCAGCCGCAGCGCTCCTGCCAGATTGACGACAGGCGTCTTCGCCGCGGCCACAATCCTGTCTGCCCCTTCGTTTTCGTCAGGACCGCCGACCAGGACCACGCGCAAGCCTGTCTCGCCGGCAATCCTGTCGATTGCCTCTGCAAAGCGCTCCGGCTGCCAGCGGCGTCCGGCGAAACTTGCTCCCGCATGAACCGCGACAAAAGCGTTTGGGAGGATATGGTGCCGGGCCAGCAAAGCCAGGATGCGGGTCGTCTCGAATGGCAGCGGTCGAATGGCCGGGGCCCTGATGCGCAGATCGACGCCGAGCGCCTCCAACGGAGACAGATAGCGGTAGAGAAAGTGGCTCTTGCCAAATCCGAAGGGCTTCATCCTGACATTGGCGGGCTGGCGCTCGTACCAGCGCAGAGGCCGCTCCGTCGGAGAATAGCCGATCCGGACCGGAGCATTGACCAGCCCGGAAATCAAACGCGAGGTTTTCGAGTCGGTGATGTCGATGGTCATGTCGAAGCGATGCCGCCGTAGTTCCTGCACCACGCGGAAGAGCTCGCGTCCCCGCTCGAACGGCGAGCCACGCATCCTGGCGCGGCTGAGGGGGATGGCCGCGGCGGCAATGCCGTGGGCCGTCAGGAAGCCGGCCAAATGCGTTTCACAAAGAAACGCGATCCTGACGCCCGGATATGCAAGCTGCAGATTGTTCGCCAGCGCCGAGGCAAGCACGATGTCGCCGATGAATTTGGTCTGCAGAACAAGGATCGACCGGAAGGCGGTGGGTGTAATCTGCAACATGGGTTTCTGACACCAAAAAGTTCGGTGTCGGAAACTCCCTCGAAACGGTGTCGAGATTCAGGGCCGTCACGCGCACGTTCGCGTGACATTCCATACAAAACTGTAAGGTCACTTGGGGTGCCGTTCCCCGGAATGACCGCCTCAGGCGCGTTTAGCGGCGCCCTTCGCCGCTACCACCGCCGCCTGGGCGGCCGCGAGCCTGGCGATCGGCACACGGTAGGGCGAGCATGATACATAATCGAGCCCGACCTCCTCGCAGAAGCGGATCGAAGCCGGATCGCCGCCATGCTCGCCGCAGATGCCGAGCTTGATCCCGGGTCGCGTCGCCTTGCCCTTTTCAGCCGCGATCCGCACCAGTTCGCCGACGCCATCGATATCAAGCGACACGAAGGGATCCTGTTCGATGATGCCCTTTTGCCGGTAAGTCTCAAGGAAAGACGCCGCGTCGTCGCGCGATATGCCGAAGGTCGTCTGGGTGAGGTCGTTGGTGCCGAAGGAGAAGAATTCGGCGGCTTCGGCAATGACATGGGCGCGAATCGCCGCGCGCGGCAGCTCGATCATCGTGCCGGTGAGGTAGTCGATCTTGGTGCCGGTCTCCTGCATGACGCTTTGCGCCACCGCGTCGATGCGCGCCTTGACGTATTCCAGCTCCTTCACCAGGCCGACCAGCGGCACCATGATTTCCGGCACCACCAGCGCCCCGGCCTTGCGTCCGGCCTCGACCGCGGCCTCGAAGATGGCGCGCGCCTGCATTTCGGCGATCTCCGGATAGGAGACGGCGAGCCGACAGCCACGATGGCCGAGCATCGGGTTGAACTCATGCAATGCCTCGGTGCGCTGCCTCAGCTTGTCGGCCGAAACATTCATGGCGCTCGCCACCTCGGCAAGCTCGGCCTCGGTCTTGGGCAGGAATTCATGCAGCGGCGGGTCGAGCAGGCGGATCGTCACCGGCAGGCCGGCCATGATCTCGAACAGCTCGAGGAAGTCCGAGCGCTGCATCGGCAGCAGCTTGTCGAGCGCACCGCGCCTGTCCTTCTCGGTGTCGGCCAGGATCATCTCGCGCATGGCGACGATGCGGGCGCCGTCGAAGAACATGTGCTCGGTGCGGCAAAGCCCGATGCCCTCGGCGCCGAAGGAGCGCGCCATGCGCGCGTCGAGCGGCGTCTCGGCATTGGTGCGCACCTTCATGCGGCGCGCGGCGTCGGCCCATTCCATGATGGCGGCGAAATCGCCGGAAAGTTCGGGCTGCAACATGGCGACGGCGCCCTTCAGCACCTGGCCGTTGCCGCCATCGATGGTGATGATGTCGCCCTTGCGTAAGGTCTGGCCCATCGAGACCAACGTGCCGGCCTTGTAATCGACGCGCAGCGAGCCGGCGCCCGACACGCATGGCTTGCCCATGCCGCGCGCCACCACCGCGGCGTGGCTGGTCATGCCGCCACGCGTGGTGAGGATGCCTTCGGCGGCATGCATGCCGTGGATGTCCTCGGGACTGGTCTCGATGCGCACCAGGATCGCCTTGCGTCCCTGAGCCTTGGCGTCCTCCGCGTCGGTAGACGAGAAGACGATCTCCCCCGTGGCGGCGCCGGGCGAGGCCGGCAGGCCCATGCCGATGACATCACGCGCCGCCTTCGGATCGATGGTCGGGTGCAGGAGCTGATCGAGCGAGGCCGGATCGATGCGGGCGACAGCCTCCTCCTTGGTGATCAGGCCGTCCCTCGCCATCTCGACGGCGATCTTCAGCGCCGCCTTGGCGGTGCGCTTGCCGGAGCGGGTCTGCAGCATCCACAATTTGCCGCGCTCGATGGTGAATTCGAGGTCCTGCATATCGCGGTAGTGCTTTTCCAGCCGGTCGGAAATGTCGACGAAGGCCTGGAAGGCGTCGGGCATCAGCTTCTGAAGCGACGGCTTGTCGGAGCCGGCGGCGATACGCGCCGTCTCGGTGATGTTCTGCGGCGTGCGGATGCCGGCCACCACGTCCTCGCCCTGGGCATTGACCAGGAATTCGCCATAAAGCTGCCTTTCGCCGGTCGAGGGATTGCGGGTGAAGGCGACGCCGGTCGCGGAGGTATCGCCCATATTGCCGAACACCATGGCCTGGACATTGACCGCCGTGCCCCAGCTTTCCGGGATGTCGTGCAGGCGCCGATAGGTGATGGCGCGGCTGTTCATCCAACTCGAGAACACGGCGCCGATCGCGCCCCAGAGCTGCTCGTGCGGGTCCTGCGGGAACGGCTTGCCGAGCTCTTCCTCGACCTTGGCCTTGTAGAGCGAAATGACGCCCTGCCATTCCGGGGCCGTCAGCTCGGTGTCGAGCTCGTGGCCGAGGCTCGCCTTCTGGTCCTCGAGGATTTCCTCGAACACTTCGTGGTCGAGGCCCATGACGACGTCGGAATACATCTGGATGAAGCGGCGGTAGCTGTCATAGGCAAAACGCGCATCGCCGGAATCGGCGGCCAAAGCCTCGACCGTCTCGTCGTTGAGGCCGAGATTGAGCACCGTGTCCATCATGCCGGGCATGGAGGCCCTTGCACCGGAGCGCACGGAGACCAGAAGCAGCTTCGACGGATCGCCGAAACGGCGGCCGGTGATCCGGCCGATATGGTCGAGAGCGGAGACGACATCCGTCTCGAGCCCATCGGGATAGGCGCGGCCATTCGCGTAGTAGGCGTTGCAGACCTCCGTGGTGATGGTGAAGCCCGGCGGCACCGGCAGGCCGAGGCTGCACATCTCGGCCAGATTGGCACCCTTGCCACCGAGAAGGTTGCGGTCGCCGGCACGGCCTTCGGCGGCGCCGTCGCCGAAGGTGTAAACCCATTTGGTCATGCTTGCCCTCCAGTAATGGAAGATAGAAACAGCCGGACCACGGCCCGGTTCCCCGCCCTTCCCGGTCCGAGCGATAGGATGCTGCAGTGCGAAAGGCAAGGCACCGACCAGAGCTCGTAGGCACTACAATCGATTAAGCAAAAGCTGCGTCAAAAAGACTTGCCGGAGGGTATCGCGCATTATAGAACATAACAGGAACATAGTGGAGTAGCCTGATGAAACTCAACGGAAAACTCGACTACCTGGAACTTCCGGCAACGGGCGGCACGCTGGACAGCGTCAAATCCTTCTACAGCGCCGCGTTTTCATGGTCGTTCACCGACTACGGCCCAACCTATTCCGCTTTCGCCGAAGGGCTCGACGGCGGTTTCCAGGCCGATGCCGGGGAAGCGCCGGCCAAACCGCTGCCCGTGCTCTACTCCGAGAACCTCGAGGAAACGCTGGATGCGGTCGAGAGCGCCGGGGGGACCATCGTCAAGCCGATCTTTTCCTTCCCTGGCGGCCGACGGTTCCACTTCAGCGATCCGGCGGGCAACGAACTGGCGGTGTGGGGACATTAGAAAAGATGCGGATTTCGAGGTTTTTTTGCTGTTGACAGCCAGGCCGGGGTCACTCCAACAAACAGCGGCGATCTTCCAACAGCAAAAAGCAGGTTGATGAAATTCGGGTCAAGCGGCGTTCGGGGTTTGGCTTCCGAGTTGGCCGGAAGGCCAAGCGGACTTTACACTGAGGGCTTCGCCCGGCGCCTGCGGTCGACCGGATTTCATCAAGGCAAGGTCTTCGTGGGGCGGGACTTGCGCGACAGCAGCCCGGCAATCGCGCAGGACTGCATGGCGGCGCTGGCCGCATCCGGCTTCCAGCCGGTCGATTGCGGCCCCATTCCCACACCCGCGCTTGCCTTTTTTGCCCGCCGGCACGAAGCTGCGGCGCTGATGGTGACCGGCTCGCATATCCCCGCCGACCGCAACGGCATCAAGTTCTACGGACCGAAGGGCGAGATCGACAAGGCGGACGAGGCCGCGATCACCCTTTCTGTCGCTGAGCTGTCGGATCAATATCCATGGCCGCCGGCGCGTGGGGACCGGCAGGCCGGCCATGAACAGGCGCTCGCGGCCTTTCGAGACCGTGTCGAGACAAGTCTGCCCCCTGGCGCCCTTTCTGGAATGAGGCTCGGCGTCTACCAGCACAGCACCGTTGCGGCGGAGCTGCTGGTCGAGGTCCTGCGATTCTTCGGTGCCGATGTGATCCCCGTCGGCAAGACAGACACTTTCGTGCCCGTCGATACCGAGGCCGTCGGCCGGGAAACGATGGCGAAGGTGCAGGACTGGGTGCGCGAGTTCAAATTCGACGCGGTGGTCTCGGCCGACGCCGACGCCGATCGCCCTCTCGTCATCGACGAGAATGCCGAATTGTTCCGAGGCGACCTGATCGGGCTGGCCACGGCGCTCTTCCTCAAGGCCGACGTCGTGGTGACGCCGGTCACCTCCAACTCGGGCATATCCGAGGCTTTCGGGTTCATCGTCAGGAGAACGAAGGTCGGCTCCCCTTTCGTCATAGAGGGAATGGACGCCGCGCGGCAGGCAGGCGGCATCGTCGTCGGCTTCGAAGCCAATGGCGGGGTTCTGCTGGGAACCGACTGCCTGGTGAACGGCGGAATACTTTCGGCGCTGCCGACGCGGGATTCATTCTTGCCGATACTGGCCTTGCTGGGCACGATGGCATCGGCTGGCAAATCGCTGTCCGGCCTGCGTGAAACCTGGAATCTTCCGGTCTGCGCCAGCGAGCGGCTCGAGAACTTCCCGGTCGAGACGTCGCGCGGCTTGATGCACAAGCTCGCCGACCGCGACGCGCTGCAGCGGTTCCTGGCACCCTTTGGCGCGGTGGCGGACGTAGACGAGACCGACGGTCTCAGGGCGCGCATGACCAGCGGCGAGATCATCCATCTGCGGCCTTCCGGCAACGCTCCGGAATTTCGCTGCTATGCCGAGGCTGCCAGCCATCACAGGGCAACCGAAATCGTGGCAATGGCGCTGGAACGGGCGCGGGACGCCGCACTGGCGGATAAGGTGGAGGCCGTATAATGACAGCGGTGCCGGCGATTGCCGCAGGCATGGAGCGCTCAATCCGGCAACGATGGGGACTCCCGCCCCGCATCTTGCTCGATCACCGAGACCATTGATGACAAAGACAGCGTTGATAACCGGCATCACCGGGCAGGACGGCGCCTATCTGGCGCAGCTCCTGCTTTCGAAAGGCTATGAAGTTCATGGCTTGGCGCGGCGGTCGAGCACAGCCGACGTCAACACGATGCGGCTGAAATGGCTGGGCATCCAGAACGGCGTGCGCTTCGTGGATGGCGACATCACGGATTTGTCCGGCCTGACGCGAACCATGCGCGACGTAAGGCCGGACGAGGTCTACAACCTTGCCGCGCAGTCTTTCGTCAAATCGTCATGGCAGCAGCCTATCCTGACCGGCAACGTCACCGGTATCGGGGTCACCAATGTGCTGGAGGCGCTGCGTCTCGAAATCCCGGAGGCGCGTTTCTATCAGGCTTCGTCGTCTGAGATGTACGGCCTTATCCAGGAGCCGATGCAGTCGGAGACCACGCCTTTCCATCCCCGCTCGCCCTATGCGGTGGCCAAGGCCTACGGCCATTGGATCACCGTCAATTATCGCGAGAGCTTCGGCCTGCACGCTTCGAGCGGCATACTGTTCAATCACGAATCGCCGCTTCGCGGCATCGAATTCGTGACACGCAAAGTCACGGACGCGGTCGCGCGCATCAAGATGGGGCTGGCGAGGGAATTGCGCCTGGGCAACATCGACGCCAGGCGCGACTGGGGCCATTCCAGGGACTATGTCCGAGCCATGTGGCTGATGCTGCAGCAGGAGCAGCCCGACGACTATGTGGTCGCCACCGGCAGGACGACGACGGTGCGCGACATGTGCAGGATCGCCTTCGAGCATGTCGGGTTGAAGATGGACGACCATCTTGTCATCGACCCCGAACTGTTCAGGCCGGCGGAAGTCGAAATCCTGCTCGGCAACCCGGCCAAGGCAAAGGCGAAGCTCGGATGGGAGGCGACGATCTCCCTGGAAGAGATGATCCGCGAAATGGTGGACGCCGATCTCGCGCGCCACGCGGCCGCCAGGCGTTGAAAGGGCAACCCTTGTGACGCCGTGCTTCGCCGCGCATCCGCATCCGGACAACGCGTCATGGTTCGTGAGGCCGGCATGCGCGTTTTGATGACGGGCGCCAATGGTTTCGTCGGCCCCTATGTCGGCGACGCATTGCGCGAGATCTGCGGCCCCGAGATCGTCATTGCCGCAACCTCCAAGGAGGGGGGCCCGCACCCCGCTTTCGGCCAGGTCGAAGAGCTGGACGTGACGGACACGGCAGCCGTCCATGAGGCCCTGGCCCGTCATCGGCCATCGCATGTCATTCACCTGGCGGCGGTCGCGGCCCCCGATGCCGCCCAGGCGAATCCACGAAACACGTGGCGCATCCACGTGGACGGCGCGCTCAACGTGGCCAATGCCATCCTCGACAAGGCTCCTGACTGCTGGCTGGTCAATGTCGGATCAGGTCTGGTCTATGGCGAAAACGCGAAGACCGGGCGACCGCTCGACGAAAGCACGCTGCTTGCCCCGATCGACGACTACGCCGCGACCAAGGCCGCGGCCGACCTCGCGCTCGGCGCGCTATCCTTCCGAGGGTTGAAATGCGTTCGGATGCGTCCCTTCAATCATACGGGGCCGGGCCAGACCGAGGCATTCGCAGTGCCGGCCTTCGCCATGCAGATCGCGCGGATCGAAGCGGGCCTGGCTCGGCCGGTCATCCGCGTCGGCAATCTCGACGCCAGGCGCGATTTCCTGGACGCCCGCGACGTCGCCAATGCCTATGCGCGTGCCGTCTTGAACAGCAACGAGCTTGCGCCGAACACTATCTTCAACCTTGCGTCCGGCCTCTCCTGGCGGATGGCAGACATTCTGGATCTGCTGCTGGCGCAAAGCAGCGCCAAGATCGTCGTGGAGCAGGATCCCTTGCGGCTTAGGCCAAGCGATCTGCCATGCATCGTCGGCGATGCGACCCGCGCTCGGACCCTGCTTGGCTGGGCGCCCGAGCATCCCTTCGAGGAGACGCTTGCGGCGGTCCTGCAGGATTGCCGTGCGCGTGTGGCCCATGTGTGAGCAAGCCGCATCTTCAGCTTCGCGGGAGCTGATTGCTCCGATGTCGGGCCAGTTGGCGAGGCAGGTGCGCCGCAGCGGTGGTCCGGGACACGCCGCCGGCGACCAATCGGCGAACTGGCAGCGAATAGCGACGTGCATCGCCGCCGATTTTAGTTGATCTTGCGGCATTGAGCTTTGCGTCGGCCCGTCCTATAAGGCCGCGCGCAAGTGGGCATGCCCCGCCTGCTGGGGCGTCGCCAAGTGGTAAGGCATCGGTTTTTGGTACCGACATTCCCAGGTTCGAATCCTGGCGCCCCAGCCAAACTGGATGGGTCCGTTCCGGACACATAGGTTACAGTTTATACTGGAGACATGGGTAACACTT
>SAPZ01000054.1 GCA_004020875.1 Mesorhizobium sp.
GCGCAGTGACACTCCCCACAAGGGGGAGGGTGGGCTTCCTACCCGCCCACCAACTCCCTCAGCGCCATGCGCTTGTAGACCTCAACCAGCCTGTCGCCCTCCTCCCGGTCGACCGAGATCGCCAGTCGCACGGCCGCCTCGCCCATCTGCCAGACGAGGAATGCCGTCGTCTCCAACTCGACCGGATCGGCATCGGGCCTCAGCCGCTTCAGCACCGCGACCAAAAATTGGGCATTGGCGCGGCTGTCGGCGAGCTCGAGGTCGCGTAGCGCCTTGTCGGCCTGCGTGCCGGACCAGACGTCGCGTATCACCGGCTCGGCCAAGAACAGCTGGTAGTAGATGTCGACCAGTTCCGAGAACGCGCTCTTGAAACCCTCCGCGTCACCGACGTCCTTCAGCGCCGCCGAAATGCAGGCCTGGCTTTCCGCCGTGTAGCGCTCGGCCAGCGCCCAGACGATCGCCCGCTTGTCCGGAAAGAACTGATAGAGCGAGCCGATCGACACCCCTGCCCGTTCCGCAACCTCGCCCATGCGCATCGCATCGCTGCCCTGCTCGGCAATCAGCGCCGAGGCGGCGGCAAGCATGCGCTCGACCCGCTCCCGGCTGCGCTGCTGCGTTGGCGCTCGCCGAGGTGAAGCGATAGCGGCCTGGTCCAGCTTGGCGGCAGTTCTCTCATCCATGGCTCTCTCCGGACGATTTTCCGAAACCGGCTTGACTCGCAAAATACGAGGATTTATCACGTTTTGCAAATGTGAGGATTACTCATATTTCGAACGAAACTTGGCCTCTGGAGCAACTGAGATGATGAAACTTCTTCCCACCCTCACCTTCATCGCCGCGGTCGGCTCCGGCGTCGTCGGCGGCGTGTTCTTCGCTTTTTCCAATTTCGTCATGGCAGCACTTGCCCGTCTGCCGGTCCCGAGCGGCATCGCGGCGATGAATTCGATCAACGTCACGGTGATCACGCCGACCTTCATGACGGCGCTCTTCGGCACCGGCCTCATCTGCCTGGTGTTGATAGCCGCCGTGTTCTTCAGCTGGAGCCAGTCCGGCTCATACTGGCTGCTTGCCGGTGCCGTGATCTATTTCGTCGGCAACCCAATCGTGACCATGGTCTTCAACGTGCCGCTCAACGATGCTTTAGCCGCCGTCGATCCTGTCAGCGCCAACGGCGCCGCCGTGTGGGCAAACCATCTGAGCCAATGGGTGATGTGGAACCACGTCCGCACCGTCACCGCCATCATGGCGATGGCCTGCTTCATCATGACGCTGATTTGAGGGTAAGCAGCAGGCGAATGCGAAAGACCCAGCCTAGGCGGGGTCGGCCTTCTTGTGGGTTTTGCGGTCAGCATGGCCGAGATCCCGATCCGGATCGATGACGTCGCGGACCAGCTGCTTCAGCTTCGCCGCATCCGGAAAGCCGCCGTCGCGCTTACGGTCCCAAATCAGCTGATCGTTGCAGGAAATGGTGAAGATGCCGCCGGTGCCCGGCACCAGCACCACCTCGCCGAGATCGGTGCCGAAGGTGGAAAGCAGCTCCTGCGCCATCCAGCCGGCACGCAGCAGCCATTGGCATTGCGTGCAGTAGGTGATGCGGATGATCGGAAGCCGCTTCTCGCTCATATCGGATCGCGTGGCCGGTCAGGCCGCGCTGAGCTTGGCCATCGTCTCCTCGTCGACCTCGAAATTGGCGTACACGCTCTGCACGTCGTCGTCGTCCTCGAGGGTAGCGACCAGCTTCATCAGCGACTGCGCCCGCTCTTCGTCGACCGGGACGTTGTTCTGCGGCCGCCAGATCGGCTTCACCGATTCCGCCTCGCCAAGCGCGGCTTCGAGCGACTTCGACACTTCGCCGAGATTTTCGAAGCTGCAATAGATGGTGTGACCTTCCTCATCGGACTCGACATCGTCGGCGCCGGCCTCGATCGCGGCTTCCATCACCTTGTCGGCGCTGCCGGCCGAGGCCGGGTAATAGATCTCGCCGACACGGTTCCACATGAAGGACACCGAGCCGGTTTCGCCGAGCGCTCCGCCGGCCTTGGTGAAGGCGGCGCGCACATTGGAGGCGGAGCGGTTGCGGTTGTCGGTCAGCGCCTCGACGATCAGCGCCACGCCGCCCGGGCCGTAGCCTTCGTAGCGCACGGCCTCGTAGTTCTCGCCGTCGCCCGCGGACGCCTTGTTGATGGCGCGCTGGATGTTGTCCTTCGGCATCGACACGGCCTTGGCGTTTTGCACCGCAAGGCGCAGGCGCGGATTCATCGCCGGGTCCGGCGTGCCGGTCTTGGCGGCGACAGTGATTTCGCGCGCCAGCTTGGAAAACATTTTCGACCGCACCGCGTCCTGGCGGCCCTTGCGGTGCATGATGTTCTTAAACTGCGAATGGCCAGCCATGGCACCCCTGTCGTGTTCGGCTAGAGCATTGCGGAGCGAAATGAGATCACCTCGCCATCCGCAAAATGCTCGAATTCAAATTTTCAGAACGCTCCAAGCATGTCTGCGAAGGCACACGGCGCTCTCTGTCGGAATGGCCGGCTTATAGATAAATCGGCTCAATTCGTCCAGACGGACCGTTATGGCTGGGCTGAGGCGCCGGCTTCGCCGCACAAACTCACCCCTCGAGGTCTGACCTGAGCTTGTCGAGAATGCTGATCGCGTGGCCGGCATACTGGCTGATCCATCGGTCGTGGATCTCCTTAATCGGCAGCGCGTTGAGATGGTTCCAGCGCTCGCGCCCCTCGCGCTTCGCCACCACCAGATCGGCCTCCTCCAGCACTTTCAGATGCATCATCACCGTGCAGCGGTCCATGTCCGGGAAAGCCTCGCACAGCATGCCGGTGGTCTGCGGCCGATCCTTCAGACGATCCAGCAATTCGCGACGGCGCGGATGCGCCAAGGCCTTGAAAACATGGTCGTCCGCAGTTTGGCTTGACATGTTATATTTCTATAACATATTGTTTTAGGCAGCAAGGAAGGAACTGTGGATATGTCCCTTGGATTCAAGGTTTCCGGGCGCATCGGCAAACCGGTCGCCGAGGTCTTCGACGCCGTCGTCAACCCGACGAAGCTCAGCGGTTATTTTACGACGCTTGGTGGCGCCTCGGCGCCGCTGGCCGCCGGCACTACGGTCACATGGTGGAAGACCGTGCCCGTCGAAGTCGACGAAGTGGTTCCCAACAAGCGCATCGTGCTGCGCTGGGATGGCAGCGGCCCCGGCGTAGTGCCAGCTTACAAGACCACGATCGAAATGAGCTTCGAAGCCCTGGATGACGGCGGCACCTTCGTCACCATTGCCGAAAGCGGATGGCGCGAGGACGAGGCCGGCCGCAAATCATCCTACGGCAATTGCGAGGGCTGGTCGCAGATGCTGTCTTGCATGAAGGCTTACGTCGAGTATGGCATCAACCTGCGCCAAGGGTTCTACCCCAGCGAAATGCGCGGTGAACTGCCGACATCGGAAACCAAATGATCCTGCGCCGGGAGCGACAGCCCACGCTGCCGGCCACGTTGCGATCATCAATGGCCGCCGCCCGACCCCTGCTTCTTGCGATTCCGCGCCAGCATGTTGAGGCCCTCGACCAGCGCCGAGAAGCCCATCGCGGCGTAGATGTAGCCCTTCGGCACGTGATAGCCCATGCCGTCGGCGATCAGCGTCATGCCGATCATCAACAGGAAGCCCAGCGCCAGCATGACGATTGAGGGGTTCCTGGCGATGAAATTGGCCAGCGGCGTCGCCGCCAGCATCATCACGCTCACCGCCACGATCACCGCGATATACATGATGGCGATCTCGTCGGTCATGCCGACGGCGGTGATGATGGAATCGATCGAGAAGACGAGGTCGAGCAGCAGGATCTGAAAGATGGCGCCGGCAAGGCTCATCTGCAAAGTACCCACCATCGTGTCCTGGTGATCCTGCGGGTCGACCGTGTGATGGATTTCCTTGGTCGCCTTCCAGACCAGGAACAGGCCGCCGGCGATCAGGATCAGGTCTCGCCAGGAAAAGCCGTGGCCGAAGGCGGTGAACACCGGCGTCGTCAGCTGCACTATGATCGAGATCGTGGCGAGCAGGATGAGGCGCATCACCAGCGCCGCCGAGATGCCCAGCCGGCGGGCGCGGGCGCGCTGTGCTTCCGGCAGCTTGTTGGTCAGGATCGAGATGAAGATCAGATTGTCGATGCCGAGCACGATCTCGAGCACCACCAGCGTCAAAAGCGCGACCCAAGCGGTCGGGTCGGAAACAAAGTGAAAATGCGGCGCCAAGAACTCGATGAGCTGCATGAAGGTCGTCCCCTCTACGATCTAGAGCAGTTTTCGCGGGTTTCGTGGCCAGTTAGGTACTGACCTTGGCTATATCAATGTCAGGACCAGAAAGACGGCGCCGTTTCTTCCAACCGAGGCCCGCGACGAAACGGCGCGATTTTCTCGGCAAGCCCGGTGCGGTCGGAAATATCGACACCGACCCCGCAGAGAGTCGCCGGTCCAGTCGCCGCTTCGAAGCGGCCTTTCGGCACCTTGGAAAGAAACCGATTGAGCGGCTCTTCCTTGTCCATGCCCAGCGAGGAATCGTAATCGCCGCACATGCCGGCATCCGAGATATAGGCGGTGCCGCCATTGAGGATCTGATGATCGGCGGTCGGCTGGTGCGTATGCGTTCCGACCACGAGGCTGGCGCGACCGTCGACGAAATGCGCGAAGCACATTTTCTCCGAGGTCGCCTCGGCATGGAAATCGACGATCGCCGCATCGGCCTGCTCGCCGAGCGGACAGGCGGCAAGCTCCCGCTCGCCGGCCTGGAAGGGATCGTCCAACTCCGGATGCATGAAGACGCGGCCCATGATGTTGGCGACCAGCACGCGCGCGCCGTTGCGGGCAATGTAGACGCCAGAGCCGCGCCCTGGCGTGCCCTTGGGGAAATTGGAGGGCCGCAGGAAACGCTCCTCGCGCGGCGCGAAGATCAGCGCGTCGCGCTGGTCCCAGACATGGTTGCCGGTGGTGACCACATCCGCGCCCGCCGCGAGCGTCTCGCGAAAGATCTCTTCGGTGATGCCGAAGCCACCGGCGGCGTTCTCGCCATTGACGATGACGAAATCGAGCCTGAAGTCGGAAATCAGCCCCGGCAGCTGTTCCCACACCGCCGTGCGCCCTGTTTTGCCAACCATGTCGCCGAGAAAGAGAAGTCTCATTCGATCCTATGTCGACAGTCCGCCAAGCAAAAGCTGCATGACTCTCCGCAAAAGATCATGCGTTTTTCAAACGCATTTCTACAATTCCGGCGTGAACCGGCGCAACCCGCTCTCGGTCAGTATTTCCGGAATGACGACGTCATGGTTCTCTTCCGGCACCCGCCCGACTTCCTGGCAGTCGAAGGCGATGCCGATCAGCCTGGGCGCAATGCCCTTTTCGGCCAGCTTGGCGATCGCGCGGTCGTAATAGCCGGCGCCGTAGCCGATACGGTGGCCGCGGGCGTCGAAGGCGGCGAGCGGCACCAGCATCAACGTCGGGTCGAGCACTTCCGCCTCTTCATGCGGGCCGACCGTGCCGAAGCCCATCTCGACCATCGGCGCGCCGCGCACCAGCTCGCGAAAGACCATCGTGGTCTTGTCGAGGATCGCCGGCAGGCACAGCCTGGCGCCCTTCTCGCGCAGCGCGAACATCAGCGGCCGCACATCGACCTCCGAGCGCATCGGCCAGAAGCCGGAGACGATCCGGCCCGGCTCGAAGTCGATTTTCTCCTTCGCCGTCTCCGCCATTTCGAGCGCAATCTCGACGCGCCAGAATTCGTCGAGCGCATCGCGGCGCGCCAGCGCTTCCTTGCGAAGCTGTTTTTTCAGGTCTTTGGACGAGGTCATGCGCGAACGGTAGAAAGGGTCGGAACTGTATGGAGTCTTAGGAACGACGTCTTCTAGCCTAATTCCAGGAAAGTGCGCAGCACTATTCCGTCCGCGATTGCGTCGAACAGGAGCAAGTCTTCCGAAATCGGCTACGCTATGCACACATTTTCTGTGACTGGCGTGACTGATCGGGCCAAGGCTTGATTGCCACGTGGTTCCCTCAATCCGTCGCTGCTTCGCAGCGCCACCTTTCCCCCCTCCGGAGGGAAAGGAAGGGAGCCTTGCTGGAAAGGCTTGGCGCCTTTCCTCTACCCCGTCGATCGGGGGAGAGGTGGCTGGTGAAGCCGAGACGGAGTGGGGTCGACCAGCGCTACTTGGACAATGCATGCGCGAAGCTGCCATGCACGCCATCGCCAAAGGCCAGCCGAAATCGGTAAAGTGACGATCCACACAACCGGTGGAGAGGTCGATCCCGGGTGCCTACAAAGTAGGTGGGCGCCGTGTGAGAAAACCCACGGGTCTTCCCAGGGACAGCTCCCTAAGGATCGATAAGGCCCCGGGGATAAGTTTCTCCTGCCGGGAAGCGCAGACCGCCGAAAGCAAATATAGGCCGATGGCTAGCCCAGCGCCAGTGAAACGGACACAGGCACCGACGATATTCGCATCCGCGATATCTCGGCCTTGCGCGCTCCAGGCCACCTCCTTACGGTCGCTGCAAACTTGCCAGGAGAAAAAATGCGTTTCGAAGGCACAGCGGCCTATGTCGCCGACAAGGATCTGATGGTCGCGGTCAACGCCGCGATCGCGCTGGAGCGGCCGTTGCTCGTCAAGGGCGAGCCCGGCACCGGCAAGACCGAGCTCGCCCGCCAGGTGGCGTCGGCGCTCGGGCTCAAATTCATCGAATGGCACGTCAAGTCGACCACCAAGGCGCAGCAGGGGCTCTACGAATATGACGCGGTGTCGCGGCTGCGCGACAGCCAGCTCGGCGACGAGCGCTTCAACGACATCGCCAACTATATCAAGCGCGGCAAGCTGTGGGACGCCTTCGCGGCGCAAAAGAAGGTCGTGCTTTTGATCGACGAGATCGACAAGGCCGACATCGAATTCCCCAACGACCTCCTGCAGGAGTTCGACCGGATGGAGTTCTTCGTCTACGAGACCGGCGAGACGATCCGCGCCGAGTTCCGGCCGATCGTCATCATCACCTCGAACAATGAGAAGGAACTGCCCGACGCCTTCCTGCGCCGCTGCTTCTTCCACTACATCCGCTTTCCCGATATCGACACGCTGCACCGCATCGTCGAGGTGCATTATCCCGGCATCAAGCAGAACCTGGTGCGGGCGGCCCTCGCCCAATTCTACGAAATCCGTGAGGTGCCGGGCCTGAAGAAGAAGCCCTCGACTTCCGAGGCGCTCGATTGGATCCGCCTGCTGGTCGCCGACGACATCGCGCCCGAGGACTTGCGCGCCGACCCGAAGAACATGTTGCCGAAACTGCACGGCGCGCTGCTGAAGAACGAGCAGGACGTGCACCTGTTCGAGCGCCTAGCCTTCATGGCCAGGCGGCAGGGTTAAGCCGGCAGCAATAGCGCTTTCCCGTCCGTGGACCGTTGCCGGCGCGTGCCGACTGCCGCAGCTTCGGGCCAGAATGCTGGAGGAAAAAATGTCCGAGATCACCATCCGCCCCCTCGCGCAGTCCGAACACGCCGACTGGCGCCGGTTGTGGACGGCCTATCTCACCTTCTATGAAACCAAGCTGCCGGAAGAGGTCTACGCCATCACCTGGAAGCGGCTGCTCACCGGCGGCGAGTTCGAGCCGAAAGGTTTTATCGCCACGCTCGACGGCAAGGCCGTCGGCCTGACCCACTACCTCTATCATCGCTCCTGCTGGTCTTTGGTCAACAACTGCTACCTGCAGGACCTGTTCGCCGACCCGGAAGTACGCGGCAAGGGCGTGGGCGCGGCGCTGATCAAAGCCGTGCAGGACGAGGCCGGCAAGATCGGTGTGAAGAACGTCTACTGGATGACGCACGAGACCAACGCCACGGCGCGCCGGCTCTATGATCGCGTAGCAAGGCGGACAGGCTTCATCGAATACGATCTGCTATAAGGGATTGATGTTCATCCCCTTCTTCCTCGAACTGAAGGCCGCGCGGGTTCCCGTTTCGCTCAGGGAATATCTGTCGCTGCTGGAAGGGCTTGAGGCCGGTCTGGTCGATTATGACGTCGAGGCTTTCTACTACCTCGCGCGCTCGGCGCTGGTGAAGGACGAGCGCCATATCGACCGTTTCGACCAGGTCTTCGCTCATGTCTTCAAGGGCGTCGAGGCGCTGGGCGGCCCGGATGCCCTCGACGTCGCCAACATCCCCGAGGAATGGCTCCGCCGGCTGGCCGAAAAACACCTGACCGAGGAGGAAAAGAAGCTGGTCGAGGCGCTGGGCGGCTTCGACAAGCTGATGGAAACCTTGAAGCAGCGGCTCGAGGAACAGAAAGGCCGGCACCAGGGCGGCTCGAAATGGATCGGCACCGGCGGCACCTCGCCCTTCGGCGCCTATGGCTACAACCCGGAAGGAGTGCGCATCGGCCAGCATGAGAGCCGCCATCGCCGCGCGGTGAAGGTCTGGGACAAGCGCGAATTCAAGAATTTCGACGACACCGTCGAGCTCGGCACCCGCAACATCAAGGTGGCGCTGAAGCGGCTGCGCCGCTGGGTGCGGGAAGGCGCAGAGGAGGAGTTCGACCTGCCCGGCACCATCCACGCCACCGCCGAGCACGGCTATCTCGACGTCAAGACCCGTCCCGAGCGGCGCAATGCGGTGAAGCTCTTGATGTTCTTCGATGTCGGCGGCTCGATGGACGACCACATCCGCGTCGTCGAGGAGCTGTTCTCGGCCGCGCGCGCCGAGTTCCGCCAGCTCGAATATTTCTACTTCCACAATTGCCTCTATGAGCGCGTCTGGAAGGACAATCGCCGCCGGCTTGCCGAGGTGATCCCGACCTTCGACCTCATCCACAAATACGGGCCTGACTACAAGGTGATCGTCGTCGGCGACGCCTCGATGAGCCCTTATGAGATCGCCCATCCGGGCGGCTCGGTGGAGCATTGGAACCCGGAGGCCGGAAGTGTGTGGCTCGCGCGCCTGCTGCAGCAATGGCCGAACGCGATATGGCTCAATCCCGAAGCCGAGAAGAACTGGCGCTACACCCACTCGATCGCCATGATCAGCGACATCTTCGGCGGCCGTATGTTCCCGCTGACACTGGCCGGGCTCGAAGCGGCAACCAGGCAGCTGTCGCGCAAGCACTGATCTGGTGGGTACAACGTTGAAACTCAGGTCAGGCCGTCGGAGTCGAAGACGGGCGCGAAGCGACCAAAATGGTGGCATCCGAGAACCGGAGCGGAGCGTACTTAAAGTACGTAAGCACCGGAAGCGCAGGATGCTGGCATTTGCAGACCGGCCTCACCTGAATATATCTGTAACAAACGCCTGTCTTCCGACGAATACCCGTTGCAAGCAACAACGAGCCGCCAAGGCCGAGGAGATTTCATGGACACCCACGCCTATCCCGTCACCCGCACCGATGCCGAGTGGCGCGCCCGGCTGACGCCGGAGCAGTATGCCGTCATGCGCAACCACGGCACCGAGCGCCCGGGCAGTTGCGCCCTGCTCTATGAGAAGCGCGCCGGCACTTTCTTTTGCGTCGGCTGTGACCAGCCGCTGTTCGAGTCCAAGCTGAAGTTCGAGAGCGGCACCGGCTGGCCGAGCTTCAACGATCCGGTGCCGGGCTCGATCGAGACCACCGTCGACCGCAGCTACGGCATGGTCCGCACCGAATGCCATTGCTCGCGCTGCGGCAGCCATCTCGGCCATGTCTTCGAGGACGGCCCGCCGCCGACCGGCCTGCGCTATTGCATCAACGGCGTGGCGCTGCGCTTCGAGCCGGCGGCTTGATCGGTCGGAAATGACTTCCCAAAGGACGGCTTCGGCCGTCCTTTTTCGTATGGAGCAATTCCAGAAGAAGTGTGACGCGGTTTCCGCCCGGAATTGCTCCGAAGAAGATCCTCAAACCACGACTGTCGCGATCAGCCAGAACGCCGAACCAAGCATCATCAACCGCGCCTTCAAGCCGCCGCGCTTCTCCGCCGTCCGCCAGACGGCGATGGTCAGGAAGATGTTGTATGTAACGGGCAGGAAATGCACCACCAGCACCAGCCAGAGCGGCAGCTTCAACCCGAGCAGGATCAGCGCCAGCACCGAAGAAGCGACGTTCAAGATCGTGCCGACCAGCAGCATGTCGCGCCAGAACAGCCGGTCGAGCGGCGCTTCACCCCTCCAGCGCGTACGGAAAAAGTCCGTCACCGCCTGCGACCTATTTCTGTCCCAGGACGTCAGTCACGGCTTCTTCGAAGCGCGAGCACTCCGTCACCAGCCAGTCGGTCATGGCCGGCCAGTTGTCCTCGGCATAGCAGTTCACATGCCAAAGTGAATTGATGCCGAGACCTGGCGCGCTCTGCTCAGGCCTGAGCTTCAGCCTCGCCTCGATCGCCGGCCGGGACGGGTTCAGCCGAGACCAGGATTCCGTGGCGCCGAACTTCTCGTTGCGACCGAAGAAGACACCAACATGGTTTTGCGCCGGCGCGACATACATCGAAAGGACCAAGGCGAAATCCGGCAGCCCGCGCTGCCAAAACCAAGGCCCGCGTCGCGCCAGCGTGGCTCTTTCTTCCGGGTGCCGTTCGGCGAACAGCGCCCAGAAGCCGCGATGGCGGAACTCCGAGGCGCGGCGGCCGCCGAAGTCGAATTCGGTCATGACCGGCTCCCGGCCATGAGGCTCACACCATGCCGAGAGCGGCCTTGTAAAGATCGAGGATCGACTCCTCTTCCTGGCGCTCCGCCTGGTCCTTCTTGCGCAGCCGAACGATGGTGCGGATCGCCTTGGTGTCGAAGCCGGTGCCCTTGGCTTCGGCATAGACATCCTTAATGTCGTCGGAGATCGTCTTCTTCTCTTCCTCG
Source organism: Mesorhizobium sp. (assembly GCA_004020875.1). GTDB lineage: Bacteria > Pseudomonadota > Alphaproteobacteria > Rhizobiales > Rhizobiaceae > Mesorhizobium. Next base: position 10,847 of record SAPZ01000054.1, read on the forward strand.
AGCCGCTCGATGCGCTCGATGATGGTGCGCAGCTGGCCGGCGGCTACAGTCTGGCTGGTCTCGGTGATTTCGTCGGCCATTTTTCTCTCCGCGTCTTCTGGAGCCATGGCGATTCCCACCACGGCGAATTGGAGCGGGTTCCCTGCCCGAGCGGGCGCGGCGGGTCAAGACACTTGTCGAGCGGCTGTGGACGGCTGTTGTCAGTCGCCCTGAGGCATCACGCTTCAACCGTCATTTGAAAGCGATCAGCAGATCCTTGGCATCGATCTGGTCGCCGGCCTTGACCAGCACCTCGGCGATCTCGCCGTCGCGTT
>SAPZ01000055.1 GCA_004020875.1 Mesorhizobium sp.
AGTCGACGCACAGTTTTGCTGCTCGACCAAGCGCTTGCCTCGATTACGGGCGGCAATCGGTCTTCGGTCGTATTTCGTGGCCCTTGCTCGGTAGCACCAAACCTCACTCTGCAACGCGGCAATGGCCGGCTGCCCCCTACTACGCGAGGAACTACGAAAGGAAGCATTCGCTTCTAGAGCGTCCCGCTGATGCTCACCGAGAGCGCTGCTGGAGCTGCTGCCGATCTGCCGCCGCCTTGATGGTGTAGGCGCATCCCTGGCACGATCGGGGGCACGTTGGAGTTGCCAGATTTGACCTTAGATGGCACTGGCCGGCCTGTCATATCCGCACTGCGAAGGCGTGCCAAAAGCAGGCTGGCGGAAAAAAATGGAGGTAAGCCGACGTGTGGCAGAAAGACATTCTTGTGTTGCCCGACGATCTGATTGCGTTCGCCTGGTCTGCACCGATGCGGGACTTGGCGGCGAAGCTCGAATTGTCTGATGTCGGCCTGAAGAAGCTGCTGACGCGATGCGGCGTTGTGGCGCCACCACAAGGATATTGGAATAAAATACGTGCCGGAAAGAAGGTGCCAGCACTGCCCAAGGCGCCCCCGCGGCGCCCCGGTGAAATGGGCCGAGCAAGTGTCGACGCCCGCTTCGCAAAGGTTCTGACGATTGCAGCCCCTCTTGCATCCAATGGGCCATTTGCATCCGCTCTGGTTCCAGAAGACCTCGACGAACTCCACGCACAGGAATTTAAGGCGATTGGCAAAGTTTCCGTCCCACAGACGTTGGACAGGCCCCACAAAGGGCTCGTTCAACTGCTAAAGCAGGAGCAGCGTCGCCGCGACAAAAATGCAGAACGCGAGTGGACCTTTGACGAACCCAGGTTCGACAATCCACTGGGCAAGCGGCGGCTGAAAATCTTCAATGCGCTGTTTTTGGCGCTCAGCAAGCGCGGCCATGACGGTGATGCCTACGAGCGCGATGGAGAAATTCACGCGCGAGCAGGCATCGGCGACACCTATATTGGTTTGGACATTGGAATAGTCGGCAGCCACCGCACGGTGCGTCAGCAGGGGTACGTGCGGCCGGCGCCAGACCTGCCAGCGTCAACCCCGCTTTCTCTGCGGATCGATCCATGTTTCGACCGCAAGAATACTATTTCTTGGCAGGATGACGGTGACACCAAGCTTGAGTCAAAGATCGCTGAGATCGCGGCTGCGATCATCGTGGCGGGCGAGAAAAAGTTCCGACTTAGCCTGCGGGAAGCCGAGGAGCGTGCAGAGCGGGAGCGGATTGAAAAGGAAAACCGGCGCCAAGAACAGCTGGCACAACTCAACCAACAGCGCCTACAAAACCTGCGGACCAGCGGCGAGCTGCTGCGTCAGGCTGAAGACATCCGTTCACTTGTTGAGCGCGTGCGGCGCGCGATCGACGATGGTTCCGTCGCTATCAATGCAGCTACATTGGAAGCATGGCACGAGTGGGCACTCGCAGAGGCAGACCGCCTTGATCCGGTACGGTCTGGTCAAATTATGACCCATCTGCACGGTCCCAAGAATCGATAGGTTGTCTTACTTGGCCGCAGCCGGAAAGATGTCGACAATATCCGATGATACCGAAGGGTCATTTCCCGATGTCAACACCATTTGCCGGAGCCCCATCGCCGAAAGATCGAGCACGAGTGGTCGCAGCAATCTGCGGGCTGCCTCGCCACCACGCGCCAGCACGTCAATGAAGTCTTCCTGATTGGGCTGTCCTAGCGCCAAGCGGTAGATCATACGTTGCTCGCGAAGTTGATGAAAACGCGCGACATCGCGGCCAAACGGGCGCTCAAAAATGTGACGACTGATTTCGGCGCCGTCGAGCACCCACCAAGGGCGAAGCCCGCTCGCATCGACGGTGCGCTCTGCCTGTCTTTGCAAACTCTGCCAGGGTGAACCGCCGGTCAGCGCGAGGTCTTTCAACGCCTTCTCCCGCAACACGGTCGCGAGCTGGCGCCTGATCGCCAGGCCGGCATAGCGTTGAATGCGGCCTTCGCGCTGCTCAAGATCAAGTGGATTGGACGAGAGGTCCCAATGGACCACGCGCGAACACCAAGGGTGGAAATCTAGGCCCTCCTGACCCACGGATGTTGTCGCCAGCACGTGCGGCCAGAAGGGCGTGTTGAAGCTGCGGCGAACCTCGTCGGGACGAACCGGCGCGGCCTGGGCAACCCCGTCTCTGACTTTGACGAGAGGTTCGGCCTCGGCATCGCCGAAAGGCACGGCAACGTGGCAGCGCACCGGAATCTTGTGTGGCTGCCCGCCGATGCCGTGAAAGCTGAAACCGCCGGCGCGCAGCCCAAGCGAGGATTTCAGATCCTTGGCCAGACCAGCAGCTCCGTCATAAAGATTTTGTGCCCGCAACCAGAAATGCTCATCGAGGACACTTTCAAAGCCACCATCAACGACCGCCCCCATCACCTGCTCGACGGCCGTCTCGCCTGGTAGCGACGCCAGGATCACCGGATTGTCGAGATAGGCCCGCAAACCGTGCCAGCTAAGGTGAACCAGTTCCGGATACCGTGCTTCATCCAAGATCGCCGGGTCGTGGCGCAGCAACGCGCGGCCGAGTGCGACACCTGGTGCCCCGATTGCATAATCAACGAGATCTGAGAGTTCCCGCTCGGAAATGCTGTCGATCCGCTTTGCCTGTCGCCATTTGCGAATCGCGGAACGCGCGGCGCGATCAACGCCGATCGCGCTCGCCCAGGCTGCCGCGGATCGTTCCGCCATGCCTGCTGCCTGCTCGATCGAAGCCAGCACCTGTGCGATCGATCTGTGGCGCTGCCGAGCTTTGACCGTGTCGTTCTCAGCGATGCCCTTGGGAAGGGCCTTGAGTATCTGCCGCTTCACCCTGTTGCGAATTGCACGCAGCGTTGCTCCGGCCTTGGCGAGCGGATCCGTGTGCCGTATCAGCCACGGCGAGGGATGGAAGGCGGCCATGACGGGCCCGGGGACGGCGGATAATTTAAAGCGGCGGCGCTTGTAGGCCCGCTCATACCCGCCTCGGTGCTCAGGAAGGCGATGCGCTTCCAACCCAAAGCTGAGGAGTGCGGCCACGCTTGGCGGCGTTGCCCGAAAGCGGCTGAACATCAAGACTTTGGGGTCAAAAGCCTGGGCGGCCCAGCCCTCGCGCAGCGGCCACCACGGAAGCGATGGAGCAACCCACGGGAGCGCCAGCAGCTCAGGCGGGGCAATTCTGCCGAGCGCGCGAAACTTAGCATCTGGCCAGGCTGCGGGCGCATCCAGCCTGTTGCGGCGATCCCTTGTCATGCGTGTCAGGTTCGGCGCCGGCCTGATATTTGCTCGCCTCCAGGCCACGTAGCGCGGACCGAGAGATTGGGCGGGCAGCGGGACCGACGACCAGTAGGGCAGCGCTTCATAGCGAATCTGTTCAGGAAAGCTGTCAACCAGATGCCGGTAGATCCGAAAATCCTCCGGCAAAGGGTCGGCGTCGAGAAATTTCGCCGCAGCGAGCGGATCCGCAGTCGTCACGCTGTCCCGTTCCGTACGCGACATCACCGGCACCAACAGGCCGCGCAACTCATTCCTGAGCCTTGCTGCCTCCGCCACCGAATGCGCCAGCTCCGAATGGTTCGCCTCGGCGTTGGCCGCAATGTCGCGCAGCCTGTCCCCGAAATCGGAGAAGAACCTGCTTGCGCGTTCACGTACGTGCGCGCCACCAAGGAACTCAATCAGCTTCAAGAGCTCCACTTGGGCTAGAGCACCGCGCGCTTCCTCCCATCTCGTGCCTAGCAGCCGGTACGGCGTTGCGCTCAGCAGCAGAATTGCCGGCGGCAGAGTCGACCCTTCAGGCTCAAGCAGCGCCTTGAGAAGTGGATCGGCATCCTTTTCATCGAGAATGTGCTGGTACCGCTGGAATTCGTCCAGAACGACAAGATCTGGCGGTTGATGGCGCAGTGTCGCCAACGCCAGCGCCCGGCGCAGACGGCCCACGAAAGTGGCCGGTTTGAGCGCCTTGATCTTCCGCGCCTGATCGCCTTCGAGCGCCAATTCCATCGCAGAGCGGACCGGATCGCCGAACTCTACCGCGAGCGCGTCCCTGAACCGCTGCGTCAAACCCGGAGGCGCGTTGGCCAGCTTCCTTCCCGCGTCATCGACAAGCCAGTCCCACGATCGGCCGACCGAAAGTCGCAAGATATTCGGATCGAGATCAACCGCTAAGGCAGGGTATGCACGGGCTAGGAGTACCTGCAGGAAGGCGCGCTCTTCCTTTCGACCACCGGTTAGGCGTGCACGGGCGCCGGGAAACGATGTCGCCGGCGTCAGCGCATAAATCAATACAGGGTTCCCCGGTCGCGGCGAAACGGCGATCAGGGACAGTCGATCCGGCGTCTTGACGGCGGCGTCGCGGTCGTGCTTCTCGAGAAAATCGACCACTCGTCCCTTGTTTTGGTGAGATACGGAGTGACCGTTGGCTATATAGTAAATGACGAGCGGCCGCCTACCATCATCCGACATCGAACGTGCGATCTCCTTGGCAACAACGGTCTTGCCGAGGCCCACCTCGTCCGCGACCAGATAGCGCCGTCGTCCGCCAAGGTCGGCGAAATTCGATAGCGCCGCCTTGACGGCGGCCTGCTGAAACGGTTTGGGCGACGCGCTCATCGGCCTTTGCCCTTGTCATCAAGACCCTCTTTGAGCTTCCTCCAGAGATTTTCGAAACGCCTAAGCAGTTCGCCGGCTTGCGCGTCCTCGTGTTTAGCCTGCTCCCGCACCGCCGGCAGATACTCGGAGACCCTTCGCTCGATCTCGCGAAACTTTTGCCGGTCGCGCGACCAGGCCGCCAGTATCTCCTCCAGCGTCGGCAAACCAGGGTGGAGTCCGACCTTCCGGCTCGGAAGTGTCGGCTCTTTTCGCTTTTCGGTCGTCCAGTCTCCCTCGTCGCGGCCGTCGTCGGCCAGCAGTCCGGCCAGCCAAAGCAGGAACCCCCTCGCCCCCAGCAAACGCACGAAAGCGGCACGGTCGCGCTCCTCACCAAAAGGTGGATCGACCGGCGCACGCTGCAGCCAAGACAGGCCCTTTTCGCCGCGGCTGACGCGTAGGCGAACGAACTCGCTTCGTTCCGACAGCGGCATGGCTCCAAGTTGCAATGTTGCTGAATCCCGCGGCCACACCATGAACTGACCCTGCAGGGAGCCGGCCTCGAGCACGAAGTCGACTTCCGCCGGATGAGGTCCGTTGGGATGGGTCTCAGAGATGTGCTGCAGGCGGGCCTCGTCGCCATCGAAACTGAGCGTGGCGGCCCATCGCGCAGCCACCTGCGCGCGCGCGTGTTTGAGGGCCTCCTCCTCCAGCTCGGCGGTATCCGGCTCGTATTCTTTTTCCGGCGCGCTAACGAGCCTTGCTGAGTTGGTGAGCGCCTTGAGCCCTTTTTCGACTGCCTCGGTGACCCGCAGTTCGGCCATCACCTCCACATTGCGGCCAGACCAAGCGCGATTGGTGGCGTTGGCGCTTCCAACCCACATGGTCCGGTCGCGCCCCACACGCACGAACAAGAGTTTAGCATGTAGGCCCAGACCGATCTCTTCCTCTTCGTCGTCTGCCGCCGTGGGTTCGGCGGTGCCGTGAGACTGCGGCGCCTCCGGTTCGGGATCGCCGACCGGATAATCCGGGGCATCGAGGGCCAGAAGTTCGTCAAATGCGCTGAGCGAGGGGCCCAGGCGCTCGATCTCGCGCATCGTCGTCAGCAGCACACGCCGCGGCGGTTTCTTCTCCTTTGGCGTCTGACTGGCCAAGAAGCCCTTGTCGATGAACGGGCTGACAACCACGACCTCATCGGCATTGACCGTCGGAACCGGTATTGGCAGAGCGCTGAACCCGGTCGACCAGCGGATCCGCTCAACGGTCACGCCCGGCGGTGTGCGCCAAGCGATCTTCGAGACTGCAGACGCCAAGGACGCCGGGCGAATGCCATTGAGCGCTGCGCGCTCTGCCAGAGCACGTGCGAGATCGCCAGACCCACTTATCGGCTTTGCGCCATCTCGGCCCGAGACCAACAGCAGACCCATATCACGGTTGACGCATTCGGTAAGATTACGGCTTCCGATCCAAAGCCGCCAGCCGACCTCGTGATTGTTGTTTCGTGTGCGCACCAGGGCGGCTTTGGGATGCCAGCTATGTATCGCCTCGTCGAAATCGACCTCACGCACGAATTGGTCGAGCACGGCGGCGATGCGCGGCGTTCGGCGCATCTTTGCCAAGCGGCCACGCTGGATAACGATGCGCATCTTGCCACGGAGCCGTTCTACCGCGTCGGCAAGATCGCTCGGACTGCCACGACCCGCATCGCTGTCCTTACCTGCTAGGGCAAGCAAAGTGGCGCCAATGGAGGTTAGATCAGCCGAATAGGAGGCCAAAAGCGCCAGGTCGATATGTTCATCAGGACCGGGGCGAAGAGCTTCGAGGAACGATAGCGCCGGCCAGTGATCGACAGCACCGCTCATTCTGCATCCACCAGGTCGTTGAGAAGCGTGCTGACCTGCGACCATCTATAGTGAAGTGGCGTTGCAAGACCATGTTCGTCGCTGGACCACTCCAGTCGTCTGGCACGGCCATTGGGCGTCGGAGCCAGGCGTGCTCGCGGCCCCTTGCGAGCTTCCGCCGCAGTATAGATGTCAAGGAGCGGAACGGGATCTTGTGTCTTTGACGCTATCCAGTCCTTCGTGGCTGTGACGACAGCACGCAGTTTGACAGGCAACGCCCCGATATCGTCTTCGAGCCCGTTGACATCGAGATCTGCCGCGACTGGGCCGAGTTCCTTGACGATCACTGTGAGATGGTTGCGGTGGCGCGTCGACGTTTCGCGTTTGTCGACCGCCTCAAGTGTATGTTCCAGCAGTGCGTCATAGACCGCCCGGCCTATACCGGCGAGGCTTGCGACCTGCTCGGCCCGTCCAAGCGCGAACTGGTCCGGGCCAGCCAGCGCCCGCGTCTCGGCAGCCCACATTCCAGAGGGCGCGCCTATCCCTGCCCGCACCAGCCTGGCGAGCAAGGAAAGTTCTTTCCCACCAATGGGACGCAACTGGCCGAGGTGTTCGCGCAGAAACGATGCCTCGTTAGAGGTTAACCGTAGCGTGATGGGGCCGCTTCGCCAGCTACCCGGCCGTTCGGGAAGCGGAAGGAATGGCGGCTCGGGACTCAGGAGCGGCTGGCCATCGTCATCAATCGCTGCGCCCGTACCCTTCAGCTGCCGATGAGCTTGTGACCGGGATATGATTCGTCCGTCGGCACGCGACCGTAGAATCCCCCAAACCGCCAGCGCGTTCCAATAAACGGTAGACGGCGGCTGACTTGAAGCTTTGGGAAAAACCCGCCCTCCGATCACTTGGGATTCGCCCGCGTTCTTTAACCGGCCAGCCAGTTCCCTTTCACGCTCGCGTAATGCCCGCACGGCGGCCGGTCCCATAAGGCCGGCTAAATCCTCGAACAGCCAAGGGACGAAGATTGCATAGCGAGCGCGGGTATGCAGCACCGAGGTGCCCGGGAAGAAGCGGTCTGCATAACGCTGATGGATCGTCAGGAAACCGATCTCGTCGCGCACACCTGTCGATTCTTCATCCATCTGCGCCTTGGCGCGAGCCAGCGCCAAGCGCGACAAATACGTCCACCCCAAGGACGGCTCGATCGGCGCGTTGCCTCTCATGCGTTGTCGACCAGTTCCGGCGTGCCCCCTTCCGGACAAGAGAAACCTTGCCGGCCCGGCATGATCGCACGATCTGATCAACCGGCTTTGTGAGTCAACCCCGCCGACGCATGACCCAATTCGCTGCGGCACTCGGGATGTTGACTATAAACAGAACTATCGACCGCCACGATTGAATGTCAACAGTACAGTCAATGGAACTCTGCGCCAGCCTTGCTTGGCGTCATCTGCTGGGCCACGGATCGACCACATCGGCCATTTCCAGATAGCGGCAGAAGCCGTTGGCGAGCTGCATCTGGCGCGGCGTCCGACACTCCGGCTCGAACACGTCCGGATTTGCCACGAGAATGCACAATGCCTTGGCGCGGGAGGTGGCCACATTGAGGCGGTTCGCGCTGTAGAGGAACTCCATGCCACGCGGGGCGTCGGCATGGCTGGAGGTCGTGATGGAGTAGATCACGATGGGCGCCTCCTGTCCCTGGAACTTGTCAACCGTCCCGACCCTCGCGCCGGGGAGGCGCGCCTGGATTTCAAAGACCTGCGCGTTGTAGGGCGCGATAACCAGAATGTCTTCCAGGGTGAGCGACGCCTCGTTGCCCTCGCGATCGCGCCAACTTGCACCTGAAGCAAGGATCCCCAGCACAATATTGCGGATACGGTCAGCCTCCTCCGGGCTGGAGTTCTGATTCCCGCTGTGCTGCACCGCGACATAGCGCAGGCCGCTCCCGCCAAGCGGGCCGTCCATCAGGATGGCCTGGTTCTCGAGACCGGGACGGGGAAGGAGGCGGCTTTCGTAGAACAGTTCGGAGGTGAACCGGCAGATGTCGGGGTGGAGGCGCCAGGTCTGGTCGAGGAACAGGCCCTCGTCCTCGGCGATGGTCTGCCGTCCGCCGAGAAGGTGGTCGAGGGCCGAGACCTCAGTACCCTCGGGGTGCGAGCCCTGCATCGGCTGCTCAAGCTGCTGCGGATCGCCGAGCAGGACAAGGCTGGCTGCGGCTGGCGATATGGCAAGCACGTTGGCGAGCGACATCTGCGCGGCCTCATCCACGAACAGCACGTCGACAAGGCCAGCCGCATCGGGCCGGGCCCACAGAAACCCCGTGCCGCCGAGGACGTGGCAGCCGCCTGCAAAGGCGCCGAGGGCCTCGGGGTTCTTCGTCGTGAAGGTGAGGTGCGCGACATTTTCTTCTGCATCCGTGACCTTATGCAGACACTGCAGGTCGAAGCCTTCCTTCTCTGCTTCCTCAGCGGCCTTCGCGAGCAGGTTGCGAATGACCTTGTGGCTGTTGGCGGTCACACCGACGCGAAACCCAGCCCTGACCAGCGCAAGGAGCGCGTAGGCGCCGGTATGGGTCTTGCCTGCGCCCGGCGGTCCTTGGATGGCGAGCACGCCATGCAAAGCCGGAACGAGGCGGCAGGCCGCATCGACCGCGCTCTCGCCCGGCTGGCGCAGCGCCGCGCCGCCGGCATCGGGCGACCGCAGCAGCAGCAAATCGCGCGCCGCCTTGTAGGCACCGGGACCGCCGATGCCATTATCAGCCACGTACTCACCGATCTGCACCAGGGACTCGGCCAGAACACTTGTGTCCATGTAGGTATGGGCGAAGACAGCTGCGGGGTGAAAACCGGCGGTGTCGCCCCGCTTCTTGATATCGATGAAGCGATGTTCCAGGTCGACGGCCTCGACTTTGCCGAACCGCTCGCCGCCGACGCTGCGCAAATCCTCCCCGCCGCGAAACTCCGCGTCCTGCGGGGGAAATCGATAGCGGTGGACAGGGGCCTTGGCGGTTCCGCCCACGGCATCCACGAACTCGAGGCCGGCGATGCCTGCCCGCTCGTCCTCAAGCTCGTCGGCGGACAGCGCCGCCAGCCGGAAATACTCCCACCAGATAGCCTTCTCCTCCCGGCGATGCCAGTCGAGCACGTTCGCCAGCACGTAGAGCGCCTGCTGCTCGGCGCTGCGCTCCGCGGCGTCCACCGGAATGCCATCGGTTAGCCTGGCCACGACTGCATCGATCCGCGCTTGCCAGGCTGTAATATCCGGCCGAGCTTCCTCTTCAGGCGGAGCCGGCCGGGGGATTTCCTCGCCTGAGGCGACCGTGTCAGTCCGCAGGCCCTCCAGCCAGTCCCGAAGCCACGCCGTCGAGACGCAGTCATCTTGGTTGTAGCCCGCAACGACGGCCCGATCATCCGCATTGATGCCGCCTGCATCCCCAAGCTCTAGGTGTGAGCTTTCGAGAGGTTGTCCATTCGGACCGGACCGAGGAGACTGGAGTTACC
>SAPZ01000056.1 GCA_004020875.1 Mesorhizobium sp.
AACCGGCGACGCTCCTGCGCGATCGCCTTCATCCGCTCGCGAACCTCGCGGTCGTTCGGCCTCTGGCGCCTGCCCGTGGCCTGAATTTGGCCGAGCATTCGTGCCTCGGCGGCAATGCGGATCCGATCAAGCACTTCCTGCTGCGCGCGCTCTCGCTCGCGTTTGTAGACCTCAGGCAATGGCGGATGATCGGCCGGCGGCTTGCGCATGCACCATTTGTAGCCGCGGTAGCCCCAATGCTCGTGGCGAGATGAGGCCAAACTTTGCCGGCCACTTTGGGCTCGGTCCATCAGCGTCATCGACAGCTGTCCAGCAGCAGTTGCCAAGCAGAAGGCTAGCTGCGGGTGATTGCTTCAATCCATCTTCTTCCATTCGGCGAGGATGCGAAAGAACCCGCTAACATTTTCCACCATCTGGCGCGCATCCTCGTTGGACAGCAAACGACCCGTGCGTGCCTCAAAGAGCTGAACCGTCCTTTCTAGCAAGGCATTGTCGACAGCGCGTGTGCGGCCAAATGGGCTGGCCTCGACCTGTCGACCAGCATCTCTCCGCGTCTTCTTCATCGCTCTTGCCCGGTTTCGAACGTGCCTTCGCAGCGTCTGGGCAAGGATCGGCGAAATCTCTCCAATCTCGCATGGCCGTTATGTACGCTTTCGTCTCCGTTTGTACTCGTGCCCGAGAGAAGATTGCTGCCTTGTCGCACTTCGTGTCACGGCGCACCGCTAGCCGACCCTGCCGCGACCACGCGTGATGAGGCTCAATTGAAGGGACGCCGCGGAGCCCTTGGCATCCCGTCTTCCGGCCCGGAACCGGATGCGCCGGCACGAAGGCGCACAAATACGTCAAACCAGAACCGGAATTCCGGTCTCTCGCCTTCAAGATGCGCCGCCAGGGCGGCCCAAGCGACGACTGTTGTGGCATGGTCCCCCCACAAAGTCTTCGCGATGTCCATGGCGTCGGCAACGCACCATTCGCCAGACGGCAAACGGGCCTGGGTTCCCGTCGAAGTGAGAAATATCGAGCGGGCATTAGTTGTTTCGGTCTTCTTGGCCTTGGCGACAGTGGGCGATTCGCTGGCGGGCTTTTTCATACGGTGTCCCCGTTCGCCCCATCATCGACGCGAAAGCAGCCCTCTCCCCGCGTTCGGACAGGCTTCAGTTGGCGCATCCTGTTCGGAAAGACCTGGCTCGGCTCCGTCTGCCAGCCAATCCGTCCAATATCCTCCAAGGCCGAGCGGATCTGTGGCCAAGGGAATTCGTCACTCTCTTCACAAATCTCCCCTTCCCTCATCACGGCATCAAGCTTGGCCGCCACACCGGCAAGCGAAGAGGCGGGGGTTTCGGCCAATGCCTGAAGCAGGTCCTCCGCCCGGTCGCCCGCCTCGTATTCGGCCCGCAATGCCGCCGAATAGCCAATTTCCCTAGCCGCAGCATCCCAGCGTCCCTGATGAGCCGCAATCTCGGCTTCGGCTTTCGCACGCATTGCCATATCTTCCGGATCGAAGGACAGCACGTTGCGAACCGCCTGAATTGAACGCAGCGTCACCCGCTCGCCGTCACGCAGCCGGATAGTAGCGCACGGAAAGCCGACCGTTTCTGCGAGTTTTCGCTCCAGCCGCTGCTGCTCACGGCACAACCGTTCCACCTGTTCGTGTGCCGCCTGCCACTTGCGCCACACCGCCACTGCGGGATCGGCGGAGAAATCTTTTTCCGAGGCGTTGCCGGCAGACGCTTTTCGCTGCAATCCCACAAATGCGATTCCTGCAAGGATGCTCCTTCGGGTGACGAGAGGCAAAGTCGTGGTATTGTCGGAATCAGCCATGATCCGAGCTCCCTGAAGCTTGGGTTGCGGTCAGGTTGAGCTAGGCGTTACAGCGCCCAGCTCAACCGATCATGGAATATCATCTTATACAAATTGATTGACGTCAATCGGATTGTCACATTGGAAAATGCATTGACGGTGGAGCAATGTCGCGGTGCCCGAGCGATGCTCGGCTGGAGCCAAGACGAGTTAGCCAAGGCTGCAAATGTTGCTCGACAGACGATCGCGGATTTTGAGCGCGGAGCACGTCTCCCGATCGCGAATAACCTCGCAAGTATAAGGCGCACGCTTGAAGCAGCTGGAATCGAATTCTTGTCTGACAACGGTGTCCGGTTTAGAGGCCACGCCTAGCTTTTGGGGTCTTTCTCGCCCGAGGTGGTGACCACGGCTGAGATATGACCATTACCTGCGGGCCGAGGCCGCCTCAGCCAGCTTCGGCCCGCCAAGCCACCAAGCCCCAGCCCCCAAATCCGGACCAGCCGACGCGTCACGCCCGGGCTGAGCTCCAGGCCGACATCGATCGACGGGAGATGGTTAGGTCAAGGTTTCGGCGATGGGGCTGTCGCACCCCCGCAAGCTGCCGGTTGTTGGCACAGGCGCTGCTCGATCTCACGGTCGGTGCGCGGGCCGAAATACAGGCTCACCAGCTCGGCCGCATGCTCTCGGAAGCCAGAGGAAATATACTCCCGTGCGACGCGGTCGCCCCCCTGCCGCGGACGGTGATTTGAGTATGGGATGGGCCGCTGTTGGAAATGGTCTGCGGCGACCCCGTCGAGCTTCGTTGTAAGGTCCACTTCAATCTGTGCGATGAGATACCGTCGTCGGGCGCGACGATGAAAACGGAGGTGATGCCGGCCGCCATCTCCGCTTCGAGGAAGGCCTTGTGCATCACGCTATCGCTCTCGGCGCCGTAGAGCGCGCGAGGCTGGCCTTCGCGGGTTACGCCGTCGCGCTGAAGATAGCGTAGACGTGCCCGCGTCCTGTCACCACTCCTGCCAGCGGGCTTGACACCCGTGCTCCCACCATCACACGAAGCTGTTGGAACCCAGCCTGGCGATCGGGCCATCCAAGGAGCGCGGCAACCGGCACCACGCCCGTCCGGCTCGCTGTAAAGCGGCCAGCATGACCGGTTCTGCCGCCGGCGCGGTTCGTCGCTACGCGGACCTGGCCATCATACGTTTGCACGTCCGCGAATCGCGCGGTCCTATTTGCCAAGCGTCCGCCGATCCATCTTCCTGCACCGGAACCTCCCAGGATCTGCTGCAGAATCAGGTACTTGTGAGAAACACGCTCCAGCGGCCGGAGGGAGCCTCCGGGAGAAACGATGTGCAGACAAGGACTTAGCCGCCTCTCGGAGGCGGTGCCTTTATCTTGCCCTGCGCGCCTTACATCTGTCGACTAACAACAACTCATGAATCAGATCGAGCGTGATCGTAATACATCGCAGTAAAGATGGCATCATAAAGCCCTAGCGTACATATGCCAAGCTTGCGGCCGGATTGTCGCCTCCACCGGGCACTTCGAGCTTAGTGCCCCGACCGATTCCATGGGTCAGCGCGGCCGGTTCGCGCTGTTCGTATGACCGACAAAACAGGCCGGTCCAGACGCTCGACCCAGGCGTGTTGCGACAGAGATTCGACGCATCCAAACCGGGAAAAACTCCGTTCAGCGGCCTCATTGGGAGCTTCTTTCACGCGCGCGAGATGGCATTGAACGCCCCATTTTCGATGGCTCTGTTTGATCTCGGACGCTCGATGGCAGCCCCCTCTTCGGACTGAGCGATACGAGAATTTCCGCAGCTGAAATCGCTCGTGGAGCACTATCCCGAACGAGAATAGCCCTCGCCCATCGGGGAACTTTCGGCGCGTTCTCGCGTCGGAATTCGGCCTTGAACGCGGTCATGTCGGCGCCAAAGGCCTGCTGCCCTTGACTGCTCCATGGGTATCTGCCGCGTGAGGTAACGGCGGTTGGCGCCTTAGTTCGCATGCCGGCGCTTTGGCACCCCGGCCTGCATGAATGCGTGCTTGTGAAACGCCAAAGTCTCAGCTTGCTCGGTTAGAACCGCCAAAATCGGTTCAGCTCCAAGGCTTGGGAGACGACAACCGGCGGCCCGCCGGTCGGGGCAAAGATAAGCGTGGCGCGAGCGACACCAAGCCCAATATTTCGGACGGCCATTCTCCTGAAAGCCGCGCGGGTTATCGATGATATCTGGCCTCTTGTGGCGACTTGAAGGACTTCGAAAGAGCCCCGCGCCGGTGGCGCGGAGGCTTCGGGAGCTGGGGCCGTCAGTCGGCCGGGTTCCAGATGATGGCGTAGGTTTCGTCGTCGTCCTGGCCGGCGGCGCGGCCGAGATTGGCGTAGAGTTTTCTCGGGCCGAACTCCGGGGCTGCGATCGACAGGCTCACATAGTCCTTGCCGGAAGCCTCCCCGGTCCTGACCCAGCCGGCGCCGACCTCGACGCCCTGCGTCAGCACCCGGAAGTCGGGATGGCTGTCGGCGCTCTTGGCCTGATTGGGCACGATGGCGATGTCGGCGCGGACGCTGAGCGTCTTGAGCTGGCCCTTGTAGCCGCCGTTCTCCTGCCTGGTGAGGTATCCGATCGCGGTCATTTCAAAGTCTCCTTTGCTTGTCGCCCGGGGACCATTTCCCTGCGATGGCTGACCGTGATGGGCGCGTCCGGGCCGCCTGAACCCAACGGGCCGCAGCGAGAGCGGAGGACCCGAGCGGGCAGCTTTTTTTGCAGCGAAGCGGGCGCGAGGAGCCGCCGCAGGCGGCGGGGAAAAAAGCTGATCGCCGAGGGTTTCGGGCGGGCCGGATCCGCCCATAGGTCATCAAGCCAGCGGCAGGGGAATGGTCTCGGGTGCCAGGCATTGGAGACAGCGAGGCGCGATCGCCGCAACCAGGCAGAGGTCCAGGCCGGCGATGGGAAAAGAGGCTTCGCGCCGTGCCGGCATCGCCATGGCGCCCAGGCAGCAAGCGCCAGGTTGCCATCACCGGGCCGGGTGTTTTCGGGGGGACGATCGGCAATGTGCTCGGCTGAGAAGGGACCGGCGCGGCGCTGTCCGGAAGGCTTTCCCGGGCACGCGATGCGGCCCGGCAGACGGACGAGCGGCGACGTCCCACACCCCGCCTCCCGCCGACGCCAATGATCATTCGGACACGAACTTCAAGAACAGTGACCGCACCTATGGCGCCCGCCGCGTCTGGCAGGACTTATTGGCGGAGGGCCTATCTTGCGGCCTGCATCGCATCGAACGGCTGATGCGAGAGAACGGCCTGCGTGCACGTCCACGCCGACGTGGGCTGCCGAAGGATACGGAGCGAGCGGCAGTGTCGGACAACCTCCTCGACCGCGCCTTCGAGGCATCGGCTCCGAACCAGAAATGGATTGCCGACTTCACCTACATCTGGACCGCACAAGGTTGGCTCTACGTTGCCGCCGTGGTCGATCTATTCTCTCGCCGTGTCGTCGGCTGGGCGATGAAGGCCGAGATGACGGCGCAACTCGTCACCGACGCCCTCATCATGGCGATCTGGCGCCGAGGCAAACCGGACAGCCTGCTGCATCATTCCGACCAAAGATCGCAATATACGAGCGAGCAGTTCCAGCGCCTGATGGCCGATAACGGCATCACATGTTCGATGAGCAGGTCGGGCAACGTGTGGGACAATGCCGCGATGGAGAGCTTCTTCTCGTCGCTGAAAACCGAGCGGACAGCCCGCAAGGTCTACAGGACGAGAGATGACGCCAGGGCGGATGTGTTCGACTACATCGAGCGCTTCTACAACCCGCGGCGTAGGCACTCGACACTGGGCTATTAGAGCCCTGTCGAGTTCGAGGAGCAAGCTATGCTAGCTTAACCTGGTGTCCGAAAAACCGGCAGCAGGCCAAGCAGTCATTCAGAATAGGTCCGCGCTTAGCGGCTCGCGAGCGCGCCGTAAACAGCGCCGTAGCGAGCGAGCGGCGGCTTTGCGGCCTTATCTAGATCATTTGACCCGGGCGGCATCGTTCCCAAAGCGGCCGTCGTCGAGCATATTTCGCCGAGATATGGGGAGCGTGCGTACTGGCTGGAGCGGCGCGAAACGCCTCATGGTGTACCCAATCTCAATCAACGAAAGTCTGCCCAGCGAAAATGACAACCATCCAGGTGGTGACGAACGCGGAGATCATCCGCCTGCTGAAAGCCAAGGTGGCGGAGATTGGCGGTAGCCAAAACCAGACCGCCGCCGCCCTCGGCATCAAGCAAAGCCTGGTGAGTAACGTCCTGCGGGGCCATCACCGCGCCACTCGCAAAGTGCTCGCCGCCCTCGGCCTGAAGGCCAAGCGGGCGGTCTTTGTTAAGCAGCCGCTAAAGCACACCACTAAGTGAGTTCATACGAAATTATCTCGGTTTTTACGCACGTCGAGCAACTTCAATTTCCATACAAACGTTGTCATATCAAACCACTTGAAACGCAAAAACTCTGGCCCTAAATTTGACCCCATACATCAAAAGCGCGATGGCCTCTCACAGCCTTGTCGCGCAGAACACATGCCTATATAGCTCGACAGTTCGCAGGCCTTATGCCTTGTGAGATGCGCCTCCGTCGAGAACGTCACCGTTAAACCGCGGTGAGGTTCTCTTCGCCGCGCGCCAAGGTTCCTCACCCAACAAGGAGCCTTGTTTTGCTGACATATGAGACTGCCCTCGCCATTCTCGCTTCGTGCCTATTGTGGTCGAGCCTGACCATGGCTTTCCACTTCTTCGCCCCCGAGCACATGCAACCGGCAAAAATGGACCGCCTGGCCGGATTTGCTGAAAACGTCTTCGTCGGCGCCGTCTTCACCCTGCTTGCTCTGCTGATGGCACATTGAGCTGACGCACACAGGTGATGGTGCTTTCACTCACGCCGAAAGCCTCCGCTATGTCGTGGGGGCTTTCGCCGGCATGTCCTGATGGCCGAGCTTCGGCTTGCGTCCAAATTTGACGCCCGTGCTACCGCCCTCTCCCAGCCGATCGCCGTATTGCGCAGGATGTTCCGCCGCTGCCATTGGGCGGCCCAACCGACGAGTAGTATCAGGTCGGACATTTCCGCCGTGGTATCGATAAACGGCTCGTCCAGAAGCCGCAGCCCGGCGCCGCGAATCCGCTAAGCTTTAGCCGCTTCGCGAGCCTTCTCTTTTGCCGTGTCGGGAACGTCCTTCCACCATGGCAAAAGATCTCCAAGGGAAAACGTAGTTGACTTAATCGAAAGCCGTTCCGGTTGAATCTGGCGCCTAATCTGGAGGAGCCCCCATCCGAGAAATTTGTCCTCAATGGCCGCGTAGAATGTCTCAAGAACCTCTTGCTCAGAGGACGTGGAAAGAACGTGCTCAAGGTCCTGTATGGGTGTGAATATCGGCCGCCGCCTATCTTCAGCGGTTATTTCCGGGTCTTTCGCTGCCGCCATCGCCTCGGCTTCGGAAATGAGTTGCTGCCTCAACGAGCCTGCCATCTGGCCCCACGAATCCAGCGTAAGAACCACTGCAGGAGCTGTAGCAGCGACATCCATCTTCAGGATTCCGCGCCTAACGTGGGAAAAGAATTTCCACAGCTGGTAGACCGCTTTGGCAATTTGCGAATATCCGGTCTTGGCATCCTCGATAGGGTCATCCGAATACTGGGCCTCGAATGTGAGCTTCGTTGCCTTGCACTCGCAGACCATGACGACTTGGTCGGCCTGCTTTATCAGCACATCAGGCGTATCAACGTTATTTCCCGCATGTTTGTACGTCTCAGCGGGTAGAACCTCGAAATCGGGGCAATATTCCTTGATAACCTTCCGCGAATAATCTTCGAAGCGGTTGGTCGCGTCATTCATGATGGCAGTGCCACCAGGGGACAGGTCGTAGTACAAACCCAGCGTGGCTCGGAGCATTATCAACGATGGCAATGGCGCTATGACGAAGTCGTTCATCGCCGCTGACCGGAACACCGGTTTAACGCGAATATAGCTGGGCTGGTAAATAACCGGCAAAGCCACCTTCATGCGCTCCTCGAACTGGCGCAGCAGTTTTTGCGCCCCTCTCCTGACCGCCCAAATTTCATCAGAAATCATGCTGTAGGTCTGCTTTACCGCAGCAGCGCTTATTCCAAGCTGGTCGACATTCTCAATGCGGGGGCTCCAAGGTCCCTCTAAGAGGCTCATATAGATCGCGAAGCAGGCCCCGAAGAACTGAGGGACGCTGATACCATACGTCCGCTCAAAATATGCGGCTGAATCACCTTGGCCATATACATAGAGATACCGGTATATATCCGCGCGATTGACCCAGCCATTCTGCCACGCGAACTGCCGGTGGGATATTCTATGCATTTCAATGAGGATATTGGTTGCATCGATACGAACTTTGTTCTCGTCTTCCTCGACATCGCGGAGCGTGTTGACCAATTCGACCACGGAATTGAAATCCTTGGTGTCGAGCGAGGGTCGGGATGACATCGACCAATCGTTTTTGGGAGTAATGAGCGCCTGCTGGATAAGGGTCTCAGTATCCCATCTTTGGACCGTGTATCGGGTGAATGGCTCCGCTGTCGCCGCTTCTGGCGGATGCCTCAAAAACGGCTTTCCCTGCTTCACTCTGCCGGACTGAATGGCATCGAGTGCCCAAAACATGCACATGATTCTTCGGTCGTCCGAACCGCTCAAAAGCTTGCGGAGACGGGGGAGTCCCGGTCCGGGTCGATAGCGCGCCATTATCTGACGCCGCCCAATTGGCTAGCGTTCATATCAGCCCCGTGTCGCTGTTACTACGCTTTATCTCAGCCCAAAAGAAAAGGCACCCCCGTAGGGCTGCCACCGCACAGTTGAATCTAGTGTGCCGCGGTGCTGGACGTCGAGTCCAGGAAGGCGACGGCGTTGTGTTGACGAAGCAGTGAGACGGCAATGCTGAGGCCGCGACCGAAGCCATCCCAAATTGAAAAAGGGCGCCTCAATCGGGCGCCTTTTTGACATTGACCTAACCGCCAAGCCCTTTGAAGAAGAATCAGCCAGCGCCGATTCGGAACGATGTGATGAACACCGTGAGCTCCGGAGTCAGGGCCGTCGCGATAGCGGTGCAGCGTTTGCCATGGTGACAGCCACCACGACAGCTCCCAGACCGCAAAAAATCGTCAGGATGAACGAGTAACGGACGAGTGGAGATTGGGCCCATTGTGGGCTCCTCACTAACCTCACGGCGGCGTGGAGCCACCTCCAGAAATTCGTGGACGATCGCAATCGTCAATCAAAAACACACTGTAAACTCTTGAGTGGATACAATAGTTTAGCATCGGAATGCACATTGCGGCAATGACACCCAATGTGCCGAGGGCGCCAAAAATCCCAGTAAAAACAACCACCCGATCGCTGCACAATGTGCGCCTTTTATCTTGCCGTCTTAATCGGTCGTATTTTCCGAGACTTTCTCTCCATCGTCGT
>SAPZ01000057.1 GCA_004020875.1 Mesorhizobium sp.
CCCACAAAGGACCCCATCCATGCCCCGCAAACCCTCGAAAAAACCCCAACCCCCAAAACTCCCCAAGGGCGAGGCCGAGCAGGTGCGCATCCGCCGCGAGGTCGGCCACGACTTCGCGCTGAAGCAGGACGCCTTCGGCCGCCAGCGCCTCACCGCCGGCACGGCGGAGGCGCGGCGCGTCTACGAAGTCTCGAACGGCGGCTACACCTCCACCGGCGGCATCGTGCGCCTGCGCAATGTCGACCCGCTCACCGGCATCACCTCGCTCACCCGCCAGCAGCGCGAGGCGGGCCAGCGTTTTCGCGACGATTTCGAACGCGCCGAGCGCCACGGCCTGCAGCCGCAATCCTGGAGCGAGCGCGTCGACGCCAGCCGCATGGGCGGCGGCGTCCCCGACCGCGTCCTCTCAGCCGGCCGCGCCCATGCCCATGCCGCGGCGGCGCTCGCCCATTGGGATGTGGCGGAGGTGGTGCGCAAAACCTGCCTCGAAGGCCAGTCGGTGAAGGCCATCGCGGAGCGCAGCGGCGAGGGAAGGGATGTGGTGGTGAGGTTGCTGAAGGTGGGGCTGGATCTGCTCGCGGTGCACTATGGGATGATGGGGAGGAAGGTGGGGTGAGGAAATTGCGGTATTATGGCGCAAACGCCACGGGCCCGGCGACAAACCTAGACCCACATGTCAGCGGGTGCTGACTTGATCAGGCGTTGCCTTCTCCTAATTTCTGTCTGCGTCGTTGTGGCGATCGGACTTTGCCATGGCAGTGCGGAAACCCTGTTTCCCCAACGTGGTGCTCCCGTGGCAGAAGTTGGTCCAATGGGGACGGCCGAAACTATCGGTGTAGTGAATGTGCCCGTAAACGTAGAGGCGAAGTTCACCGCTATCGATAGCTGCCATCTCTGCAGGGGTCATAGGGCGAGCGCTGCCCGTGTGGTAATGAGCCGTCCCGTTGGGCGGGATTACGCTACGCGTTACGGGGTGGTCCTCGATCATCGGCCCTTCGAAGGAAAAGCCTTCCGGGAGAGGCCACCTTTCCAAAGCGACCCAGCTAATCCCCACGACGTCGTGGGCCGGGGTCAAGCCCAAGTTCTTGACGTGAATCTCGATCTCGACTGTGTGATCAGTGGATGGGTGCCGGACAAATGTCATTTCTTTCTGAGGGTCGAGAAAGACATAGGGCCGCAACTGTCGTCTGGCAGTGTCCTCAGCCCCCAAAACCAGCCGTCTGGTAGCTCGCCAAAGGAAGACTGTCGAGAAGCCAAGGATGGTCGTGAAAGCCGCTATGATTACGGTGCCGAAGGCGACCCAAAATTTGTCGTGCGCCTCGAAAAGATCAACAAACCAGACGAGCCAGGCTTTGGCTGGCTTATCGCCGGGCTGGGATTCATCTTTGTCCCCGCCGCTGCCGTCATCGTCGGGGGCTTGAGCCGCAACCGATTTGTCTTGTGGGCTTCCTTGGGGGCTTTGGGTTGCCGGACTTTTGGCGTTTTCGCTTTGATGGTCGGTGCTTTGGGGTAGCGATTGCTGTGACCAAGAGATTGTTCCACTAAGCGAAAAGCAAATGATCAGCGCAAGCGGCCAACGCTTCCAATTAGACATTCCCCACCCCGAAAAGCCCCTAGATATCCCCTAGGCTTACGCTCTCTTTCCCGGTGGCGGCAAGTGCGGCCAAGTAGAAATGCGCGGACATAGTTGCCCGCGCCAGTTTGTTGGCGATGCTTGCTTTTGTCTCCCTGAAGCCATGCGCCTTCATGCGCTCTGCCAGCTCGTCATAAGTGACGTTGGCCCGCTTTAGCTCGACCTTCAGATGCCGCGCCGCGCGCTCGGCCCACTCTCGCGATTGTGCTCGTGCCGCTGATCGCGGTGCTGGTCGCCTTCGGACAGGCGGTTACGCTTGCTTGGCTGTCGCAGTTCCCGGCGTGGCAGCCGGAACTCGCGTCTCTGCAATTCCGCTTTTGGATCTACATGTCGCTGGGATTGGTCGCGCTCCTGGTTGGTGGCGGAACCGCCGTGCACCGGGTCCGGTAGCAAAACGCCTTGCCGGGGACCAATTAACCGGATTCCGCTCCGCGCTAAGCGTCTTTCTCCTGCGGTTTCGATGCATCTGCGATCGGCCCTCTCTCCCACCCAAACACACTCCGTCCCCCCAGCAGATGCGACTGGTCCATCTCGCCCGCCACGATCTCCTTCAGGCTCGGCCCCGTCACATACCTCTCCATCCGCCGCGACTCCCCATCCAGCCGCTTGAGCGCCTGCAACTCCTCATCCCGCCCGAGCTTGGCCTTGCCCACCGCCGATTTCAGCACCGCGATCGTCTCGTCATAGACTTTCAGCGGCACGGGGAAGGGGTGGCGGTCCTTGCCGCCGTGGGCGAGCGAGAAGCGCGCCGGGTCGGAGAAGCGGCAGGGCGCGCCGTGCACCACCTCCGAGACCATGGCCAGAGCCCGCACCGTGCGCGGGCCGATGCCGGGCACTAAGAGCAATTCAGGAAAATCCTTCGGGCCGCTTTCGATGGCCGAGGCGATGTTGCCATGCAGGCGGCGCATGACGATGTCGCTTTCGCGCACGTCGTGATGCGCCGGCATGACGAGGTTGGGCAGCAGCGGCTGCGCGGCGGGCTCGGGCTCGGGTTGGGGTTCCAGCACGGCAAGCTCGGTCAGGATCTTTTCCGGGCTCATGGTCTTGAGCAGCTCGACCTGGCCGCCGCGCGCTTTTTCGGCGCGGTGGTCGGTGAGGTTTATGATCTCGCCTTGGCGCTCGCCCTCGATCGCCGCATGCGGCTGGTCGACGAAGCTGGTCAAGCCCTCCGAGAGCCAGTGGTAGCGGCGCGCCTGGCGGGCGTCGCCGTTCATGCCCTGCTGCACCACCACCCAGCGTCCGTCATCGGCGACGATGAAGCCGTGCAGATAGAGGTCGTAGCCGTCCTGCACGGCGGCGCTGTCCACCTTGGCGACCAGCCGGCTGGCGGTGGCGAGAGCATCGCCGTCAAGGCCGACGCGCTCGCCGATCGCCAGCAATTCTCCCGGCGTCTTGCGCGAATGCGCGCCGCGCCCGCCGCAGACATGGATGCCGAGCTCGCCCGCGAGCGGGTTCAACCCGCGCTTCAGCGCGCCGATGACGGAAGTGGTGATGCCGGAGGAATGCCAGTCCATGCCCATCACGGCGCCGAAGGACTGGAACCAGAAGGGATGTGCCAGGCGCCGCAGAAGCTCGTCGCGGCCGTAATGGTGGATGATCGCCTCGCACAGCACCGCGCCGAGCTTCGTCATGCGCTCGCCCAGCCATTTCGGGACCCGCCCGCCATGCAGCGGCAGGTCGGCGCTGCCGCTTCGCTGCGTCACGTGATTCTCCTGGATGCCGGTGATTTAGATGGCATTTTGGCGGGGATTTGCAAGGCGCACGAGCTGCCAATCTCCCCCCTCGTGGGAGATGCCCGGCAGGGCAGAGGGGGCGCTGTCCCGCCAGCGTCCCGGTCTTTGGCTGCCGCTGCCCTTATACAATCCGCAGCAAGTCCAGCATCGATAAGCCGCGATCCTTCGCGCCCCCCTCTGTCCGGCCGGACATCTCCCCCGCAAGGGGGAGATCAGCCAGTCGCCTACCGCCTAGTACCTGTAATAGTGCCTGTGGTGCCGGTAGTAGTGCCTATGGTGGTACCGGTGGTGAAAGACGTAGTAGTGCCGGTGATGCCTGTAATACCGGTAGTGCGGATAGCGGACCACGTAGCCGGGATAATAGTCGTCATAGTAGCGCGGGCCGTAATAGCGGCCGCCATAATCGTAGAACGGGCCGCCATAGTCCCCATAGAACGGACCGCCGTAGAACGGAAAGCCGCCGAACGGCCCGAAACCGAGTCCGAGGAAACTATGCGCATCCGCCGGCGCTACTGTAGCCGCCGCCGACGCGACTGCGATCACCGAAGCAAATAGGAGCTTTTTCATGGGGCAACCTCCTCCTGAAGGTCGATCACCCTATAAACGCGCGCGAGCCGCCCGGTGTTCCCACAACTGCTAATATTCGCTCGCCGGGGGTAGCAGCATCAGCTCGGTTGGAGAGTGCTGGAGACGCCAGGCGCCTTATCGGGCCTGACGCACGATTGCGCGGGGCGACGAACCGCCCCGCGCAACGATGCGGGCTTACCAGTGGTTCTTGCTAGTAGTTGTTGTAGCCGTTACCGCACACGCGCACTTCTTCCGTCACGCGGTGGTGATGGCGCCAGTGCGTTATCAGCTCTGTGCGGCAGTTATGGCGATGGTGGTAGCGCACCACGTAACCGCCATTGTAGTAACCATCATTGTAGTAGCTGTCATTGTAGACATGGCGGTAGTAGCGGTGCGGATAATAGCCGCCATAGTCGTTATAGTAGCCATCGTCATAGCCCGGACCGACGCCGATACCGAGTTGCACGCTGGCGGCGCTGGCCGGCGCGATCGCGAACGCCGAGGCGATGGCGATCATCGAAGCAAGCAGAAGCTTTTTCATCGCTGCCTCCTTGAGTTTCGAGGACGCCCCTTCGAGAACAAAACGATTTCGGGCGGTCCATGTTCCCGCCGAGCCGCCCGATTGCCGAGCCCGGACAGCGCGTTGGCAGGACGTAAGGCTGCGGATGCGACACATCGCTTCGCCCCACAATCTCATGAACCCGGATATTTATTAGAGCAACTGCAACCGACCGGGCTTCGGCGCGTTGCACGCCGGCGAAGTATCTGGGATCATTGCCGGACGCACGGCATGGAGGCTCGATGGTGGCGGCCAATCGCGGGAACGGGGCGTCGGAGCCGAGGCTGGAAGGCCTGCTCGCCGCGTCCAGGGGCCATCCGCGCACGGCGCTGCCGACGGTGGCGAGCGTGGTTGTCACGGTCGCGGCGCTCTATTTCGGGCGCGAGGTGTTCCTGCCGATCGCCGTCGCGCTGCTTTTGACCTTCGCCATCGCGCCGGTCGTGTCCTCGCTGAAGCGCGCCGGCGTTCCGCGCATCGCGGCGGTCATCGCCAGCGTCGCCGGCGCCTTCGCCGCGCTTTCGCTGTTCTCCTTCGTCGTCGCCACCCAGGTCAGCGATCTCGCGCAGAACATCCCCGTCTACCAGATCAACATCCTGACCAAGGTCCGCGCGCTGAAGGAAAACGGCCTCGGCGGCGGCATCATCGCGCGCCTGGGCGGCGTCATCGAGCGCGTCGGGCAGGAGATCGATCGCCAGGAGCCGCAGCTGCCCTCGGCCGCCCAGGCGCCGAAGCGCGAGCCCATCCCGGTCGAGGTCGTCTCGCATGAAAAGCCGCTCGAGGTGCTGCAGAACCTGATCGGGCCGCTGCTCAGCCCGCTCGGCTCCGCCGGCCTCGTCGTCATCGTCGTCATCTTCATGCTGATGGAGCGCGAGGACCTGCGCGACCGCTTCATCCGGCTGGTCGGCTATGGCGACCTCCATCGCACCACGCAGGCGCTGCAGGATGCCGGCAAGCGCGTCGGCCAGTATCTGCTGATGCAATTGGTGGTCAACATCATCTACGCCGTGCCCATCACCATCGGGCTCTGGGTGCTCGGCATCCCCAACGCGCTGCTTTGGGGCCTGCTGGCGCTGGCGCTGCGCTTCGTGCCCTATATCGGCCCGATCATCGGCGCGCTGCTGCCGCTGTTCCTGGCTTTGGCCGTGGCGCCCGGCTGGTCGCTGCTGTTGTGGACCGCCGCGCTTTTCGTCGTGGTGGAGCTCGTCACCGGCAACGTCATCGAGCCGTGGCTCTACGGCTCGCACACCGGGCTCTCGCCTTTGGCCATCATCGTGGCCGCGATCTTCTGGACCTGGCTCTGGGGGCCGATCGGCCTGGTGCTGTCGACGCCGCTCACCGTCTGCCTGGTGGTGCTTGGCCGGCACGTGCCGCAGTTCGAGTTCCTCGACGTCCTGTTCGGCAACGAGCCGGTGCTGGAGCCGCATGCCAGGCTCTACCAGCGGCTCCTGGCCGGCGACCCGGACGAGGCGACCGACCACGCCGAGGAGATGCTGGAGGAAAAATACCTGTTCCAGTTCTACGACCAGGTCGCGATTCCCGCGCTGCTGCTCGGCGAGCAGGACCGGGAGCGCGGCGTCATGGACGACGCGCAGCGCAGGCAGCTCGCCGACAGCGCCATGACGCTGGTCGCCAATCTCGACGACAGCGCCCAGCAGGAGGCCGAGGAGGAAGAGAGCGAGCAGGCGGCCGCTGCCGATGAGAAAGCAGCCGACAGGAAGGCTGGCGAGAAGAACTCCGGCGAAACCAAGCCTGCCGAGGCCGGGGTGGAGGAAGAGGAGGTCGATCTGCCCGACGGCTCGGGGATCGCAGTGCTCTGCGCCGGCGGGCGCGGCGAGCTCGACGACGCTGCCGCCGCGATGCTGGCGCAGGTGCTGGAAGTGCAGGGCGCTTCAGTGTCGAAGGCGAGCTTTACCGAGCTCGAACCATTGGCGATCCGCCGTCTCGACCTCGAAACCATCGATGCCGTCGTGATCGGCTTCCTCAACCGCCAATCCACCCGGCACGCGCGCTTCATGGTTCGTCGGCTGAAGCGCGTCAAGGCGAAGCTTCGGGTAGGCATCGTTTTCTGGTCGGAAGTCGGCAATGGTGACGTCGAGGCCGCGGCGGAACTGGCTACCACTCTTAACGCGGACTTCGTGGCCTTCGGTATGATCGACGCGGTGACCGGAGCCCTTTCCAAAAAGACGGCCGTCACGCTCAAGGCCGGCCACCGGCGCAGGCAGCCGGCGCGCAGGAAGCAACTGCAGGCCGCGGAGTGAAGGCGGGGCGCCCGCCAGCGGGCATAGCGGTGTCAGCACAACGGTGGAAAAGAAAACTCGCCGGGCCTACCCTGATGCCCAAAGCCCACAGGCCCGGCGAGATTTAAACCTGATCCCCCGATCAGGACCGGCGGGAGGACACCGGCAATCTCTTCATAGCAAGACGGGTGCCAGTCCCGAAACGGGACAGTGATGCTTAACGCCGCGAGCCCTGCGGAACGTCCGTGAAGTGTTGCTAATGTGCTACAGCATATAGGCCGCGCCAGCTATAAAGCTGCACATGCGGACCTACGAAAGCCTTGAAAGGGGGGTACCTTTGAAGAAGACTTACGAAAAGCCTGTTTTGGTCAGGCGCGAAAAGCTGAGCGGCATTGTCGCAAAGCCACCATCTTCCATTCCACTTTGATGTGGCACTAAACTGAAAGCCCGCCGCCAGGCGGGCTTTCTGATTTCATGGGGAATGCGGCTGAGGCGAAACCCATCGGATCCTCAGCCGCGGACCTTCAAAGCATGTCTCCCGAAGGTGGGAACCGGTTCCGGGATAAAGACTTGCGCAAAAATAAAACACCTAAAGCGCATGGAGCGAATCCGAAGGATGGCGACGCGCTTTAGGCACCCGTCGCCGCATCGCCCCTCGCTGTCGCATCGCCGCGTGCAACCCATGCGGCCATCGGCTATGCCGTCGCCAGCCAATTCCGGCGAACCGAAGGAGCATTCGATGACCAGACCCACCATTTTCAAATTCGGCGCCGTCGAGCATGCGGAGGCCGGCGACCTGCCGGGCTGGGTCGTCGTCGAGGGCAGGCCGACCATGCAGACGGCCGTGCAGCACACGACCGGGGATGGGAAGGTGATGTCCGGCACTTGGCGCGCCTCGCCCGGCACCTATCATGCCACCTACACCGATTATGAATTCGTCCACATGATCGCCGGCCGCATCATCATCACGCCCGACGGCGGCGAGCCGGTCGAGGTCGGTCCCGGCGACGCCTTCGTCGTCGAGGCGGATTTCAAGGGCACATGGAAGATCCTCGAGCCGGTGACAAAGCATTTTGTCGTTGTGGTGGGCTAGCGTATCAATGCTCGGTTCCTCGCCCCCGCCAAAGGCGGGGGAGAGGTGGCCGCGAAGCGGACGGAGAG
>SAPZ01000058.1:0-2500 GCA_004020875.1 Mesorhizobium sp.
AAAGTGTTACCCATGTCTCCAGTATAAACTGTAACCTATGTGTCCGGAACGGACCGTTTTGAGTTTGGTTGCGGGGACAGGATTTGAACCTGTGACCTTCAGGTTATGAGCCTGACGAGCTACCGGGCTGCTCCACCCCGCGTCACCTACGAGCAAGCGTTTGCTTGCGACTACGAGCAAGCGTTTGCTTGCGACTACGAGCAAGCGTTTGCTTGCGACTACGAGCAAGCGTTTGCTTGCGTTCCTGGACGTAAGCCCGAGCCTAGGAACAGGAAGGCCTACAAATAGGTAGGTGGCTCACCAAATGAAAGGGCCGCTTTTGCGGCCCGGGCTCCCGTTTGGCGGGCCGTTATCGTAGAGAGAAGATGAGAGTTGAACATGCGTTTAGCAGACCTGGCAGCGACCTACTCTCCCGCGTCTTGAGACGAAGTACCATCAGCGCTGGAGCGTTTCACGGCCGAGTTCGGAATGGGATCGGGTGCAGCCGCTCCGCCATAACCACCAGGTCGGCAAAACGCATGTTCAATCGAGAAGCTGTTCAAGCGCGATCCGAAGGATCGTCGCAGCGCGATCCGAGGGATCGTCGCGTCTGTGCCAAGGCGACATTTGCGTTTTGCCGACGGGCGATGCCCGCAAGCGCGACTGCGCGTCGCCGGTCGTCCGGCGCCCTCGCTTAAGCTTTGGCCCCGAAGGGGCCGCTCATGCGTGAGCGCTGATGGATATGAGTAATGAGAACGATCAAGCCTATCGAACTATTAGTACCGGTAAGCTTCAAGCGTTGCCGCTCTTCCACACCCGGCCTATCAACGTGGTCGTCTTCCACGGTTCTCAGGGAATACTCGTTTCAAGGTGGGTTTCCCGCTTAGATGCCTTCAGCGGTTATCCCGTCCGGATATAGCTACCCTGCAATGCGGCTGGCGCCACAACAGGTCCACCAGAGATCCGTCCATCCCGGTCCTCTCGTACTAGGGACAGATCCTTTCAATATTCCTACACCCACGGCAGATAGGGACCGAACTGTCTCACGACGTTCTGAACCCAACTCACGTACCGCTTTAAATGGCGAACAGCCATACCCTTGGGACCTGCTCCAGCCCCAGGATGCGATGAGTCGACATCGAGGTGCCAAACAACCCCGTCGATATGGACTCTTGGGGGTCATCAGCCTGTTATCCCCGGCGTACCTTTTATCCGTTGAGCGATGGCCCTTCCACGCGGGACCACCGGATCACTATGACCGACTTTCGTCTCTGCTCGACTTGTCAGTCTCGCAGTCAGGCAGGCTTATGCCATTGCACTCAGCGAACGATTTCCGACCGTTCTGAGCCCACCATCGCGCGCCTCCGTTACTCTTTAGGAGGCGACCGCCCCAGTCAAACTACCCACCATACATTGTCCCGGACCCGGATAACGGGCCGCGGTTAGACATCCATAGTAATAAGGGTGGTATTTCAAGGGTGGCTCCACCTGAGCTGGCGCCCAGGCTTCAAAGCCTACCACCTATCCTACACATGCCACTACGAATGCCAATGTAAAGCTATAGTAAAGGTGCACGGGGTCTTTCCGTCTAACCGCAGGAACCCCGCATCTTCACGGGGAATTCAATTTCACTGAGTCTATGCTGGAGACAGCGGGGAAGTCGTTACGCCATTCGTGCAGGTCGGAACTTACCCGACAAGGAATTTCGCTACCTTAGGACCGTTATAGTTACGGCCGCCGTTTACTGGGGCTTCGATTCAGAGCTTGCACCCCTCCTCTTAACCTTCCAGCACCGGGCAGGCGTCAGACCCTATACGTCGCCTTGCGGCTTCGCAGAGCCCTGTGTTTTTGATAAACAGTCGCTACCCCCTGGTCTGTGCCACCCTCCCTAGCTTGCGCTAAAAAGGGTCACGCTTCTTCCGAAGTTACGCGTGCAATTTGCCGAGTTCCTTCAGCATAGTTCTCTCAAGCGCCTTGGTATACTCTACCTGACCACCAGTGTCGGTTTCGGGTACGGTCTATAAGGAGGAGCTATTTCCTGGAACCACTCCGCTGCCCGTTCAATCCGATAAGATTGGACAACTTGTGTGATCCGTCACTACCTCCAGGCCCACGAATATTAACGTGGTTCCCATCGACTACGCGTTTCCGCCTCGTCTTAGGGGCCGGCTAACCCTGCTCAGATTAACTTTAAGCAGGAACCCTTGGTCTTTCGGCGGGGGAGTCTCTCACTCCCCTTACGTTACTCATGTCAGCATTCGCACTTCTGATACCTCCACCGCCCCTCACGGGTACGGCTTCATCAGCTTACAGAACGCTCCGCTACCGCTCGTGATTGCTCACGAACCCTAAGCTTCGGTGTATGGCTTTAGCCCCGTTACATTTTCGGCGCAAAGACCCTTATTTAGACCAGTGAGCTGTTACGCTTTCTTTAAATGATGGCTGCTTCTAAGCCAACATCCTGGTTGTTTTGGGATCCTCACATCCTTTCCCACTTAGCCATAACTTGGGGACCTTAGCT
>SAPZ01000059.1 GCA_004020875.1 Mesorhizobium sp.
AGTCGACGCACAGTTTTGCTGCTCGACCAAGCGCTTGCCTCGATTACGGGCGGCATTACGCGCCCAGCCCCGCCAGACGCGCCCCCGTCCGCCCATGGCTAACGCACCGGCTCCTTCGGCTGCGCGCCGTCCTTGCCGAGCGGCACGAAGAGATCGCCGTTTCGCACGCCTGAGTGAACACCGTCATGAATGAAGAACAGCGACCGTCCGAGAGGAGCGATTTGCGCCTTTGGAGCGACAGATTGGCTTTCGAACGCCTCGATGTCGGCCGCCGAAACTCCGGCCGCCTTGAGTTGGTCGAGGTACTCGACGGTCTCTTCTGGCAGCGGTTTGCCACGCTTCAAATGCTCGTCGTAGCGCTCGGGACCGGCATTGTAGGCGCCAAACAGGCCAGGAAATCCGAAGCGGTCATACATGGCGCTGAGATAGGCCGTGCCGGCCAGGATATTGTCGCGCGGATCGTGGGGGTTAGGCCCAAGGCCGTGTTCGACCCGCATCTCCTCATAGGTGCCGGGCATCACCTGCATGAGGCCCATGGCGCCAGCGGGGGAGGTGATGGGGCGGCCGCCGCGCATTGTCTTGCCGCCGCTTTCGGCAGCCATGACGGCATAGATCCAGGCTTGGGGAATATGGAAGCGCCGGCTTGCTTCCGATACCAACGTCTGCCACTTTCGCAGCTGCGGACTTTGGGAGATGGCGACCGGCTCAGCGCCGGTCGAGGCGGAACAGGCGCATGGCGCAATGGCGATCATGCCCAACAAGAGGAGGGTCACTCGGTCCATAGCGGTACGAGCCTCCCGATGACATTTTGAGTGGGAACAGGCCCGAAATAGCGGCTGTCGAAGGAGCGGTTTTTGTCGCTGCCGAGCAGGAAAACCTCGTTATCCCCGAGCGCTCGGCAGCCGTTCCACCATGGCAAAGGTCGGCCTTCGGCGTCGATTTTGAGCCGGCGCGCGACGATGTCGCCGCCGATGATGATGGCGTCATTGAAGGCGCAGACATTATCGTCCGGCAGCGCTGCAAGACGTTTTGCCAGCGGCACATTGCGAGGCAGATAGCTGCGCTCGGCGGCGAGATACGCCGCGTATTCAGGCGGGCGCACGAGCACGAGATCGCCACGCGCCAGCGCTCCCGCAGCGATGCGGTAAAGGCCGATCGGCGCGCTGGCCGAGGCGTTCCAGACCAGCCAAGGGGTGGGCTTTCCCAGCGCCGTGAAGCCCAAAAGACCGAGACCGGCCGCGGCCAAGGCGACCGTCTTACGGGCTCGAACACGCCTCAGGCGGCTGCCGATCAGATGGATGGAAGGGCGCCGCCTCATGAACGGCCTCCCGTGCCGCCCTGGCCGGAACCGGCCTTGCCATCGCCGGCGGTGGAGTGCTGCGGGTGTCCTTTCGACCAATGGTCGAGTTCGTCGATGTGATAGCGGACATAGCGGCCGTGCTTGCGGAATTTCGGGCCGCCGCCCTTGAGCCGCATCTTTTCGAGCGTGCGCTGGGAGAGCCCGATATAGAAGGCGGCTTGGGCTGTGCTGAGAAACGGGCTGCCCTTTTTCGCGCGGGCCGCGCGTTCGTTTTCGTCGTCCATGATGATCCTCGTTTCGCTTCGGACAAGCGAGGGCGAGGATGGGCGAGGGAGATCGTCTCGGGGACGGGCGAAGAGTCGGGGGAGAGTTTTCGCCGCCCTTTAGGGCGGACGGGGTTTGGGTGGAACTCCTGGGAATGAGCCCCGCGCCGGGGCTGCGGCGCGAGGCTCTATCTCGGCCGGTCAGTCGGCCGGGTTCCAGATGATGGCGTAGGTGTCGTGATCGTCCTGGCCGGCGGCGCGGCCGAGATTGGCGTAGAGCTTGCGCGGTCCGAACTCCGGCGCTGCAATCGACAGGCTCACATAATCCTTGCCGGAAGTCTCGCCGGTGCGGATCCAGCCGGCGCCAACTTCGACTCCTTGCGTAAGCACCCGGAAGTCGGGATGGTTGTCGGCGCTCTTGGCCTGGTTGGGGACGATATCGATGTCGGCGCGGACGCTGAGCGTCTTGAGCTGGCCCTTGTAGGCGCCGTTTTCCTGCTTGTTGACGTAACCGATCGCGGTCATTTCGAAGTCTCCTTTTGTGGTTTCGCCGGGGACCATCCCCTGCGATGGCGCACCGTAATGGGCGCGTCAGGACCGCCTGAATCCGACAGGGCCGCAGCGACAGCGAAGGATCCGAGCGGGCAGCTTTTTTGTGAGCGAAGCGGCGCGAGGAAGCCGCCGCAGGCGGCGGGGAAAAAAGCTGATGGCGAGGGTTTCGGGCGGCCGGACCCGCCCATAGGTCGACAAGCCAGCCGCAGGGATGGTCCTTGGAGAGAGCATGGAGACCGCTCGCCAAGTGCGGTCTTTCAGCCAAGCAGGACGCCGGGATGAAACGGCCTGCAAAGATGCTGCGCCCTTATGCCGGATCGAGATCGTGCCAGCGGGTCGGGCGCCAGAGCAGACATCCGGCATGGTGCGATCTATGAAAGCAGGGCTCGCCAGCGGGAATTTGATACGCGAAGGGGCCAAAGCAAGGCTGGATGAGAAGCCGGTGCTACCTGCAGGTCCAGTGTCATGTGGCGGCGCTCGGGAAACCGCTACGCAACGTGACGCGCTCTTATGAGGCGAACAGACCGGCCCCAAAACCGATCGACCGGTGGTCGGCGCGAAACGCGTCATGCCTGTCCGAAAGCTGACAGTGGCAGAAGACGCATGTCGGGTTCCGCACAATTGACCATGCTGGATTTGTGAGGTTTTCAGGGAGAGCCATGCGTTCACTACCCAGTGAGCTTTGGCACGGCATTTGCACTTGAGATGTGGCAACACGGATCGAAGGTTGACTGCATGCACAAGCGCGAGATGAGCAATGCTCTCCTTTCCTGGAGGCTTGGCAGCAGATTCGATTGTGACGTTGCGAGGAGCTTCAGCCGCTCGCGGCGGAAGTGATCTCAAATCTGAAGGCACCGTTGGGGCCGCAGCCATCAAACACATCTTTCTCTTTTTCGCAGCTCGTCATCAACGCGATGCGGACTTCTTCGCGTCGACGGCGGCCGAAGGTGGAGAAGGGCTCGACTTGCAAAAAGGAGTTGTCAATGACGTCTTACGTTCGCACCAACAGCCCGGCGCAGGTGCGCTCACTGTCCACCTTTGGCAAGCATCTGCAAAGGAGCGTGCTGACGGCGACGCTGCTTGCCGCGGCTTCGACGGGAAGTGAAGCGCAGCCCTATGTTCGTGCTGACGGCAGCACGACTGACGACTTGGAAGCGGCGCGCGCAAGTTGGCGTCATGACGCCGAATTCAATGGAAATGTGGGGCTCGCAGCCATCAACGCGGATGCGCGTATGCGTTGGGTTCCACCGGGGAGGGGGCCAGAGCTCCTCGCCTGCCCTCGTCCGTCTTGACGAGTGCCCGCTTACAGCCTACCTCACTATCGCGTTAGCACTCGTCCATCGCGAGTGCTAACAAAAACCCCTCAACATCCGCACCAGGGAAAAATCCGAAAATGGCAAAGTCGAAGTTCCGCCCGCTGCATGACCGCGTGGTCGTTCGCCGGGTCGAATCCGAATCCAAGACCGCTGGCGGGATCATCATCCCGGATACGGCAAAGGAAAAGCCGCAGGAAGGCGAGATCATCGCCGTTGGTTCCGGCGCCCGTGACGAAGCCGGCAAGCTCGTCCCACTGGACGTCAAGGCCGGCGATCGCATCCTGTTCGGCAAGTGGTCGGGCACCGAAGTCAAGCTCAATGGCGAAGACCTTCTGATCATGAAGGAATCCGACATCATGG
>SAPZ01000005.1 GCA_004020875.1 Mesorhizobium sp.
GACTTACATGTGTTGAGCCAATGCGCCGCGCAAGCCGGCGCAGCGCGAGACGTCATCACCATTCATTGAATGTCTGTGGCCAGCCGTCAGGCGGCCGTCTTGAAGGCATCCATGAGCCCGGCATAGGCGGCGGCAATGCCAGCCACGGGATTGGTGCTTCTTGCCGCGGTTTCGACCTTGAGCGCGCCGCCGCTGGTCGGCAGCGTCAGCAACAGGAACTGGCGATTGCCCGCGTCGCCGATGCAGGCGGCGGCGACATGCTCACCGTTCTCGCCGTTTTCGACGCGCATCTTGAACAGCAACGTTCCGCCGACGGCCTCCAGCGCCCCGCCGACGACCTCGGCAAATTCATCTTCGGAAACGGTTTTGATGTCCGGCGTCAGATCGTCCAGACTTTCGGCAAGCGTGCTTTCGAGGGCCTTTTCGTCGAGCTGCGCGTCCATGCGAACCACTCCATTCGCCAATCTCACCCAGCCCGTTAACGAAACTTAACGGCGAGGATGGCCGGATTATGGCGGTTTTCCCGGTTCTTCGATCCGTCCTGGCTTCGACTTATGGCGGCTGGACAATCCGCCAGTTCGTCCACAATGTGCGGAACAAACGACGCGAATGCGCAAAGGGGAGGAATAGATGCTCGGATTGATGCAGGAATGGCCGCTGCTTTGCCATAAGCTGATCGACCACGCCGAACGCCAGCACGGCAGCAGGGAGGTGGTGTCGCGCTCGATCGAAGGGCCGATCGTGCGCACGACCTTTGCCGAAATCCATCACCGGTCGCTCAAGGTGGCGCAGCGGCTGGAGCGTGACGGCTTCAGGCTCGGCGATCGCATCGCGACCCTTGCCTGGAACACGGCCCGCCATATCGAAGCCTGGTACGGCATCATGGGCATCGGCGCGATCTATCACACGCTCAATCCGAGGCTTTTTCCCGAGCAGATCGCCTGGATCATGAACAATGCCGAGGACAAGGCGATTTTCGTCGACATCACCTTCGTGCCGCTGCTGGAAAAGATCGCCGGTGCGGTTGGATCGCTGCGACGAGTGATCGTGCTGACGGACCGGGCGCATATGCCGCAAACGTCGCTGGCGAATGCCGTCGCTTACGAGGAATGGCTGGCGGAGGCCGACGGCGATTTCGCCTGGAAGACGTTCGACGAGAATACCGCCGCCGGCATGTGCTACACTTCGGGCACGACGGGCGACCCCAAAGGCGTGCTTTACAGTCACCGCTCCAATGTCCTTCACGCCATGATGGCCGCCATGCCCGACGCCATGGGCCTGTCGACGCGCGATGTGGCGCTGCCTGTGGTGCCGATGTTCCACGCCAATGCCTGGGGACTCGGCCAGAGCGGACCGATGATCGGCGCCAAGCTGGTGATGCCGGGCTGCAAGATGGATGGCGCCTCGATCTACGAACTGCTCGACACCGAAAAGGTGACCTTCAGCGCCGCCGTGCCGACGGTCTGGATGATGCTGCTGCAATATCTGGAAGAGACCGGCAAGAAGCTGCCTTATCTGAAGAAGGTCGTGATCGGCGGGGCTGCCTGTCCGCGCGCCATCACCGCAAAATTCCAGGATGATTACGATGTGCAGGTGGTGCATGCCTGGGGCATGACCGAGATGTCGCCACTGGGCACGCTCTGCACGCTGAAGCCGCAATATGAGACGCTGACCGGCGAGGCGCGGCTCGATATCCAGGCCAAGCAGGGCTTTCCCCCCTTCGGCGTCGAAATGAAAGTAACCGACGACGAAAACAACGCGCTGCCCTGGGACGGCGAGACCTTCGGGCATCTCAAGGTGCGTGGCCCGGCCGTGGCCCGCGGCTATTATGGCGGGGCAGGCGCCGAGCAGTTCGATACCGATGGCTGGTTCGACACCGGCGATGTCGCCCATATCGACGCCAGCGGCTACATGCAGATCACCGACCGCGCCAAGGATGTCATCAAGTCCGGCGGCGAATGGATATCGACCATCGACCTGGAGAATCTCGCCGTCGGCCACCCGGACGTGGCGGAGGCGGCGGCGATCGGCATCCCGCATTCCAAATGGGGCGAGCGGCCCTTGCTGGTCGTCGTCACCAAGCCCGGCCGGGAGCCGAGCAAGGGCGATATCCTCACCTTCATGAGCGGCAAGGTGGCGAAATGGTGGATGCCCGACGACGTCGCATTCGTCGGCGAAATTCCGCACACCGCCACCGGCAAGATTCAGAAGACCAGTCTGCGCGCCCAGTTCAAGGATTATCGCCTGCCGACGGATTGACGAAAAATGTTCGATCTTTCGGCTTCAAGCCCGAGCCAAAAACCGCTAACTCTCGGCCCGGGTTGGGACGATACGGCAGAGAATGGCATCTATTCCTGAACGGAAGACGTCGAGGGCGGCCGGCTGGTCGAGGCGGATCGGGGCATTTTCCCTCGTCCTTATGCTCACCGCCGTTGCTGGTTACCGGCTCGGATTCGTCGAGACGCCGCCTTTCCTGTGGGTGCTTGCGGTCGTTGCGCTGCTCGCGGCGCTCGCCCTGTTGCTGGCGGGTCTCGGCCTGTCGAGGGTCTGGAGTTTCGGCGATCGCGGCGGCCGCGATCTCAGCGTCGGCGCGCTGCTGGCGCTGCTGGTGCTGGCGCCCTACGGCGTGGCCGTCTACTGGGCCACGATCTACCCGCCGCTGCGCGACATCTCGACCGATCTCGACGACCCGCCGGTTTTGGACACCAGCGACCGGACGAGCGACATGAACGAGCTCTCGCCGCCGACCCCGGGCGAGCAGAGCCTGCAGGCCGATGCCTATCCGCTGGTCAGCAGCCACAGCTACAATTTGCCTTTCGAAACCGTCGTCGACGCTGTCGAAACCGTGCTCGACCGCCGCGACTGGCAACTGACGGCGCCTTATCCCGATATCAACGGGCAGAGCGCAGCTACGATCAATGCGCTGGCCAGGGGCTTCGTGCTGGGACTGCCGGCCGACGTCGCAATCCGCGTCACCGACGATGGCGAGCAGGTGATCGTCGACATGCGCTCGGCCTCGCGCTACGGCCGCTACGATCTCGGCGACAACGCCGCCCGTATCACGGATTTCCTCGGCGAGCTCGACCAGGAAGTCGCCGGGCAGGTCGGCGCTGCGCCAGCCGAGTGATCAGCCGGCGGGACTGAAAATGCCGTCGATCGCGGGGTCGCCTTCGGTGGCGATCAGGCCGCGCGCGACCAGATCCTCGAGATGGGCGAGCACCGACAGTCCCGCGGCGCCGTGCAGGCGGGGGTCGGTGTCACGGTAGATCGCCGCGACCATCTCCCTGATCGTCCGGTCGCCGGCGCGGATGCGTTCCACGATCGCCCTTTCACGCATCTTGCGATGCGTCTTCAGGCCGCGCATGAACCTTTGGGGCGCGGTCACGGGCCCGCCATGGCCCGGCAGCAGCAGACGATCATCGCGTGCCAGCAACGTGTCGAGGGAGCCCATGTAGTCGGCCATGGCGCCGTCCGGGGGCGCGACGATCGACGTCGACCAGGCCATGACATGGTCGGCCGAAAACAGGATCCCGTTTCCCTCGAGGGCAAAGACGGCATGATTGGCGGTGTGGCCGGGCGTCAGCACGGTGCGGATCGCCCAGCCGTCGCCCTCAGTCAGCGCATTGTCGGCCAGCATGATGTCGGGAACGAAGGTCAAGTCGGCGCTGGCGTCGAGCGGATTGACCTCGCCGATGCGCAAGGGCCGCGCCGGCCGATGCGGGCCTTCGGCAAGTGTCGGCGCGCCGGTGCGCTCTTTCAGGCGCGCTGCGAGGGGCGAATGGTCGCGATGGGTGTGGCTGACGAAGATGTGGCTGACCGGTCGGCCAGCGATCGCCGTGAGCAGCGTTTCGAGATGCGCGTCGTCTTCCGGCCCCGGATCGATCACCGCCAGCGTTTCGCGGCCGACGACATAGCTGTTGGTGCCGTGGAAGGTGAACGGGCTCGGATTTCCGGCGGTGATGCGCAGCACATCCGGCGCAACCATGACCGCCCGGCCGTAGGCCGGGTCGAAGCTGGTATCGAACTCAAGCGCCATGCCGGATTCCTTTGCGATGCGGCAAAATGATTGCCGCCCGATACAGAAGCCAATATAGGAAAATCAATGCATGTCGCCCAAAAGTGGGAGAACGACATGCATCAAGAAGATTCTTAAAGCCAGAAAATCAGCCACCCGATGAATCGGCCAGAATGAGGAAGACCATGGCAATTGCAACCACGATGCGTCCGCTTGTTTCACTCACTCTGCCGGAGCGAGGCGCCGCGCGGCTCGCGACCCAGCTCTTCCTGGCGCTTGCCGGAACCCTGCTGCTCACGCTTTCGGCCAAGACCAAAGTGGTGCTCGGCCCGGTCGACATTTCGCTGCAGACGCTCGCCGTGCTGCTTATCGCCTCGGCCTTTGGCCTGCGGCTGGCCGTCGCGACGCTGCTTCTCTACCTCGCCGAGGGCGCTTTTGGCTTGCCGGTCTTCCAGGGCACGCCGGAAAAAGGCATTGGCATTGCCTATATGCTGGGCTCGACGGGCGGCTATCTCGCCGGCTTCGTGGTCATGGCGGCGATCGCCGGCTGGGCCGCGGATCGCGGCTGGGACCGCAGTCCGTTCAAGCTGTTCGGCGCCATGCTGACCGCCGAGGTCCTCATGATGGCCATGGGCTTTGCCTGGCTGGCGATGCTCATCGGGCCGGAAAAATCCTGGCAGTTCGGCGTCCTGCCTTTCATCGTCGGCGACCTGATCAAGGTGGCTTTGGCAGCCAGCCTGGTGCCGGCCGTATGGGCATTGGTCAAGCGCGGCTGATCGCGATCGACGCAAGAAGGGCCGGCGGGCGACAGGCGCCCGCCGGCCCTTTTTTATGCCGCGGTCGGATTTCGCTCGAAACCACCGCGTGCCGGATGGTAGAAAGCGAGACCAGCGTCAGGAAGGAATCAAACCCGACATTGACAAGCCAGTGCCCGAAACCTAAGCACGGGCAACTTGGCATCTGGGCGGGGGCCGCGGTAGTTCAAGGAGAGCTTGTTGAAAGGAATTATCCTTGCGGGCGGCAGCGGAACACGACTTTATCCGCTAACATTAGCTGTATCTAAGCAAATACTGCCGATCTACGACAAGCCTATGATCTATTACCCGCTGAGCGTGCTGATGCTCGCGGGAATCCGCCAGATCCTCGTCATTTCAACTCCGCGCGACTTGCCGGTTTTCCAGGCGTTGCTGGGCGACGGCTCCGAATTCGGGCTGGAGCTCTCCTATGCCGAGCAGCCGCAGCCCAACGGACTCGCCGAGGCTTTCATCATCGGCCGCGACTTCATCGGCAAGGACAGCGTTTCGATGATTCTCGGCGACAACATCTATTTCGGCGGCGGCCTATCGCAGCTCTGCCGCGAGGCGGCGGCGCGCGACGGCGGCGCCTCTGTCTTCGCCTATTATGTCGACGATCCGGAGCGCTATGGCGTGGTCTCCTTCGACAAGGTCACCGCCAAGGCTCTGACGATCGAGGAGAAGCCGCAAAAGCCGAAGTCCAACTGGGCTGTGACTGGTCTCTATTTCTATGACAACAACGTGGTCGACATTGCTTCGACCATCCGCCCCTCGGCGCGCGGCGAGCTCGAGATCACGGCGGTCAACAATGTCTACCTCGAGCGTGGTGAGCTGCATGTCCACCGCCTCGGCCGCGGCTATGCTTGGCTGGATACCGGCACGCATGACAGCCTGCTCGAGGCATCGTCCTTCGTGCGCACGATCGAGCATCGCCAGGGCATCAAGATCGCGTGCCCCGAGGAGATCGCGCTGGAGCAGCACTGGATCAGCGCCGACAAGGTTCTGGATCGCGCCTCGCGGCTCGGCAAGAACGAATATGCCGCCTATCTGCGCCGGCGGGTGGCCGATCTGATGGAGGAGCGAGGTGCTTGAGGTCAGGCCGCTCGGCCTCGACGGCGTGCTGGAGATCGTGCCGAAACGGCACGGCGACGCGCGCGGCTATTTCAGCGAGACCTGGAATGCCCAACGCTTCGCCGAGGCCGGCATCCATCTCGCTTTCGTGCAGGACAACCATTCCTATTCCGCCGCGGCCGGCGTGCTGCGCGGGCTGCATTACCAACTGCCGCCGCGCGCGCAAGCCAAGCTGCTGCGCGTCGTCAGGGGCAGCGTGTTCGATGTCGCGGTCGACATCCGCCGCGCCTCGCCGACTTTCGGCAAATGGGTGGGGCTGGAGGTGTCGGCTGAGAAGGGCAACCAGATCCTCGTGCCGAAGGGCTTCGCGCACGGCTTCGTCACGCTCGTGCCGGATACGGAGGTGATCTACAAGGTGACCGACACCTATTCGCCCGAGCATGACCGGTCGATCCGTTTCGACGACCCTGCGATCGGCATCGAGTGGCCGGCGCTACCCGGCGGCTTCCAGCTTTCGGACAAGGACCAAAAGGCGCCAACGCTTGCCATGGCTGAGGTGTTTGCGTCGGCGGAGGAGGTGGCATGAATTTCCTGGTCACCGGCGGCGCCGGCTTCATCGGCTCGGCCGTCTGCCGGCATCTGTGCGCCAACCCGGCCTACCGGGTCACCAATCTCGACAAGCTCACCTATGCCGGCAACCTCGCGTCGCTGAGGCCGATCGAGAACGCGCACAATTACCGTTTCGAGCAGGTCGACATCTGCGACGAGCGCACGGTGCTGGAGATATTGTGCCGCGACGACATCGACATCGTCATGAACCTGGCCGCCGAAAGCCATGTCGACCGCTCGATCGACGGCCCCGGCGCGTTCATCGAGACCAACATCGTCGGCACCTACCGCATTCTCAATGCCGCGCTGGAATACTGGCGCGCGCTGCCGGAGGCTCGCCAAGGCCGCTTCCGCTTCCACCATATCTCGACCGACGAGGTCTTCGGCGATCTTCCTTTCGACGGCGGCATGTTCGTGGAGGAGACGCCTTATGCGCCGTCCTCGCCCTACTCGGCGTCGAAGGCGGCATCCGACCATCTGGTCCGCGCCTGGCACGAGACCTATGGCCTGCCGGTGGTGCTTTCCAACTGCTCGAACAATTACGGCCCCTATCATTTCCCCGAAAAGCTGATCCCGCTGGTCATCCTCAACGCGCTCGACGAGAAGCCGCTGCCGGTTTACGGCGCCGGCGCCAATGTGCGCGACTGGCTGTTCGTCGAGGATCACGCCCGGGCCCTCGAGCTGGTGGCCACCAGGGGACGGCCGGGCGAGAGCTACAATGTCGGCGGCAATTCCGAGCGCACCAATCTCGGCGTCGTCCAGACGATCTGCGATCTGCTTGACGCCAGGCGCCCGCGCGCGGGAGGCGCGAGCCACCGCGACCTGATCACCTTCGTCACCGACCGTCCCGGTCATGACCGCCGCTATGCGATCGACGCCTCCAAGATCGCGCGCGATCTCGGCTGGGCGCCACGGGAGAATTTCGACAGCGGCCTGGCAAGGACCGTCGACTGGTATCTCGACAACAAATGGTGGTGGGGGCCGATCCGCGCGCAGCGCTACGCCGGCGAGCGGCTGGGTCACGGCGCGGCCGCAAACAGCCAAGACAGTCTGGTCGCAAGCAGCCCGATCGGGAACGAGGCTGGAAGCCGGAAGGTGCCGACGTGAGGCTTGCCGTCACTGGACGCGAGGGCCAGGTCGCTGCAAGCCTGGTCGAGGCGGCGCGAGGTCGTGACGGAGTGGAAGTCGTCGCCGTCGGCCGCCCGGCGCTCGACCTGGCGCGGCCAGACACGGTGCTCGCGGCGCTTGAAGCGGCAAGGCCGGACATCGTCGTTTCCGCCGCCGCCTACACCGCCGTCGACCAGGCCGAGGACGAGAAGGACCTGGCCTTCGCGGTGAACGCCACCGGCGCCGGCAAGGTGGCCGAAGCCGCGGCAAGGCTCGGCGTCCCCGTCATCCATCTGTCGACCGACTATGTCTTCGACGGCGGCAAGGACGGCGCCTATGTCGAGACCGACCCGACCGCCCCGCTCGGCGTCTACGGCGCCTCCAAGCTCGCCGGCGAGCAAGCGGTGGCCGCCGCCAACCCGCGCCACCTCATCCTGCGCACGGCCTGGGTCTACAGCCCTTTCGGCAGGAACTTCGTCAAAACGATGCTGCGGCTCGCGGCCGACCGCGACGAGATTGCCGTCGTCGCCGATCAATGGGGCAATCCGACCTCGGCGCTCGACATCGCCGACGCGATCCTGCATGCGGCGCCGAGGCTGCGAGACGACAAGAATTTCGCGGCCTTCGGCATCTATCATCTGGCGGGCAAAGGCGACGCCAACTGGAGCGGCTTTGCCAGTCACATCCTCGACATAAGCAAGGCGTTGGGTGGTCCGCACGCGAGCGTGCGCGATATCGCGACGGCGGATTATCCGACCAAGGCCAGGCGGCCGGCCAACTCGCGGCTGTCGAACGCCAAGTTTGCGGGTGAGTTTGGATGGCAGGCGCCGGGGTGGCGGGAGGCGACCGAAGGGGTGGTGCAACGTCTGCTGGAGACGAAACAGGCATTGAACGCATGAACAAACATTTTTTGGAAGACTTGGATTTGTCTGTCTTTTCAGTCGAATCTGCGACCTCCGAGAATGACAAGCGTTCGCTTCTGCGGCTGCAAAAATTGGTCAGCGGATCTGCGGCCCGATACAACTATCTTGAGATTGGGTCTGACCAAGGCGGAAGCCTAGTTCCTGTTCTCCGTGATCAGAATTGTGCGCATGCCATCTCTGTCGATCTCCGTCCTGAAAAGCAGCCGGAT
Source organism: Mesorhizobium sp. (assembly GCA_004020875.1). Taxonomy (GTDB): domain Bacteria; phylum Pseudomonadota; class Alphaproteobacteria; order Rhizobiales; family Rhizobiaceae; genus Mesorhizobium. Next base: position 8,729 of record SAPZ01000005.1, read on the forward strand.
GAAAGAGGTATCAGTTTTTACTATCCATTGGACGGTGAAGCGCGGATGCTGGACAATCTACGAGGATGTCTGCGACCGGATGAACTTGACCGGCTCAGAATATTCAGGTGTGACATCCGTGATGTCGATGTGGCTGATGTACCAAAGATCGATCTAGCCCTCATTGACGGAGAGCACACAAACACCGCCAGCTTTTCCGATGCGGATCGCATGCTGGATTTCGTCAACGACGATTCGGTCATTATCTTTCACGACTCTAATCTTATCGACGACGCAATCCAAAACTTCGAGAGGATGCTCTCCAGGTTGAAGATCGAGCACTCGACGGTTCTTCTGCCTGACAAGGTCGCAGCGATCGGTCTTGGAAAATTTGCGAAAGCCATAACGGCGCAACTAGGCTTTCTTTCCGCACCCCGTTCCGATTTCTTTGCGGGCGCTCAGCTGAATAGGTGGATCTCAGTTGCGACTTCTATCAGGAACCGTGGGCTGCTGCCGGATCAAAATGAACAAACGAAGTCAGAGGTCTCGAGTCTGCGATCTCAACTGATATGCGAAAAACGAGAATCAGAGAGATTGCAGCGAGAAATGGAGTCTGCACGTCGTCAGGTTGATATGCTCCTGCAAAGCACTTCGTGGAAAATAACAGGTCCTCTCCGGCGTGGCGCTCGTTTGTTCAGGCGGACTTGGAAATAGAGAGCGGTGTGGTGCGGGTTCGTCGGAGAAATTGGCGACTTACGTCGAGTGGCAGGGATCGGATTGTCGATATTCCTGCGAGCACGCGCCAGTGCAGAGAGGATCGTTCATGAGTGGAGGAAACGACAGCCGAAAGAGTAGAGCGCGCAAGTCGCTTCGTCAGTTTTACGACGAGCACGGTGGTAAGGTTTCTGACAAGTGGTCGATCTACCTCGATGAGTATGATCGAATTCTTTCTGCATATCGAAATAAGGCGGTTCGGATCCTAGAAATTGGGATTCAGAATGGGGGGTCGCTCGAGGTTTGGAGTAAATACTTTCCCCAGGCGGAAATCATTCTCGGCTGTGACATCAATCAGGATTGCGGTTTGCTGAAGTTTGACGAGAGGAGAATCGATGTTATCGTCGGCGATGCCAATCTAGAGGAAACCGAACAAAGAATCGCCGAAAGATCTGCTGAGTTCGATGTCATCATAGATGACGGGTCGCACAAATCTTCTGATATCATACGAACATTTTCGATTTATTTTCGTCACCTTGCGGAAGGTGGAGTTTTCATTGTTGAAGATCTGCATGCCAGCTACTGGCAGGATTTCGAGGGCGGTCTCTACGATCCGCTTTCATCTCTCTCGTTTTTCAAGCGGCTGCTCGATCTGATCAACCACCAGCATTGGGGTCTGGACCGCAGTCGAACCGACGCGCTCACGGCCTTCGCGGAACGGTACAAAATTGCATTCGACGAAGCTTCGCTTGCGTCCATTCACTCGATCGAGTTCCTGAACTCACTCTGCGTCGTGACCAAACGGTCTCGCCAGGACAACGTCCTGGGTTCCCGTCATATAGTTGGCCGGGAGGCGTCGGTTGAGCAAAGCATCCTGGATTTGGATGATGCGACGATAGCGGCCGCCATTCAGACGGAAAATCCATGGTCACTGCGGTCGGTGACAATCGAGCAGGAAATCTTTGAAAATCGGGCACGAGAATCCGTTCACCAAACTGCGGCGAGGCTCGGGGCGCTCGCTGACGAAATTGTCGAGGCTCGAGAAAGGATAGAGCGCGCCGAGGCCGAACTGGCCCGCGCCAAAGCCGAAGCCACTGGGAAGGCGCAAGAAGTTGAGGCTCTTCAGGCGCAGCTTTTGGCCGCGGAAGCGGCAAAGAACTCGCTGGCTGCCGATCGTGACCATGCCGGCTCGGAGGAAAGGCGACTTCAAGATCAGGTCAGGACGTTATCACATGAGCGTGACATTGCTCGGTCTGAAGAACAACGTGCACGTGATACGCTTCAAGCTATCTTCAGCAGTACGTCTTGGCGTATCACCCGTCCAGTGCGCTCGCTTAAGAAGAAAACAACTGAATTCCGCTCGGTTGCAACTGGAGTGCTTCGTCTCATCCGCGAGAGACGCCTGACTTCCGCGACTATCGCAAGAGGTGCCCGGCGATTGCCGAGGTTGATCAGGGAGGGCAAGCTTTCCAACCCGACCAGTCTCTCCGATCTGGCGGAAACCCTCGACCCCGAATCGATTTCCCGCATCCAAACCGCGTTCGATCGGGAATTCTACCTTCAGAGCAACCCTGACATAGCATTGGCCGGCGTAGACGCGTTGTCGCATTTTCTCGCCCATGGCTGGAAAGAGCACCGCGATCCTTCAGCCGACTTCTCGGTATCATATTACCTTAAGCGCTATCCCGATATAGCTCGAGCAGGGCTAAACCCGTTCATCCACTATGTTCTGCATGGGCAAGGAGAAAAGCGAACGGCTCTTTCCTACAAGCGCCGTTTGGAACGAAGCGACATTCACCCGAAGGTTGCAGCGATAGTTCCAAATTACAATCACGAGCGGTTTCTTGAGAGAAGAATAGATTCTATACTATCTCAGACATATAAGAATATTGAAATCCTCATTATTGACGACTGTTCGTCTGACAGCAGTCGTCAAATCATCCAGCGCTACTGCGATCTCTATCCAGGGCGCGTAAGGTCGCTTTTCAATGATAAGAATTCTGGCAACATTTTCCGACAGTGGCGCAAAGGTATTGAGGAAAGCGAAAGCGACCTTATTTGGATCTGCGAAAGCGATGACTTCTGTGAGCCTGATTTTGTCGAGCATTTGATCTCGCACCTTCGTGATCGCAGCGTCAACTTGGCCTTCGGTCGCATTCAGTTTTGCGATCAAAACGGAAGGCTACAGGCCGGCCTTGATCAGTATCGTGAGGGTGCCGAAGCCGGCATCTGGAATGAGCCGATGGTGAGGCCTGCATCAGAATGGTTCGCCCGTGGGTTCGGCGTTAACAATGTGATAGCCAACGTTGGCGGATGCCTTTGGCGCCGCCAAGTCTTATCGGCCCCAATCTGGACGGAAGCAGAGTCTTTCTCGGTGCTCGGTGACTGGTTCCTATACTGTCATCTGGCCGGCGGCGGAAACATTGCCTATGAACCTGCAGCGGTGGCATACTTTCGACAGCATGGGCAGAACACCTCGGTTAACGCATTTAAGAGCGAACGCTATTATACAGAGCATCACCGACTAATGACACTACTCCGTAAGACGTGGGATGTGCCTGAGGACACAGTCGAGCGCTTCATGTCGAAGGTCGAGTTTCAATACAAGCACTTTGAGCTTGAACAGAAGCTTGGCCCATTGAGCTTGCATGTCGACAAGCGCGCGCTCCTGGAGGTTAAGCGGGAGCGAATGCACATTATGTTGGCATTTCTTGGCTTTCACACCGGCGGGGGGGAGTTATTCCCGATCAACCTCGCCAATGAGTTGCATTCTAAAGGCCATATTGTTTCCATGCTCGCGCTCGATATGAGCCATATCAATAAGGACATGCTGAGGTTACTCGACCCTGCCATATCGGTATATGACGCCGATCAGGTGGTAGATTCGGGAGGGGACTCCTTCATTGCGGAAGCCGGAGTTTCAGTGATTCATTCACACATGGCGCTTCTCGAAGTGTTCTTCTTCGAGTATATGAAGCTTACGGCGAATATTCCTTACGTGGTCAGTCTACATGGATCATATGAAAGCGCCGATCTGAGTGCCGACCTTCTTAGACGTATCGGTGAGGGAGTGACTCACTGGGTATATACGACAGATCGCAACTTAGAACCGCTAAGAGTTCTGTCCATCCCTGAGGCGAAGCTAGCCAAGCTTGGCAACGGTATGCCTCATGACGGCATTCCGTTTCCCCAAACTCGTCAGGAACTGGGGATAAAGGACGATGCTGTTGTGTTCACCCTCGTGGCAAGGGGAATCCTGCGTAAAGGCTGGAGGGCAGCGATTTCAGCCTTCATTAGACTTCGTGATCGTCACCCCGAGCGGCCACTGCACCTGCTGCTGTGTGGCGATGGAGAGCAAGCCACCAAACACAAACGCACTTATGGCTCGGAGCGTGGTATCACCTTCCTCGGCTACCAGTCCAGAATTCCCGGGCTTTATAGGATCAGTGATGTGGCTCTCGTACCAACTCGCTTCGAAGGCGAGTCATTCCCTCTATGCATAATCCAGGCCATGCAGACTGGCACTCCGATTATATCCACGCGCGTAGGAGAAATAGAGCATATGGTGGCACCTGACGGGCATCCTCCATGTGGCCTAGTCATAGACCCGGTGCGCGACACCGACCGCTTTATCCAATTACTCGAGGGAGCGATGGAAGACATGCTGTCGGACACTTTGCGCAAGAAATACGCAAGAAGCGCGGAGGAACTTGGAGTCCGATACAGCATATCGAACGTTGCTGACGACTACGTCCGTATCTACAGGGACGTAGTTAATTCGAATCTCATCTATAACGAGCCCGATGAGGCTCGTCAGCTGGAGCGTTGGAGCTTTTGATAGCGACAGCCGCGCGAGCATCGGCCGCGAGAGAGGGGCGGTCGGAACCTTCGGGTTATTCTGTTGGATTTTGTTGTCCTATCTCGCGGGATCAACGGCGCTATGCTTTATAACGCCCGCGCAGGCGATATTTTTCGATTTGGAAATAGATCATGCAAATGGAGAATCGCTATGCTGCAAAGAATTCTGGGTAGCATCATTCCGCGGAAAAAGATCCCAGATGCTGACTGGTTTGCGCTTCAATTCGATCCAGCAAGAGCGCGGGATGTGTATAAAATACCGATGCCGGGCTTTCCTAGCGATGACACGCAGAAGGGGTTCACGGCACTCAGTGGCGAAGACAATATGCGCCAAGCGTTTGAGTTCTACCTGCAGATGCGGAAGGTATGCCGGCTCGACACGCTCAAACAACCAAAGGTTCTCGACTTCGGAGGAGGCTGGGGACGGGTCAGTCGCCTGTTCCTTAGGGACACGGCGCCTCAGAATATCTATCTGGCAGAGACTAGAGCATCGACAATCGGGCTGCTCAAGGACTTGAAAGCACCCTACACCCTCATTCACAACGCACCACCTCCTCCGATCAACGGTCTGCCAAACAAGCTGAACCTCGTGTTCGCGTATTCAGTTTTCTCCCATCTGTCCGAGCAATATTTCCTCGACTGGATGGCCTACTTTCTCAAGGTGCTGAAGCCGAGTGGCCATGTCGTGTTCACGTCGCGCGGACACTATTTCATTCGTCACTTGCAACACCTACACGCGAGCGAAACGGCGGCAGATCCCGTGCTGGCCGAGCATATCAGGCGCCTGAAGCGGATGATGCCGCACCCTGACGAGATACTTCGTCTCTATGATGCTGGAGAATTTCAGTTCTACCCCATCGGCGGATCAGAGGAATTGACCCCGAGCTTCTTTGGCGAGGCTTTCATCCCCGAAGCCTACCTGAAGAAGCGCTTCGGCGATGCTCTCATCAGTTTCTCCGAAGACGTGCCTCGTGTCGATCAGAGCATGACGGTACTGCGCAAACTGTAGCCACTTGGACACCCCGCCTTATAACCGCCGGGACCGTCGACGGCGGTTGTGGAGGTTGCCTTGAATGTCGCCGGCAAGACCGTCGCGATGTCTTGGTTACGCCACGGGCGATTGCGCCTCCATGAATGATGGCATCCGATCCTGTGGGCAACAGCCGCGCGAGAGCGGGCGCAAGGACGCGAGAACCCCTTGGATTGGTAACAGTGATGTGATAGGTCGAGGCGATGCTCAGGGGGGTGTCGCGATACAAAAGGCTTGTCCTACATTGCGGGATACATAAGACCGGAAGCTCGTTCCTTCAGGCCATGTTTGGCGCAAACCGGGACGTGCTGGCGGCACATTCAATCTGTTATCCGGATTATCGAAACCCCGAGCATCGGGTGTTCGGGCCCCAGCACAGTATCGTGGCGCTTGACTACGACGTCGGCAGGTCCTTCGAAAGCAATTTCGGCCGGGTCTTTGACATCAACTCGGACTGCGACACGCTGCTGATCTCGGGAGAGGAGTTCTCCCGCGCCAACACGCAACCCGAGTTCTTTGCCGGCGTTCGTTCGCTCGCCGAGGAGGTGACAGCCATCTTCTATTTCCGCCGCTTCGACCACTTGTTGGAGCGCGTCTATTCCGAGAGCGTGAAGGAATATCTCGCCGGCCCGATCGAGAATGCCCAGTACCAGTTGGAATTCTACGAGATCCTTCGCCCGTTTGTTGAACACCTTGGGCCTGAGAACATTGTCGTCAGGCCATACAACCAGGCTTTATGGGCCGATGGCTCACTCGGACAGGACTTCTGCACCGCCATCCGCTTTCCCTATCTCTGGCCGGCGTTGTCCAAGACGCAGGATCGGATCAATGAGAGCCTTTCCCGGCCCGCAACATACATGCTCTCCATGCTCAAGGGCCGCGACGAAAAACAGAGGCTGCTTGCTTGTTTCAATACAGTGCCATTCGAGCATTATGATGCGGCTAAGTTCTTCCGCTCTCCAGAGTTCCGGCTTGAATTCAACATTGACCATGCGCGCGTCAATACAGGTCTTTCCACACTTATCGGTGGCATGGGTGTTGATGAATTTCTTGACTTGTCTAATTGTAGCGATGACCCGGACTGGTCACCGTTTGACAGCAGCGACCAACGCATTGCCGCCTACTTGGAGAATTTCAGGAGGAGCCCTTTCATGCACGAAACCCTTGACTCCATCGGCCAGCGCTACGGCACCGACAAAAGCTCGGCCCAGAACAACTTCCTGACCTTCTATGACCGGTTTCTCGCTCCGCTACGTAACAAACCCGTAAAGCTTCTGGAGATCGGCGTCCTCGATGGCGGCTCCGTCCGCACCTGGCAGGACTATTTCCACAACGGCAAGATCGTCGGCGTTGACATCAACCCCGAGGTCAAGAAATTTGCTACAGGCCGGATCCAGATAGAGGTTGCAGATCAGTCGAAGGCCCAGGACTTGGACGCCCTTGCCGAGAAAGGCCCGTTCGACGTCGTGGTCGATGATGGCTCTCACATCTGGCCCCACCAGATTTTGACCTTTCGCAGGCTAATCAACGTCGTTAGGCCGGGCGGTTTCTACATCATCGAGGACTTGGACACGAGCTACGGCAAATACGTCCCGCACTATCACGGCGGGGCGACGGAGTCCGCCGCAGCCTATATCCAGCGCCTTGCGCGGCTCGTGGTTGGCCATCGCGTCCTTAACCTTGAAGAAGAGCCGGACCCCTTCCAGAAGTCGCTTTTCTCAAGGATCGACTTCATCACTTTCTATCGCGGCGCAGCGCTCATCAAGATCAAGGATCAGGCCTAGTTTCTTACTGCCGCCACTGTGTTGAAATGGGTCGACTCATGCTTGAAGTAGCTGTCGATCGCTGTCCGCAGGTGTCGGCCCAACCGAGAACTTCACCTGCGGGATTATGGCGCCGGAGCCGTTGATGCGGATCATGCTTTTGCAGCGGTCAAAGCTGCCATAAGGATCGCTGTCGCCGCAGCAACACGCACCATCTGCGGCGTAGCCAAGGCAACGACGGCCGACGAGGTTGCCTTGGATGCTTAGTTGCGGAACGCGAAGTGATGAGAGAGGGGCGCCAGCACAAGCAGCTTGGGCGATGCGCGAAACGCGTACCCAACTGTCTTGTCCGTGGTATCGGCGATCGCCGTCTCGCGGCTCCTACCGGTACGAATTCATTTTGCTGATGTTACCGTTCTTCGAATCCCGATATCGAATGAAGTGAGTGGCCTCCAACCGAGCATCTTTTCCGCCAGAGAAATATCGAGACTGGCGATGTCGACATCTGTGTTTCTAGCCCCGACATATTCGCGCTCAAAAACGTAGCCGGTTAATCCCTCGATCGCCTCAACAATTTCTAATACGGAGCGAGTCTCGCCGCTCCCGATGTTTATGACTGCGCGTGACCCAGCAGGAAGCGACAGAGCTGCTTCGATTGCGTCGATTACATCGTCGATATAGACATAGTCACGCATGGCTTTGCCGTCGCCGAATATTCGGATAGGCAGCCTCTTACGCCAATGATCCAATAGCATAGGAACGAGACCCTGGCCTTTGCGGAAGATTTGGCCAGGCCCATAGGGATTTGCTAATCTGAGGATCACATAGTCCAGACCGTCTACGTGGCCGTACATCTGGATATATCTTTCCACGATGAGCTTCGTCAGGCCATGTGAGTTGATCGGGTTTGGAGTAGAGGTCTCCGGCGTCGGAACAACTGCGTGCGGTCCGTAGATCGTTCCACCGGATGACAGGAAAATATAACGCTTTACCCCCGCCTGCAGGCACGCCTGCAGGAATTTCACGTGGGGAATTACGTTCTCCTCGATATCAGCAATAGTGTGCTCGTTCCTCAGTCCGGGACTTGAAGTCGAAATGAGTTGAACGACCGTTTCGATTCCTTCCAAGGAGGACGCCATGGCAATCGGCTGCAGGAAGTCGCTCTGAACGAACTCTGCGCCTGCTCCCAAAGAGCTCGAAAATTCGGAATCGAATCGCCTGGACACTGCGCGGACAGGCACACCGTTCTGGGTTAGTCGCCTTAGGAGATGCCGACCGATAAAACCATTTGAGCCGTAGACCGCAATCATATCGAACAGCCCAATCCTCGTCCATCTCTGCGAGGGCCACTGCGCGGACCCTTAACCATTGATAAGATGGCAGATTCGCGCTTGGGGGCGGCCGCTTCTCTGACAACATTTTGAGAATGCGTAAGCTTTAGTTGGGGCGTATGGGGCATGAATATCTCCGGATCAATCAGACGTCGCAGCAACAATGCCTTACCCGCTTGCATCAGCACATTGTCCGCTCGATACGTTCTGCAGAATGTATATGCTAATCAAATCCACCCGGGACACGCGATTTTTTTCGGAAAAGCTATACGATTCAGCTAAGCGCTATTTGCATCGGTAAGATTGTTTCGCAGCACCGTTTATCGAAAGATTCCGAGAAATCTAAAACTTAGTCGCCGTCCTGGCTCTTTTGGTGGGCGCAGTAGTCAGCGACTCCACTCGGCCACCTTTAAGTGTCAGTCTCTTCGTGCACACGCTTTGGATAAGGCTCTCACTATGGCTGGCCAAAACGATGATGCCAGCCTTCTCAGCCAGTTCGTCCATGCGCCTCTTGGCCTTCTCTTGGAAAGAGGCATCGCCGGCCCCAATCCATTCGTCCATCAGCAGAATTTCGGGGTCGAGCGCGGTCGCCACTGAGAAGGCGAGCCGCGCCGCCATGCCCTGGCTGTAGGATTTGAATGGCAGGTCGATGAAATCCCCGAGTTCGCTGAAGGCGATGATGTCTTCCATCTTTTCTTCGATCTCGGCTTCCGACCATCCGTTGATCAGGCCTCGCAGCACGATGTTCCTGCGGCCGGTCGCCTCACGGCGGAACCCGATGTTGATGTTGAAAAGAGCGTCCACCTTACCTTCGATCCCTACGGTTCCCCCGGAAGGCTCATAGATGCCGTAAAGCACCTTCAGCAACGTCGTCTTGCCCGCGCCATTCGGCCCGACAAGGCCGAGCCGATCACCGGCTGTCAGTTCGAAACTGACGTCGTCCAGCGCCTGGACGAACTGCTTCCGGCCGGAGCCCTCGATTCGACCGCCCGTCGCGCCCAACCGCCGGTCGGGCGCCGAAAGCGTCAGTTTCTCATGCAGCTTGTAGACCAGGCTGACTTTGTCCAGCTTTATCGAGACCATTTACAAGCTCAAATTAGAAAGACCACCTGGCGGCGATATCTGCCAAGCAGCAGCAACGCCATCGCCCACATGAGTATGGCCGCGACCCCGGTAAAGGCGAATGCGTTGCTCGGAAATTTACCCATGAGTATCGGGATACGCGCAATGTCCAGAAAGTAAGTGAACGGGTTCCAGAGATATGCGAATGTTTGTATGGTGCCCTGCCCATTATAGACCCAAAAGACGGGCGTGAAGAACATCCCGACGCGCATCAGATTGCCGACGATGAATTCGCTGTCCGGGAAGAATGCGCCAATAAATGCAAACACCGTAATGAGGGCTGGTGTGGTCAACAGGATCAAAAGCAATCCCGCAAGCGACCATAGCCACGCAGGCGTCAGCGGCGGCCCGCTGATCAGCAAAATCATGACGCAACCGGCAACCGCATAGCCGGCGCGAATCGCGGACTGCACCGTCAGTCGCATCACATAGACAAATAACGGCAGCGTCGTGCCTTCGATGAAGCTCTCTTCGCGCTTGAAGAGCGGCACGCTGAGAGAGATGACCTCCATGAGGTAGAACCACACCATGAGGCCGATGGCAACGTAAGCGGCATAGCCTGCCGCATCCTTGCCCGCCGGCTGGAACACGAACACAAAAGTACCCGCAAAAGCGAGATAATTGACCAGCAGCCAGAGCGGTCCAAGCGTGGTGCGCCGGTGCTGGTCGCCGATATCCTCATGGGCGAGGGCAATCCATACCCGTCGCAGCCTCATCGCCCCGAAAATGTCATCAAGGGCGCTGTTCAGTGCCGAAATCATCGCCGTGGTGCCACAATTATTGTTCTGTTGATTCGTTTTAATGCCCACACGACCGCCAAGCACCCTTTCATAGCCATTGCGACAGCCTTATGGCAACGCCGTGCGGCTTAATGAAGCCGGATCGTCATTCGGTGATATGTATTAGCAGATCTGCTTGATACTGCGGCAGCTTCCTGAAGCGATTAACAGTCTGAGCTGTTGTTGCTTCAAGTCAGATCATCGATAGGATCCCGTATACGCAAAAAACCGCTGGCTCTCCTCCCGACTCCGCGCTAATGCGGTAACCGGGTGACGGGGTAGGGACTTGCAATTCGGAGTGGTGGCGGACGATAGTTGGTCCGGCGCGGTTCTGGTATGCATGTCCTCACGCCTGGAGTTTAGTGCCGCCCAATGACCGCATACGTAGAAGCCGTATCGGAACTCCGACCGAGGATGCGGCAGGCCATCATCATGATCCAGGACCTCGTCATGGTCCTGGTGGCGGTGGCTCTCAGTCTCATCCTTTCGCAGTCGCGGCTTTCTTTCGACGCGTTCTCCTTCGCCGGGCTCGCCTGCTGGTCGCTCATCGTGCTCGCCGCCCATCTGTTGTTTCGCACCAGCGGCCTCTACAACACCGTCTGGCGCTTTGCGTCCACGCCCGACTTCTTCAACATCCTCAAGGGCTGCGGCAGCCTCACGGTGGTCCTTTACCTGGCCTCGCTTGCCTTCCGCTTCTTCCATCCGGTCGCCGGCCTCAACGAACGCCAGTTCATCGTCTTTTTCCTGGTCTCCTTCACCATCATTTCGGCGCCCAGGCTTTACTACCGCTTTCTCCGCGACGGCGCGTCCTGGCGCATCCTGCGCCGCGCTCCGGGCGACGGGCCGGTCAAGCAGGCGCTGTTCATCGGCCGGCTGAGCGAGGCGGACGTGATCGTGCGCTTCACCCGCACGGCGATGCCGGCCGAATACGCCATAGCCGGCATCATGGCGACGGAGATGGACGCGCCGCTCGGCACGAAGATCCAGGGCGTTCCGGTCGTGGCGCTCAGGCCGCGCCTGCTCGAGGTGCTGGAGGACTATGTCAAGGGCACGGAAAACCTCGATCTCCTGATCTTCGGCAATGGCGCCGAGCGCGACATCGAGGACTATGCCGAGTTGGTGCGCGTCGCCCGTCACAGCGGCATCGCCGTCGTCCAGTTCTCCGGCCTGTCGGAGCTGGGGCAGGGCGGCAGGCTGGTTCTCGATACCGTCGAGATGGAAACCATCATGCGTCGTTCGGCGGTTGCCACCGACACGACGCGCATCGGCGCCTTCGTCGCCGGCAAGCGGGTGATGGTCACCGGCGGCGCCGGCTCCATTGGCCGCGTGCTTGTCAAGCGGGCGCTGGAGCTTGGCGCCGAGGCGGTGCTGGTGGCCGACAATTCCGAATTCGGCATTTTCCAGCTCGATCAGCTGATCGCCGACAAGGACCGCGAGCGGCTGACCAGCCGCATCGTCGACGTCACCGACCGGCCTCACATGATGCGTCTCGTCAGCGAGTTCAAACCCGCGATCCTCTTTCATGCCGCGGCACTGAAGCACGTGCCGCTTCTGGAGGAGAACTGGGAAGCAGCGATCGAGACGAATGTCTTTGGCACGCTCGCCTGTGCCGAGATCGCCGCCGAATGCGGGGTGCCGCAGTTCCTGCTGATCTCCAGCGACAAGGCCGTCGATCCGACTTCGGTGCTCGGCGTCACCAAGCGCGCGGCCGAGCAGATCGTCTCATCGCTGCATGAAACCCATGCCACGCCATCGCGCTTGCATGCCGCCGCGGCGAACGGTCATCGGGCCGTCGCCTCGAGCGTGCATCGCTCCGGCACCAAGTTCATTGCCGTGCGCTTCGGCAATGTCTTCGGCTCCAATGGCTCGGTGGCGACCATCTTCCAGGCGCAGATCGAGGCCGGCGGGCCGGTCACCATCACCGACCGGCGCATGACCCGCTATTTCATGACCGTGGCCGAGGCGGTCGATCTGGTCATCATGTCGGCCGCCGATGCCGAGCGGCGCCAGGGGAAGGACGACTACGCCATCTACATGCTCGACATGGGCAAGCCCGTGCCGATCCTCGAAGTCGCCGAGACGATGATCCGCATGGCTGGCAAAAGCCCTTACACCGACATTCCAATCCGCTTCACCGGCATCAGGCCCGGCGAGAAGCTGCACGAGACGCTGCATGGCGAGAATGAAGAGGTGGTCAAGCTCGACATCGCCAAGATCTTCGGGCTGAGGAGCGACGTCGTGCAATGGCGAAGGATCGAGGCCGCGCTGCCGGCGCTCCTGGCCGCGACGCACGATCACGACAAGGCCGCGGCGCTTGACGTCCTGGCCGGGTTCTACCAGGCCGAGGATGACCTCGTCGCGCGCGGACAGGCGGCGCCGAAAACGGCCGTTCAGATCGGTTAGAGCAGTGCCGCCCGCCCGAAATCGGCAGTTGAAGCCTGTTCGAATGCGCCCGCGGGCTCAGCGACCGTGACCGCAAAAGATCAGCGCGTGGCCGTTCTCATGGCCACGAAGGATGGCGCGGCATTCATCGGGGAGCAATTGGAATCCCTTTTCGCGCAGTCCTGGCCCACGGTCGATCTGCGGGTTTCCGACGACGGCTCGACGGACGCCACGGTCGCAATCGTCGAGGCTTGGCGGTCCCGCTGGAACAAGGGCTCCGTTACGCTGGTGGATGGCCCGCGAAAGGGTTTCGCCGCCAATTTCCGCTCGATGATCATCGATCCCCGCATCGATGCCGATTACTATGCCTTTTGCGACCAGGACGATGTCTGGGAGCCGGATCGGCTGGAGAGCGCCATCCGCTGGATGGAGGGAGAGGATAGCTACATGCCGCTCCTGTTCTGCTCGCGCACGGCGACCATTTCGGAGACCGGTGTCCCGGCCGGCCATTCGCCGCTGTTTCGCCGCCCACCGTCTTTCCGCAACGCGCTGGTGCAAAGCATCGCTGGTGGCAACACCATGCTTTTCAACCGCAAGGCGCGCGACCTCCTGGTGAAAGCATCGGTCAGGACCGAATTCGTCAGCCATGACTGGTGGGCCTATCTCATCGTCACCGCAGCAGGCGGCAAGGTCCGCTACGAGCCGCGGCCGCTGGTCAGATACCGGCAGCACGCGGCAAACCTCGTTGGCGCCAATGTTTCGTGGAAGGCAAGGTTTTCAAGGCTCGGACGGCTGTTTCAAGGCCAGTTCGCCACTTGGACCGACAGCAATCTCAGGGGCCTTGCCGTCAACCGCGACCTCATCGCGCGCGATGCCGCACTCTGCCTTCGCCTGTTCATCAGGGCGCGCAAGGGCAGCACCTCCAGGCGCTTCAGCCTGCTGCGCAAAAGCGGCGTCTACCGGCAGACATTGATGGGCACGCTCGGGCTCTACCTCGCTTTCCTTTCGCACAGGATCTGAACCGTGACGGCAAAGCGGGCCTTTGATCTGGCTATTGGGGCGGTGATGCTTGCGGCGACGTCGCCGATCGTGCTGGTCGCGATGCTGGCGATCCGGGCGACGTCGCCAGGCCCCGCCATCTTCTCGCAAATCCGCGTCGGGCGGGACGGTGCGCTCTTTTCCTGCCGCAAGCTGCGCACGATGCGTCGCGACACCCCCTCCTTGCCTACCCATGAGGCGCCGGCCAATTCGGTCACTGTGGTGGGCAAGGTGTTGCGCGCAACTAAGATCGACGAGTTGCCGCAGCTCTGGAACGTGCTCAGGGGCGAGATGAGCCTCGTGGGACCGCGTCCGTGCCTGCCGACGCAGACGGAACTGATCGAACGGCGCAAGCGACTGGGTGTGCTTGCCGCGCCGCCGGGCATAACCGGTTTGGCGCAGATCAAGGGGATCGACATGTCGGATCCGAGAAGCTGCGCCGAGACCGACGCGGCTTACGTCCGGGCGGCCTCTATCGGCCTGGACCTCAGGATATTGCTGGGCACGTTCTACCGCTCATAAGGATTGCTCCCACCAGCCTGCCGCGCCAGATCTTCGAGCCGGCCGAGCGTGTCGGTCTCCGGCATCCAGCCTTCCGAAGCCAGCAGCGACGGATCGCAGATCTGCGTGGCCACCAAAGTTTGCCACGACGCCTGTCGGCCACTGAGCGTCGCCAGCAGCCGGAACGGCCAGGCCGAGATCGGCAGAAGCCGGGCCGGCCGGCCGTATCCGCGCCGGAACGCCCCGATGATTTGAGACAGCGCTACCGGCGAGGCATCGGCCAGCACATAGGTCGGGCGCGGCAGCATCGGACGGGCCAGGAGATGCGTCACGGCGCCAGCCACCGCGTCACGGGAGACGAGCGAACGAACCGCGGTCAAGGCGGCTGCAGGCAGCGGCAGGCCGGTCGCGGCGAGACGCATCAGCCCGCGCAGATTTCCCTTCATGCCTTCGCCATAGATCGGCGGCAGCCGCAGCGCCGTCGCGCCGACGTGTTCGGCGGTTTCAAAAAACTCCAGCATTGCGATTTCGCCTTCCCGCTTGGAGCGACCGTAGGCGCATTGCGGGGCAGGGGGCGTGGCCTCGTCGATCGTGCCGCTGAAATCGGCCCCGACGACGGCGCGGATCGAGGAGAGGTAGATGAACCGCCCTTCGGCGCGCTTGGCGGCCGCCTGGGCGAGCCGTCCTGTCAGTGTCGCGTTGACGGCCCGCAAGTCGGCCTCGCCGGCGCCGCGATCATTGTTGAGCGCCGCGCAGTGGACGACATGCGTCACATCCCGCATCACCGCGAGAAAGGCTTCTTCCGGCGCATCGGCATCAGGCAAAACGACGGCATCATCCGTGCCCGCTAGGCGTTGCGGCAGGCGGGTGGCGATTCGCAAGTCATACCCCGCCTCGCGCAACCGGCTGGCGATCCGTTGCCCAACGAAGCCTGTCGCGCCGGTGACCAGGACCTTCATGATTGCGGGCTGGCGCCCGGGGACATGGCAGGCGCGCTTTTCCCGATCGGCGCCACCGTCCGCCCGGATGCAAGGTAGGTTCCCGAAATCAGGAACACCATCAGTGTTGCGTCAAGGATATCGTGGCCGATGAGGATGCCTGTCATGCCGGCGACGAGATAGGTAATGACTGCGACAAGGATCACCGTAGCGCCGAATCGCTCCACCGGATCGGCGCTGAGACGCAGCGTGCTTGCCGCATTCCAGGCCGCAACAATGAAGATCGACGCAAGGGCCAGCGCTCCGACGAGTCCAGCCTGGACCAGTGCCGTCAGGAAGCCATTGTGGAAATGGCTGAGGGTCTCTTGCAGGCCGAATTGATCCTGAAGACCCTGCTTCATCAGCGCCCGGCTGGCCGCGATGCCATGGCCGAAAATGGGCATCTCGCGAAACGCCTGAAAGCCGATCTCCCACATTGCAACGCGCAGGCCGAGCGCCGTCGAATGGTCGCCATTGGCGTTCAGCGCATCCCAGTCGCTGACCAGGAAGTCGGTTCGATCCAGGATGACGCGAGAGCCGATGGCTGCGATCACAATGGCGGCCACCAGGCCGATCATCAGGAAGCGCGTCACGCTGGCGCCGGCGAACCGGCGGCGATTGATGAGAAGGACGACAATGCCCGCAATCGGCACGGCCACCCAGATCATGCGCGACCCCGAATAGACGATCGCCACGGCTCCGGCGATCGCCGCCAGGACCAGCAGCTTCCAGCGCGTCTCGATGCCCGACAGGGCGCCGGCAAGACATAGCATGACCGCGAGGCAGGTGACGGTTGCAAAGACGATCGCGTTTCCGGCGCCGCCCTCGGCCCTCGTGCCCAGCCAGTGATACTGGACGATGGCGATCGCCAATGCGCCGAAGCAGGCCGCGGCGCTTGCCAGGATGGCGATGCGCGCCAGCGTGGTCTTCTCGGTGATGCTCCAGGTCGAGTAGGAAATGGGGAAGAGCAGGAAGGTGATCAGCGGCAGGAAGAGCCGCAGATCGGCTGACAGTGTGCCATTGACGATCGAAGCAAGCACCATGGCCGAGCAATAGGCGTAGATCGCCACTGTCAAGGCGAGCATCGGCCGGTCAGTGTTGAAGCGGCGCCGCTTCGCAGCCAGCAGCATTACCGACCACACACCGCCGGCATTGAAGGCGATGCTGACCAGCGAGCCGAGGACCGGCGGTGAAAAAAAGCAGATGATCGAAAAATAGAAATTGATCTGTGCGGGCGTGAGGTGGCGCCGGAGCGTTGTAAACGGGTTCAAATGCTTGCTTCGCAATTTCCAGGTTGCGCCCGGATCCGTGATGCCAGCTTTTGGCTGGACCGACTCCGTTTGCCGCGCCTTGCCCGTTCCCCGAGCCCGTATAGCCGCTGGCGCCGTTCCGCGATAGGCCGGTTGATGACGTTCCGACAGAAATCCTTGGTTCGGAACGGCTGACATCTTCGGAACTTACGGTCCCTTCACCCTTCCGCGTTTCGAGCGCCCTGGCAGGATTTTCCGCTTTCCCGGACTCGCTTGGAAAATTCGTTCCCTAATCATCGTGCCTCCAGCGCGTCCTGCATTGTTATGAACAGCGCCGATCTGTTAGAACGCCCGCACGAAACAGTTTGTCCAAGTGAAATTTGCGCCCGGGCGGCATGGGAATTGCGCCCGCAATGCAAGATTTCCGCTCGACGGCACGAGAGAACGCTCGACAGTCCATGAATATCGCGCTCACGCATTTGCAGCGGCTTGAGGCCGAATCCATCCACATCTTCCGTGAGGTCGCGGCTTCCTTCTCCAGGCCGGTGATGCTCTATTCGGTCGGCAAGGATTCCTCGGTGCTGATGCATCTGGCGATGAAGGCCTTCTATCCCGCCAAGCCGCCTTTCCCGTTCCTGCATGTCGACACCACCTGGAAGTTCCGCGAGATGATCGCCTTTCGCGACCAGATGGCGCAAAAGCTCGGCTTCGACCTCTTGGTGCATGTCAATGAGGATGGCGTGCGCGAGGGCATCAATCCTTTCGATCACGGCTCCAACACTCACACCCATGTGATGAAGACGGTGGCTCTGCGCCAGGCGCTCGACAAATACGGCTTCGACGCGGCGTTCGGCGGCGCCCGCCGCGATGAGGAGAAGTCGCGCGCCAAGGAGCGCATCTTTTCCTTCCGCAATGCCCAGCATTCCTGGGACCCGAAGAACCAGCGGCCGGAAATGTGGAAGATCTTCAACACCCGCATCGCGCCTGGCGAATCGATCCGCGTCTTTCCGCTGTCCAACTGGACCGAACTCGACATCTGGCAATACATCCTGCAGGAGAACATCCCGATCGTGCCGCTCTATTTCGCCAAGGAGCGGCCGGTGGTCGAGCGCGACGGCATGCTGATCATGAAGGACGACGACCGCATGCAGTTGCGCCCCGGCGAGACCATCGAGAACCGGCTGGTGCGCTTCCGCACGCTCGGCTGCTACCCGCTGACCGGCGCCATCCAATCGGAAGCCGATACGCTGGAGGCGATCGTTGGCGAGATGCTCACCGCCCGTACCTCCGAGCGCCAGGGCCGCCTCATCGACCGGGACGAGGCGGGCTCGATGGAAAAGAAGAAGCGCGAGGGTTATTTCTGATAATGCGCCACATCATGGCCAAGAGCCTCGCCCCGACCGATTCCATCCGCGACTACATGGCCGCGCAGGAAAAGAAGTCGCTGCTGCGCTTCCTCACCTGCGGCTCCGTCGATGACGGCAAGTCGACGCTCATCGGCCGCCTGCTCTCCGACACCAAGCAGATCTTCGAGGACCAGCTTGCCGCACTCGAGAGGGATTCGCGCAAGCACGGCACCACCGGCGACGACATCGACTTTGCGCTGCTGGTCGATGGGCTTGAGGCGGAGCGCGAGCAGGGCATTACCATCGACGTTGCCTACCGCTTCTTCGCCACGCCAAAGCGCAAGTTCATCGTCGCGGACACGCCCGGCCATGAGCAATACACGCGCAACATGGCGACCGGCGCCTCGACCGCGGATCTAGCCATCGTGCTGATCGACGCTCGCCAGGGGGTCCTGCGCCAGACCCGGCGCCATTCGATCATCGCCTCGCTGCTCGGCATCCGTCACATCGTGCTGGCGGTCAACAAGATCGACCTTATCGGCTTCGACAAGGCTACGTTCGACCGGATCGTCGCCGACTATGGCGAGTTCGCGCGAGAACTCGGCTTCGTCAGCGTCGTGCCGATCCCGATGTCGGCGCGTTTCGGCGACAATGTCACCAGCCGCTCGGAGCGCACGCCCTGGTATTCCGGACCGTCGCTGATCGAGCATCTCGAAACCGTGTCGGTCGACGAGGCCGCGGTCGAGCTGCCATTCCGCTTCCCCGTGCAATATGTGAACCGTCCGAACCTCGATTTTCGCGGCTTCGCCGGCACCATCGCCTCGGGTACGGTTTCGCAGGGCGAGGAGGTCGTCGTCGCCAAGTCCGGCAAGGCCTCCCGGGTCAAGCGCATCGTCGCGCAAGGCGGCGACCTCGAGCAGGCGATCGCTGGCCAGGCGATCACGCTCGTCCTCGAGGATGAGGTCGAGGTGTCGCGCGGCAACATGCTGGTGTCGCCGGCCGCGCGCCCGCAGGTCGCCGACCAGTTCGCCGCCAACATCGTCTGGTTCGACGAGCAGGCTCTGCTGCCTGGCCGCTCTTATATACTGCGTACCGAAACCGACCAGGTGAGCGCCACCGTCACCGACCTCAAATACCGGGTCAACGTCAACGATTTCGCGCATGAGGCGGCGAAGTCGCTCGACATCAACGAGGTCGGCGTCTGCAACCTGTCGACGCGGGCGCCGATTGCTTTCGATCCGTTTGTCGAGAACCGCACCACCGGCGCGTTCATCCTGATCGACCGCATCACCAACGCCACCGTCGGCGCCGGCATGATCCTGCATTCGCTGCGCCGTGCCGAAAACATTCACTGGCAGTCGCTCGATGTCGGCAAGCGCGGCCGCTCCGACCTGAAGAACCAGCGCCCGGCAGTGTTCTGGTTCACCGGGCTCTCCGGCTCCGGCAAGTCGACCATCGCCAACCTTTTCGAGAAGAAGCTGTTCGCCTCCGGCCGCCACACCTACATCCTCGACGGCGACAATGTCCGTCACGGGCTGAACCGCGATCTCGGCTTCACCGACGCCGACCGCGTCGAAAACATCCGCCGCGTCGCCGAAGTGGCCAAGCTGATGGCCGATGCCGGGCTGATCGTCATCGTCTCCTTCATCTCGCCATTCAGCGCCGAGCGGCGGATGGCGCGCGAGCTGATGGCCGAGGGCGAGTTCGTCGAGGTGTTCGTCGACACCCCCTTCGAGGAATGCGCGCGCCGTGATCCGAAGGGGCTCTATGCGCGTGCCTTGAACGGCGAGATCAAGAACTTCACCGGTGTCGATTCTCCCTATGAGGCGCCGGAGAATCCGGAGATTCACCTCAAGACGCTCGGCAGGAGCCCGCAGGAGATGGCGGAAGCCCTCGAACACTGGCTGATAGAGCGTGACATTGCCGAAGAGCAGTACGACAATGGCGGCGGTATCTGACGACGAGGCTATGCTGGGCGTCTTCGAACGCCTGGCGCTGGAAGCAGGCCGCGAAGTGATGCGCGTCTTCCATGATGGCTGCGCCGTCGACAGCAAGGCGGACGCTTCGCCGGTGACGGAAGCCGACCGCGAAAGCGAGAAGATCATCCTTGCCGGCCTGCGTGCCGCCTATCCGGATATCCCATGCGTGGCCGAGGAAGAGGTGGCGGCGGGCATCGCCACGCCCGACCTCGACGGCGCATTCTTCCTGATCGATCCGCTCGACGGCACCAAGGAATTCGTCAATCGTCGCACTGATTTCACCGTCAACATCGCGCTGGTGCGCCATGGCGTGCCTGAGGTGGGCGTTGTTTACGCGCCCTGCACCGGACGCTTCTTCAGTGGACGGCCTGGCAGGGCCGAGGCATTGGAGATCGATGCCGGGTACCGCATTGCCGGCCGGCGGCAGATCACGGTGCGGCAAGCCGCCAAGCCCCTCGCCGTCGTTGCCAGCCGCTCGCACAACACGCCAGAGACCGAGGCTTTCATCCGCGATCTTGGCGCGGCCGAGATCGTCTCCATCGGCTCATCGCTGAAATTCTGCCTGCTCGCAGCGGCGGAAGCCGACGTCTATCCGCGCTTCGGCCGCACTATGGAGTGGGACACGGCGGCCGGAGACGCGGTGCTGCGCGCCGCCGGCGGCATGACGCGCACACTGGATGGCGAACCGCTTACCTACGGCAAGCGCAATCAGACGAGCGACAGCGATTTTGCGAACCCGCATTTCATCGCGACGGGGAAGCGCGCGTAGCGCAGCGTCGCGAATTACCGATGCTGGCCCGCCGACCTTTCGGCTTTAAGCAGCTGCCACATGCGCCGAGTTCGATCCGATATAATTGCGGATCGTCTCGATGATGCGGTCCTGGTCGGCTTCGCTGAGATAGGCGTGCATCGGCAGGCAGAGGATCTGCTTCGGCAGTTCTTCCGAGACAGCAAGGCCGGTCGGCGTACGCGGATAGTCCTTGTAGGCCACCTGCTCATGCAGCGGCTTCACATAATAGATCACCGAAGGAATGCCTTTTTCGCCGAGATGAGCCTTGAGCCCGTCGCGCTTCGGGGTCTCGATCGCATATTGCGCCCAGGCAGAGCGGCCGTGGCCGAGATTGCGTGATGCCTTGACGATGTCGCCGAGGCCCTTGGCATAACGGTCGGCAACCATGTGCCGGGCCATCATCTCCTCTTCGAGGATGGCAAGCTTCTCGATCAGGATCGCCGCCTGCAGTGTGTCGAGACGCGAATTGATGCCGACGCGGACGTTGTCGTACTGCGTCTCTCCCTTGCCGTGAAAGGCGAAGGAACGGAGCTTGTCGGCCAGCGCGCCGTCATTGGTGAACATCGCGCCGCCGTCACCGTAACAGCCAAGGGGCTTCGCCGGATAAAAGCTGGTCGAGCCGACATGGCCGAAGGCGCCGCACATGGTGCCGTCGGCGGAACCGCCCATCGACTGCGCGGCGTCCTCGATCACCAGGAGGTTCTCGCGCTTGGCGATCGTCATGATCGCCTCATAGTCGGCTGCAAGGCCGAACAGATCGACCGGGATGATCGCCTTCGGCTTGAGGCGACCTTCCTTCTTGATCATCTCGATCGCCGCCTCGAGGCTGGCGATATCGATGTTGTACGTATCGCGGTCGACGTCGACGAAGACCGGCTCGGCCTTGGCCAGCGCCACCACTTCGGCGGTCGCGGCGAAGGTGAAGCTCGGCACGATCACCGCGTCGCCGGGGCCCACGCCGGCGGCAAACAACGGCAGGAGCAGCGCATCGGTGCCGTTGGCACAGGCCACGACATGCTTGACCCCGATATAGGCCGCGAGCTTGTTCTCGAATTCGGTGACCTGCGGCCCGAGGATATAGCGGCCGTCCTCGACGACGTGGTCGATTGCGGCCTTCAGCCGGTCGCGGATTCGTTCGCGCTGCGCGCCAAGATCGATGAACTGCATGTCGGCCTCGAATGCCAATAAAATCGGCCCGCTGGTATCAGACTTGACGCGGTTGAGAAAGCCGACCACGGCGAGGGCGACTTGCCTGTGTGTCGCAGCCTGTTACCGCTTTTGCCGGCGCAATGCCCGAAAAAGCCGGAAATCCCTGCTTTGCGAGGCGCTTGCGGCCTCTCTTATCGCGGCACCCCGTTGCCGGGAAACATAAAGTGATCGGCCGGGAAGGGCGATCCGGCAGGCGGATCAGGCGATTTCGTGCCGCCATGGCGGGTTGGCGCCGGCCCGTGACACCGTTACCGCTGCCGCCTTGGCGCCGAGTTCCAGCGCCTTGCGGATGGCGTCTTCGGACAGGCTGCCGATCGCCGCCTTGGTGAGCAGGCCCTGCTCATGCAGCGAGGCCAGGATGCCGGCATTGAACGTATCGCCGGCCCCGACCGTGTCGACCACCTTGACCTTCTGCGGCGTGACCGTGACCTTGTGCGCCTTGCTGTAGCCGACCGCGCCTTCGCTGCCATGGGTGACGACGATCAGCTTCGGACCGCGATCCAGCCAATTGCGCACGACATCCTCATGCGAGCCCGCCTCGTCGAACCATTTCAGGTCCTCATCCGAGAGTTTCACGATGTCGGCCATCGCCATCATCTCGCGGATGCGCCGCAGATGCTTGGCCTTGTCCGGGATGAAATTCGGCCGGATGTTCGGGTCGAGCATCATCACGCGGCTTTCGTGCTCGCGCCGCATGAACTCCTCATAGGCCGATCCCGCCGGCTCCGAGATCAGGCTGATGGCGCCGAACAGCATCGCCTCGATCTCCGCGCCGAGCTTCGGCAGGTCCTCGATGGTCAGCATGCGCCCGGCGGTGTTCTCGTCATAGAAGGTGTAGGTCGCCTGGCCGTTGGTGAGTCGCACGAAGGCGAGCGTGGTC
This sequence comes from Mesorhizobium sp., assembly GCA_004020875.1. Taxonomy (GTDB): domain Bacteria; phylum Pseudomonadota; class Alphaproteobacteria; order Rhizobiales; family Rhizobiaceae; genus Mesorhizobium. The sequence continues at coordinate 31,657 of SAPZ01000005.1, forward strand.
GGACGCGGCGAGGTGTGGGCATAGGTGGAGCTCACCTTGCTGGCGCCGAGCGCGTCGCGCAGCTGGCCGCCGAACAGGTCGGAGGAGAGGCCCGAGAAGAAGCCCGCCGGTGCGCCTAGCCGGCCGAGCGCGACCGCCGAATTGAACACCGCGCCGCCGACATAGGGTGCGAAGGCGGCTTCGCCTTCCGTCGTGATGCGCGGCAGCATGTCGATCAGGGCTTCGCCACAGCAAAGGATCATGTCGTCTTGGTCTCCGGCGGATGGATCACGCCCTTGCGGATGATGATGTTGGCAAAGAGCCTGGGTTCGCTGGTCGCTACGATCGCATGCGCGGCCTTGACGCGTGCATAGAAGTCAGGTCCGGCCAGCGCAACCACCTTGTGGCCCGGCGCGCGTTTGGCGCAAACCGCTTCCATCTCGCGATGCACAGGGTCGGCCAGCGCCGGGTCGCCCTTGACCGAGGCGCGGAACAGCGCTTCCGGCACCGCCTCGTCCACCGGCAGCACGCTGAGCACGGCGTCAAGCACCGGGATGATATAGTGGCCATCCACGCGGATCAGCCGCCGCGCCTGTTCCTCGGCCGGATAATTGCCGTCGACGATGGCGATCTCGTCGCCATGGCCCATTGCCCTGAGCGTCGCCAGGAACTGCGGCCCAAGCAGCGAAGGGATACCGATCAGCATGGTCAGGCGCCTCCGGAGGTGTTGGGTCCGATCAGGAATCGCTCGGAAAGCGGCAGGCTGGCGCCACCCAGCGCCCGCGCATGGATGCCCACAGTGCCCTCGCGCACGAAGGGCAGCTTCAGTCCCTCGGCGTCGATGTCGGAAATGGCTTGCCGGATTGCCTCGACAAGACGGCGCCGCACGTCGAGCGGCATCCAGCCGTCGATCACCGCCGCTTCGAAATCGATGACGGACGAGGCCGCGACGATGGCGTAGGCAAGCGCGCGCGAGGCGTTGGCGATCCATTCGTCGAGTTCGGCGCCGATGTCGCCCCATTCCTGCGGCGAGGTCCAAAGATAGGAGCCGTCGATCCCCTTGGCGGAAAGCGCCTTCTCGAGCATCGCAATCGAGGCGACGTCGATGAGCTGCGTCGGCTTGCCGTCCGGCCCCGGCACCGGCATCGATCCAAGCGCGCCGGCGTTTCCCTTCGGCCCGCTGTAAAGACGGCCGTTAAGAACGATGCCGCCGCCGGCAAAGGCGCCGATATAGAAATAGACGAAGTCGCGCGCCGCGCCCGCTTGGCCGAAGACAAGCTCGGCGCCACAGGCCGAGGTCGCGTCATTCTGCAGGTAGACGGGGAACTCGCACTGCGCCTGGATGTCGGCGCGGATGTCGCGATGGCGCCATTCCTCCATGACGTCGCGTGGCGCGCCGGCCGTGTCGGCCCAGTTCCACAGTTCGAACGGCATGGCGATGCCGAGCCCGGCGATGCGTTTGTCCTGCGCCGACGTCAGTTCGCCGCGCATTTTCTTGATGCCCTCAGTGACGAATTCCACGGTCTCGCGCGGCGCGGGATAGCGGTAGGAATGCTGCAGCATCGCGCGCACATTGCCGAGAAAGTCGATCAGCACCAGCTCGGCGCTGCGCCGGCCGATCTTGAGGCCAATGAAGAAGGCGCCTTCCGGGTTGAGCGCCATTGGAATCGAGGGCTGGCCGATCTTGCCGCGCAGGGGCGCCTGGCGCACGAGCAGCTTGTCTTGCTCGAGCTCGCGCATGATCACCGACACCGTCTGCGCCGACAGCCCGGTCATGCGCGCGATATCGGATTTGGCCAGACTGCCATGCTGGCGCACCAGGGACAGCACCAACCGCTCGTTGTGGTCGCGCATACCGCTTTGGTTGGTGCCGCGATGCAGCCGGCTCTCCAAAGCCTCGGGCGAACCGTGCCTCGCAATGCCGGTCTCCACCCTCTTCCTCCCGTTGTTTCCCCGCGATGCTTTTCGTTCAGAATGAGTGAACGACGCAAGAGTGTCAATAATAAATAAGAGTGATTTAATTATTGACAGCCGATCTGTCCTGGTGTTTTTTGAGGTGTGTCCACGCTGGGAGAAAGGTGGATGCGCTTGAGACGCCGGGTGGCCGGCGTCCGCAACAGTTCCATTGGGAGGAAATCGTGACCAAGAAATCACTGCTGAAGTCTACCGTGTTTGCGGCTGCAGGCTTGGGCCTGATGGCGTTCGCTTCGTCGGCATCGGCCGCCGGCGTCGGCGCCTGCCTGATCACCAAGACCGACACCAACCCCTTCTTCGTCAAGATGAAGGAAGGCGCGACCGCCAAGGCCAAGGAACTCGGTGTCGACCTCAAGACCTATGCCGGCAAGATCGACGGTGACAGCGAAAGCCAGGTGGCGGCGATCGAGAGCTGCATCGCAGACGGCGCCAAGGGCATCCTGATCACGGCGTCCGACACCAAGGGCATCGTGCCGACGGTGAAGAAGGCGCGTGACGCCGGCCTGCTGGTGATCGCGCTCGACACGCCGCTCGATCCCATCGACGCGGCCGACGCCACCTTCGCCACTGACAACCTCGAAGCCGGCAAGCTGATCGGCGCCTGGGCCGCAGCCACGCTCGGCGACAAAGCCAAGGACGCCAAGATCGGCTTCCTCGATCTCACCCCCTCGCAGCCGACCGTCGACGTTCTGCGCGACCAGGGCTTCATGATGGGCTACGGCATTGACGTGAAGGATCCCAACAAGATCGGCGACGAGACCGATCCGCGCATCGTCGGCCACGACGTGACCAACGGCAACGAGGAAGGCGGCCGCAAGGCGATGGAGAACCTTCTCCAGAAGGACAACACCATCAACGTCATCCACACCATCAACGAGCCTGCCGCCGTCGGCGCCTATCAGGCGCTCAAGGCCGTCGGCCTCGAAAAGCAGGTGCTGATCGTCTCGGTGGACGGCGGCTGCCCGGGCGTGAAGTCGGTTGCCGAAGGCGTGATCGGCGCCACCTCGCAGCAATATCCGTTGCAGATGGCGGCGCTCGGCATCGAGGCCATCGCCAAATATGCCAAGGACGGCACCAAGCCGAAGCCGACCGAGGGCAAGAACTTCTTCGACACCGGCGTCAACCTCGTGACCGACAAGCCGGCCAAAGGCGTGAAGTCCATCGATACCAAGGAAGGCCTGGCCAAGTGCTGGGGCTGATGCCCACCTGAGCGAACGAACCTTGCGGCTGGGGGCTTGATCCCCAGCCGCATCGGGTGGACGATGCATTTTCGTAAGCGCTGACAAGCCCGGCGACAGACCGGAATGCGTAAACGCGGCACGGAGCCATGACGAAGTTCCGTGAGACGGGAGGAGATATGTCTCAAATCCAGGAATTCGAGAAGGTTCTCTCGGGCAGCGATACCAGCGTCGCCGCCTTCGAGGAGCACGGCAAATCCTTTGTGAAGCGCGCCCAGCATTTCCTGCATTCCACGCCGGCGGCGGTGCCGCTGATCGTGCTGGTGCTGTCGATCATCATCTTCGGCATCGCTATCGGCGGGCGCTTCTTTTCGTCCTACACGCTGACGCTGATCCTGCAGCAGATCGCCATCGTCGGCATCCTGGGCGCTGCCCAGACGCTGGTCATCCTGACCGCCGGCATCGACCTTTCGATCGGCGTGATCATGGTGATCTCGGCCGTGATCATGGGCAACTGCGCCATCACCTACGGCATGCCGACCATCCTGGCCGTGCTGGTCGGGCTTGCCGCCGGCGCGGCCTGCGGCCTGCTCAACGGCCTGCTCGTCGCCTACATGAAGCTGCCGCCTTTCATTGTCACGCTCGGCACCTGGAACATCGTCATGGCGACGAATTTCATCTATTCGGCCAATGAGACGATCCGCGACGCCGATGTCGACGCCCAGGCGCCGCTGCTGCATTTCTTCGCCCTGAGCTTCAGGGTCGGTTCGGCCGTGCTGACGGCCGGCGTCATCGCCATGGTGCTGCTGGTGATGCTGCTCTGGTATGTGCTGAACCACACCGCCTGGGGCCGCCATGTCTATGCCGTTGGCGACGATCCCGAAGCGGCCAAGCTTTCCGGTATCCAGACCAAGAAGGTGCTGATGGCCGTCTACACGCTTGCCGGCCTGATCGCCGCCTTCGCGGCCTGGGTCTCGATCGGCCGCAACGGCTCGATCTCGCCGTCCGCCGCCGTCACCGACTACAATCTGCAGGCCATCACCGCAACGGTGATCGGCGGCATCTCGCTCTTTGGCGGCCGCGGCTCGATCCTCGGCACGCTGTTCGGCGCCATGATCGTCGGCGTCGTCTCGATGGGTCTCAACATGCTGGGCGCCGATCCGCAATGGAAAGTCCTGCTCACCGGCGTGCTGATCATCGGCGCCGTCGCGGTCGACCAGTGGATCAGAAAGGTTTCGGTGTAATTATGAGCCAAGTGCCTGTTCTTACCGCGCGCGGTCTCACCAAGCGCTACGGCCGCGTGACGGCGCTCAACAACTGCGACTTCGATCTCTATCCGGGCGAAATCCTGGCGGTGATCGGCGACAACGGCGCCGGCAAGTCGACGCTGATCAAGGCGATCTCGGGCGCGGTGATCCCCGACGAGGGGACCATCGAGCTCGACGGCAAGCAGGTGCTGTTCCGCTCGCCCATCGAGGCGCGCGAAGCCGGCATCGAGACCGTCTATCAGAACCTCGCTCTGTCGCCGGCGCTGTCGATCGCCGACAACATGTTCCTTGGCCGCGAGATCCGCAAGCCGGGCCCGCTCGGCAGCTGGTTTCGCATGCTCGACCGCCCGGCGATGGAAAAGCGCGCCCGCGACAAGCTCACCGAGCTCGGCCTGATGACCATCCAGAACATCAGCCAGGCGGTGGAGACGCTGTCGGGCGGCCAGCGTCAGGGCGTGGCGGTGGCGCGCGCCGCTGCCTTCGGCTCGAAAGTGGTGATCATGGACGAACCGACCGCGGCGCTCGGCGTCAAGGAAAGCCGCCGCGTGCTGGAACTGATCCTCGACGTCAAGAAGCGGGGCCTGCCGATCGTGCTCATCTCGCACAACATGCCGCATGTCTTCGAGGTGGCCGACCGCATCCACATCCACCGGCTCGGGCGCCGGCTCTGTGTCGTCGATCCCAAGCAGATTTCGATGTCGGATGCCGTCGCGCTCATGACTGGCGCCAAGAAGCCGCCGGAGGATGCGCTGGCGGCTTGATCTCCAGGAACAATCAATTGCGGAAGGCGGGCCGACGTCTCGATCGCTAAATCGATTGAACGCATGCTGCAATGCGATAGGATGGGCTGGGAGGAACGGCGAAAGCCGCTATGATCAGGCCAAATGAACGAGAGGCGAAATGACATCCGCCATGACGATCGAAGTCCCTGTCCTCGACAATCCCGATCCCAAGACGCTTGCCGAAGAAGTCTTGATGTCGCTCAAATACCGGGTCGGCAAGGACACCACCGTCGCCACGCCCTATGACTGGCTGACGGCCTCGATCAAGGTGGTGCGCGACCGCATCGTCGACCACTGGATCCAGGCAACCAAGGAAGCCTATGACCAGCAGGAAAAGCGGGTCTATTACCTTTCGCTCGAATTCCTGATCGGCCGCCTGATGCGCGATGCCTTCTCCAATCTCGGTCTGATGGAGAACATGCGCGAGGCGCTGTCCTCGCTCGGCGTCGATCTCGATTTGATCGCCAGCCTCGAGCCGGACGCCGCGCTCGGCAACGGCGGCCTCGGCCGGCTCGCCGCCTGCTTCATGGAAAGCATGGCGACCGTCGACATCCCTGCCCATGGCTACGGCATCCGCTACGCCAACGGCATGTTCCGCCAGGAAATCCAGGGTGGTTGGCAGGTCGAATTGCCGGAGACCTGGCTCGACCACGGCAATCCCTGGGAGTTCGAGCGGCGCGAGCGGTCCTTCGAGGTCGGCTTCGGCGGCTCGGTGGAATCGATTACCTCAAAGGATGGCCGGCTGGAGCGCCACGTCTGGAAGCCGACCGAGCATGTGCTGGCCGTCGCCTACGACACGCCGGTGGCCGGTTGGCGAGCCAACCGCGTCAATACGCTGAGACTCTGGTCCGGCATGCCGATCGATCCGATCCTGCTCGACAAATTCAACGCCGGCGACCACATCGGCGCGCTGGCCGAAAGCAACAAGGCCGACGCGCTATCGCGTGTGCTTTATCCGGCTGACTCCCACATGGCCGGCCAGGAGCTGAGGCTCAGGCAGGAATATTTCTTCTCGACCGCTTCGCTGCAGGATATCGTCCAGCGCCACCTCAGCCAGTATGGCGACCTGAAGTCCTTGCCCGACAAGGCGGCCATCCACCTCAACGACACGCATCCCGCTGTCGCGGTGCCGGAACTGATGCGGCTCCTGATGGACGTTCATGGCATGGATTTCGACCTTGCCTGGGACATCACCAAGCGCACCTTCGGCTACACCAACCACACGCTGCTGCCGGAGGCGCTGGAAAGCTGGCCGGTGCCGCTGTTCGAGCGGCTTTTGCCCCGCCACATGCAGATCGTCTACGCCATCAACGCGCAGGTGCTGCTGGAGGCGCGGGCCACCGGAAAATTCTCGGGCGACCAGATTGCCCGCATCTCGCTGATCCAGGAAAATGGCGACCGCCGGGTGCGCATGGGCAACCTGGCCTTTGTCGGCTCGCATTCGATCAACGGCGTCTCGGCGCTGCACACCGAACTGATGAAGGAGACGGTATTCGCCGATCTCCACAAGCTCTATCCCGACCGCATTAACAACAAGACCAACGGCATCACGCCGAGACGCTGGCTGATCCAGTGCAATCCTGGTCTCACCGCGCTTGCGCGCGAGGCCATCGGCGAGCGCTTCATGGACGATATCGAGAGGATTAAGGATCTCGATCCGCTCGCCGACGACGCGGCTTTCCGCGAAAAGTTCGCCGGCGTGAAGCGCCAGAACAAGGCGCGGCTGGCCAATCTCGTCGCCGACCGGCTCGGTATCAGGCTCGACCCGTCGGCGCTGTTCGACATCCAGGTCAAGCGCATCCACGAATACAAGCGCCAGCTGCTCAACATCCTGGAAGCGATCGCGCTCTACGACCAGATCCGCTCGCATCCCGAGCGGGACTGGATGCCGCGCGTGAAATTCTTCGGCGGCAAGGCGGCGCCGAGCTACCATAACGCCAAGCTGATCATCAAACTGGCAAACGACGTCGCGAAGGTCATCAACGGCGATCCGTCGGTGCGCGGCCTGCTGAAGGTCGTGTTCGTGCCGAACTACAATGTCAGCCTGGCCGAGGTGATGATGCCTGCCGCCGACCTCTCCGAGCAGATCTCGACCGCCGGCATGGAGGCGTCGGGCACCGGCAACATGAAGTTCGCGCTGAATGGCGCGCTCACCATCGGCACGCTTGATGGCGCAAATGTCGAGATCAAGGAACATGTCGGCGACGACAACATCTTCATCTTCGGCCTCACCACGGCCGAAGTCGCCGAGCGACGCAACAATGGCTACAATCCGCGCGGCGTGATCGAGGCTTCGCCCGAGCTGTCGCAGGCGGTGTCCGCCATTTCTTCCGGCGTCTTCTCGCCCGACGATCCCGGCCGCTATCGCGACCTGATGAACGGCCTCTACCAGAGCGACTGGTTCATGGTGGCGGCCGACTTCGATTCCTACGCCGCCTGCCAGCGCGAGGTCGACGCCGTCTGGCGCAACAGCCCCGACTGGCACGCACGCGCCATCCGCAACGTTGCCCGCGTCGGCTGGTTCTCGTCCGATCGCACGATCCGCCAATATGCGAAAGACATCTGGAACGTGCCCGTCTGATATGATTGCATGAGCCACAAGAAATGTGGCCGGTGCATGCCGCCCAAAAGCGTAGTGTTTCTTGGGTCGCGACATGCACCAAGACAAAGAACGGCGCATGCCGGATCAAGGCATGCGCCAGAACAAGATGCCCGGGGAGGGCGACCGCTTGATGAGGAAGCCGCGCGCGACCGCTGCGACAAGCGGGCCGGACGGACTGGCGCCAGCCGGTGATGTTGCAGCGATTGTCGCCGGAACGCATGGCGATCCTTTCGCCGTTCTGGGCGTGCAGGAGGCCGGCAAGGGTTTCGTCGCGCGCTGCTTCGTGCCCAATGCCGAATTCGTCACCGCCTATACGCTGACCGGCAAGGAGATCGGCCAGCTTTCCCGCCGCGACGATGCGGGCTTCTTCGAGGGCAAGGTCTCGATCCGCAAGCGCCAGCCGCTGCGCTATCACGCCAGGAACGCCGGGGGCGACTGGTGGCTGACCGACCCCTATTCCTTCGGCCCCGTGCTCGGCCCGATGGACGATTACTATATGGCCGAGGGCTCGCATTTGCGGCTCTTCGACAAGCTCGGCGCTCACATCATCGACCATGAGGGCGCCACCGGCGTGCATTTCGCAGTCTGGGCGCCCAATGCCCGGCGAGTCTCCGTGGTCGGCGGCTTCAACGACTGGGACGGCCGCCGCCACACCATGCGCGACCGCAAGGATACCGGCATCTGGGAATTGTTCATTCCCGATCTCGGCGCGGGCAAGCCGTACAAATTCGAGATCATCGGGCCGGACGGCGTACGCCTGCCGCTCAAGGCTGACCCGTTCGCCTTCGAATCGGAACTGCGCCCGGCGACCGCTTCGGTGACGGCTCCGCCGATGGCGCATCGATGGGGCGACGAGGCGCATCGCAACTATTGGCAGAAAGCCGATCCCCGGCGCGAGGCGATCTCGATCTACGAGGTCCATGCCGGCTCCTGGCAGCGCCGCGACGACGGCACGTTCCTCTCCTGGGACGAGCTCGCCGCGCAGCTGATCCCTTATGCGGTCGACACCGGCTTCACTCATATCGAGTTCCTGCCGATCTCGGAGCATCCTTACGACCCCTCCTGGGGTTACCAGACCACCGGCCTTTATGCGCCGACGGCCCGCTTCGGCGACCCCGACGGCTTCGCCCGCTTCGTCGACGGCGCGCATCGCGCCGGCATCGGCGTCATCCTCGATTGGGTGCCGGCGCATTTCCCGGTCGATGAGCATGGGCTGGTGAAATTCGACGGCACCGCGCTCTACGAGCATGCCGACCCGCGCCAGGGTTTTCACCCGGATTGGAACACCGCGATCTACAATTTCGGCCGTCGCGAGGTGGTGTCGTTCCTCGTCAACAACGCGCTGTTCTGGGCCGAGAAATACCACGTCGACGGACTGCGCGTCGACGCGGTCGCCTCGATGCTCTACCTCGATTATTCGCGCAAGGCGGGCGAGTGGATTCCAAACGAGAAGGGCGGGCGCGAGAACCTGCAGGCCGTCAGCTTCCTGCAGAAGATGAACAAGGAGCTTTACGGCCACCACCCCGGCGTGATGACGATCGCCGAGGAATCGACCTCATGGCCGAAAGTGTCGCGTCCCGTGCATGAGGGAGGCCTCGGCTTCGGCTTCAAATGGAACATGGGTTTCATGCACGACACGTTGGAGTATCTCTCCAAGGAGCCGATCTACCGCAAGCACCATCACAACGAGATCACCTTCGGCCTGATCTACGCCTTTTCCGAGAATTTCGTGCTGCCGCTGTCGCATGACGAGGTCGTGCATGGCAAAGGCACGTTGCTCCACAAGATGGCCGGCGACGATTGGCAGAAGTTCGCCACGCTGCGCGCCTATTACGCCTTCATGTGGGGCTATCCCGGCAAGAAGCTTTTGTTCATGGGCCAGGAGTTCGCCCAGCGCCGCGAATGGAGCGAGGAGCGCGCGCTCGATTGGAACCTGCTCGAATTCGCCCCGCATCGCGGCGTCTGGCAGACCGTGCGGGACTTGAACTACCTCTACCGTTCGCGTCCGGCGCTGCACGCGCGCGACTGCGAGCCGGAGGGGTTCTCCTGGCTGATCGTCGACGACCGCGACAATTCGGTCTTCGCCTGGCTGCGCAGCGCTCCGGACGGAAACCCGATCGCCGTCATTTCCAATTTCACCCCGGTGCCGCGCGAGAACTATCGCGTGCCGCTGCCGAAAGCGGGAAAGTGGCGCGAAATCATCAATACGGACGCCGCCGACTATGGCGGCTCCGGCATGGGCAATGGCGGCGCGGTCGAGGCGAGCGGGGAAGGGAGCGGGTTATCGGCGACGATGCTTCTGCCGCCGCTGTCGACGATCATGCTGGAATTCGTCGCGGACTGGAGCAGATGATACCTCATCCTGCTCTTGCAACGGTCCGGGCAGCTTATTTGGGAGGGTAACAAAATGGCAGAACTCAAAAGAACCCAGCCGCTGGCGCGCGACGCCATGGCCTACGTGCTGGCCGGCGGCCGCGGCAGCCGCCTCAAGGAGCTGACCGACCGGCGCGCCAAGCCCGCCGTCTATTTCGGCGGCAAGACGCGCATCATCGATTTCGCGCTCTCCAACGCGTTGAACTCCGGCATCCGCCGCCTCGGCGTAGCCACCCAGTACAAGGCGCATTCGCTGATCCGCCACCTGCAGCGCGGCTGGAACTTCCTGCGGCCCGAGCGAAACGAAAGCTTCGACATCCTGCCGGCATCGCAGCGCGTCTCGGAAACGCAGTGGTACGAAGGCACGGCCGATGCCGTCTACCAGAACATCGACATCATCGAGGCCTATGGCCCCGAATACATGGTCATCCTCGCCGGCGACCACATCTACAAGATGGACTACGAGCTGATGCTGCGCCAGCATGTCGATGGCGGCGCCGACGTCACGGTCGGTTGCCTGGAAGTGCCGCGCATGGAGGCGACCGGCTTCGGCGTCATGCATGTCGATGCCAAGGACAACATCATCGCTTTCGTCGAAAAGCCGGCCGACCCGCCTGGCATCCCGGACAAGCCGGAATTCGCCCTGGCTTCGATGGGCATCTATGTCTTCAAGACCAAGTTCCTCATGGAACAGCTGCGCCGCGACGCGGCCGAGGCCGGCTCCAGCCGCGACTTCGGCAAGGACATCATCCCCTATATCGTCCAGCACGGTAAGGCGATCGCCCATCGCTTCGCCAAATCCTGCGTGCGCTCCTCGCATGAGTCCGAGCCCTACTGGCGTGACGTCGGAACCGTGGACGCCTATTGGGAAGCCAATATCGACCTGACCGACGTCACGCCCGAGCTCGATCTCTACGACCGCGACTGGCCGATCTGGACCTATGCCGAATTGAAGCCGCCGGCAAAATTCGTGCATGACGAGGATGGCCGCCGCGGCGAGGCGATCTCCTCGCTGGTGTCGGGCGACTGCATCGTCTCGGGCGCCTCGCTGCGCCGCAGCCTGATCTTCACCGGCGCCCGAATCAATTCCTATTCCAAGCTCGAGGAGGTGGTGATGCTGCCCGACGTGACTGTCGGCCGCAACGCGCGCCTCACGCGCGTCGTCATCGATCATGGCGTGCAAATCCCCGAGGGGCTGGTGGTCGGCGAGGATCCGGCGCTCGACGCCAAGCGTTTTCGCGTATCGGAAAAGGGCGTCTGCCTGATCACGCAGGACATGATCAACAAGTTGTCGAATCGGTAGGGTCGATAAACAAGCTGCCGACCCAATCGGGTCGATCAGCGAGCTGACGACCTGATCAACAGATTGTCACTTTGACCTGTCACGTTGAGATCGGAATGTGGAGCGCATGCAGGTTCTGTCGGTCACGCCCGAAATCTTTCCCCTGATCAAGACCGGCGGGCTAGCCGACGTCACCGGCGCCTTGCCGATCGCGCTGGCCGGGAAGGGTGTGGCGATGCGCACGCTCATTCCCGGCTATCCCGTGGTGATGGGCGCCTTTGCCAAGAAGAAGGCCGTCTACCAGTATCCGCTTCTGCAGGGCGGCAAGGCTTCGATCCACGCCGTCAAGATCGGCGACCTCGATCTTTTCGTGCTCGACGCGCCACACCTCTTCGACCGCCAAGGCGGCCCATACGGGACGGTGTCGGGCGCCGACTGGCCGGACAACTGGCGGCGCTTCGCGGCGCTCAGCCAGGCCGGCGGCGACATCGCCGCCGGCGCGATCTCCGGTTATCAGCCCGACATCGTGCATGCCCATGACTGGCAGTCGGCAATGACGCTTGCCTATATGCGTTACGGCAAGGCGGTCGGCGTCCCGTCGCTCATCACTGTGCACAACCTTGCCTTCCAGGGCCAGTTCGGCGCCGGCATCTTCAGCGAGCTCGGCCTGCCGGCCGTGGCTATGCAGCTCGATGGCGTCGAATATTATGGCGGCGTCGGTTTCCTGAAGGCCGGTCTGCAGGCCGCATGGGCGATCACCACAGTGAGCCCGACCTATGCGCAGGAAATCCGCTCGCCCGAATTCGGCATGGGCCTCGATGGCCTGATCAACATGCGGGCCACCGACCTCTACGGCATCGTCAACGGCATCGATGTCGACATCTGGAATCCCGCGACGGACAAGCATCTGGTCGCTAATTATTCGGCCGAAACGCTTGCAGCCCGCGCCAAGAACCGCAAGGCGGTCGAAGAACGTTTCGGCCTGGAGGCGGATGGCAGCCCGATCGTCTGCGTCGTCAGTCGGCTGACCTGGCAGAAGGGCATGGACATACTGGCCGCGGTCGTCGACGGCATCGTCGCCGCCGGCGCGCGCCTCGCCATCCTTGGCTCGGGCGACGCCGGCCTCGAAGGCACACTGCTTGCAGCGGCTGCGCGCCATCGCGGCCGCGTCGGCGTCGTCGTCGGTTACGACGAAGGCCTTTCGCATGTCATGCAGGGCGGTTGCGACGCCATCATCATCCCGTCGCGCTTCGAGCCCTGCGGGCTTACCCAACTCTACGGCCTGCGCTATGGCTGCGTGCCGGTCGTCGCCCGCACCGGCGGCCTCGCCGACACCATAATCGACGCCAATGAGGCCGCCTTGTCGGCCGGCGTCGCCACCGGTTTCCAGTTCGCGCCCAACGATGGCGCCGCGATGCTCCATGCCATCCGGCGGCTGGTCGAGCAGCATGCGCGGCCGGCGACCTGGGCCTCGATCCAGCGCCAGGGCATGAAGGCCGATGTCTCCTGGGACAAGAGCGCCGAAAAATACGTCGAACTCTATCGCTTGCTGCTTTCGAAAAGGGCTGCCTGAGGCATGATAAAAACCGTCCCCACCAAACCCTATACCGACCAGAAGCCAGGCACCTCCGGCCTGCGCAAGAAGGTGCCGGTGTTCCAGCAGGAGCACTATGCCGAGAACTTCATCCAGTCGATCTTCGACGCGCTGGACGGGTTTCAGGGCAAGACGCTGGTGATCGGCGGCGATGGCCGCTTCTACAATCGCGAGGTCATCCAGAAGGCTATCGCCATTGCCGCCGGCAACGGCTTCGGCAAGGTGATGGTAGGGCAGGGCGGGATTCTCTCGACACCCGCCGCCTCCAACATCATCCGCAAATACAAGACCTTCGGCGGCATCATCCTGTCGGCCAGCCACAACCCCGGCGGCCCGCACGAGGATTTCGGCATCAAGTACAATGCCGGCAATGGCGGCCCGGCGCCGGAGAAGATCACCGACGCGATCTTCGCCAAGTCGAAGGAGATCAAGAGCTTCAAGATTGCCGATGTCGGCGAGATCGACATCGACACGATCGGCACCGTCAAGGCCGGCGACATGACGGTCGAGGTCTTCGACCCGGTCAAGGACTACGCCGAGTTGATGGAAAGCCTGTTCGACTTCGAGGCGCTGAGGAAGCTCTTCAAATCGGGCTTCAGCATGCGCTTCGATGCCATGCATGCAGTCACCGGCCCCTATGCCAAGGAGATCCTCGAACGCCGGCTCGGCGCGCCGGATGGCACCTGCCGCAATTTCAAGCCGCTGCCGGATTTCGGCGGCCATCACCCTGACCCGAATCTCGTGCACGCGAAGCATCTCTATGACGAGATGATGGGGCCTGCCGCGCCCGACTTCGGTGCCGCCTCCGACGGCGACGGCGACCGCAACCTGATCATCGGCAAAGGCATCTTCGTCACGCCCTCGGATTCGGTCGCGATGCTCGCCGCCAATGCCAAGCTGGCGCCGGGCTATAAGGAGGGCCTGAAGGGGATTGCCCGCTCGATGCCGACCAGCGGTGCCGCCGACCGGGTCGCCGAAAAGCTCGGCATCGGCATCTACGAGACGCCGACCGGCTGGAAGTTCTTCGGCAACCTGCTCGACGCCGGGATGGCGACGATCTGCGGCGAGGAAAGCGCGGGAACCGGCTCCAACCATGTGCGCGAGAAGGACGGATTGTGGGCCGTGCTTCTGTGGCTCAACATCCTCGCCGCGCGCGGTGAGAGCTGCAAGCAGATCGTCACCGAGCATTGGGCGACCTACGGCCGCAACTACTATTCGCGCCACGACTACGAGGAGGTCGAGAGCGACCGCGCCAACGCGCTGGTCGACGAGCTGCGCGCCAAGCTGGGCTCGCTCCCTGGCACCAGCGTGCGCGGCCTCAAGATCGCCAAGGCCGACGATTTTGCCTATCACGATCCGGTCGACGGCTCGGTGAGCGAGCACCAGGGCATCCGGATCCTGTTCGAAGGCGGCTCGCGCGTAGTATTGCGTCTCTCCGGCACCGGCACCTCGGGTGCTACGCTGCGCGTCTATATCGAGCGCTACGAGCCGGACAAGACCAGGCACGACCTCGACACCCAGGAAGCGCTGGCCGACCTCATCGCCGCCGCCGACGACATCGCTGGCATCAGGAGCCACACCGGCCGCAACAAGCCGAGCGTGATTACTTGAGGGTGGTGGTGCGCGCCTTTCCTTCCCCCCTTGTGGGGGAAGGTAAATCGGCGCGTAGCGCCGAGGCGGATGAGGGGTGCTGGCCGGATTCCCGTCGTCGCCAAGCTGGACCACCCCTCATCCGTCGCCTTCGGCGACACCTTCTCCCACAAGGGGAGAAGGGGGAGCCTAGATGACCCTCGGCGCCACCGTCACCCCCGAAGGCATCCGCTTCGCCGCTTGGTCTTCGTCGGCGCGGCGCCTCTGGGTCTCGCTCTTCGACGCCAGCGGCAACCGCGAACTCGATCGACTGGAGCTGAAGCCGGAAGGCGAGGGCGTGCACGCGCTCCTTGTCCCCGGCCTCGGCGACGGCGCCCGCTACGGCTTCCGTGCCGACGGCGACTATCTGCCGGACCGCGGCCTGTGGTTCGACCCGGACAAGCTTCTTACTGACCCTTACGCCGTCGAGATCGATCGTCCATACCAATATCATTGGCGGCTTGCAGCCAAGCGCAATGAAGGCGCCGACACGGGCTCGCTGATGCCGAAGGCGGTGGCTCGGTCCCTGCCCAGGCCAGTGGTACCTCTGCCAACCCTCTTCCAGCCCGGTGGCCTGATCTACGAGCTGAACGTCCGCTCCTTCACCAGGCTCCATCCCGACATCCCGGAAGCACAGCGCGGCACCATCGCGGCGCTCGCCCATCCGGCTGTCGTCGAGCACCTGAAGTGTCTCGGCGTCTCCGCTGTCGAGCTGATGCCGGTCACAGCGTCGATCGACGAACGGCACCTGCCGCCATTGGGCCTCAGCAACGCCTGGGGCTACAATCCCGTCACCTTCATGGCGCTCGATCCGCGCCTGGCGCCCGGCGGCCTCAAGGAGTTGCGCGACACGGTCGCCGCGCTGCGCAAGGCGGGCTTCGGCACCATTCTTGACCTCGTCTTCAACCACACCGGCGAGAGCGACCGGCTCGGGCCGACGCTGTCGCTGCGCGGGCTCGATGCGGTGGCCTATTACCGGCACCAGCCGGACGGCCGGCTGGTCAACGACACCGGCACCGGCAACACCGTCGCCTGCGACCATCCGGTGGTGCGCGAGATGGTGCTCGACACGCTTCGCCATTTTGTCCGCTTCGCCGGCGTCGACGGCTTCCGCTTCGATTTGGCGCCGGTGCTCGGGCGCGTCGATGGCGCTTTCGATCCGGACGCGCCGCTGCTTCAAGCCATCGCCGACGATCCCGTGCTCGCCGACCGCGTGCTCATCGCCGAGCCCTGGGATATCGGTCCGAACGGCTATCAGCTCGGCAATTTCCGGCCGCCCTATCTGGAATGGAACGATCGTTGCCGCGACGATATCAGGCGCTTCTGGCGGGGCGATGCCGGCGGGATCGGCGCGCTGGCGACACGGCTTGCCGGCTCCTCCGACGTCTTTGCCACGGAAAGCCAGCCGACAAGCCGGACTGTGAACTTCATCGCCGCGCACGATGGCATGACGCTGGCCGATATCGTCGCTTATGAGGGCAAGCACAACGAGGCCAATGGCGAGCAGAACCGCGATGGCCATAACGACAATCTGTCCTGGAACAACGGGGTCGAGGGGGAAACGGACGACGAGGCTATCAGCCTGGTCCGCTCCAAAGACCGGCGCGCCTTGCTCGCCACGCTTTTTGCCTCGCGTGGCACCATCATGCTGACCGCCGGCGACGAGTTCGGCCGCACGCAGAAGGGCAACAACAACGCCTATGCGCAGGACAACGCCATCACCTGGCTGGACTGGGCCGGCCGCGATCAGGCGTTGGAGCAATACACAGCATCGCTGTCGGCGCTGCGCAGGGCTTTTCCTGCGCTGGCGGGCACATGCTTCCTGACCGGCGCGCCCGGCGACGGATCGGAAATCCCTGATGTGTCCTGGCTCACCGAGACCGGCGCGCCGCTCGGCGAGGCCGACTGGAACGATGCCGGCAGACATCGCCTCGTCATGCTGCTCGGCGATAGCGAAGGCGGCCGCCTTGCCGTGATGATCAATGGCGATCGCCGGCAATGTGTCTTCACCTTGCCGGCGCGGCATGGATTTGAATGGCGCCAGGCGATCGAGGCGCAACCGGTCGATCTGGCGCGGCCGCTGCCTGGCCGCAGTGTGAGTTTCTTGATTGAGCGACGGGCGGTGAAGCCCCGCGCCAGGAAGGGGCTGTGATGACCGATGGCAATGCTGGACAGGGTGCACAATGGTGGCGCGGCTGCGTCATCTACCAGGTCTATCCGCGCTCCTTCCAGGATACGACCGGCGACGGCAGCGGGGACCTCAAGGGCATTACCGCGCGGCTCGCCCATATCGCTTCGCTCGGCGCCGACGCGATCTGGCTGTCGCCCTTCTTCAAGTCGCCGATGGCCGATATGGGCTACGACGTTTCGGACTACCGCGACGTCGATCCGATGTTCGGAACGCTGGAGGATTTCGACGCGCTCATCGCCGAGGCGCATCGGCTCGGGCTGAAGCTCATCATCGACCAGGTGATCTCCCATTCTTCCGATAAGCACGAATGGTTCGTCGAAAGCCGCGCCAGCCGCGACAACGCCAAGGCCGACTGGTACGTCTGGGCCGATGCGAAGCCGGACGGCAGCGCGCCCAACAATTGGCAATCGCTGTTCGGCGGCCCCGCCTGGGAGTGGGACGCCACCCGCCGGCAGTACTACATGCACAATTTCCTGGCCGCGCAGCCGGATTTCAACTTTCACAGTCCGGAGGTCCAGGATGCGCTGCTCGACACCGTGCGCTTCTGGCTGGAGCGCGGCGTGGACGGCTTCCGGCTGGATACCGTCAACTACTATGTCCACGACCGCTGGCTGCGCGACAACCCGCCTTTGGCCGCGAGTGTTGCCGGCACCAATGGCTCGACCAGCACTTACGGGTTCCAGGAGCATCTCTTCGACAAGACGCGGCCCGAGAATCTCGAATTCCTGAAGCGCTTCCGCGCGCTGCTCAACGAATATCCCGACCGCGCTGCGGTCGGCGAGGTGGGCGACGAGGAGCGTTCCTTGCAGACACTCGCCGCCTATGTCTCCGGCGGCGACAAATTGCAGATGTGCTACACCTTCGACCTGCTCAGCCCGCAATTTTCCGCCGCCCATGTGCGCGGCTGCGTCGAGGCGTTCGAGACGACCGCTCCGGACGGCTGGGTCTGCTGGGCCTTCTCAAACCATGACGTCGTGCGACATGTCAGCCGCTGGACACGGCCCGGCGAGAGCCCGGACGCGGTGGCGAAGTTCTCGATCGCGCTGCTGTCATGCCTGCGCGGCTCGATCTGCCTCTATCAGGGCGAGGAACTGGGGCTGGAGGAAGCCGAGCTCGCCTATGAGGATCTGCGCGATCCCGTCGGCATCCGCTTCTGGCCGGGCGTGAAGGGCAGGGACGGCTGCCGCACGCCGATGGTCTGGGAAGCGGGAGCCGAGAATGCCGGTTTTTCGACGGCCAAGCCGTGGCTGCCGGTGCCGCCGGCGCATCGCGGCCGCACGGTCGACATTCAGGATGGCGAGGGCGGGTCCGTGCTCGCCGCCTATCGGTCGATCCTTGCGCTGCGCAGGCGTCATCCGGCGCTGATTGCCGGCTCCATCCGTTTTCTCGGGACCGAGGGCGATGTGCTGGCCTTCATCCGCCAGCAGGAGGACGAGAGATTGCTCTGCGTCTTCAACTTCGCCGCGGAGCCGGCGAACTGGGCGCTGCCGGCCGAGATCGGGGATGTCGAGATAACGCCTCTTGCAGTTGATGTCGCCGGCGTACTTGGCGGAGTTGTCGAGGAGAGCGCGCTGGCTCTGCCGCCCTTGGGCAGTTTTGTCGGAAGGATTGGCTGATAGCGGGCTACTGGACGAGGACCGAGCGGCCGCAGGTCGCGCCGGTCACGCGAACATCGGCCTCGCCGACACGCACGCCAAGCGCCCCAAGCACGTTGTAGACCAGGCTGTCGACCGGCGCAGTCACCCCGTTGAGCAGCGTCGTCACCGCGGGCTTCACCGCGCCGAGCAGGGCGGTCACGTCGAGGCCGAGTCCCATCGCATTGACCGAAAGCGACAGATTGTTGACCAGCGATGTCGTCAGCGATTGCGTCAGGTTCTTTGTCGACACTGTCTTGATCGCCTTGTTGGCGATGTCGGTGGCCCTGTAGGTCAGCGTGGTCGGCACCATGTTGGTGATCGAAAAGGCCGACGATCCTTTGATCTGCAGCAGGTTGAGGTTGATCAGCAACAGCTTGAGGCTGACATCCGCGATCTCGGCGTCGGAGAAGGATAGCGGCTTGGTGAAGTCCGCGAAACCGCTGGCGTTGCTGTCGGCCAGATGAGCCTCGACGACTCCCGGTTGCGCCGCGATCGAAACCTTGATGCTGGAGGGGCCGGTCGGACAGGTGATGTCAGTCAGCTTGGCCTCGGCATAGGCGACCTCGATATTAAGCGGCAGGTTGACGGCAAGCAGGTTGATGCCGCCGCCGAGATTGGAATTGCCGACGGTGACGCTGGCATTGAGCTTGATGCGCGTCTGCGCCGTGCGCACCACGGTGCCTGCTTCCCCCACCGCAAGCCAGGGCGAGTTCTGCATGGGCTCGCCGATGGCGATGGCAAGCGTCGTCGATGCCAGCCCCGGTATTGTGGTGCCGAGATTGACCGCGACCTGGTTCGTGCCGTTGGCGAGTGCCGCCGCGGCCGTCAGCATGCTGAGCGCGCTGGCATCGACCGACAGCCCGGCCGGCTTTTGTCCAAGCCCCAGGCTGCCCACCGAGCCAAGGTCAACGAGAGTGCTGAGAGGAATCTTGGCCGTATTGGTGGCGCTGGAAGCCACGGTCTGCAATGCGATCTTGGCCGTACGGTCCAGCCCCGGCACGTTGGCCATCGCGGTGGCGATCTGCCCGACCGTTGCCTTCGAGGCGAGCACGTCCGAATAGGAAACGCCGGTCAGCCTGAGCTGCACGGCAAGTTGGTCGACGAAGGAGAGCACGTCGACATCGGCTGAGATCAGCGAATTGTAATCCATCACGCTGAGCGAGATGTCGCCGCCGAGAAGGCCGCCGATGAGCGCGTTGAGAATGCCGCCATTGAGACTGGCGAGGCGTGAGCCGACCGAGAAGGCCGCTTGCGGCTGCGCGCTGGCGATGGCCGCCGTGCCGAGTGTGGGGGGCGCCATGATCGAGCCGGCGAAATAGAGCGTGCCCTGCTTCTTCAGCGACACCTGCACTGCATTGTAGGGCAGCTTGCCCGCCTCGAACCGGCTGCCGGCGGCAATGGTGCTGACGCCCGTGTAGCGTCCCGGCACGATCTGGACGACCGCCTTGCTGGCGGTTGGCGCCACGTTGGTGCCTTGTTGCTGCACGGCGACCGAGGTGATGCCGTTGTCGGCAAGCGTCGTCAGGACCGCTTGCTGGGCATTGGTGATGTTTGAGGCCGCGGTGATGGCGGCAAGGTCGACGATCGACTGCGCCGCGCGACGTTCATTGTAAAGTGAGCCTTCGTCGATCGCGAATGCGGTCAGGGCCAGTGCCACCGGCGTGCACAGCGCCGTCATGACTGCGAAATTCGCACTACGGTCGGCGACGAGCCTTCTCGTCGCCGCCATCAATCCCCCCTTGATGGGCATCATATGCCTCCGACACGGATGGTGGACTGGCGCTCGATCGTCGTGCCCGGCAGAGGCAGCGTCTTGAACAGATTCCAGATCGGCAGGTCACGCGCATCGTAGGTGACGGAGACGACGAACTGGCTGCCATCGGCGACACTGTCCCGTGCGTTGACGGTCAGCTTGTCGGGATCGACGAACGGATAGCCCGAGACGTCGTGCGCCATGAAATCGGTGACCAGTGCCTGCCGTTCGGTCTGGTTGAGGCCGGCGATCGCCGTTCGCGCCGCATCGGCGGCGATCTGCTGCACTGAGTGGCTGGCGCCGAAATAGATTCCATATGCAACCATGCCGAGCAGAAGCAGGATGAAGATCGGTGCAAGCATGGCGAATTCGACCGCCGACGTGCCCGCGGCGTCCGCCCGGAAACAAGACCAAGAGACACGGAATTTTCGGTTTTTCAGCATGATGCGGAGAATGCCAAACCCCGCCTGCAAAAACAGAAAACGCCCCGAACAACCGGCGGGTGTGTCAAGTTGAAGTAAGGTTTAGAACATTAGTTTTCGCTGTTTTAGCGTGATGACGCTCACTTTGCGTCAAGCAGGCAATGGTTGAAATAAGATTTCGCTCTGTCTAGTCTCCTGCCACCAGCAGCCGGAAGGGACCGGCGGCACGCCTCAAAGGGGGCCGTTTCAACGGTTCCGGGCGTCAACACTTAAGAAAGGCGCGGCTGAGGGGCCGCGCCGACAGGGAGAACTTCATGCTGAAAAACATGCTGAAGGCGACTGCGTTCGCCACCACCTTGGCTCTGGCTACGGGCTCCTTCTACACGCATGCTTTCGCCGAAACCGTCTACAACCGCGGCGCCGCCGCCGAGGCGGAGACGGTCGATCCACACAAGACGTCGACGACCTACGAAGCCGATATCATACGCGACCTGTTCCAGGGCCTCGTCATGCATGACCAGAAGACGAACCTCATTCCGGGCGCCGCCGAAAGCTGGACGGTGTCCGACGACGGCACCGTCTACACCTTCAAACTACGCAAGGACGGGCTCTGGTCGGATGGCAGTCCGGTGACGGCGGACGACTTCGTCTATTCCTTCCATAGGCTCGAAGATCCGGCCACCGCTGCGGAATATGCCTCAATGCTCTATCCGGTGAAGGGCGCCGAGGATTTCAACACCAAGAAAGGCAAGGCCGAGGACATGGGCGTGAAGGCGATCGACGCCAACACGCTTCAAGTCACGCTGAAGGCTCCGACGCCCTACTTCCTCGAGATGCTGACCCACCAGGCGACCTATCCGGTCAACAAGGCTTCCATGGACAAACTCGGCGCCGACTGGATCAAGCCGGGCAAGCTGGTCTCGAACGGCGCCTACACGCTGGCGGAGTGGGTTCCCAACGACCATATGAAATTGGTCAAGAACCCGAAGTTCTGGGACGCCGCGAGTGTCAAGCTCGACGTGGTCAACTACATCCCGACTGAAGACCGTTCGTCGGCGATGAAGCGCTTCGAGGCCGGTGAACTCGACAGCTATGGTGACCTGCCGACCGAACAGCTTGCCGACCTCAAGACCAAATTCGGTGATCAGGTCCGTGTCGGGCCATATCTCGGCACCTATTATTTTGCGATCAAGACCGACAAGGCGCCTTGGGACAATGTCGAGCTGCGCAACGCCATCTCGATGGCGATCGATCGCGACTTCCTCGCCGAGAAGGTCTGGCAGAACTCCATGCTGCCCGGCTATTCGATGGTGCCTCCGGGCATCGAAGGCTACACGCCGGCACTGGCCAAATACGCCGACACGCCGCAGATCGACCGCGAGGACGAGGCCAAGAAGATCCTGGAGAAGCTCGGCTATACGCCTGAGCATCCGCTGAAGATGGAGATCCGCTACAACACCTCGGAGAACCATAAGAACACGGCGGTCGCCATCCAGGAACAGCTGAAGCCGCTCGGCGTCGAGGTGACGCTGCTCAACACCGACACCAAGACCCACTATGCCTTCCTCGAGCAGAAGGGCAATTACGACGTGGCCCGCGCCGCCTGGATCGCCGACTACAAGGATCCGGAGACCTTCCTCGGCATCTCGCGCAAGGCGAGCGGCAACAACTACTCGAGCTACAACAGCCCGGCTTACGAAGCCGCGATGGACAAGGCGGCTGCCGCCGGCGGCAAGCCCGAGGAGCGCATGAAGGACCTCGCCGCAGCCGAGCGCATCCTGGTCGACGACGTCGGCGCGATTCCGTTGCTCTACTACAGCTACCACGACATCGTTTCCTCGAAGCTGCATGGCTTCGACGACAATGTGATGGACATTCATCCGTCCCGCTTCATCTCCAAGGACTGACAAATAACCTTGGCCGTGTCGCCGCTCTCTTTTTGAGAGCGGCGCTCGCGGTCTGTCGTCGTGCCGGGCCGAAAGTCGGATTGGATTTTCGAGTGCCCCGGTGCGAAGATCAGAGATGCCAGCGCGCCACGGATCTTCGACTGGAGAGCCTGTCGCCCTGGCTGAAGCGGGGCGCCGATGCTGCGTTATGTCTTCCGGCGGCTGTTGACCGCCATTCCGACGCTGTTCGTCATCGTGACGGTGGCGTTCTTCCTGATCCGCGTCGCACCGGGCGGCCCGTTCAACCAGGAAAGGGGCCTGAGCCCCGAGATCAGGGCCAATCTTGAAGCCCAGTTCGGCCTCAACGATCCGCTCTGGCTGCAATATGTCCACTATATCGGCAATCTTTTGCGCGGCAGTTTCGGCCCGAGCTACAACCTGCCGGATTTCACCGTCACGGAACTGTTCGCCAAGGGCCTGCCGATCTCGGTGCAGATCGGCACGTCGGCGCTGGTTCTGGCGCTGCTGTTGGGCTGCGTCCTCGGCACTATCGCGGCGCTCAATCAGAACAAGCTTGCCGACTATTCGGTGATCGCCTTGGCCACCGCCGGCAGCACCATCCCGACCTTCGTCATCGCGCCGGTGATCCAACTGGTCTTCGGGCTGTCCTGGAAGCTTTTGCCGATCGGCGGCTGGGGGGACGGCGCCTTGATCAACAAGGTCGGGCCCGTGCTGACGCTGGCCTTGCCGCAGATCGCCATCGTCGCGCGCCTGATGCGCGGCTCGATGATCGAGAGCCTGCGCTCGCACCATATTCGCACCGCCCGCGCGCTTGGCCTCTCCGACTGGTCGGTGGTGGTCAAGCACGCGCTGCGCGGCGCCGTGCTGCCGATCGTCTCCTTCACCGGCCCGGCGGCCGCAGCGCTGCTCACCGGCTCGATCATCGTCGAGACCATCTTCTCCATTCCGGGCGTCGGCCGCTATTTCGTCGATGCCGCGCTCAACCGCGACTACACGCTGGTCATGGGAACCGTGGTGGTGATCGCTCTCTTCACCATCGTCTTCAACCTGATCGTCGACCTGCTCTATGCGGTCGTCGATCCGAGGGTGCGCTATGACTGACCTCGCCGTCGCCGTACCCGAGCCGATCGCCGGCCGGTCGCTCTGGGGCAATGCATGGGCGCGGCTGAAGCGCAACCGCGCCGCGATGTTCAGCCTCTATTACCTGGCGTTCATTGCCGTCATCAGCGTGTTCGGCCCCTGGGTCGCGCCGCATGAATACACAACCATCTATGGCGACTATGTGCGCATGCCGCCAAGCCTGTCGGCCTATCCGAAGCCCGACATGATCCAGGGCGCGCTCACCGATGCCATCAAGCGCATGCGAGCCGATATCAAGGAATGGCATCAGGACGGCAATCGCGTCATGGTCACCGTCACCTCGACCAAGCCGATCGACGACCGTAACATCCGCTATCTCGACCGTTCCGACGCCTTCGACGACACCAGGATTGAGAACAAGTCGCCGGATGGCCGCGAAGTGACGATGAGCTCGACCGTCAAGCGGCAATATTTCTACTTCGGCACCGACAACACCGGGCGCGACCTGCTCTCGCGCACGCTGATGGCCGGGCGCATCTCGCTCGCCATCGGCCTGCTTGCCGGCGTCGTCGCCGGCGTCATCGGCGTCATCTACGGCGCGACCGCTGGGTTTGCCGGCGGTCGGGTCGACGAGGTGATGATGCGCATCGTCGACGTGCTTTATTCGCTGCCTTTCATCTTCTTCGTCATCATGCTGGTTGTGTTCTTCGGCCGCAACTTCGTGCTGATGTTCCTGGCAGTGGGTGCGGTGCTGTGGCTCGACATGGCGCGCATCGTGCGCGGCCAGGCGCTGTCGATCCGCAGGCAGGAATATGTCCAGGCGGCCGAAGCCATGGGCGTTGGCCAGCGCGGCATCCTGCTGCGCCATGTCATTCCGAACCTGCTTGGCCCTGTGGTGATCTATATGACGCTGCTGGTGCCACAGGTCATCATCCTGGAGAGTTTCCTTTCCTTCCTGGGCCTCGGCGTGCAGGAGCCGATGACCAGCTGGGGCGTGCTGATCTCGGTCGGCGCCAAGAACATCGGCTACGCCAACTGGCTGCTCCTGTTCCCGGCCTTCTTCCTCGTCTCGACGCTGTTTGCCCTGAACTTCGTTGGCGACGGCCTGCGCGACGCGCTTGATCCGAAGGACCGCTGACATGGCTTCCGAAACGATCCTCAGCGTCAAGGACCTGCGCGTCCGCTTCCAGACCCTCGACGGCACGGTGGAGGCGGTCAAGGGCATCAACATCAAGGTCAATGCCGGCGAGACCGTCGCCGTCGTCGGCGAATCCGGCTCCGGCAAGAGCCAGACGATGATGGCGGCAATGAACCTTTTGTCCTCCAATGGCGAGGCGACTGGTCATGTCGACTATCGCGGCCAGAACCTTCTGACCCTCCCGAAGAGCGAGCTCAACAAGGTGCGCGGCCGCAAGATCAGCATGATCTTCCAGGAGCCGATGACCTCGCTCGACCCCCTCTACACCATCGGCAACCAGCTGATGGAGCCGATCCGCCGGCACCGCGAGCTTTCCGGGCCGGCGGCGCGGGAAGAAGCGCTGAAGCTGCTCAAGCTGGTGCATATCCCGGATCCCGAGCGGCGCATGAAAGCCTATCCGTATGAAATGTCGGGCGGCCAGCGCCAGCGCGTCATGATCGCCATGGCCTTGGCCAACGATCCCGACATCCTTATCGCCGACGAGCCGACCACGGCGCTCGACGTCACCATCCAGGCGCAGATCCTGATGCTGCTGGCCGAGCTGCAGCGCAAGCTCGGCATGGCGATCGTCTTCATCACCCACGATCTCGGCATCGTGCGCCGCTTCGCCGACCGCGTCTATGTCATGCGCCAGGGCGAGGTGGTGGAGGAGGGCGACGCCGAGGTACTCTTCGCCAATCCGCAGCATGCCTATACCAAGATGCTGCTCGCGGCCGAGCCGACCGGCAGCAAGGCGGCGCCGCCGGCCAATTCGCCAGTGCTGCTCGAGGGCCGCAACGTCGAAGTGGTCTTCAAGATCGGCGGCGGCTTTCTCGGTGGCGAGCCACTGATGCTGCACGCGGTGGACAAGATCTCGGTCCGGCTGAAGCGCAACCAGACGATCGGCATCGTCGGCGAGTCGGGTTCCGGCAAGTCGACGCTGGGCCGCGCGCTGCTCAGGCTCTTGCCCAGCGACGGCGTCATCCGCTTCGGCGACCGCGACATATCCGAAGCCGATCGCCAGGCGATGCGGCCGCTCAGGCGCGAATTGCAGCTTGTCTTCCAGGATCCGTTCGGCTCGCTGTCGCCACGCATGACCGTCGGTCAGGTCATCACCGAGGGCCTCCTGGTGCATGAGCCTTCCCTGACCGGCAAGCAGCGCGACCAGCGCGCCGTCGAGGCGCTGCGCGAAGTCGGCCTCGATCCCAACGCCCGCAACCGCTATCCGCACGAATTCTCCGGCGGCCAGCGCCAGCGCATCGCGATTGCCCGCGCCATGATTCTAAAGCCAAAGGTGGTGGTGCTGGACGAGCCGACCTCGGCCCTCGACCGCTCGGTGCAGAAGCAGATCGTCGAGCTCCTGCGCAAGCTGCAGGCCGATCACCAACTGTCCTATCTCTTCATCAGTCACGACCTCGCGGTGGTGCGCGCCATGGCCGACTACATCATCGTCATGAAGCAGGGAAAGATCGTCGAGGAAGGGCAGACGGAAGAAATCTTCGGCAATCCGCGCGAGGCCTACACCCAGACGCTGATGAACGCCGCAATCGATACGACCAGGTTCCGGATCAGCGCTTGAGGCCAGGCTCACCGGGCGGCGCCGGCTCACTGCGCGGAGTGGCACCGTTTGTTTCTGGCCGCGATGATCGCCTGCTGCTGTTGCAGCAGCTTCTCGATCCTGGCCGTGTCGCGATTGGCCACGACGCTCTTCACGCGCTCGCCGCCGAGCAGCCAGCTCGGCACGCTGGTGTTGGCAACCTTGCCGCGGCTGATGGCAGTCCGTGAAATATCGGTGGCGATGTCGCCGACCGCATTGTTGAGCTCGGCGCAATTCATCTTGTCGTCTTTCGCCGGATCGAGAGATGCGGCGGTCGATGAGCAACCCGCGGCGAAGAGCAGCGCCGCGATTACAGGCAAAATGGCTGTCAGTGTGAACTTCATTCTCTCACCTGGTCTCGCCGTCCCCGATCGTTTCAGCTAGGTCGCCATTAGGCCAAGATAAGGGCTCCCCGTCGAGCACAATGATCGGCCACAGCGCTTCAAGCTTATTGTTCAGTACTCGACGTTGACGAAAGGCGGGAGCGACAAGCGCCCAAGTGCTTGTTTTTTCTGGTCGCAGTGATCCCTATCGGACGTCAGGTTCTTGATGGCGGCCGGTGGCTATCCTGGATCGTCATTCTGGAGCAACGCCGCGGGCGCCTGGCGCCCGCCAGAACCTAGATTCCGGCCGGGGACGGCATTCCCTTGTCGCCAACTGGATCGATATCCTCCGATATCTCCTGCCGCAGTTTCGGTCCCTTGGCCAAACGCCTGCCCAAGGCAGAGACGAAAGCCTCATAGCGTTCGGCCGCCTTGGCACGAGCCGCCTGGGCCGCAGGTTCCGGCAAGGCGGGAGTGGTCGCCAGCCAAAAGCGGACAAACACCGCAAGCGTCTCGATCGCGATGCCTGTGTCGCGCTCCTGCCGGCCCAGCCGCCGATCGACTTGGTCGAGGCGTTTGACGATCGCCGCCTCGCGACGCTCATCCGCGTCCGGCGACAAGAACGACGCGATCGCGGCCTCCGCGATCATGGACTGGGATTGTCCGCGCCGCGTCGCCCAATCCTGAAGCATCTTCATGACTGCCGGATCGAGATAGACAGAGATCTGCACTTTTTTCTTTCGATTGGTCATGGCACCTACAATCCCATGCCGTCATCGGGGTCGAGCGAGACCTGCCGCGCTGTGCCCTTCATGAGGCGCGCCAGGCGGCGGTTTGTGACAGCTTCGCCATCGTCAGTATCGTCGGCCGCGTCGATACCGAACTCGTTCTCGATAGGGCCCGCTTTCTCGATCGGGCTCACGCGGTTCAGTTCGGGTTGTTGGCGCTGCTCGGACTCGGTCGGATCCTCATCTCGCTCCTGGACCGTTCCGGGAGCTTCGTCGACCTCGGGCTGTTTCAGGATCGGCAGGCTACTCCAATCGTTAGGGCGAGCTTTTTCGGGTCGCGCCAGCTCGGGCGGCGACAGGACGCGTTCGCGCAAGCGGATATCCTCGTAATAGCGCGCCTTATCAGCCCTGATCGGTGATGTGCCCGCCACCATGACGATCTCGTCGGTCGGCGGAAGCTGCATGATCTCGCCAGGTGTCATCAACTGGCGGGCGGTCTCTTGCCGCGACACCATCAAATGTCCGAGCCAGGGTGAAAGCCGGTGGCCGGCATAGTTCTTCATCGCCCGCATCTCGGTTGCAGTGCCGAGCGCGTCAGACACACGTTTGGCGGTCCTTTCATCATTCGTTGCAAAGCTCACGCGCACATGACAGTTGTCGAGGATGGAATTGTACTCGCCGAACAGAGCAAAGCAGATCGAGTTTGTCACGCAGCACCTTAAGGAAGGAGGTATCTTCGTCTTCGTCGAAAAATTCCGGGCCGTTGACGAAAACGACTACGCGCGCCGGGAGTGGCAGAAGGATTTCGGTTTCAAGGCTCGATATTTTCCACAAGAGGAGATCGAGAAAAAGAAGACCGATGTTCTCAAGACGATGTTCAACAACGAGGTGACGCTGGAAGAGATGTTCCACGCAACTGGCATGCACTTCAACCACTACGTCATGACGTGGAATAGCGGAAATTTCTGCAGCCTTGCTGCGAGCAATAATAGAGAAAATCTCAACCTGTACCTTTCGCAAATGGCAGCCCCCGCCATTCCAAATGAGTATGTTTACGAGGCCAGCTTATATCGGGCCAACACAGATTATGCTGCCACTTTGCAAGAAAAGTGATGCTCAAGCGGTACCCCTCCAGACCGACCGAGCAATGCGGCAAATGCACACTCATTGGCGCGATGCGTGCGGAGCACCCCGAACACGTTTGGCCGAAACAGATATGATCGTGACGACATCTGCAGAGCGCTCTCATGACAAAAACGGCAACGCCCTTCGGTTGCTGGCCTGCGCCTTGGCGGCAGCGGATTGCGGCAGTCTGCGGCAGGCTGCAACAGCGCTGAGAGTCCGTGAATCCAGCGTAAGTCGCAGCGTCGTTAAACTCGAACAGCTTTTGGAGATGCAACTGTTCGAGCGCGACGTTCGCGGCGTCCGTTTGACCGAGGAAGGCCGAGCCTGGACCGAGGTCGCTCGGATGCATTACGAAGGTTTGCAGGCAGTTTTTCGGGACGCCCGCAACAGTGGGAACGCAAAGACACTCAGGATTGGCCTGTGCGCTGTGGGCGGTGGACAATTCCTGAAGCGCCTGATCGATCGCTTCCGCAAATCATATCCACATGTCAGTTTGGCCATTGAGGATATTTTGCGTGAACAATGCCTGACAGCCGTACGCCGTCGGCGCTTCGACATCATCTTTGCGCCTGGGTTCGGCGAAGTCACCTCTTGCCGCGCCGAGATGTTCTGGCAGGAGCGTATCTTCGTTCTCGTGCCCACCGGTCATTCCCTTGCCGAAAAGCGGGTGGTCACGTGGGCAGATCTTGCGGGGATGCAAATGCTCGTGCCGGCCGGAACCAGCGGACCGCTGCTGGATTGGCCTACCCTGGAAGGCATCGTTACCGACGCATGCCGCCCAACTGTCAACATGTGCCAAGGTGGCCAAGCGAGTGTCATCTTCAATGTGCAGCTAGGTCAAGGCGTTACACTAGCCGGTGAGAGCTTCGCGCGAAATGTAGCCTTTGATGCGACGGTATGGAAACCTATTGATGGCCGTAACGGTCTCTGTTCAATCCAAGCTTTCTGGCTTGAAACGAATCCGAAACATGCCGTTTTGCGGCTGATTGGCCTTGCCAGAAACATGGCGAATACGATTCCGGGTCCGCCACACTCGCACAGTGCAAGCCGTTAGTGGCCATGTCCCGATCACTTCCGCGGCGGGGATTTTCCGAGCAGGGCCGGATCGGCCAGGTAGACGGCAAGCTGCCATTCGACGTCGGATCCCGCAACGAGCGGAAATGCGCATTCTTGGCCTCCGAATTCTCGACGACCTCGACAAGATGGTTGTCAGATCGCGCCCGAAGATCAAGTTGCGCGACGACGAGCGTGCCGGCGGCGCCTATCGCACGGAGCAGCTTGGAGAGGGCAAGTCGGAGCCGTGCTTCTGGATAATTGTCTCCCAGCCGCCCGAACGCAGTTCCGTCGCCTGTGTTGCTTCGTCAGTGGGACGCGTGCATAGCCGATCCACTGGACTAACCGTGGTTGAAAATTGAGCTTTCATGTAATACCTATTTGGAGTACGGTATTACCAAGGAGCAAATATGACCACCACCGTCACAGCCAAGGGACAGGTGACCATCCCGAAGCCGGTTCGTGATCTTCTTGGCATCGTTCCCGGGAGCAAAGTCGATTTCCGCCGCGCTGCTGATGGCAGCGTGGTGCTTGCGCGCGCTGACAAGAAGCAGCCGCCGAGCCGCTTCGCCAAATTGCGTGGCCATGCCGGCAAGGGGCTCGATACGGATGCGATCATGGCGCTGACGCGTGGTGAAACGTGACGCTTGTCGACACCAACGTCCTCCTCGATCTTGTCACCGATGATCCCAAGTGGGCGGATTGGTCACTTTATCAGCTTGAAGCAGCGAGCCTTGATGGCCCCTTGCTGATCAATGATGCGGTTTATGCTGAGCTTGCTGTTCGCTATGAACGCATCGAGCATCTCGAGGCGTTTGTCGATGGGGCTGGGCTCGAAATGACTTCCATGCCGCGAGCCGCCCTGTTTCTGGCGGGCAAGGTCTTCACACACTATCGGCGGGCCGGTGGATCAAGGACCGGCGTGCTACCTGACTTCTTCATTGGTGCGCATGCGGCTGTCGCACAGCTCCCGCTGCTGACGCGCGATGTGAGGCGCTACCGGACGTACTTTCCGTCATTGAAGCTGATTGCGCCGAATGTATGAGTCGCCGCGGATCGCATCCCTTCCAGAGGAGACCGTAAGAAACAGTTTCATCCACTGTCTGATGCTTTTCGCCAACGAGTCCAGCCGCACTTGGAACAATATCTAATCTAAGGCGATTGTCGGAGGACGATTGATCAGGCAGGGCGGTAAGGGTCAGCAGGACAAGGCACTGGGCAATCGGTCAGAAGTGGAGCTGCACGATGGGATTCTCGCATTGACGAAGTCAGTGTAGTGATGAATCGAGCCAGGCTGCTTAGTCTATAGTGTCTGCCAGTGCCAAGCATTGAGCCTCATTCCGATCTCACATTGGCCGGTATCTTTTTTGCGTGGATCGGAAGGTTTTGAAGCGAGAATTCGCACGATGGGCTTCCGTTCCATCGACTCAGCTCCGTCGGGGGCTCAAGTTTGAAAATTCCGCTCATGGAAACAGCTCCTTCGTCGGCCCGTCCAAGAGCGATGGCAATTTCATGATTGAGAGCAAGGACGGCAGGCAATAACCGGCTGCTCCTATGAGCCGTTCAACTTGGAGATCCGCAAGACCGCCGAAGCGCAATAAGCGATGTGTCCCCCGGCGAGAACATGAATAAGCTCCGAGCCTGCGATTTCAGCTCGGCGCTTGATAGGTCCGATTTCAAATCGTCCCTTGAGAAGTCGGAGTTATTTTCGAGAAAGCCTAACCTGTTGTGTTTTCTGGTCACAGTAGCAGGACTTCAACCTGCGACCCCCATCGTCCCGATGGGCAGCCGGCAAAAGCCCGGCATTTCTTGTCATGCCTGGCGGCTTGTGTTCAGCTTTGTTTCCAGCTTGACCGTGCAGGCTTCTGTGGCGAGTGGCGGGAGCGTTCGCCTTCTGTCCATGCCGCCATTCTCACGACGTTTTTAGGCAGGTTTCGCGAGCGAGACTTGGAGACGATCGCGCGGATGGCATCTGCCTGAAAATCGGGGTGATGGTGGCCATAGGTCTCAATCAGCACCTCGACCGTCATCCCGAGAAAGCCGGCGGCCGCCCAGGGATCGGAACCCTGTTGCATCAGCCAGGTCGCAGCTGTGTGGCGGAAGACATGCGGCGTGATGTCGGTGCGGAACACGCGCCGACTGCCACCTTCAGGTGTTGCCAAATCGTCATACCAGCCGAGCCCGGCCGCCTCGACCACCGAGCGGAAAGCCTTCTTGATCGATTGGACGGGCTTGCCGTTCCACTCCACGACGTAGTCGTGGGCAATCATGCGGCCGATGTTTGCGCTTTTGCCGCGCCTCCTGGTCTTGATCTCCAGCGGCGTGAGCGCCCATCGCCGCAGATGGGCAACCAAACGATCGGGCAGGCGCATCGGCGGCTGGCGTTTCTTCGTCTCGAGGCGACCAACTGCACGACGATAGAAAATGCCGCGTTCGAGATCGACATGGCCCGCTCCGTCGGTCGGTCGGATGGCGGCGCCGCAGATCGCGGCCGAACGAGTGCCGGTATATAGGGCAACCAGGATAAAGCGCGCGACGTGGCGTCCCGTGCGACGGTCGCTGGGCCGCCCTTTCCAGGACTGGCGCATGCGCCAAGCAGCGCGAAGCAATGCTGCGGCCTCATCACGTGTAAGCCAGCGGTCCCTAGGCGCGGACTTCGGTGGCAGCAAGATCGGCGGGGTCGAGGTTACATAGCCTTCTCGATGATAGTGGTTCAGCGCTGCTCGCAAGTCCTCCAGCTGCCGCCTGGCGGCGGCACCATCGCCGTGCGCTTTGCTATAGTCACGGCAGGTTTTACCGTCGACGTCGCCAATCATCATGTCGCCGAACCAGTTCAGCACCGCGGCCATACGACTAGCGGTTTCTTTCGGCTTGGCGTGGCCGCACGCCACGTCTGTCAAGTAGACGCTGACGGCGTCAGCTATCGGGACGGTGGTCGGATCACGGCCGCGCCCGCGGACCGGCCGGTACTTTTCGATGATGTATTGAGCGAGCCGTTTGTCAGCGCGTTCGCGCTCGCCAGTGCTACCGCAAGCGCTGATGAAGGTTGCGCCATCGCGGATGAACCAGCCCGCCCGGCTTCGCAAGGTTCCGTCCTGCTTTCTACTTTCTTCACGCCAGACAAGGCGTGCCCCTTTCGACGTCCTCGACATCATTTTCTCTTGCTGTTAGTTCCAATTGGGATTTTAGTGAAAGCGAATAAGTGCTTTGTTCAGTAGAAATATACTTAATAATATAGATACTCAAGCGAATGCATCAATAGGTAGATGTAGATTTTCTTTGGACAGACACACTTTTTGATTTAAATACGAAGGCGAATAGCACAGTGGATCGAACGAGATTTTGGCAGAAAATATTCGGATGGCGGAGGCCGGGGCGCGGCTGGCCAGCGGGCTCCTCAAGACCAAGCCGAAGCTGCACAACCTGAGCCATGCCGATCTAGCCGATAGCTGGCCGCCATCGGGGCCGAGGGAAGGACATCAGCAGCAAGCTTTCACGCGGCCGCCGTATTCTTCGTCCAGCGCCTCAAGCCGATAGAGTCATAAAGAGTGAATCGCGCCTGCGCCACCTCCTCGCGGCGACGCTGAAGAAGAGCTCGACACCACGAGCACCCTTCCGATCCGGTTCTGCCTCAGGCTCAGGGGCTGGCGGGTAGGCAACTGCCGCAAAGGCGCTGGCCACTTACGCGCCTACGCCAGGCTAAAAAACGTCGTGGCTCCCGTTTTCTTTCAGCTACTGGTTTAGGGTCCGGCGAGTCAGTTGGTCGGGGTGACCGCGTGCGTGACATCATCGGACGATTCTCCCGATTGTTGCATGGCCGAAGAAGGGAGGAGCAGAAAAACGCCCGCCCCATCGGCGGGCCTTGTCGCGAACGCCGGATCGATGGTGCTGATCGGCTTGGCTGTTTTTTCCCCTCTGCCCTTCGAAATCCAGGAGCTTGCGAAGCGCAAGATAGGTCTGGCCGCCGAACTGGTAGGACTGCAGGGCCTCAATCGGGAAATGTCGGGGCCGGCTTTGGTCTTAAGTTTGCCCGGCGGCAAGTGGTTGTCCCACTCATACCGTTTGGGTCCTGTCTGCAGACCGGGCGCCTGACTGCTTGTCTATTTCTGTGGGGATATCTGTGGGGTAGCGAAGTACGGTGTTGCTAACCCATTGTTTCTTCTGGTCGGAGTGGCAGGATTTGAACCTGCGACCCCCTCGTCCCGAACGAGGTGCGCTACCAGACTGCGCTACACTCCGTGACCAGACGGCGGGCTTATAGCCGCCGCCTTTCGATACTGCAAGCGGCAATGGCAGCACTTCTGTCGCATTTCGTCGGCTTTCGTAGCGCCGGTTGGGGCGGCAGCGGATTGAGGCAGTTCGTGAAAGGCGAGTTCCAGCCTTGTGTGATCAACCATGACCCCGCTAGAACGGGTCCCCTGGCCGCCTGGAGTCCCGAATCTTGCCTCAGCGCATCGTCAGTTTCGTCATGAGTGGCGGCGTCGGGTCGCGGCTGTGGCCGTTGTCGCGCGAGGACAACCCCAAGCAGTTCCACGACTTTTCCGGCGCCGGCTCGATGCTGGCCAGGACGCTGCGCCGGCTGGCGGCGCGGCCCCAAGGCGAGACGCCGATCTTCCTGATCGCCGCGGAGCGTCACGCCGAGCGCGTCCATGCCGACCTTGCCGGTGTTGATCTCAAGGGTGGCGGACCGCTGTTCGAGCCGACGGGCCGCAACACGGCCGCCGCGGTCGCGCTGGCAAGCCTGCGCACGCTCTCCGAATATGGCGACGAGCTTGTGCTGGTGGTGCCGTCGGATCACGAGATATCGACGCCTCGCCAATTCTGGCAAAGCATCGAGGCGGGCGCGGCCGCGGCAAATGCCGGCCGGCTCGTTGTGTTTGGCCTCAAGCCGACTCAGCCCGAGACTGGTTACGGCTATATCGAGGTCGGGGCGGACAGGGGCGGCGTGTTCGACGTCACGCGCTTCGTCGAGAAGCCTGATGTCGCCACCGCGCAGACCTATCTCGATGCCGGCGCCTTCTACTGGAACACCGGCATCTTCCTGTTCCGCGCGGGCGCCATGCGCGATGCCTTCGCGGTCTACGAACCGAAAATCTGGCAGGCGACGGAGGCCGCCTACAAGGCGGCGACCAGCGACCTTTCGGGCCTCTACATGCCGCTGGAACTCTATTCCGCGATTCCGTCGACCTCGATCGACTATGCCGTCATGGAGCGCGCCAAGGACATCGCCATGGTGCCGGCCGGCTTCCGCTGGAACGACTTGGGCTCCTGGCAGTCGCTGCTCGATGTCGGACCGTCCGACAAGCACGGCAACGTCATCATCGGCGATGTCGTCGCCATCGATTGCGAAAACTCCTATATCCGCGGCGACGGCCGCCTGCTTTCGGCGATCGGCATGAAGGACGTGGCCATCGTCTCCACCGCCGACGCCACCTTTGTCGCGCCGGTCAGCCACAGCCAGCACGTCAAGAAGATCGTTGAGCAGCTGGAGAAATCCGGCCGGCTGGAGACGCGGTTCACGCCGGCGCATGATCGCGTCATCGAGAGCGGCGCCTGGCGGCGGCGCGTGCGCCATTGGCTGTTCGAGGAGACGCTGCCGCTGTGGTCGACGGTCGGCGTCGATGAGCGCCATGGCGGCTTTCACGAGGCGCTCGGCTTCGACGCCGCGCCGTTGATGAAACCCAAGCGCATGCGCACCCAGGCGCGCCAGGTCTACGCCTTCGCGGTGGCCAAGGAGCGCGGCTGGGACGGTCCAGCGGACAGGCTGATCGCCCACGGCATCGACTTCATGACTGGTCAGGGCCGCACCGACCGCGGAGGCTGGGTCCGCACGTTCAACATTGATGGCTCGGTCGCCGATCCTGTTGAGGATGCCTATGATCATTCCTGCGTGCTTCTGGCGCTGGCGCACGCCCATATTTCGGGCCATCCAGACGCGTTGCGGCTCGGCGAGGAAACGTTTGCCTTCCTCGACGCGCATCTGGAAGACG
Source organism: Mesorhizobium sp. (assembly GCA_004020875.1). Classification (GTDB taxonomy): domain Bacteria; phylum Pseudomonadota; class Alphaproteobacteria; order Rhizobiales; family Rhizobiaceae; genus Mesorhizobium. Next base: position 67,301 of record SAPZ01000005.1, read on the forward strand.
CGCGCATGACCGGCTTTCTGGAAACCTCCGACGGGGCGGAGGAGCGGCGCTCCAACCCGCATATGCATATGCTCGAGGCCTTCCTCGCCTGGCACACGGCGACGGGCGAGCGCGCCTATCTGCGCCGCGCCGCGCGCATCATCGACCTCTTCCGCAGTCATTTCTTCGATACCGAAAGCTGGACGGTTGGCGAGTATTTCGACAAGGGCTGGAAGCCGGCCGCGGGTGAGAAGGGGACCTGGACCGAGCCTGGCCATCATTTCGAATGGGCCTCGCTACTGGTCGATTTCGCCGCCCGCAGCGGCCAGAACGAACTCGCCGCCTTTGCCCGCAAGCTCTACGCCTCGGCGATTGCCAACGGCCTCAACCGCTCCACCGGCCTCGCCTATGGCGCGGTCTCGCGCCAGGGTCTGCCGCTGGATACGATCTCGCGCGGCTGGCCGCAGGCCGAGGCGATCAAGGCGGCGATCGCGCTGAACGGCTCGGGCGGCCCGGACCTCAAGCCCGAGATCGAGGCGCGCGTCGGCCGCCTGTTCCGCTGGCACATCGACCCCGCGCCGCTCGGTCTCTGGATCGATCGCATCGACGAGCGCGGTCGCTCACTGGCGACCGAGGTGCCGGCCAGCATCTTCTACCATCTGGTCTGTGCGCTGACGCAGTATCTGGACGGGACGGCGGAGAAGTCTCAGTAGGGCGCCGCCACGTCCCCCGTCTCGACATAAACCGCCTTGAGCTGCGAATACTGCGCCAGCGCGGCCAGCGAATTCTCGCGGCCGATGCCGGACTGCTTGACACCGCCGAAGGGCATTTCCACGGGCGTGAGATTGTAGGCGTTGATCCAGCAGGTGCCGGCCTGCAGTTCGGCGATCACCCGATGCGCGCGCGGCAGGTCGCGGGTGAACACGCCGGCCGCCAGCCCGAATTCGGTATCGTTGGCGCGCTCGATCACCTCGTCCTCGCTGTCGAATTTCAAGACGCTCATCACCGGTCCGAAGATCTCCTCGCGCGCAATGCGCATGGTATCAGTGACGCCGGTGAACACGGTCGGCTCGATGAAGAAACCGCCCTCGAAACCCTGCAGCGACGGCACGTTGCCGCCGCAGGAGAGGCGCGCGCCTTCCTGCTTGCCGGCTTCGATATACGAGACGACCTTCTCCTGCTGCAGGCGGTTGACCAGCGGTCCCATCTGCGTTTCCGGGTCGAGCGGATCGCCGATGCGGATCTTTTTGGTGCGCTCGATCAGCCGCTCGACAAAACGGTCATGCAGGCCTTTCTGCACGAAGACGCGCGTGCCGTTGGAGCAGATCTGCCCGGTGGAGTAAAAATTGCCGAGCATGGCGCCGCCAATGGCATTCTCGAGGTCGGCGTCGTCGAAGACAATGAGCGGCGACTTGCCGCCGAGCTCCATGGTCGCGTGCTTCATCTTGGAGCCAGCAAGCGACATCACCTTGCGGCCGGTCGGCACCGAGCCGGTCACTGAGACCTTCGCCACAATGTCATGCCCGACGAGGCCGGCGCCGACATCGCCATAGCCTTGCACGACATTGAACAGCCCATCCGGCAGGCCGGCCTCCGAGTAGATCTCTGCCAGCGCCAGCGCCGACAGCGGCGTGTTCTCCGAAGGCTTGAACACCATGGCGTTGCCCATGGCCAGCGCCGGCGCCGACTTCCAGCCGGCGATCTGGATCGGATAGTTCCAAGCGCCGATGCCGACGCAAACGCCGAGCGGCTCGCGGCGCGTATAGGCGAAGGGTCCGCCGAGATCGATCATCTCGCCATTGAAGGCGGCGACCGCGCCGGCGAAATATTCGAGGCAATCGGCAGCCGAAGGGGCGTCCGCGACCAGCGTCTCCTGGATCGCCTTGCCGGTGTCCAGCGTCTCGATCCGCGCCAGACCGGCGTTACGTGCGCGCAAAATGTCGGCGGCGCGGCGCAGGATGCGGCCGCGCTCGACGGGTTTCAGCCGCGCCCATGCCGGCTGCGCGGCGCGCGCGGCCTCGATCGCCAGCTCCAGCACGTTCGGCGTTGCCGAATGCAGCGTTGCGATGGTCTCGCCGGTTGCCGGATAGATCACCGGCAGCGGCGTGCCGCCCTCATCCTCGATATAGCGGCCGTTGACATAGTGCGATGCGGTTGGCTGGGCGCGCATGGCGTTCTCCAAGTCGGTTCGCCGGGAGGGCGGTCAGCCCGACAATGCCCTATCGGTCCGCCACCTGCCAGCGCGGATTGATCCAGGGTTCCTGGTTGGACGGCGCCAGCGGCGTGCGGCCGAGGATGTGGTCGGACGCTTTTTCGCCGGTCATGATCGACGGCGCGTTGAGATTGCCGTTGGTCACACGTGGGAAGATCGAGGAGTCGGCGACGCGCAGGCCCTCGACGCCGATGACCCGGCACTCCGGATCGACGACGGCGGTCAGGTCGTCGGCCCGTCCCATCCGGCAGGTGCCGCAGGGATGGTAGGCGCTTTCGGCATGGTCGCGGATGAAGGCGTCGAGCTCGTCGTCGGTCTGCACATGGCTGCCTGGTGAAATCTCCTTGCCGCGAAAACCGTCGAACGCCTTCTGGCCAAAGATCTCGCGGGTCAGGCGGATGCAGTGGCGGAACTCGCTCCAGTCGTCCGGATGCGACATGTAGTTGAAGCGGATCACCGGCTTGGCCTTCGGATCTGGCGTGCGCAGCGTCACCGAGCCGCGCGACTTCGAGCGCATCGGCCCGACATGCGCCTGGAAGCCATGCGACTTCGCCGCCGACTTGCCGTCATAGCGCACCGCCGCAGGGATGAAGTGATACTGGATATCGGGGTAATCGACGCCGGCCTGTGAACGCACGAAGGCAGCCGCCTCGAAATGGTTGGTCGCGCCAAGCCCGCTCTTGAAGAACAGCCACTGTGCCCCGATCAATGCCTTGGAGAAAGGATTGAGCACTGAGTTCAGCGTGATCGGCCTTGTCGATTCCTGCTGGATGTAGAGCTCCAGATGGTCCTGCAAATTGGCGCCGACGCCCGGCCGGTCCGCCACAACCTTTATGCCATTTTCTCGGAGGTGCGCGCCGGGGCCGATGCCGGAAAGCATCAGGATCTTCGGCGAATTGATCGATGACGCCGCGACGATCACTTCACGCCGCGCCTTAACGACCTGAATCTTTTTGTTAGCTTCGATCTCGACGCCGATCGCGCGTTGATTCTCGATCACCACGCGCCGGGCGAAGCCTTTGACCAGACTCACATTCTTGCGTTTGAGAGCCGGCTTCAGATAGGCATTCGCCGCCGACCAGCGGCGGCCGCCGAGAATGGTCTGCTCCATCGGCCCGAAACCTTCCTGCTTCGAGCCGTTATAATCATCGGTGAGTTCGAAGCCCGCCTGGTGGCCCGCTTCCAGGAACGCACCGTAGAGCGGGTTCTTGCGTGTGCCGCGCTGTACATGCAGCGGACCGCCTTTGCCTCGCCAGCCATCCTCGCCGCCGTCGGAATCCTCCATGCGCTTGAAATAGGGGAGCACGTCGGCGAAGCCCCAGCCGGTCGCACCCTGTTCGGCCCAGTGATCGAAGTCATGCGCATGGCCGCGCACATAGACCATGCCGTTGATCGAGGACGAACCGCCGATCACCTTACCGCGCGGCGTCGCCAGCACGCGACCGCCGAGATGCGGCTCCGGCTCGCTGGCGAAACCCCAGTCGTAGAGGCTCATGTTGAGCGGGATCGACAGCGCCGACGGCATCTGGATCAGCGGCCCCATATCACTGCCGCCGAACTCGATGACGATCACCGAGTGCTTGCCGTCTTCCGACAGGCGATAGGCCATGGCCGAGCCGGCGGAGCCGGAGCCGATGATGACGAAATCCGCTTCAAGCATTGTTCATATGCGCCATGAAATCGGCGAGCGAGACATTGCCGCCGGTTGCAATTACAAGGACGGTCTTGTCCTTCACATCCACCTTGCCGCCGAGAAGGGCGGCAAGCGATGCCGCGCCCGAGGGCTCCAGCACCAGCTTCATCCGCTCGAAGGCGATCTTCATCGCCCGCCGCACCGAGGCGTCGTCGACGGTGACGCCGCGCACGCCGGCGGCGCTCACCGCCGCGAAGGGCGCATCGCCGGGCTTGCGCGCCATCAGCCCGTCACAGATCGATATCGGCCCGATCGGCATGGTCTCGATCGCGCCTTGCGCGAGCGACGAGCCCATGCCGTTGAAACCCTCCGGTTCGACGGCGATGATCTCGGTCTTCGGCGACAGATAGTGGAAGGCTAGCGAGACGCCGCCGATCAGCCCGCCGCCGCCGACCGAGCAGAACACGAAATCGGCATGCGCCTTCTTCGCCGCCAACTGGTCGAGCGCTTCCAACCCGGCGCCGGCCTGGCCCGCGACGATTTCCGGATCGTCGAAGGGATGGAGCAAGGTGAGGTGCTCTGTCTCGGCGATCTCGCGCGCCTTGGCGGCGGCGACTTCTTCGCGGGCGCGGTCGCCATGATCGGTCAGCACCACGCGCGCGCCGTAGCCGGCTGTCGCGTCGCGCTTGGCGGCGGGCGCATCGATCGGCATGACGATGGTGACCGGAATGCCGAGCGCCTGGCCGGCGGCCGCCAGCCCCTGCGCGAAATTGCCGGAGGAATAGGCCACGACGCCCTTTTTCGCTTCACCCGGCGAAAGCCGCTTCAGCCGCCAATAGGCGCCGCGCACCTTGAAGGAGCCGGCCCATTGCAGCGACTCCGGCTTGACGAAGACGCGTGCCGCGCCGGTCTCCCTGGTTAAGGCCGCCGACTCCAGGAGCGGCGTCACCTGCGTGGCCGTCGAGGTGACGGCATAGGCCTGCCTCAGATGATCAAGCGGCGGGACGAGAATGTCTGCCATCATTCGCCCCTCGGATACCGTTTGCTCTCTTCGAGATTGTCGAGGTTCATGTGGTTGCGCATGTAGCGTTCGGACGCCTTCTGCAGCGGCTGGAACTCCCATGGGTAGTAAGCGCCGTTGCGCAGCGCCGGGTAGACGACCCACCGGCGCGCCTGGCTTTCGCGCACGGCGGCATCGAAGGTCGCCATGTTCCAGCGCGCGCGAACCTTTTCCATGAAGGCCGAGACCAGATCGGCGTAAGTCGGGTTGGCCGCGAGATTGTCGAGCTCGCGCGGGTCGGCGTCGAGATCGAAGAGCTGCGGCGGATCGAGCTCGCAATGGACGAATTTGTATTTGCCTTCGCGGATCGCCACCATCGGCGCGTAGGAGCCTTCGGCCGCATACTCCATCAGTACCGGCGCCAAGCGCTCTTTGCCGCCGGCAAGCGGCAGCAGGGACTGGCCGTCCGTCCATGGCGCGATGCCGCTCATGTCGATGCCGGCGAGGTCGCAGAGCGTCGGCGCCACGTCGAGATTGGAGACAGGCGTCCCGATCAGTCCGGCCTTGATGCCCTTGCCGGCGATCATCAAAGGCACCCGCGCCGCGCCCTCGTAGAAGCACATCTTGAACCACAGGCCGCGCTCGCCCAGCATGTCGCCATGGTCTGAGCAGAACAGCACGATCGTGTCGTCCAGCATGCGCGTGCGCTCCAGCACCGACAGCAGCTCGCCGACCTTGTCGTCGAGATAGGAGATGTTGGCGAAATAGCCGCGCCGCGAGCGGCGGATCTGTTCCGGCGTGATGTCGAAACTGTCGTAGTCGGATGCCTTGTAGAGCCGCTTCGAATGCGGATCCTGGCTGTCGTAGGGAATGAAGCCAACCTCCGGCTCCAGCGCCGGGCTGTCCTCATACAGGTCCCAGTATTTGCGCCGAGCGACATAGGGATCGTGCGGATGGGTGAAGGAGACGGTCAGGCACCATGGCCGGCTCGCCGGATCGTCCGACACGCGCGCAAACTCATAGAGCTTCTGCGACGCGTGGAAGGCGACCTCGTCGTCATATTCCATCTGGTTGGTGATCTCGGCGATGCCGGCGCCCGTCACCGAACCCAGATTGTGATACCACCAGTCGATGCGCTCGCCGGGCTTGCGGTAGTCGGGCGTCCAGCCGAAATCGGCCGGATAGATGTCGGTGGTCAGCCGCTCCTCGAAGCCGTGCAACTGGTCGGGGCCGACGAAATGCATCTTGCCGGACAACACCGTGTGATAGCCGGCGTTGCGCAGATGATGCGCGTAGGTTGGTATCGAGGAGGCGAACTCGGCGGCGTTGTCATAGACCTGGGTGCGCGACGGCAATTGTCCGCTCATGAACGAGGCTCGTCCCGGCGCGCAGAGCGGCGAGGCGGTGTAGTTGTTGGCGAAGCGCGCCGAGCGCGTAGCCAGCCCCTTCAGATTGGGGGCATGCAGGAACTCGGCCGGGCCGTCTGGGAAGAACGTGCCGTTGAGCTGATCGACCATGACGATCAGGAAATTGGGTCGCCGGGTTGTCAAGGCAGGCTCCGTCCGTTGAGCTTGGTTTCGAGATAGTCTTCCACAAGCGCGATCGCGGTCTGCGCATCGGGCACGCCGTCCTTCAGCGCACGGCGGATATAGAGCCCGTCGATCAGCGCCGCGGTCGTTTCCGCCACGCGATCGGCCTCATTCCGCAGCAGGATTCCGGTCAGCCCGCTCATCAGGTTCGAATGCAGCCGCCGCGCATAGATGCGCAGCAGCCGCCGCAGCTCGGTCGATTTCTGCGCCTCGACATAGAAGGCAAGCCAGGCGGCGATGATCTCGGGCTGGAACTGGTCATCGGAGAAGCTGACCGCGACCACGGACGAGACGCGCTCACGCGCTGTGCCGGCCGAGTGAAGCGCGCGCCTGGTGTCGACGTTGAGTTCGGTCAGGATGTGCCGCATCGTCGCGAACAGCAGTTCGTCCTTGGCGCCGAAATAGTGATGCGCCAGCGCCGACGACACGCCAGCCCGGCCGGCGATCTCCGACATCGTCACGTCCAGCGATCCCCGCTCGCCGATCGCAGAGATCGTCGCGTCGATCAACGCCTTGCGGCGCACGGGTTCCATTCCGATTTTCGGCATTTTGGGGGTCCGGTTCGAGCGAAGATTATTTTTTATTGACGCATCAATCAATAAAAAACGAACCGGGATCAACGGATCGTGCGTTTCTGGCCCATGCCTTGGGCTAGAAAACGGTTCATTGTTGAACAATATTGAGTCATGTGCCGCGAAGGATCGTGCTAGGCTGCGGCGCAAACGGAGGTTGCCATGACCGCATGCATCGTCGGCTGGGCGCATTCGCGCTTCGGCAAGCTCGAAGGCGAGACGCTGGAGAGCCTGATCACCAAGGTTGCCGTCGAGGCGCTCGACCACGCGGGAATCGGCCCCGACGATGTCGACGAGATCGTGCTCGGCCATTTCAACGCCGGCTTCTCGCCGCAGGATTTTACTGCGAGCCTCGTGCTGCAGGCCGACGACAGGCTCCGCTTCAAGCCGGCGACGCGGGTCGAGAATGCCTGCGCCACCGGCTCTGCTGCCGTCCGGCAAGGCATCCGCGCCATCGACGCCAACGCCGCCCGCATCGTGCTGGTGGTCGGTGCCGAGCAGATGACCACCACGCCCGGTCCCGAGATCGGCAAGAACCTGCTCAAGGCGTCGTACCTGCCGGAAAACGGCGATACGCCAGCCGGGTTTGCCGGCGTCTTCGGCAAGATCGCGCAGGCCTATTTTCAGCGCTACGGCGACCAGTCCGACGCGCTGGCCATGATCGCTGCCAAGAACCACAAGAACGGCGTCGACAATCCATATGCGCAGATGCGCAAGGATTTCGGCTACGAGTTCTGCCGCCAGGAAAGCGAGAAGAACCCGTTCGTCGCCGGTCCGCTGAAGCGCACCGATTGCTCGCTGGTCTCGGACGGCGCGGCCGCTCTTGTGCTCACGGATACCGCGACAGCGCTGAAGATGCGCCGCGCCGTGACCTTCCGCGCCAACGAGCATGTCCAGGATTTCCTGCCGATGTCGAAGCGCGACATCCTGGCCTTCGAGGGTTGCGAGCACGCCTGGAACCAGGCGCTGAATAAGGCCGGCATCACGCTCGACGACCTTTCGTTCGTCGAGACGCATGACTGCTTCACCATCGCTGAATTGATCGAATATGAAGCGATGGGTCTTGCTAAGCCAGGCGAAGGCGCCAGGCTGGCGCTGGACGGCACGACGGCCAGGGACGGCCGCCTTCCGGTCAATCCGTCCGGCGGCCTTAAGGCCAAAGGCCATCCGATCGGCGCCACTGGCGTTTCGATGCATGTGCTGACCGCCATGCAGTTGACCGGCGAAGCCGGCGGCATCCAGGTGCCGGGCGCGAAGCTCGGCGGCATCTTCAACATGGGTGGTGCTGCGGTCGCCAATTACGTTTCCATCCTCGACCGGATCAGGTAGAAGCGGCCCGCATTGAAAGCGCCCCAGAGCGCGTGCGGGAGGCAGCATGTCCAATCCGGTTCTGGTCGAGGTCACCCGCGGTTCTGTGGTCGAAAGCAGGCACCGCGGCGCGGTTTCAGTCTTCGACGCCGACGGCAAGCCCGTCTGGGAGATCGGCGACACGGACCGTCCGGTTTTCCCGCGCTCCGCGGTGAAGGCGATTCAGGCGCTGCCCCTGGTCGAGTCGGGTGCTGCCGACGTCTATGGCTTCGGCAACCGCGAACTGGCGCTGGCCTGCGCCTCGCATTCCGGCGAGCCCGCCCATGTCGAATTGGCACAGGCGATGCTCGCCAAGGCCGGTCTCGACAAGACCGCGCTCGAATGCGGCGCGCATTGGCCGAACCATGAAGCGACTATTGCGCTCGCCCGCGCCGGCGATCTGCCGAGCGCGTTGCACAACAACTGCTCCGGCAAGCATGCCGGCTTCCTTTGCACCTGCGTGCATTCGGGCATCGCCCATCAGGGCTATGTCAAGGAGGGACACGCGCAGCAGGAAATGGTGCGGGACGCCATGCAATCCGTCACCCGCGCCGCCCACAACACCGACAATAGCGCCATCGACGGCTGCTCGATCCCGACCTATGCCGTGCCGTTGAAGAGTTTTGCGCAGGGCTTTGCCCGTATGGCGACCGGCAGGGGCTTTTCGCCAGAGCGCGCCAAGGCAGCGAAGCGTCTGCTTTCGGCCTGCATGGCCGAGCCGTTCCTGGTCGCCGGCACCGGCAAGGCGGATGTCGCGCTGATGCAGGCCGCGCCCGGCCGCATCTTCGTCAAGACCGGCGCCGAGGGCGTCTATTGCGCGGCACTGCCCGAACTCGGCTTCGGCATCGCGCTCAAATGCGATGACGGCGCCGGCAGAGGGGCGGAGGTGATGATCGCCGCGGTGCTGGCAAAGTTGCTGCGCGACGATGAAGCGGTAGCGGCCAGGCTCACCGGGCTCGCCCATCCCGTAGTCGAAAGCCGCATCGGCGCCAAGGTCGGCTTGCTGCGGCCGACGACGGCGCTCAATTAGCGCGCGGACTTTGCGGACGCGCATCCGCCGTGCGGGTGGGCCCAAGACAGAGAATTATGTGCTAGTCTCGGTAGCCATGAAAACGAGCGCCGGGTGCTGACCATGCTGGAAGCGGACAAGGTGTTTGCCGGGTCCATCCCGGAAAATTACGATCGCCATATGGTGCCGCTGATTTTCGAGGCCTATGCGGCGGAGACCGCAAGGCGGGCGGCTTCCTTCTCGCCAACTGCCGTACTGGAGACCGCCGCGGGCACCGGAGCAGTCACCCGCGCCCTGGCGCCAAAACTGGATCCCGGCAGCACCTACGTTGTAACCGACCTCAACCAGCCGATGCTCGATTACGCCGCTTCGCGCCAGGGCCCCGACAGCCGCATCACCTGGCGCCAGGCGGATGCCTTGAATCTGCCTTTCGACGATGGGTCCTTCGATCTCGTCTGCTGTCAGTTCGGCGCCATGTTCTTTCCCGACCGCTCCGCGGCCTATCGCGAGGCAAAGCGGGTCCTGAAGCCAGGCGGGCACTTCCTGTTCAGCGTCTGGGATCGCATCGATGAGAACATATTCGCGGACGACGTGACAAATGCTCTGGCCAGGATCTTTCCGCACGATCCGCCGCGTTTCCTGGCGCGTACGCCGCATGGCTATCACGACAAGGAAATGATCCGTAGCGATCTGGCCGCCGCAGGATTTTCCGACGTGGCGATCGACACCATAGCCGAGCAGAGCCGTGCATCTTCGCCGCGCGTTCCGGCTGTGGCCTATTGCCAGGGAACCCTGCTTCGCAACGAGATAGAGGCCAGGGAGGCCGGGAGCTTGGCATCCGCGACCGACTATGCGGAAGCCGCGATCGCGGACAGACATGGCCGTGGCGCGGTCGCGGCCAAGATCCAGGCGCACATTATTGTGGCCGTGGCCTAGCTCACCCTGTTGCGCTCGACAGTGAGATGCGCATAGCCGGTATCGGTTGACTGGCTCAGGTCCCCGGTCACCGGATCGGCCCAGCGCTGGCCGATGATAGCGCCGTTTTTCGCATGTTCGATGACGTTGTCCGAGATGACAGTCGTGCCGGAGCCTTCGACGACCGAAACGACGATGCCGGTGCCCGCCTTGCGGATGACATTGCCGGTCGCCACGACATTGCGCAGATAGGGACCCCAGCCGAGCTGCATGCCATAGAGCGGCGCGTTCTCGACGACGTTGCCCGAAACGGTCGTGTCGGCCTCGGCGCTGATGCCGACGCCGAAGCCGGGCGGGTCGGCGGTGTAGGGGCCGACCGTCGTCAGGTTGCGCACGATGTTGTTCGAGCAGACCGCCATGCGGCCGCCTTCGTTGAAATTGACGATCGAGATGCCGTTGGCGGCGCCGTCGACCAGATTGTTGCTGAGGATCGCGCCTTCGAACGAGAATTCCGAATAGATCCCGGTCTCGCCTGAGCGCGAGCAGGTGTTGCCGGTGATCTGCAGGTTGCTAGCGCTGTTGGCGCGGATCGCGGTGAAGGCGCAGTCGGAGACGACATTGCCGGAGATGATCACATTGTCGGCGCGGAAGGCATTGATGCCGTTGCCGTTCTGGCCGGTGCCGCCGCTGCGCGCGCCGATCCGCTGCACGCGATTGCCGCTGACGATGGTGCCGTCCTCCGCCGCCTGCCAGCGATGTACGAGGATGCCGCCATTGGCGCAATCGGACACCGTGTTGCCGGAAATCTCCAGCCCGCCCGCCTCGACCGAATAGATGCCGGCGTCCGCCGCGCCGGAAATGTCGGAACGGCCGACGCGACCGGCGACATGTTCGAGCGCCAGCCCGTTCTTGCCGCTGCCGGTCACCTGGCAATTGTCGATTGTCAGATGGGCGACCCGGCGCAGGTCGAGCAGCCCTTGCGTATAGTCGGCCAGCCAGCGGTTGGCACCGTCGAGCACCAGCCCGGTGAACTCGATATGCTCTGCCTGTTCGGCCATCATCAGATGGCCGTTGCCGCCATAGACGATCCGCGTCGCGCCGGGCACGCCCGACAGGCGCACACGCGCAGGCAGCTTCAAGTTCGAGACGAGATACGTGCCGGGGGGCAGGAACACCGGCTGGTTGCGGTCGCTGGCCTCGGCCAGCATCTTGGCGAAAGCCTTGCTCTGGTCGTCGACCGCGCCTGGCTGCACGCCGACCTCCGTGGCGTCGATCGAGCCGCGCATTGCGGCCATCTCGATGCCGGGCAGCGACTTCGCCGATGCCTTGCCGGAAAAGACGCCGGCGACGGCGAAGCCGGCGGCTTGGGCAAGCAGCGTTCGTCTGTTCAACATCGGCACAGGTCCTGGCGTCTCGCCCTGTCTGTCGCAGGAATCGTGCCAGAACGGCCTCATCTGCAAACCGCTTGTGCAGTCGCCTCGCCAAGCCTAAGTTCACTTCATGAGCAGAGCTTTTACGCGCGAAGAAGACAGCGAAAACGCCATTGCCGGCGTCGGCGAACGTCCAGTCAGCACGCATCGCAATTTGGTGACGGAGCGCGGCCTGGCGATGATAGAGGACAATCTCGCCGACCTGCGTGATGTGCTCGCCAAGGCCGAACGCAGGGGTGACCGCGAGCGCATCGCGGTGGTTTCCCGCGACCTGCGCTACTGGACCGCGCGGCGCGAGAGCGCGGAGCTTTCCGTGCCTGAGCCGGGCAGCGATGTGGTGCGCTTCGGCATGGGCGTGACGCTGGAAGGCGACGACGGCAAGAAGGTGCATTGGCGCATCGTCGGCGAGGACGAGGCCGACCCGTCGAAGGGCAGCATTTCCCATGTCTCCCCGATGGCCCTGGCGCTGTTCGGCAAGAAGGTCGGCGATGTGGCCGCCGTGAACGGCAAGGAATGGGAAATCGTCAAGCTCTCGGACAAGGCCGAGAATTAGTCTTCCAGCTTGACGGTATGGTCGCGGAAAAATGCCGCGGCGCCAGCCTCATCGATTTCGCCAGCGGCAACACCCATGACGAATTCATAGATCGTACCGTTGTCGGCTGTGAGCCCGTTGCCATTGACGGCCAGGAATGCACCGGCGGCAACCATGGCCGTGCGCTTGTTACCGTCGACGAATGCATGGTTCCTCGCGATGCCGAAGATGTAGGCTGCTGCCAGATCTTCGACAGACGGATCACCGTAGTTGGCCTTGTTCTCAGCACGGGCGAGGGCAGATTCGAGAGCGTTCTCATCTCTCAAACCCTGTGCACCGCCATGCCTGCGCAACTGCTCGGCATGCATTGCTTCGACAGCGCGGCGCGACAGAAACTGCCAGCTCATTCAGCGAGCTTCTGAAGCGCGACTTTGTACTTGTCCATGACCTTACGGGCAGCTTCCATCTGCCGCTCGAAACTGTCATCGACCGGCTCAAGGGCGATGCCCTTGTCGGTCTCGACGATTTGAAGCTGGTCACCCGCCTTCATGTTCATGCGGTCGAGGAGTTCCTTAGGCAGGATCACGCCTTCGGAATTGCCGATCTTGCGAATGGTGGTGTTCATGACGGAGTTATCCTGTTGTAACGCTAATTATAACAACCAGCGCGAAATGTTGCAACAGCGATTATAACGGCGCTAACTCTCCGCCAGCAACCGGTCCATCAGACGGTTTGCCGCTTCCGGGATCACCGTCCCCGGTGGGAAAATCTCCGCAGCACCCGCCGCCAGCACCGCGTCATAATCCTGCGGTGGGATGACGCCGCCGGCGACGATCAGCATGTCGCCATGGCCGAGCTTCTTCAGCGCTTCCTTGAGCTCGGGGATCAGCGTCAGGTGTCCGGCGGCCAAGGAGGACGCGCCGATGATGTCGACGTCGTGCTGCACCGCCAGCTTGGCGATCTCGTCCGGCGTCTGGAACATCGGTCCCACGGTAACGTCGAAGCCGAGATCGGCAAAGGCGCTGGCGATCACCTTCTGGCCGCGATCATGGCCGTCCTGGCCCATCTTGGCGACCAGGATGCGCGGCTTGCCGCCGGACTTTTTCTCGAACGCCTCGATTTTCTCCTGCAACCGGTCGAGCGCCGGGTTGTCGCCAAGCGCGTCGCGATATACGCCGGAGATTGTCTGCACTGCCGCCGTATGCCTGCCGAACACTTTTTCCAGCGCCAGCGAAATCTCCCCGACCGTGGCGTTTGCGCGTGCTGCGCGGATCGCGAATTCGAGCAGGTTCTCGCCGCTCTCGGCCGCGCGGGTAAGCGCCGCCAGGGCGTTTTCCAGGGCCGCCACATCCCGTGTGCCCTTCAGCCGCTGCAGCTTCGCCAACTGCCTGGCCTTCACCTCGGCATTGTCGATCTTCAGCACATCGACTTCGATATCTGTCTGCGGCCGGTGCGCGTTGACGCCGACCAGGATTTGCTCGCCGGAATCGATGCGCGCCTGAGTTCGTGCCGCGGCTTCCTCGATGCGCAGCTTCGGGATGCCTTTCTCGATCGCCGCCGCCATGCCGCCGAGGCCTTCCACCTCCTCGATATGGGCGAGCGCCCGCGCCGCCAGATCGTGCGTCAGTCGTTCGACATAGGCCGAGCCGCCCCACGGATCGATCATGCGCGTGGTGCCGGATTCCTTCTGCAGGATGAGCTGCGTGTTGCGCGCGATCCGCGCCGAATGGTCGGTCGGCAGCGCCATCGCCTCGTCGAAGGAGTTGGTGTGCAGTGACTGGGTGTGCCCCTGCGTCGCCGCCATCGCCTCGATCATCGTGCGGGTAATGTTGTTGTAGGGGTCCTGCGCCGTCAGCGACCAGCCGGACGTCTGGCAATGGGTGCGCAGTGACAGCGAGCGCTCGTCCTTCGGCGAAAAGTTCTTCTGCATCAGGCTCGACCAGAGCAGCCTCGCGGCCCTGAGCTTGGCGACTTCCATGAAGAAATTCATGCCGATCGCCCAGAAGAAGGAGAGCCGTGGCGCGAAGCGATCGATGTCCAGACCTGCGGCGACGCCGGCGCGCGCATATTCAATGCCGTCTGCGATCGTATAGGCAAGCTCGAGGTCGGCCGTCGCTCCCGCTTCCTGCATGTGGTAGCCGGAGATCGAGATCGAGTTGAACTTCGGCATGTGCCTGGAAGTGTAGGCAAAAATGTCCGACACGATCCGCATCGAAGGTTTCGGCGGATAGATGTAGGTGTTGCGGACCATGAACTCCTTCAGAATGTCGTTCTGAATGGTTCCGGCCAGATCCTTCTGCGCGACGCCCTGTTCCTCCGCCGCTACGATGTACAGCGCCATGATCGGCAGCACCGCGCCGTTCATGGTCATCGATACCGTCATTTCGTTCAACGGGATACCGTCGAACAGCTGTCGCATGTCGAGGATCGAATCGATCGCCACGCCGGCCATGCCGACATCGCCGGCGACGCGCGGATGGTCGCTGTCATAGCCGCGATGCGTGGCGAGGTCGAAGGCGACCGACAGGCCTTTCTGGCCGGCGGCGAGGTTGCGCCGGTAGAACGCGTTGGATTCCTCGGCCGTCGAGAAGCCGGCATATTGCCGGATCGTCCAGGGTTGCTGGACATACATGGTGGGGTAGGGGCCGCGCACGAAGGGCGGCAGGCCCGGATAGGTCTCGAGATTGGCGAGCCCCTTGAGGTCGCCTTGCGTGTAGAGGTGTTTTACGGCGATGCCTTCCGGCGTCATCCGTTGGCCCTTGAGCTCGACCGGAGCGCGACGCGGCGCCGACCAGCCGATCTGGCTGAAATCCGGGATCATGATCCGGCTCCGATCGACTGATCGATGCGCACCGGAAACAGGGGCTCGCAGGTCGCCACGCCTTCCGTCAGCGCGGGGCGCCGCTCCTGCGGCAGCGTCTCGACCGGGCGCTCCGTGCCGACGCGGTAGAGTGTCGTGCCGACAATGCCGCGTTCGCCCGACCGGTAGGCGCCGTTGCGCTTGGCGGCGGCGGTCTGCACGCGGTTCTGGATATAACCCTGCTGCAGGCTGGCGAGCACGCCGCCCTCGGCCTCGATGCGCTGGAATTCCTGCCAGGCAGCAGCACAAAGATCGTCGGTCAGCGCCTCGACCGCGCCCGATCCGCTGGCGGGGTCGGCGACGTGACCGAGATGGCTCTCCTCGGCCATGATCAACTGAGCGTTGCGGGCGATGCGGCGGGCAAAGCCGGTCGGCAAGCCATGCGCGATCGTGTGCGGCATGATCGAGATCGAATCGGCGCCGCCGGTTGCCGCGGCGAAGGCGGCGATCGCAGTGCGCAGGATGTTGGTCTCCGGGTCGGCCATCGTCATCATGCGATAGGAGGTCTCGGCATGTATGCTGGCGGTCGAGGCTGGGATCAAGCAGGCTTCCTGGATGCGCGCCCAGAGCCTGCGCAACGCCCGCACCTTGGCCATCGACAGGAACTGGTCCTGGTCGACGCTGAGCGCGAAGCCGATATGGGGGGCCGCATAGACCAGCGGCTGGCGCGCCTTCTCGAACATCCTGAGATAGGACACGACGGAAGCCATCATCGTGCCGAGCTCCTGCGCCTCGGTGGAGCCGGCATTGTGGAAGACGCGGCCGTCGGCCTCGAGCAGCACGCCCGGCACGCCCATCGAGAAAAAATGTGCCAGGGACTGCGGCATCGATTCCTGCAGCGCCTCGATCGAGGTGCGCAGCCGCCCGGTTCCGGCGAAGATCGCCGCCGGGTCGATGCCGAAGGAGAGGTTGAGCTTGGTCGGATCGGAGCGGCGTTTGCTCAAGAAGGCGAGCAGCCAGTCGGCCACGGCGCGGCTCCAGGGATGCGCGTCGATGCGCACCTGAACGCGATTGAGCGGCACGCCGTCGAGCACCCGTTCCAATGCTTCCGCGGTGCGCGGCAGGCCGTAGCCGAAGGCATTCGGCGCGCCCTCGAAGACAAGCGAAAGGCCGGTGGCGCCTTGGGCGATGTCTTCCAGGGCTTGCGCGCTGGCCCGGGCGATGTCCGGGTCATCGACGCGCTGGCTGACGATCCAGGGCGCGGTCGGATTTGTGCGCGGCCATGCCTCGGCGGTCGTTGAGCGTTGGCTTAGCGGTTCGATGCGAATGCCGTCATCGGTCCGGGAAACGAGTTTTTCCTCGAAGGAACCGCCAGCAAGCGCCTTCTCCGCCAGTGCCTGCCAACGCTTGGCGTCCGGGTTCGGAAGATCGACATCCCTGGTCAAGGCGCCGGCGCCCATCGCTCTCCTCGCTTCTCGGCCGCATCAGCCGGTCCAGCCAATCTAAGGTCAGGAACCGGATATCACAATGCGTCATCCGGCCGGGCTCTCTCACGGCCAACCAATCGATTGCCAAACATGCGCGCAATCCGCAAGCGCCAATGGCGAAATTCCGGGCCGGCCCCAAATCGATGCTGGGCATTGCCGCATGCGGCGAGCGTTACTATACCTCCGGGTGAGGCCCTTGAGCGGAACGGATTGCGGAGACCGGATATGGCTGACGAGACCAGCATCTTCATCGGCGCCAGCCGCAAGCCGGATGATTCCTATCAGCGCGCCGAAGAGCTTTTGCTGCGTTACGGCAATCGCCATGGCCTCGTCACAGGCGCCACCGGCACAGGCAAGACGGTCAGCCTGCAGGTCCTGGCTGAGGGCTTTTCGAACGCCGGCGTGCCGGTCTTCTGCGCCGATATCAAAGGCGACCTTTCCGGCATATCCATGATGGGTGAGGCCAAGGATTTCCTGGTCAAGCGCGCCGAACAGGTGAAGCTCGATCCTTACCGGTTCCAGGAATTTCCGGTCATCTTCTGGGATTTGTTCGGCGAACAGGGCCATCCGATCCGCGCCACCATCTCGGAGATGGGGCCGTTGCTGCTTTCGCGGCTGATGAACCTCACCGAGGCGCAGGAAGGTGTCATGAACATCGCCTTCCGCATCGCCGATGAGGAAGGCCTGCTGCTGCTCGATCTGAAGGACCTGCAGGCGCTGCTCGCCAACATCGCCGAGCGCGCCGACGAGCTCAGCGCGCGCTACGGCAATGTCACCAAGCCTTCCGTGGGCGCCATCCAGCGCACGCTCCTGGTGCTGGAGAGCCAAGGCGCTGCGAATTTCTTCGGCGAGCCCGCGCTTCGCATCGCCGACATCATGCGCACCACGCGCGATGGCCGCGGCGCGATCAGCGTGCTCGCCGCCGACAAGCTGATGATGAATCCCAGGCTCTACGCCACCTTCCTGCTGTGGCTGATGTCGGAGCTGTTCGAGGAACTGCCCGAGGTCGGCGATCTCGACCAGCCGAAGCTGGTGTTCTTCTTCGACGAGGCGCATCTTTTGTTCGAGGACGCGCCGAAGGTGCTCATAGACCGCGTCGAGCAAGTGGTGCGGCTCATCCGCTCCAAGGGCGTCGGCGTCTATTTCGTCACGCAGAACCCGCTCGATATTCCGGAAAAGGTTCTGGCCCAGCTCGGCAATCGCGTCCAGCACGCGCTGCGCGCCTATACGCCGCGCGAGCAGCAGGCGGTGCGCACCGCCGCCGAGACCTTCCGGCCCAATCCCGATTTCGATTGCGCCACAGCGATCACCCAACTCGCCACCGGCGAGGCGCTGGTTTCGATGCTGGAGGACAAGGGCGTGCCGGCCATGGTCCAGCGCACGCTGATCCGGCCGCCGTCATCGCGGCTCGGCCCGATCACGCCGGACGAGCGCCGCAAGATCGTCGCCGAGAGCCCGGTCGCCGGCCAGTACGACCAGGTGGTCGATCGCGAATCAGCCTTCGAGATGCTGCAGAAGAAAGCCAAGGAAGCGCAGGACGCCGAGGCGCAGGCACAGCAGCAGAACAGGGGCGGCTCGCGCTGGACCATTCCCGGCTTCGACGATGTTTTGGGAACAGGCAACCGGCGGTCCTCCAACCGCCAGACCGTGGCCGAGGCCGCGATCAAGTCGGTGGTGCGCTCGGTCGGCTCCTCCGTCGGCCGCGCCATCGTGCGCGGCATACTGGGGAGCCTGGCCAGAGGGCGGTGAAGGCTTCAATGCGCCTCTTGGGCGGCGCCGATCAGCTTCAGAACGGTGAGTAACTCGGCGCTTGCCAGCGCAAGAGCGGAAACACCCACCCGGGGCTGCCGGCAAGCGCGGTGGACCGGAATTCACAGCGGAATGAGTGGCGCGACCTCGCGGTCGGATGGCCGCTCACTTGCCGCCAGGCCGGCCAGCACGCCGGCGCGATCGGCCGCATTGCGGTTCTGGCTCAGCTTGCGCTTGCCTTCGAGCTTCGTGATCGGCATGCGCAGGCCAACAATGCCCTTGAGCTGCGACTGGATGAAATCCGCCGGCGCGTCCGATACAGCCCACGGGGCGGCGCGCTCGCCTTCATGCAGATTGGTCAGGCGCGTCACCACCTCGAGCAGCCGGTCGGCGTCCTCGAAGAATTCGATCGGCCCGTGAGCGTGGACGGCGACGTAGTTCCATGTCGGCACCACCTTCCCGGTCTCCTGCTTGGTTTGGTACCAGGTCGGCGTCACATAGGCGTCCGGGCCCATGAACATCGCCAGGGCGTCGCCCAGCGGCGGCACGCGCCAGTGCGGGTTTGCCTTCGCGACATGGCCGTAGATCACGCCATGCTCGCCCTCGCTCTCGTCGAGGAAAAGTGGCAAAGGCGTCGCCAGCGGACCTTCCGCCGTAGCGGTAACCAGGACTGCCAGCCGCGCCGCACGAATCGTGGCCGTAAGGCTGTCCTTGTCGTCGTCGCGAAAGGCGGGTGGCGTGTACATGGCGAAACTCCTTGAGGGCATAAAATGCCCGAAGTCCGGCCTGCTTAGAACATCCAGTCCTGGACGTTTTGTGTGGTCCAGCCTGGCTGGAGGTCCGATGCTTGCGCGGATAAGCGATTTTCGTCCCAGCGCTGGGCCGCGGTGCCGGCCGCCATATTGGTCAGGCACCGCTGATGGATCGGCGTCGTTAGAAAATCTCGTTGGTCAGCCGCTTCACCGGGCCGAGCAGGATCGAGCCCGTCGGCACGCCGTTGTCGATCGGGATCGCCTTGCGTTGAGGCATGTCCTGTTCGGGAGCGCCGACATTGGCCGTCACGATGACCGGGGTCTTGGTTGGGACGCGGTCGTAAAGATCGATGATGTCCTGGTTGATCAGGCGCACGCAGCCCGACGACACCGATTTGCCGATCGACCACCATTCGGGCGAACCGTGCAGGCGGTAGAGCGTGTCCTGGTTGCCCTGGAAGAGGTAGAGCGCACGCGCTCCGAGCGGGTTCTTCAGGCCGCCCGGCATGCCGCCATTCTTGGCGCTGAATTGCGTCAGCTCCGGCTGGCGCGCGACCATCTCGTCCGGCGGCGTCCATTTCGGCCACTTCTGCTTCCACTGCACGACCGCGTCGCCGGACCATTCGAAGCCGGCGCGGCCGAGCCCGACGCCGTAGCGGATCGCCTGGCCGCCCTCGCGCACGAGATAGAGGAAATGCCCGGTGGTATCGACGACGATGGTGCCCGGGCGCTGCCCCGTCGGATCGGGAACGATCTGGCGCAAGAATCTGTGATCGATCTTGTTCACCGGAATGGCCGGCAGGTCGAAGCCATTGTCCGACATCGCGCCATACATCGTCTCATAGTCGCCGAGCGGCGGCTCGACATAGGCTGGCGGCGGGGGCTGGACCGGCGCAGGGGCCGGACCGGTGGTAGTGCAGGCGGACACGGCGGCCGAAGCAGCGCCAAGGGCTGTGAAATTGAGAAAGCCGCGGCGGCTGATGCGGAAGGAAGCGTCTGACATGGTTGCCTTTTCTAGGTCTCAATTCGCAAGAAAGCATGAATGCGAAGGCATTGCTGACGGCATCCATAACAGTCGGCCGTGATAGGCGGTTCCAATTCTGGCTTGAGGGTGGACAGAAAAAGGCGGAGCTGTGACCACGTTACAGCTGTTGCGCTGCAGCAACAGCGTTATCAGACGCTTGCCAGCAGGCCGTCGAGCGAAGGCAGGATCAGCCCTGGCGGAAAGTCGCGGTATTCATCCGGCTGGTTGGTCCGATTGATCCAGACCGTGCGGAAACCGAATTTGGTCGCGCCCGCTATATCCCAGCGGTTCGACGACTGGAACGACACCGCTCCCGGATAAAGCCGCCAGCTGGTGACCACCATGTCGTAGACGACAGGGTCGGTCTTGAAGCGTTTGACCTGGTCGACCGAAAACACGTTGTCGAGGATCTGGTCGAGCGCGGCGGATTTGACCGCGGCGTCGAGCATCTCCGGCGAACCATTGGAGAGGATTGCAAGCTTCGCGCCGGACGACTTGAGCGCCTTCAGCACGGCCGGCACTTCTGGATAGCAGTCGAGCCGCCAATAGGCTTCGAGCAGCTTCGTCCGCAGCGCCGGATCGGCCGAGGGCACCTTGCGCAGCGCAAACTCGAGTGCCTGTTCGGTTAGTTGCCAGAAGTCGGCGTATGAGCCCATCAGCGTCCGCACCCAGGAATATTCGAGCTGCTTGGCGCGCCAGATTTCCGACAGCAACTGGCCGTCCGGCCCGATCTCGCCGGCGTGGCGGCGCACGGCGGCGTGCACGTCGAACAACGTGCCATAGGCGTCGAAGACATAGGCCGCATGATGCATGCCTGAGTTTTGCGGCGGCTCGCCGCGCCGCGCAAGCACTGATTGCGCTTTAATGCGTTGTCGCCCAAAAGTGTGTCGCGGTTTCGTCATCAAACAAAAGACCTACAGAGGGTCACCAGACTCGGGTGACGCTCTGTGGGTGCTACTGGCCTCAACGATTTTCGCCCATGCCGGTTGACGCCGGCCGCCAAGGCATCGTCCTATGCCGGCCTGAAGTCATCGATCTGGACGGCAAACATGACACTGGCGACGGCGGCGCAAACCGCGACTTGGACCTATGTGGACGGCGACTGGTATGAGGGCAATGTCGCGATCCTGGGACCGCGCAGCCATGCCATGTGGCTCGGCACGAGCGTCTTCGATGGCGGCCGCTGGTTCGAAGGCGTGGCGCCCGACCTCGAGCTTCACTCCGCCCGCGTCAATGCATCGGCGTCGGCGCTTGGCCTGAAGCCGTCGATGACGACGGAAGAGATTGTCGGCCTGACCTGGGACGGCCTGAAGAAATTCGACGGCAAGACGGCGGTCTATATCAGGCCGATGTATTGGGCCGAGCATGGCGGCTATATGGGAGTGCCTGCCGATCCGGATTCGACCCGCTTCTGCCTCTGCCTGTACGAATCGCCGATGATTCCGCCGTCCGGCTTTTCGATCGGCGTCTCGCCGTTCCGGCGCCCGACCATCGAGACCATGCCGACCAATGCCAAGGCGGGCTGCCTCTATCCCAACAACGGCCGCGCCATCCTGGAGGCCAAGAATCGCGGCTTCGACAATGCGCTCGTGCTCGACATGCTGGGCAATGTCGCTGAGACCGGCACGTCCAACATCTTCCTGGTCAAGGACGGCCATGTGATGACGCCCACCCCGAACGGCACCTTCCTGTCGGGCATCACCCGCTCGCGCACCATCAACTTGCTTGGCGACTACGGCTTCAGGACCATCGAGAAGACGCTCTCGGTTCGCGATTTTCTCGAGGCTGACGAAATCTTCTCGACCGGCAACCACTCCAAGGTCGTGCCGGTCACGCGCATCGAGAGCCGCGACCTGCAGCCCGGGCCCGTGGCCAAGAAGGCGCGCGAACTCTATTGGGACTGGGCGCATTCGACGTCCGCCGCTTGAGCCGCATGAGCGGCTCCCCGTTTCGCGAAAACGGCAAACCGCTCCATCTCCTTGTTTCCGCAATTCCGGGCGGAAAACCGTTTCACACTTTTCCCGGAATTGCTCTAAAAAGTCGCTCGGCGCTCCATTCCGGAGTTGCCCCGACCCATTCCAGACCTATCTTAGCTCGGTAATATCACCGGACTTTTTCCTCGAGGGAGTACCATCCATGGCTTTTGAGTTGCCCGCTTTGCCTTACGACTACGAGGCCCTGCAGCCTTACATGTCGAAGGAGACGCTGGAGTATCACCACGACAAGCACCATAAGGCCTATGTCGACAACGGCAACAAGCTGGCCGCCGAGGCCGGAATGGGCGACCTGTCGGTCGAAGAGGTCGTGAAGCAGTCCTTCGGCAAGAATGCCGGACTCTTCAACAACGCGGCCCAGCACTACAACCACATCCATTTCTGGAAATGGATGAAGAAGGGCGGCGGCGGCAACAAGCTGCCGGGCGCGGTGCAGAAGGCTTTCGATAGCGATCTCGGCGGCTACGACAAGTTCAAGGCGGATTTTATCGCCGCCGGTACCACCCAGTTCGGCTCGGGCTGGGCCTGGGTCTCGGTCAAGAACGGCAAGCTGGAAATCTCCAAGACTCCGAACGGCGAGAACCCGCTCGTCCATGGCGGCGTGCCGATCCTCGGCGTCGACGTCTGGGAGCACTCCTATTACATCGACTACCGTAACGCGCGGCCGAAATATCTCGAAGCCTTCGTCGACAGCCTGATCAACTGGGACCATGTCCTGGAGATGTACGAAAAGGCCCGCGCATGACCGCGAAAATCGACATCGATTTTCGGAAAGGATCATGCGCAGAATCAAAGCGTTACAGCGTCCTTTGCGCGCCGGAAGGTGCGCGGCGCTGTAAAGGCTGAGCGATTTTTGATGAAAAGCCCCGGCACGCCGGGGCTTTTCTTTTCGGGCAGGGGAAACGGCAAGCCCCAAAATCGTAACGACGAAAGGGAATAATCCTGCTGTGACGCCCGTTAACGTTCAGAGCAATTCCAGGAGAAGCGCGAAACGGTTTTCCGTCCGGAATTGCGCCAACAAGGAGATAGAGCATTTCACCATTTCACGGTGAAATGCCGTAGTCCCCCAATCTCTTCATCTACGGAGCCAATTGAATGAGAAAGCTTGTCCTCGCCATCTCTATGCTCGCCTTTGCCGGTTCGGCCGCCTTTGCCGATCCGATCCAGGAGCGCCGGGCCTTGATGAAGGAGCGCGGCCAGCTCGCCGGCCAGTTGGCCAAGGTGGTCAAGGGCGAGGAGGATTTCGACGCGGCTGCCGTGCTGACGACGCTGAAGGCCCTGCAGGCCAATGCCGAGAAGTTCGATGCCGAAAAGCTTTTCCCGGCCGGCTCCGACAAGGGCGACACCGCGGCCGCGCCGAAGATCTGGGAAGACATGGCCGGCTTCAAGGCCGCCGAGGACAAGTTCCTGGCCAACACCAAGGAAGCGGTCGCCTCGCCGCCGGGCGATGTCGATGGCCTGAAGGCGCAGCTCAACACCCTTGGCGGCGATTGCGGCGCCTGCCATCAGAGCTACAGGATCAAGAAGGGCTGATCGCCGGCGATGGCCTGGCTGAAGAAGCTCGTCGGCGCCGTCATCGTGCTTGGCGGCGCGGCGGCCGCCGCCGGCTGGGCGCTGTCGGCGCCGGTCAGGCTTGACGCCGGAGCCATCGCGCAGCTCGGCCCCGGCGACGCCGCCAGGGGCAAGCGGATCTTCTATGCAGGCGGCTGTGCCTCCTGCCATTCCAAGCCTGGCGCAGAGGGCGAGGCCCGGCTGCAGCTGGCCGGCGGACTGGAACTGAAGACGCCGTTCGGCACCTTCGTTCCGCCCAACATCTCGCAGGACCGGAAGGACGGCATCGGCGCCTGGAGCGAGACGGACTTCGCCAACGCCATGCTGAGAGGGGTTTCGCCTTCCGGCGAGCATTTCTATCCGGCCTTTCCCTATGCGTCCTACGCGCGCATGAAGCCGGCCGACATCGCCGATCTCTACGCTTTCATGAAGACGCTGCCGGCGGTCGCCGGCAAGGCGCCGGACCACAAGCTTTCCTTCCCCTTCACCATCCGCCGCGGCATCGGCCTGTGGAAATGGCTCTATCTCAGCCCCGACCCGGTGATCGCGCTGCCCGACGGCACGCCCGACAAGGTGCTGGCCGGCCGCTACCTGGTCGAGGGACCTGGCCATTGCGGCGAATGTCACACACCGCGCGATTTCGCCGGCGGCATCAAGAAGGGGGACTGGCTGGCAGGCGCCGTGGCCGCCGAAGGGTCGGGCATCGTGCCGAACATCACCCCCGAGGGGAAGAGCATCAAGAGCTGGTCGGAAGCTGATATCGCCAACTATCTCGAGACCGGCTTCACGCCCGATTTCGATTCCGTTGGCGGGGCCATGGTCGAGGTGCAAAAGAACATGGCTCAACTGACAGCCGACGACCGCGCGGCGATCGCCGCCTATCTCAAGGCGATCCCGCCGCGCCCCAACGGCTACCCGGCGCGCAAGCCGGCGAGTTGATCAGAGTAATTCCAGGAAAAAAGTGCGGCGGTTTTCCGTCGGGAATTGCGTCGGGATAGTTACGGGTGGCGGTCGCCCAGGAAATCGAAGCCGTTTTCAAAGAAGTGGTTGTAGTCGCAGGTCAGTTCCTCGCCGGGCGCGATGTCGCGCAGCGCGTAGGTTTCCTCGGGTGAGGAGACGTCGCAGTTCGGCTCGTCGGCGTGGTTCATGTAACGGGCGTCATCCGCCTCGAAGACGATGTAGTTGGGATCGCGCCGGTCCGGATAGGAATAGCGATCGAGATAGGACTTCACCGGTCCGCTTTCGCCTTCATAGGTGTCGACGGGAATACGCCGGTCGAACCTTGGGTCGAGCTTCCAGATCAGCGTGCCCTTTGGAATGCGGTGTTTGGCGAAGACGCCGATGCCCTGGATGGGCGATTTGTCGAGATAGACGTCGACGAGCAGCATGAAGAACCTTGTGAATGAGCTGTCGGCGCGGCCCAAGGACCACGTCCAAAAAAGCAGAGCATTGCGTAACGCGCGGCCTTGTCAATTGCGAGTGGAAAATCAGGTCTTCCCGGTCACTTTCAGGGCATAGGCGTAAATGTAGGCGATCTCCTCCAGCCGCGAGAAGCGGCCCGACGCGCCGGCATGGCCGGATTCCATATTGATCTTGAACAGGACCGGGTTGCCGCCCCTCTTGCGTTCGCGCAGCCGCGCCACCCATTTCGCCGGCTCCCAGTAGGTGACCCGCGGATCGGTCAGGCCCGCCAGCGCAAGGATCGGCGGATAGTCGAGCGCCGCGACATTATCGTAGGGCGAATAGGCCGCGATCGTCTTGTAGTCGTCGGCGGACGCGATCGGATTGCCCCATTCCGGCCATTCAGGCGGCGTCAGCGGCAGGCTGGCGTCGAGCATGGTGGTGAGCACGTCGACGAAGGGCACCTCGGCGACGATGCCGCCGAAGCTTTCCGGGGCCAAGTTGGCGATCACCCCCATCAGCATGCCGCCGGCGGAGCCGCCTTGCGCGACGATGCGGTCGTGCCGTGTGTAACGCTCGGCGACGAGATGGCGGGCGCAGGCGATGAAATCGGTGAAGGTGTTCATCTTCTTCGCCCGCTTGCCGTCCTCGTACCAGCCATAGCCCTTGTCCTTGCCGCCGCGCACATGCGCGATGGCATAGACGAAGCCGCGGTCCACCAGCGAAAGGCAGTTGGTATTGAAGGCTGAAGGCACCGCGATGCCGTAGGAGCCGTAGCCGTAAAGCAGGCATGGTGCCGAGCCGTCCAGCGGCGTGTCGCGATGGTAGAGCAGCGAGATCGGCACTAGCTCGCCATCGGCCGCGGGGGCCATCAGCCGGCGCGTGACATAGTGCTCGGGATCGTGGCCGGAGGGCACTTCCTGCGTCTTCAGGAGCACGCGCTCGCGGCTGCGCATATTGTAGTCGAACACCTGCGCCGGCGTCGTCATCGATGAATAGGTGAAGCGCATCGTCTCGGTGTCGTATTCGTAGGAGCCGGAGAGGCCGAGCGAGAAAGCCTCCTCGTCGAAGGTGATGAAATGCTCCTCGCCGCTGGCGCGCTCGCGCACGACGATCCGCGGCAGACCGTCCTTGCGCTCCAGCCTGACCATGTGATGCTTGAAACCAAGCACTGACAGGATCAGC
Organism: Mesorhizobium sp.; assembly: GCA_004020875.1. Lineage (GTDB taxonomy): Bacteria > Pseudomonadota > Alphaproteobacteria > Rhizobiales > Rhizobiaceae > Mesorhizobium. The sequence continues at coordinate 93,462 of SAPZ01000005.1, forward strand.
CGTCCCGGCTCGTGCGGCACCAATTCATGCCAGTTGGCGCGCACCGGGTTGCCGACAGGCGCTGTCATGATCTTGAAGTCCTTGGCGCCGTCGGCGTTGGTGAGGATGAAGAAGACGTCGCCGCCTTCTTCCAGGTCGTATTGCAGGCCGTTCTCCCGCACCGCCACCAGCTTCGGCTCGGCCGATGGATCATTGGCCGGCAGCAGCCGGTATTCCGAAGTCTCATGGTCGTTGATGCCGATCATGATCCAGTCATTGGCACGCGTGCCGCTGACATCCATAAAGAAGCCCGGATCGGTTTCCTCATAGATCAGGCGGTCGTTCTCGGGCTTGTCGCCAAGTGCGTGGAAGAACACTTTCGATGGGCGATGGTTGTCGTCGAGGCGGGTGTAGAAGAAGCCGTCGTCACCGGCGCTCCAAACCCCGCCGCCGCCCGTATCTGGAATCTGGTCTGCAAGGTCCTTGCCCCTCGCGAGTTCGCGCACGCGTAGCGTGAAGAATTCCGAGCCCTTGTCATCGTACGCCCAGATCAGCTTCTTGTGGTCCGCGGAATGGTCGACGCCGCCGAGCCTGAAATAGGCCTTGCCCTCGGCCTCTGCGTCCCCGTCGAGCAGGATTTCTTCGCTGCCGCCGTCGCGCGAGGTGCGGAAATAGCGCGGCTGCTCGCCGCCCTGCCGGAAGGAAGAGCCATAGGCGTAGGGCCCGTCCTTCATCGGCACGCTCGAGTCGTCTTCCTTGATACGGCCCTTCATCTCGGCAAAGAGTTTGCCGCGCAAGTCGGTCGTACCGGCCATCAGCGCGGCCTGATAGGCGTTTTCAGCCTCGAGATGGCCACGGATCCGGCCGTCGAGCAGGGAAGGATCCCGGAACACGGCCTGCCAGTTGTCGGCCCGCATCCAGGCATAGTCGTCGCTGCGGGTAATGCCGTGATGGGTGACGGAGACCGGATGTTTCTCAGGCGTCGGCGGGTTGGCGGTCGGGAATGCGGGAGTTCTGGTCATTACGTCTCGCTGGGAATTTGCTTGAATGATGAATGAACATGCCCCTCAGCGGCGGTTCAAGGGGCGCGGCTCAAGATGGTCAACAGAAGCCAAGTTGAAGGGGAAAAGATGAAATCCTGTGTGGCTATCGCAATATCCGTCGCCGTCCTCGCGGCGAGTCTGGCTTTTTCCAGCCCGTCTCATGCAACCGTCTTTGCCGCCTGGCAAGTGGCGGGCGTCCCGTTCGGCGACACGCTCAACGCGCGAAAGCATCCCTCCAACGCATCGCAAAAACAGGCCGCCTACCCGAACAGCGCCGTGCTGCAGATGACCGGCCGCTGCACCGGCGGGGTAAATCTGCTCGACATTTCCCGGCAGCCGCAATGGAAGCAGCGTCAGGCGATCCGCTATCGCTGGTGCGAGGTGTGGCACGACCCGGCGCAGAATGGCCATTTCGTCACCGGATGGGTCTACGGCAAATACATCGCGCCATATTGACGGATCACGTCGCCTCGCCTGTCGGTCCGGCCGGCAAGGAGTTCCCTGCGGTTCGTTGCGCCACAGGATTCACCGTGCTGGCACAACAGGCGCCCAAGCATTGGTCAAGCCTCGCGAGCCACGTGGAGCGGCGATCGGATGTCTAATAGATGGATGAAGCGACGTCACGGCATGCTGGTCTGGCCAGAAGAATCTCACGAAGTTACACACCGCACGAATTTTTGAAGCTCAAACGGCAATATTTGATGAATATCGGCCAATATAATTCAATATGCGAATTGACTTACTTGCAATGCGGCGCCATTAAGATGACCTGACGCGAATCGCAGGGCGTTCCTGAATGAAATTCGCGCGATGCCCGATTCTGAAAAATGGGCGCAGTTTTAGAAAACTCTCGTTGGGGCCTGAGCATTATGGAAATCGTCGAAACACCTTCGAAAAACGGTGATGCGCTAATCGAGCTGACCGCCGATGTCGTCGCCGCCTATGTCAGCAACAACCCGGTGCCTGTTGGGGAACTGCCCAACCTTATCGCCGATGTCCATGCCGCGTTGGGCCGCGTTGGCGGCTCGCCGGAGCAGCCGTCGGCCGAGAAGCAGAAGCCGGCCGTCAATCCCAAGCGCTCTGTCCATGACGACTACATTGTCTGTCTCGAGGACGGAAAGAAGTTCAAGTCGCTGAAGCGGCACCTGATGACCCACTACAATCTCACGCCGGAAGAATACCGCGAGAAGTGGGGCCTGGACCCCAACTATCCGATGGTCGCCCCCAATTACGCGGCTGCCCGCTCGCAGCTCGCCAAGAAGATGGGGCTTGGCCGCAAGCGCAAGGGCCGCTGATCGGCTTAGTTCTCAGGCAAAGTTCGACGGCGCCGCAAAGGCGCCGTTTTGCTTTTCTGGATAGCGAAGACGATATGAGCTGGATCAGGCGGTCTGCTTCAACGCTGCTTCCGCGTCGCGTTTGATGCGCTTGACCATCGAACGCACGCCATTGGCGCGCTGCGGCGACAGATGCTCGTCAAGCCCGAGCTCCTTCAGCGTCGCTTCGGCGTCGGTTCTCTGGATCTCGCTTGCCCGCCGGCCCGAAAACAATGCCAGCATGATGGCGACGAGGCCGCGCACGATATGGGCGTCGGAATCGCCCTGGAAGCTGATCACCGGATCGGCGCCCGCTCCCTGCTCGGTGGTGAGCCACACTTGGCTCACGCAGCCGGGCACCTTGTTCGCGGCGGTGCGGTCTTCCTCGGGGAAAGGTGGCAGGTCCTCGCCAAGCTCGATCACGTAGCGATAGCGGTCCTCCCACTCGTCGAGGAGGGAAAAGTCGTCGCGGATCGTCTGGATCGGGGTGGTCATGGCCCGCATATAGTGGCGCGGCGCGGCCGCGTCACGGAAAAAGAAAGACGCCGCGGGCGTCGAGAGGTCGGACGGGCCCGCGGCGTAGCCAAGTGGCGGCTGAAGATTGTCTCAGTTCTTGGAAGTCAACAGCACTGGTATGTTGACCTTGGCGGGCAGTACGATGTCCTCGGCGACGCTGCCGGTGGTCATCTTGGCCGTGTCCGCAACCTTCGTCTCGGCCGCGCCTGCCTGCTCTGATTTGTCGTCGATCATGGCGGCGGCGATCTTGGCCGTTTCCTGGGCCCGGACTGTAATGGTGTACATGGCCGATTTGCCGGTTTCGCAGACATCGGGCTTGCGCTCGCAGAGCCCTGCAATGTCGCCCACCGCCTCGCGCGCCGCGAACAGCGCCTGGATCGGCCCGACACTCTGCTGGCCGTTCTCGCCCGGGCCGACGCCGAGCGGCAGCGCCAGCAGCACCAGCGAAAACCAGAAAGCCATCCTGATCAGAAAGCCCATCTTACTTGCCTCTCGTGCGGGATGGATCGGTATCCATCCGTGACGGATCATGCATCCATCGGCATGACCTCTTTTATGGGCACGATAATGGCACGGTCACGCAAAGGACGGCTTGCGTCGAAGCCGCGAATTTTCCTAAAATTTTAGACAAATTCGAAAGGATTGGTTTTGAAGCGGACTTGTGTCGAATCCCATTGACGGCATTAACTTTACAATAACCATATATCGAATTGTAATTACTCGATTTTATTCCTGATAGAAATTAGCCGCGTCAGGTTTAGGTCCGTTTTGGCACACGCCTCGCGGCTAACGCGCCGTTTACCATGGCGCCAACTCGGCGCGCTTTGCGGCGCCGGCATCACAATATTTGCCCTGGGGCGGTCGCCCGCTTCGCCAGCCTTATCCATTCCTTAAACGCTGGATGCGAGTTTCAAGCCGATTGACGAGTCACCTGCCAGGCAGGGTTTTTTAAGACCGGGTACGCGTGCGTTGAGTTCTATTTCAGCCAGATACGTTCAATTGCCTGGCGCGGTTGCCGCCGGCTGCGAACGCTTGGTTCACCCCACCGTGACGGGTGAGGCGGACCGCCTGCGCCAGCGTCGCTTCATCGGCGTCATGCTCGCCGCGCCCTTCCTTGCCGCGGGTGCCGCGGTGACACTGGTGACTTCGAGCCTCGGCGCGGCCGTCACCATAGCCGCCATTTTTGCCGCTTTCGGCCTGTGCTGGTTCGCCGCGCTTCTGGTCGCCGCCACCGGCCACATGGCGCTCGCCGGCCGCATGGCGGTCGCCTTGGGCAGCCTTGCCCTTGCCGGCGCGATAGCGGCGGCCGGGGGACTGGCCTCGCCGGGCGCGCTGCTTGGCCTCGCATTGCCGGTCGAAACCTGGTGGGTCTCCGGGTCGCGGCGCGCCGCGCTGTCGGGCGTGCTGGCGGCGGTTGCCGCGATCGTTCTCCAGCCCTTTGCCGACCAGATCCTGCCGCTCGGCGAAATCGCCGCCTGGCACTGGCTGCTGCCGCTGGCCTGGGCGCTGACATTGTTGCCGCGCGCCGCCGCCTTCGCCAATCCTGCCGGCCTGCGGCCGGCGGAGCCCGCCGGCGATCGTCTCGAGGATGTGATCGACGCCGTCGTGCTGCGCGCCGGGCGCCAGGGCGAAGTGCTCGACGCATCCGCCAAGGCGCGTTCGGTGCTGAAATTGGCGCCGGAGCTCCTGCTCGGCACCGGCCTGTTCGACCGCGTTCATCTGTCCGACCGCGTCGCCTATCTCACTGCCTTGGCCGACATGCGCGAGGGAGCCCCGAAGCGCCGGCTTGAGCTGCGCATCCGCTTGCCGCGCGAGGGGTCCTCCGCGGCCGATAACTTCCGTCCGTTCAGTCTCGACTTGCTGCGCGGCGAAGCCGACCCCGAGGTCTTCATGCTGGTCCTGCGCGAGAACGACGATGTGGCGGCGCTGCGCGAGGAGCTTGCGGAAGCCAGGGAGGCCGCCGCGGCCGCCGAAGTGGCCAAGGGCCGCTTCCTGGCCGTGGTCAGCCACGAGCTGCGCACGCCTCTCAACGCCATCATCGGCTTTTCCGACATGCTGCTGCATGAGATGTTTGGCGCCTTCAACGATCCGCGCCAGAAGGAATATGTCGGCCTGGTCAGGGAGTCCGGCCAGCACCTTCTGTCCGTCGTCACCTCGATCCTCGACGTCTCGCGCATCGAGGCGGGCGCTTATGCGACCGAACTGGAGACGTTCCGTTTCGTCGAGGCCGTCGACATGTGCCGCTCGATGATGCGGCCGCTGGCCGACGCCAAGGGCATCGTTCTTGCCACCCAGATCGCGCCGGATGCCGGTGAGATCAATGCCGACCGCCGCGCGGTCCAGCAGATCCTGATCAATCTTGCTTCGAACGCCGTCAAGTTCACGCCCGATGGCGGCAGCGTGGTGATCGGCGCCAAGCGCGTCGGCTCGCGCCTGCATTTCTGGGTGAGCGACACCGGCATCGGCATTGCCGAGGAGGATATGGCCAATCTCGGCAAGCCGTTCATGCAGATCCAGAACGACTACACGCGCCGTTTCGAGGGAACCGGGCTCGGCCTGTCGCTGGTCAAGGGTCTGGTGGCGCTGCACGAGGGCACGATGTCGATCGAGAGCGCACCGGGTGAGGGCACCACGGTTACGATCGGCCTGCCGGTGAGCGGCCCGAAGCGGCGTGCCGGTGCGCCTTCCGGCGTGCTGGCCATGCCGGCGCCGAAGTCGAAGGGGGGTAGAGATGGGGAGGGGAATGGCTCGCTCCGCAAAACGGCCTAAGGTCGTCGAACCCGAACGCGGCGTGCTTGCCGAAGGCGCGGTCGCGGTCGGCCAGTTGATCGCAAGCAACCCGGTCCTGGTCGGCGGCTCGACCGCCTTCCTGGTGACGCTGTTCTATGTCTCGGCCAATGCGCTCTGGTATCAGCCCTTTCCGCACACCAGCGCCTTCTTTGCCACCCGCAGCATCGAGAATTTCCCGCATACCGTCTCGGACGAGCCGGAGACCACCATCAACATCGTGCGCCAGCCGCCGGCACAGCCGGTGGCCAAGCCGGATCCGATCGTCCAGCAGGTGCAGGGCATCCTGAAGGACCTCAATTTCTATGACGGCACGGTCGATGGCCTCACCGGACCGGCAACGCGCAAGGCAATCCAGGCCTATCAGCTGAAAGTCGGGCTGCCGGGCTCGGGCGAGATCGACGGCGCGCTGCTCGACCAGCTTGGCACCCGCCAGACGACGGCGGCGATTCCCCACCCGGTGCCGCGGCCGGCCGACGGCGCCCCTAACCCTTCCGCCGCCAAGCCGCCGGTGATCCCGGTTTCCGCCCCGGCCGATGGCGCCACGCAATCGCCCGATGCCCGCATCGTCAAGATCCAGGCGGGCCTGAAAGCTTTCGGCAACAACGACATGCAGCTCGATGGCAAGGTCGGCGCCCGCACCAAGGCCGCGATCAAGGAATTTCAGGCCTTGTTCGGCCTCCCGGAGACCGGCGAGCCGGACGAAGCGGTGTACGTCAAGATGCGCGAGATCGGCCTGACGAACTGAGCGGCAACGATCGTTTCGGTTCCTTCATTCTTGCGGTAAGGAACCGCACATGTCATCCGGAACGATCCCATGCGCGTAACCACCGATCTGTGGGTCTCGGCCCTTGTACGCCGCGTCTTCGGCGCCGGCGGCTTTGCCGCGGTGGTCAAGCGCGGCGCGACCGAAGCAGGCACCGTCTTCGTGCTGTCGCGCGAGCGGATGGGAGAGGTCGCTCTTTATGGGCCGGCGCCGCAGACGAGCTACGATTCAGCCAAGCCGGATGAGCGCTTCTTCACCTTGCTTGGTGCTGGCGAGGACGGCTCGGCGTTGGATGCGCGGCTGGAGCGAGAGAAGAAATTCGATCCCGACATCTGGGTGGTCGAGATCGAGGCGGGAGCCGTTCCGGTTGAGGAGCTTCTTTCGGTGAAGGCCGAATAAACCATATCAGGAGGCCTTGAGACCGGAACTCGCGTCGACGCTGTTCGATGTGTCGCGTCGCTCCGTGCTGACTGTGTCGACCGCTTTTTCGCGGATGGCCCGTGACAGCGTCTCGGCCTTCCAGGCGCGGACCTTGTCCAGCGCCGCCTCGCGGTGCAGCAGCCGGTAGCGGTCGAGGAAAAGCCGGATCGCCCGCGGATGCGGAAACTCGCCGGGATAGACCGCGACCGCGATGAGAAAGGCCCTGTCCTCGCTGAGGTCCAGGGCGCGCAGTGCCGCAAGCAGTGCGGCATAACCCGACTGCCCGGTTACCGAGCGGGCCGTCGCGAAGTCGATCTCCAGCGCATCGGCAAGCGCGGTCTGGAAGAAGGCCGCGTTGCCGGTCAGCGCCGTCTCGCGCAGCCTCACATAGGCCGGCTGGCCGAGGAAGCTGTTGACATCGGCAGCGTCGCCGGCCGGACGCATCATCGACCGCAGGCGGCGCCGTGCGTTCTCCGCCCCTTCGCCGGATGTGGCACGGTCGGCGTCCTCCTTGGCCACGGGTTCCGGTTTCGGCGTGAACTTCGTGACCGTTTCCGGCGGGCGCGTCTTGACCAGCGTCGGTCTTTCCAGCGCGCGGATCAGGTCGGCGATCGTGGGGTTGAGCTCCTTGCGGCGCGCGATGGCGCGCGCATGCGGCAGCCCGTGCCGGCCGATCAGCGCGATGAGGTCGACGTCGGTCAGCGCGTTGGAGCGGGTGAGCAGGGGGGCCGCGATCTCGACCGGCTCCTCGGCCAGTCGACGCACCAATGCGGTCGGCGCATATTCGCATTCGGAGAGGGCGGCGGCGACATAGCGGCGCGACTCGACCGAGACCTCATCGAACAGCGGCAGCGTCAGGTCCTCGAGCTGGGCGATCTCGCGGCGCGACGGGCGCGTCAGCGAGCAGAAGGCCGACACCGCGGCGCGGAACAGCCTTTCGGCCTTTCCCGCTTCGGTCCGGATAGCGATTTGCCTGAAATCCGAAGATGACACGGTGGATACGCCCGACACTCGACACACGCCCGAACCGCGCAATCCGGCCGGGCCGGTTTCGCAACTTCAGGAAAAACAAACATCAAATTAGCCGCGATCCGTTAGCGCTCCGTTAACCCTCTACGCCCCTTAATCAACTTTGGAGGCGTTGCGTTGTGCTCCGGTCAAGCCGAGAGGAATGCGCGAACCATGGGCATGGTCCTGTCTTTTGTGCCGCGAACGGCACCTGTAAATAGAGCAAGTCACGACACCGCTACGGCGGCGGCGGTCATCATTTTCCCCGGCGTCCGTTATGAATTGCATCCGCAGGCCGATGCGGGCCGGTCCGGCGACAGCGGTTCCGACAGACCGGGCTCCCCGCCACCCGCCAATCCGCATCACTGAACGGGCTGGTCTTTCTCAGTAGTCCTGCAAATCGCAGCTGCTCTGCTCGAGAAAGCGCGACACGATCGGCTTCCAGCTCTCGTCCGGCACGAAGGCGCGGACGACGAAGATGCCTTCCTCTATCGGCGCCTCGACAAAGATCGCGCCTTGCAGATCCTGCGGAAGGTCGCGCCGCACGTCGATCATCTGCGCCGGCGTCAGCACCACCGTATCGAGCTTCTCGCCATTGGCGTTGTGGTCGTTGAAGGAATAGATGTTGTGGCCACCGCGGTCATAGACCGAGGCCGACCAGAACGGCACGTCGCCCGGCGCCTTGATCCGCACAATGCCGTCGGCAAGGTCGAAGCGGCAGGCGGCGGCATAAAACAGCGGATCGACCGATTTCACCACCGGCGCGCCGCCGGCTTCGGCGTCAAGCCGCGTCATCTTGTAGAGGTCGGATGCCATCGCCAGCCGCGACCAGGCATCGCGTTCAGAAAATTCCGGCACCAGGAACAGCACAACGATATGCACGATGCCGGCGCCGAGCAGGCCGAGGATGAGGGCATGCAGCAGCCTACGCATTGCAGCCCGCCTTCAATATGCGCGGCAGCGTCACGTCGGAGAGGCCGGTGCTCGAGGCGATCGGCGTGTCGTAGAAGGTCAGCACGAAATACATCTTGCCGGATCCGCCGGTGAGCAGCCAGTTGCCGGGGGCCGGGCGATTGCCGACCGAAATCACGACGGAATTGTCGGGCCGGCGCAGCACTTCGTAGGATTGCAGGGCCGCCTGCCTCGGCTTGCCGGTGTCGATCACGCCAAGCGATTGGTCGGCGGCGTAGAGCGTCCAGAAGCGGGCTGTGGGATAACCGCCTTCGATCGTGTAGGCGCATTCGCGTTTCAGCGGCTGGCCGGCGTCGTCGCGCTCGGCGACGAAGGCCAGCCCCTCGGCCCGGCCGAGCGCCAGCACGCCCTCGCGCGCCACGCGCGCCTTGGAATAGGGGTCTGCGGCTAAAGTCCCGAGTTCGGGGAAGGCCGTCCATTGGCCGATGCGGATCGCCCCGACGCCATCCTGCGCGTTGAGCGCATACCAGACGCTGTAGCCGCCAAGCCCGATGGCTATTGCAAGCGAAAGCAGCGTCAGGATGGCGTTCTTGAGCATGAGAGCCGCAAACAGAGGAGGTTGCCCGGGATATCGCGGCGTGGGGTGCCGTGGCAAGCCGGCTTCACGCGATGTGCCGCTAGATCAGGACGACGTTTCAGCGAAACGTCGTCCTGATCTATTTTCTTGTTGGAGCATGATCTTATCCGAAAACCGGTTCCCACTTTTCGCTATCGCGGTCCTTCGGTTCGGGACCATGTTCTAAAGCGCCGAAAGCGTTTCCGGCAGGGCCGGCGCATCGAGCACGGGCGCGGCCTGGAACGCCTTGGTCATGTCCCTCAGCGTCTGGGTGGTGCGGCTGGAAAGCACCGGCGGGCGTTCGGCCTCGGGCTCTGCCGCCGCGGCATCAGCTTCCTTCTTCGCCGCTGCCTCTGCCTTGGCCGCGACCTCCGGGTCGACGAACGGATGGTCGAGACCGGGGATAGGCTTCAGGTCGATGTTCTGGTGCGCATAGACCATCAGGCGCTGCCAGACCATCGCCGGCAGCGACCCGCCGGTCATCTTGTTGGTTGCGGTGAAGTCGTCATTGCCCAGCCAGACGGCCGCCGTGTAATTGCCGGTGAAGCCGACGAACCAGGCATCGCGATAGGACTGCGTGGTGCCGGTCTTGCCGGCGACGACGATGTTCGGGAGCTGGGCGCGCCGTGCCGTCCCGATGACCGGCACCGCCGCCAGCATGGTGTTCATGTATTTCAGAGCCTTTTCCGACAGCACGCGGTGTGGCGGCGGCGCGTCCTTGGCCCAGTCATAGACCACCTCGCCGGTGCGGGTGACGAGCTGGGTGATGCCGTGACGCGAGCCGACGAAACCGTTCTGGGCAAAGACGCTGTAGCCGGTCGCCTGGTCCATCACCGTCATGCCGGATGTGCCGAGCACCATGGTCTTGTGCGATTCCAGCGGCGATTCGACACCCATCGATTCCGCCATCGCCTTGATCGGAGCGATGCCGAGGTAGTCCTTGGCGAGTCGCACAGGCACCGTGTTGATCGACTTGGCGATCGCCGTGAGCAGCGTCACGTTGCCGGCCGATCCGCCGCTGTAATTGTGCGGCGACCAGTTGCCCCAGCTGATGGCGCCGCCCGAAACCACCGAATCCGGCGTGAAGCCATGCTCCATCGCGGTGGCATAGACATAGGGCTTGAAAGATGAGCCGGTCTGGCGCAACGCCTTGGTGGCGCGGTTGAACTGGCTTGCGCCGTAGTCGCGGCCGCCGACGATGGCGCGCACTGCGCCATTGGTCTCGATCACCACCACCGCGCCTTCGGTGACGTTGTATTCCTTGCCGAACTGCCTCAGATGGAACTCGACCGACTCCTCGGCCGCCTTCTGAATGTTGGCGTCGAAGGTCGTGTGGGCAACCAGCGAATGCTGGCCGGGCTTGGCGATCTTCTTGACCTCGTCGAAGGCCCAGTCGAGGAAGTAGTCCGGGCTCTTCTGCTCGCCGCGGTCGACGACGTCGGCCGGATGCAGCCGCGCCTGCAGCACCTGGCCTTCGGTCATGAAGCCGGCGTCGACGAGGTTGGACAGCACCACATTGGCACGGGCGCGCGCCGCCGGCAGGTTGATGTGCGGGGCGTATTTGGTCGGCGCCTTGAACAGGCCGGCCAGCATTGCCGCCTCGGCAAGGCTCAGATCCTTGACGCTCTTGCCGAAATAGAAATCCGCCGCCGCCTCGATGCCGAACGTGCCGCCGCCCATATAGGCGCGATCCAGATAGAGCTGCAGGATCTCCTTCTTGGAGAGGTTCGCTTCCAGCCACAGCGACAGGAAGGCTTCCTTGATCTTGCGCTCGAGGGTGCGCTCGTTGGACAGGAACAGGTTCTTGGCGAGCTGCTGCGTGATGCTGGAGCCGCCCTGGACCACCGAATTGGCGCGCATATTCTCGAAGAGCGCGCGCGACAGGCCCAGCACATCGATGCCGTAATGGTCGAAGAAACGCCGGTCCTCGGTCGCCAGCACCGCCTTGATGACGATGTCCGGCATCTCGTCGACCGGCACGGAATCGCGCTGGATGATGCCGCGCTGGCCGATCTCGTTGCCGTAGCGGTCGAGGAAGGTGACAGCGAAGTCGCCCTGGTTGCGCCAGTCGCCGGTGGTGATGTCGAAGGCGGGCATGGCGAGCGCAAGAAGCACCACGAAGCCGCCGGCGCCCATGGTGAAGCCCTCGCTCAGCACCTCGATGATGGCGCGGCGCCAGCCATGCACACGGAACCGGCGGGAAAAGATAGTCGCCGCTTCCCAGAATTCGCGTGCCTTGAAACCGATCTCGTAGAGCGAAGTATCGAGCCACGCGTCCACGGCGAGCAGCGCCGAAGCGATCCGGCCTCTTCTCCTGCGTGGTTTAGAGGGATTGTCCATTCCAGAATTCCACCCCGGCACTTCCGCCCGAAACAGCCGTGGCAGTTCCGGGGCGCCCCCCTGCCAGACTAATCAACCATTTTAGCACCACTCACAAGGGCAGCGAAGCCACACCCAGGCATTGTTGAACGCCATGGTTGATCGTGCCCGGAGCATTCAAGGAAAAGTGTGTAGCGGTTTTCCGTCCGGAATTGCGTAAAGCAGACATTGCGATATCACCGCGCCGAGATGAAGCGCATGAAATGCGCCACATCCGCCTCGCTCGGCTCCAGTCCGGTGAAGGAGCGCAGATAGGCGGCGAGATGGCTGACGCGCGCCTCGACCGGTTCCTTGAGGTCGAGCACGTAGTAGCCGATCTGCATGTAGTAAAGGACGCGGGCGCGGATGAAGGCGTCTTCGCTCTCATAGCCGTGCCGGCGGTACATGTCGCGAATGGCAAGCAGTCGCTCCTCATCGGCCTTGTCGATCATGCGCCGCACGTCGTCCGAGCGCCTTGCCCATTCGCGGACGGCGAAATCGAGCCTGGGATCGAACAGGCGCTCGTCGGCCCAGCATTCGAACACGTTCATGACACCCATGATGATGGTGTCGGCCGGCCGGCGCGCCCGATCGACGATCGCCGTGGTGTTTGTCTCGTGCCAATGCTTGAGGAGTTGGTCGAGCAGATCCTGCCGGCTTTCGAAATACCAGTAGAAGCTCGAACGCGAGACGCCGAGCTTCTGTCCCAGCGTCAGCACGCGCACGCTCTCGATACCGTCGGAAATCAGCGTCTGCAGCGCGAGATTGATCCAGTCCGCGCGGGTCACTTTGATATTGCCGAGCGTCGGCTCGTCCTGCGGGGCGGTCATGGTCATGAGCCAACAAGTGGCACGGCGCGGAGCAGCGTGCAAGCTCTGGACAGAAGTGTCTAGACACATGTGTACGGGACGTATATCTTGGGAGCCTCCAACGAGAGGGAGAGGCTCGTGAAGTCGCATTACCGGGCGGTGGTCATCGGGGGAGGCGTGGTCGGCGCCTCGGTGCTCTATCACTTGACGCGTTTTGGCTGGAGCGATGTGGCGCTGATCGAGCGCGCCGAGCTGACGGCGGGCTCGACCTGGCATGCGGCGGCCGGGTTCCACGCGCTCAACGCCGATCCCAATGTCGCGGCGCTGCAGGACTACACGATCAAGCTCTACCGGGAGATCGAGGCCGAATCCGGCCAGAATGCCGGCCTGCACATGACCGGCGGCGTCAACATGGCGAGCGATCCGCAGCGCTGGGAATGGCTGAAGTCGGCCTGGGCGGTGTTCCAGTCCGTCGGTATCGAGACGGCCCGCCTGGTGACGCCTGACGAGATCAAGGAGATCTGCCCGATCGTCGATGTCAGCGGCGTGCTGGGCGGTCTCTATGATTCCAACGAAGGCCATCTCGACCCTTATGGCACCACGCATGCCTATGCCGGCGCCGCCAGAAAGCGTGGCGCGGATGTCATCCTGCGCAACCGCGTCGTCGAGTTGAAGCAACGCGCCGACGGCGGCTGGGACGTCGTCACCGAGAAGGGCACGATCGTCGCCGAGCATATTGTCAATGCCGGCGGCCTCTGGGCCAAGCAGGTCGGGCTGATGGCCGGCGTCGACCTGCCGGTGACGCCGATGGAGCACCATTATCTCGTTACCGAGGACATTCCGGAGGTCGCTGCCCTCGACAAGGAGCTTGGCCTTGCCGTCGATCTCGACGGCTTCTCCTATCTTCGCCAGGAGCGCAGGGGCGTGCTGCTCGGCGTCTATGAGCAGAACCCGAAACACTGGAACATGGACGGCGCGCCCTGGGATTACGGCATTCAGCTGATCCCCGAGGATATCGATCGCATCAGCCCCGAGCTTGCCAAGGCCTATGAACGCTTTCCCTGCCTGGCCAAGGCCGGCATCCGCAAATGGGTGAACGGCGCCTTCACCTTCACGCCCGACGGCAATCCGCTGGTCGGCCCGCTGCGGGGCTTGAAGAACTACTGGGTCGCCTGCGGTGTGATGGCCGGCTTCAGCCAGGGCGGCGGCGTCGGCAAGTCGCTGGCCGAATGGATGATCCATGGCGAGCCGGAAGCCGACATCTTCGGCATGGACATCGCCCGCTATGGCGCCTTCGCCGCCAACCGCGAGTATCTCAGGCAAACGACGCGCCAGTTCTATGCCCGCCGCTTCGTCATGACCTTCCCCAACGAGCGCCTGCCTGCCGGCCGGCCCTTGAAGCGGCCCGGCGCCTACGACGGAATGAGCGCCGCCGGCGCCGAATGGACGGCGTCGTGGGGCTTGGAGATACCGGCCTATTTTGCGCCGATGGGATTCCGTGAGGAGACGACGCTGAAGCGCTCCAACGCCTTCGACATCGTCGGCGACGAGGTGCTGCAGGTTCGCCGCGCCGCCGGCCTCGTCGATACCACGGCCTTCTCGCGCTATGCCGTATCCGGCCCGGGCGCCGAGGCCTGGCTCGACAAGCTGCTCGCCTGCCGGCTGCCGAAGCCCTGCCGCGCCAAGCTGGCGCCGATGCTTGGGCCCAACGGCAGGCTGAAGGGCGATCTCACCGTGCTCAACTGGGGCGGCGGCGAATACTGGATCATGGGTTCCTATTACCTGCGTGAATTTCATATGCGCTGGTTCGAGGTGCATCTGACGGATGGCGTTAAGGTCACCGACATTTCCGATGCCACATCCGGTTTCCTGGTCACTGGACCGAACGCACGAAAAATTCTCGAACGCACCACGCATCAGGACCTTTCCGCCGAAGCGATGCCCTTCATGGCTTGCGGCGTGTTCGACATCGGCATGGTGCGTGCCTGGGTGGCACGGCTGTCCATCGCCGGCGAGCTCGGCTTCGAGATCAATTGCGCGGCCACCCTGCATTCGACGCTGCGCGAGACGCTGCTTGCCGCCGGCGAAGACCTCGGCCTTGCCGAGATCGGCTATTACGCGCTGAATTCGCTCAGGCTCGAAAAGAGTTTCGGCATCTGGTCGCGCGAATTCACGCAAGGCTACACACCCGGCCAGACCGGCCTCGACCGCTTCATCGCTTTCGACAAGGGCGAATTCATCGGCCGCGACGCGGCGCTGACAGAGCGCGAGGCCGGTGTCTCGCGGCGCATCGTGACGCTCGAGGTGGATGCCGTGGACGCCGATGCCAGCGGCTTCGAACCGGTCTGGCATCAAGGCCGCCGCGTCGGCTTCGTGACCTCCGGCGGCTACGGCTACTCGATCGGCAAGAGCGTCGCCCTGGCGTTGCTCGATGACGATTTCACCGGGGAGGGCACCGAGCTTTCCGTCCACATTGTCGGGGTCGAACGGCCAGCGCGCGTCGTCGCGGCCTCGCCCTGCGACCCTGAAGGCAAGGCGATGCGGCAATGAGGAGGAACCGCCATGATTGACGAGGCCGCACGTGATCTCAGGCGCGAGCGCCGGCGGGGACGCACCGGCGAGGCGGGTAGCGAGTCGAGCCGCCATCCGAACTACCGGTCCCTGAAGAACCCGTTCCTGCCGCAGCCGATCTTTTCCGACGACCAAGTCGCCGCCATCCACGCTACCGCGCTGCGCGTGCTGGAGGAACTCGGCATCAAGGTGCTGCTGCCCGAGGCCCGCGCCGTCTACGCCAAGGCCGGCGCCTTGGTCGACGACGACAGCCAGATGGTCAGGATCGGCCGCGACATGGTCGAGGCAGCACTTGCCTCGGCGCCGCGCTCCATTCCGGCACTTGGCGGCCACCGCTCGCGCGACCTGACGCTCGAACTCGGCTCGATGGCCTTTCTGGCCGGCTCCGGCGCCCCCAATGTCACCGATCTCGAGCGCGGCCGCCGGCCGGGCACGCTCGCCGCCTTCGAGGAGTTCGTCAAGCTGATCCAGCATTTCGACGTGCTGCACATGCTTGGCCCCTGCGTCGAGCCGCAGGACATCGACAACCGCTTCCGTCACTATGCGGTCAACCGGGCGCAACTGACGCTGTCGGATAAGTTCCCCTTCATCTTCGCGCGCGGCACGCCGCAGGTCGAGGACGGTTTCGAGATGATCCGCCTCGCGCGCGGCCTTTCACAGGACGAGTTCCGCGCCGGCGCTCATTGCTACACCGTCATCAACACCAACTCGCCGCGCCAGTTGGATATCCCGATGGCGCAAGGCATCATCGACTTCGCCAAGGCCGGCCAGATCCTGGTCATCACGCCCTTCTGCCTGGCCGGCGCGATGGCGCCGATCACGGTTGCCGGCGCGCTGACCTTGCAGCATGCCGAGGCGCTGGCGGGCCTGACGCTCGCCCAGATCGTGCGGCCCGGCGCGCCGGTGGTCTATGGCTCCTTCTCATCCAATGTCGATATGAAGTCGGGCGCCCCGGCCTTCGGCACGCCGGAACATATCAAGGCCACGCTTGGCGCGGGGCAACTCGCCCGCTACACCGGCCTGCCATGGCGCTCCGGCGGCGGCAGCGCCGCCAATATCTCCGACGCGCAGGCCGCACACGAGACGCAGTTCGCGCTATGGGGCTCGGTGCTGGCCGGCTCCACCATGTGCATCCACGCCGCCGGTTGGCTGGAAGGCGGCCTCAGCGTCTCCCTGGAAAAGCTGATCACCGACGTCGAGGCGCTGCAGACGGTCGCGGAGCTTTGCGCCACCACGCCTGGCGACGAGGATGCCATCGGCTTCGAGGCCATCGCCGAGGTGCAGCCCGGCGGACATTTCTTCTCGGCGGCCCACACCATGACGCGCTACCGCACCGCCTTCTATGAGCCGCTGGTCGCCGATTGGTCGAATTTCGGCAACTGGACGCAATCCGGTTCGAAGACGGCGACCGAGCGCGCCACCGGCATCTGGAAGCGCATTCTTTCCGACTTCCAGCCACCGGCCTCCGTTGCGGCCACGACGGGCGTGCTCGACGAGTTCATTGCTCGGCGCACCGAAGAAGGCGGCGCCGCGCCGGTCTCCTGATTTGACGAAAACGTAATAAATTCGAGACCTTCGCCATTCACGTTATAGTCAAAACGATTCGCGATCTGGCATCGGATCGCGAGCGCGGCTACGTTGCCGGGCAGCGTGAGGAGATAATGTATTGGCGATGGACGGTAGATGACGGCGCCTGGCAATTTGATGCAGGCCTTGTTCCTGAGGCTGAAGACCGATGCGTCGCTGTCGGCGCTGCTTGGCGGCGCCGGCCTGCTCGAGCAGGCAAGTGACAAAGCCGCCTTTCCGAACGTGACTTACGGCCGCACCAGCGCCTTCGACCTCGAGACCGGCGCCGACAATGACAACGACCAACTGGTCACCTTGCATATCTGGTCGAAAGCCCAGGGCGAGGCCGAGACACGCCGTATCATGGACAGCATCAGGGCGCGGCTCGATGGCGCGGCATTCTCGATCGGTTCGCGCGGCCAGACGCGCCTGTCGCTGGAATTCGCCGAGGCCCGCTATGACGAGGATCTGGCCGTTCATCATGGATTGCTGCGCTTCCGCGCGCTGACGCAGGAAGCTACCTCACAGACTGCGCCGACGCATGTCGCCCAGGAGTAAACTGGCTCCGGAATATACATCAAAACAATGGCTTAAGCGCGCCGTTTGAATCTGTTTCGCGCGAAGTGCTCTACAGCTGCGCCTGGATGGCGGCCTTGTCGATGACCGACCAGACCTCGCGAATCCGCCCGTCATGGAACTCGTAGAAGACGTTCTCGGCAAAGGAAACGCGCTTGCCGTGGACGGGCAGGCCGAACAGCACGCCCTTGGGCCGGCAGTCGAAATGGAGACGCGCCGCCACGCGCGGCGGCTCCGAGATCAGAAGCTCGATGTTGAAGCGCAGGTCGGGAATGGCCTCGAAATCGCCTTCCAGCATGTGGCGGTAACCCGAAAGCCCAATCGTTTCGCCATTATACTGGACCTCCTCGCCGACGAAGCGGCCGAGATTGTCCCAATCCTGCTCGTTCAGGCAGGCGATGTAGCCCCGATAGAGACCGGCAATATCCTCGCGCGTCATCGCTTCCTCCATGGCCGTCCGGCGTTTCTACACTAGCTAGCGCAGTGCGCGGTGAAGGCAGGCCAAAAAGCGTAGCGGATCAAGTGCTTTTCCGGCTATGAATTGAGCCTTGGCGCCGCCACGCGCGCAGGGGGGAATGGCGGGCATGATTTTCGATCGTTCACCGTTCATTTCACGTTCAGCCCATATGCGTTAGAACCGTGATCATGAAAAACCTTGGCTCACATCTCCGCAAAGCAGTGCTGGCGCTTGCCGCGGCCGGGCTTCTTGCGTCGCAGGCGATCGCCCTGCCGGTCATCGAGCCGTCGGCCGATCAGCCGGTTGTGCTCGCCGCCAGCGATTGCTACGCCATCGGCCAGCAGGTCGCCGCGCAGAATGGAGGGACGCTCGCCAAGGCGTCTCAGGCGACGCGGGGCGGCCAGCAGGTCTGCGTCATCGTCGTGCTTGTCCCCGGCAAGGACGGCCAGCGGCCGCGGCGCTCGGAAATCGTTGTGCCGATGGGCTGACCTCACTCGTTTCCCAGGCCGGCGGAATCGGCCTATACGTTTACCCAGCAACAGGCTTCAACCCATGCGCGTGCTCGTCGTCGAGGATGACAAGGATCTCAACCGGCAACTGGCAGAGGCGCTGGTCGATGCCGGCTATGTTGTCGACCGGGCCTATGACGGCGAGGAGGGGCATTTCCTCGGTGACACCGAGCCTTACGATGCCGTGGTCCTCGACATCGGCCTGCCGCAGATGGACGGCATCAGCGTCGTGGAGCGCTGGCGTCGCGGCGGGCGCAAGATGCCGGTGCTTATCCTGACAGCGCGTGACCGCTGGAGCGACAAGGTGGCCGGCATCGACGCCGGCGCCGACGATTATGTCACCAAGCCTTTCCACATCGAGGAGGTGCTGGCGCGGGTGCGGGCCCTAATCCGCCGCGCGGCCGGTCATGCATCATCGGAGCTCACCTGCGGGCCGCTGCGCCTGGACACCAAGGCGTCCAAGGCCGATGTCAATGGCGCGCCGCTGAAGCTAACCTCGCATGAGTTCCGGCTGCTCGCCTATCTGATGCATCATATGGGGGAGGTGGTGTCGCGCACGGAGCTGGTCGAGCATCTCTACGACCAGGACTTCGACCGCGATTCCAACACCATCGAGGTGTTTGTCGGCAGGCTTCGCAAGAAGATGGGCATCGATATGATCGAAACCGTGCGTGGCATGGGCTATCGCATGCGAGAGCCGGAGGCGTGACGCGGAACCGCTGAAGCCAGCGATGGGAACGTGGATTTCAAGGCTGCGGCTGTGGCCGCGCTCGCTGACCTTCCGCGTCATCGCTTTCTCGACCATCTGGGCGATCCTGACGCTGGTCGTCATCTTCACCCTCATCACCACGCTTTACCGCCAGGCCAGCGAGCGCGGTTTCGAAAGCCTGCTTTCGGCGCATCTGTTCAACCTGATCGGCTCTGTCGGCATTTCCGACAATGGCGCGCTGACCGGCTCGCCGGATCTTGGCGATTTGCGCTTTTCCGAGCCGAATTCCGGCTGGTATTGGTCGGTGGAGCCGGCCTCCGAAGGCGTCCATGGCGAAATCCATTCCTCCTCGATGACGACGTCGCTCCTCTCGCCAAGCGTCGCGGAAGTGCCCTTCAACGCGAACTTCCAGCGTAGCTACTCGATGGAAGGCATAAAGGGCGAGCAGCTCGAAGTGTTCGAGAGCGAGTTCGTTCTGGACGCCAAGAACCGTGCCGCCCGCTTCCGCGTCATGGGCAATCACAGCGAGCTCGAGCAGGAGATCGCCAGCTTCCAGCGCCGCCTGCTCACCTATCTCTCGCTGTTCGGCGTCGGCATGATCGCCATCAACGCCATCGCCATCCTGTTGGGTCTCCAGCCCTTGCGCAGGGTCCGCAACGCGCTCGCCATGGTGCGCGAAGGCACGGCGCAAAGGCTCGACGGCAGCTTCCCTGCCGAGATTGAGCCGCTGGCCAACGAGACCAACGCGCTGATCGAGAACAACAGGCGCATCGTCGAGCGCTCGCGTACCCAGGTCGGCAACCTCGCCCATTCGCTGAAGACGCCTTTAGCCGTGCTGATCAACGAGGGCCGCGCGCTCGGCGGCGCCAAGGGCCAGCTGATCGCCGACCAGGCGGCTTCCATGCAGAAGCAGGTCGATCATTACCTGCAGCGCGCGCGCGTCGCCGCGCAGCGTGACAGCGTCGTCTTCCGCACGCCGGTCTCGCCGCTGGTCGAGCGTATGGTGCGCGTGCTGCGGAAACTCAACCCGCAAACGCGGCTGACGCTGTCGCTGCCGTCGGCGGAGATTGTCTTTGCGGGCGAGCGCGAGGACCTCGAGGAACTGCTGGGCAATCTGCTCGACAACGCGATGAAATGGGCCAAGAGCGCCGTCGCTGTGACGATCGCCACTATTTCGGGAAGCGGCAACCTGTTTGAAATCGTTATAGAGGATGACGGCCCGGGCATTCCCGAGGACAGCGCGCGAGAGGTCTTGAAGCGTGGCAAGAGACTGGACGAGACGAAGCCGGGAACCGGGCTTGGCCTTGCCATTGTCGCCGACCTCGTCAACGAGTATGGAGGCTCGCTGGCGCTGGAACGGTCCGGCTTGGGCGGCTTGAGGGCGGTGGTGAGATTGCGGAGCCTTCAATGATATTTGTTGTCGATTTGCGAGCAGTGGGTGACGGCCAAATTTCCGACAAATATCAACACTATGGCCGGGCTGCTTCCCTGATGGCGCGGCCGCCTATCCATCTCTGTCAAGAAGTCCATTTCGCTCAAGAAGCTCATCCCGCTCAAGAGAACCGGTTGTTGGCATGAAGATCCGCGTCGCGCTCGTTTCCGCCCTGCTCGCCGTTTCCGGCTGCACGACACTCAGCAGGGGCGGTCCAACCTCTCCGGTCACGCCTGTTTCGACGCCGCCCTCCGGCGGCAAGGTGTCGACCAGCATCGTCTCGGCAATGAATGGCGGGCTTATCGGCGGATCGATCGGCTCGGGCCTGAGCGATGCCGAAAAGCGCAAGGGGCTGGAGGCGGAGTACAAGGCGCTGGAGTACAACACCAGCGGCCAGAAGGTGACATGGAAGGGCGACAACGCCTCCCATTATGGCGAGGTGGTCGCGGCTCAGCCTTATCGGGTCGGCTCCCAGGATTGCCGCCAGTACACTCACACCGTCTTCACCGGCGGCGCGGGCGTCACCGCGCGCGGCACTGCCTGCCGCAACGCCGACGGCAGCTGGACGCCGCTGACCTAGCGCAATTCCAGGAAAAGTGTGAGCGGTTTTCCGTCCGGAATTGCGCCAAAACAAGGCGGTAAGCGCTATTTCCGCGAAGCTGAAGCACTCCGGAAGGATACCGGGCCAGCCCATTATTCGGTCTGGTTGACGTCGATCAAGGTGAGGCAGTTGATCTCCCGTCAAAGCGTCGCAGTATGCTTATGTTGGCAGGGCAAGGCTCTGCCTTTATTGGAAGAGCCATGCTGTTTTGGGTCATAGCCGCAATCCTCACGCTGGGCGCCAGCCTGGCGGTGCTTTTGCCGCTTACCGGCGGCGTGAAAGGCGCGTCGCCAGCCGGCGATCACGACCTGGAAGTCTATCGCGACCAGCTTTCCGAGCTCGATCGCGACGTGGCGCGCGGCCTGATCCAGCCGGGCGAGGCCGAGGAGGCGCGCGCCGAGATCGGCCGCCGCATCCTGCGTCTCGGTGCGGCCGACCGGCCGGGCTCCGCCAATCCAGGCTCCTCCCGCGGCATCAAATTGGTCGCCAGCTTGGCCGTGCTTGCCGTTCCGCTGCTGAGCTGGGGGCTATATGGCATGCTCGGCTCTCCCGAGCTGCCTTCACAGCCTCTGGCCGAGCGTCTCGCCAAGAATCCCGCCGATTCCTCGGTCGACGAGCTGGTCGCACGCGCCGAAGCGCATCTTGCCGCCAATCCGTCGGACGGCAAGGGCTGGGACGTGCTGGCGCCGATCTATCTTCGCCTGCAGCGCTTTCCCGACGCGATCAGCGCCTACCGCAACGCCATCCGCCTCGACGGCGACAGCGCCGTGCGCCAGTCGGGCCTCGGCGAGGCGATCGCAAGTGCTGCCGGCGGCATCGTTTCGGCGGACGCTCAAAAGGCCTTCGAAGCGGCCCTGAAGCTCGATCCGGCCAACGCCAAGGCGAATTTCTACTTGGGCGTAGGCCTTGCCCAGGAAGGCAGGAAGGACGAGGCTGTCGCCGCTTGGCAAAAGATGCTCGGGCAGCTTCCGCCGGATTCGCCCTGGCGCAGCGCAATCCAGCAGGCGTTTGCCGAGGCTGGCCAGCCGGCGGTCGCTGCGGGCGCGCCGGCAAGCGGGCCGGATGCCCAGCAGATGGAAGCCGCGCAGCAGATGGCGCCGCAGGACCGGCAGGCGATGATCGAAACCATGGTCGCGGGCCTAGCCGACAAATTGAAGCAGAATCCCCGTGACGAGGAAGGATGGATGCGCCTCATTCGTTCCTATGCCGTGCTCGGCAAGCCCGATCAGGCGCGCGAGGCGCTCGGCCGCGCTGTCGCCGCCTTCGGCGCCGACAGCGAGCAGGCCAAGAAGTTCACCGCCTTCGCCGCTTCCCTCGGCGTGACGGCGACGGAGTAAGAGATGACGCGCAAGCAGAAGCGATTGTCGGTAATCGTGGCGGGGCTGGCCTTCCTCGCCGCGGCCGCCGGACTCACCTTCTACGCGCTCGGCCAGAAGGCCTCCTATTTCTACATGCCGGCAGAGCTGGCGACGGCAAGCGTCCAGCCTGGACAGCGCATCCGCCTTGGCGGCCTCGTCGAGAGCGGCACCGTCGTGCGCGGTAGTGGGGCAACCGTGGCCTTCTCGGTTACCGACACGCAGAAATCGATCAAGGTGACCTACACCGGCATCCTGCCCGATCTCTTCCGCGAGGGGCAGGGCGTCATAACCGAGGGCGCTTTCGGTTCGGATGGGGTTTTCGTCGCCGACAGCGTCTTGGCCAAGCATGACGAGCGCTATATGCCGAAGGAAGTCGCCGACGGCCTGAAGGCCAAGGGCGTCTGGGTGGAAAGCAAGAGCCAATAATGGTTGAGACCGGACATTTCGCCCTCGTGCTCGCCTTCGCGCTGTCACTGGTGCAGATGCTGGTGCCGCTGGTCGGCGCCCGTACCGGCAACCAGCGGCTGATGGCGGTAGGCGGCCCGGTGACCGTCACCGGCTTCGCGCTGACCGCGCTGTCCTTCACGGCCCTTGCGAGCGCCTATGCCGGCTCGGACTTCTCGGTGGCGAACGTGTGGGAGAATTCCCACTCGCTGCAGCCGATGATCTACAAGATCACCGGCACCTGGGGAAACCACGAAGGCTCGATGCTGCTGTGGGTCCTGATCCTGACCTTCTTCGGGGCGCTCGTCGCCGTCTTCGGCAACAATCTGCCAGCGACGCTCAAGGCCAATGTGCTGGCCGTGCAAGGCATGATCGGCGCGGCCTTCTTCCTGTTCATCCTGACCACCTCCAACCCGTTCATCCGCCTCAATCCGGCGCCGGTCGAGGGGCGCGACCTCAACCCGGTCCTGCAGGACCTCGGCCTCGCCATCCATCCGCCGCTGCTCTATCTCGGCTATGTCGGCTTCTCGGTCTGCTTTTCCTTCTCGGTCGCGGCGCTGATCGAGGGCCGCATCGACGCCTCCTGGGCGCGCTGGGTGCGGCCGTGGACGCTGGTCGCCTGGATGTTCCTCACCGGCGGGATCGCCATGGGCTCCTACTGGGCCTATTACGAGCTCGGATGGGGCGGCTTCTGGTTCTGGGATCCGGTCGAGAACGCCTCCTTCATGCCCTGGCTTGCCGGCACAGCGCTGCTCCATTCGGCCATCGTCATGGAGAAGCGCTCGGCGCTGAAGATCTGGACGCTGCTGCTTGCCATTCTCACCTTCTCACTGTCGCTGCTCGGCACTTTCCTGGTGCGTTCGGGCGTGCTGACCTCCGTGCACGCCTTCGCCACCGACCCGGCGCGCGGCGTCTTCATCCTGTGCATCCTGACGCTGTTCATCGGTGGCTCGTTGGCGCTGTTTGCGCTGCGCGCATCCAGCCTGACCGCCGGCGGCCTGTTCCATCCGATCTCGCGCGAGGGCGCGCTGGTCCTCAACAATCTCTTTCTCACCACCGCCGCCGCGACGGTGCTGGTCGGCACGCTTTACCCGCTGGCGCTCGAGGCGCTCACCGGCGGCAAGATCTCGGTCGGCGCGCCATTCTTCGATCTCACCTTCGGCCCGCTGATGGTGCCGCTGCTGGTGATCGTGCCGTTCGGCCCGCTGCTCGCCTGGAAGCGCGGTGACGTGATTGCCGCCTCGCAGCGCCTGGTCGCGGCCTTCGCCCTGGCGCTCGCCGCGATGTTGGTCACCGGCCTCTTCATCGACGGCGCCTCGGTTTTCGCAGCGCTCGGCGTCGGCCTCGCTGTCTGGCTCGTCGCCGGCGCGCTGACCGACCTTGCCGTCAAATCCGGCGCCGGCTCGGTGGCGCCGGCGGTCATGCTTCGCCGTTTCGCTGGCCTGCCGCGCTCGGTCTTCGGCACGGCACTGGCCCATCTCGGCCTTGGGCTGACCTTGCTCGGCATTGTGGGCACGCTCTGCTTCGGCACCGAGAAGATCCTCACCATGCGGCCCGGTGAGACGGTGGACCTCTCCGGCCACACGCTGCGCTTCGAAGGGCTTTTTCCCCAGAAAGGTCCGAACTTCACCGAGGATCGCGCCCGCTTCCTGCTGATCGGCGCAGACGGAAACGCCAACGGCGAGATATCTTCGGCAAAACGCTTCTTTCAGGCCCGGCAGATGGCAACGACCGAGTCCGGCATCAGGACCCTCGGTTTGAGCCAGCTTTATCTGTCGCTCGGTGACGAGGATAATGACGGCTCCGTCGTCGTGCGCCTCTGGTGGAAACCGCTGGTGACGCTGATCTGGGGCGGCGGGCTGGTGATGATGGCGGGCGCGGCCATGTCGCTGGCCGACCGCCGCTTGCGTGTCGGCGCACCCGCGAGGCGCCGCAAGCCGGCCGCCGCGTTGACGAGCCCGACATGAGGGCAAGGTTTTCGCTCCCCTCGCTGATCCTTCTGCTCGCCCTGGCGTTTACAGGCGGCGCACAGGCGGTGAAGCCTGATGAAGTGCTGCAGGACCCGGCATTAGAGGCGAGGGCGCGTGCGCTGTCGGAAGGCCTGCGCTGCATGGTCTGCCAGAACCAGTCGATCGACGAATCCGACGCCGATCTGGCCCGCGATCTGCGCATTCTTGTGCGCCAGCGCCTCGTGGCCGGCGACACCGACCAGCAGGTGATGGACTACATCGTCTCGCGCTATGGCGAGTTCGTGCTGCTCAAGCCACGTTTCAACCCGCGCAACGCGCTTTTGTGGGGCACGCCAGTGCTCCTGCTTCTGGCCGGCGGCCTGTTCATTGTGCTCAGCGCCCGCTCGCGCCGCCCGGTATCGTCGGCGCTTTCGGCCGAGGAGCAGGCAGCCCTGGATAAGATGCTGCGCGACTGAGCGCCATCACCGATTGGTTCAACCGCTTCCGTGGTCGGCCAACATTACAAAACTTTCATGTACCGGAAATGGCCCCGTAATGTGCGGCTCTCTAATCCTCTTGCCCGAGGATGCTTCGCCTGAGCGCATCCGCTTCGATAGAGGATAAGAAACCCCATGAATAATGCCCCCAATTCATATTCCCGCACCCGAAAGCGCCTGATGGCCGCCGTCGCTTCCCTGGCCGTCGTCGGCACGGTTGGCGCGGGTATGCTCGCGACTGGCACTGCCCCCGTGCTGGCCGATGCCGTTCGCGTCGAAGCCCCCCAGATGCCGAGTTTTGCCGATGTCGTCGAGCATGTTTCGCCGGCGGTGGTCAGCGTCAAGGTCAAGGCCAAGATCCAGCCCACGGCCGATGACGGCTCCGACAATCAAGACGGCTTTGACAATCTTCCCGACAATCCGCAACTGCGCCGCTTCTTCAAGGAGTTCCGCGGCTTCGGCGATCAGGGCGGCCAGCAGTTCGGCATGCGCCCGTTCAACCACCGCAACCACGGCAATGGCGAGCCACGCCCGGTTGCCCAGGGCTCGGGTTTCTTCATCTCGGAGGACGGCTATCTCGTCACCAACAACCATGTCGTGTCGGAAGGTTCGGACTTCACCGTCGTCACCAATGACGGCAAGGAACTCGACGCCAAGCTGATCGGCACCGATCCGCGCACCGATCTTGCCGTGCTGAAAGTCGATGGCGGCGGCAACAAGTTCACCTATGTCGACTTCGCCGACGATTCCAAGATCCGCATCGGTGACTGGGTGGTTGCCGTAGGTAATCCGTTCGGCCTCGGCGGCACCGTTACCGCCGGCATCGTCTCGGCCCGCGGCCGCGACATCGGCGCCGGACCTTATGACGACTTCATCCAGATCGACGCATCGGTCAACCGCGGCAATTCGGGCGGTCCGACCTTCAACCTCAACGGCCAAGTGATCGGCATCAACACCGCCATCTTCTCGCCGTCGGGCGGCAGCGTCGGCATTGCCTTCGACATCCCGGCCTCAACCGCCAAGCAGGTCGTCCAGGACCTTATGAAGAGCGGCTCTGTCCAGCGCGGCTGGCTCGGCGTCGAGATCCAGCCGGTCACTTCCGACATCGCCGAGTCGCTCGGCCTGAAATCGGACAAGGGCGCGCTGGTCTCGAGCGCCCAGGACGCAGGCCCGGGCAAGAAGGCGGGCATCGCCGCCGGTGACGTCATCACGCAGGTCGACGGCAAGGACGTCGCCTCGCCGAAGGACCTCGCCCGCATGATCGGTGCGTTCGCGCCGGGCAAATCGGTCGACGTTACTGTCTGGCGCAACGGCAAGAACGAGACGGTCAAGGTCGATCTCGGCACGCTGCCTTCGAGCGACAAGCAAGCCTCGAACGAGGACAACAGCAAGCAGACGGCGCCCGCCGCCAAGGCCGACACGCTGGCCGATCTCGGCCTGACCGTCACCAAGGCGGAAAAGGGCAAGGGCCTCGTGGTCACCGATGTCGATCCCGACAGCGACGCGGCCGACCGCGGCATTCAACCCGGCGACGTCATCACCTCGATCAATTCGAATGAGGTCAACACCACCGACGACGTCTCCAAGGCGATGACCGATGCCGCCAAGGCCGGCCGCAAGGCCGTTCTGATGCAGATCACCCGCGACGACTCGAACCGCTTCGTCGCGCTGCCGGTCGGCAAGGGCTGACGTCAACTTTCAGCTTTCCCCGTGGCGGTATCAACACCCCCGAGCCGCCGTGGGGAAACATGGGGCCGAGCACGTAAGTCAGTCACCGTGTTTCGCTCCTGGCGGCAGCGGGTTTCCCATCACCCGCTGCCGCTTTATCGCATGTCGCCCAAAAGTGGTCGCCGGTTTTGGGAAGAAGACATGCGACCAATGAAGGCAAGGCAAGAAGATATGGCTGCCCCTCAATCTTCCAATGAAATCGCGTATAACGGCTCCATGAAGATTCTCGTCATGGAAGACGATCGCGAGGCGGCGGATTACTTGCAGAAAGCCTTTGCCGAAGCGGGTCACACCGCCCATGTCGCCGGCGACGGCGAGACCGGCTTCGCGCTTGCCGATGCCGGCGATTATGACGTGATGGTGGTAGACCGGCTGATGCCGCGCCGCGACGGCCTGTCGGTGATCGCCGCCCTTCGCTCGCGCGGCAACACAACGCCGGTGCTGATCCTGTCGGCGCTGGGTGAGGTCGACGACCGGGTCACGGGCCTGCGCGCCGGCGGCGATGACTATCTCACCAAGCCCTACGCCTTTTCCGAATTGCTCGCCCGCGTCGAGGTGCTGAACCGCCGCGCCAGCGCGCGCGAGTCCGAGACCCTCTACCGCGTCGGCGATCTCGAGCTCGACCGGCTGTCGCATTCGGTCAAGCGAGCTGGGCGCGAGATCACGCTGCAGCCGCGCGAGTTCCGCCTGCTCGAATATCTGATGCGCCATGCCGGCCAGGTGGTGACGCGCACCATGCTTCTGGAAAATGTCTGGGACTATCATTTCGACCCGCAGACCAATGTCATCGACGTCCATGTCTCGCGCCTGCGCGGCAAGATCGAAAAAGGCTTCGACAAGCCGATCCTGCATACGATCCGCGGCGCCGGCTACATGCTGAAAGGCGGCTAGAACCCGTCATGGCATTGTCCCTGCCGGCCATCATGAAGACGACGGCGGCCCGGCTCTCGGCGCTCTATCTTCTGCTTTTCGCGCTCTGCGCGGTGCTGCTTGTCTTCTACATGACGTCGCTGTCGGCGCGCATGCTGACAGCGCAGACGCAGGAGACCATCAACGACGAGGTGCTGGGCCTGGCCCGCGCCTATCAGCGCGGCGGCCTGCCGGTGCTGGTGCGCGTCGTCGAAAACCGTTCGCGCCAGCCCGGCGCCAATCTCTATCTCATCGCCGACGCCAACGGCCAGATCCTGACCGGCAACGTGCAGAGCCTGGAGCCTGGAGTCATCGAGACGGAGGGCTGGACGACGGAGCCCTTTTCCTACCAGCGCTTCGGCGAGGGTGAGCTCGACCGGCTGCGCAGCGGGACTGCGGACCAGCCCGCTCCTCAAGCCGGCGACAGCGGCACTCCCCAGTCGACCGGAGCCAAGGGCCACAACGCCATCGCACTGGTGCTGAGGCTGCCAAATCAGATGATCATGCTGGTCGGTCGCGACCTTGGCGAACCCGAGCGGTTCCGCGCGGTCATCAGCCGCGCCCTGACCTTGGCGCTGGGCATGATGGGGTTGGGCGGTATCCTGATCTGGTTCTTTGTCGGGCGTGCCGCGCTGAAGCGCATCGACAGCGTGTCGGACGCCAGCCGACGCATCATGGGCGGCGACTTGTCCGGGCGGCTGCCGGTGACCGGCGCCGGCGACGAATTCGACCGCCTGTCGGAAAACCTCAACTCGATGCTGGCGAGGATAGCCATGCTGAACGAAGGGCTGAAGCAGGTCTCCGACAACATCGCCCACGACCTGAAGACGCCGCTGACCAGGCTGCGCAACCGCGCCGAGGCGACCCTTGCAGGCACGCAAAAGACGGAAGACTATCGCCAGGCGCTGGAAGGCACGATCGCCGAATCCGACCAGCTCATCAAGACGTTCAACGCCATACTGATGATCTCACGCCTGGAGGCCGGCTATTCCTCGGAGCAGACCGGCCCCGTCGATCTTGCCGCCACGGTGAGCGACGTGGTCGAGCTCTACGAGCCGGTAGCGGAGGAGGCCGGCGTGGTGCTTGAAGCAACCGTCCCCGAGACTTTCACGATCAACGGCAACCGCGAGCTGATTGGCCAGGCCCTGTCCAACATAGTCGACAACGCCATCAAATACTCGACCGATGCCGCCAAGGCGCCGAAGGTGCGTGTGGCATTGGAGCGCGCCGGAAGCGAAATCAAGCTTACCGTGACCGACAATGGCCACGGCATTCCCGACGACGCCGATCGCGCCCGCGCCACCGAGCGTTTCGTGCGCCTGGAAAAGAGCCGCTCGCAGCCAGGCTCGGGGCTCGGCCTCAGCCTCGCCAAGGCGATCGTGACTTTCCACAACGGCAGGCTTGATCTTTTGCCCGCCAATCCCGGATTGTCCGTGGTCATGAGTTTCCCGTGGCGGGAGACGCATTGATGGCGCGGATAAATGGCGAAGAAGAAGATCGAATCCGAGTTGCGGCTTAGCCCGACATTGGCGCTCCAGCCTCTCGACGCTAAACACGCCCGGCGCGAACTGTCGGAAATCGCCGATGCGGCCAAGGAAGAGGGGCTTGCCCGTCTCGCTGCATCCCTGGCGGGGGAGGGGCCGCTGCAGAACCTGCTGGCGGCCATCTTCGATCTCTCACCCTTCCTGCGTGATGTGGCGCGCCGGCGGCCGGTAATCCTCGACACGCTGTTCGGCCAGACGGTCGAGGCCCGGCTCGGCGCCATTGGAGAAGCGATCGCCGGCGCGGCCAAGGCCGACGATGCCTCTGAGCCGGGCCTGATGATGGCGCTGCGGCAATGGAAGAGCGAAGCGCATTTCCTGATAGCCCTGGCCGATCTTTCGGGTGAGGCGGAGACCTCGGTGACGGTGCGTCGCCTCAGCGATCTCGCGGGCGCCTGTACAAACGCCGCCGTCGATTTCCTGCTGCTGGACGCGCACCGCCAAGGCAAGCTCAAGCTGCCGAAACCGGCGGTGCCAGCCAAGGATTCAGGCTGGATACTGCTCGGCATGGGCAAGCTCGGCGCGCACGAGCTGAATTTCTCCTCCGATATCGACCTCGTCGTCTTCTTCGATCCGGAAGCGCCGGCCGTCATCGATCCGCTAGACGCGACCGAGCTGTTCTCCAGGCTCACCCGCCGTCTCGTGCGAATCCTCCAGGACCGCACCGAGCACGGCTACGTCTTCCGTACCGATCTCAGGCTCCGTCCCGATCCTGGCTCGACGCCGCTGGCGATCCCGGTCGAGGCCGCGCTTCGCTACTACGAGGCGCGCGGCCAGAACTGGGAGCGCGCCGCCATGATCAAGGCGCGGCCGGTTGCCGGCGACCTTGCCGCGGGCGCGACCTTCCTCAAGGAATTGCAGCCCTATGTCTGGCGCAAATACATGGATTATGCCGCGATCGCCGACGTCCATTCGATCAAGCGCCAGATCCATGCCCATAAGGGCCATGGCGAGATCGCCGTGAAGGGCCACAACGTCAAGCTCGGCCGCGGCGGCATTCGCGAGATCGAGTTCTTCGTCCAGACCCAGCAGCTCATCGCTGGCGGCCGCTTCCCGGAATTGCGCGGCCGTGAGACGGTGCCGATGCTCGCAGCGCTTGCCGCGCGCGGCTGGATCACCGCCGATGCCCGCGATGCGCTCACTCGGCAATACTGGTTCCTGCGCCGTGTCGAGCACGCCGTCCAGATGGTTGCGGATGAGCAGACGCATCTCCTGCCGGAAGAAGACGAGGAGTTGAAACGCATCGCGCTGATGCTGGGCTTTGCCGGCGAGGCGGAATTCACCCAGGCCTTCCGCGCCTCGCTGCAGCAGGTGGAGCGCCATTATGCGGCGCTGTTCGAGACAGCGCCCGAACTGTCGGCCGGCGTCGGCAACCTCGTCTTCACCGGCGATGTCGATGATCCCGACACACTGCAGACCTTGCACCGGCTCGGTTTCCAGCGGCCGAGCGACATCTGTCGCGTCATCCGGGGCTGGCATTTCGGCCGCTACCGCGTCACACAGTCGGCCGAAGCGCGCGAGCGGCTGACGGAATTGACGCCTGCGCTGCTTAAAGCATTCGGTCAGACGCGGCGCGCCGACGAGGCGCTGATGCGTTTTGACGAGTTCCTCGCCGGCCTGCCGGCGGGCATCCAGCTATTCTCGCTGCTGCAGTCGAACCCGGCGCTGCTCAAGCTGATGGCGACGATCATGGGGGCGGCCCCGCGGCTGGCGGCGATCATCACGCGTCGACCGCATGTCTTTGACGGCTTGCTTGACCCGGCGCTTCTCACCGAATTGCCGGACCGCGCCTATCTTTCGGCGCGGCTTGCCGCCTTCATCGAGGGCGACCGCGTCTATGAGGATGTGCTCGACCGCCTGCGTATCTTCGCGTCCGAGCAGAAATTCCTGATCGGCGTGCGCCTGCTTGCCGGCTCGATTGATCCGGCGCGGGCCGGGCGCGCCTTCTCCGATCTCGCCGACCTCACCATCGAGGCCGCGCTTCAAGCAGTGATCGCCGAATTCGCGCTGCGCCACGGCAGCATCGCCGGGGGCAGGGTGGCGCTGCTCGGCATGGGTAAGCTTGGTAGCCGCGAGCTCACCGCCGGCTCCGATGTCGACCTCATTCTGCTCTACGATCATGATGCCGACGCAGAGGATTCCGACGGCGAGAAGCCGCTGGCGCCGTCGCATTACTATACGCGCATGACGCAGCGCCTGATCGCCGCCGTCTCGGCGCCGACCGCCGAAGGCGTGCTTTATGAACTCGACCTGCGCCTGCGCCCCTCCGGCAACAAAGGACCGGTCGCCACTCATATCGACGCGTTCAAGAAGTACCAGCGCCAGGACGCGTGGACCTGGGAGCACATGGCGCTCGCAAGGGCCCGCGCCATCGGCGGCGACGACGAACTCTGCGCCGAGCTCGAGACGGAAGTGGCAGGGGTGCTGGCGCAGCCGCGCGATGCCGCCAAGGTGAAAGCCGAGGCCTCGGACATGCGCGCGCTGATCGAGAAGGAAAAGCCGCCGCGCGACCTCTGGGACATCAAGCTGATCCCCGGCGGGCTCATCGATCTGGAGTTCATCGCCCAGGTCGCGACCATCACCGGCAATGTCGAGCCCGGCCGCCGGGTCACGGCGACGGCCGACATTCTGGCCCGCCTTGGCCCCGGTTTCGCGGCCGCCGATATCCGGAATGAGCTTGGCGAGGCCTACCGGCTCTATTTGGCGCTGACCCAGATGATCAGGCTTTGCCTCACCGGCGAGTTCCACCGCGACGATGTCCCGCCGGGGCTTTCGGACCTGCTTCTTGCGGTCACCGACCTGCCGGATTTCGCTGTGCTGGAGGCACATCTCAAGGATACGTCGCGGAAGGTCAGGCAGGATTTCGACCGTCTGCTTCGCGCGGGCGGGGGATGAATTAAGGCATGTCTCCCGAAAGTGGGAACCGGTTTCGGAATAAAGACATGCGTAAAATTAGAAACCTAAAGCGTATGGAGCGAATCTGAAACATCGGGACGCGCTTTAGGCCGCAGCCTTCACCGCCGTCGGCGCTTTCTTCAGCGGAATGCGCACCGACACGATGGTGCCGACACCTTCGGTCGAGCGGATCTTCAGCGCGCCGCCCTGCAGCTCGGCCAGCGAGCGGGAGATGGCGAGGCCAAGACCCGAGCCGGTGTGGTTCTTGGAGAACTGGTTCTGCACCTGCTCGAACGGCCGGCCGAGCTTGCTCAACGCATGCTTTGGGATGCCGCAGCCATTGTCCTCGATTGTGAGCAGCAGCGCTCCCGACGTGCTGCGCGCCCTGACCGTGATCTTGCCGCCCTGCCCGGTGAATTTCACCGCGTTGGAGAGAAGGTTGATGGCTATCTGCTTGATGGCGCGCCGGTCGGCGTAGACCCGCATCGCATCGGCGATGCGCGTCTCGACATTGATCGACTTTTCCGCCGCCTGCAGCGAGATCACCCGCACCGTTTCCTTGATCAGCGGACAGAGGTCGATCTCCTCGCGGTCGAGCGAGAACTGGCCCGCCTCGATCTTCGACATGTCGAGGATGTCGTTGATGACGCCGAGCAGGTATTTGCCGCTGCCGTTGATGTCGGTGGCGTATTCCTCGTAGCGCTCGGAGCCGAGCGGCCCGAACAGGCCCTGCTGCATCAGCTCGGAGAAGCCGATGATGGCGTTGAGCGGCGTGCGCAATTCATGCGACATATTGGCGAGGAATTCCGATTTGGCGCGATTGGCCGCCTCGGCGCGCTCGGTCTCCTTCATGTATTTGCGGTTGAGCTCGACCAGTTCGCTGGAGCGTTCTTCCTCGGCGCGGCGGGCGAGGCTGAGATCGTGGATCGTCGCCATCAGGCGCCGCTCGCTGTCGACCAGCTTCTCCTGGTGCAGCTTGATCTGGGTGATGTCGGAGCCGACCGAGACGATGCCGCCGTCGCGGGTCCTGAGCTCGTTCACCTGCAGCCAGCGCCCATCGGCAAGCTGGCGCTCCAGGGTAACGCCGCCATGCGGTCCGTTGGCGTTGGCGAGCCTGCGCTCCGAGGCGAAGGCCAGCATCCGCTCCTCCAGCGCGTCGCGACCGACGCCCGGCACGACATCGCGGTCCGAGAGCCCATTGTCCTTCTGGAACTTGGAATTGCACATGATCAGCCGCTCTGAGGCATCCCACAGCACGAAGGATTCGTTGATGTTCTCGATCGCGGTTCTCAGCCGCATGTCGGCTGCTTCCGAGCGCAGCGCCAGGTGCCGCTGCTCGGTGACGTCGACGGCGATGCCGATCAGCTGGATCTCCGGCGCTTCCGGGTCGATCACCTGTGCGCGCGCTCGCATCCACACCCATTGCCCGTTGGCGTGGCGCATGCGGAAGACCTGGTCGATATGGTCGATCTCGCGTTCGACAATGCGGTTGGCGAGCTCGAACAGGTCGCCGTCATCGGGATGGATGATTTCGTCGACCTCGCCGAAGGACAGCATCGTATCGCAGGGTTCATAGCCCAGCATGTCGTACATCGAGCGCGACCAGTACATCTTGCCGCGCACCATGTCCCAGTCCCACAGCCCGCAACGGCCACGCACCAGCGCCATGTCGATGCGTTGGTGCGCCTCCAGATAGATGCGGTCCGCCGCCTGGGCGCGCGCCGCCTGGCCGAAATAGGCGTAGAGGATGACGATCAGCACACCAGCCGTCAGCACGAACAGCGTGACGTTGAGCGACATCGACTTGCGCCAGCTTTCGAACACCGCTTCCTGCGGCACCAGCACGGCGGATGCATGTTTGTGGTCGCCTGTAAGGCTGACGGCGGCGAACCAATCCTTTCCGGCGATGCTGACATCCATCACGCCGGCGCGCTCGCCGAACATGAACAGCGGCTGACCGCCCAGGACCAGACTGTCCAGCGTGCGACCCTGCCAGCCCGTCGACAGCGGCGAGACTGCAATGACCTTGAAGGCGCCGTCAGTGATGGCCAGCACATGGGCGCGGCTCATGGCGCCCTGCCGGCTGGTGCTTTCCAGGAGGCTGCTGGCGTTGGCTCCGGCGGCGTTGGGGTCCGCGGTGATCGTCTGCGCCATCTGGCCGGCGGCTAAAGCCAGCACCGCCTTGGCGTCGCGCTCGATTTCGTCATGCTCGTTCATCAGCGACAGGAAGCGCAGCGCCGCGATGACAATGAGGAAGATGACGATCAGTGCCGGGATCGACCGGCGCAGAAACGGCTCGGCGGCCAAGAGCCGCTGATAGGTGGGTTCGGCGATCAGGCGCGTATTGCCGGCAAGTCCGTCGCTCCTTGCCTTGCGACGCGCAAAAGCCTTCCCTCCGGGCGCGCCCCACGCGTCCGCCTTGGCCATAAATGGCACTCCCCGATCTGCCGTATACTGGATGACCCGGATACGCCGCACGCCCGAATCGTCATTAAAGAATCAAACGTGATTCGCGTTGTCCAGAGGCGCGGACGAAAAAGATTAAAAGTTGATTGAAATTCGTCGTTTTGCCTCCTGCCCGGAGGAAGAAGGCAAGTGCGCTGGCGCTACGCCAGCGTCCTCTCCACGATATCGCGCAAATCAGCCGACAGGTTTTCGACCTGAGCCATCTCGAGCAGCGCCTGCTTGGCCTTGGCCTGGCGTCCGGGTTCCAGCGAGCGCCAGGAGCGCAGGGCCGTCGCGAGGCGCGCCGCCACCTGGGGGTTGCGCTTCTCGACCTCCAATACCGTCTCGGCGAACAGGCGGTACCCTTCGCCGTCCGCGCGGTGAAAGCCGGTCTGGTTGGCGCTGGCGAAGGTGCCGATCAGCGAGCGCACGCGGTTCGGATTGGCGATCGAAAAGGCAGGGTGCCGCATCAGCACGCGCACCTTGTCGACGGTGCGCTCGCCGGGCACGCCGGCCTGGATCTGGAACCATTTGTCCAGCACCAGCGCGTCGGCGCGATAGCGAGCTTCGAAGGCCGCCAGCGCTTCTTCGGCCTCGGCTGTGCCGGAATGGCGAAGTGCCAGCACGGCAAGCGCCGCGGCGCGGTCGGTCATGTTGCTGGCGGCGTTGAAGTGCCGCGCGGCGAGGCTCGCGCCGCCCGGTAGCAGCGAAAGATAATCGAGCACGATGTTGCGGAGCGCCCTGCGCCCTGCGCTCGCCGCGTCCGGGCTGAACGGACCGTTGTCGGCGAGGCTGTCGTAGAGCGCCGAAAAGGCATCGCGGTTCGCCTCCGCGATCGTCCGCGCCAGCGCCTCGCGCGCGGCGAAGATGGCGTCGGGGTCGATGCCCTTGCCGATCTCGCGAGCAATGTCGGCCTCACCGGGGAGCGTGAGTGCCAGCGCCCGGTAGGCTGGCTCCAGTGCCTCGTCGCCGGCGATCCTGCCGGCAAGCTCGGCCAGCCGTGCCGCGAAGACCGCCTGCTTGCCGCCGAGGATCTGGCGGAAGGCGGCGATCAGCGCGTCGGTCAAAAGGGTGTTGAATGCCTGCCAGCGCGAAAAGGCGTCGCTGTCATGCGCGGCGAGGAAGAACTGGTCGTCGGCCTTCTGCTGCACCGAGAGCGTGATCGGCGCGGAAAAGCCGCGGTTGAGCGACACCGAAGGCCGCTCCGAAACGCCCGAAAAGCGCACCGTGTGCCGGCGCCTGCGGATATGAATGATGCCGTCATCGACCGTCGCGCCCTCGACGGCCGTCCAGGTGACAGGCTTGCCATCAGCGCCGACCAGGCCGAACGCCAGGGGAATATGCATCAGCCGCTTGCGGCTTTCGGACGGCGTCGGCGGCACCGACTGCTCGATCTCCAGGGTGAATTCCCTGGCGGCGGCATTGTGCGCGGAACTCACAGTCAGGTTCGGCGTGCCGGCCTGATGATACCAGAGCGCGAATTGCGCGAGATCCCGTCCCGAGACGTCCTCGAACACTTTGAGGAAATCCTCGATCGTCGCGGCCTCGCCGTCATGCCGCTCGAAATAGAGGTCCATGCCGGCGCGGAAGGCTTCCGGGCCGAGGATGGTGCGGATCATGCGCACCACTTCCGAACCTTTCTCGTAGACGGTCGCCGTGTAGAAATTGTTGATCTCGCGGTAGCGGCGCGGCCTGACCGGATGCGCCAGCGGTCCTTGGTCTTCCGGGAACTGATGCGCGCGCAGCGTGCGCACCTCCGCGATTCGCTTCACCGCCCGCGACCGCTGGTCGGCGGAGAATTCGTGGTCGCGGTAAACCGTCAGCCCTTCCTTCAGGCAGAGCTGGAACCAGTCGCGGCAAGTGATTCTGTTGCCTGTCCAATTATGGAAATACTCATGCGCGATGATCGCCTCGATATTGGCGAAGTCGGCATCGGTCGCGGTCTCCTCGTCGGCCAGCACATATTTGTCGTTGAAGACGTTCAGGCCCTTGTTCTCCATGGCCCCCATGTTGAAGTCCGACACGGCGACGATGTTGAAGACGTCTAGGTCGTATTCGCGGCCGAATGCGTCCTCGTCCCATTTCATCGAGCGCTTCAGCGCGTCCATCGCATAGCCGGCAAGTCGCTCCTTGCCAGGCTCCACATAGATGCCGAGCTCGACCTCACGGCCGGACATCGTGGTGAAGCTGCCCGCGACCTTGCCGAGCGCGCCCGCCACCAGCGCGAAAAGGTAGGAGGGTTTGGGGAAGGGGTCGTGCCAGACCGCGTAGTGCCGGCCATTGGCGAGCGCGCCGCGTTCGACGGGATTGCCGTTGGAAAGCAGCAGCGGCGCCTCGTTGTGCGGGGCTTCGACGCGTACGGTATAGACCGACAGGATATCGGGACGATCGAGGAAATAGGTGATGCGGCGAAAGCCCTCGGCCTCGCATTGCGTGCAATAGACGTTGTTGGAGCGATAGAGCCCCATCAGCGCCTCGTTGCGTGAAGGCGCGATCTCGGTCTCCAGACGAAGCTCGAAACGCTGCGCCGGCGGCTTCAGGATCATCAGCCGGTCCGGCGTCGCCTCGTAATCGCCGGCAGCGAGAGCGTGCCCGTCGATGGCGACGCCAAGCAGCGTCAGCCCGTCGCCTTCGAGCACCAGCGGCGCCGTCGCCGCGACTCCCTCGCGCCGTTCGATCGTGAGCAGCGCGGTGACGTGGGTCGCATCCGGCGACAGCCGGAAGTCGAGGCTGGTCCTCGGGATGAGATAGTCGCTGGGGCGATAGTCTTCGAGCTTGAAGACTTGGCCGGTATCGGTGCGCATTCCCTGGGCTTTTCCTGTCGATGTCTGTCGGGGCCCAGCTTGGCTGGTCCAAGAATTTTTGAGGTGCGCGCTCTTTACACGAAACCGCCGCGCGACAAAACCGCGGGATAGGGTGTGTTTTCGCATTTCCGGTTACACCCTTTTCCTGGAATTGCTCTTAGGCTATTTGGCGGCTTCGTTTTCCGACCATCCTGACGAGGCAAGATGACCGTCGATCATGCCGTCGGCCACAGCACGCTGCGCGGCATCACACTGAAGATCGTCTCGGTGACGGTTTTCGTCGGCATGCAGACCTGCATCAAGGCGGCCGGCGACGTGCCCGCCGGGCAGATCGTCTTCTTCCGTTCCTTCTTCGCCATCTTCCCGATCATTGCCTTCCTGGCCTTCAAGGGCGAGCTATCCACCGCCTTCACGACCAGGCGGCCGTTCAACCATATCGCGCGCGGCCTGGTCGGCGTCGGCGCCATGGGGCTCGGCTTCTTCGCGCTGACCAGATTGCCGCTTCCCGAGGCCATCACGCTGAACTACGCCCAGCCGCTGCTGGTCGTGGTGTTCTCCTCGATCTTCCTCGGCGAGACGATCCGCGTCTATCGCTGGAGCGCGGTCGCCGTCGGTCTTGCCGGCGTGCTGGTCATCTCCTGGCCTGAACTGACGCTGCTCAATTCGGATCAAGGCCTCGACGACCAGGAGGTGCTCGGCGTCATGGCCGCATTGATCGCCGCCGCGATTTCGGCCGTCGCCATGCTCCTGGTGCGCAATCTCGTGCAGACGGAGAAGACGGCGACCATCGTTCTATGGTTCTCCTCGACGGCTTCGGTGCTGTCGCTTTTCACGCTGCCTTTCGGCTGGCAGGCACTGACGCCGCTGCAGGCAGGCCTCCTTGTCTTTGCCGGCTTCTGCGGCGGGCTCGGCCAGATCCTGATGACGGCGGCCTACCGCCACGCAGAAGCCTCGGTCGTGGCGCCCTTCGAATACACCTCGATGATCCTCGGCGTCGTCGTCGGCTATTTCGTCTTCGGCGACGTGACCTCGATCAACACGCTCATCGGCGGCGTGATCGTGGTCGCCGCCGGCATCTTCATCATCTGGCGCGAGCGGCAACTCGGCCTGGAGCGCACGCGCACCAGGACGGCCGCGCCGCCGCAGGGGTGAGCTACGAAGCTGCTGTGCGCTCTTTCGCCAGTCGCACCAGCACCGCGCGTGTCTGCTCATCGGCCGGGAAAAAGGATTCGATCGCCAGTTCCGACAGCGTGACGTCCAGCGGCGTGCCGAAGACGGTGATGGTGCTGATGAAGGAGAGCACAGTATCTCCATGCGCGAGCCTGAGCGGATGCACGATCCCGCTCGGCTCGACCGGCGCGGGGCGGCTGCTCTTTAGACCGGACGGATAGGCGCGGAGCTCGCGCTCCAGTTCGATCAGCACCGGATCACCGGTGGCGTCGTTCTGGTGCTTCAGCCGCTCCAACAAATGCGCGCGCCACTCCGCCAGATTGACGATGCGCGGCGCCACGCCGCCCGGATGCAGGCTGAGCCGCAGCACATTGACCGGCGGCGCGAGCAGGGACGGTTCGGAAATATCGGCAAGGAACGGAGCGATCGCGGCATTGGCTGAAACGAGGTTCCAGTGCCGGTCCACCGCCAGCGCCGGAAAGGGCTCGTGGGCCTTGAGCACGGTCTCCACCGCAGCCATCGCAGGCGCCAGCGTTGCATCGCTGAGCGATCTTTCGCTGAAGCTCGGCGCGAAGCCTGCCGCGAGCAGAAGCTGGTTGCGTTGGCGCAGCGGGATCGACAGCTGCTCGGCCAGATGCAGAACCATGTCGCGCGACGGCTGGGCGCGGCCGCTTTCGACGAAGGAGAGGTGCCGCTGCGAGATGTCGGCCTCCATGGCAAGGTCGAGCTGGCTCATGCGCCGCCGCGTGCGCCATTCGCGGATAAGGCTGCCGGCGGAGATGTCGGTTGTGCTCATGGGGAAATGAGTAGGGCGGCGAGCGGTACGTTTCAATTACCTGGGAGGTTATTGGCAACCTTACCGTTGGAGATTGGCGAAGGCGCTGGTGACGGCCGATCTCCCTCCTTGTCGGGGAGATGCCTGGCAAGCCAGAGGGGGGCGCTGTCCGCCAGCTTGTCAACGTCTAGATCACCGCCTGGGGAGGAAATAGGATTCCGAGGCCGCGTTCCTTCGCGCCCCCCTCTGTCCTGCCGGACATCTCCCCCACAAGGGGTGAGATTAGCCAATCGCCACTGCCCGCAACTTCGCCTTCACCTCGAGAAAATCCCGCCACGCCAGCTTCTTATGCGCGGGTGTCCTGAGCAGATATGCCGGGTGCAGCGTCGGCATCGCCGGAATGGCGATGCCCGATGCCGTCGTATGCACCCGCCAGTTGCCGCGCAGGCGCAGGATGCCTTCGGTCGTATTGAGCAGCGTCTTGGCCGACGGTCCGCCGAGATTGATCAGCACCTTGGGGTTGACCAGCTCGATCTGCCTTTCGATGAAGGGGCGGCAGATTTCGGTCTCGTGCGGCGTCGGCGTGCGGTTGCCGGGCGGCCGCCAGGGAATGACATTGGCGATATAGGCCGAGTTGCGGTCGAGGCCGATCGCCGCCAGCATGCGGTCGAGCAGCCGGCCGGAGCGGCCGACGAAGGGCAGGCCTTCGAGGTCCTCGTCGCGGCCCGGCGCCTCGCCGACCAGCATCAGGTCGGCGTTGGGGTTGCCGTCGGCGAAGACCAGGTTCTTGGCGGTGAATTTGAGATTGCAACCGTCGAAGGCGGCCATGTGCTGGCGCAGCTCATCGAGCGTCGTCGCTCGCGCCGCAAGCTGCCGCGCCGCGGCCGCCTGCGCCTCGTCGGGGACGGCGGCTGCCGCCGGCATCCGCGCGGGCGCGTCCGGAATATTGCTGGTGTCGAGGCCGGACAGGGGCGCTGGCGGGTTCTCAGCTCGTTCCGGAACCTGCTCGGGTGCCGGTCGGCTCTCGGGCCCGGCTTCGCGGCGCGGTGCGGCTGGCGCCCGCTCGGCAGGCCTGCGTTCGGCCGGCCCGCGTTCAACTGGCGCAGCCGCCGCTTCGGCAAACCGGTTGATTGGCGCGTCTTCGAGCGCGTCGTCGACGCCGGCGCTGGCATAGAAGGCGAGCAGTTCGGCGATCTCGGCTGGTGTTCTGGGGGAGGCGGCAGTCATGGCGCCACCATCGTCCGCGCGGCGAGGTTTTGCAACCGTGGAGAGATCAGCCGGTTGGAATCCTTGGATCCTGCACGATGTAAAACGTCCAGCGCGGCGTGTAGTCGGTGATCAGGAAATCGAAGGTCGCCGTCTTCAGCGGGTCGACCTTGCCGTTTTTGAACAGCAATTGGTCGTACGGTTCGAACTTGCGATCGAAATCGGCAAAATTGCTCGACCAGATGTTGTCGGGCGTCTTGTTGCGCTGGTCGAAGGACAGGCCGTCGCCGAACACGCTCGGCTGGTCGAGGATCTCCTGGAGCTCGAACTGGAACTCAACCCAAGGGAGCGCGCTGTTGTTGAGCACATCGATGCGCATATACATCACGCCGTTGGCGACCTCTCCGGCCTTGCCGAAGGGTTCGATGGGCTTGGTCGCGCGGATTGTCAGCGTCACCGGCGTCGCCGTGTTCAGCTCCTCCCTGATGAGCAGCGGGTCTTCCTTGGTGCCGATCCCGGAAACGCCGGTGATGCGGAAGCCGCCCAGCTCGTCGGAGAAGGAATAGGCGCCGGTGGGCCAGACCTTCACCGGATCGGCCCGGACTGGCGTAGCAAAAGATGCCGGCACGCTCAAAAAGAGGAGCGGAAGAACCGCGCGCCAGGCCAGACCTGGCGTGAAGAGTAAGCGCTTCGATGGAAAGCCGGGCGGCCCTGGACTGCGCATGGCGCGAAGTATTGCCGATAACCAAGCCGTCGAACAATTAAAAAGATGCCGGCGCCGCCTGGCCTGCCAACCTGCCGGGTCTGGCCTATGCTTGTCCATGGCCTGTGCTGCTGCCGTTTCGTAGGAAAACCGCGACTTTTTGTCGAAATCGGCGTTGTCACGTCAGCGCCGGTTTCGCGTCGCGAATTGATGCGCTATGCAGCGCGTGAGCCAGCACAATGCGAGAATGCGGCAAGCTATAGAGGGGTCGATGAGCGATATCGAACGCGAAAGCATGGAATTCGACGTGGTCATCGTCGGCGCCGGTCCCGCCGGCCTTGCCGCGGCTATCCGTCTGAAGCAGCTCAACCCGGAACTCTCCGTCGTCGTCCTGGAGAAGGGCGGCGAGGTCGGCGCCCATATCCTGTCCGGCGCTGTGGTCGACCCGATCGGCATCGACCGGCTGCTCCCCGGCTGGCGCGAGGAGGGCGATCATCCGTTCAAGACGCCTGTCACGGCGGACCATTTCCTGGTCCTTGGCCCTGCCGGCTCGTTCCGCCTGCCGAACGTCCTGATGCCGCCGCTGATGAACAACCACGGCAATTACATCGTCTCGCTCGGCAATGTCTGCCGCTGGCTGGCGACAAAGGCCGAGGCGTTGGGCGTCGAGATCTATCCGGGCTTCGCCGCGGCAAGCCTGGTCTACAACGATGCCGGCGCCGTCACCGGCGTCATCACCGGCGACATGGGCGTCGAGAAGGACGGCACGCACGGCCCGGCTTACGCGCCCGGCATGGCGCTGATGGGCAAATATGTGCTGATCGGCGAAGGCGCGCGCGGCTCCTTGGCCAAGCAGCTCATCGCCAAATACCAGCTTGCCGACGGCCGCGAGCCGGGCAAGTTCGGCATTGGTCTCAAGGAACTGTGGCAGGTCAAGCCGGAGAACCATAAGCCGGGTCTGGTGCAGCACTCTTTCGGCTGGCCGCTCGACATGAAGACCGGCGGCGGCTCCTTTCTCTACCATCTCGAGGACAACCAGGTGGCGGTCGGCTTCGTCGTCCACCTGAACTACAAGAACCCTTATCTGTCGCCCTTCGAGGAATTCCAGCGCTTCAAGACGCATCCGGCGATCGCCGGCACCTTCGAGGGCGCCAAGCGCATCGGTTATGGCGCGCGCGCCATCACCGAGGGCGGCTGGCAATCCGTGCCGAAGCTTTCTTTCCCCGGTGGCGTGCTGATGGGTTGCGCTGCCGGTTTCGTCAACGTGCCGCGCATCAAGGGTTCGCACAATGCGGTGCTCTCCGGCATGCTGGCGGCCGAGCATGTGGCCGAGGCGATCGCGGAGGGCCGCGCCAATGACGAGCTTGCGTCCTACGAGGAGGCTTGGCGCGGCAGCGACATCGGGAAAGACCTGAAGAAGGTTCGCAACGTCAAGCCGCTCTGGTCGCGCTTCGGCACCATCGTCGGCGTCGGCATCGGCGGCCTCGATATGTGGCTGAACACGCTGTTCGGCTTTTCGCCCTTCGGCACTCTGAAGCACGGCAAGGCCGACTATGCGACCCTCGAGCCGGCCTCCAAGCATCAGAAGATCGCCTATCCGAAGCCGGATGGCGTCTTGACCTTCGATCGGCTCTCCTCGGTGTTCCTGTCGAACACCAACCATGAGGAAAACGAGCCGGTGCATCTGATCGTCGGCGACATGGCGCTGCAGCAGCGTTCGGAGCACGACGTCTTCGCCGGTCCCTCGACCCGCTACTGCCCGGCCGGCGTCTATGAATGGGTGGACAAGGACGGCAACGCCGCCGCCGATCCGTCGGCCAAGGACGTGCGCTTCGTCATCAACGCGCAGAACTGCGTCCACTGCAAGACCTGCGA
This sequence comes from Mesorhizobium sp., assembly GCA_004020875.1. Taxonomy (GTDB): domain Bacteria; phylum Pseudomonadota; class Alphaproteobacteria; order Rhizobiales; family Rhizobiaceae; genus Mesorhizobium. The sequence goes on from SAPZ01000005.1 coordinate 136,709, forward strand.
CATCAAGGATCCGAACCAGAATATCAACTGGGTGCCGCCACAAGGCGGCGAAGGCCCGGTCTACCAAGGCATGTGAGCCGCTTCGTCGACCGGCAACCGTTTGCGGTTCCGGTTGGCGGGTTCCTTACGCTTGAAATTGGAGGCGGCTTATAGTTCCTTCTCTGCGGATAGGGAGCATATGGCCATGCGCCTAGCGGTTCTTACATGCCTTGTCATGCTGGGCGGCCTGTGTGCCGCCGCCCCCGAGGCCCTGGCCGGCACCAAGGTTCTGGTCACGACGCGCAGCTATGACATCGCCGGCCCTACGGGTGCTGCCCTGGTTGAAGCGATGAACCGCAAAGGTCCCAAGCACGGCTTCATGACCCGCGCCATCGCCGACACCAGCTATGTGGTGAACTGGAAGCTGGATGTGCACCGCGCCGGCGGGGTCTGCAGGTTGCAGGGCGCCGACGGAACGATGGAACTCACCTACACTTTTCCTCGTCTGGCTTCACCGCCAAACCCCGGGCTTGAGCGACGCTGGCGGCGGTTCCTTGCCGGCGTCCACTCCCACGAGCAGCAGCACGGTCGCATCGCCAAGGCCATGATGCGCGCTACCGATAAGTCCATTGCCGGCCTTAAGCTGGCCGACAATTGGTTCTGCACCGCCACCCATCGCGAGGCCAGGCGCCGGATCGATGCCGTCTACGCGCAATATGAAGCGAGACAGAACGCGTTCGATGCGCGTGAGCATCGCGACGGCGGCCATGTCGACCGGCTGGTAAATGCATTGACCGGGAAGAACTGAAGCTTCGGTTGTTCGCAAAAGACGCGGAGCGTCAGCTCCGCGGTCTGTCCGGCACCTCATTTGCCGCCAGCGCCGACTTGTGCTCGTCCTGGGGCGGGTTGCTTGCGGGCGGAACCGTGAATTCGACCAGCACCGGCAGATGGTCGGAGCCTGTATCCTCCAGCCGGGTCGACGAGAGGACCGTCACCCCGCCCTTGCTGAACACCTGGTCGATCGGGAGGCCGGCATAGCGGCGCAGAACGTCAGGTAGTGTGCGGTGGATCCAGGTCGGGCCGGCCGACGGCATCAGCGTTATGCCGCTGAGCCGCGCCACCCGCCGCACCGCTGCGCTCCACGGCACGGCATTGCAGTCGCCTGCCATGATCGCGGTTTCGCCGAGCGCTGCCAGCGGTTCCGCCAGATCACCGATCTGCCAGTACTGCTCCTTCGGCCACGGCCAGCTCAGATGGATCGCGGCGACATCGACCGAAACGCCGTTGAAATCGATCGTGGCGGTCGCCATCGCCCCACGCGGCTCGCAGCGCGGCGCGGTGCCGGCGGCGAACGGTCGGCGCGATAGCAGCGCCACGCCGAATATGCCATTGGGATAGTCGCACAGGATGCGATAGGGGTAGGCGCTGGCAATATAGCCCAGCTCTTTCGCCCACATGCCGGACACCTCGTCCAGCGTGATGACGTCCGGATTGGTCCGGCCGATCAGCGACAGCACCTTCTTAGGCGTCGGATTGTTGAAGCGCAGGTTCATCTGCAGCAGGCTGTAGACGATCCGGTCGGCCGGCTTGGCGACCGCCTGCTGCGTCGACAACCTGGGCAACGCGCTCGTGGTCGTGGCGAGGCATACAATGGCGAAGACCAGTGCCGCCACCGCCTGCAACCGGTAGGAACTGGCAAGCAGCGGCAGCGCGAGCAGCACCGTCAGCACGCTCAGATGCATGCGGAAATGCGAGAAGGAATCGAAGGCCGGATGCAGCGCGCCGAAGAACCCGGCCAGCAGCGCGGCCGAGAATGCCGTCATTGCCAGGAATGTCAGCTGAGCCATCATGCTCAAGCGCGCGCCGCCCGTAGTCATCTGCTCCGACCGCCCAGGACACCGTTAACGGAAACACCGAAATGTCCTGTCTTCTTACTCTGACGCATCCCTTCGGACCGCTTATCGGCCAAATTGCGGCCCAGGCAAGACGACTGATTGCCTCGGCCCGGGATCGTTGCCGCAACGTTCCGACCCGACTTGTTTCAAGCCAAGGCGACTACTGGAACGCCGTCTCGGAAAAGCTCCTGAGCTTGCGCGAATGCAGCCGCTCCATCGGCATTTCGGCCAGCTTCTCCATCGCCCGGATGCCGATGGTGAGATGCTGCGCCACCTGCCGCTTGTAGAACTCGGTCGCCATGCCGGGCAGCTTCAACTCGCCATGCAGCGGCTTGTCGGAAACGCACAGCAGCGTGCCGTAGGGCACGCGGAAGCGGAAGCCGTTGGCGGCGATCGTCGCCGATTCCATGTCGAGCGCGATGGCGCGCGACTGCGACAGGCGCTGCACCGGCCCGCGTTGGTCGCGCAGCTCCCAGTTGCGGTTGTCGATGGTGGCGACGGTGCCGGTGCGCATGATGCGCTTGAGGTCGTAGCCGGAAAGTCCAGTGACTTCAGCGACCGCTTCCTGCAGCGCCACCTGGATTTCGGCCAGCGGCGGGATCGGCACCCAGACCGGCAAATCGTCGTCCAGCACATGGTCCTCGCGCACATAGGCATGCGCCAGCACATAGTCGCCAAGCGCCTGCGTGTTGCGCAGGCCCGCGCAATGGCCGAGCATGACCCAGGCATGCGGCCTCAGCACCGCGATATGGTCGGTGATCGTCTTGGCGTTGGAAGGCCCGACGCCGATATTGACCATGGTGATGCCGCCATGGCCGGGCTTCTTCAGGTGATAGGCCGGCATCTGCGGCAGGCGCTGCGGCGGGGTGCCTTCCGAGCCCGTTGCGCCATTGGCGGTCACGACATTGCCGGGCTCGACGAACTCGACATAGCCGCTGTCGCCCTTGGCCATCAATTCGCGGGCCCGGGCGACGAACTCGTCGATGTAGAACTGGTAGTTGGTGAACAGCACGAAATTTTGGAAGTGCTGCGGGCTGGTCGCCGTGTAATGGGTCATGCGGTGCAGCGAATAGTCGATGCGCTGCGCGGTGAACGGCGCGAGCGGCCTCGGCTCGCCGAACGCAACCTCGAAAGTGCCGTTGGCGATCTGGTCGTCGGTGCCGTCGAGGTCCGGCACGTCGAACAGGTCGCGGATCGGCCGCTTGATGCGCTCGGCGGCCGCGCCGTCGACATAGGTGCCTTCCAGGAAAGCGAAATGCAGCGGAATTGGCGTCGTCGATTCCGAGACCGTTACCTGGACACCATGATTGCGCATGATCAACCGAAGCTGCTCGATGAGATAGTTCTCGAACAGTTGCGGCTGGGTGATGGTGGTGGCGAAATGACCAGGCGTCGGCATATGGCCATAGGCCTGGCGCGAGTCGACCTGGCTGAACGAGGTCGTGGTGACGCCGATCTGCGGATAGAAGGCCCGGTAGCGCTTGCTCTCGTCGGCGCCCGCGGCAAGGGCGGCGAAGGACTCGCGCAGGAATTTGGTGTTGCGGTCATAGAGCGCCTGCAGCGCCGCGACAGCCTTTTTGGCGTCATGGAAGCTCTGCGCGCCGAAGGGCTCCGGCATCACGACCGATTCGATGGCTTGGGGGTAGATTCGCTTTTCCATGTCTCAATATAGAGGCTCAGGATGGCGCTTGGGAGGGGGAAGCGGGGTCGCGAAAGCCGACAGCGTCGATTTTCTTCGGATGTGTTCAAGGCGCGCTGGCTACGAGCCAGTCGCGCCGTCCGACACTCTATAGAGCTTGCCCGCGTTGCAGGCTGATCAGCAGCACGAAACCGACGCTCCTGTTCTTATTCGCCGGCGCCTCGATCCTATGCCCCGTGTCGGCGCGCATCATCGGCACCGCCAGCACCGGGGCGGCGAGCAGCATCAGGATGAGCATTGCCCGCGGCAGCAGCCGGAGGATCTTTGTGGCGTTATCGGCGATGCGGTTCATCTTCGTGGTGCCCTGTTTGCAGCTTCTTGGTCGATCTTCAGTTTGTCGTTTCAGCGCTCGAATTGGTTCACCGGGCTGGGAATGAAGTCGCCGGCCCTTCCCATGCACGGGCAGGATGGCCGGTCTCCGCGACCAGGATCGCGAAGAGCATGCCGAACAGGCTCATCAGCAGGCAGACGATGGCGAAGCGACGGGCAAGCATTTCTCTCTCCTTCAATGCGGGAGAGAATGCCGGAATGCCTCTGAACCGGTTCTGAGACCGGTATTCATCTGCGGTTCAAAATGATTTACGGGCTCTTGAAGAGTTGTCGGCGGGCCTGGACCGGGTCAGGCAGAGCGCCGCCGCCGCAAAAAAACGGGGCCGCTCGGGCCCCGCCTCGGATGAAATCGGAAGGTCTGTTACAGCTTGTGCCAGGTCTGGCTCTTGCAGATCAGGCCGCCGAGCACGCAGCCGCTCATCTTGAGCGAGGTGCCGGACAGCGTCGCTTTGCCGGAATAGGTCTTGTCGGTTTCCGGGTCAGTTATGGTGCCGGTGTATTTGTTGTCGCCAGCCGCCTTGAAGGAGCCGATCGTCTTGCCGGAGTACTTGCCGGACTTCAGGGTGATGGAGAACGCATCGCTGCCGGCGATCGCCGCTGTGGAGCCGGCCTGCGTCTTCCAATTGCCTTCGATCGGGTCGGCCCACGCGGCGCCCGCCATGATCAAGGTGGCCGCCAGGGCCAGGCTCATCTTGCGAAACATATTGTCGTATCCTCCCAATGAGCATGCGTCGGGCTCCGGTCCGCATTCCAGTCCCTTACGCAAAGGTAAAGCTAATCCAGCTCCCGCCAAAACAAAAGCGGTGCCGCGACGGAAGGTTGCAAGGTTTTCACCTCGCGCATGGCCGAAAATGAACGGCACCGGAAAAACGCTTCGGTTCCCGTGGTTAGCGAAGTCTTGATTCCGCTACCGGCAATTTTCATCGAATTTGACGCAAAACCGCGCAAACGCTGGATTCCCATGCTTAACGGTTTTCCGCGTTTACCTATTGTTTTAGCTTTGTTTTCCGCAAATTAAGCAAGCCATTTAACGACGGATTCAAGGCCAGGCTTCATCCTCGAAAGCATCGAAAGAGCAGCCCGCCCCGAGGGAAATCAAGGGACAGAAGGAGGCAGCTCTCGGGAGCCAGACAGGGGATTGAAATGGCACGTTTTGAAATGCTTGAAGACGGCTTCGGCGCCATGGGGGCAACTGCCCAGGCCGACATTCTTTTCGAACTGGGCATGATGTATGCGACCGGTCGCGATTGCGAGACCGATGTAGTCGCCGCGCACAAATGGTTCAACATCGCCGCGATCAAGGGTTCGGTTCGCGCCGCCGAGCTGCGCTCGGAACTGTCGGCCACCATGTCGAAGGTGGAGATCGCCATGGCACTGCGCGAAGCCCGCGAATGGATGACGATGCACTGATCCTGCGCTTGGCGCCCGGACGTTGATTTGGATAAGGCCGCGAAAAGACGGCCGGCCCACAAGACCAAGAACGCGGCAGGCCAACAAGGCAAAGCCGCGCGAAAAAACAGGGAAGCGAGCGGGTTTCAGGCGCGGGGGCGTCTAGGGAGCTCGACTGCAAAATGACCGACCGAAACAAGGTCGGCACGGCTTTTTGCATTACGCATGGTAATCACGCGGGCGCGTGGCCCAAGAAATCCTCGCCGGAATGAACCAAATCCCTTTGCATTGTCCTCTCGACAGTTCCGGCGAAGGATGAAATTGTCCCGGCTCTGTGGAAGAAGCGCGGCCATGCCGCCGCGCATGAGTGGAGGAGTTCTTATAGTCATGAATAGATTGGGTATTTTGAGCGCGGCCGCATTCGGCCTGATGATGAGCGCCCCGGTTGCCTTCGCCGACGACATCACCATTTCGGTGGTCGGCCCGATGACCGGCCAGCTTGCCACCATCGGTGACCAGTTCAAGCAGGGCGCGCAGGCTGCCGCCGACGCCATCAATGCCGCCGGCGGCGTCAACGGCTCCAAGATCAAGCTCGACATCGAGGACGACCAGTGCGACCCCAAGCAGGCGGTCTCGGTGGCCAACCGCATCGTCGCCAATGGCGTCAAGTTCGTCGACGGCCATGCCTGCTCGGGCTCGAGCATCCCGGCTTCCGCCGTCTATGCCGAAGCCGGCACGCTGATGATGAGCCCGGCCTCGTCGAACCCGGTGCTGACCGACGCCGCCGCCAAGTCCGGCTGGCCGACAATCATGCGCCTCTACACGCGCGACGACGCGCAGGGCGCCTTCATCGGCCCGTGGATCGCCAAGAAATATGCCGGCAAGAACGTCGTTATCCTTCACGACAAGAGCGCTTACGGCCAAGGCGTTGCCGACGCCGTCAAGGCGACGATGAATGCCGGGGGTCTCAAGGAGGTCGATTATGAAGGCATCAATGCCGGCGAGAAGGACTATTCGGCCCTCGTCACCAAGCTGAAGGAACTCAAGGCCGATGTGGTCTATTTCGGCGGCTACCACCCGGAGGCTGGCCTCATCCTGCGCCAGTCGGCGGAGCAGAACGTCAAGTTCCAGCTGATCATGCCGGACTCGATCGCCTCGCCGGAATTCTGGCAGGTCGCCGGCCCTGCCGGTGAAGGCACGCTGTTTGTCTTCCCGTCGGACCCGCAAGCCAAGCCCGAGGCAAAGGACGCGGTCGCCAAGATCAAGGCTGGCGGCTTCACCCCGGAAGGCTTCACGCTGTTCTCCTATGCCGTGATCCAGGCCGTCGCCGAAGGCGTCAAGCGTGCCGGCACCGACGACCCGGCCAAGGTCGCCGAGGCGCTGAAGAACGGCAAGCCGATCAGCACAGTTGTCGGCGACGTCATCTTCGATGAGAAGGGCGACCTGAAGAACGCCAGCTACGACATCAACCAGTGGCACGACGGCAAATACGCGCCGATCAAGCCGTAAGTCGGTTCTGTTTGTGCGAAGGTGGCCGGGTTCTTCCCGGCCATTTTCGTTTTAGCCGCGGCTGTCGTCCGCGAATCGCACCAGCACGGTGCCGTCGCTGACCTGCGCACCCTCGGCCGCGATCTCGGCGATCAACCCGTCGTGCGGGGCGGCGATCATGTGTTCCATTTTCATCGCCTCGAGGATCAGAAGCGGCTGGCCCTTGATCACCGCATCGCCTGCCGCGGCCCGCACCAGCTTGACCAGTCCCGGCATCGGCGCGCGCAGGCTGCCCGAGGCGCCACCCGCCTCGTCGGCTTTGGCCAGCGGATCGGGAACCGTGAAGGTGTAACCCACCGCGCCTTCGAAGACGGTGACATGGCCTGGCCAGCGGACCGCGCGCGGCATGGTCCTCAGATCATGCGTGTTCACCGCATCATGCGGCGCTTCCAGCGCCACCTGGAAACGGCCGTCCGGCCGTGCCGACACCCGCGCCAGGATATTCTCCTCGCCATGGCGCAGGCGGATGCGGCGCGCGAGCGTGTGGAAATGCGCATAGCCTGAAAGCGTCGACCAAGGATCGGCGGCCGCACCTGGCGCGCCGGCGTCGGTCGCGGCCAGCGCCGCGGCGGCGATCGTCTCATCGCTCGGCGCGGGGATCTCGGTGAGCGCCTCTCGATGCCTGCCGATCAGTCCGGTATCGACATCGCCTGCCGTGAAATCGGCGTCGGCCGCGAGCGCCGCCAGGAAGGCGGTGTTGACGGTGGAGCCGGCCACTTCCGTCCGCGCCAGCGTTTCGCGCAGCGCGCCCAGCGCCGTGGTCCGGTCCTTGCCGTGCACCACCAGCTTGGCGATCATCGGGTCATAGAAGGGCGAGATCGCGTCGCCGGCGCGCACGCCGGTCTCGATGCGCATCGCGGCGCCATCCGGGGCTGACTCGGGGAATTTGAGGTGATGCAGCGTGCCGGTTGCCGGGAGGAAGCCTTTTGCGGCGTCCTCGGCATAGAGGCGAGCCTCGAAAGCGTGGCCGGAAAGGGCGATCTCTCCTTGCGTCTTCGGCAGCTTTTCACCGGACGCGACACGCAACTGCCATTCGACAAGGTCGACGCCGGTGACCATTTCGGTGACCGGGTGCTCGACCTGCAGCCGGGTGTTCATCTCCATGAACCAGAAGCGGTCGGCCTTCAGACCTTCGGAAGCATCGACGATGAACTCGATTGTACCGGCGCCCGAATAGTTGATCGCCTTGGCGGCCTTTACGGCTGCCTCCGTCATCGCCTTGCGCAGCGCGGGCGTCATGCCGGGGGCAGGCGCCTCTTCGATCACCTTCTGGTGGCGGCGCTGTGCAGAGCAGTCGCGTTCGAAAAGATGCACGGCATTGCCGAAATTGTCGCCGAACACTTGGCACTCGATATGGCGCGGCTTGTCGACGTATTTTTCGACGAGCACGCGATCGTCGCCGAAGGCCGCTTTCGCTTCGCGCCGCGCGCCCGACAGCGCTTCGGAGAAATCGTCGGGATGGTCGACGCGGCGCATACCTTTGCCGCCGCCGCCGGCGCGCGCCTTGATCAGAACGGGGTAACCGATCTCGCGCGCCTTGGAGGCAAGCAGCACGATCTCCTGGGCCTCGCCATGATAACCCGGCACCACCGGCACGCCGGCCGCCTCCATCAGCCGCTTGGCGGCGTCCTTCAATCCCATGGCGCGGATCGAGGCGGCGCCCGGACCGATGAAGACGAGGCCTGCCGCCGTCACCTGGTCGACGAAGTCCGGATTCTCCGACAGGAAGCCGTAACCGGGATGGATCGCCTCGGCACCGGTCGCGAGCGCCGCTGCAACTATGTTGTCGCCGCGCAGATAGCTTTCACCGACAGGCGAGGGGCCGATATGCACTGCCTCGTCTGCCATCTCGACATGCAAGGCGCGGGCGTCGGCGTCGGAATAGACGGCCATGGTGCGTACGCCGAGCCTGCGGGCGGTTCGGATGACGCGGCAGGCGATCTCGCCGCGATTGGCGATCAGGATCTTGCCGAACATGGAGCCTCCCGGTTTTGCGTCGGGCGGCGCCAGTCCAGTAGGCGCCGATTTACTTCGAAACCGCGATCGCGCAGCCGCCGCTCGCAGTTTTGACCTTCCACCTTTTGAAGCCGCTCTGACAGGCGCGCAAGGCAATATCCTCTGCTGCCTTCTGCGAAGGGGCGTTCAGCTTTACGCTGCAGAAAATGTGCAGATCCACGACGCGCGAATAGAACGTCGTGGCGTAAGCCGAATGGCCGCTCGCCCCGATATAGGCAAGGTAGGATTTGTAACAGGCTTCCTTCGGATCGAGCGAGAGAGTTGGGGCAAAGCGTTTGTCGCCGATCTTTCCAGCCAGCGATTCCGCCGAGCCCACACTGGGCGCGACAATCATAAGCAATCCCGAAAGTATCGAGGCGATCGCTTGTCGTGAGTATTTCAATCCCATTTTGAGCCCATCCCCATTTGAAAATGCAGGATGAGCAGTACCGAATATTTTTCGCCTGAGCTAGCCATTCAGACATGGTTCGCCTTTGTCTGCACCAGGGAATCTTTTGATCCATAAGTTCAGCCCTCTTCAAGAACAGCAACGGCTTGCCGGTAAAGTTCAGCCGTCTGTTCGTCGAAGCAGCAGAAAGTAACGGTCTCTAGAAGCGTGTCTTGTCGCAGGAAGTCGGTTACGGTGTCGACGGCAATGCCGGTCGCTTCGATCTTCGGATAGCCGTAGATGCCGGTCGAGATTGCTGGGAACGCGATCGTTAGACAGCCTTGGTCGGTGGCGATTTCGAGCGAGCGCCGATAGCACGAGGCAAGCAGGCCGGCCTCGCCCTCGCCGCCGCCCTGCCAGACCGGACCGACCGTGTGGATGATGAAACGCGCCGGCAGGCGGTAGCCTCTGGTCAGTTTGGCGTCGCCGGTCTTGCAGCCGTTCAGCATCCGGCACTCGGCGACCAGATCCGGTCCGGCCGCGCGGTGGATGGCGCCGTCGACGCCGCCGCCGCCGAGCAGCGAGGAATTGGCGGCATTGACGATCGCGTCGACCGAAAGCCTGGTGATGTCGCCGGTGTGGATGCGGATCCGATCGCTGATGCTCATCGTCACATCCTGAACACGCCGAACTTCGTCTTCTCGATGCCGGCGTTGAGCGCCGCCGAAAGGCTGAGCGTCAGCACCTCGCGGGTTCTGGCCGGATCGATGATGCCATCGTCCCAGAGCCGCGCCGAGGAATAGAGGGGGTGGCCTTCATGCTCGTATTTCATCAGGATCGGTTTCCTGAACTTCGCTTCCTCCTCGGCGCTCCATTCACCGCCCTTGCGCTCGATGCCTTCCCGCTTGACCATGGCGAGCACGGTCGCCGCCTGCTCGCCGCCCATCACCGAGATGCGCGCGTTCGGCCACATCCATAGGAAGCGGGGCGAATAGGCGCGGCCGCACATGCCGTAATTACCGGCGCCGAACGAGCCGCCGATGATCACGGTGAGCTTCGGCACCTTTGCGGTGGCGACCGCCATCACCAGCTTGGCGCCGTCCTTGGCGATGCCACCGGACTCGTATTTGCGCCCGACCATGAATCCGGTGATGTTTTGCAAGAAGATCAGCGGAATGCGGCGCTGGCAGCAGAGCTCGATGAAATGCGCGCCCTTCAGCGCGCTTTCCGAGAAGAGCACGCCATTGTTGCCGAGAATGCCGACCGGCATGCCGTGCAAGTGCGCGAAGCCGGTGACCAGTGTCGTGCCGTAATTCTGCTTGAACTCGTCGAACTCCGAACCGTCGACAAGGCGCGCGATCACCTCGCGCACGTCGTAGGGCTGGCGCAGGTCGGTCGGCACGACGCCGTAGAGTTCCCGCGGGTCGTAAAGCGGTTGAATCGGTTCCCGCAGATTGAGGCTTACGGCTTTGTTCCGATTGAGGTTTCTGATGATACGCCGGCAAATGGCCAAGGCGTGTTCGTCGTCCATGGCGTAGTGGTCGGCGACGCCGGAAAGCCTGGTATGGACATCCGCGCCGCCAAGCTCCTCGGCGCTGACGTCTTCGCCGGTGGCCGCCTTCACCAGCGGCGGCCCCCCGAGGAAGATCGTCGCCTGGTTGCGCACCATGATCGTCTCGTCCGACATCGCCGGCACATAGGCGCCGCCCGCCGTGCAGGAACCCATCACGCAGGCGATCTGCGGGATGCCGGCCGCCGACATGTTGGCCTGGTTGTAGAAGATGCGGCCGAAATGCTCGCGGTCGGGGAAGACTTCGTCCTGGTTGGGCAGATTGGCGCCGCCGCTGTCGACGAGGTAAACACAGGGCAGATTGTTCTGCAGCGCGATCTCCTGCGCTCTGAGATGCTTCTTCACCGTCAGCGGATAATAGGTGCCGCCCTTCACCGTCGCGTCGTTGACGACGACCATCACCTCCGTGCCCTCGACCCGGCCGACGCCGGTGATGATGCCGGCCGACGGAATGTCCTCGCCATACATCGACCAAGCCGCGAACTGGCCGACCTCGAGGAAGGGCGAGCCGGTGTCGAGCAGCTGCGCCAGCCGCTCGCGCGGCAATAGCTTGCCGCGCGCGACGTGGCGTTCGCGCGCCTCACCGGAGCCGCCGCGCTCGATGCCTGCCGCCTTCTCGGAGATGTCAGCGACCAGTTCCCGCATGCGCTCGGCATTGGCGCGGAAGGTGTCGGAGGAGGGAGAAATCTGGGTTTGCAGTGTGGCCAATTTGTTCCTCACACCTCTTGATGCCGTAGCGGAACCAGTGTAACAGCCCGCGCCCGGATGCCGCGTGCCAAGCGTGGCATCTTTTGTACGTATGACACCCTCAGGAGGCGACGATGGAAAGCATGGATATGCGTTTCACCAGATGTCTCCCTTCGGCAATGGCCTGACGCCGCCGAAGGGCGGCCTTCCACGTCCCGAATCTGAGCAAGAGGAACACGGCGCACGCTGGCGCTGTGGGTGTCATCATGTATTTGCGGTTTGTAACGCCGCTGATCCATCCGAACAGCCGGGTGGAGACCGGCTTTTTCCACGCGTCCTGGTACCTGTACCGCAACGGATGCCCGGACTGGATCCATGACGAATTGGACGATCAGTTCGACTGGTTCAACCGGCATCTGCCCATTCCAGGCCGGGTTGGCCGGCATTTCAAGCGACGGAATTCGATCTGGGGCATCTGCTGGTTCCATCCGGACGCCAGGGAAGCGATCAGTCGTGCGCGTTATTGTGCCTGGCTGATCGAGGAAGGCGGTTTGCCGGTGCGGCCGATCACGTCGGCGCATCAGCGCGAGGTCCTGTGGCGCGACGCGCATCAGATCGTCGCCAAGGCAACCGACGACCTGCCCAAGGCGTTCGGTTGAGATGGCGGAGAGGGGCATCACACCCCCTCCGCCATGATTTCGCGGCCGATCAGCCAGCGGCGGATCTCGCTGGTGCCGGCGCCGATCTCGTAGAGCTTGGCGTCGCGCAGCAGCCGTCCCGTCGGGTAATCGTTGATATAGCCATTGCCGCCGAGAAGCTGGATCGCGTCGAGCGCCATCTGCGTGGCCTTCTCGGCGGCGAAGAGCACGCAGCCGGCGGCGTCCTTGCGCGTGGTCTCGCCGCGATCGCAGGCGGCTGCCACCGCATAGACGTAAGCCCGCGCGGCATTCATCGTCGTGTACATGTCGGCGAGCTTGCCCTGCACCAGCTGGAACATGCCGATCGGCTGGCCGAACTGCTTGCGCTCATGGACGTAAGGCACAGCCACGTCGAGGCAGGCTGCCATCAGCCCAATCGGCCCTCCGGAAAGCACCGCACGCTCATAGTCGAGCCCCGACATCAGCACCTCGACACCGCGTCCTTCCTCATGCAGCACATTCTCGAACGGCACCTCGACATCCTCGAAGACGAGCTCACCGGTGTTGGAGCCGCGCATGCCGAGCTTGTCGAGCTTTTGAGCGACCGAAAAGCCGGCAAAAGTCCTTTCAACGATGAAAGCGGTGATGCCGCGCGAATGCCGCTCCGGATCGGTCTTGGCGTAGACCACCATCGTTCCGGCGTCGGGGCCGTTGGTGATCCACATTTTCGAGCCGTTGAGCACATAGCGGTCGTTGCGCTTTTCGGCGCGCAGCCTGAGCGACACCACGTCGGAGCCGGCGCCGGGCTCCGACATCGCCAGCGCGCCGACCGTTTCGCCCGAGCAGAGGGCAGGAAGGTACTTCTCCTTCTGCGCCGGCGTGGCCCAGCGATTGATCTGGTTGACACAGAGGTTCGAGTGCGCGCCGTAGGAGAGGCCGACGGAGGCCGAAGCCCGCGAAATCTCCTCCATGGCCACGACATGCGCGAGGTAGTTCATGCCGGTTCCGCCGAAATCGGGGTCGGCGGTGATGCCGAGCAGGCCGAGCGCGCCGAGCTCGCCCCACAGATGCGCGGGAAACTCGTTGCAGCGGTCGATCTCCGCCGCGATCGGCGCGATCCTGTCCTGGGCGAAGCGCCGCACGGTGTCGCGCAGCGCCTCGATGTCGGGATCAAGCCCGAAACTGAGCGTGTTCGTGTACATGCCGTTCCTCCCTGCGCACGCCCGGTCTTCGCGGGATCATGCCTGTATCAGAGTGCCACGGCGTTCCCGGCGCGCCTGGAAGGAGGCGCGGTGCCATGGCTGATTGTCGCGCCGACCAGGCGCATTGTCATCGAAAGATATGATGCCGTGACCTCGGCGATCGACAGCCGCTCGCCCGGCCGGAACCAGACGATGACGCCCGTCATCATCTGGATCAGCGCCATGGCAGTCAGGCCGGTATCGTCGAGCTCGAAAGCGCCGGCCTCGACGCCGTCGCGCAGGATCGTGCGCAGCTCCTTCTCATAGGCCGTGCGCATCTTCAGGATCTGCGTCAGTCTTTCATGCGACAGGCTGCGCAACTCCATGTTGGAGACATGGGTGGCGTGGCGCCGCTCGATGTGAAAGGCGATGTGGTTCTCGACATAGGCGGCAAGCCGGGTGACCGGATCGGCGCTCGCCGGCCGCGCCGCGTCCCAGGCCCTGAGCAGACCTTCCATATGCTCTCGCATCAAGGTGAAAAGCAGATCTTCCTTGGTCGGAAAGTAGCGGTAGAGCGCGGCCGCCTGCACGCCGACCTCCGCCGCCAGCTGCCGCATCGACATCGCCTCATAACCCAGGCGCGCGATCAGGCTGACAGCCGCCTCGCGGACGGCCGCCTCGGTCTTTTCCCCGTCTGAGCCTGTGGTACGCGCCATGTTCGCCTCTTGGGGTGAATTAATAAAACGAACGTTTAATTAATTCAACCCTTTATTGACGGAAGCTGCCAACGGCAGGCGACGCGCCGTTGAAGCTAGATGACGATCTTGAAGTCCGCCGGCGCATCGGCAGCGCTATCCACTATCTCGACTTTCGAGACAGCCGCGCCCCGCGGCCCTTGCCACAGACGTTCGATCATCGCGCCGACGGCGCTGTCGGCGCCGGCGATCAACGCCGATACCGAACCATCGCTTTCGTTTCGGACCCAACCAGTCAAGCCGAGGCGCACGGCTTCGCCGCGTGTCCACATTCTATAGCTGACACCCTGCACCCTGCCGGAAATACGCGCCTGAACTGCTCGTTGCTGGCCCCGCATCGTTCATGCTCCGTGCGTCAAGCCGGAATCTGGCACAGGACCAGCTAAAGGCAACAGGCCGGACGCTGCCGGATGCGACCGAGGCTAATTACCCCGCGCCGCCGCCAGCGCGCCTGGCAGTTCCTCGGCGAAGATGTCGAGCTCGTGGTCGAGGCCGACGCTGACCCTTACGCAGCGATCGAGCCGTGGTGCCATCGGCTTGCGGATGAAGACGTCGCGCGACAAGAGATTCTGCATCACCTTCAGCGCGAAGGCGCCGTCGCGGCCGCAGTCGATGGTGACGAAATTGGTCGCCGACGGCAAAGGTTTCAGGTCATTCTGCCTGGCGATGGCTGAGATGCGCTCGCGGCCCGCCGCCACGCGGGCCACCACGGCGCGCAAATAGTCCTGATCGGCAAGCGCCTCGAGACCTGCGATCTGCGCCATGCGGCTGACGCCATAGTGGTTGCGGATCTTTTCGAAGTCGCGGATCACCTCGGCCTCCGCCACGGCATAGCCGCAGCGTATGCCAGCCAGCCCGTAGGCCTTGGAGAAGGTGCGCATGCGGATGACGTTCGGCCGCGCGACATCGATCGCCGGCAGCGCCGAGGCTGGGCCTAGCTCACCATAAGCTTCGTCCAGCACCAGCATGGTGGTTTCCGGCAGCGCTTCGATGAAGCGGACGACATCCGGCGCCTCCCACCAGCTTCCCATCGGATTGTCGGGATTGGAGAGATAGACCAGCGGCGCCTTTTCGCTGGCGACCTTGGCGAGGAGCCCGTCCAGGTCTTCCTTGTCGTTGGCATAAGGCACCGTCACCAGGCGGCCGCCGACGCCGGCGATGTGGAAATTGAAGGTGGGGTAGGCGCCGAGCGAGGTCACCACCGCGTCGCCCGGGGCGACATACATGCGCGCCACCAGGCCGAGCAGGCCGTCAATACCTTCGCCGACGACCACGTTCTCGACGGCCACGCCGTGATGCGCCGCCGCCGCCACCTTGAGCTCGTAATTGTCCGGGTCGCAATACATCCACTGGTCGCGGGCGACGCTCTCCATGCGGGCGATGACGCGCGGCGAAGGCCCGAAACTGCTTTCATTGGCGCCGATGCGGGCGCGAAAAGGCCGCCCGCGCTCGCGCTCCTGCGCCTCCGGACCGACGAACGGCACCGTGGTGGGAAGCGCACCGATGATCGGCGTGAGGGAAGGACGACGAAGCATGGCACAGGCTCGCGTGGAAAGAGGGGCTTCTTGCTAGCGTGGGCGGTGACTGGGCGCAAGGTGATTGAAGCCCACGGACGCGTTGTTAGAGGCGTTAGCAAGGGGCGCAGGCTTGACTGAAGGCACCGGCTGCGCGTGGAGGTTGGACTGGATTCCGTTGGTGCTTTTTGCTAGCAGACGCCATGAACAATCGTTTGCCGCCCGCCTGGTCCAAGCACTTGAAGTCCGGCCCTGCGCCGAAACCCAGATGGCCACAGGCAAGCCCGCCACAGCCGAGCGTCCAGAAATCGAATTCGCTTGCCCGCGCGCGGGCCGACGACGCGTTGCTGATGAAGGCCTATGAGCATCAGCAAGCCAAGCGGCTCAGTGAAGCCCAGGACTTGTGTTTGCAGGTGCTGGCCCGAACGCCAAACCATCCGCTGGCCCTGTACATCATGGGCACCGTCTGTCTGGGCTACGACGACGAAGCGGCTCTGCGCTATTTCGGACGTGCGATTGCTGAGGACCCCAATAACCCTTATTACCATCTCAGCCTCGGCGAGGCCTACGGCAAGCTGAGTGAATATTCGGCAGCGATCAACCATATTCAATATGCCTTGGAGTTGCAGCCGGATCTCATAGAGGCCCTTTGTGCCCTGGGGCGTGTTTACACCCAGTTCGACAAACCCGATCTGGCTTTGCCACTTTATGAAAAGGCGCTGAAGGTCAACCGCGATCATCCCAAGGCGCGAATCGGAATAGCGGGCGCGCTCACTGGCCTTGGGCGCATGGATGAGGCCGCTTCCTATCTGAAGGAGGCGATCGAACGCCGCGTCGACGTGGCGGCCGCCTACTACGACCTTGTGCAAACCCGAAAATTCGCTGAGGAGCCCGCCGAACTGCAGTCGATTCTTCGCGAGCTGAACAGTCCGGGACTCAAGCCGGAGGCCAGAGCGAGTTTGAACTATGCCGCCGGCAAGGTGGAGAATGACCTCAAGCGCTTTGCGGAGGCCTTCGGCCATTTCAAGAAGGCGAAGCAAGCGGAAGGCTATAAGTTCGACATCGATCAGTATCGTCGTTTCGTAGACCTGACGATTGAAACCTTCACGCCCGAGCTGTTTGCCGCGCGGTCTGGCTACGGCAACCCTTCCGAAGCGCCTGTGTTCGTGGTGGGTATGCCGCGCTCGGGTACTACGCTTACCGAACAGATATGCGCCAGTCATCCCGTGGTTCACGGGGCGGGAGAACTCAGCAAACTGAGGCGGGTGGCGAATGCGATCGGCCTGCAGCCTTCGGCCTCCGATTTCAACAAGCCGATCGCGACGATTACCAAAGACTTATCCAGGACCTTGGCAGAAGAGCATCTTTCCTATCTCCGAGAACGTGCTCCGACTGCGCAGCGCATCGTCGACAAGATGCCGCATAATTTCGAATTGATCGGGCTGCTTACGCTTCTGTTCCCAAACGCGCGCATCATTCACTGTCGCCGCGATGCCATCGACAATTGCGTGTCATGCTATGTCCTGCCCTTCAGCTCGGCGCACAGCTATAATACGGACCTGCAGGCGCTCGGCCTCTACTATCGCGAATACGACCGCTTGATGCGTCACTGGAACGAGGTGTTCCCGGGCCGCATTTTCGAGAACCGCTACGAGACACTTGTGGAGGACCAGGAGGCGCAGTCGCGCCGTCTCATCGATTATCTCGGGCTGCCGTGGGACGATGCGTGCTTGCGCTTCTTTGACAGGGAAGGGGCCGTCACAACGCCAAGCCGCTGGCAGGTCCGTCAGCCGATCTACAAATCCTCCGTGAAGCGCTGGAAGAATTACGAAAGTGAGATTCAGCCGCTTGTCGAAGCCTTGGGGGATCTTGCGGACACCTGACCGCCAGTGAAGTTCAGGCAAGCGCATGGTGGCGCTGGTCCAGCATCAATAAAGCAACGACTTGGAAGCGCGTCGCTTGCTTCCGGTCTTCGTGTACTTTGAGGGTCGTCATCCCATGAAGCCGGTCCGAGCAAACACAATCGGCAGCGCCTGACCGATTCGCAATCACTCTTAGAAAATATCGGGCACCAATTTGGTGTCGCACCGCCGCGATGTCCGAACGGACGCGCGGCGTGATACAGCAGGTCACGATCTCCGCCCGTTTCGGCCGGAACTGCGCCAAAGGCAGAGCGGTTCCTCGAACGTGATGGGTCGTCATAGCGCGGCGGCAAGCTCGCTCCGACGAGCGCGTTCAATGAAAAAACCCGGCAGTCGCCCGCCGGGTTTTTCGTCTCTTACAGATATCGACCTTAGAAGTCGCGCTGGAAGCGGAGGATACCGCCGACGCTGTTCTTCTTGGTGGCATTGGTCCAAGTGAAGTTCTCGCCGAGCGGGTTCGCGTCGCCGAACTTGCCAGCATGGAGGTAGTCCACTTCGGCCGTGACCGTGAAGCCCGGAACCAGCGTGTAGGCAACGTTAGCCGCAACGCCGAGGTTCTTCCACTGATCAGCAGAAATCTGCGCGTTGAACGAGGCCTTCTCGTTGAACTTGTAGGTGCCGCCGCCCCACACTGCCCAGCTGCCGCCCCACGGCTTGTAGAAGCCGCGACCGCCAGCGAAGTCAACGTAGGTTGAATCCTCGAGGTGGCTCTTGGAACCAAAGCCGCCCATGATGAACAGCGAGATCGCATCGTTCACGTTCACGTCCAAGCGAACCTTGCCGGACACCGATTCGTAGTTGCTGTCATAAGCAACGACACCGGTGATGGCGCCCCAACCCTGCGTCCACTTCACGCCGCCGACGATGTGCGGGACATAAGAGTCGATCGTGCCAACGCCGTAATAATGGCCAAAGGTCTGATTGCCACCGCCCGAACCTTCTTCGAGCGAGACCACAGCCGAGAAGCCGTTGCCGGCGTCGAAGTAGTACTGGATCTCGTTAGTCTGGAAGCCGCCGTAGGGGACCAGCGTATCGTTGATGACGTTGCCCGCGTAGCCGACGAACGTGTCGAAGGCCGATTCGTCGAGACCAACGCGCAGGCCACCGAGCTGGATGTAGGCGAAGTGCAGATCAAAGGACTTATTTTCAGCCGAGTTGATGGCATAGTCGGCGTTGTGATTACCGAAATTCATGCGCATTTCGGTATAGGTCTTCAACGTGCCGAGCTCGGTTTCCTGGCCGGTCCAGGTCTTCAGCGTGAAGCGGGTGTTCTTCAGCCAAGTACCCTGGTCCTTGCCGTCCTTGACGTCGCCGCTGCGAGCGCCATCGAACGAACCTATGTCGCCGCCGGCGGCATCATAGCGAATGTAGCCGCCGATGCGCAGGCAGGTCTCGGTGCCCGGGATGTAGAAGTAGCCGGCGCCGTAGACGTCGCAGATCTTGACGTATTCGGCCGGTTCCGGCTCGGCGACGGTCACCGCGTCGGCGGCGCGAGCACCGGAAACTGCGATCAGGGCCGCAGCTGAGCCGAGAAGAAGGCTCTTGATGTTCATTTTCTGACCTCCAGTCAGAATCGAAAGCGACTGATGTGGAGTCTCGGCCAAAATTATGGGCAATGCCTTGTTATTGCGGTCTTTTTCGCCTCCGTACAGCGGAACGAATGGCGTCTGCCGGTGATTGCGTGTCGGGTTTCCGCTCTAGGATCGCGCACCAATGAAGGCACCTGCGCCTGGCTCGAAACGGCCGCGTAAGTCACGATTCGCCATGTCTGGGCCGATGCGATCCCGATGCTCCGCCGCTTTCCGAAGCTGCCGGCCAGACGATTTTTCGGCGATTATGGCGCCGGCTTGTTGATTGTGCCCACGCTTTTCTTTATCCAGCGGCGCGACGGAGAGGTGGCCGAGTGGTCGAAGGCGCTCCCCTGCTAAGGGAGTAGAGGTCAAAAGCTTCTCGTGGGTTCGAATCCCATCCTCTCCGCCATCTTCCCCGGCACTGTGTTCAACAAGCCTCTTCGCAAGGCGATTCTGCGGCAACAAGCGGACAGGGCGACTCGACGGGACGCCGCAATTCAGCCGACCCATTGCCGAATTCGCTCTGATTCACCGGCCTCAGGGCCCCCGATGGTTAACGAGAGCTTTCTGAGTGAGGCCAAATCGTGTCATTTGTGCAACAACGCTCCGCGATAGCGCTCGGACAGCCCTTGCGGCGATACGATGATGGTTGAACGGCGCCGGCTCATGGGTAAAGGTCACGTTCGAAGGAGCGGCGCGGTGCGCATCTTTTTCGGTAGTGGGGATGGGGCAGGGAACGCTGTCCTTCAGCAAAAAATACCCAGACCCGTTTTTTAACTTTTGACTGGAGGTCAGAAAATGAACATCAAGAGCCTTCTTCTCGGCTCAGCTGCGGCCCTGATCGCAGTTTCCGGTGCTCGCGCCGCCGACGCGGTGACCGTCGCCGAGCCGGAACCGGCCGAATACGTCAAGATCTGCGACGTCTACGGCGCCGGCTACTTCTACATCCCGGGCACCGAGACCTGCCTGCGCATCGGCGGCTATCTGCGCTACGACATCGGAGCCGGCGATCTCGGTTCGTTCGATGGCGCTCGCGGCGGCGACGTCAAGACCGGCAAGGACCAGGGAACCTGGTACAAGCATGCTCGTTTCTCGCTGAAGACCTGGACCGGTCAGGAAACCGAGCTCGGCACGTTGAAGACCTACACCGAGACGCGCTTCAACTTCCAAAACCACAATGCCGACTATGCACCCTTCGTGAACGCCCCCGGCGGCTCCGTCTCGCTGAACTTCGCCTGGATCCAGCTCGGCGGCCTGCGCGTCGGTAAGGATGAATCGGCCTTCGATACGTTCATCGGCTACGCCGGCAACGTCATACAGGATACGCTGATCCCCTATGGCGGCTTCGACACCAACGTCGTGCAGTACTACTTCGACGCCGGCAACGGCTTCTCGGCGGTGGTCTCGCTCGAAGAAGGCTCGGGCGCGGGCACCATCAAGGACGGCACCCACTACGGCCATTACTACGGCGCTGGCGCGATCGACTCCTATGTTCCGCACGTTGTCGGCGGCGTGAAGTGGACGCAAGGTTGGGGCGCTATCACCGGCGTCGTTGCCTATGACAGCAACTACGAATCGGTGTCCGGCAAGGTACGCTTGGACGTGAACGTCAATGACGCGCTGTCGCTGTTCATCATGGGCGGCTTCGGCTCCAAGAACCACCTCGAGGACACCAGCTACTTTGACTATGCTGGCGGCCGCGGCTTCTACAAGCCTTGGGGTGGCAGCTGGGCAGTGTGGGGCGGTGGTACGTACAAGTTCAGCGAGAAGGCCTCGCTCAACGCCCAGATTTCTGCTGATCAGTGGAAGAATCTCGGCGTTGCCGCAAACGTCGCTTATACCGTCGTTCCGGGCCTGACGGTCACCGCTGAAGTTGACTACCTCCATGCAGGCCGGTTCGGCGATGCCGGTCCGGAGAACTTCGCTTGGACGGGCGCCACCAAGAAGAACAGCGTCGGCGGCATGCTTCGCTTCCAGCGCGACTTCTAAGGGCTGGTTCGATACAGTTGAAATCCGGCCCGGGCGTCTTCACGCCCGGGCCGTTTTTGTTTTCGCGACTGCGGCAATTCAAACGAAAGGATGGGGGTGAAACGCTAAGCTGATCGGGTTTGTTGGTCGACCTGTGGGTTCCGCGACTGGCGGATAAGGTCGTCGACAAGATTCGAAAACTCTTGAAAGGACATCTCCGAACGGTTAGGGCTGGCCCCTTAACCACAGTGGGATGTGGCTAAAATGTCGAACGAAGCGGTTCAAGAGGGTGAGCCCTCTGGTCATTTTGCGGTATTTTCTTCTCAGAATTCGAACTTTCGATACACCTATAACAAGATCAGAGAAGTAAAGTCGTATCGGATCGGGGAGCTTTTCGCAGCTTATCGAGATATACTCTGGGATGATGGGCGGCATAAATACAATGTCAGCTTCTTCATCGGTGAAATAGACGAGATCCTTCTGGGAGAGCGTTTCAGCACCTTTGGCCAGAACACCCTGGACAATCTTATCGGTACATTGCGCCAGCGCGGTAACAGCAATGCAACCATCAATCGCAAGATGGCTGCCCTCAGCAAATTGCTGCGTAAGGCGCATAAGATGGGAGATATCCACAGCCTGCCCGAGTTTCGCCGCCAGAAGGAGCGGGCGGGGCGGATTCGTTTCCTCGAGAGGGACGAAGAGGCAAGGCTGTTCGCGGCGATCAGGAGCCGCAGCGAGGATGCCTACCGGCTTTCCGTCTTCCTGGTCGATACCGGCTGCCGCCTCGGCGAGGCGCTCGGCCTGATCTGGAACGACATTCAGGAACATCGCGTCTCCTTTTGGATCACCAAATCCGGCCGCAGCCGTACCATTCCGATGACCGAACGGGTCAAGGAAGTGATCAAGCTGCCGCCGAATACGGAAGGACGCCGGCCGAAGGGCCCGTTCACCAAGCTCACGCAGGCGCAATATCGCACGATTTGGAACGAGGCGAAGACGGAAGTCGGACTCGGCGCCGACGAGCAGGTGGTGCCGCACATCCTGCGCCACACTTGCGCTTCGCGTCTCGTCCAGGGCGGCATCGACATAAGGCGCGTGCAGATGTGGTTGGGCCACCAGACGCTGTCGATGACCATGCGTTACGCTCATTTGGCCACCAACGACCTCGACGGCTGCGTCACCGTTCTCGAGAAGCCGCGCAGTCACGAACAGTCGCCGGGCTCGGCGGAGAGCTCCGTGTTTGCCTCGCCCCTTACCACGCCGACTTCCGCCCCGTCGTCTCGCAAGGCGAAGCGGCCGGAGCCGGCCAAGGCACGCCGCAAGCGCTCGAAAGGCGAATAGGCTGGTCGGAACGGGTCCCGTCAGCGAGCCCAATCTATATTCTAATGGCATAGCCGGGGCTGAGTTAGTCTCGGGTTTTACTTTCGCTCGACCTGATTTTCAGCCTGGTCGAGGAACGCCGCAATCTTCTCCGGCACGCCGCCGGTCTCAAGGAAGGGCGCATGGCCTTGCCCCTCGACGGTGGCCGATTCCATTCCGGGATGACGCCTGCGCATCTCCTCAAGCGTCGCTGAGGACAGAAGTTTCGATTTTGCGCCGCGGATGGCAAGCAGCGGCACGGCGGCAAGTTCGTCGAACTGCGGCCACAGATCCGGCAAAGGCTTCGAGAAGTCGGCGCCGGCCAGCGTGTCGATCAGGGCCGGATCGAAATCCGGCACCCAGCCGACCGCCGTCTCGCGGCAGATCGCTCGGACCATCCGCGCCCAGTCGGCGTCGGCGAGCGCCGGGAAATCGGCGCCATGCACGCGCCGCTGGGCATCCACCGCCTCGGCGAACGTCTTCGGTTTCGGCGCACGGTCGAGATAGGAGCGGATATGGATCAAGCCTGCCGTCTCGATCACCGGGCCGATGTCGTTCAGCACGATGGCTTTCAGCGCTGCCGATTTCAGCGCGCCAAGCGCATGGATGATCAGGCCGCCGCGCGACGTGCCGACGAAGGCTGCCTGCTCGATGTCGAGCGCCGACATCCCGGCAAGCACGTCACCGGCTTCGACCCCGACATTATAGTGGCCTATATCGGGATCGTAGTCCGATTGGCCGCGGCCGCGGTAGTCGAACGCGATGACCTTGCGGGGGCTCTCTGACTTGATGGAAAGATGGAGCGCCAGTTCATGGAAGTCGCGGGCATTGCGGGTAAGGCCCGGCAGGCATACGACCGGCCAGCCGCTGTCGCTTGTCTCGCCATAGACCCGGGCATGGAGCTTCAAGCCGTCGGGCGCGGAATAGAAGAAGTCGGAGAAACCTTCGTTCGCCATGGCAATGCCGCTCCTCGCTGGTGACCGACAGCTACAGGCGAGGGCAAGGATCGTCAAATGGGGAAGACCTTCCCTTCTCGGCAGCGTGAGAAGGAAGAACGCCTCAGCTCCGTCCGTTCACAAGGTCCCCCACGATGTCGTACTTGCCCGAAATACGCATCTTGTAGACCTCGTAATTCTCCATCACGCGCTGCACGTAACTTCTTGTTTCCGTGTAGGGAATCCGCTCTATCCAGTCGACGACCGCATCCACGTCCTTGCCGCGCGGGTCGCCGTATTTCGCCACCCACTGTGCGGCGCGGTTCGGGCCGGCATTGTAACCGGCGAAGGTCAGCACATAGGAGCCGCCGAAGCGGTCGAGCTGCTCGCCGAGGAAAGCCGAGCCCAGCGTCGCGTTGTAGCCGGCATCGCTTGTCAGCCGCGCCTGCGAGAAACTCATGCCGGCCTTCTTCGCCAACTGCTTGGCGGTGCCCGGCATCAACTGCAGCAGGCCGCGCGCGCCGGCACTGGAAACGGCGCCCACATTGAATTCGCTTTCCTGGCGGGCAATAGCGTAGGCGAGCGCCTTGCCGGACCCGGAAATGTTGGCCGAATCGGGAATGACACCCAGCGGATGCGACAGCGCGCCGACATCGATGCCGCGCTGGGCGGCGATCTTGCCGACTTTCAGCGCCATGAAATGATTGCCCTGCTTTTCCGCCAGCACCGCAAGCAGCGCCAGCTCTCCCGGGCTGGTCAATTGGCCGGCGAGGTCGCGATAGAGCGTCTCGGCGTAGCGGTCATAGCCCGCCTCTTGCAGTCGCTTGATCGCGCTCACCGCCTCGCGGCCGTCGAAGCTCTGGCGGTCGGCCGCGCTCGGTTTCGGATAGGCGATGTTGAGTGCCCTCAACCCCACGCGCTCGCCCGCGAGTTGGCCATAGAAGGTCGTGCCGTAGCTGGCCGCGCGCGTGAAATAATCCTTGGCGCTCCCTGGACCGCCGACTTCCGCGGTTCGGCCGAGCCAGTAATAGGCGCGTGACAGCGACACCGGTCCTTGCGCGAGCTCGGCGATGCGCTTGAAGTGGGTGGCGGCGGTCGCCGGATCGTTCAGGCCGCGCAGCGCGTACCAGCCGGCATGGAACTCGGCCTCGGCGGCATTGGCCGGGCTTTCGGCTGCATGCAGGGAGACGATTTTGTAGGCGGTCTTCATGTCGCCCTGATCGACCAGCTCGCGCGAGAGCACACGCCGTTCCACCCACCAGGCATCGGGGTCGACCAGCGAATCGCGATCGGTCGGCGCCTTCATCACGACAGCAGCGGCATCGGCGAATTTCTGCTGCTTGCGCAGATATTCCGCCTCAGCGAAGAAATAGCCGGCCGAGCGCTGGGCCGCGGGCACCGCCTTCAACAGTTTTGCGGTGTTCTTGTCGCCCTTGTCGGCCGCGGCCCAGGCATCCGCCAGGGGCTGCGCGCCGGCGAGGCCGGCGACGCGCAGGGCCGAGGACGGCCGGTCGGCATAGAACATGCGCTCCATGCGGTAGCGATGGTCGGCCGCCGGGATCAGCATGCCGAACTCCTTGATGATGGCGTTCTCATCCTTGGCTTCCAGCTTCTCGCTGCGCCAGAACGGCACCAGCGCTGCGCGCGCCGCCGCCAAGTTGCCAAGCGCCACCTGCGAGCGGGCAAGGATGATGATTCCCTCCGGCGTCAGCGGCTGGCTCCGGCCGAAGGCCTGCACCACCACCTGCGGCGGCGGGTTCTCGCGATAGAGCGCGCGCTCGCTGTTCCTGCGCAGCGCGATCGTGCCCGGCCACCCGGGCAGCATCTTGGCGGCATCGGCAATCTCGCCGCTCGGCACCTGGTCGCCGCCATAGAGCGCGATCGCCCAGGCCAGGATGTGCCGGTCGAGCGAAGTGGCGGGCAGCGTGTCGCGCGCATTGCGCGCGCCGGCAATGTTGTTGGCGGCAAGCGCGTCGAGGCCACTCTTCAGTTGCGCGATGTCGGTGGGTGGGACGGCCGGCATCTGGCCAGGCGCTTGAGGCACGTCCGGCGCCGGGATGGAAGCCGTCGCGCGCGCGTCGACGCTGCCACCGATCGCCACGGTGGGCGTCAGCGCGACGATCGCGCCCAAAAGCGCGAAGAGATGAGGCCGCCTCGTCGGCATGGTTGCAATCCTAGCACATCGTCAGCAGGCGCGGGCATTAGAGAACCCGATGCGGAGCCTAAACTTAGGTCGTGAAGGGCTCGTAAACAAAAGGTTATCGAGGCCGTTCGAATAGCGCTTGCTGGCATTACGCCGATGCTTGCCGCTAAACCGTGTCGAGACTATGGTGCGCGGCTTCGCTTTCGGTTAGAAGGCGCGCAAGTAACCCGACCGACAAACCTGATACGTTCCCGAGAGTTCCAAGGAGTTTGGAAGATATGCTGAGAGGCTCGCTCACCGCGCTCGTCACACCGTTCGAAAAGAGCGGGCGTTTCGACGAGAAAGCCTTTCGCGCCTTCGTCGAATGGCAGGTCGCGGAGGGCACCAAGGGCCTCGTTCCGGTCGGCACCACCGGCGAGTCGCCGACGCTCTCGCATGACGAGCACCGCCAGGTCGTTAAGGTCTGCATCGAGGTGGCCAAGGGCAGGGTGCCGGTCGTTGCAGGCGCCGGCTCCAACAACACCGAGGAAGCGGTCGGGCTGGTGCAATATGCCGAAAAGGCCGGCGCCGATGCCGCCCTCGTGGTCACGCCTTACTACAACAAGCCCACGCAGCGCGGCCTTTATGAGCATTTCGCGGCTGTCGCCCGGGCGACCAGGCTGCCGATCATCATCTACAACATCCCGCCGCGCTCGGTGATCGACATGACGCCAGAGACGATGGGCCGCCTGGCCCACGACTTCAAGAACATCGTCGGCGTCAAGGATGCGACCGGCAAGGTCGAGCGCGTCTCCGAGCAGCGCATGACCTGCGGCAAGGAGTTCATCCAGCTATCCGGCGAGGATGCTTCGGCCCTCGGCTTCAACGCCCATGGCGGCGTCGGCTGCATTTCGGTGACATCGAATGTCGCGCCACGGCTCTGCGCCGAATTCCAGGAAGCGACGCTCTCCGGCGACAGCGCCAAGGCGCTCGAGCTGCAGGACCGGCTCTTGCCGCTGCACAAGGCGATCTTCATTGAGCCTGGCGTTTCCGGGTCGAAATACGCGTTGTCGAAGTTGGGCAAGGTCGAGAACGTGGTGCGCTCGCCGCTGGTGACGGTCGAGGCCGCGACGGCTGAAAAGATCGATCAGGCGATGAAGCACGCCGGCTTGATTAATTAGGGATGAGGCGCCACCTCTCCGCATTATGAATCAAGTCAAGAAAGCCGACCCCAACAACAGGACGGTCGCCGAAAACCGCAAGGCGCGCTTTTCCTACGAGGTGCTCGACACAATCGAGACCGGCTTGGTGCTGACCGGCACCGAGGTCAAGTCGCTGCGCCAGGGCCAGGCCAACATCCAGGAGAGCTACGCCTCGGCCGAGGGCGGCGAGATCTGGCTGATCAATTCCTATCTGCCGGAATATCTGCAAGCCAACCGCTTCAACCACGAGCCGCGCCGGCGCCGCAAACTGCTTGTCTCGAAGCGCGAGATGGCCAAGCTCTCGCAAAGCGTCGAGCGCGAGGGCATGACGCTGGTGCCGCTCAAGATCTATTTCAACGACCGCGGCCGCGCCAAGCTGCTGCTCGCGATCGCCCGCGGCAAGAAATTGCACGACAAGCGCGAGACCGAAAAGCAGCGCGACTGGTCGCGCGAGAAGGGCCGGCTGCTGAAGGAGCGTGGCTGAGCCGCGGCCAGGCGGCAGAAACCGACCGCCTGAAAAAAGCCACTGGCCGACTCTTTCGTCCGGCGCAATCTCATCTTCTGACGGGGGCGGTCTTGAGGAAGCGGATCGTTTTCTGGAGCCTTGCCGGCGTGGTTGTCGCCTGTGCCGTCGCGGCAGGCGCCTATTTCTGGTTCCGTGGCTTTTCACCGGACCGCGCCGAGTTTCCGATCCGGGGCATCGACGTTTCGCATCATCAGGCGACGATCGACTGGCGGCGCGTCGCTGCCGACGATGTCGCCTTCGCCATCATCAAGG
Source organism: Mesorhizobium sp. (assembly GCA_004020875.1). GTDB lineage: Bacteria > Pseudomonadota > Alphaproteobacteria > Rhizobiales > Rhizobiaceae > Mesorhizobium. The sequence goes on from SAPZ01000005.1 coordinate 164,134, forward strand.
CTACGGAAGGCGGCACCCATGTCGACACACTGTTCGCTGCTAACCTACGCGAAGCCCGTGCGGCCGGCCTGGCGGTCGGCGCCTATCACTTCTTCACCTTCTGCCGGCCCGGCGCCGACCAGGCGAAGAATTTCATCGCCGTGGTGCCGCGCGGCGAGCCGCTTTTGCCGCCGGTGGTCGATATCGAATTCGGCGGCAACTGCCCCCAGCGACCCTCGCCCGAGCAGTTGAACACCGAGCTTGCCGCATTCCTCGGCCCGGTCGAGACGGCGTTCGGCAAGCAGGCAATCCTCTATTTGACTGACGAGGCGGCCGACGCCTACTCGGCAACCATCATCGCGCGCCGGCGCTGGCTGCGTTCATTGGAGACCAGGCCGAGCGAGAGGGACTGGATCTATTGGCAGTATCACAATATGGGCCGCGTCGACGGCATCGAAGGCGATGTCGATCTCAACGTTCTGAAGGGCGGCCGCGAGACGCTGGCCGAGCTGTTCGCTCCGCCCCCTAATTCCTCAGGAACGCCGCAATCTCACTGAACACGCTGACGAACATCTCTTCCGTCAGCACACCCGTGTTGGTGTTGTAGCGCGAGCAGTGATAGCTGGAAAACAGCACGATGCCGCCGGCTTCCTGCTTGCCGCCGTGGCGGAACGGAATGGCTGCGACGCGCTCGCCCAGCGCCCGCACCGTCGACTGATGCGCGATCGAACCGAGCGTGAGGATGGCGCGCAGGTTGGGGAAGCGCGCGATGGTGGGTTTCAAAAAAGTCCGGCAGGTGGCGATCTCGGCGCCCACCGGCTTGTTTTCCGGCGGCACGCAGCGCACCGCATTGGTGATTGCCGTGCCGACAAGCTCCAGTCCGTCGTCCGGCCTTGCCTTGAACTCGCCGCGCGCCAAACCCTGCGCGATCATCGTGCCGTAGAGAAGGTCGCCGGCGTAGTCGCCGGTGAAGGGGCGCCCCGTTCGGTTGGCGCCGCGCAGCCCGGGCGCCAGCCCGACGATCAGCAGCCGGACGGAATTTTCGCCCTCGGGGGGCAGGAAGGTCGGCACCGGTGCATTGAACCAGCCCGGCTCGCGTTCGCGCCAGGCGGCGATGAAATCATGCAGCCGCGGGCAGAGCGGGCAGTCACGGCTGGGTTCCGGAGAGGGTGCGGCGCTCAAGGCCGCCGCCCGTCAATAATCGTCCTCGTCGACTTCGGCGGGTTCCGGTCGGCGCACCGGCCGCTCGGACGGATCGCGGCCGACCTCGCTCTTCAGCGTCATCAGATCGATGAAATGGTCGGCCTGGCGGCGCAGGTCGTCGGAAATCATCGGCGGCTGCGAAGCCATTGTCGAAATGATGGACACCTTGCGGCCGCGCCGCTGCAGCGCCTCGACCAGCGTGCGGAAGTCGCCGTCGCCGGAGAAGATGACATAATGGTCGACGACGTCGGCAAGCTCCAGCGCATCGACGGTCAGCTCGATGTCCATGTTGCCCTTGATCTTGCGGCGGCCGGTCGAGTCGGTGAATTCCTTGGCGGGCTTGGTCACCACCTTGAAGCCATTATAGTCGAGCCAGTCGATCAGCGGCCGGATCGAGGAATACTCCTGATCCTCGACCAGCGCGGTGTAATAATAAGCGCGCAGCAGATAACCGCGCTTCTGGAAGCTCGACAGAAGCTTGCGGTAGTCGATGTCGAAGCCCAGGGCCCGCGACGTGGCGTAGAGATTGGCGCCGTCGATGAAAAGAGCGATCTTTTCACGGGGATCGAACATAGAAAAACATCCCTTTCGAAAATTTCTGTCGTCAAAATGCGTCGACGAATGGGTCCGACAATGCGTTTGCTACCCGTCACATCCGAGATAACGCGCAATTTATGGATATCCAAGGGCACGGCCCGGCATTGCAAGCAATTGTGATCGCGACCACGTGAGACGTATCATGGCATGATCCAGCGATGAGCCGCGCAAAGGCGGCAAAGCCGCCCGCGCTGCCATAAAGCTTGTATTTCGGCCGCGCCCGCGTTATGGAGCGCGCCAGCTTTCCATCAAATCCATCGCATGAAAGGGGCAGTCCATGGCCCGCGTAACCGTTGAAGATTGCATCGACAAGGTCGACAACCGTTTTGAACTCGTGCTGCTCGCCGGCCATCGCGCCCGCCAGATCAGCCAGGGCGCGCAGATCACCGTTCCGCGCGACAACGACAAGAACCCGGTCATCGCGCTGCGCGAGATCGCCGAGGAGACGCTGTCGCCCGACGATCTCAAGGAAGACCTGATCCACTCGCTGCAGAAGCATGTCGAGGTTGACGAGCCGGAGGCCGAGGGCGAGGCGATCACCGATCAGACCGGCGCGACCGCCGTCGCGGCCGACGCCGACGACGCCGAGGAGAACATCGCTTTCGACCGCATGAGCGAGGAAGACCTGCTCGCCGGCATCGAAGGTCTGGTACCCCCGGAAAAGAGCGACGACTACTAAGAGCTTTTGATAATTCTGCTCAGCTGGTTGTTGAGCGTATTCTGAAAAGCTCCAGAGTTCGCCTGGATCAAGAATCCGGCACTTCCGTCTCGTAAGTTTCGTGGCTATCTATGGGATGCGTCGCACGTCAGTGCGGCGCATCAATCATTTCAGCACCGCGAGATCCCGCCCATGATGCGTCAGTATGAGCTTGTCGAGCGCGTGCAGCGCTACAAGCCTGACGTCAACGAGGCGCTGCTCAACAAGGCCTATGTCTATGCCATGCAGAAGCATGGCCACCAGAAGCGTGCCTCGGGCGATCCCTATTTCTCGCATCCGCTGGAAGTGGCGGCCATCCTCACCGAGATGCATATGGACGAGGCGACCATCGCCGTTGCCCTGCTGCACGACACGATCGAGGACACGACCGCGACCAGGGCCGAGATCGACGAGCTGTTCGGTCCCGAAATGGGCAAGCTGGTCGAGGGCCTGACCAAGCTGAAGAAGCTCGACCTCGTCTCCAAGAAGGCCGAGCAGGCCGAGAACCTGCGCAAGCTGCTGCTCGCGATCTCCGAGGATATTCGCGTTCTCCTCGTCAAGCTCGCCGACCGCCTGCACAACATGCGCACGCTCGACCATATGCCCGAGTCCAAGCGCCTGCGCATCGCCGAGGAAACGATGGACATCTATGCCCCCTTGGCCGGGCGCATGGGCATGCAGGGCATGCGCGAGGAGCTGGAGGAAATCGCCTTCCGCTACATCAACCCGGAAGCCTATCGAGCCGTCACCGCGAGGCTTGCCGAGATTTTCGAGCGCAACAAGGGCGTCCTGCAGGAGATCGAGACGGCGCTGTCCGGCCTGTTCGAGAAACACGCCATCAAGGCGAGCGTGAAAAGCCGGCAGAAGAAGCCATGGTCGGTGTTCCGCAAGATGGAGGCCAAGGCGCTCTCCTTCGAGCAGCTCTCCGACATCTTCGGCTTCCGTGTCGTCGTCGATTCGGTCGACGACTGCTACCGCGCGCTTGGCGCCATCCACACCACCTGGTCGATGGTGCCCGGCCGCTTCAAGGACTACATCTCGACGCCCAAGCAGAACGACTACCGCTCGATCCACACCACCATCGTCGGCCCGTCGCGCCAGCGCGTCGAATTGCAGATCCGCACCAAGGAGATGAACAAGATCGCCGAATACGGCGTCGCCGCCCATTCGATCTACAAGGATACCGGCGGCAAGATGAACGGCGCCGGCCACGCGATCTCCAAGGAGACCAACGCCTATGCCTGGCTCAGGCGCACCATCGAGCAACTGGCCGAGGGCGACAATCCAGAGGATTTCCTCGAGAACACCAAGCTGGAGCTGTTCCAGGACCAGGTCTTCTGCTTCACGCCCAAGGGCATGCTGATCGCGCTGCCGCGTGGCGCGACACCGATCGACTTCGCCTATGCCGTCCACACCGATGTCGGCGACACCTGCGTTGGCGCCAAGGTCAATGGCCGCATCATGCCGCTGATGACGGAATTGAAGAATGGCGACGAGGTCGAGATCATCCGCTCCAAGGCGCAGGTGCCGCCCGCCGCCTGGGAATCGGTAGTGGTCACCGGCAAGGCGCGCGCCGCCATCCGCCGCGCCACCAAGAACGCGATCCGCAAGCAATATTCGGGCCTTGGCGCCCGTATCCTGGAGCGCGCCTTCGAGCGCGCCGGCAAGACCTTCACCAAGGAGAGCCTGAAGCCGGTTCTGCACCGTCTGGCGCGCAAGGATATCGAGGACGTGCTGGCCTCCGTCGGCCGCGGCGAGCTGAGCTCCACCGACGTCATGAAGGCGGTCTTCCCCGATTATAAGGACGAGCGCGTCACCGTCGCGGCGCCCAAGCAGCGCGAGGAGGGCTGGTCGAAGATCCGCAACGCCGCCGGCATGCTGTTCCAGATGCCGGGCACACGCGCCGCGCGAAAGGGCAAGGACCAGCCTCGCGACGGGGCCGTGCCGATCCGCGGCGTGCGCGGCGACCTGCCGGTACGCTTCGCGCCGGAAGGTGCCGTGCCCGGCGACCGCATCGTCGGCATCATCCAGCCGGGAACCGGCATCACCATCTATCCGATCCAGTCGCCGGCGCTGCAGGCTTTCGATGACCAGCCCGAGCGCTGGATCGACGTGCGCTGGGACATCGACGAGCGCACCAAGGAACGTTTTCCCGCCCGTATATCGGTCACCGCCATAAATGCGCCGGGCTCGTTGGCCGACATCGCCCAGGTGGTGGCGTCCAACGACGCCAACATCCACACGCTGTCGATGATACGCACGGCGCCCGATTTCACCGAGATGCTCATCGACCTCGAGGTCTGGGACCTGAAGCACCTCAACCGGTTGTTGTCGCAGCTCAAGGACAATTCGAGCGTCAGCGACGCACGGCGCGTCAACGGCTAAATGAAAGATTGAATGGGGAACGAAATGAACACCGACGAAGTGCTGGGCATTTTCCGCGAGGCCGGCGCCGTTCTCGAAGGACATTTCATCCTGACGTCCGGCCTGCGCAGCCCGGTCTTCCTGCAGAAGGCTCGCGTGTTCATGCATCCGGACAAGACCGAGCGTCTCTGCAAGGCGCTGGCCGAGAAGATCCGCAAGGCGGTGCCCGGCAGGATCGACTATGTCGTCGGCCCGGCCATCGGCGGCCTGATCCCGGCCTATGAGACCTCGCGCCACCTCGGCGCGCCGGCGATCTGGGTCGAGCGGGAAGGGGGCGAATTCAGGCTGCGCCGCTTCGAGATCGCCAAGGGCGCGCGCGTAGTCATCGTCGAGGATATCGTCACCACCGGCCTCTCGATCCGCGAGACCATCGATTGCCTGCGCGAGCTTGGCGCCGAGGTTGTAGCGGCCGCCTGCATCATCGATCGCTCGGCCGGCAAGACCGATGTCGGCGTGCCGTTGATCGCACTTGCCGAATATGAAGTGCCGGCCTACCCCGCCGACCGCCTGCCGCCGGAACTCGCCGCCATCCCGGCCGTTAAGCCTGGAAGCCGCAACATCTGACGTCGTGATGTGCAAAAACAAGCACTTGAGCGCGCCGCTTGAACCTCCTTGCCAGCGGCATGTGTCGAGTTGGCGATGATAGCCGGCATCGACCATTTCGTGCTGACGGTCCGCTCGATCAAAGCGACCTGCGACTTCTACGAGCGTGTGCTCGGCATGCGGCGCCTGGACGAGCCGAACCGGCCGACCGCGCTTTTGTTCGACTCGCAGAAGATCAACCTGCATGAAGTCGACCGCACTTTCGAGCCGAAGGCCAAGGCGCCAACTGCCGGTTCCGGTGACTTCTGCCTTGTGGCTTCGGTGCCGCTTGCAGAGGTCCAGGCCAGCCTCGCGGCGAATGGCGTGGCGATCGAAGTCGGCCCGGTCGAACGCACCGGCGCGCGCGGTGCGATGATGTCGGTCTATTTCCGCGATCCGGACGGCAATCTGGTCGAGGTCAGCGAATACCGGTCATAGACTTGGCCAGCCCAAATTCGAAAGCTCACATGGCGACAAGCTTCAATCCCTCCGAAATCTGGCAGCCATTCGGCGCTTTTTCCATGCTGAAGATCCAAGGGGTGGGCCAGATCGTCCATCTCAAGGGACAGGTTTCGCTCGACAAGGAAGGGCAAGTCGTCGGCAAGAACGATATGCCGGCACAGGTCCGCAAAACGTTGGAGAATATTCAGGCCGTTCTGGCGTCCGTTGGCGGCACGATGGCCGAGATCATATCCTTGACCCAGTACGCCACGGACATACAGAAGTTCATGGCCGCAGGAGAAATCCGCAAGCAGTTTTTTGCTGAGCCATTTCCGGTTACGACCACTGTGGAGGTCGTTCGCCTCTATCATCCCGACCTGTTGATCGAGATCACGGCGACCGCGGAAATCCCTCATGACCGCTTCAGGCGGCCGTAAGACTTTTCAAGACAGACTACGCGATGTTTGGCTGGCTGTACCGCTGCTGCAGTCAGGTGAGGGCCGCTGAACCGATGCGCGGTTCATCAGTCGATCCGCCGGCGCCGTTATCGCGCGGGCGGGCACGTTGTCTTTCTTTCCTCAGTTTCGCCAGAATGGCGGTCTTGTTAGACCTGCGGCAGTCCATCGCGGCGGCGTTTCGTTGTTGTTCGGACTTGCCGTCGCTATATCAGTGTCTTGTTGCCTTTCTGCGCCATGGAGGCGCAAGATATGTGTGGCGCGTCCCGGTGGGCAGGGGCAGCGCATTGGACCGGGAACTGGAACAGAGTGCTTTTTCGACGCCGAGAGCCTGATGGCCTCCTTGAGCGGGTGCGTACTTATCTATGGCCGCGCCGCTCGTTCTCACGTTCCGTGCAGTATTTTTCCAAGCGCATCCTGCGGCTGAAGTCGACGCCACATTCGGTCGCCGCCGGCGTCGCCGCGGGTGTTTTTGCGTCCTTCTTCCCGCTTGGCGTCCATTTCGTGGTTGCCGCGGTGCTTTGCTGGGTGATCGCCGGCAATCTGGTCGCGGCGGCGCTTGGCGCGGTGTTTTTCGGCAATCCGCTGACCGCCCCGCTGTTGTGGGGCGCGTCCTGGGAAATCGGCAAACTGATCCTGCGTGAGCATCTGCCGAGGCACGGGCCTCCCGAGCATCTCGGCGAAATGATGCACAAGCTCTCCTTCGACAAGCTCTGGCAGCCCGTTTTGGAGCCGATGCTGATCGGCGCGGTGCTGCTTGGCCTGGTCTTCGGCCTCCTGTTCTATGGCGTCACGCGCTGGGGCATGACCGTGTTTCGCGAGCAGCGCAGGAAGCGCATGGCCGAGCGTGCCGAGAAGAAAGCGCGGCAGGGTGGACGGGAAATGCCGGCGCAATGATCATCGGCATCGGCAGCGATCTCATCGACATCAGACGCATCGAGAAATCGCTGGAGCGGCACGGCCAGCGCTTCGTCCAGCGCATCTACACCGAGGTCGAGCAGGCCAAGTCGGAAAGGCGGGCCGCCCGCGCGGCTTCCTACGCCAAGCGCTTCGCCGCCAAGGAGGCCTGCGCCAAGGCGCTGGGCACCGGCATGGCCGAGGGCGTGTTCTGGCGCGACATGGGCGTGATCAACCTGCCGAGCGGTGCGCCGACCATGGCGCTGACCGGCGGCGCCGCCGCCAGGCTGGAGAAGATATTGCCGAAGGGCCATCGCGCGCTGATCCATCTGACCATAACCGATGATTTTCCGCTTGCTCAAGCCTTTGTGATCATCGAGGCGGTGCCCGCCGAACAAGCGCCACATTGATTCCATCTGACCACGAGCGGCATGACGTTGCCCAGCGCGCGCCGAGACTCTATACCAACATCGCACAATCGAGGACGACATGAGCGTGGCTGAAAAATCGCAGAAGAAATCCGGCGGGCTTGGTGAAACCTTTTCCGTCATCATCCAGGCTCTGCTGCTCGCGCTCGTCATCCGCACGCTGCTTTTCCAGCCTTTCTCCATCCCGTCGGGCTCGATGCGGCCGACGCTGCTGGAAGGCGACTATCTCTTCGTCACCAAATGGGCCTACGGCTATTCCCGCTATTCGCTGCCGTTCGGCCCCGATCTCTTTTCCGGCCGCATCTGGGGCTCGGAGCCCAAGCGCGGCGACGTGGTGGTGTTCAAGTTCCCGCCGGACCCGTCGGTCGACTACATCAAGCGCGTCATCGGCCTGCCCGGCGACAAAATCCAGATGAAGAACGGCCAGCTCTTCATCAACGACGTCGGCGTGCCGCGCGTGAAGACAGGCCAGATCGAAAATCCCGACATCACCGAAGTGCCTCAGCCCGTCGACGTCTATCGCGAGACGCTCCCGAACGGTGTCAGCTACGACACGCTCGACCTGACCCCGAATTCGATCGGCGACAACACCCGCGAATGGACCGTGCCGCCCGGCCACTACTTCATGATGGGCGACAACCGCGACAATTCCTCCGACAGCCGCTTCACCGTCGGCTTTGTTCCTGCCGAGAACCTGGTCGGTCGCGCCAATCTCATCTTCTTCTCGATCGCCGGCAAGGCAAGCCCGCTCGAGATTTGGAAGTGGCCGTCGCTGATGCGTGCCGATCGCCTGTTCCATTTCGTCCACTAGAGCGATGGCGGCCAGCAAGCGTTTGACCGCCGATGCCCTTGCCGAGGCGCTTGTCGAGCGTACCGGCCATGCCTTCGCCGATCGTCAGCGCCTGCAGCGCGCGCTGACCCATGCCAGCGCGCGCTCGACCCATGCCGGCGTCGACTACGAACGCTTCGAGTTCCTGGGCGACCGCGTTCTCGGCCTTGTCGTCGCCGACATGCTGCTCGCGGCCTTTCCCGAAGCCGCCGAGGGCGAGCTTTCGCTGCGTCTCAACGCGCTGGTCAATGCTGAGGCGCTCTCCGACATCGCCGAGGAGATCGGCTTGCCCGAGCTGATCCGCGCCGGTTCCGATGTGCGCAATCTCGAAGGGCGCAAGCGCACCAATCTGCGCGCCGATGCGCTGGAATCGCTGATTGCCGTGCTTTACCTGGATGGTGGCCTCGAGGTTGCCCGTGCGTTCATCCACCGCTACTGGCAGCCGCGCTCGCAGGCGATCGGCGCTGCGAGGCGCGACGCCAAGACCGAATTGCAGGAGTGGGCGCACCAGGCCGCCGCCGGTGCCGTCCCCGCCTACCGGGTCGACGGTCGCGAAGGCCCGGACCACGATCCGCTGTTCACCGTCAGCGTCAAGGTCGGCACTTTTGCTCCCGCGATCGGCAGCGGCCGCTCCAAGCGCGAGGCCGAGCAGGCCGCGGCGGCTACTCTTTTGCTGCGCGAGGGCGTATGGAGCGCGGCATGACCGCAAATCAATCTCCCGAGCCCCCCGCCACCCGCTCCGGCTTCGTCGCGCTAATCGGCGCTCCCAATGCCGGCAAGTCGACGCTGGTCAATCAGCTGGTCGGCGCCAAGGTGTCGATCGTCACGCATAAGGTGCAGACCACCCGCGCCATCGTGCGCGGCATTGCCACGCATGACAACGCGCAGATCGTCTTCGTCGACACGCCCGGCATCTTCAAGCCGAAGCGGCGGCTGGACACCGCGATGGTGACGACCGCCTGGGGCGGCGCCAAGGATGCCGATGTCGTGGTGCTTCTGATCGACGCGGAGCGCGGCATCAAGGGCGATGCCGATGCCATTCTTGATCGGCTGAAGGACGTCCGCCAGCCCATGCTGCTCGTCCTCAACAAGGTCGACCGCGTCAAGCCCGAGACTCTTCTCGCGCTGGCCGCGACCGCGAACGAACGCGTACCGTTCAAGCGCACTTTCATGGTCTCCGCGCTCACCGGCTCCGGCTGCAAGGATCTGCTCGACTATCTCGCCGAGACTCTTCCGTTGGGGCCCTGGTACTATCCGGAGGACCAGATATCCGACCTGCCGATGCGCCAGCTCGCGGCCGAGATCACGCGTGAAAAGCTCTATCTGAGGCTGCACCAGGAGCTTCCCTATTCCTCGCATATCGAAACCGAGAAATGGGAAGAAAAGAAGGACGGCTCGGTCCGCATCGAACAGGTCATCTATGTCGAGCGCGACAGTCAGAAGAAGATCGTGCTCGGCCACAAGGGCGAGACGATCCGCGCCATCGGCCAGGCGGCACGCGCCGAAATCGCCGAGATCCTGGAACAGAAGGTGCACCTCTTCCTGTTCGTGAAGGTGCGCGAGAACTGGGGCGATGACCCGGAGCGCTACCGCGAGATGGGGCTGGAGTTTCCCCATTGATGCCTGTCGCCCGAAAGCGCGAAGCGGCTTTGGGACGACGATATGGATGATCCGCAACCGAGCATCGACACCGATCTCGTACGCCGGCTGGTCGATGCGCAGTTCCCTGAATGGCGGGATCTGCCGGTCAGCCGGGTCGCTTCCGGCGGCTGGGACAACCGCACCTTCCGTCTTGGCGACGAGATGACGGTCAGGCTGCCAAGCGCGGCCGCCTATTCGCTGCAGGTCGAGAAGGAGCAACGCTGGCTGCCGAAATTGGCGCCCCTCCTGCCGCTCCCCATTCCGACGCCGCTGGCCATGGGCGAGCCGGCCGAAATCTACCCCTGGCATTGGTCGGTCTATCGCTGGATCGAGGGCGAGACGGCGAAGAACGCGCACATCGCCGATCTCGTCGCGTTCGCGCTCTCGCTCGCCGATTTCCTCGTCGCCTTGAGGGGCATCGACCCGACGGACGGGCCCGCGCCCGGCCGGCACAATTTCCACCGCGGCGGGCCGCTTACCGTTTATGAGGACGAGGCAAGGCAGGCAATCGCCACGCTGGAAGGCAGGATCGACACACAAGCTGCCACGATCGTCTGGGAAGCCGCACTTGCCGCTACCTCGCATGGTCCGCCGGTCTGGTTCCATGGCGACGTCGCCTCGGGCAACCTTCTGGTCGAGGATGGCGGCTTGAGCGCTGTCATCGATTTCGGCACGTCCGGCGTCGGCGACCCGTCCTGCGATCTGGCGATCACCTGGACCTTCTTTGAAGGCGCCAGCCGCGAGGCCTTCCGCACCCGAATCGACGTCGACGACGCCACCTGGGCGCGCGGCCGCGGCTGGGCGCTGTGGAAAGCGCTGATCACCGTGGCCGGTCACGACGCCAACCAGACCGAGGTAGATAGGCAGCGTCAGGTGATCGACGAGGTGCTCGCCGATCACCGGAAATGGGCGTGACACGGCACCAGCGAATGTCGCCACAGATCTGCCCGGCGTTCCGAAATCTTGATTTCGCCACCCAAGGGGTGAAAAGCTCCGCCCATGGAATGGCGCGACGAAGGAATCGTTCTCGGCACTCGCAGGCATGGCGAAACCAGCGCCATCCTCGAGGTGATGACGCGCGCCCATGGCCGCCATCTCGGCCTGGTGCGGGGAGGGCGCTCGCGCAAGCAGCAGCCAGTGCTGCAGCCCGGCAACCGTGTAGACCTTCTGTGGCGGGCGCGGCTCGACGAGCATCTCGGCATCTTTCAGGCCGAGGCGATCGAGATGAACGCCGCGCGGCTGATGGATAGCGCGGTTGCCGTCTACGGCCTGCAAACCATGGCCGCGCATCTGAGGCTCCTGCCCGAGCGCGATGCCCATGGCGGCCTCTACGAGGCGCTTGCCGTGATGATTTCCCATCTGGGCGACGCCGACGCAGCCGGAGAGTTGGTGGCCCGCTTCGAGCTGCTCATCCTCGATGAATTGGGCTTCGGCCTTGACCTCAGCCAATGCGCGGCGACCGGCACGAGGCAGGACCTCGCCTATGTCTCGCCGAAATCGGGCCGCGCCGTCTCCCGCGAAGCGGGTGCTGCCTGGCACGACAAGATGCTGGCGCTGCCCGCCTTCCTACAGCGCGGCTCCGGCCTGCGAGCGGACGCGGCGGCGCTTGAGGACGCCTTCCGGCTGAGCGGTTTCTTCTTCACCCGCCACGTCTATGAGCCGCGCGGCTTGGAGCCGCCCGACGCCCGCGCCGGCTTCCTCGCCGCGCTGCGCCGGCATCATGCGGCGATGAGGGCGGTTGCCGGCGAGGCCGGATAGAGGGGCAGATGCCTAGTCGGCGCCCCGCCGTTCCAGGAAATCGTCGAGCATGGCGCGCTGGCCCTTGAGGATCTTGAGGCCCGCTTCGGGCAGCGAAAACCAGCCGGCTCGATCCACCTCGGGAAATTCCTTCATAGTCCCCGATTTCGGCGGCCACTCAATGGTGAACATGTTGCTCTTGATGGCGTCTGTGTCGACATCGGCCTCGACGCTCCACGCCACCACAATCTTGCCGCCCGGCTGCCTGTAGCTGCCGAGCGGCCGGAAGTCGCCGTCAATGGCGACGCCGAGCTCCTCCTCGGTTTCCCGTTTGGCGGCTTCGAGCTCATCCTCGTTGTCGCCGATCAAACCCTTCGGGATCGACCACGCGCCTTCATCCTTTCGCGCCCAGAACGGGCCGCCTGGATGGACGAGCAGAAATTCGAACACACCGCCTGTGTGTCTGTGGATCAGCAGGCCGGCACTTCGCTGCGGCATCGGTCACCTCACGGCATCCTTTGATCGCACGAGAATAGCACGGGTATTTCGTGGCAGAGGTCAGGCAGTCTCGCGCGCAATGCTGGCAGGCTCGGCGACCTGCCATTGGACAACCAGGCAAGTTGCTGGCAATCAATCACGAAACATGCTCGATCTTGTCAGCCAGCGAGAAGCTGATTTGAGCCAGTCGTCTCGCTGCAGCATTTGTCGGCCACGACTGGTCTGGTTTGAGGGAAACCACCATGTTTTTCAGCCTGATCGCCATTGCCGCCGTCATAGCTCTTTTCGTCATCGTTTCACGACAGCAGAACCGCATCGCGCTGGTCGAGCGCGAGCTCGGCGTCCTGCGCGGCCTGGTGCAGTCGGGAGCTTCGCTGCCCGCGCCCAAGGCGGCCGCGCATCAAGGTCTTTCCGAGGAGGTCAAGGTAGCCGCGTCGCCTGTCGCGCCGTTGGCCGACGGCACGACCATAACCGAGGAGGGAGTCGCGACTCCCGAGGTCGTCGAAAGCGAGGCCGAGGCCGGACCCTGGACGAAGGCCCAGGCGGCCGGGGGGCGATCCGCCGAGCCGTCCGAACCGGCGCAACTCCAACTCGTGGCCGAGGCGCCCGCGGCTGAGACGCCCACGGCCGCCAAGGTGGCACGGCAGACCGATGTCGAGACGGCGCTGGGCACGCGCTGGGCGGTCTGGGTCGGCGGCATCGCGCTGGCGCTGGGCGGCCTGTTCCTGATCCGCTACACCATCGAGGCCGGCATTTTCGGCCCCGGCGTGCGCCTGACCATGGCCGGCATCCTCGGCCTGGCGCTGATTGGGGGCGCCGAATTCATACGCCGCACCGGCTTCAAGGTGCCGGTGCAGGGTGCCGCCGGCGCCTATATCCCCTCGATCCTCACGGCTGCCGGCGCCTTCATCCTGTTCGGCACGGTCTACGCGGCGCACGGCATCTACGGCTTCATCGGGCCCGCAACTGCCTTCGCGCTGCTTGGCGTCATCGGCGTCGGGACCATTGTCGCTTCGCTGGTGCATGGCCTGGCGCTGGCCGGCATTGGCCTCGTCGGCGCCATGGTCACGCCCTCGCTGGTCGCCTCGCAGGCGCCCAATCCCTGGGCCTTGTTCGTCTATCTGGCGATCGTGCTCGCCGCGAGCGCTGCAACCGCCCGCTTCCGCGACTGGAAGGCGCTGATGGCGGCCGCTTTCGTCGGCACCGGCGTCTGGACTATTCTCTACATGGTGGACGCACCCGATGTGAACCTCGCTGCCGTCCTGTTCATCAGCCTTGCTACCCTTGCAGTGCTTGCCTTCGTTTGGCTCGGCCTTTTCATGGTTACTGGCCGCGAAGGTGCGGCGCGCGGCTTCGACTGGCCGTCGATCGTGCCCGGCTTCTTCATCGCCCTGACTGCGATGGGCCTTTCCGTCGATCCGGCTTTTGCCAGCGCAGGCGATGCCTTGCATGGCGCGGTCCTTTTGGCTGCGCTGGTCGGGGTGGCGCTCTACCGGCCGCGCGCTCTTCCGCTGGTCTTCGCCGCCGGCATCGCCGCCGTGCTGATCTATCTCGGCATAATCCCGCCCGCCACGATCGGCGCCGATGCGCTCGATGTCGGGCTGGACGCCCAACCTTTGGCATCGTCCGATGCGCTGACTTTCCGCATCGGCATCGCGCTTGGCCTGGTCTTCCTCGCCGCCGGCTTCTGGGCGGCGCGCCGCTTCGCCGCCACCGCTTCGACACGCGCGGCTTGCTGGGCTGCTTGGGGCGTCATTCCTCCGCTGGTGGTGCTGACCGCCCTGTGGCTGACCTTCGGCGATATCGACCGCGACCTTGGCTATGCGCTGCCGGCCTTATTGCTGATGCTCGTCTTTGCCGTCGGCGGCGAGTGGATCGCACGCGCCGAGCAGCCGCCGCTGGCGGGCGGTCCGGCTGTGTCCTTCGCGCTCGGCGGCGCGGGCGTCGCCGGCTTGCTGATGCTGCACATGGCCTTCGGCTCGGGCTGGACGACCGTGCTGCTCGGCGCGGCCGCCATTCTGCCGGCGTTGGCCACGCGCTGGCGGTCTTACCCTGCGCTGGGCTGGATAGCGGTGGGCGCGGCGGTCGCGGTGCTCGGTCGCGTCGCCTTCGATCCCACCATCGTCGGCGCTGAATTCCTGTCCAGGACGCCGGTCTTCAACTGGCTGCTGCCGGGCTACGGCGTGCCGGCACTCGCCTTCGGCTTTGCCGCATGGCAACTTGCCCGCACCACCAGTGGCCGGCCGCGCCTTGCCATGGAGGCGGCCTCGGCGCTGTTCGCGCTGCTCACCATCGCCATGCTGGTGCGCCACGCCATGCATGGCGGCGTCATCGACATCGGCGCGGTCACGCTTGCCGAGCAGGCGATCTACACGCTGATCGCGCTCGGCGCCGGCGCCATACTGGTCGCAATAGACATGCGCTCGCCGAGCTCGGTTCTGCGCTATGGCTCGATAGCCGCCGGCGTGATCTCGGCGGGCCTCATCGCCATTCAGCATTTCGTGGTGCTAAACCCGCTGCTGACGGACGAGTCGACAGGCACGATCCCGGTCTTCAACCTTCTGTTCCTCGCCTACCTGCTGCCTGCCATCGCCGCCGGCGCGCTGGCGCTCTATGTCCGCGACAAGCGCCCGCGATGGTACGCGGCGATGCTGGCGCTGATCGCTGCGTTGCTTGCCTTCGCCTACGCCACGCTCTCGGTGCGCCGCCTGTTCAAGGGCGAGTTCATCGCCCTGTGGAGCGGGCTTGGGCAGCTCGAGACCTACACCTATTCGGCGCTGTGGCTGGTCATCGGCGTGGCGCTGCTCACCGCCGGCGTCTGGCTGAAATCGCAGGTGCTGCGCATCGCCTCCGCCGTGCTGATCGCGGTCGCGGTGGTGAAGGTCTTCCTATTCGACATGTCGGAACTGGAAGGCGTGCTGCGCGCGCTCTCCTTCATCGGCCT
The DNA here is from genome assembly GCA_004020875.1 of Mesorhizobium sp. Lineage (GTDB taxonomy): Bacteria > Pseudomonadota > Alphaproteobacteria > Rhizobiales > Rhizobiaceae > Mesorhizobium. The sequence goes on from SAPZ01000005.1 coordinate 179,486, forward strand.
CGGTGCCGTGCTGATCGGCATCGGCCTGTTCTATCAGCGGCTGCTGACGCGGGCGGCGAGGGACGCCAAGTAGATTTCTGGAAAGAATATGCATTGTTGTATATCTAGAATATCCGAAAAAGGATATTGGCATGCCTCTCTACATACGTGACGATGAAGTGGATGCGCTGGCCGCCAAGTTGCAGCGCGAAACAAACGCACCGAGCAAGACTGAGGCGGTGCGGACAGCCCTTATTCACGAACTGGAACGCAATCGTGCCAAGGTACCGCTGCGCGATCGGATTGTCCGGCTTCAAGCGGAGGCGAAGAAGATCGGTCTGCCCAATCCCGATTTCGATATGAAGAAATTCACCGATGAGATGTGGGAAGAATGATGTTTGTCGACGCTTGCGTGATCGTCGCAATTCTCAACCAGGAACCGGAAGTTATTCAAGCAACTCTCCCGGCCTGTCGACTTCTACGTCTCTGCCATGGTCCGTTTTGAAGCGACGCAGGCTTTGGCGCGAGCCGGCGCGGGTTCTCGCAAGCCGACCGCTGAAGCACTCCTCAAAGCCCGCGATCTGGTGGATCAACTCATTGTGGAAATTGGCGGGGAAAATGTCCCGATCGGCGACGAGATCGGTTCGCGTGCTATCGATGCCAGCGCTCAATATGGCAAAACCGTTGGTCATCAAGCTGACCTGAATTTGGGTGACTGTTTTGCCTATGCCTGCGCGAAAGCTCTCGGCACTCCGCTGCTCTACAAAGGCAATGATTTCCTGCTCACGGATTTGAGATAGGTAGGCTTTCTCGCGATTGCCGGGAATAAGCCGGCCTGCGCCCGCGTTATCCACGTGCTTGGGTAATCGCAGCGGTTCGGCCGCTTCGCGCTGACTGCTTGCACCGCGCCGGGAAGGCGCGTTCTATCGGGATAGAAAGCGACCACGAAACAAGCGGTCATGGACGACAAGAAGGCAGCGATCCTGAGCGAGATACCGCGGTTGCGGCGCTACGCGCGCTCGCTGCTGCGCGACCGCGATTCCGCCGACGACCTCGTCCAGGACTGCCTGGAGCGGGCGCTTGTGCGGCTCGACAACTGGCAGACTGGAGAAAGCCCCCGGAGGTGGCTGTTTACGATCATGCATCACTTGTTCATCGACCAGATGCGCAAGGTCAATCGGCGCGGCGAGGCGGCGATGCTGCCTCTCGAAGCCGGTGAGGCCCAAGCCGCGCCCGCCGATCAGGTCGAGACCATCGCCTCGCGCGAGATCATGGACGCCCTGCAGGCGATCAGCCCCGATCGCCGCGCGGCGTTGGTGATGGTCGCCATCGAGGGCTTTTCCTATGCCGAGGCCGCCAACATCCTTGGGGTGCCGGCCGGCACGCTGATGTCGCGCATCGCGCGCGGCCGCGAGGAATTGCGAGGATTGCTCGACGACACATCGCGCCGCCGCTCGATAAGGATCGTCGAGAAATGACCCGCCGCGATTTTTCCGAACGCGATATCCATATGGCCCTCGACGGCGAATTGCCGGGCGAGGAGCACATGGCTTACGACGCCTGGCTTGAGGCCAATCCCGAGATGAAGGCGAAGTCCGCGCGCTACATTGCTGACCGCGCCGCCATGCGGACCGCCTTCGCGGGCGTGATGGACGAGCCGGTTCCGGCGAGGCTGCGGCAGGTGGTGCTTGGCGAGGTGCCTGCAAGAGCATCGGCCTGGCGCTCGCGGTGGTGGTTGTCGGCTGCCGCGGCCGTGATGCTCGCGGTCGGTGGCCTCGGCGGCTATGTCGCCGGTGTCGACAGCATCGCCCGTCGCGGCGACGGCGACGATCGACTCGCCGAGCAGGCGATCGCCGCCCATGTCACCTACGCTGCCGAGAATCGCCACGCCGTTGAAGTCCCTGCGAGCGACAAGGACCATCTCCAGACCTGGCTGTCGAACCGTGTCGGGCTGAAGCTGGTCGCGCCCGATCTTGCGGCCGAGGGCTTCGATCTCGTCGGCGGCCGGCTGTTGCCTGCCGGCGGCCAAGGCAAGGCGGCGATGCTGCTCTATGAGGACGCCAAGGGCGAGCGCATCTCGCTCTATGTCACCGCCGAATCGTCGGAGACATCCAAGGGCACCTACGCGGCCGAGGCGGGCGGACCGGAAGCAGTCTACTGGCTCGACAAGGGCTACGCCTGCGCGGTCGTCGGCTCATTGCCGCCGGAGCGCCTGTCGGACGTTGCAAAGAGCGCCTATGGCCAGCTGGTGGCCGGCATATCGAGCTGAACCAGCTGCGTTTTTCGGCGGCCGGCAGTCGCTTGAACAGCAATTCTGTTCAAGCGACTGGCCCTTTGCTGCCGCCGCGGAAACTGTCACAATTCGGCCCTAATCAAGGAGCGATAGCGCTTGATGAATACTGGCGCTTCGGCCAGTATTCGCGACGCATCCACCGGGGCCGTTTCTTAAACCCAATCGAGGTTCTCCCAAGCCCGCATGCCTGCCGAGATCCGCAAGGCCCGCGCGTCAGACGTCGATGACCTCGCCGCCATCGAGAAGGCTGTTTTTCCGGGCGACAGGCTGTCGCGCCGCTCCTTCCGCCAGTTCATCGAACGCGAAACCGCCGAGATGCTGGTGGCCGAGAACGAGGGCCGGGTCGCCGGCTATGCGGTGGTGCTGTTTCGCAAGGGCAGCGGCGTGGCGCGGCTCTATTCCATCGCCGTCGGTCCCTTCTTCGGCCGCCTCGGCATCGGCCGGCTTCTGCTGGCGGCCGCCGAAGAGGCGGCCTTTGAGCACGACCGTCTGTTGCTGCGCCTCGAGGTGCGCGAGGACAATGATCGCGCCATCCATATCTACGAACAGGCCGGCTATCGGAAATTGGGTCGCGAGCCCGACTATTACGAGGATGGCGCGACGGCGCTACGCTACGAAAAGACGCTACGCGGCGACACGCCCACGGCAACCAAAGTGCCGTTCTACCAGCAGACCTGCGAGTTTACCTGCGGCCCATGCTGCCTGATGATGGCGATGGCGAATTTCGACCGTGGCTTCGTGCCCGATCCGGTTATGGAAATCCGCCTGTGGCGCGAGGCGACCACGGTCTTCATGATGTCGGGTCCGGGCGGCTGCGAGCCTTTCGGCCTGGCAGTCGCCGGTTATGAGAGCGGCCTCGCCGCCGAGATATTCGTCTCCTTCTACGGCGCTCTGTTCCTGCAGTCGGTGAGGAGCGAGGACAAGCGCCGGGTGATGGAGCTCGCCCAAGTCGATTTCCGCCGCCGCGCCGAACTTTACGGCGTCCCGGTTAACTACCGTCCGTTCGGCATCGGCGACATCCGCCAAGCCCTCGCCGAGGGCAAGCTGGTGGTGGTGCTGGTCAGCGGCTTCCTTATGTTCGGCAAGAAGGTGCCGCATTGGGTGCTGGCCATCGGTGACGATGGCGATCATATCCTGATCCACGACCCCTGGGTCGAGGACGAGAGGCAAGAAACGATCCTTGATGCCGCGAACATTCCGGTGCCCTACGACATCTTCATGAACATGGCGCAATTCGGCCGCGACGGTCTGCGCGCCGCCATCACTCTGGGAAAACGCTGAGACAATGACCTGGGTTATCCTGACAGGCAGGCAGAACGATCTCGACCAGGTGGCCACGCCCCACAAGATCATCACCAACCGCGACTATCTCGCGCATCCGGCGCTGTTCCGCGGCCAGCGGCCGAAGGTGATCAACCTGTCCAACAATTACGGCTACCAGAGCCGCGGCTACTATGCCTCGCTGCTCGCCGGCTCGCGCGGCCACCGGGTGATCCCGACCGTCGAGACCATGATCGACCTCTCGGAGCGCAAGCTCTACGAGCACGCCCTGCCGGAGCTCGAGCTTGCCTTGAACAAATGCCGCAAGGACCTGGGCGGGACTTTCCCTGCCAAGGTCGCGATCTTCTTCGGCATCGGCCCGTCCAAGGTCTGGGACCGCTTCACCAGGCTTCTGTTCGACTGGTTCCGCGCGCCGGCGCTCGAGGTCCACATCAAGGACAGCGCCGAATGGGCCTCGATCCGCAAGATCGGCTTCCTGCCGCTCGCCCGCATGACCGAGGATGAGGAAGAGTTCTTCCTGCAATGCCTGGACACCTACACCAACCGCGAGTGGCGCGACACCAAGGGCCGCACGCCGGCGCGCTATACGTTCGCGACGCTGGTCGACCCGCACGAGGAACTGCCGCCGTCGGAGATCTCCTCGCTTCGCTACTGGGCGAGGATCGCCGAGAAGATGGGCGTGGAAGTCGAGCCGATCACCAGGAAGGATCTCGCCAAGCTCGCAAATTACGACGCGCTGTTCATCCGCGAGACGACGTCGATCTCCAACCACACTTATCGCTTCGCGCGCCGCGCCCAGCAGGAAGGCATGCCGGTGATCGACGACCCGCTGTCGATGATCCGCTGCACCAACAAGGTCTATCTCAACGAGTTGATGACCTTCAACAAGGTGCCGGTGCCGCCGACGGTGATGATTGCCGGCACCTCCGACTTCGAAGTGGCTGCGCAGACGCTTGGCTTTCCGCTGGTGCTGAAGATCCCGGATTCGTCCTTCTCGCGCGGCGTCAAGAAATGCGAGAACATGGCGGAGCTGACCAAGCTCGCGACCGAATGGCTTGAGGATTCCGATCTCCTGATCGCGCAGAAATTCATCCCGACCGAATATGACTGGCGCGTCGGCGTGCTCGGCGGCCAGCCGCTCTTTGCCGTGCATTACCTGATGGCGAAGAAGCACTGGCAGATCGTCAACCACAAGGCCAGCGGCAAGCCCGACCAGGGCGGCATCAAGACGTTCACGCTGAAGCAGACGCCGCCGCATGTCGTCGAGACGGCGGTCAAGGCGGCCAAATGCATCGGCGACGGCCTCTACGGCGTCGACCTCAAGGAGACCAAGGACGGGGTCTTCGTCATCGAGGTCAACGACAATCCCAATCTCGACCATGGCTGGGAGGATTCGGGCGAGAAGGACGAGCTTTGGGTGCGGCTGACGCAATGGTTCCTGGAGCGCCTGGAGAGGCCGGAGAAGTAGGGGATGGGGGAGGAGGACTGAGGAATTGAAGAATTAAAGAATAGAGTGTCTGGCGGAATCATCCGTCACCGCTTTCTCGGCTTCTCGTTTCCTAATATCCTCGGTTCCTCAGTTCCTCAGTTCTTCATTTTCCTCAGTTCTAAAATTCTTCAATTCTTCAGTTCCCCAATTCCAATCATTCAAACCGAGGGGAAGCATGCTGTTCTTCGTGATCGAGGACTTTCGCGGCGCGGACCGCAAGGAGATCTACCGCCGCTTTCGCGATAAGGGCCGGCTGAAGCCCGACGAGCTCATTGTCCACCACTCTTGGATCGCAGGCGACATGAGCCGCTGCTTCATGCTGGTGGAGGCCGAGGATGTGACGATCCTGCAGCGCTGGGCCATCGAGTGGAACGACCTGGTGGAGTTCGAGATCGTTCCGGTGGCGACGAGCAAGGATATGGTCGCCGCGCTGGCCGGCCATCTTTGAGCAGGTGCCCGGATTGCCGTTGTCAGGTTGACAGGGCACCGAGCGTCGGAGACCTGACTGCGCGCACGCATTCCTCGACCAACCATTCCCGGAACGCGCCCACGATATCGCGTCTTGCGCAGCGTTCAGGAATCGTGAGGCAATAGGGCTGGCGCAGTTGCAGGGAATGCGCGGCGGCCCGCACCAGCTTGCCGTCCTCCAGCGCCTGGGCGCAATAGATGCCTTGCGCCAGCGCCACGCCCAGCCCTGAAGTGGCGAGATCGAGCGCTGCTCGGGACGAGTTCGCGGAGAGACCTCGTTGTGTCGCACAGTCCGGCTCGCTTCCCGCCCCCTCGAACCAGTTGCGCCAGGTTGGAAAGGATGCGCCCGTCGGCCCCCAGTCGGTGTGGATCAGCGGCAGGCCGGCAAGGCCGTCGGATCTGGTCGCTCGGGCCAGCGTCGGCGCGCAGACAGGATAGACGGCGTCCCTGACGATCTCCTCGGTCGGATGTTCGCGGTAGTGCGGGCCGTAAGAGAGCCGGATATCGATCAATTCATGATCGAAGGGCACCGGATCGTCGTCGCCCCTGAGCGATATATCGGCGACGCCATGAGATGCGACGAAGCCGGCGAGCCGCTCCGAAAGCCAGCCCATCGCCATGGAAGGCGGCACCGAAACGACGAGCCTCGGTCGGAACGCGCCGCCGCCGACATCGCGCGCGACGCTGCCGATTTCCCGGAAGGCCACGGTGAGCCTTGGCAGCATCTCCACCCCGGCCTCGGTCAGCACGGCTCGCCGGTTGATCCGGTGGAACAGTTGTCGCCCCATCTGCTCCTCGACGGTGCGGATCAGCTGGCTGACGGCCGCGGCCGAGATCGACAGTTCCTCCGCCGCGGCGGCAAAGCTGCCTGTGCGCGCCGCCGCTTCGAAAGCCTGAAGTCCGCGCAAGGAGGGAAGGGCGACCATCGCAATCCATAGATAAGTTCACCTTATCTATTTCACAGAAATCCTCGTTTTTCGAAAGGTTTCTTTCTGGGTACGGTGGCTGCATGAACGCAATCGACCACGACGAAGCCGTCGACCATCGCTCTGTGATCGCCTCGCTGACCAATGAGGAGCGCGGTCGGCTGACCGGCAAGTCGGATGGGCCCGGCCTTGTCCAGCTCGCCCTCCATCTCGGCGCGATCATCGTACTTGGCGCGCTGATCGCGGCCAAGGTGCCGTTCTGGCCGGTCCTGATGCTGCCGCAGGGCATCCTGATCGTCTTCCTGTTCACGCTGCTGCATGAGACTGTGCACAGGACGGCGTTCGAAACGCGGTGGTTGAACGATGCGATCGCGCGCTTATGCAGCCTGGCGATTGCGCTCCCGGCCGACTGGTTCCGCTACTTCCATTTCGCTCATCACCGCTTCACCCAAGATCCGGAGAACGATCCGGAACTGGCCTTCCCGAAGCCTGAGACCTGGCGGCAATACATCGTCCACGTCTCCGGCCTGCCGGTTTGGCGGGGACATTTTCAGACGCTCCACACCAACGCGATGGGGCGCTGCCGCGACGGCTACGTGCCGCCAAAGGGCCTCCCGAAAGTGACGGCCGAGGCGCGGGCGATGATCGCCTTCTATGTCGCCCTGCTGGCGCTCGCGGTCTGGTTCAAGGCGTCGGTGCTGCTCACTGTCTGGATCGTGCCGGCGCTGCTTGGCCAGCCTTTCCTGAGGCTTTATTTGCTGGCCGAGCACGGCCGCTGCCCCCTCGTCGCCAACATGCTGGAAAACAGCCGCACGACGCTGACCAACTGGTTCGTGCGCAAGCTCGCCTGGAACATGCCTTATCATGCCGAGCACCACGCCTATCCCGGCGTGCCGTTCCACCAGTTGCCGGAATTCCACCGGCTGATCGAGCGGCATCTCAAGGTGGTCGAGCCCGGCTATGTGAGCTTCCACGAGAAATATATCGGGGCGCTACGCTAAAGCATGTCTCCCGAAAGTGGGAACCGGTTTCGGGATAAAGACATGCGTAAAAGACCGAAAGCGCATGGGACGAATCCGAAGGATCGCGACGCGCGCTTAGGCGACCGAGGCCTCAGAGAGACAGCGCATATCAGAGTGACTGACGCAGCAGCGCCTGCGAACGCAGCAGCCGGCTCATGTCGGCCGCTTTGGCCGGCACGCCGATAAGATAGCCTTGCGCCTCACCGCAGCCGGCCTTGCGCAGCATGTCGAGTTGCGCTTCGGTCTCGACGCCTTCGGCGGTGACGGTGATGCCGAGCTCGGCGCCGAGACCGATCACGGTGCGTACGATCGCCGCCGTGTCGCGCTTGTCGAGGTCGCGGATGAAGGAGCGGTCGATCTTGATCTTGTCGACGGGGAAGCGCCGGAGGTAGCCGAGCGAGGAATAGCCGGTGCCGAAATCATCGAGCGCTATGCGCACGCCGAGACCGCGCAATTGGCTCAGCGTCTTCAGCACCGCGTCGCTTTCGTCCATCATCACCGTTTCGGTGATTTCGAGCTCAAGGCGGTTGGCCGGCAGGCCTGAAAAGGCGAGCGCCGAGATCACGCTGCGGGCGAAGCCGCCGCTCTTGATCTGCGCGGCCGAGACGTTGACGGCCATGCGCATCTCCGGAGGCCAATGGGCGGCCACGTTGCAAGCCTTGCGAAGCGCCCAGTCGCCGAGCTGCACGATCAGTCCGGTCTCCTCGGCGGCGGCGATGAAGTTTTCCGGCGACACCAGGCCGCGCGATGGCGAGCGCCAGCGCATCAGGGCTTCCGCGCCGACAATTCCGCCGGAGGTGATGTCGAGGATCGGCTGGAAATCGAGCTCGAACTCGCGTTTGGAAAGGGCTGCTTCGAGATCCGCTTCGAGCGCGCGGCGCTCCCGCATCAGGGCATCCATGCCTGGCTCGAAGAAACGATAGACATTGCGACCTTCGCTCTTGCCACGGTAGAGCGCCATGTCGGCGTTGGTGAGCAGCGTGTCGGCATCCTGTCCGTCACTGGGATAGACCGCGATGCCCAGGCTCACGCCCACATGCATTTCGCGTCCCTTGTCGCGATAGGGTTTGCCCACGATCTCGACGATGCGCTTGGCGAGCTTCTCGGCGTCGGCGGCGCCCTTGATACCCGACTGAATGATGGCGAACTCGTCGCCGCCGAACCGGGTCACCACGTCCTTGCTGCTGCGCACGGCGTGCTGCAGCCGCTTGGCGACGCATTTCAGCAGCCAGTCTCCGGCCGGGTGGCCGAATGTGTCGTTAATGGCCTTGAAGCGGTCGAGGTCGAGCGAGAGGATCGCCAGCGGCTTGGCCTTGGCCTCGCCAAGCGCCTGGTCCAGCTTTTCGCGAAACATCGAGCGGTTGGGCAGGTTTGTCAGCGTGTCGTGATGCGCAAGATGCGTCATGCGCTCTTCGACACGGCGCCGTTCGGTCACGTCCTCAAACGTGGCAACCCAGCCGCCGCCGGCGAGTGGCCGCCGCAGGACAAAGAGCGTTCGACCGTCGACCAGTTCGCGATAGCTCGAGCGCGACTGGCCAGCGTCCAGGCTGGCCTGCGTTTTCCCGACTTCGACGTCGATTTCGAGTGGCGCGAAGATGCCGAGCCGAATGAGTTTGTCCAGCATCTGGCGATACGTCATGCCGAGCGTGAAATCGGACGCCTTGGCATTGCAAAGATCCAGAAAGCGCTGGTTGCGCACAATCAGCCGGCCTTTGGCGCTGTACATCAGCAGGCCTTGCGACATGTTGGCCAAGGCGGCGTCAAAGCGGCGGTGCTGCTCCTTAAGCTCCGCCTCGGCTCGCCGTCGCTCGGTCACGTCCTCATAAATCGAAACCCAGCCGCCGACGGCGATGGGCCGATGCGAAATGACGATGATGCGCCCGTCGGACAGGATTTCCTCGTAGGTCGAAGGCCTGGCGCCGTCGATATAGGGCTTGCGGATGGCATGGAGTTCTTCAGCGCTTTGCGAGGCGACGCCGACATCGACGCTGTGCTGCAGAATGTCGAAGAAGGGGATGCCAGGCTTCACCACCTTGGCGTCGAGCCGGAAGAGGTCGATATAGTTTCGGTTGCAGATGATCATCCGCTCATCGGCGTCGAACATGCATAGCCCATGCGACATGTTCTCGACGGCAGCTGCGAAACGCTCGTTCTGGGCACGAAGTTCTTCAGCTATTCGTCGAACGGGGCCAATACCAGCCGCCCTTCGCTTTCCGGCGACCGAACCAGTCTTGACATGTGCGCCGGGCATGAGCACGCCTTCGGACCGTGACCGAACGCAATACTGTCCTGCTCGGCGGTTAATTTAGCGTTCTTTTACATGACGGAACTGGAGGCAAGCGAGGACCGGCGCTGGGCCTCCAGTGTCTTGAAACGCTTGAGGAAAGCCGCTTGCGCCCAGGTGACGGATTTTGGCGTGAAGTCGAAGCGGTCGGCGGAGAAGCCGCGCGGCCGGCCGAAATACTCCGTCGCTTCCGCCGTCGAGAAGCCGGCCAGCAGCGTCGCCTCGAAATAGGCGGCGATCTGGTCGGCGCGTTTGATGTCCTTGCGCAGGGCTGCACTGAGCTCCGCCGGCAGCGAGAAACGCAGATGGATGGCGCGCTGCAGGCGCAACTCGCAGTCCTTGTAGGAGCCGCCCATCACCGATTTGAACGGCGAGATCATGTCGCCGATGACATATTCCGGCGCGTCGTGCAGCAGCGCCGCGAGCCGCGCCTCGGCCGTGGCCTGCGATGCCAACTCCCCATAGAGCGCCTCGACCAGCAGCGAATGCTGCGCAACCGAGAAGGCATGGTCGCCGCTGGTCTGGCCATTCCAGCGGGCGACGCGGGCCAGTCCATGCGCGATGTCGGCGATCTCGATGTCGAGCGGTGAGGGATCGAGCAGGTCGAGCCGCCGTCCTGACAGCATGCGTTGCCAGGCGCGCGGCGGCGCGCCGGCCCGGTCGGCCGCCATCAGGCCCCCTCCGCGCTGACCGCATCCTGCGGGAAGGAGAATTTCGCCCAGGCGGGGATGGCGAGCTTAACCGGAACATCGCCCGCCATTATCGCCTCATCGGCATCGAGCGCCGCCTTGACGCGGTCGATGCGGGCAATGGCAAGACCGGCCCGGCCGCCAACGGACCCGAGCGCGCCTACTGGCCGGCCGGCGACGATCAGCTCGGTTCCCGAAGCGGGCAGGGGGCAGTCGGCCGACACGATCAGCACACGGCGCCGCGCGGTGCCGCGATGCTGCATGCGCGAAACCACTTCCTGGCCGATATAGCAGCCCTTCTTGAAGCCGACGCCGCCGGCTTCGTCGAGCAGCACGTCATGCGGGAAGGCCTCGCCAAGCTGGTAGTCGCTGCCGCTTTCGGCGATGCCGTTGGCTATGCGAACGGCTTTCCAGCCATCAGGATCGCCACCGTCCTTTGCACCACCGCCATAAGTACGCCTCACCGCCACATCGCGAAAACGAGTGTCGGCAAGCGCCGTTGAATCGGAAGTTGAGGGGGTTGAATCAGCGCCCCAGGTGACCGTGACAACCACATGATCCTGCTTGGCAATCTCTGCCTTCGCCCGTAGCCGGTAAAGCATCAGCCGGCGCACGAAATCGTCGGCGATGTCGGCCCGGCAGTCGAGCCGAAAACCGTTGTCGCCGGCGCGAGAGATCAGGAAATCGAACAGGATCTTGCCCTGCGGCGCCAGCAGCGCGCCGGGTTTCGCCTCGCCAGGCTTCAGCGTGTCGAGATCGGTGGTGAGGATGTTCTGCAGGAAATGCTCGGCGTCGGGGCCCGACACGGAAATGAGCGCGCGATCGTTGAGCTGGGCAAAGGGCATGAGGGTAAAATTGGCCTGATCTTGCAAAACGTTCGGTCATTACGTAAGCCGGCCACACTCCCCCCGCAAGAGATTGGATCTGCTCATGGCAACCACCTTCGACCTCATCCTGACAGGCGGCACGGTAGTGAACCATGACGGCGAGGGCCGGCGCGACATCGGCGTGAAGGCCGGGCGCATCGCGCGGATCGGCGATCTCGGCCAGGCTTCGGCCGGCGAGACCATCGACTGCACCGGCCTTCACATCCTGCCGGGCGTCGTCGACAGCCAGGTCCATTTCCGCGAGCCGGGGCTGGAGCACAAGGAAGACCTGGAGACGGGTTCTCGCGCGGCGGTGTTGGGCGGCGTCACCGCCGTCTTCGAAATGCCCAATACCAGTCCGCTCACCACCAGCGAGGCCGCACTTGCCGACAAGGTGCGCCGCGCCACCGGCCGCATGCATTGCGACTTCGCCTTCTGGGTCGGCGGCACGCGCGACAATGCTGGCGACGTCGGCGAATTGGAGCGGCTGCCGGGAGCGGCCGGCATAAAAGTGTTCATGGGCTCGTCCACCGGCGACCTTCTGGTCGAGGACGATGAAGGCGTCGCCTCGATCCTGCGCAGCACCCGCCGCCGCTCCGCCTTCCATTCGGAAGACGAATTTCGTCTTCGCGAGCGGCTCGGCGAGCGCGTCGAGGGTAACCCTTCGTCCCATCCGGTTTGGCGCGACGAGGTCGCGGCGCTGCGCTGCACGCAGCGTCTGGTGCGCATCGCCAGGCAGACACGCGCGCGCATCCACGTGCTGCACGTCTCGACGGCCGAGGAGATCGTCTTCCTCGAACAGCACAAGGATGTCGCGACTTGCGAGGCCACGCCCCATCATCTGACGCTGACGGCGGACGACTATGCCAGGCTGGGCACGCTGATCCAGATGAACCCGCCGGTCCGAGCCGCCCGCCACCGCGACGGCGTCTGGCACGGCATTGCGCAAGGCATCGTCGATGTGCTGGGGTCCGACCACGCGCCCCACACGCTGGCCGAAAAAGCGAAGACCTATCCGGCCTCGCCGTCCGGCATGACCGGGGTGCAGACGCTGGTGCCGATCATGCTCGATCACGTCAATGCCGGCCGGCTCACCCTGCAGCGCTTCGTCGACCTTTCCAGCCACGGTCCGCATCGCATCTTCGGCATGGCCAGGAAGGGCCGCATCGCCGCCGGCTACGATGCCGATTTCACGGTCGTCGACCTGAAACGGCGCGAGACCATCACCAACTCTCAGGCCGGCTCCAAGGCCGGCTGGACACCCTATGACGGCAGGCAGGTCACCGGCTGGCCGGTCGGCACGATCGTGCGCGGCACGCGCGTCATGTGGGAGGGCGAGATCGCGACGCCCGGCCAGGGCAGGGCGGTGGAGTTCTCTGAGGCGCTGCCGGCTTAATCCCCAGCGACGAAGAACAGCCACTGGCCAGTCGGCGTGATGCCGACGCGGTAGAAGATGTAGGCGCCGAACTGCTTCATGTCGTCATAGTCGCTTGCGGTGACGAGCTTGAACAGTTCGACACGCTGCCTGGCATCGAGCTTGTCGAGCGGCAGCGCGAAGAAATAAGGCCAGACATAGAGTTCCTGGGGCGTTCCGACATCGATATGGACATAGCCGGCCGAAAGCACCTCCTCCAGGATGGCGAGGATTTCCTGGCCATCGCCGTCGCCAGAAAGGCCCTTGAGGAATGTGATCGGGTCGCCATCGATCTCGCCCAGCGACAGTTGCGTCATGGAATCGCCTTTGCCGATCAGCGGCCGCAGCTTCTCGATGTCGCCGCTTTTGCAGGCCTCGACGATCAGTCCATGCATGCGCTTGACCGGTTCGGGAAGCTTGTCCAGATCGTAGACGACCGCAGGCGGCGGCTGATCAGGATCGGCGCGCGGGCTGGTGATGCCGCCATTGGCGGGCGGCGTCTCGGACTCCGGCTTGTCCCTGCCGTCGGCAGGTTGGCCATTGTCCAAGGGCTTGCCGCCTGGCGTTTCCGGTAGAGGCACGGAGCCGCCGGGCGCTGCACTGTCACCAGTGGCCGGCGGCGTGACGGGGGACGGCAGATCCTCGCGTTGGATCTCGCTCAGTGCGTAGGAAGGCGTGCTGGCGAGGCACAAAGGCAGCGCCAGGCAGGAGGCGGCGATCAGGATGTTGAGGGTCAGCCCGCGCGGCCGGCCTGACATCGAAAATCTCACCGTTTGCCTCTCCGTGGTTCCCGGGACCGGCCCGGCTGGCGCTCTGAGTGTTCGAGCGATGGGCATGATGCCCAAATGGCGTGTCGCCGTCAAAAAAGCCTTGGTCAAAAACTCGGGTCAAAAACGCAAAGAGTAGCTATGTCAATGAGTGGCTAGTGCTTCAGCCGCTCCGGCTCGAAAGCGCCGGCAATCACCTTTTCTCGCATACGGTCGAGGAGAGCGAGCGCGGATGTCTCGCCATTGGCGCGCAACATCTCGCCGAATGCAGTCTCCAGCGCTGCCTCCGCGATGATTTCGGGTTCAATGCCGGCCGACAGGCCTTCCGCCCATGCCTCGCTGTGGCTCTCGACAGCGGTCAGACGCTTTTCTTCCCTGACCAATGCGTCGATGTCGCTGACACCATGTTCCATTGCGATGTCCACCTTCTGCAAGCGGTGATCCGTTGACGGATCCGCTCGGGCTCCTCAATTCGTCGCAGCCTCAAATAAGTCCTTGTAAATACGACATTTTTACGGTCGAAATTCACATCGCCAGAGAGACAGCGCTCAATTGATCCAGAGCTTAGCCGATTAGGCGGGCTTGCGGCATCAAAACCTTCAGTTTGAGTTAATTCCACAATCCCGGGCTAACGTTTCGTTAATACTGTTGCCCAGCTGCAACAGATGATTGCATCAGAGCGGGACAGGCGACAAGAAGGCACGTCACATTTGCGCCGATAGTCGTAAGAAATCTGGGCAAAACGCACGGGCGCGCGAGCCGCCTTAGTTCCCGTAGCGGGAGGCGATGTCGCGCGACAGCGTCTCACCTTCCTTCATGTAGCGGGCAATGGCCGCGGTCGCCGAAGGCGTGCACTGTGTGTAGGTGCCGCTGAAGGATCGGTAGCCGCGGTTGAAGGAGGCGATGAAGCGGGCGCGTCGGTCGGGGGCCGGATTTTCCGACTCGAGCAGCTTTTCCATTTCGACCCGCCACTGGTCGCCCTTTTCGCCGCACAGGTTGCGCAGGAAATGAAGCGATCCCAGAACTTCCGCCAGCCGCATCAGCCCCGGCTCGAACGGCGCCTCGGCGGCGCGTGCCGGGGCCGGCGAGACGGCGATGCCGACGGCGAGGCACCAGGCGAGGAGAGAGGAAGCACGGGTCATCAGAGCCTTGCGAGGAAAGGGCAAGGCTTTGTGGCGAAACATTTTGTCGCCTGCAAGGCTATTCTGGATGGTCACCGCGTGGCGCGCTGCGCGGGAGCGAGCAACTCCTCGGCGACCGAGAACACATCGCCGGCAAGCGGCATATCAGCCATTTCCGCCAGCGTATAGAACGCCGCGGTCTCGGCATCGTCGCTGGCCACGGGCTCGCCGCCGGCATAGGCGGCGCCGAACACCGTCAGCAGATAGTCGACCGCGTGGTTTTCGCCACTGCCATCGATATGGATGTCGCGCAGCGGGCGATAGCCTGTCGCCTCGAGTCCGGTTTCTTCACGCAACTCCCGCGCGGCGGCTTGCGGCAGGGTCTCGCCCGGGTCGACCTTGCCGCCGGGATAGGCATAGAGCCCTTGCGATGGCGCCCGCCCGCGCTTGACCAGGAGCACGGTGCCGCCGCGCACGACCGCGACGGAAACGGCCGGTATGATTTTGCGCTGTCCCATGTGTGCCGATCTTTCTGCAGCCTGTTGTGGACCGATCGGCCCGACCGGGTTTTAGCCGTTGCGGCGTGGCGGTTCCATCGCCACTTTCACCGCACGTCAATCGAAAGAGCCAGATCCATGTGCGGACGCTTTGCCCTGACCGCCACGCCGGACCGGACCGCCGCCTTTCTCGGCCTGGCCGGGTTGGAGGAATTTCCGCCCCGCTACAACATCGCGCCGACACAGCCGGTGCTGATGGCGCTTGCCGGCCCGCAGCGGGAACCCGGCTCCAACCTGCCGGACCGCCAGGCGATACTGGTGCGCTGGGGCCTGATTCCGGCCTGGGTCGAGGACACGGAGGCGTTTCCACTGCTCATCAACGCCCGCTCCGAGGGCGTGCTGCAAAAGGCTTCGTTCAAGACCGCCATGCGCCACCGCCGCGCTCTGGTGCCGGCATCGGGCTTCTACGAGTGGCAGCAATCGGGTTGGGCCAAGGGGCAGCCCTACTGGATTCGCCCGCGACGCGGCGGCGTGATTGCCTTCGCCGGCCTGATCGAGACTTATTCCGAGCCTGGCGGTTCCGAGATGGATACCGGCGCGATCATCACGACTGAGGCCAACACCAGCATTTCCCATATCCATGATCGCATGCCGGTGATCATCGAGGAACGCGACTTCGCCCGCTGGCTCGATTGCCGCACGCAGGAGCCGCGCCACGTGCTCGATCTGCTGAAGCCCGCCGAGCCTGATTTCTTCGAGGCAATTCCGGTTTCCGACCTTGTCAACAAGGTCGCCAACACCGGTCCGGAGATCCAAGAGCGCGTCATCGTTTCGCCGCAAGCCGAAAAGCCCAGACGCCAGAAGCCTGGCGCGGACGAAAACCAGATGAGCTTGTTCTAGCGAAGGCTGCCTGCCCGAAAGGCTGCTTTGGGGCCTTCATCTCCAGGGCGCTCCTTTGGCGCCCTCGTCACCGGCGTCCCATGGTCGGGGACCGTGTCGATCGTGCCTTTTCAGGCAGCGCGCGGCGAGACGATCTTCTGCGCGGGCTTCTTCTTCTTCGCTGTGTGAAGAAGGGCGGCGACGATCGCCGCCGGGCCGATCGCGCGGTAGTGGTTGGCCAGTGGGGGCTGCGTTTGTCGGTTCTGTTCCTGCTTGCTGCGAGCCATGGTTCTCTTCCCTGGTAACGGTTTCGTGTTCAGCGTTTGCCGGTCGATTCGGACCAAATCGTGACACCTGGCGGTCTAGCCGGCGAATGTTTCATCACTGTGCCGACATGTTTAATAAAATGTTTCGCCCCGTCTTTACCTGTGATCCAACGACATCTTTCCTAAGCCGAGCGACTTGACGGCAACACCCGCCAGCGCGATAAAGCCGCCCATGAAAACGTCTTTCGCCATTTGTGGCATTTGCATTATTGACTAGCCTCGCGCTGGTCCGGACGTTTTCGCCTCATCTTTCCCCAGATCGGAAAAAACGCCCCGGCCAGCAGGCTGGAGCCTGATTTGCGCCGTGGCGCAGGCAAGGCTCCGTCCAAATCTAAGGATCGGAAGGGCACGCATGTCTGACGCATCGAAGGGCCTCAGCCTGTACAACACGCTGACGCGGACCAAGGAACCTTTCGTTCCGATCGATCCGCAAAATGTGCGCATGTATGTCTGCGGTCCGACTGTTTACGACTTTGCCCATATCGGCAATGCCAGGCCGGCGATCGTCTTCGACGTGCTTTTCCGCCTGTTGCGCCAACTCTACGGCGAAAGCCACGTTACGTATGTGCGCAACATCACGGATGTCGACGACAAGATAAACGCCAGGGCGCTGCGAGACTTCGGCGGCGAGATCGCGGCCGGAAAGTTGTCGCTCAACGACGCGATCCGCAAGGTTACCGAAAAAACCGCCGACCAGTATCACAAGGATGTCGCCGCGTTAGGCTGCCTGCAGCCGACCTTCGAGCCGCGGGCCACGGAGTTCGTCGCGCCCCGCGCCGACGGCAAGGCCGACATGCTGTCGCTGATCCACCAGTTGATCGAGCGCGGCCATGCCTATGTCGCCGGCGGCGAGGTGCTGTTCGACACCGCCACGATGCCGGATTACGGCGAGCTCTCGAAGCGCAATCTGGACGAGCAGCAGGCGGGCGCGCGCATCGCCGTCGACGCGCACAAAAAGAACCCTGGCGATTTCGTGCTGTGGAAATTGTCGAGCCCGGAAGAGCCCGGCTGGGAGAGCCCGTGGGGCAGGGGGAGGCCCGGCTGGCACATCGAATGCTCGGCCATGTCGGCCGCCTATCTCGGCGAGGTCTTCGACATCCATGGCGGCGGGCTGGACCTGATCTTCCCGCACCACGAGAACGAGATCGCCCAGTCGCGCTGCGCCCACGGCACCAGGGTCATGGCCAATGTGTGGATGCACAATGGCTTCCTGCAGGTCGAGGGCCAGAAGATGTCGAAGAGCCTCGGCAATTTCTATTCGATCCACGAATTGCTGGAGACCGAGACCTTCGGCGGCAGGAAATGGCCCGGAGAGGTGCTCAGACTGGCGATGCTGATGACGCATTACCGCGAGCCGATCGATTTCTCCGTGCGCAAGTTGGAGGAGGCGGAGAACACGCTTCGCAAATGGAAGCGCGCGGCCGATCTTGCACCTTCGGCAGCGAAGGACCTGCCGGCCGAGGTGGTGGAAGCGCTGTCCGACGACCTCGCTACCTACACCGCGTTCCAGCGGCTGACCCAGCTCGCCGGCGAAGCGGCCGATGCCGGCGGCGACGCCGGGAATGGTGCAGCCGCCTCGCTCAAGGCGGCGCTGGCCTTCCTCGGCTTCGACGTCGGCGCGGCCAAGGTGGATGAGGCGGCGGTCGCCAAGGCCATCGCGGATCGCCTGGCGCTGATCGCTGCAAAGAACTGGGCCGAGGCTGACCGTATCCGCGACGAACTGCTGGCGCAGGGCGTGCAGCTGAAGGACGGCAAGGACCCTGTCACAGCCGAGCGCGTGACGACGTGGGAGATCAAAAGGTGATGCGGCTTGGGCGATTGGCGAAGGCCGTGGCGACAGCCAATCTCCCCCCGCAAGGGGGGAGATTAGCCGGCGCGTCCGGTTTCGCTAATCCCCAGTGGAAGGCGCCCTAAACATGGGCCACGATCGCGTTCCCCTTCGTCAGCGGGCAAACGCTAAATCGATGCGGCGCGCGATGACCGATGCCGAGCTGAGACTTTGGAATGAGCTGCGCGCTCATCGGCTGATGGGAATGAGCTTCAGGCGACAAGTTCCCATCGGGCCTTACATTGTCGATTTCGCATGTTCGGCACATCGTCTGATAATCGAGGTCGATGGCAGCCAGCATGGTGATGCGGAACACTCTCGGCGGGACCAGGAAAGAACTGCCTATCTGGCTGCTAGCGGCTGGACCATCCTGCGCTTCTGGAACGACGACGTGATCCGCGATATCGACGATGTCTGCCAGCACATCGTCATCGTGGCCGGCCTGGCCGATGCGCCCGCGCCACCAAGGGAGGAGCTCGTTCTATGATCGACCACCTGGGCATCACCGTTTCCGATTTCGGCGCCTCGAAGGCTTTCTACGACAAGGCGATGGCGCCTTTAGGTGCTTCGCTGCTTTATATGGTGCCTGAGGAATACACCGGCGGCGCCAAGGTCGGCGGCTATGGCCGCGACCGGCCGGTGTTCTGGCTGAGCGACAGCACGGACAAGCCGAGATCAATCCAGCACGTCGCCTTCACCGCGCGCAGCCGTGCCGAGGTTGACGCCTTCCATGCAGCGGCGCTTGCCGCCGGCGGCAGGGACAATGGCGCGCCGGGCCTGCGCCCGCACTATCATCCCAATTATTACGGCGCCTTCGTCTTCGATCCCGACGGCAACAACGTCGAGGCGGTCTGCCATGACCCGGAGTGAGCCCCTAAAGCAGCCCATGAAACGGAGCGAGCGATGAGCCTCGACAACAGGCCGATCTACACCGGAGGTTGCCAGTGCGGCGCCGTGCGCTTCCGCGTCGAGGGGGCGTTGGGCGACGCTTCGGTCTGCCATTGCCGCATGTGTCAGAAGGCGAGCGGCAATTTCTATCTGCCCCTGGTGTCGGTCCGCGGCGCCACGCTCGACTGGACTCGCGGTGAGCCGAAGCGCTTCCGTTCATCCAACGCCGCATGGCGCGGCTTCTGCGCCGAATGCGGCACGCCGCTGACCTTCGAGGCGCCCGACGGTATTGCTCTGGCGATCGCCGCCTTCGACGACCCGACCGGCATCGCGCCCACCATCCAGTGGGGCATCGAAGCAAAACTCCCTTATGTCGACGGCATCCCGAACCTGCCGTCCGAGGACACGATGGCCGATATCGGCTCTGCGCCTTACCTCGCCGAACTCGTCTCCTATCAGCATCCAGACCACGACACCGACCAATGGCCGCCGGAGGAAAAACCATGATCGATCAAGTTCGAACCGGCGGCTGCCAGTGCGGCGCCGTGCGTTTTCGCGTGCACGGCAAGCTCGGACGCCCGTCCATCTGCCACTGCCGCATGTGCCAGAAGCAGTTCGGCAATTTCTTCGGCGCGCTGGTGACGGTGCCGAAGGACGGCGTCGAATGGACCCATGAGGAGCCGAGCTATTTTCAGTCCTCGGTCAACATCGATCGCGGCTTCTGCGCACGCTGCGGCACGCCGCTGACCTATCGCCAGCCCGGAGCGCTGGAGATCGCCATCGGCGCCTTCGACGACCGCTCCGATCTTGCGCCGCAGATCCAGGTCAACTATGCCGTGCGCCTGCCCTGGGTGGAGAAGATCTTCGAGGCGCCGACCCTCGACGATCCCGATTTCTATCGGCGGCAGGAGCAGATCATCTCCTTCCAGCACCCCGACCACGAGACGGCCAACTGGCCGCAGCAGGGCTTGAAATTATGACGATCCACGGCAGTTCGTTGCGTACGCTCTATCCCGAGATCGAGCCGTTCGAGTCGGGCATGCTCGATGTCGGCGACGGCCACACCGTCTATTGGGAGCGTTCCGGCACCAGGGGCGCCAAGCCCGCCGTGTTCCTGCATGGCGGCCCGGGCGGCACCATCTCGCCAAAGCACCGGCGGTTGTTCGACCCGAAGCTCTACGACGTCATCCTGTTCGATCAGCGCGGCTGTGGGAAATCCACGCCGAACGCCTCGCTCGAAGCGAACACCACCTGGCACCTCGTCGCCGACATCGAGCGTCTGCGCGAGATGGCGGGTTTCGACAAATGGCTTGTCTTCGGCGGTTCCTGGGGCTCGACGCTGGCGCTCGCCTATGCGGAGACGCATCCCGAGCGCGTCAGCGAGCTGGTCGTGCGCGGCATCTATACGCTTACCCGCGCCGAGCTCGAATGGTACTACCAGTTCGGCGTCTCGGAGATGTTTCCCGACAAATGGGAACGGTTCCTGGCGCCAATCCCGCAAGCCGAGCGCGGCGACATGATGGCCGCCTACCGCAAGCGGCTGGTCGGTTCCGACCGCGCGCGCCAAGTCGAGGCCGCCCGCGCCTGGAGTATTTGGGAGGGCGAGACGATCACGCTGCTTCCCGAGCCCGAGACCAGCGATCCTTTCGCCCAGGACGATTACGCCGTCGCCTTTGCTCGCATCGAGAACCATTACTTCGTTCATGCCGGCTGGCTGGAGGAGGGACAACTGCTCCGCGACGCCTGGAAGCTGAAGGACATCCCCGGCACGATCGTCCACGGCCGCTATGACATGCCGTGCCCGGCGAAATATGCCTGGGCGCTGCACAAGGCCTGGCCGAAAGCAGATTTCCATCTGATCGAAGGCGCTGGCCACGCTTATTCGGAGCCAGGGATCCTGGACCGGCTGATCCGGGCGACGGATAAGTTTGCAGGGAAATAGTGATACACCGTCGCGCTCCACTGTGATGGAGCGCGGCATTCCGAGCTACTGCCATGACAATGCAACGCCTGTACCTCTTCGACACCACCCTTCGCGACGGCCAGCAGACGCCGGGCATCGACTTTTCCGTCGAGGACAAGATCGCCATCGCGAAGCTGCTCGACGCGTTCGGGATCGACTATGTCGAGGGCGGCTATCCAGGCGCCAATCCGACCGACACAGCCTTCTTCCAGAAGAAGCGCACCGAGAGCGCGAAATTCGTCGCCTTCGGCATGACCAAGCGGGCAGGGGTCTCGGCTTCCAACGATCCGGGGCTGGCGGCGCTGGTGCAGTCGCAGTCCGACGCCATTTGCTTCGTCGCCAAGAGCTGGGACTACCATGTGCGCGTGGCGCTCGGCTGCACGAATGAAGAGAACCTGGAGTCCATCAAGGCCTCGGTCGAGACGGCGGTGGCCGCCGGCAAGGAGGCAATGGTCGATTGCGAGCATTTCTTCGACGGCTTCAAGGCCAATCCCGACTATGCACTGGCCTGCGCAAAAACCGCTTACGATGCCGGCGCCCGCTGGGTGGTGCTGTGCGACACCAATGGCGGCACGCAGCCTTCGGAAGTGCGCGAGATCGTCGGCAAGGTGATCGGCGGCGGCATACCGGGCGAACATCTCGGCATCCACGCGCATGACGACACCGGCCAGGCGGTGGCCAACTCGCTCGCCGCAGTCGAGGCCGGCGTGCGCCAGATCCAGGGCACGCTGAACGGCATCGGCGAGCGCTGCGGCAACGCCAATCTGATCACCATCATCCCGACTCTGGGGCTGAAGTCGGCCTTCGCCGACCGTTTCGAGACCGGCATTTCGGCGGAGGATCTGACCGGAATATCCAGGCTCTCCCGCGCCTTCGACGAATTGCTCAACCGCGCGCCGGAAGCGCAGGCGCCCTATGTCGGCTCCTCTGCCTTCGCCACCAAGGCTGGCATCCATGCCTCGGCTCTGGCCAAGGAGCCCGCGACTTACGAGCACGTACCCCCCGAAGCCGTCGGCAACCGCCGTCGCGTCATGGTTTCCGACCAGGGCGGCAAGGCGAATTTCCTAGCCGAGCTGAAGCGGCGCGGCATCGAGGTGCCGAGGGACGACCACCGGCTCGACGCCCTGATCGCCGTGGTCAAGGAGCGCGAGGCCGAGGGCTATGCCTATGAGGGTGCCGACGCGTCCTTCGAGCTGCTGGCCCGCAAGATGCTGCACGGCGTGCCGGAGTTCTTCAATGTCACCTCCTTCCGCTGCATGGTCGAGCGCCGCTTCGACGCCAACGGCAATCTGAAGACCGTCTCCGAGGCGATTGTGAAGGTCGAGGTCGACGGCGAGGAGAAGATGTCCGTGGCCGAGGGCCATGGCCCAGTCAACGCGCTCGACATCGCGCTGCGCAAGGACCTCGGCAAATACCAGAGCGAGATCGTCGACCTCGAGCTCGCCGACTTCAAGGTGCGTATCCTCAATGGCGGCACCGAGGCGATCACGCGCGTTCTGGTCGAATCGCATGATTCCACCGGCGCCCGCTGGTGGACGGTCGGCGTGTCGGAAAACATCATCGACGCCTCCTTCCAGGCGCTGATGGATTCGATCATCTACAAGCTGATGAAGAACCGCGAGATGGCGGGGCTGGTGGCGGCGGAGTAGGCGGATTCGGACCGTCAGCCGGCTCGGTAGTCGGCATCGTAACCGAACCGCCTGAAATCCTCCGCATAGGCCCGCCTGACCGCATCAACCAGCGGCCGCGTCCATGCAATTCCAGGCGTAGGGGCAGACTGGTTGAGCGGTTTTGCCAGCGAGTTTCGAATTTCTTCCGAAGCGCCCAATCGGGCCAAGACAGGATTCAAGCCCTCGGCCAGGGATTCGAGCTTTATGATCTCGATCCTGAAGTCGCTCGAATTCGGAATTATTGCTGACATTAGGCTCCAATGGCCGTTCTTGCCGAGAGCAGCCGTTGTGCAGGCGCCTTTGACGAAGCTGTCGAAAGACAGTTGGTCTCGGTCGATGTCGGACGAGGACAATGAGGTCATGTCGCCCATCAATTGCTCGATCAGTCCGGTATTTCCTGGGTCGGATAGTTTGAGTTCAAAGAACTTGTTGAGATAACATGACCGCAATCTGGAGAATGGATTTCTCACCACGGAGAAAATCAGTGTCTCCGGGTCGCGCAGCAGCGACTCGAATAGTTTTACGCCGACGTCGCTCGGGGCAAGCAGTCCGGATTTTCGACGCGAATGATATGCCTCGGGATCGTCATCATGGTTGATTCCGTAGGCGCAGATCGAAAGCAGTCGCTTGACTGTGGTGCAACCCGCCTTGGGTACTTCCACATAGATCAGTTTTCGGTCCGGAAAAACGTGAAAGAAGTAATCGATGTCGGTTGTTGCGCGGTAAGCCCGGTAGGCGACTGAGTCGGCCAGATGACGCCTAACCCCGAGCTGTGCTCGGAAGAAAGTATACTTCCTATTCTTTATGGCACTTGTCAGACGCGACATTGAATGGTTCCAGAATCATTTCATATTAGAACTCCCCCAAGCGCTAAAATGAGGCTATTATTACCGGCGGGCCATCGCAAACAGAAAATTCTGTAGGCGGACCGGCGGAGGCGAATTGTGATGCGGCGCCACGGAAAGGAAGCGATCCCGGCCCGCTGAGCCATCACCAAAACTCCATTGATCCATCATGATTTTGTGATGGTCTTGTACGGCCCGCTGGGCCATAGCGTTGGGCCATGGTCACCGCTACAGCCGATCTCGATCAAGACGCCAAGGGCCGCCGCGGCTTCCTTCTGGCGCTTGGCGCTTATTTTCTCTGGGGCCTCTTGCCCTTCTACATGAAGGCGGTCGCGCATCTGCCGCTTGCCGAGGTGATCGCCAACCGCGTCGTCTGGTCGGTGCCGATCGCGGCGGCGGTGCTCGTCTGGGCAGGCCGCACCGCCGATTTCAAGGCAGCGATCCGCTCGCCGAAAAGCCTTGCCATGGCCGCGCTCACGGCGGTGCTGATCTCGGTCAACTGGGGCATCTATGTCTGGGCGATCGCGGTCGACCGCACCGTCGAGACCGCGCTGGGCTATTACATCAATCCCCTGGTCAACGTCGTCGTCGGCGCCGTTCTGCTCGGCGAGCGGCTCGACCGGTTGCAGGTCGCGGCGGTCGCGCTGGCCGCGATTGCGGTGACGGTGCTGACGGTCGAGGCGGGCAAATTGCCCTGGGTGTCGCTGGCGCTCGCCTTCTCCTTCGCCGCCTACGGATTCTTCCGCAAGACGCTGCCGATCGGCCCGAGCCAGGGTTTTCTGCTCGAGGTGCTTTTGCTGTCGGTGCCGGCGCTTTGCTACATCGTCTACCTGATCGCCACCGGCCAGGACCATCTCATCTCCAGCACCGGTTCCGACACGGCCTTGCTGATCGGCTGCGGTCCGATCACTGCCGTGCCGCTGCTGTTGTTTGCCTTCGGCGCCAGGCTACTGCGGCTCTCCACCATCGGCATCATGCAATATATCGCGCCGACCATGGTGTTCCTGATCGCCGTGCTGATCTTCCACGAGCCGTTCGGCACCACGCAAGCCATCGCCTTCGCGCTGATCTGGATGGCGCTGGCGATGTACAGCTGGTCGATGTTCAGAGGCCGCGAGGTCCGCCCGGCGGCGCCCGCGAGATAAGCAAAAACGGGAGACGGTTTTCCGTCCGCAACCGCGTCGAAAGAGGAGGGCGCCCGATGTACGTTCTGCATATCGGCAACAAGAACTATTCGTCCTGGTCGCTGCGCCCATGGTTGCTGATGCGCGTCCTCGACATTGCCTTCGAGGAGCGGCTTACGCCGTTCCCGGCCGGCCCGAGTTTCGGCCTCTATCGCTCGTTCTCGCCTAATGGCCGGGTGCCCTGCCTCGTCGACGACGGTTGGGCGGTCTGGGATTCGCTCTCGATCGTCGAATATCTGGCCGAACGCCATCCGGGCGTCTGGCCGGCAGATGCGAAGGCGCGCGCCTGGGCGCGCTCGGCCGCCGCCGAAATGCATTCGAGCTTCACCGCGCTGCGCAACGACTGCCCGATGAGCTGCGGCGTGCGGGTCGAACTATTGCCGATGTCCGGCGCGCTGAAGCATGACCTCTTCCGCATGGGAGACTTGTGGAACGATGGCCTGGCGCGTTTCGGCGGGCCGTTCCTGGCGGGCGACCGTTTTGGGGCAGTCGATGCCTTCTTCGCCCCTATTGCGTTCAGGGCGCAGTCCTACGGACTGACGTTCGAAGGTGAAGCGGCTGACTATCCGCGGCGGCTGCTCGACCTGTCGGCCATGCGCGAATGGTATACGGCCGGCCTTGCCGAAACCTGGCGCGAACCCGGCCATGAAGCGGAAGTCGCTGCCGCAGGCACGATCGTCGAGGATCTGCGGGCAACCGCGTAGTCCCGATTGCTTTAGACCCGCCCCAGCCGTCGCACGATCTTGTAAACGATGCCGGCGACGATGACCGAGATCGCCGTCACCACCCAAAAGCCGTGCGGCGTGTCGACCAGCGGCAAGCCGCCGACATTCATGCCGAACAGGCCGGAGATGATGGTCATCGGCAACAGCACTGCCGTCATGACCGACAGGATGTAGAGCAGCTGGTTCGACTGCTCGGTCAGCTTGGCCATCAGCTCGTCCTGCAACAGGCGCGTGCGCGCCTGCAGCTGCTCGCCGTCGTGATGCAGCGTAAGCGCCCGGTGCGAGAGACGTGTCGCCATGTCGTTGATCGGGTCCGGCAGTTCGTTCCGATGCGAATGGTCGAGGTGGCGGAAAAGACTGGTGATCGTCGCCATCTGCCGGTGGATCAGCACCAGCTGCCGGCGCGCGTCGACCAGCGCCTGGCGCTCATTGTGCCATGTATCGCACACGATGCGGTCCTCGATGCCATCGAGCGTGTCGCCCATCTTGTCGAGCTCGGCCGCCATGCCGTCGAGCGACTGTCCCATCACCGCCTCGATCAGCTCGGCCGGCGCGCGGAATTTCCGTGCGCCGCTCTCCACCATCTTGCGGACCCCGTCTACCGATTCCAGCGGCTGCTTGCGCGCACCGACCAGCATCCTGTCGTTGAAGGCGAAGCGGAAATGTGTCAGTCCGCGCGCCTCCGCGAAATCATGCCTGAAGTCGGGCAGGTCGCCATAGAGGAAGTCGTCCTCGAAATCGATCTGGCAGCCATGGCTGGGCGACAGGAAGGCGTCGCGCACCGGCGCCGGCAGGGCCTTCTCGGCGGCGATCTCCTGGCGGGCGCGCATGTCGGTGATCTGGTAGCTGCGCCAGCTCCAATGCGCCTCGGCGGGATCCGTGGTCCGGGAACCATCGGCCTTGAAATGGTAGATGAAGAACAGCCCGTGCTCGTCCGGCAGGTAGGGCGAGAGGTCGGTTCCTTCGGCGGGGAGGGCGATGTTCATGGTGCCTTCGCCGGCTCTTGATGCGGTCGGGTCGCGGGGTGCTCAAGGCGAACCTACCATGGCGATTGCCGCCTGGTGTGACAGTTTGATAACGGGCTTTCCACGAGCCGGCCACTCGGCAGGGCTGTCCTATAGTTTGCCCGCTTGCCGAATGGGGCGCGCAGCCGGCAACGGCTCAGTCAAATGTCTGGCTCCGTGAGCCGGCATCGCTATCCCGCTGCCAGCCACTCCCGCGACTGCGCGAAGATCCTGAAGGATGTTGCGTCCATCGGGCGCCCGAAGGCGTAGCCCTGCAGGATGTCGCAGCCAATTTCTTTCAGGATGCGCGCATGTTCCGTCGTCTCGACGCCTTCCGCCACGACCTCGATGCCCAGCGATTTGCCGATCTCGATGATGGACGACACCAATCGCCGTTGCGCCGCCGAGCCGGTTATCGGCGTGATGAGCTGCCGGTCGATCTTGAGACGGCGCGGTTGTAGTTTGAGCAGGCTGACGACGGATGCATAGCCCGTGCCGAAATCGTCGATCTCGATGTCGATTCCGAGTTCCTTGATGTGCTCGATATTCCAGGCGACAAGGTCGTCGTGCTCATCGAGGAAGATGGATTCCACGAGCTCGAATGAAACGGTTCCCTTCTTGATCGCCAGCTTGCGCAATCCGTTGATGAGGTCCTTGTCTTCCAGCCTTCGTGCCGAGACATTGACCGACACCCGCGGGATGTTGAGCCCGTCGAGCGACCAGCGCCGGAAATTCTCGAGCGTTTGTTCGAGGATCGTGCGGTCGATGAGCGAGACCACGTTCAATTCCTCGGCCACGTTGAGGAACACGTCGGGGGCCAGGATGCCGCGCCGCGGATGGCGCCAGCGCGACAGCGCCTCGACACCGACGATCTCAAGCGTGTTGGCGTCGAACTGCGGCTGGTAATAGGCAATGAACTCGTTGCGCTCCAGGCCGCCGAGAATCTCATCGGCGGTCTGCTTGGTCCTCACGATCTCGCTTTGCAGCTCTTCGTTGAAGAACTCATAGCGGTTGCGCCCTCGGCTCTTGGCTCGGTAGAGCGCGAGATCGGCATTGACCAGCAGTTGCTTGGGATCGATGCCGCTGTTGGCCGCAATCCCGATGCTGACCCCAAACCGGCATTGGTGGCCCTTATAGTCGACGGGCTGGCGCATCTCTTCGATGATCCGGTCGGCGAGTGCGGCGAGTTCATCGTCCCTGCGCCTGTGGCACACCACGATGAACTCATCCCCGCCGATGCGCGCCACGAAGTCGGCTGCCCGGACGTTGGCCTTGATGACCTTCGAGGCATGCATGAGCATGGCGTCGCCTGCCGCATGGCCGAGCGTGTCGTTGATTTGCTTGAAGCGATCGAGGTCGAGATGCAGCAACGCGGTGCGATCATCGCGCGACCGGGCCAGCATCTCATCGAGATAACGGCGATTGGGCAGGCCTGTCAGAGAATCATGCAGCGCAACGTG
Source organism: Mesorhizobium sp. (assembly GCA_004020875.1). Taxonomy (GTDB): domain Bacteria; phylum Pseudomonadota; class Alphaproteobacteria; order Rhizobiales; family Rhizobiaceae; genus Mesorhizobium. The sequence continues at coordinate 207,354 of SAPZ01000005.1, forward strand.
CTCGATGCGCGCCTTGGCGGTCTCGAGTTCGGCATTCTTCGATTCCGACAATTGCCGCTCACGCACCAGATTCTCGTTGAGCAGGACGTCGCTGGTCACGTCCCATTCGGCGCCGATCAACTTGGGCGTGTCGCCGAGGCCCTGCAGGAAGTTTGCCCGCGTGCGTACGTGCCGAACGGTGCCGTCTGGAAGGAGAAGACGGTATTGCGAGGAGTAGCGGCCTCGGCTTGCCACCGCCGCATCGAAATCCTTGCGTGCGCGATCCAGATCGTCTGGACGAATAGCCAGGGCCCAGTCGTCATAGCCGCGGGGGTTGCCATCCGCTACCCGGCCGTAGATCTCGTTGACGCGGTCGTCCCACACGAGCTGCGAGGTGGCGAGGTCATGCTCCCACACACCGATGCCCGAGGCGTCGAGCGCAAGCTCCAGCCTCTGCGAAAGCCGCCGCAGCTCCGCGTAGTTCTTCTGTCGCTCGCCGAACAACCAGCCGGCTATCAGGATGGGCAACACAACCAGCGCGCCGGCCAGCGCCATCGTCGCGCGCAAGGCAGCCTCGTTCTTCGGCGTAGCCGGCCAGCCGTGCTTCGGTGTCGCGGACAATTGCCAGGACCCGAGAGGCAGTTCCACTTCCGTCGTCACGGGGTTGCCGTTGACTACGCTCTCACTCCCGAAGAAGCGTTGGCCGCCGCCGCCCAGCGCGTCCTTGCCTGTCAGGGCGACGTCGATGTCGAGGCCCGGATCGGTCAGGCCGCTTGCGGCGTAGAGCCTATCGACATCGATGACCGCCGAGAGGATGCCCCAGAACCGGTCACCGCCGCCCACTGTCGGGACGAAGATCGGAATCCTGCCGATGAAGCCTCGGCCCCCTTGGGCGAGATCCACGGGACCTGCCAGCACCAAGGCGCGCTGGTCGCGCGCCCGAAGCGCCGCCGTGCGCTGACCTTCATTCTTGCGGTAGTCGAGCCCGAGCGCCTTTTCGTTGCCCTTCATCGGGTACATCAGCGAGATCACGAGGTCGGGAGCGCCAGCGACGTTGCGCAGCTGTGATTTCTCTTTGAACAGGTTCGCGGCGAGCGCCGCAAATCGCTGTTGCCCCATATACGGCTCGGTCGTCACCGCTGAAGCAAGGCCCTGAACCAGCTGCAAATTGCCGTTTATGTTGCCTTCGAGCTTGGCGCGGATGATGTTGACCTTGGCGAGCACGTCTGCGCGCGCCAGTTGGTCGGACACTCTTCTATTCTGCTCATCGGCATAGATAGCGCAGATCGCGAGCACAAAAACCGCGATCGCCGCCGGTAAGTTGGCGGAAGAGAAAACGGCCTGTCTGATGCGGCCGATATTGAAACCCGTCCCGGTCAATTGAACCCGAATAGCTGTTCGGACCAAGGTCCATCGACTGAATGTAGAAGAAAGTGCTTAAGCTAAAACTTCCATTTGGACGTCGAGTTGCGTCATGGGCAGCCCCAAAGCTTGTTTTTGGCCCACAAGCGCAAGCCATGATTAATGCCGGCTAACTGACCGCGCCTCGGCTCATCCGGAAAATCTCGATTTTCTGTTTTCCCAAGAAAATTCTTCCGCGTTTCGGGAATAAAGCCCGGGCCTTCCGGGTCTTGGCTGTAGCGAGGCCATCCTCCCAAGGCACGCATTAACCAACCCGGAAGGAACACGCATATGAACAAGATCGCCCTCACCGCAGTCGCCATCCTCCTTGCCACCGGCAGCGCCTTTGCCGGCAGCGACCACTTCTCCGCAGCCGCCCAGCAGGCAGCCGCCGTCGACACCACCACCACTGCTTCCATCGTGAAGATGAACCGCCACGACATGAAGCCGGCGGCCAAAATCGCTGCGGAAGAGCCCGGCCAGGGCATCTGGGGGCGCTAGGAGGCGGGACCGAAAGGTCCTCGCCCAGGAGGCGGGACCAAAGGTCCTGATCCCGGATGAGGAAGGCACGCCTTGTCCGGTTCAACGACCAGACGTCCCGATCTCCCCGGCGCCGGCCGGTCTTCAGTCGGATCGGCCGGCACCGGTTGCCGCAGCCCGCGGAGGGTCGCACCGGGCCCTCCGCCAACCTCTCGTACCGCCTGAAACCTGAAGCAAATTTGCAGCCACAAGAGGAGATTTCTGATGTTCAACATGACACGCCGCATGGTGCTCGGATCCGCCGCCGCCGCCGCCGCCTTCGGCATTGCCGGCAAGCTTGAATTTGCGCCCGCGGCTCACGCTGAGACCCCGGTCGAGCCGCTCGTCGGCTTCTACAAGTACAAGGTCGGTTCGCTCGAGGTCACCGCCGTCTATGACGGCATCTGGCGCAAGCCCCACGACCCGGCCTTCATCAAGGACGTATCGGTCGACGACACCAAGGCCGCGCTCGCCAAGGCGGGGCTGACCACCGAGTTCATGCCGATCCCGCTGACCGTCGTGGTGCTCAAGATGAATGGCCGCACCATCATGATGGACGCCGGCTCGGGCGTCGGCCAGTGGCAGGCCAACGCCACGCATCTGCCGGCCAACATGAAGGCCGCTGGCATCGACTACAAGGCGATCGACACCGTTCTAATCTCGCATTTCCATCCGGACCACGTCTGGGGCCTGATGGAGAAGGGCACCAACGATCCGGTGTTCCCGAATGCCGAGCTGGTCGTCAACGCCACCGAGTACAATTGGTGGACGGATGCGAGCCGGCTCGCCAAGCTGCCCGAGGGCCGCAAGCCGGCCGGCAAGCGCATCGCCGAGAACTTCCCGAAATGGAAGAACTGGAAGCTGGTTGACGACGGCGCGGAAGTGGTGCCCGGCATCCGCATCATGGCGGCGCCCGGCCATACGCCTGGACATTCCGTCTACCACGTCGATGCCGGTTCCGAGCAGTTCCTGGTCTCGGCCGACACCATGTACGTGCCGGCGCTGCTTGCCCCGCATCCCGAATGGCAGGGCGCCTACGATCAGGACGGGCCGATGGCGATCGCCACGCGCCACCGGATTATCGACCAGGTGATCGCCGACAATGTCCGCATCTGCGGCTCGCACTTCCCGTTCCCCGGCACTGGAAGCTTCGTCAAGGACGGCAAAGCCTACGCCTTCACCCCAACCCAGATCTGATTTTGAATCGGATCCCGAACAGAAAGCGACAAGTCCCATGAAACATGCACTCTTCGCGGTGCTCGGCGCCATTGCGGTGCTGACCGCGGCCCCCATCGCCATCGCTGTTCCGGCTTATGCGGTGGACGATATCGAAGGCGCCGATGCGCCCGACCTGACGGCCGTCAAGGCAAAGATCGACGCCAAGGACTATAAGGGCGCGCTGGCCGATTTGCGCGACCTCGCGCAGGACACCCAGCAGGCCGACGTCTACAACCTCCTCGGCTTCACGCTGCGCAAGACCGGCGACTACCAGACCTCGCTGACCTACTACACCAAGGCGCTGGAGCTTAAGCCCGACCACAAGGCTGCGCATGAATATCTGGGCGAGCTCTATGTCGAGACCGGCGACATGGCCAAGGCCAACGAGCAACTCGCCTCGCTGGAGAAGCTATGCCCGTCGGGCTGCGAGGAGCTTTCCGACCTCAAGCAGGCCATCGACACGAAGGTGACGAAGTAACGCTGTTCCTCGCCCCACGAAGTGGGGAGAGGTGGCCGCGAAGCGGCCGGAGAGGGGCCCTGGCGCTGACCTCTCCCGCCAATACAACGTTTTGGGCGCCACGGCGGTAGCGCCCGAAAACCGGAGCCGGCGTTCCTCTCCCTCGCGCCGGCTCCGCCCTTTCAACCTCGAGCGCGCAGGCCCACGCGGACGCGTGACGGCCACCTGTTTCCAAAGATTGGAACCGATCATGACACCGATCGAACTTGCCCAAAAACTTCACGCCAGGGACCTCGTCCTGCTGGCCGGCCGTCTGCTCCTGTCCCTGATCTTCGTGCATGAGGGGCTGCAACTGGCGACCCATTTCGAGGGTGCTCAAAAAGCCATGTCCGCGCTCGGCGTCGGCACGCCGCTGCTCATCGCCACCATCCTGCTGCAGCTCGGCGCCGGCCTGTCGGTGGCGCTCGGCATCCTGGCGCGGCTGGGCGCGATCGGGCTCGGCCTGTTCTGCCTGATGACGGCCTGTCTCTTCCACACCAATTTCGCCAGCCAGAACGAGCTGTTGCATTTCGAGAAAGATCTCGCAATCGCCGGCGGCATGTTCATCCTGGCGCTCAGCGGCGCGGGCAGGCTGTCGATCGATCGGGTGCTGGTCGCGACGCTGCAGCGCCGGGCGAGCGAAGCCGCAGTCACCGAACCATATCAGCCAGTGAGCAAGATGAACTCATCAGCTTGAGAAGGTGACTAACCCTCACAACACGCTCGTGATCCCGCCATCCACCAGCAGTGTCTGTCCCGTGACGAAGCTCGCTGCATCGGATGCCAGGAACACCGCCGCGCCGGCCAGTTCCTCGACGTCGCCCCAGCGCCGCATCGGCGTGCGGCCGGTGAGCCAGGTCGAGAATTTTTCGTCGGCGACGAGAGCGGCGTTCATCTCGGTCTTGAAGTAGCCGGGCGCGATGGCGTTGACGCGCACGCCGTGCTGGCCCCATTCGCCGGCCATCGACTTGGTCAGCATGGTGATCGCCCCCTTGCTCGCCGCGTAAGGCGCGATCGAGGGACGGGCGAGCGTGCTCTGTACCGACGACACGTTGATGATGACGCCCTTGCGGCGTTGGATCATGCCCTTCACCGCCGCGCGGCTCACCTTGAACACGCCGTCGAGATTGGTCGCCATCAGCGCGTCCCAGTCGGCGTCGGAAAAAGTCTCGAGCGGCGCGCGGCGCTGGATGCCGGCATTGTTGACCAGGATGTCGATCGGACCAGTGCCGGCCTCCGAAGCCGCGATCGCCGCATCGACCGACTGGGTGTCGGTGACGTCGATCACCGATTCTGCGACCGTGTGGCCTTTGGCACGCAGCCTGTCGCCGGCAGCCTTCAGCTCCTCGATCCTGCGGCCGCCTAGGGTGACGCGCGCGCCAGCCGCGGCCAGCGCCTCTGAGAAGGCAAACCCCAGCCCGCGGCTGGCGCCGGTGATGAAGGCATTTCTGCCCTCGAGGCCGAAGAGGCGGCCGAGATAATCAGTCGAACGCAATTTGCACCTTCATCGATTGTGATTTGTCGCTGGCCAATTCGAAGGCTTTTCGCGCCTCGGCGAGCGGCAGCGTGTTGCTGAGCAGTGGCGCGACGTCGATGCGGCCCGAGCCGATCAGGTCGACCGCGAGAGCGAATTCCGTGTCGAAACGGAAGCTGCCCTTCACCTGGATTTCCTTGGTGACGATCATCGACATCGAAAGTTCCGCCGTCGCGCCCTGGCCGACGGTCACCAGCGTGCCGCGCGGCTTGATGATAGGCAAGGCGCTAGCCACTGTGGCGCCCTGGCCGGCGGCCTCGAAGACGACGTCGAAATACCCTTTGTTGACGGCATAGCCGTCCATCGCCTCGGCATGTGTGGCGACATTGATCGTGCGGTCGGCGCCGACCTTGGCGGCGTATTGCAGCGGCCTGTCCTGCACGTCGGTGACCACCACCTCGCGCGCGCCGGCAAAACGCGCGGCGAGCACCAGCAGTGTGCCGATCGGCCCGGCGCCCATGATCAGCACCCGGCTGCCATAGACGGGCGCCTGGGCGACGGCATGCAGCGTCACGGCGAGAGGCTCGGCGAAAGCGCCGGCGGTAGGGTCGGCCCCCTTCGGTAGCGGGACGGCGTTTTCGGCGCGGCAGACGAGATGCTCGGCAAAGCCGCCCTGCACATGCGGCGTGCGCATCGCCGACCCCAGGAAGCGCATGTCGAGGCAATGGATCGATTGGCCGGCGCGGCAGAAGGCGCAGACGCCGCAAGGATTGGCCGGATTGACGGCGACCGCCGTGCCCACCGTCGGCCCGTAAACGCCGGCGCCCACCGCCTCGATGCGGCCGGCGATCTCATGGCCGAGGATCATCGGCTCCTTCACGCGCACGGTGCCGAAGCCGCCATGGCGGAAATAATGCAGGTCGGAGCCGCAGATGCCGCCGCGCGTGATGCGTACCAGCACCTCGCCCGGGCCGGGCTCTGGCGTCGCACGCTCCTCGACGCCGAGGTCGAGCGGCCGGCGCAGCACCACCGCGCGCATGGAGGATGTTGGCGACAAACCGGCTCTCCGCTGTTCCGTCCGGATTTTCCGCTGCGACAGCTAGCAGGAAAACCGTGGCTGTTCCAACTATTTATCTGACAAATCAGATGATATGGACAGCCACTGGTTCGGTGAGGTATCAACCTGACCGTTCATCACTGGGCTGGCAGACTCTGAAAAGGGCCGGGACAAATGGCAGGCAACCAGACCTCGTCGGTGACGGACGAGATAGCCAACATCCTCGGTCGCGAGATTCTCGGCGGGCTGTTTCCGCCCGGCTCGACCTTGATTGGCGAGGAGGAGATCTGCGCCCGCTTCGGCGCCAGCCGCAGCGCCGCCCGCGAAGCGGTGAAGATCCTGTGGGCCAAGGGCCTGCTGGTCACCCGCCCGCGACGCGGCTCGCGCATCCGCCCGCTGAAGGACTGGAATTTCTTGGACCCCTCGGTCCTGGGTTGGCTGCGCGCCAGCGCGACACCGCGCCACTTCATCATCGAGCTTCTGGAGGTGCGCCTGGGCTTCGAATGCGAGGCGGCGGCACTCGCCGCGGGCCGCAATAAAGCAGACGAGATCGCGGCCATCCGCGAGGCCTTCGAGGCGATGCGCGCCGCGTCCTCCGGCCAGGGCGATCCGGTCTTGTCGGACGCCGCTTTCCATGAAGCCGTGCTTGCCGCCGCCGGCAACCGCTTCTTCCTGCCGCTTTCGGCGCTGATCCACACGGCGCTGCAATATAGCGTGCCGACCACCAACGCGCTGTTCGGTCACCCGGTGGGCGATCTCGACGCGCATGGCAAGGTGCTGAGGGCGATCGAGGCCGGCGACTCGGCAAGAGCCCGCAAGGCCATGCACGACATGCTGAGCGAGGTGCTCGCCCGCGTGCGCACGGCCGTTGAACTCACTGGTGCCGGCTGAATCGTCCAGGCCCAAGCTGCACCGCTGCGATCGCCGGCGGCCTCATCGTCTCGCAATTGCTGACGCTCTACACAACGCCGGTCGTCTACCTCTACTTGGATCGGCTGAGCGCGCGCAGGTCATCACCTCGGTTCGCCCCGGCGGAGTAATTGGTAATCGCTCCTGGGCTGGCCGACTACTCGCCCGTGATGCGCCGATGTACCCGCTCCAGGCTCTCCGCGAAGGCCTCGAACGTGCCCCGCTCGGTCATCTCGCGCAGCACCTGCTCGTTGATGCCGCCGCGCGTCGCATAATCCTGCGCAAGATGCATGAAATCTTCGTCCGGCGCCGTATCCGGCGCATCGGCCAGCGCCTTGTAGATGCTGGTGATGTAGTCGCGGGCCTTGTCGCGCGGCACACCCTGACTGCTCACCCAGGCGTGGATCGTGTCGAGATATCTGAAATAGCCGGCATAGGTGGCGGTGACGACGCTGAGCGCGTCGAACTCGCTCTGGTCCTCGACCTCGATCACCCCGCCCAACCTGCCGAAGAACGTCGCCACGATCGGGTCCGGCGGACAGATGATCGTAGAGCCTTGCCGGCGGGCGATCATTGGCATCGGCAGGGCCTTGCCGACTTGCGCCGCCGGCGCCACGAGGCCGGCAATCTCCTCACGCGGTATCGTCGCGATCAGGCTGACGACGTGATGATCCGGCCGGAATCGCAGTTCCTTCAGCACCTCGCGCGCGATCTGCGGCCGCACCGCCAGCATAACCGTGTCGCACTGGTCGAGCACGGCCTGATTGTCGGCGGCAATGCGCACATCCCGGTAGCGCGCGGCAAGTCCCGCAGCGATCGCCTCATTGCGCGGCGAGATCACCACCGGGGTCGTCTCACCCGGCAGCGATTTCAACCCGGTGACGATGGCCGAGCTCAGCGCGCCCGTGCCGACGAAGCCAAGTTTCATGGACATTCTGCCCCTTGTTTCGGATTGCCGTCGACAATAGCGACGGCTTCTTCTTCGGCAAGGGGAGCGGATGGCCGCAACTAGGGCCCCGAGGCGGTGAGGCCGCGCGCGGGAACTACGGCCTCACCTGAAGTCCCGCTTAGCGCTTCGGTCCAAAACCCGGATAGGGGTTGAGCGGCACGATCGCGGTGACGTCCATCATGCCGGCCTCGATCAGCGGCAGCGTGGCGAGATGGTCGCGCACTTCCTTCTCGTCGGCCGCTTCGAACATCATGCCGCTGCCGGGAATGTCGCCACGGTTCCAGATCTGGCGCACGGCGCCTTGCACGTACAGCGTCTTTCGCTGCTCGGACTCCGGCGGCAGCAACGGCGCGAAATCGGTGTCGCTGAATTTCTGGGTGTTGCGGGTGAGCAGGGCAAAGAACTGCATGGCGGTCTCCTTTTGTGGCTGGTTGACGGGAGAGATATCGCGCCGGCTGTCCAGACTGTCCAAGACTGATTAGGATAAAGTTCAGACCTTTGAGGACTTTGAATTGGAGGCGGAAAATGCTCGACCTGCGACAGATCAGATATTTCGTCGCCGTCGCCGAAGCCGGCAATGTCGGCCGCGCCGCCGAGCAGTTGCACATCTCGCAATCGCCCTTGAGCCGTCAGATCATGCAGCTCGAGGAGCAATTGGGCGTCACATTGTTCGAGAGGGCGAAGCAGCGCATCCATCTCAACGCCGAGGGCAGGGCCTTCCTTGCCGAAGCCCGAGCGCTGCTCGCCAATGCAGCGCGGCTGGAGGAACTCGGCCGCAACCTCGCCAGCGGCGCCACGGGCAGCCTTGCCATCGGCTATGTCGAGGGCGCGGTGCATGCCGGGCTGATCGCCGCGATGCTGAAGGATTTCCGCCGCGCGCGGCCGGATTTCCACCTGCAACTCAGGAGCCGGCGGACGGCGGCGCAGTTCGAGGATCTGAGGCGGCGCGTGCTCGACCTTGGTTTCGTCTATTCGCCTGCGCCGGAGGGAGACCCCGATCTTGAAAGCATGCTGGTGCGGCGCGAGCCGTTGGTGCTCGCGATGCCTGAGGGCGATCCGCTCGTCGGCGCCGCCGGCATCGCGCCCGGCGAGCTCGACGGCCGCGTCTGGATCACCGTCGTGCGCCAGCCCGGCGACACTAACCGCGCCCAATTCCTCGCGGCCTGCGTCGAATCCGGCTTCATGCCCGACATCGCCTATGAGACCAACGACCCGTTGACCTCGCTCGGCCTGGTCAGCGCCGGCCTCGGCCTCGCCACTGTTCAGCAGAGCCTGCGAAGCGCGGCACCGCCCGGCGTGATCTTCCGCGACCTGCCCTGGTTCAAACGCAGCGTGTCGATCCATCTCGCCTGGCGGCGGAATGATCGGCGGACGGTGATTGGTGATTTGAGGAGGGCAGTAGGGGATTAGGGATTAGGGATTAGGGGATTAGGGGATTAGGGAAGCGCTTCCCGTGCGCCATTTAGAGCGCCCCAAACATACTCCCTTACTCCCTATTCCCTTACTCCCCTCAATCTACATCTTATCTATCACCGACTGCACGCCTTCGGTCGGCGCGTCGACGGACGAGCCCGCCACCATGATGGCGGCGACGATCGCTTCCGGATCGGTGACCACCAGCGGCTTCACGCGATGCGCGGTGTGGATGAAGCCTTCCTCCGACATGTGCTCTATCAGCGCCAGCATCGGATCCCAGAACCCTTTGACGTTGGCGAAGACGATCGGCTTGCGGTGATGGCCGAGCTGCGCCCAGGTCATGATCTCGACGATCTCCTCCACCGTGCCGATGCCGCCCGGCAGCGCCACAAAGGCGTCGGATTTTTCGAACATGCTGTGCTTGCGCTCATGCATGTTGTCGGTGATCAAGAGTTCATCGAGCTTGTCGAGCGCGGTCTCGGTCGCTTCCCTGTTGATCAGGAAGCGCGGGATGATGCCGGTGACCTTGCCTCCGGCCTTGAGCGCGCCATCGGCGACGGCGCCCATGATGCCCTTGTTGCCGCCGCCATAGATCAGGCGCAACCCGGATTTGGCAAGCGAGCGGCCAAGCATGTGGCCGGCTTTCATATAGGCCTCGTCGCGGCCCGGAGACGAGCCGCAATAGACGCAGACGGATCGAATCGTGTTCATGACGATGATTGGTGATGGGGACGGCTGGCTCGGTCAAGCCCGCGCACGGGCTTTTTCTTGTGAGCGTGGAGAAAACACGCTAGACCGGCGTTAGGTGGCTAAGGGGGCAATATAAAGTTATGGCTATCAATCCTTCTAAGGCGTTTTTGTTCGCGGCGGGCGGCGTGGCCGTCGTCGCGGCAGTCGCCTACGGGTCGGGTGCGCTTGATCCCTACATCAACACCCAGAAACCGGCGCAGGTCACCGCGCTGCCGCAGACCGGTGCGAAACCGGCTGAATCCTCGAGCACGACCACCGAGGCGCGCGTGCCCCAGGCTCCCTCAAACACAATGGCCCCGGCCAACACGATGGCGCCGGCCAACAATGCCATGGCTCCCGCCAGCAACGCCATGGCGCCGGCCAACAAGAACGCAACCGCGCCGGCCGCCCAGGCGCCGGCAGCGGCTGGTCCGACACTGCCGACCTTCGATGTCGTACGCGTCGAGAGCAACGGGTCGATCGTCGTCGCCGGCAGCGCCGCGCCCAACGCCAAGGTGGAAATCCTGAGTGGCGGTTCGGTGCTCGGTTCGACCGATTCCGGCCCCGACGGCGCCTTCGCCATCGTGCTCGACGATCCGCTGAAGCCCGGCGATTATACGATCACGCTGCGCCAGACGGTCGGCGGCAATGCCGTCGCCTCGGCCCAGACCGCTGTGGTCTCGGTGCCGCAGAGCCCGACCGGGCAGGTGTTGGCCATGGTCGAGGAGCCCGGCAAGGCCTCGCAACTGATCACCGTTCCCGAGGCCGCGACCAAGCCGGCAGCGTCGGCCGCTACCGACCAGGCGGCACCGGCAGCCCAGGCCCCCGCAACGACCGCGCCGGCCGCGTCGGATTCAGCCGCAGCGTCGGCCACGACCGCGCCGGCCGCCACGGACCGGGCAACCGCGCCGGCTGCGGCCGCGGCGGCGGAGCCCAAGATCGCCGTCGAAGCGGTCGAGATCGACGGCAGCAAGATCTTCGTCGCCGGCACGGCCGACCCGGGCCGCAAGGTGCGCGCCTATGCCGATGCCATCCTGCTCGGCGATGCCAAGACCTCTCCTGACGGGCATTTCCTGATCGAAGCTACGCGCGACATTCCGGTCGGCAGCTACACCATCCATGTCGACGGATTGGACGATGACGGCGTCAAGGTCGTCGCTCGCGCCGCCGTGCCGTTCGAGCGCGAGCCAGGCGAGTCCGTCGCCGCTGTCGCCCCTAGCGAGACGAAGGCTGGCGAGGCCAAGCCGGCAGAGACCAAACTCACACAGGTCCAAGGCGCCGGATCCCAGGCCGCGGAAGCTCCGGCGGCAACGGCCGAAGCGACTAAGCCCACCGAGTCTCCGGCCAAGGTTGCTGAAGCGACGCCGTCGACAGACGTGGCCGAGACGGTCGCGCCGAAGCTCGAACATGCCGACGGCGCCGTCATCATCCGCCGCAACGACACGCTCTGGCGCATCTCGCGCCGCGTCTATGGCCACGGCACGCGCTTTTCGACCATCTACCTTGCCAACAAGGACCAGATCCGCGATCCCGACCGCATCTGGCCCGGCCAGGTGTTCAAGGTGCCGTCCAAGTCCAAGGAAGGCGAGAACGCCGACCTGAAGGCCATGGGCGAGCAGATGACCGCGCCGAAGGCGGAGTAGAGGTTGGCGAATAGCCAATCTCTCCCCCTGTGGGGGAGATTAGCTTTCTACCCATCCGCCTAGCTTGCCCTTCCGTCGTCCATCGTCTATCGCCGATGGACGATGATTGAATCCCCTGAAACATGCTGCGCTGACAGCCGCGCCATCGCGCTGCGCCTTGCGGCGCTCTCGCATCCGGCGCGTATCGAAATCCTGAAACATCTCTCGGCCAGTTCCTGCTGCTCGTGCCGTGAGGTGGTCGACCATCTCGAGCTAGCCCAATCGACCGTTTCGCAGCACCTGAAGATCCTGGTTGAGGCGGGGCTCGTCCGCTTCGAGGCCGACCGCCAGCGCTCGCGCTACGCGGTCGACCATACCGCGCTTGCGGGCGTCTGCGCCGCGCTCAACCAACTCGTTGCTTCCTGCTGCCCCGGCAGTTTACCCAAAAGGCAAGACTAGTGGCCGAAAAGACCGTATCCGCCGAAGCCGGCACCTTCACCACGTTGCGCAACCTCTGGCCCTATATGTGGCCGGCCGAGCGCGCCGATCTCAGAGCACGCGTGACCTGGGCAACGCTGCTTCTGGTCGTCGCCAAGCTCACTTTGGTGGCCGGCCCCTATTTCTTCAAATGGGCGACCGACGCGCTGGCCCACGCTTCCAAGACCCCGCCGCCGCTGCCGGCCTTTCTGCTGGCGCCGGTGGCGCTGGTCATCGCCTATAACGTGCTGCGCCTGGTCCAGCTCGGCTTCAACCAGTTGCGCGACGCATTGTTTGCCCGTGTCGGCCAATATGCGGTGCGCCAACTCGCCTACCGCACCTTCGTCCACATGCATCAGCTGTCGCTGCGCTTCCATCTCGAACGCCGCACCGGCGGCCTGTCGCGCATCATCGAGCGCGGCACCAAAGGCATCGAGACGATCGTGCGTTTCATCATGCTGAACACGGCGCCGACCATCCTCGAATTCGCGCTGACGGCCGGCATCTTCGCCTTCACCTATGGCTGGAAATATGTGGCGGTCGTCGCCGTCACAGTCTGGCTGTACGTCTGGTTCACGGTCAAGGCCAGCGACTGGCGCATCTCGATCCGCCGCGACATGAACGACAGCGACACCGACGCCAACACCAAGGCGATCGACTCCCTGCTCAACTTCGAGACGGTCAAGTATTTCACCAACGAGCGCATGGAGGCCGAGCGCTTCGACCGCTCCATGGCGCGCTACGAGATCGCCGCGACCAAGACCTGGACCTCGCTCGGCTGGCTGAATTTCGGCCAGGGGCTCATCTTCGGCCTGGGCACGGTCATCGTCATGTGCATGTCGGCGCTGGAGGTGCAGGCAGGCACTCAGACGGTCGGCGACTTCGTCTTCATCAACGCCATGCTGATCCAGCTCTCGGTGCCGCTCAATTTCATCGGCTTCATCTACCGCGAGATCCGGCAGGGCCTGACCGACATCGAGCATATGTTCGACCTGCTCGATGTGCCGCAGGAGATCGTCGACAAGCCGGATGCGAAGCCGCTGAAGGTCGGCCCCGGCAAGGTCGAGTTCCGCGACGTGCACTTCTCCTACGATCCGAACCGCAAGATCCTGAAGGGCGTCTCCTTCGAGGTGCCCGCCGGCAAGACGGTGGCGATCGTCGGCCCCTCAGGCGCCGGCAAGTCGACCATTTCCAGGCTTCTGTTCCGTTTCTACGACGTGCAGGGTGGCCAGGTGCTGATCGACGGCCAGGATATCCGCGACGTCACGCAGCAGAGCCTGCGCGCCGTGCTCGGCATGGTGCCGCAGGACACGGTGCTGTTCAACGACACCATCGCCTACAACATCCGTTACGGCCGCGTCGGCGCCAGCGAGGAGGAGGTGCGCAAGGCCGCCGAGCTCGCCCAAATCGGCCCGTTCATCGACAAGCTGCCCGAAGGCTACAAGTCGATGGTCGGCGAGCGCGGCCTGAAACTGTCGGGTGGCGAGAAGCAGCGCGTGGCGATCGCCCGCACCATCCTGAAGGCGCCGCCGATCCTGATGCTGGACGAGGCGACCTCGGCGCTGGACACCCAGACGGAGCAGGAGATCCAGGCGGCGCTCGATCTCGTCAGCAAGGGCCGCACCACCATCGTGATCGCCCACCGCCTGTCGACGGTGATCTCGGCGGACGAGATCATCGTGCTGAAGGACGGCCAGATCGCCGAGCGCGGCACGCATGCGGTGCTTCTGGCCAAACACGGCCTCTACGCCTCGATGTGGGACCGCCAGCGCGAAGCGACCGAAGCCGAAGAGCGACTGCGCATCGCGCGGGAAAGCGACGAACTGGGCGTGATCGTGCGCAGAAGGACGGCGGAGGTGAGCTAGCGCCGACTTCCCTTCTCCCACAAGGGGTGAAAATTCCCCCCTTGACCTCAACCTATCTTGAGCTTGCAAACCGTCTCCGAGCCACCTGCCAGGCAAACCCTTCCAAACGGAGATGGACAAGAAATGAGCACCAAAAATCACCGCACCGGCAGCGTGTTCCGGGTCGACAAATTCGTCGTGCCGGTCGAAGCGCGCGACGAAATCCTGAGCAAGGTCTTCATGACGCATGAATTGCTGCGCCAACAGGAAGGCTTCGTGCAGGATTTCCTGCTCGAGCAGTTCTCCGGTCCAGGCGAGTTCAACATCGTCACCATGGTCGAGTGGGAAAGCCAGGACGCCGTCGACAGAGTGGTGCCGATCGTGAAGGCCGCGCATGAGCGGATCGCCTTCAGCGCGCAGGACACGATCGCGCGCCTTGGCGTCAAGGCTGACATCGCCAACTATCAGCGCGTGCCAGAAGCGTAGGAGGGCCATCCGGCGCCGGGCACGGAAACAGCGGCGCTCAGCACCTGACCGGTGCGGGCGTCGCTGACCATATGCTCGAAACCTCGCCATTCGGCGGCGAGGATGAACAACGTTTTGCCGTCGCCCCCGGCCAGCATGCAGGCAAAGCAGCCGCGATCGACCTCGACTGCGTCGATTTTCTCGCCGCCTTCGCGCACCCTGATACAGTGGCGGTTAGGCACGTCGGCATACCAGACACAGCCTTCGGCATCGATGCAGATGCCGTCGGGATAGTCGTTGCCGAGATCGGCCCAGACGCGCCGGTTGGAAAGGCCACCATCCGTTGCGATGTCGAATGCGGTCAATCGCTTGGCGTGGGATTCGGCCACGATCAGCGTCCGGTTGTCCGGCGTCAGCGCCATGCCGTTGGCGAAGGCGATATCCTCGGCGACCTGCCGCATTGCCCCGTCCGACGTGATCAGCACGATGGTGCCCGGTCCGAAATGCTCGCCCGGCGCCGGCGCCGGCCCGCCGCCATTGACGTAGATGTTGCCGCGCCCATCGACGACGATTTCGTTCCAGGGGTTCTTCGACAGCCCCCGCAGATCGGCATGGGTGGCGAGCGTTCCATCCGCTTCCCGCCGCAGCAGAAGCCCCTGCCGCCCGGATACGACAAGCAATCGTCCATCCGGCAGCCAGTCGATCGAATAGGGCAGGACGACCGGCACCTTGAGCATGACCTCACTTTTGCCGCCCTCGTCCACGGCGACGATCTCGCCGGTGCCCCAGTTGCACAGCCAGAGCCGGCCGTCATGCCAGCGCGGTGACTCGCCGAAGGCGAGACCCTCGATGATGAGATTGGCTTTCCTGGCGCTATTCGACGACGACATTGGCTGGCTCCGTGGGCGCGTTGTCCAGCCTAGGACGGATGAGTGGACTGCTTCCCGACAATGGCAGAAGGGTCATCGTTGCATTCCTTCGCGCCCCCTCCGTCCCGCCGGCGTCTACAGTGATCGGAATCACGCTGGATATTGTTGCGTTGCGGGGAGGGGGGCTTTCGGCTATTGAGGCGCAACCTGAAACAGGGACCGCCCCCAAGCCCTATGACGCTTCTCGACTCGGTCAAGAATACGTTCGTTCCGATTCATCGCGAAGGCTATCCCTTCATCGCCGCCTTCGCCGCGGTAACGCTGTTTCTCGGCTATTTCTCCTCGATCCTGTTCTGGATCGGGCTGATCCTCACCGCCTGGTGCATCTATTTCTACCGCGACCCCGAGCGCGTCACGCCGGTCGACGACCGACTGGTGGTGAGCCCGGCCGACGGCGTGATCTCGGCGGTCGGGCCTGCCGTGCCCCCGAGCGAGCTTGGCCTGGGCTCCGGCGAGATGACCCGCATTTCGGTGTTCATGAACGTGTTTTCCTGCCACATCAACCGCGCTCCGGTGCGTGGGCGGATCACTCGCATCGAGCACAAACCCGGCAAATTCCTCAATGCCGAGCTCGACAAGGCAAGCTCCGAGAACGAGCGCAACGGGCTGGTCATAGACAGCCCCAACGGCGCGATCGCCGCCGTCCAGATCGCCGGCCTGGTGGCGCGCCGCATCGTCTGCTGGGCCGAGGCTGGGGGTTCGATAGCGATCGGCGAGCGTTTCGGCCTGATCCGCTTCGGCTCGCGTGTCGACGTCTTCCTGCCGCCGAATGCTGTGCCGCGCGTCGCGATCGGCCAGACGGCTGT
Source organism: Mesorhizobium sp. (assembly GCA_004020875.1). Taxonomy (GTDB): domain Bacteria; phylum Pseudomonadota; class Alphaproteobacteria; order Rhizobiales; family Rhizobiaceae; genus Mesorhizobium. The sequence goes on from SAPZ01000005.1 coordinate 223,644, forward strand.
GGGCGGCGAGACGGTGCTTGCCGAATTCGGCGGCACGGCGGTCACGCCTCTGGTGAGGATTTCCTGAGCGTTGGGCGCGCCGTTCAAAAAATTCGAGGCCCATGCCAGCGGCGGTCCGCGCATCCGCGAGATTCCGATGCGCATGGTGCTGCCCAATCTGGTCACGGTGCTCGCCATCTGCGCCGGCCTTTCCGGCATCCGCTTCGCCTTCGAGAACCGTTTCGAGATCGCGGTGGTCATGGTGCTGCTCGCCGCTTTCCTCGACGGCATCGACGGACGGCTGGCGCGCATGCTGAAGGCCACCTCGAAATTCGGCGCGCAGATGGATTCGCTGGCTGACATCGTCAATTTCGGGGTGGCGCCGGCGCTGGTGCTCTATGCCTTCCTGCTCGACCGCGCCGGCTCGCCGGGCTGGATCGCCGCACTTCTCTTCACCATCGCCTGTGGCATGCGGCTTGCCCGTTTCAACGTCCTGGCCGAAGACCACGACCAGCCTGCATGGCAGACCGAGTATTTCGTCGGCGTGCCGGCCCCGGCGGGCGCGGTCCTGGTCATGCTGCCGCTCTACCTCTATTTCCTTCGGCTCGGGCTGGAGCCGTCCCGGCCGGCCGCCTTCATCGCCACCGGCTTCACCGTGCTCATCGCGTTCCTTCTGGTCAGCCGGCTGCCGGTCTATTCGGGCAAGAGCGTCAAGGTGCCTGGCGACAGGGTGCTGCCGGTCATCCTCGGCGTGGTGCTCTACATCCTCTTGCTGATGACCTATCCCTGGTACACGCTGACCGCTTCGGTCGCCGGCTATCTGCTTTTCCTGCCGTTCAGCGTGCGCGCCTATTCGAAGCGGGCCATGCGCGAGGGAGAGAAGGTGCCGCCTTCGGATATCGGGTAGCCGGCGCGCTACGCCGCCACACCCAGCCCCAAGCGATCGATTGCCAGCTTTCGCGCCGAGACGTAATCGGTCTTGCCCGAGCCCAGCACCGGGATCTCTTCCACCTTGATGATGTCGTTGGGCACCATCAACTCCGCCGCGCCGGCCTTCTTGCCGAACTGGCGCAGTTCCTCTGCGCTAGCGTCTTCGGCGGTGGTGACCAGCACGATGCGCTCGCCCCGCCTTTTGTCGGGCACGGCCACCGCCGCGTGACGCTCTTCCGGCCAGAGCGACTGCACCAGCATCTCGACTGCGCCCAGCGACACCATCTCGCCGGCGATCTTGGCGAAGCGCTTGGCCCGGCCGCGGATGGTAATGAAGCCCTCGCGGTCGATCGAGACGATGTCGCCAGTGTCGTGCCAGCCTTCCAACGGCTGCAACTCGCCGGGGCGGTCGGCGTTCATGTAGCCCATCATCATGTTCGGCCCGTCAAGCCACAGCCGCCCGCCCTCGATTATGCCTTCGACGGGCTCCAGCTTCATGCGGATGGCCGGCAGCGGCCGCCCGACAGTGCCGTCGCGGCCGTGGATGGAGGTGTTCACCGCCACTACGGGCGCGGCCTCGGTCAGTCCGAAACCTTCGACAATCGAGGCTTGGAAGCGGTCGCGGTAGGTGCGCCGCGTCTCCGACTTCACCGCCTCGGCGCCGGCCACGACGAAGCGCAGGCTTGAGAAGTCGCCATCCTTGGCGGTGCGGGCATAATTGGCGAGGAAGGTATCGGTGCCGAACATGACGGTCGGCTTCACCTTGCGGGCGATCTCAGGGATGATCTTGTAATGCAGCGGCGAGGGGTAGAGGAACAGCTTTATGCCTAGCACCAGCGGCAGGATGGTGCCGCCGGTGAGCCCGAAAGAATGGAACACCGGCAGCACGTTGAGCAGGATGTCGGCCGGCGAGACGGACACGCGCGCCTCGGCCTGCATGACATTGGCAAGCAGGCTGCGGTTCGACAGCACCACTGCCTTCGGCGTGCCTTCAGAGCCGGAAGTGAACAGGATGACGGCGGGCTTCGAGGCTTGCTGCCGCTGCAGCGGAAAGCGCCACAACAGCGCGGCGGCGACCTTGTCCAGGGTGGTCACGCCGGCGCGCACATCCTCCAGCCACAGCATCCTGGCGCCGCCCGCCTCGACCGCGGCGACGATGTCGTCGATGCCGGCTTTTTCGATGAAGGCGCGGGAGGAGACCACGGTACGGATGACGGCAGTGCGGACAGCCGCGGTCACGCTTGCCGGGCCGGCCGTGTAGTTGATCATCGCCGCGACGCGGCTCGCCGAGATCAGGCCGACGAAGGTGAGCACCACGCCATTGGCGTTGGGCAAGAGCACGCCGACCGCTTCGCCGGGCGCCGTCACCGCCTCGAAACGGCGGCCGAGCACGCGCGCGCCGATGAACATCTTGCGGTAGCTGAGCGAGCCCGAGATCACATCCTCGATGATCGTATGCGACGGGCCGACGCGGTCCGCGGCGTCGCGCATGGCAAGGAACAGGCCGCGGTCGAGATTTGTGCCGTAGAGCCGCGCCTCGGCGAAACGGTCGAACAGCGCGTTGGTGTTGGAGGCCATCTCGGGGTTGCGCGCCACCAGTTCGGCTATGGTCATCGGCTCCAGCACGCTCACCGAAAGCCGCGGGAACCAGTTGCGAGGCGCTTTCTCCTTCGGCGTCAGCGAGACCGGCAGGTCGCGCGTGCCGGCAACGAAGATCGGCACGATGCGCGCGTCGGCCTGCATGGCGATGCGCGTGATGGCACGAAACAGCCTGAAGGATTTGACATCCGGCTCGACATTGTCCGGCAGGTAGACGGCGAGCCGCCCTTTGCCCTTCAGCAGGCGCACTAGGCGCCGGCTGACGAAGACATGCTCGGCGTTGAAGGCGATGGTGCGCGCAAGCTCGCGCCACGGCTCCAGCCAAGGCGCGCGGGCGGAGGCGTCGTCGAGAATATGCAGCGTGTCATCCGGCAGCAGCGACAGCATCAGCGCCGGCTCGATGCGCGACTGGTGCGAAACGACATAGATGACCGGGGTCTTGGCGCTGCGAGCGATACGGACGCGGTTGTCAGCGATGCGATAGGCGAGCTTGAACGGCACATAGAGCAGCGCCTGGGTGAAGCGCAGGTCGAGCCGGAACCTTTCGATCACGGCGATCAGCAGCCAGGCAAAGACAAGGCCTGCCAGCAGCGCCAGGGTCAGGATCATGCCGCTCTCCCAGTCTCCAGGGCGCGGCTCTTGCGCGGCCGCTTCAGTGGCAGAGGGTAGCGGAAGTGGGGGCAAGGTCAATGCAGGGCAGGCGCGGCGCCCCCTTCCGCACAAGAAGACAAGGGCGAGACGGCGCTATGCCGTCTTTAGCCTGCCGCTGATGAAGCGGAATTCCTGGCTCTTGCCGCCATAGCCATAAGCCGGCGCCGGTACTTCGTGCACGAAGGCATAACTCTCCTCATGCACCCCACCGAGCAGCCGGCCGAAAGCCTCGAAGATTGCCTTGAGATAGGCTTCGAGCTCGAGCTTGGTGTTGGTGCCGTCGACCACCTTGATGTCCAGCCAGAACGTGTTGGTCCCATGCTCGGCCAGCAACTTTCCGCCGGCGAACCAGTGCTGCGGATCGATATAGTTGACCGCGACCGCGGTGATCGTCGGGTCCTTGCGTAGCTCCTTGGCGGTGATCTCGGTGATGTCCTTGGCGATCGCGGCCGACAGCTTCGCGTCGGGCTTGCCGGTGACGCTGATGTTGATGATCGGCATTTTTTCGTCTCCATCGAGTTTGGCGTCTCGCGCCTTCGATGGAGAATCATGCCATCATGATAACATCAATAAAATCGAATTGTTTTTGAGAAACACTTCGATATCATCGAAGTGTGGAAACCCTCGATCCTGACCTTTTGAAGACCTTTCTGGCCTTTGTCGACGGCGGCTCGCTCGCCAGGGCCGCGTCCACCGTCGGCCGCACGCCGTCGGCGGTGACCGCGCAGATGCAGCGGCTGGAGGAGATCGTCGGCGAGCCCTTGCTCACTCCGCAGGGCAGGGGACGCGGGCTGACGCCGGCCGGTGAGGACCTTGTCGGTCATGCCCGGCGCATCCTTGCCGTGCACACCGAGGCCTGGCTGGCGCTAAAGGGCGCGCGCGCCGGCGGCCGCATCGCCATCGGCACGACGCAGGATTTCGCCGACCATGGGCTGCCGGACTTGCTCAGAACCTTTGCCTTCAGCCATCCGCGTGTGAGGATCGAGCTGCGTGTCGGCCGATCCCTGGAGCTCGGCTCGGCGCTGCAGGCAGCCCAGTTGGACCTCGCGATCACCATGCGCCATGCTCCGTCGCCGGACGAAACGGCCATGATCAGCGAGCCAATGCTGTGGCTTTGCTCGGAAAAGGGCTTGGCGGCTCGGTCGGAAGCCGTGCCGCTGGCGCTGCTCGATCCCTATTGCGGCTTCCGCGATGCAGCGCTCAACGCGCTCGATGCCGCCGGCCGCCGCTACCGGATCGCCGGCGGCAGCGCCAGCCTTGCCGGCCTGCGTGCCGCGGTCAATGCGGGAATCGCACTGACGCCGCGCACCCGGCGCTTTGCCCATTCCGGCATCGTCGAAGCGCCTGCCGATCTCGACCTGCCGCCATTGCCGATGGCCGACTTCGCCATCCGGCTCGGTCGCGAAGCTCCGCGCCCGGCGCGGGATTTGGCTGAGCTGCTGGGCGATGGCCTCGCCCTGCCGTCGTAACGGCCAGGAAGTCCCCAAAGAAAAAGCCGACCTTTTTGCGGGTCGGCTTCTAGTCGGACGGGTCGAGGGGTTTGGGGGGACTTGGGGGGTGACCCGTCAAGCTAACAATGCCTGAGCCGGACGATGGTTCCGTGACTGGCGAAATATTTTTACGAGCGCGCCGATTTGGCCCTCAGCCAGTCGCGGCCGGCATGGGCAAAGACCGCGCAAAGCACGATGGCGCCGCCGATGACGCTGGCCATGGGCGGGGCTTCGCCGAGGAAGATCAGGGCAAACAGGATGGCGAACGGCACCTCGGCCGATCCCAGCAGACCGGATTCGGCGGCAGGGATAAGCCGCGAGCCTTCCGTCCACAGGATCGAGGCCAGCGCGAAGGAGCACCCGAAGGCGGCAAGCAGCACCACGTCGCGCGTCGAGACGGCCAGCGGATCGGTGACGAACCAGCCGAGCACGAAGAGCAGGAAGGCCGAGACCGCGCCCGCCCACACGACCGGCGAGTTGCGGAAGGCGCGCACCATGATCATGTAGAGCGCGCTGCCCGTGGTCATCAAAAGCGCCAGCCCGTCGCCGAACAGATGGCCGCTGCCGAGGCCGCCGCCCACCATGATGGCGACGCCGCACAGCGAGACGGCCGCGGCCATCATCGTCTGCAGCCGGAATTTCTCTCGTACCAGAAGGAAGGCGAGAAGTGCGGCGATGAAGGGTGAGGTCGCGTAGATAACCGCAACATTGGCGACATAGGTGTATTTGAACGCCGAGATGAAGGCGATGCTGGCGGCGGCACCCTCGACCGCGAGCAGCCAGCCGCGCCAGCCCAGTCTCAGGCTCTCACGCCCGCCCGAGCGGCGGCGACGCCGCAGCACGTAGAGCGCGATCAGGATCGAGCCGAAAAATCCGCGCCAGCAGGTGATGGTCAGAGGATCGGCATGGATCGACTTGGTCAGCACGCCGGTGAGCGCGAAGGCGATGGCCGATGCCGACACCAGGATAATGCCGAGCGTGCGCTCGGCCGCTGCGTCGGCGGCGGCAGGCGTGAGCTTCTCCGGCATGTCAAGCGTGTCCGTCATGGTGCCAGCCTAACCGGGGAATCCTGACAGCCCTCTGTCATCAGGCCTGCTCCCGCTTGCGGAAACCTTCATTGCCCACGATGAGCAGGCCGGCGCCGATGATCAGCGCCGCGCCCATGAACACCTCCGTGCGCGGCACGTCGCCCCAGATGGCGTAGCCCAGCGCGAAGGCCCACACCAGCGAGGTGTATTCGAACGGCGCCACGATCGACACCGGCGCGCGCTTCATGCCTTCGAACAGCGCATATTGCGCCACCCCGCCGAGTGCCCCAACGCTGATGAGCAAAAGAAGCTGCCGCCAATCGGGCATGCGCCACCACAGCAGCGCCGGCACCGCCGAAAAGAGCAGGAAATAGAAATTGTTGAGCACGAGCTGGACCGTCGTGCGCTCTTGCAGTGCCGTCTTGCGTAAGAGCACGACGGCGATGCCCCACAGCACGGCGGCAGCCAGCACCAGAAGCACCGGCACGGAAAGGCCGAGCCGCGTCGGATCGCAGGCGATAAATACCCCGACGAAACCGATGAACACCGCGATCCAGCGTAGCAGCGGCACGGTCTCGCCCAGAATCAGCACCGACAGCACGGTGACGATGATGGGTGCCGCGTAATAGATGGTGGTGAGCTCTGCGAGCTGCAGCGAGCGTGCGGCGTTGTAGTAGCAAAGCCAGGCGGCCAGCGTGAAGGCGCTGCGCACCAGCATCGGCTTGACGATCGGCGAGTCGATCGTGTCGGCGAACACCCGCTTCCCGCCGATGGCGCCGCAGCCGAGGAGCACGGCGATCGAGCGCACGAACATGATCTGCCAGACCGTCATCCCGGCGACCAGAAGCTTGATCGAGGCGTCTTGCGCCGAAAACAGGAAATAGGCGGCAGCCGTGAACAGGATGCCGGCCAGCACCCTTTCGCGGCTTTCGAGGACGACGACTTCGGCCATGCGGTTTCAGCGTGTTTGCGTGAGGCGGTTCCGCCCCAGTCGGGACCGTTGCTCCAGCTATACGAGCGAAAGCTTGCACGGCGCTGCTCCAGCGCGGCGCTTGCGTTGGCGCAGGTCGTTGCCGGAGGCTGGTCGAGGACTACTGCGTCGCCTGGTAGAGTTCCGATGCCGCGTCCTTCAGTGCGCGCCGTCCGTCGGGCCGCAGATACATCATGTGCCCGCCCTCGACGACGTCGAGACTGATCGGCTTGGCATTTGATAGCGAAGGAAGCTGGTTCACCAGATAGCGCGAGGTGAGATAGGGCGTGACGAGGTCGGTATAGCCGTTGACGATGACGACACCGAGGGCAGGATTGAGCGAACGCGCCCGCTGCAAGTCGTTCATCACGCCGGCATAGCCCTGGCCCGAGGTGCCGTAGTCCCAGTTGCGGGTGACCTCGCCATTGAGCAGCCGGTAGCTGACATCGGTGCGGTAGTTGAGCTCTTCGCGGGCATAGGCGACGAAGGCGGAGGTCAGCACCGGAACGCTGCGGTCGAGAACCGGATCGGGGCCGGCGTCGCGCGCGCTTTGCGGCGCGATGTCGGCGGTGCCGATGGTGGCGTCATAGGGGCTGAGCACCTTGCCCGTGGAGCGCTGGAATTCCTTGGCGAAAAGCCCGATAGGGATGCGGGCGAAATTGCGCTGGACGAGCTCGAGCGGCAGGCCGGTGATCTCCGAAACGCGTCCGCTGGCGAGCTTGCCGCCTTGTTCCAGGCCGCTGTTCAACGCCGTCAGGTAATCGCCGAGCGCGTAATGCTCGACCTCGGCCAGCCTGCCGCGCAGCGCGTCGCCGCTCACGCCATCGCCCTTCATGCGGGTCGCCGCCAGCGACGGCAGCTCCAGCGCCCAATGCAATTGATCGAACTGGTCGGGCCGCACCAGCATGAACTCCAGCGCCGGCGAGATCAGCACGATGCCGCTGGGGCTCAGGCCCACATCCTCCTGCAGCGTGCGGGCAAGCAGCGCCGCGCGAAAGCCGCCATAGCTTTCGCCGGCGAGGAACAGCGGCGATCCGGTGCGGCCGTTCTGCGCCAGATAGAGACGGATGAAGGCCCCGATCGAGCTGGCGTCCGCGTCGACGCTCCAGAATTCCTTGCCCTCATGCCCCGGCGCTTCGCGGCTGTAGCCGGTGCCGACCGGATCGACGAAGACGAGGTCGCTCATGTCGAGCCAGCTGTCGGGATTGTCGATGAGCTTTTGCGGCGGCCGCCGGAATTCGCCATCGGCGGCGGTCTCGACGATGCGGGGTCCGATGGCGCCGAGATGCAGGTAGGCAGACGCCGCGCCCGGCCCGCCATTGAAGACGAACGTGATCGGCCGATCCTTTGCCGGGGCGGGCGATTGCTGCGTGTAGGCGACATAGAAGATCTCGGCCGTGACCTCGCCCTTGCCCGACAGGAGCGACAGCGTGCCGGTCTTGGCCTGGTAGTCCAGCTTGCGCCCGCCAAGCGTGATCGAATGCTCGGTCACCTGCGGCGGCGGCAAGAGTGACAGCACGCCGCCTTGGGGCGCCGGGCGCTCGGGTGCTTCCGCGGCGAAGCCCGGCTGAGCGAAGGCGGCGAGCGCCAGGAAAGCAAGAGAGATGAGCTTGGATCGCATGACGGCTCCGCGCGGAAGGACATCGCAAAAGTATGGCCGGAACGAATGAAGTCAAAGAAACTATTAGCAAACGTCGAGTTCCTTCGCGCCCCCTCTGGGCTGCCGGCCATCTCCTCCCACGAGGGGGGAGATCAGATGTCGCGTCGACCTTCGCCAATCTCCGACGTTGACGAAAGGACGCCACCGGCGAAGTTGCCAATCTCCCCAAGTGGGGGAGATGTCCGGCAGGACAGAGGGGGGGCGCTGTCCCGCCGGCGTAACAGTGCTATCAAGCTCGGAGACGTATCGAAGAGGACCGCATAATGGACGCGACCGCACTCAAGGCCATGCAGGCTCCGCTGAAGGAAGCCTATCGCGACGATGCCGCCAAGGCGCTGATCACGCTGAGAGCGCGCGGCACGCTCGACGACCAGTCGATCGCCTGCAAGGTCGAGACGGGCAGGGCGCTCTCGGTTGCCGGCCTTCATCCGGCCACCGGCGGCTCGGGCCTCGAGCTGTGCTCGGGCGACATGTTGCTGGAGGCGCTGGTCGCTTGCGCGGGCGTGACGCTGAAGGCGGTGGCTACCGCGCTGGAGTTCAAGCTCGGCAACGCCACCGTTGAGGCCGAGGGCGACCTCGATTTCCGCGGCACGCTCGGCGTTGCCCGCGACGCGCCGGTCGGTTTTCGCGCGATAAGGCTGAAATTCGACCTCGACACCGACGAGCCGCAGGAGCGCATCGATTCGCTGATGAAGCTGACGGAGCGCTACTGCGTGGTGTTCCAGACGATCAACAACAAGCCGGCGTTGAGCGTGAGCGCGGGGCGCTGATACAGCCAATCTCCCCCCTTGTGGGGGGCGCTGTCCCGCCGACGTCAGGCACTTAGCGCTACAGCGCGGCCCATGCCTTCGTCATACTAGCGCTTGACCCGAGTATCCATGCCGTGACCCTTGTCGTGAGGCGCAGCGGTGCAGAATTCTGTAATCGCAACAACGCCTGACCGTAGCGGCATGGATTCCAGGGTCTGCGCGCGTCGCTTCGCTCCTTGCTCCGCCCTAGAATGACGAAGCAGAAGGTCGCGCCCTTCAAGGAAGGAGAGATCAGCCCCCTACTGCGCCGACGGCGTCTCCGCGTCCCCTTCATCGGTAAAGGGTGAGGCGCTCGGCACGCACTGCACCGCCCAACCCTGCGGCGTCGGCTGCTTCTGATATTCGGTGATGGCGTTGGTGCATTGCTCGCGGGTGTCGAAGGTGCTGGGCAGCACCACCATGCCGCCTTGCGGGCCGGCGATCACCAGATACCAGACCAACGCTACGCTGGGAGTGGCGGCCATGGAAATTCCTCTTTGCTGGATGTGGGAGTCGGATCAATCCTAGCAACTCCCCTCGGATGGCGAAAGCAGGGCGGCGGTACACGCTTCCGCAGAGCCGTTCACAGACCCGTGAAGAGGGCCTTCGCCCAAGCGGGTTCGGTCGACCGCGACGCGCTTTTCGGAACTCGAGTTTATTCCGGCTGACGGTAGGCGACGAAGCGGTTGTGCTTGGCCTGGAAGATCAGGCCTGTCTCCTTCAACGCCGGACTTGCCAGCGGCACGATGCGCCGGGCGATCTCGGCAGGGTGCGGCAGCGTCTCCGGATCCTCGCCGGGCATGGCCTGCGCGCGCATTGCCGTGCGGGTGGCGCCCGGATCTGCGGCATTCACCCTCAGCGGCAGGCTCTCGGTCTCATGCGCCCAGGAACGCATCATCGTCTCGACCGCGGCCTTGGACGCCGCGTAGGGCGCCCAGAAGGCACGCGCCGAATGCGCGGCGTTGGAGGACATGACGATGGCGCGCCCGGCGTCGGAGAGCCGCAGCAGGGGATCGACCGAACGGATCAGCCGCCAGGTCGCGGTGACGTTGACGGTCATCACTTTCTCGAAAGTCTTGGCCTCGACATGGCCGATCGGCGAGATGACGCCGAGCACGCCGGCATTGGCGACGAGGATGTCGAGCTTGCCCCAGCGTTCATGGATTGCGCCGCCGAGACGATCGATGCCCGGCATGTCGGTCAAATCGAGCGGTACCAGCGTCGCCTGTCCGCGGCCATCGGCTTTGATCTGGTCATCCAGCTCTTCCAGTCCGCCGACCGTGCGCGCAACCGCGATCACATGCGCGCCGGCCGCCGCCAGTTCCCTGGCGATGAAATAGCCGATGCCGCGCGAGGCGCCGGTGACGACCGCGACGCGGCCGGAAAGATCGAGGGTCATGCGAGAATTTCCGTGGGCTAAAGCAATTCCAGGAAAGGTGTCTGACGGTTTTCCGTCCGGAATTGCGTCAAAACAGATACCGCGACCTACGACCCGCTCGACGCTAGCAGCGACAGCGTGCGCACATTGTCGTGGCCTTCGAAGTCGAGCAGGCGGGTGGGGTACTGTCCCGTGAAGCAGGCGTCGCAGAATTGCGGCTGGTCGTTGTCGCGGCGCGCCTCGCCGACGGCGCGGTAGAGCCCGTCGATCGACAAGAAGCCGAGCGAATCGACGCGGATGAACTCCGCCATCTCCTCGACCGACATGCGCGAAGCAAGCAGCTTCGACTTCTCGGGCGTATCGACACCGTAGAAGCAGGATGCGCTGGTCGGCGGCGAGGCGATGCGCATGTGCACTTCCTTCGCGCCAGCGTCGCGCACCATCTGCACGATCTTCTGGCTGGTGGTGCCGCGCACGATCGAATCGTCGACCAGCACCACGCGCTTGCCCTCGATCATGCGGCGGTTGGCATTGTGCTTGAGCTTCACGCCCATGTGGCGGATCGAATCGCCGGGCTGGATGAAGGTGCGGCCGACATAGTGGTTGCGGATGATGCCGAGCTCGAAGGGGATGCCGGCGGCCTGTGAGAAGCCGATCGCGGCCGGCGTGCCGGAATCCGGCACGGGCACGACGATGTCGGCCTCGACCGGGTTTTCCTGCGCCAGCTCCGCACCAATGCGTTTGCGCACCTCGTAGACGTTGCGGCCCTCGACCGAGGAATCCGGCCGCGCGAAATAAACATATTCGAAGATGCAGAAGCGCGTCTTCTGCGGCTCGAACGGGAAGATGCTCTCGATCCCCTTGGAGGTGATGACCACCATCTCGCCGGGCTTGATGTCGCGCACGAAGCGGGCGCCGATGATGTCGAGCGCGCAGGTCTCCGAAGCAAGGATCCAGGCGCCGTCGAGATCGCCCAGCACCAGCGGACGGATGCCGAGCGGATCGCGGCAGCCGATCATCTTTTTGGCTGTCATCGCCACCAGCGAGAAAGCGCCCTCGACCTGTCGTACGGCATCGATGAAGCGCGAGTTCAGATCGCGCTCCTTGCTGGTCGCGACCAGATGCAGCAGCGTCTCGGTGTCTGACGTCGAGGAGAAGATCGAGCCCTGCTTCTGCAGCGCGCGCTGGACGGTGAGCGCATTGGTGAGGTTCCCGTTATGGGCTACCGCAAGACCGCCCTCCGACAACTCGGCGAAGAAGGGTTGGATGTTCCGCACGCCGGCGCCGCCCGTCGTGGCGTAGCGAGTGTGGCCGATGGCGCGATTGCCCTGGAGGCTGTCGATGACGCGCTGCTTTGTAAAGGTGTCGCCGATCAGGCCGACATGGCGTTCGACATGGAACTGGGTGCCGTCATAGGAGACGATGCCGGCCGCTTCCTGGCCTCGGTGCTGCAGGGCGTGCAGGCCGAGCGTGACAATGGCCGCCGCGTCCTGCCGGCCGAAGATGCCGAACACGCCGCATTCGTCGTGGAAATGGTCGTCGGCCTCGGCGGAAAGGACATTGCCTGCATCTGCCGTTGAGTCTGCCATCTGGTGCTCAAGCTCCGCTAAAGCCGCCATATAGGGCGATCTCTCACGGAACGCAACGCACCTCGTCAGGCATTCACAAATTGCCTCAGGCCGGCACTGTGGCTGGCCTGCACTTCAATTTGCCGGCGCCGGAGCGGGAGCCGGGGCCGGCGCCGGAGCTGGGGCCGGCGCGGGCGTGGCCGGTTCGCTGTCGGCCGGGGCCTCGCCCTCGCTGTCGTCAGGCGCCGTCGCGTTGTCGTCGCCGGTGGCAGGCGGCTCGGCTGCGGGCTGATCGGTCGTGGCCGGCGCGCCGGTCTGCGGCGTGCCCTTATGCGTGTATTTGTTGACCAACTCCTCGGTGTTCTCGGGCAGCACGCTTTGGAGCTTGGCGCCGATAGTCTCGAGCAACGGCCGCGACTTGGCGTTGGCGATCCAGGCGGGCGCCTTGGCGCCAGCCAGCCAGTTGAAGAACAAGAGCGCCACCGCGACCACCAGGATGCCGCGCGCCGCGCCATAGAGGAAGCCGAGCGTCCGGTCGAGCGCGCCGATGCGCGAATCGATGATCCAGTCGGCAAGCTTCATGGTGATGACGGAGACGACGATCAGCGCGATGAGGAAGACGATGCCCGCGGAAGCAGCCATCGCGATCTTGTCGTTGTCGATATAGGGCTGCACATAGGGCAGGACCGGCTTATAGAAGAAGAACGCCGCCGCCGCCGCTGCTGCCCAGGAAACCACCGACAGCACTTCGCGGGAGAAGCCGCGCACCATGGCGAGCATTGCCGAGACCAGGGTGAAGCCAACGAGGATTCCGTCAAGCAGCGTAATCGGCATGGTTCTCGCCCCACTTCCTGTCTCGCGGCCTGATGAGCCGCATCACTCCTCGTCGTCGGCACGGCCGCGCCGTGAGCCGGCTATGCGCGCCACAAGGTCGGCAAGCTCGGTGGGCTGGAACGCGCCGGCCCCGATCCCCCCGGCAACTTCCTCGCTGCCAAGCGGCAGCACCGCGCTTCCAAAGCCCAGCTTTTCGGCTTCCTTGAGGCGCTGCTGCGCATGCGCAACCGGCCTCACGGCGCCCGATAGGCTGATTTCGCCGAAATAGACGCAATCGGCGGGAAGGGCAAGACCGGTGAGCGACGAAACCAGCGCGGCGGCGACCGCCAGATCGGCCGCCGGCTCCGAGATACGGTAGCCGCCGGCGACGTTGAGATAGACGTCGTGCTGGCCGAAGCGCACGCCGCAATGCGCCTCGAGCACGGCAAGCACCATCGACAGCCGCGCGCCATCCCAGCCGACCACGGCGCGGCGCGGCGTGCCGAGCGAGGAGGGCGCCACCAGCGCCTGGATTTCGACCAGCACCGGCCGCGTGCCTTCCATGCCCGCGAACACCGCGGCGCCCGGCGACTTTGCATGGCGTTCGCCGAGGAAAAGCTCGGACGGATTGGAGACCTCGCGCAGACCCTTGTCCGACATTTCGAACACGCCGATCTCGTCCGTCGGCCCGAAACGGTTCTTCACCGTGCGCAGGATGCGGAAATGGTGGTTGCCTTCGCCCTCGAAATAGAGCACGCCGTCGACCATGTGCTCGACCACACGCGGGCCGGCGATCTGCCCCTCCTTGGTGACATGGCCGACGAGCACGATCGCAGCACCCGTGGATTTCGCGTAGCGGATCATGGCTTGAGCGGACGCGCGCACCTGGGTGACGGTGCCCGGCGCCGAATCGGCAAGGTCGGTCCACAGCGTCTGGATGGAATCGAGGATGACGAGGTCCGGCCGCTTGCCGTCGGCGATGGTCGCCAGAATGTCCTCGACATTGGTTTCGGCTGCGAGTTCGACCGGCGTCGAGGCGACGCCAAGGCGCTGGGCGCGCAGCCTGATCTGCGCGACCGCTTCCTCGCCCGAGACATAGACAATGCGATGGCCCTTGGAGGCGAGCGCGGCGGCGGCTTGCGTCAAAAGCGTCGACTTGCCGATGCCGGGATCGCCACCGACCAGAAGCGCCGAACCGCGCACGAAGCCCCCGCCGGTGGCGCGGTCGAGCTCGCCGATGCCCGACACGATGCGCGGCGCGTCCTCGATGTCGCCGGCGAGGCTGGTCAGCACCACGGCGCGGCCCTTGCGAGCGTTGCGCGTGTTGGCCGGCCCTGAGCCGATGCCGCCGGCGGTGCCTTCCTCGACCAGCGTGTTCCACTCGCCGCAGGCATCGCATTTGCCGGCCCAGCGCTGATGCACCGAGCCGCAATTCTGGCAGACGAACTGAACGCGGGGTTTGGCCAAAGAGCTACTCAAACCTCTCCGGCAGATGATGCTCTTCCGCCAGATCGGAGAAGCGTGTGAATTCGCCGTGGAAGGCGAGGCTGACGGTGCCGGTCGGTCCGTGGCGCTGCTTGGCCACGATGCACTCGGCCTTGCCGCGCGCCTCGTTCATCTCGTTTTCCCACTTGACGTATTCCTCGGTGCCGAGCTTCGGCTCGCGGTTCTTGAGGTAATACTCCTCGCGATAGACGAACAGCACCACGTCGGCGTCCTGCTCGATCGAGCCCGATTCGCGAAGATCCGAGAGTTGCGGGCGCTTGTCGTCGCGGCTTTCGACCTGGCGCGACAGCTGCGACAGCGCGATGATCGGCACGCCGAGCTCCTTGGCGAGCGCCTTGAGGCCCGTGGTGATCTCGGTGATTTCCTGGACGCGGTTCTGCGAGGCGCGCGCGCTCGATCCCTGCATCAGCTGGATATAGTCAATGACGATGAGGTCGAGGCCGCGCTGCCGCTTCAGCCGACGTGCCCGGGCGGAAAGCTGCGCGATCGAGATGCCGCCGGTCTGGTCGATGAACAGCGGAATCTTCTGCATCGTCTGCGAGCAGGCGACCAGCTTCTCGAAATCCATCTCGGTGATCTCGCCGCGACGGATTTTTGAGGACGAGATCTCGGTCTGTTCGGAGATGATGCGGGTGGCGAGCTGCTCCGACGACATTTCCAGCGAGAAGAAGCCGACGACGCCGCCATTGGCGGCCTTGAATGTGCCGTCGGCTTGCTGTGCCGGGACGTAAGCCTCGGCGATGTTGAAGGCGATGTTGGTGGCCAAGGAGGTTTTGCCCATGCCGGGGCGTCCGGCGAGCACGATCAGGTCGGAGGGCTGCAGGCCGCCCATGCGGCGGTCGAGGTCGCGCAGGCCGGTCGAAATGCCGGAGAGATGGCCGTCGCGCATATAGGCGGCGTTGGCCATGTCGACGGCGGTCTTGACCGCATCGTTGAAGCTTTCGAAGCCGCCGTCATAGCGGCCGGTTTCGGCGAGCTCGAACAGACGCCGCTCGGCGTCCTCGATCTGCTCGGACGGCGACATATCGACCGGCGCGTCATAAGCGATGTTGACCATGTCCTCGCCGACGGTGATCAGCGCGCGGCGCGTCGCGAGATCGTAGATAGCGCGGCCGTAGTCGGTGGCATTGACGACGGTGACGGCCTCGACGGCGAGCCGCACGACATATTGCGCCACCGTCATGTCGCCGACCTTCTCGTCGGCCGGCAGGAAGGTCTTCAGCGTGATCGGCGTCGCGATCTTGCCCATGCGGATCAGCTCGGACGCGACTTCGAAGATGCGGCGGTGCAGCGGCTCGTAGAAATGCGCAGGCTTCAGGAAATCCGAGACACGGTAGAAGGCGTCGTTGTTGACGAGGATGGCGCCGAGCAGCGCCTGCTCGGCCTCGATGTTGTTCGGTGCCTCGCGATAAAGCGGCGTTTCCGCCGCGCCGAATTTCAGTGCCGCCTCTGCCATGATATCCCCGATTTCGATCCCGCCTCCTCGATATCAGAACGGGAAGATTCGATGCTGACCTTTCTGCAACAGTACGATTCTGACCGACCTTGATGCTCGCGATTCACAGCCAAAATTTTCTGGTGGAAAGAATCGTCATTGACTCGAATCGAAGAGGCTGAAGATAGCTCTTCAAAAGAGAACAAAACAAGAAAATTCCTATCGCAGCGTGTCGCCCCAGTCCGCCCGTCGAGCCGCCTTGAAGACATCGCCGTCGCGCTTGCTGAACAGGCGCTCGTCGGCGCTGCCGTCCGGCTGACAGAGTTTCAGCACAACCTTGCCGGAGCCGCCTTTCGGCGGTGCGATCACCCGTGGCAAGCGCGCCCGCGCCGGCTGCCGGGAGGCAGCGAGATAGACGAATTTCTCATCCTCCCATGGCACGTCGGCCTCCTTGACCAGGCGATGCAGGCGCGAGCGGGCGACGCGGCGCGAAAAATGGCACCAGTCGGGCGGCGCGAGCGGGCAGGGCCCCTCATGCGGGCAGGGTGCCAGGATATGCGCGCCGGCGGCAATCAGTTGCTGCCGCGCCGCAAGCATGCGCTGCCAGCCGGCGGGCGTGCCGGGCTCGACGACGAACAGCGTGTCGACGGTAAGCTGCCAGAGGCGATCGACGAGCTTCGGCAGCGAGGGCGGCGCGACTTCGTCGAGCACATAGGCGATGCTGACGAGGTCGGCGGGCTTGAGGCCATCGAGATCGATGGTGGCGTCGCCGGCGACCCATTCGGTGCGGGCGGCGATCGTGCCGGCTGCGAGCGACTGCCCGACCTTGCGTACCGCGGCGCTTGCCTCGACTAGAACCGCCTGTTCCAGCTCCGGCCAGGCGTCTGTCGTGGCCCAAAGCATCGTGCCAGGTCCGGCGCCGATGTCGAGCAACGTCCCCGGCTCGAAATCCGGTCGCGAATCGGCCAACGCCGTTAGGCTGGCGCGCACGGCGGCATAGGTGGCGGGCAGCCGCGTCGCCAGATAGGCCTTGACCGCCATGTCCTCGCCCATATGCAGGCGGCCGTCGCGCAGCTCGGCGCGGTAGCGTTCGGACAGCGTCTTTGCAGCCTGCTTGAGCACCGGCAGCGGCACCTTCTCGAGCATGCTGTCGACGCCTTGGCGCAGCTGGGCAGGAAGCTCCATCGCTCAAATCCCGCGCGGCGCAAGCAGGATGACGGAGGCGCCGACGATACAGAGCGCTGCGCCCGCCAGGTCCCAGCGGTCGGGACGCACGCCTTCGACCAGCCAGAGCCAGCCAAGCGAAGCCGCAATGTAGATGCCGCCATAGGCGGCGTAGGCGCGGCCCGCCGCCTCCGTCCCGACCAGCGACAGAAGGAAGGCGAACAGCGCCAGCGATGCGAGGCCTGGGAGAAGCCAGAGCGGCGATTTCTCCAGCCGCCACCACGCCCAGAACGAAAAGCAGCCGGCGATCTCGGCAAGCGCTGCGGCGGTATAGATGAGATAGGTCATGAAAAAGGTCTCGCGAACGAGACCTTTTTCGTGGCGTCAGCCCGCGATGGCAAGCGGCAATGCGTGTCTATTCCACCGCCTTGCGGCGACGGGTCGGCTTG
This sequence comes from Mesorhizobium sp., assembly GCA_004020875.1. Lineage (GTDB taxonomy): Bacteria > Pseudomonadota > Alphaproteobacteria > Rhizobiales > Rhizobiaceae > Mesorhizobium. The sequence goes on from SAPZ01000005.1 coordinate 241,052, forward strand.
GGCGCGGCGGCGGGCGCAGCCGGTTCTGGACGGTCGTGGTCGCGCAGCTCCAACGCTTTCTCGCACTTGGCGATGTAGTCGCGCGTCATCGGCAGCGTGTCGTTCTTCTTGGCGATCTGGAACTGGAAGATCACCAGGTCCTGCCAGCGGAAGGCGGCTTCCGAGGCAGCAAGATAGAATTCCCACATCCGACAGAAGCGCTCGTCATAGATTGCCTTGGCCTTGTCGCGGTTGGCGGCAAAGCGTGCGCCCCAGTGCTTCAGCGTGTCGGCGTAGTGCAGCCGCAGGATTTCTATGTCCGTCACCACCAGGCCCGACCTCTCGATCGCCGGCATCACCTCCGACATCGCCGGGATGTAACCGCCCGGGAAAATGTATTTGCGGACGAAGGCGCTGGTCGCCCACGGCACGCCGGAACGGCCGATCGTGTGGAGCAGCATCACGCCGTCCGGCTTGAGCAGCGTCGCGGTCTTGTCGAAGAAGGTTCGGTAATGGTTGACGCCGACATGCTCGAACATGCCGACCGACACGATGCGGTCGAAGCGCTCGTTGATGTGCCGATAGTCCTTGAGCTCGAAATGCACGCGGTCCTGCAGGCCTTGCGCATGCGCGCGATCGGTGGCGACGCCATGCTGCTCGGTGGACAGCGTGACGCCCTGCACGTCGACGTCGAAGATCCTGGCGAGATAGAGGCCGAGCCCGCCCCAGCCGGAGCCGATGTCGAGCACCGTCTGGCCAGCCTTGAGCCGCAGCTTTGCGGCGATGTGGCGCTTCTTGGCAAGCTGCGCCTCGTCCAGCGTCATGTCAGGCTGCTCGAAATAGGCGCAGGAATACTGCATGTCCTCGTCGAGGAAGAGCTTGTAGAGCTCGCCCGACAGGTCGTAGTGGCGCTGCACGTTGCGGCGCGAGCGCGCGGCGGTGTTGATCTGCTGCAGCCGGCGGAAGGCATGGCGCAGACCCTCGATCGCCTTCGACCAGGACACGTCGATGCCGCTTGAGCCCATGTTCTGGAACGCGATGCGCATCAGCCCGAGAACGCCGCCCTCCAGCACGTCCAATTCGCCGTCCATATAGGCCTCGGGCACCGCCAGCATCGGATCGAAGGTGATGGCACGCTCGGCATGCGACGTCTTGATGTGGATATGCACCGGCTCGCCGCTGCCGTCGCCGAATCTGTGCGTCGTGCCCTTCGGTCCGGTCACCTCGAGGTCGCCGGCGCGCACCAGGCGTTCGAGAACGTGCTTCAAAAGGATATTCATGACCAAATGTCCCCTCAGTCGGATCACCCGGTAATCGGACTGGAATGCCAGAACGAAAGTGCCACAGCGCGTCGCCCGCGTCCAATCGACGCGCCACGCTGTAATGTGCACAAGATATGGGGTGTCGAAAAGTTCCTTTTGGCACAAAAAAGCCCGGGTCGGAGACCCGGGCGTTGGTCCAGAAATCCTGGACGTCTGCGGGCCGAAGCGACGCTTCGGAAATGCAGTGATTAGGCGTTCTCTTCGCCGCCTTCGAATTCGGCGTTCGGGTCGAAGAAATTCTCCGGCCGGGCGTTGTCGTTGATGTCCTCGCCATAGATGGCCTCGGCGGTGGTCAGCGTCTCGCCCTTGGCCTGGCGCTCCGCCTCGTCGGCCGAACGCGCGATGTTGAGCGTCACGGTGACCTGGACCTCCGGATGCAGCGCGATCGCCACGTTGGAGAGGCCGATGGTCTTGATCGGCTGGTTGAGCTCGATCTGGTTGCGGCTGACGGTGAAGCCCTCGGCGGTGAGCAGCTCGGCGATGTCGCGGGTCGACACGGAGCCGTAGAGCTGGCCGGTCTCACCGGCCGAGCGCACGACGATGAAGCTCTTGCCGTCGAGCGTCTCGGCGATCTTGGAGGCTTCAGACTTGCGCTCCAGGTTGCGGGCTTCGAGCTGGGCGCGCTGGCCCTCGAACTTCTTCTTGTTGGCTTCGTTGGCGCGCAGCGCCTTGCCCTGCGGCAGCAGGAAATTGCGGGCGAACCCGTCCTTGACCTTCACGGTCTCGCCCATCTGGCCGAGGCGGGAAATGCGCTCGAGGAGAATGACTTCCATGGTTTCGTTCCTTCGTCTTGGGTCGATCGAGGATCGACGCTGAATGAATAGGAACAGGTCAGGAAGCTTGGCGCGGCGTCGCCGCTCTTGTCGCTGTCCTGCCTGTCTGGGCAGTTAGAGGCATAGGCCCCAACTCGGGATTTGGTATGAAACCGTCGCGGCGCCCGTCGCCGCGGAGGTGGAAGCGGGCGGCATGCCGCCCGCTCGATTCTTAGCGAACCACGTAGGGCAGCAGGCCGAGGAAGCGGGCGCGCTTGATCGCCTTGGCGAGCTCGCGCTGCTTCTTCTGGCTGACGGCGGTGATGCGCGACGGCACGATCTTGCCGCGCTCGGAAATGTAGCGCTGCAGGAGACGCACGTCCTTGTAGTCGATCTTGGGCGCATTGGCGCCGGAGAACGGGCAGGTCTTGCGGCGGCGATGGAACGGACGCCGGGTCGGGATCTGGTTGATGTCGACCATTATTCTGCACCCCCTTCAGAGCCTTCGCGCGGGCGGCGCGGACCACGGTCGCCGCCGTCACGGTCGCCGAACGAACGCGGACCACGGTCGCCGCGGTCGCGGTCGCCGAAGGAACGCGGGCCACGATCGCCACGGTCGCGGTCGCCGAAGCCGCCGCGCTCGGAGCGCTCTTCGCGCTTCTGCATCATCGCCGAAACGCCTTCCTCATGCGCCTCGACCTTGATGGTCAGGAAGCGCAGGACGTCTTCCGACAGGCCCATCTGGCGCTCCATTTCGTTGAGCGCGGCCGGCGGGCAGGTGATGTCCATCAGCGTGTAGTAAGCCTTCCGGTTCTTCTTGACCCGGTAGGTGAGGGACTTCAGTCCCCAGTTCTCGATCCGGCCGACCGAGCCGCCATTCGCGGTGATGACGCCCTTGTACTGTTCGACAAGCGCGTCAACCTGCTGCTGCGACAGGTCCTGCCGGGCAAGAAACACATGTTCGTAAAGAGCCATTATGTCTTTCTGCCTTCCTTCGTTTCTCCGTCCGGCCCTCGCGGCTAAGCCTCTGCAACTTGTCTGGCCCGACGGAGCGGGGAAGAAAGGAGCATCGCGAGACGGTCGAGAGCGGAGACACGGGAGGCTGGAAGCCCTTCTGGCTTCGTGTCGTGGCCTTGAAAGACCACGGCCCTCCGTTCAGCCCCCAGCAAGGACCGGCAGATTGCGGCGTCTATACAGCAATTCGCCAGGAAGGCAAGGCCGGCAGGCTGGCGTGTCGTAAGCACATGAGATCTTTCGATGACGGAGGCGGGTGAGGCCGGCACGCTGCAGCGACTATCACGCTGTCAACAAATTCTCCACGCTGCAGCCCACCAACCGACGAGGACTGGCAAGGGAACGTATGCGCGATGCGCCCCTGCCAGCCCGTTCACGGACGGACGCGGATGACCGGTTTTCCGGCGCGTCGCTCGGTCGAGTTGAAGGCTGCGATCGCCTCGTCGAGGCGCGCGACTTTGCCGATGTTCGTCCGCAGTCGTCCATCCCGCACCCGCTGCACGATCTCACTCAGTTGGGCGCGATCGGACTCGACCACGAAATCGATCACCAGGCCATCCACGGGCCGTGCCTCGGCCGGGCCGACGGCGGTCACCAGCGTACCCCCGGCTCGTATCAGCGCTGTGGAGCGCTTCTGAATGTCGCCGCCGATGACATCGAACACCAGATCGACTCGACCGACGTCTTCCAGGGCGTCGTTATCGAGATCGACAAACGCATTTGCGCCGAAGTCGATCGCCTTCTGACGGTCGGCGGCGCGTCCGGTGCCAATGACATAGGCGCCGGCCTCGCGTGCGAGTTGCGTCACCATCGACCCGACTGCGCCGGCCGCGCCGTGGGCGATGACGCTCTGGCCCGCCTGAAGGCGACCATGTTGAAACAGTCCCTGCCATGCGGTCAGGCCCGAGATCGGCAGGCTCGCGCCCACCGTGAAGTCGACATCGCCTGGCAGCGGCGCGAGGTTGCGTGCCTCCATGGCCACATATTCCGCCAGCGTCCCGTCGCGGTGCCAGTCGGCGAGGCCGAACACGCGTTGTCCCAACGAGAGCCCCGTCGTGCCGTAGCCGAGAGCGGTGACCACCCCCGCCAGTTCGTGCCCAGGGATCGATGGGGTCCGGTCACGATCGCGGCGGTCGGCCCAGGTCGATGGCCACTCGAGTTCGGTTGGGACGAATCCCGATGCATGAACCTGGACAACGACGTCGTTGATCGCTGCCTGCGGCTCGGGCCGGTCCACCAGGGTCATCCCGGCAGTCCCTGCGGCCTGGTCCTCCACGACAATTGCTTTCATGAAACTGTCTCCTCGATCCTTGGTTACGTGACGATGGCCGGTAGATGTGTCCGGCTCTGGTTATGAAACAGGACCAAGATTGGCGGGAATGATGGTACCATTGCCCAATGACCGTCCTGCCCATCGATGTCGACCGTGCCGCAAGGACGCCGCTGGCGACGCAGATCTACCGGGCGTTCCGGGACGCCATAGAGACGGAGCGGCTGGACCCGGGGGCAAAGCTTCCTTCTTGGCGTGACATGGCCGCACAACTCGGCGTCTCGCGCGGCACCGTACGCGTCGCGTATCAGCGCCTTATAGACGAGCAGTTCGCCGTCGGCGCCGGCGCGGCGGGCACTCGCGTCGCCAAGCGCCGCTCGCTTTCGCCGCCGCCCTTGTCGTCGCCCGACTTGGCGCCACTGCCGGAGTTGTTCCAAACCTACGGAACGCCACCCTTGCCGTTCCAGATGGGCGTGCCCTCACAGGACGCCTTTCCGTTCAAGCTGTGGTCGCGCGTCGTCGCGCGGGCGGCGCGGAGGGCGGCGGCCGCGCCGGTCAGCTATCCCGATCCCCGGGGTGACCCGCAACTGCGAAAGGAGATCGCGGCCTACCTCGGAATTGCCCGGGGTCTTCGGTGCAGTCCCGCCCAGGTGTTCGTCACGGGAGGTTATTCCGGGGCGCTTGGTCTGGCGGTGCGGGCGCTGCAAGTGGAGGGGTCTCGAGCTTTGATCGAGGATCCGAGCTTCCCGATCACACGCAAAGCGCTCGATCTGGCTGGAATCACCGCGACGGCCGTTCCGGTCGACGCCGAAGGCCTGGATGTCGCTTGTGCCATCCGGAGCGCCCAGGACGCGGCACTGGCAATCATCACGCCAGGGCAACATGCCCCGCTCGGGATGACGATGTCGCTGAGCCGCAGACTTGCGTTGCTCGCCTGGGCCCGGCGGAGCGACGCCTGGATCATAGAGGACGATTATCTGAGCGAGCTGCAACTGACCGGCCGGGCGGCTCCGGCGTTCGCATCGCTCGATCATGACGGACGGGTTCTCCATGTTGGCAGCTTCAGCAAGACGATCAGCCCGGCTCTGCGCCTCGGCTTCGTCGTTGCGCCTACTGGAATGACTGGCCGGTTCGGTGACGTGTGCGCCTGCCTGGCTCCGGCTCCAGCCCTGGCACTTCAAGGCGCGGTGGCCGAGTTCCTGCGCGAGGGGCACTATATTCGGCATCTGCGGCGCATGAAGCGCCTCTACGCCTCTCGCCGGCAGGCCGTGCTCGACGGTCTCGCACAGATCGGGTCGAAGTCGCTGAAAGTCGAAGCCACTGCTGGCCTGGCGGTCATTGTCTCGACAACCGCCTCAATGTCCGATGCGGAGATCGCCGGCCGCGCCCGCTCGTTCGGCTTGGCTCCGTCGCCTCTTTCTCAATGGTGTGTCCGATCACCCCTCTCTCAGGGACTCCTGCTCGGCGTGACCAATTTGGATACGCGTCGGCTCGCACAGTATTGCCGACAACTCGCGCAAGCGGCGCAATAGCGCCAGGCGCGTTCAGTGACCACGGTTGCGGCGATCCCGCCTCCAAATAGCCGACCGGCTCAACTCGTATGCGCGACGAGCTTTTCCACCGTCTCAGGGAAGAAGTCGGGCGCCGAGTGGCGCTTGCCGAACATCATGTCGTACTGGATGAGGCGGAAATCGTTGATCTTCGGGTCGATCTGCTTCTGCCTCGCCCAGTCCGGCGTCGCTTCGCCCGCGGCTGACAGGAGCAGGTTGCGGTCGACCACCCGGTAATGCTCGCGCAGCGCGCCGAGAAAGCCGGTATAGTACGGGTGGGTGATGCCGGCTGCGGTGAGAATGTGATAGGGCAGGAAGGCCGGGCTCACCGAGCCCAGGTTTTGCACCGGACCGGAGCGGTTCGACCAGATCACCAACGGCGTGTCGTGATGCTCGAGCGCTGCCTCCGGGCTCGGCTCCTTGCGCGGCGCGACATTGTCCTTGAGGAAGCCGGTTTCGACATAGACGGGCCCTAGCGGCGGCAGGTGGTCGCCGAAGAAGGCGATGATGGTCGGCCGCTCACGCTTCTTCGCCCAGTCGATCAGCCGCTGCAGGCCGTGGTCGGCGTCGGCCGAGCCCTCGGCATAGGAAAGCAGCGATTCCCGCGCCCAGGAACTGATCGGCGCTTCGACCGAATGTGTCGGATTATAGTAGCGGTAGGGCTCGTAGGGGCCGTGGTTCTGCAGGCTGACGGCGAACAGGAACACTGGGTCGTCATCATCGTTGTCGTCGGCCTCGCGGATGATCTCGTCGGTCATCGCCGCGTCGGAAGCCAGCGGCCCGCGCTTTTCCATAGGCGGCAGCGTCTCCTCGGAGCGGAAGTCGCTGAAGCCGAAATCGGCGTAGACGGCGCCGCGGTTCCAGAACCAGTTGGTGCCGGGATGGATGGCGCGCGCCCGGTAGCCCTCGCTCTTCAGGAAGGTGGCCAGCGAGGGCGTTGGGCTGCGCACATATTGCTGGTAGGGAATCGAGCCGGCCGGCAGGAAGGCGTTGGAAAAGCCGGTCAGCGCCTCGAATTCGATGTTGGCGGTCATGCCGCCGAATTCGGGCGAGAACATCGAGCCGGAGCGCAAGGCGCGCACGGTCGGGATCGGGTCCGGCTTGATGCCGACGCCTGGCAGTTGCGTCGGATCCCAGAAGGATTCGCTCATCACCACCACGATATCCGGCTTCTCGTCCGGCACCGAAGCGGCGATGTCAGGCCGCTGGATCGCGTCCATCGCCTTTTCGGAATAGCCCGGTGGCGCCGAGACATGCGCCATCGGCACGTTCATCGCGAAGGCTAGCGCAAAACCGTTCGAGGCGTAGTTTTCCTTCTGGTCCCACATGATCGGGATGATCTGCAGCCGGTCGCGCGTCCAGGAGAAGGTGGCGTAGTCCATTATCGAGACGAAGAAGGCGAGCAGCGGCACGGCAAGCGCCAGCCGCGCCAGGCGGCCCTTGCGGCTGAGGATCGGCACCCGCCGGCGCCAGGTCCGCCAGCCATAGACCAGCAGCGCCAGCCCGCCGACGATTGCCGCGGCCAGCATGATGGCCGTCCATGGCCGTTCGCGCACCAGAAGCGGCATCAGCGCCATGATCTGGCGGGCATAGAGGAAATCCGTCGGATAGAGCGGATCGCCGAGATAATGCGATTTCTGGTGTCCGACGAAGGCGAGCGCCAGCGTCAGCGGCGCCACGATCATCAGGCTCTGGTGGCTGCGGCCAATCACGGCGTCCAGTCCGACCAGCATCAGCGCGAAGACGATGATGGTGGTCCAGCCTGGCTTGAAGGGCTGCAGGAAGAAATCGACCGTGCCGAAGAAGTCACCGCGCACGATCCACTCGATCGCGAATACGAGCAGGGCGGAGACAAGAAGTGTCGCCAGGCCGTAGCGTACGGTCGGCCAGGGTCGCCCCGGCAGGTAGCCGGTGGACGGATCGTCCTCCAAAAATCGCGGCACGGGCTTGGCCGCGCCTTTCCTGATCCTTGCCACTGAACTCCCCCGGGCCCTTGCAACACACCTTCCACGCGCGTCACGGCTCTGTCATTAAAGTGTCACGCAAAGCTAGCGCCTGTGGCGGAAATAAGAAGAGCCAGCAACCCAAACGTGAGCGGTTTTCATCAGGTGTGATCGCCAAAAAGCCCTTTTGGAACAGGGAGTCAGCCGGATTTTCCGGCTGAAATACGGCTTAAAGGGATGCCCTCGGGCTTGACTTGGCCGTCCGCCTTGCGCCAGAGGCAGGGAAAAACCAGCCTCTGGAGAGAGCAAAAATGGCCGTCGCATTCACCTTTCCGGGACAGGGCAGCCAGGCCGTGGGCATGGGCAAGGACCTCGCGGATCGATTCCCGGAAGCGCGCCGCGTCTTCGAGGAAGTGGACGCCGCGCTCGGCGAAAGCCTGTCGAAACTAATCTGGGAAGGGCCCGAAGAGACGCTGACGCTGACCGCCAACGCCCAGCCGGCGCTGATGGCGGTGTCGCTGGCGGCGATGCGGGCGCTCGAAGCGCGCGGCTTCTCGCTGAAGGATAAGGTTGCTTATGTCGCCGGTCATTCGCTGGGCGAATATTCAGCACTTGCCGCCGCCGGCTTCGTTTCGGTCGGCGACGCGGCGAAGCTCCTGCGCACCCGCGGCAACGCCATGCAGGCTGCGGTGCCCGCCGGCGAGGGCGCCATGGCCGCGATCATCGGCCTCGAGCAGGCCGATGTCGAAGCGGCGTGCGCGGAAGCGGCCAAAGGCTCCGTCTGCCAGGTCGCCAACGACAATGGCGGCGGCCAGCTGGTGATTTCAGGCGCCAAGGCGGCGGTCGAGCTGGCGGCGAAGCTGTGCACCGAAAAGGGCGCCAAGCGGGCGCTGATGCTGCAGGTTTCCGCCCCGTTCCACTCGGCGCTGATGGCGCCGGCGGCCGAGATCATGCGTGAGGCGCTGGCCGGCGTGGCGAAGCGGGCGCCGGTGGTCCCGGTCGTCTCCAACGTCACCGTGACGCCGACCAGCGACCCGGGCGAGATCGCCCGCCGGCTGGTCCAGCAGGTGACGGGTCGCGTGCGCTGGCGCGAGACGGTGGAATGGTTCGGCGCCAATGGTGTCACCACGCTTTACGAGGTCGGCGCCGGCAAGGTGCTGTCGGGCCTCGCGCGCCGCATCAACCGCGACATCGCCACGGGCGCCGTCGGCACGGCGGCGGACGTCGAGACCGCGCTGGCGGCGCTTGCCTGACAGGCTGGCGATTTGACGGCACCTGTGCCAAGGGTGCCTCTCTGAGATCAGGAGAGAAAAATGTTCGAACTGACCGGCCGCAAGGCGCTCGTCACCGGCGCATCGGGGGGCATCGGCGAGGCGATCGCCAGGGTGCTGCACAGCCAGGGCGCCATCGTCGGCCTGCACGGCACGCGCGTGGAGAAGCTGGAAGCGTTGGCAGGCGAGCTCGGCGACCGCGTAAAACTGTTTCCGGCCGACCTGACCGACCGCGACGCGGTCAAGGCGCTCGGCCAGAAGGCTGAGGCGGATCTCGAAGGCGTCGATATCCTGGTCAACAATGCCGGCATCACCAAGGACGGCCTGTTCGTGCGCATGTCGGACGCCGACTGGGATAGCGTGATCGAGGTCAATCTCACCGCCGTGTTCCGGCTGACCCGCGAGTTGACCCATCCGATGATGCGCCGCCGCCATGGCCGCATCATCAACATCACCTCGGTGGTCGGCGTCACTGGCAATCCCGGCCAGACCAATTACTGCGCCTCCAAGGCCGGCATGATCGGCTTTTCCAAGTCCCTGGCGCAGGAGATCGCCACCCGCAACATCACCGTCAACTGCGTCGCCCCGGGCTTCATCGAATCGGCCATGACCGACAAGCTCAACGACAAGCAGAAGGAGACGATCATGGCGGCCATCCCGACAAGGCGCATGGGCACCAGCGCCGAGGTCGCGTCCGCCGTTGCCTACCTTGCTTCCAACGAGGCGGCTTACGTCACTGGCCAGACCATTCATGTGAATGGTGGTATGGCGATGATCTGACCGGCCAAGCCCCAGACGCCTGTGAAAACAGCCATTTCGGCTTGGACGCCCGTCATTTTTCGTGTAATGCGGCCCGCAACCCGGCGGTTCGGGCAAAAACCGGTCCTGTGGCGTTGCGTTGCCCGCAAGACCATCTTTCAGCTTGATTAGCGGCATTCCGCCCGCTAACGAAGATCGACAACATGAGACGAGGATTGCCCAAATGAGTGACACCGCAGAGCGCGTCAAGAAGATCGTCATCGAGCATCTCGGCGTCGATGCCGACAAGGTGACGGAGCAGGCGAGCTTCATCGACGACCTGGGCGCGGACAGCCTCGACACGGTCGAACTCGTGATGGCGTTCGAAGAAGAGTTCGGCGTCGAGATTCCGGACGATGCCGCCGAGACGATCCTCACTGTTGGCGACGCCGTGAAGTATATCGACAAGGCCTCGGCCTGAGTTCTTTCGCAGGCATAACCGGGGAGGACCTGCGATGAGGCGTGTCGTCGTCACGGGCCTTGGCCTGCTTTCGCCGTTTGGCATGGGCGTCGAGCATAGCTGGCGGGAATTGCTTTCCGGCCGCAGCGCCTGCCGCCGCGTCACCGAGTTCGAAGTGGACGATCTTGCCTGCAAGATCGCCCACATCATCCCGCGCGGCGACGGCTCGAACGGCACCTTCAATCCGGAGGCCGTGCTCGAGCCGAAGGAACTGCGCAAGATCGGCGACTTCATCCTTTACGGCATCGCGGCGGCCGACGAGGCGCTGGCCGATTCCGGCTGGAAGCCTCAGACGCATGAGGACCAGTGCGCCACCGGCGTGCTGATCGGCTCCGGCATCGGCGGCATCGACGGCATCGCCGAAAACGCGATGATCCTCAAGGATCGCGGCCCGCGCCGCATCAGCCCCTTCTTCATCCCCGGGCAGATCATCAACCTGGTCTCGGGCCAGGTCTCCATCCGCCATGGCTTGAAAGGCCCGAACCACGCGGTCGTCACCGCCTGCTCGACCGGCGCGCACGCCATTGGCGACGCGGCCCGGCTGATCCTGTGGGGCGATGCCGACGTGATGGTGGCGGGCGGCGCCGAGGCGCCGATCACCCGGCTGTCGATCGCGGGCTTCGCCGCCTGTCGCGCGCTCTCCACCGAGCGTAACGACGCGCCGGAGACCGCGTCGCGGCCCTATGACCGAGACCGCGACGGCTTCGTCATGGGCGAGGGCGCCGGCGTCGTCGTGCTGGAGGAGCTCGAGCACGCCAAGGCGCGCGGCGCCAAGATCTACGCCGAAGTCACCGGCTACGGACTGACCGGCGACGCCTACCATATCACCGCCCCAGCCGAGGACGGCGACGGTGCCTTCCGCTGCATGACAGCGGCGCTGAACCGGGCGAAGCTTTCTCCGGCCGATGTCGATTACATCAATGCCCATGGCACCTCGACTATGGCCGACACGATCGAGCTTGGCGCGGTCGAGCGGCTTGTCGGCAATGCCGCCTCGAAGATATCGATGTCGTCGACAAAGTCGTCGGTCGGCCATCTGCTGGGCGCCGCGGGCGCCGCGGAAGCGATCTTCTCGATCCTCGCCATCCGCGACAACGTCGCCCCCGCCACCATCAATCTCGACAATCCGGAACGCGAGACGGCGATCGATCTCGTGCCGAACAAGCCGCGCCAGCGCCAGATCGACGTCGCGCTGTCGAATTCCTTCGGTTTTGGCGGCACCAACGCTTCGCTCGTGTTCCAGCGCTACAATGGCTGAAAGGCCAACCGCGGCAATCCCGGGAAGAGGGCGCGGCGCTCTTCCCGGGATTGCTCGGAAAACCAGTCGGCAGTCCCGCCACCTGCCGTCATTTTTGCCAAATTCTCCCCTAGCTTGTAGCTGGGGGATTCGTTGCAAGATCAGACGGTAGGGCGCCCATGAGCACAAATCCGGGGAGCACAAATCCGGGCGGCGGAGATTTCGGACGGCAAGACACGAAGGGTCCGATCGTGCCCAAGACGGCGGCCGAGGCATTGCGCCCGGAAGCTGGCACGCCGCCGCCGTCGAAGCGCTCGCGCGCCTCGCGCAGCCAGGTCGTGGTGTTCCTGAATTTCTTCCTGTCCGTGGCGATCCTTATCGTGCTCGCCTCGGGGGCCGCGCTCTATTTCGGCATGCAGGCATTTGTCGAGCCCGGTCCGTCCGCCAATGGCGACACCTTCATGATCAAGCCCAACACGGGCGTGCAGGAGATCGCCGATCAACTGGAACGCCGCAGCCTGATCAGCGATGCTCGCATCTTCCGGCTCGGCGTGCGCGCCACCGGCAATGAATCGGCGCTGAAGGCCGGTGAATACGCCATCAAGCCGCGCGCCTCGATGCGCGACATCATGGAGCTCTTCAAGAGTGGCAAGTCGGTGATGTACTCGCTCACCATTCCCGAAGGGTTGACGGTCGAGCAGGCGTTGCAGCGCGTCGCCGATCAGGAGGCGCTCACCGGCGACATGCCGGCGACCTTGCCGCCGGAGGGCAGCATTGCCACCGACACGCTGCGCTTCACCCGCGGCGCCACCCGCCAGCAGATGATAGACAAGCTTGTCGCCGATCAGAAGAAGCTGGTCGAGGATGTCTGGTCGCATCGCGCACCCGATCTGCCGATCGCCAACATCGACGATTTCGTCACGCTGGCCTCGATCGTGGAGAAGGAAACGGGCCGGAGCGACGAACGCTCGCGCGTTGCCGCTGTCTTCCTCAACCGGCTGGCCAAGGGCATGCGGCTGCAATCCGACCCGACCATCATCTACGGTCTGTTCGGCGGCAAGGGCAAACCCGCCGACCGGCCGATCTATCAGTCCGACCTCGACAAGCAGACGCCCTACAACACCTATCTGATCAAGGGCCTGCCGCCGACGCCGATCGCCAATCCGGGCCGCGCGGCGCTCGAAGCGGTTGCCAATCCGTCGAAAACCGGCGATCTCTATTTCGTCGCCGACGGCAATGGTGGCCACGTCTTTGCCGCGACGCTGGAAGAGCACAACCAGAATGTCGCCCGCTATCGGACGCTGCAGAAGAAGCAGGCGGATGCCGCCGCGAAGGCTTCCGGCCAGACGACGGCCCCGGCCGCTCCCGATGGCAACGCCGGCGACAATGTCGACAGCGGCGAAAACCGCGATGCGGGCGGCGACACGGCTCAATAGGCGTGCCGCACGCGTCCTTTGACGCGACGCCATATTCATGTTTTGAGGGGGCGCCGGCCGATCGTCCGGCGATTTTCTGGGGCGTGTAGCGCCGGGCCGCGTGCGACGGCCTGCGACAGGGGATGACAGGCACAATGAACCTGCAAAGCATGACCGGTTTCGCGCGGTCCGCTGCCGAAAGCGAAGGCACCTCGATCGCCTGGGAGGTGAAATCGGTGAACGGCAAGAGCGCCGAGGTTCGGCTGAGGTTGCCGCAGGGTTTCGACCGGCTGGAGATCGCCGTTCGGCAGACCGTTCAGAAGCGTTTCGCGCGCGGCAATTTCCAGGCGACATTGAACGTCGGCCGCGCCGCGGCCAGACAAGCCCAGCCGGTGGTCAACGAGGCGTTCCTCAAGGATCTGGCGGGGCTGGCGAAGCGTTTGCAGGAGCAGTTCGGCACCGAGCCCGCTACCGCCGACGGCCTGCTCTCCCTGCGCGGCGTGCTTGACATTCCCGAGGCGATAGAGACCGAGGAGGAACGCGCCGCTCTTGATGCCGCGATCCTGTCGGCGCTCGAGGCAGCGCTCGCCGGGCTGCAGCAGGCGCGCCAGGGCGAGGGCGCAGCACTTGGCGCGCTGCTTTCCGGCCATATCGACGCCATCGAGGCGTTGACGCTGAAGGCCGAAGCCGATCCCTCGCGGGAGCCGGCGGCAATCCGCGAGCGCATGACGGAGCAGCTACGCCTGTTGATGGATGCCTCGGCCAATCTCGATGCCGTCCGGCTGCATCAGGAGGCGGCCTTCCTCGCCACCAAGGCCGACATCCGCGAGGAGATCGACCGGCTGAAGACGCATGTCGCTTCGGCGCGGACGCTGCTCAAAGGCGGCGGCGCCATTGGCCGCAAGCTCGATTTTCTGGCGCAGGAATTCAATCGCGAATCGAATACCTTGTGCTCCAAGTCGAACGCGGCCGCGGTCACCGCGATCGGGCTGGAGCTCAAGGCGGTGGTCGACCAGTTTCGCGAACAGGTCCAGAATCTGGAGTGACGGGAATGGTTGCCAAGGAACCAACGGCTGCCAGGGATCTCGGGTCCCGCATTCGCCGCCGCGGATTGATGCTGGTGCTGTCATCGCCGTCGGGCGCCGGCAAATCGACGATCGCGCGCAATCTTCTGGAGAGCGATCCAAGCCTTGAGCTTTCGGTCTCCGTCACGACAAGGCCGCGCCGCGGTTCGGAGATCGAAGGCGTCCACTATCATTTCCGCTCCATGCGCGAGTTCGAGCGGCTGCGCGATTCCGACGCGCTGCTCGAATGGGCCGAGGTGCACGGCAATTGCTATGCGACACCGCGCGAGCCGGCGGAAATCGCGCTGGCCGAAGGCCGCGACATGCTGTTCGACATCGACTGGCAGGGCGCCCAGCAGCTCAAGGAGAAGATGCGCGCCGACATCGTCTCGATCTTCATCCTGCCGCCGTCGATGAAGGAATTGAAGGCGCGCCTGAAGCGTCGCGCCGAGGACCAGGAATCCGTCATCGAGACCCGGCTGAAGAACGCTCGCCTGGAGATCGAGCATTGGAAGGAATATGACTTCGTCATCGTCAACGACGATCTCGACCGCGCCTTCGCCGAGGTCCGCGCCATCGTCGCTGCCGAGCGTCTGCGCCGCGACAGGCGGCCGGGGCTGTTCGATTTCATCTCGGGGTTGCTGGACGAGAAGACGGGGTAGAGTGTCCCTCAGCGACCACCTATGATCTTATTTCTTGCGGGATGCCTGTTCCTTGATCAGCGTCCTGCGTTCATCGCCGCTCAGACCGCGTGCACGGCTTTCTCTCAGAATGGCGGCTATACGATGTGACAACCTCAGGTCCTCAATGGCACTGATTTTTTCGCCCCTGTCACTGGTCAGGATAAATTGGCCATTTTGGACCGAGCGGGCAGAGTTCTTGTTCATGCAATCACATCATCATGCCCGATGATTGGCGGGGAATCGTGAGGTGCATCACGAGCCAATCCCCTCGACCAGAATGAGGTCGCGGCTCAACGCTGCATCGCGAACCTCGAGTGCGGCCGCGTATTCGTCGGAGCGGTACCAGCGCCGCGCGGTCTCGATGTCAGGAAATTCAACGACGATCAGCGGTCCGGGCTGCCAATCGCCTTCCAGCGTCTCCACGTCGCCGCCCCGGACCAGATAGCGGCCGCCATGCGCGGCGATCGAGGCTGCGGCGCGGGTTCGATAGGCCTCGAACGCTTCTCGGTCGCGGATCGCAACGTCGGAAATGATATAGGCAGGCATTGCAGGCTCCAGGCGGTGTTGCCCCGCCTATCTATGGCGCCGTTTTGTGGGTTCCAGTGGTGCGGCGGCGATCAGACGGCGTTCGTCAGCCGGACAAACTCTTCCACGCTGAGCGTCTCGGCACGCCGCGTCGGGTCTATGCCGGCGCGGGTGAGGAGCGCCTCGCCGCCGAGGCTCTTCACGCTTTGCCTGAGCATCTTGCGGCGCTGGCCGAAGGCGGCCTCGGTGACACGGCCGAGCTTCTTGCCGTCGACCGGCAGGGGAGACGAGCGCGGCACCAGATGCACGACGGACGAGGTGACCTTGGGCGGCGGGGTGAAAGCCTGCGGCGGCACGTCGAAGGCGATTTTTGCTTCCGTGCGCCAGCCGGCCAGGACGCCGAGCCGGCCATAGGCGTCGCTGCCGGGACCCGCGGTGATGCGCTCCGCCACCTCGCGCTGGAACATCAGCGTCATCGACTGGTAGAAGGGCGGCCAGTCGGCCACTGTCAGCCAGCGGATCAGAAGCTCGGTGCCGATATTGTAGGGCAGGTTGGCGGCGATCTTCACCGGCCCGCCATTCGCCGTGTTCGCAAGCGCGGCAAAATCCGTCTTCAGCGCATCGCCGGGAATGACCTCCAGGCGACCGGGATAGTGGCTGGAAACCTCGGCCAGCGCTTCGAGGCAGCGCTCGTCGCGCTCGATGGCGATCACGCGTCGCGCGCCGTTGAACAGCAGCGCCCGCGTCAGCCCGCCTGGGCCGGGGCCAACCTCGATCACGGTCGCTCCGCCGAGATCGCCGGCCGCGCGCGCGATCTTGCTTGTCAGGTTGAGGTCGAGCAGGAAATTCTGCCCGAGCGCCTTCTTGGCCTGCAGGCCGTGGCGCTCGATCACCGCGCGCAACGGCGGCAACCCGTCGATCGTGGTGCGCTCGTTCAACGGGTCCTCACGCGGCCCCGGCCTGCCGGCCGCTGTCGGCCAGCCGGCGCGCCAGCCTGAGCGCCGCGATCAGGCTGTCGGCGCGCGCAATGCCCTTGCCGGCGATACCGAAGGCGGTGCCGTGGTCGGGCGAGGTGCGGATGAAGGGCAGGCCCAGCGTCACGTTGACCGCCTCGTCGAAGGCCAAGGTCTTGGCCGGGATCAGCGCCTGGTCGTGATACATGCACAGCGCCGCGTCATAGGAGGCGCGCGCGCGAGGATGAAACATCGTGTCGGCCGGCAGCGGTCCGACCGCGTCGATGCCTTCCGCTTTCAGCGTCTCGACGGCCGGGGCCACGATTGCAGCATCCTCCTGGCCCATGGCGCCGCCTTCGCCGGCATGCGGGTTGAGCCCGGCGATCGCAAGCCTAGGCCACGCGATGCCGAAGCGGCTCTTGAGATCGGCAGCGGTGATGCGCGCGGTCGTGACGATCAGTTCCGTGGTGAGCACTTTCGGGACTTCGGCCAGCGGGATGTGGATCGTCACCGGAACGGTGCGCAGATCAGGTCCGGCCAGCAGCATCACCGGCGTCACCTCCCGGCCGGTATGGCGCGAAGCCAGATGCGCCAGATATTCGGTGTGGCCGGGAAAGCCGAATCCCGCATCGTAAAGCGGCTTCTTGGCGATCGGACAGGTGACCACCGCGGCGGCGCTGCCGGCGAGACAGTCGGCGACGGCGCGATCGATTGCCTCGATGGTGCCGGCGGCATTGGCCGGATCCGGCTCTCCCGGGCTGTCGACATGGCGCGCATGGAGCGGCACGACGGGGAGCACGCGGGCAAAATGATGCGCGGCCTGTCCGGGCAAGATCTCGGCTATTGTCACATTTGCGCCGACAAGGCTGGCGCGGGCATCGATCAGGGCCGGATCGGCCAGTAGATAGAAGGGCGGCACCCCCGCGCTGTCGCCCGCCTGCCAGGCGGCGATGGCGATCTCGGGTCCAATGCCCGAAGGGTCGCCGACACTGAGCGCCAGCGGCGCAGCGGTCTTGCGCGCGCTCATTGGGTGGGCTGACTGCGGTATCGCATGCTTGTCGCTCAGAGCATGACGCCGAAAAATATGCTGCGGTTTTCGGACGACATGATGCTCCATTTCTCGGACTTGGGAGACGGAATCAGGCCGATTCGATCTGATGTCTCCGGGTCTAAAAGTATTCCAGGAAAAGTGTGAGCGGTTTCCGCCTCGGAATTGCGTTAAAACAATCTAGCGTTCGACGATCTTGGCCTTCTGGCGCAGCTCGGCGACGTATTTCTTGCTGAGCTCCTCGGCGTCCTTGTCATTGCCGCCTTCGGCCTGGAACACCATCTGCGCGGCCTTGTCGTCGGAAACCTCGCGCGAGGAGCAGATACCGATGAATTCGATGCCGCGTTCAGTCTCGCGCGTCGGCGTCGCGCCGCCGACCTTGGTGGCCTTGATCTGCTCGGCCCAGTCGGTCGGCAATTGCGGCGCCAGCACCCGGCCGAGATCGCGCACGGTGACGTCCAGCAGACCCTTGGCGAATTCGCGCGTGGTGTTGCAGCCGCTGAAGCGGGCACGCATGGCGTCGGCCTCGCGCTTGCGCTTGGCGAGCGTGGCGGCGCGCTCCTTTGCCGGCACCACGAAGATCACCTGCTGCAGCATGTACTCCGTCGCCGTCGGCTTGGCGCCGCCCTTGTCGAGCATGCGCCGCACGGCGTCCTGCTCGGTCACCGAGCCGCCTTCGCCGGAGCGGTAGCGTGCGCTGAGCGCCTGGTTCCAGGCCATCTGGGCGCGGATGAACTCCTTGAAGTGTTCCTTGGTGACGCCCGACTGGTTCATGATCGCGTCGAGCTTGGCCAGCGGCATCTTGTTGCCCGAGGCGAAGCGCTGGTAGGCGGCGTCGACCTGCTGATCGGTGATGCGGATGCCGAGCCGCTTGGCTTCGGCCAGCCGCAGCGTCTGGTCGATCATCTCCTGCGCGGCATCGCCTTTCTTGTGTTGGAGCTTGAAGAAGGCGGCGCGGTGCGCGATGTCGCCGGTGGTGATCGGTATGTTGTTGACGACATATTTGATCTCCGCGGCGAAAGCCGGCTGCACAACTGCCGTGACCGAAACCGAGGTCGCCGCCACCAGAAACGCCAATCCTGCCGAAAACAGGTATTTCCTCATCTTACCTTCCAATTTCCCGCCCCAATTTGTCGGCATGACAGCGCCTCGCGTCCTCCGAACGCCTGCGCGATGCAGCCGACCCATGCCTGTCCTATGCGGCGAAACGATGTCGCCGGCGCATGGTCCCCTAACCAAAGCATCTTCGGCGGTTCACGCTCCAAATCAAGACCAAAGCAATATCGGCGCGCGGATCGCAGGCCACGCGCCAGCCTTCCACTATCGGATAGTATCGACCGCGCTCGTCGACGACCCGAAATCGCCCAGCGTGCGGAACGAAAGGTTGAAGCCGATATTCTGCGACACTTCCTTGGTTATGGTATCGCGTGTCTGCGAATAGGTCATGATGTAGGTGAAACAGGAGTCGTTATAGGCGAAACCGACGCCATCCTTGACCAGCACGTTGCTCCGGATGTCGTAGGTGCCGGTGCCGAACAGTCGCCAGTTCTCCGCCAGATGCGTGGAGGCGCCGAGCGTGACTTCATGGCGGTCGGTGGTGAAGCCATAGAGCGGCTGCGCCTCGATGAAGGCATATTTGGCGCTAAGCGATATCGGCAGGCTGGAATAGGCGGCCTTCACTTCGGCGCGCCGGACCTCGAATGTCTGCTCGTCGAAACGCCCGCTCAGCGAACCGGAGAAACCGCTCGGGCTGTTGAAGCCGACGAGGCCGACATAATCCGAGGTCCGCTTGTCCAGGCCGGACTCGGCTCCGACATTGACGAGATCGGGCGCGGCGAAGGAGTTCAGGCCCGCGAGCTGATAGGATTGGCCGAAGATGGCGTTCGTGGCCCAGCCATTGTCGTAGGCGCCAGAATAGCGGAAGCCGACATTGGCGCGCGTGCCGCCTTCTATGCGGTCATAGCCCGAGAATTTATCGCGCTCGAACAGCGTGGTGGCGTCGAAGACGAAGCTCTGCGCGTCTTCGTTGGGAACGGCCAGCCCCCCGACATATTGTTCGTTCGGACGCACGAACACTTGCGCGGTCGGCTCCAGGATATGGCTGGAGCTCGGCATCGAGAACAGCAGCGGCCAGCGCGCCTCTAGGCCGAGAGTGGCCATGTAGCGGGCAAGCGACGAGCGCATATCGACGTCCTGGCCGAGATTTGTGCCCATCTGGTTGACGGCATCGAGCGAAGCCTGATTGGCGTTGACATAGCCTGCGTCGCCGCGGAAGGCGAGCAACGGGGTCAACTGCAGACCGTCATCGGTGGTGAAGGTGCGCTTCCATTCGGCCTCGGCGGTGAGCCGGCTGGATTCGCCTTCGATACCGCGCACATTGTTGATTGAAGTGTCGTCGGCCGGATTGGCCAGCACGGCGTCCAGCCGGTTGCGGCTGATCACACGCGCGTTGACGTTGAACGACAGCTGGCCGCCGGCCACTGACGTGTCGGGAATATACGCATAGTCGAAGGACGGCAACACCCAGGGCTGCTTGGCCGCGCGCGCCGTCGGATCGCTGGAGAGCGTGTCTTCCTGCACCTCGAAGCGCATGGCGCGAACGTCGAAGTAATTGCGGTCGCTCAAGCCGGTCAGATAGATCGACGACTGGTGAGCAAGATCACTGAAGCCGTCGATGTTGTAGGTGCGCGAGAAATTCTTGTCGGTCTGCAGCAGAACGTCCCAGCCGAAGTTCCAGCGCTCGTTGATGGCGAACTGGCCCGTGGTCCCCATCATGCCGCGGAACTTGTTCGGATCGCCGGGCTCGCCCGAATCGACGACGTAACGATTGCCCGTGCCGATGAACGCGTTCGGATCCTGCTGGTTTATGCCGGCGATCTTCAGCGTGTACTGGCCGTTGTTGAAGCGCTGGCGCCACTCGGCCTCGCCGAGGAAGCCCTGCTTGGTATAGCCGCTGCCGGTTACGGTCAGGTCATAGGTCGGGGACAGCGCGAAATAATAGGGGACTTTGACGCCGACGCCGAGATGGTTGTTGTAGACGATGCCGGGGATCAGGAAGCCGCTCTTGTGCTTCACGGTCGGATCGGCGATCTCGAAAGCCGGCAGATAGGCGAGCGGGAAGCCGAAGAATTCGAAGTTCGAATTTTCGAAGCGTACCGTCTTCTTCTCACCGTTCCAGATGATCTTTCGCGCCTTGATGCGCCAGGTCGGCGCTTTGTCCGGCTTGTCTTCGCAAGGTTCGCAGGCGGTGTAGACGCCATTGTGGAAGGTGGTCAGCACGCCGCCCATGCGCTCTGCGCTCTCGGCGGCGAAATAGGCCTTGTCGATCGTCTCCACGCGCAGCGCGTTGGTGAACCCGTCGGCGAAGTCGTCGGTAATATCGATATGCTCGGCATTTACCTTGGTGCCGTCGCTGTTGATGAGCTCGACGGCGCCGCTCGCGACGAGGCGCTTGGTGTCGCGGTTGTACACCACGCGCTGGGCGACCAGCTTGTTGCCGCCATAGTCGATCTGCACGCCGCCGACGGCCGTCACCGTGTGCTTGTCGTTGTCATAGACAAGCGTATCGGCGGCCAGCAGCATCTGCGTGCCGGAAGGGACGGACTTGGCAGCAATGGTCTGCGCCTGTGCGGGTGCCGTCGGGACCGCATAAGCGAACAGACATGCCAAGGCGGTCGCCCCATAGAGGCGTGCCAAACCGGCCTGCCTATGGCTGCGCAAAACCGCCTCCCTCACTAGCCGTCTTCCTTGTATAGCAGAAACGTCACCCCGAAGAACATAGCCACGACGACCGGAACCCATGCAGCCACCACCGTAGGAACGAATCCGGCCACACCGAATGCCTTGACCAGTACCGAAACGACATAAAGCAGAAAGCCGGCCACGACGCCACCCAGAATCATCGTTGCCGACTGCCCCATTCGCGCAAATCGCATTGAAACCGTTGCAGCAATTAGCGTCATGGCGACGAGAAGGAACGGCAACGCCACCAGCGAATCAAACTGCATGGCGAAGGCATTTGCCTTGAGCCCGAAGGACCGGGCAACCTCGATCTTGCGCGGCAGCTCGTAGAAAGGGATGGTTTCCGGACGCGCCAGTCGCTCCTGAACAAATTCCGGCTTGAGGTTGGTCGGCACCTTGTCGGTCGCCAGCGCCTGGATGTTGCCCCCCTTGAAAACCTTGACGTCCTGCAATTCCCAGTAACCATCGCGCAGGAAGGCCTTGGCCGCGTCCTTGCGCTCGGCGATGTTGCCCCGCGGGTCGAGGATGAAGAACACCGCGTCCGCCATCTCAAGGCCCTGGTTGAGGACGGCGCGGGCGCCGATGATGGTGTCGCCTGATTCGGTTTTCTGCCTGAGCCACGGCGTGACGTTGGTGGTGACGGCATTCGATTTGCCGGCCCTGAGGTCGTTCTCCATCTGCTCGGACCAGGAAAAGCCATGCGCCGCTATGGGGTTCATCACGGCGACCGAAAGCACGCCGAACATCAGCGCGCCGACGCAGCACGGAAACAGGAACTGCCAGGCCGAAACGCCGGCCGAGCGCGCGATCACCAGCTCGTAGCGGCGGTTGAGCGACACAAGCGTCGCCATTGCCGAGAACAGCCCGACGAACGGCACCGTCTGCAGCATGATCATCGGCATCCTGAGCGCCGAAATGGCGAAGGCCGTGCCATAGGTGAAGCCCGGCAGCCCGGTCGTTCGGCCGGAAAGCTCGGTGAAATCGATCAGGAACACCAGCGCCAGCAGGCCCAGGAAGAACCAAAAGGTGATCGAGACGTAGCGGAAGAAGAAATAGCGGCCCAGCGTCCAGCCCATGGTCAGGCTCCCTGACCGGAAGTGCGCCGGACGAGCCACAGCTTGAATGCCGTCCAGTTGTCGCTGGTGCGCTTGGCGAGGTTGGTCAGCCAGTCCGCCCAGCTGACCGGCAATTCCATGGTGCGCGACGAGACGATGAACCAGATCGAAACCGCGGACGCAATCAGCGGTATGCCGTAGAGCAGGTAGATATAGTACGAGATCCTGTCGGCCTTGCCGGCGGCGAAGAAGCCGAGCCACCGCACGAAAAGCGCTATCGCGATAGCCGTGATCAGCGGGTTGATGCGTGCTTCGCGATGCGAACGCGCATCGCCCGCGACGGCCAGCGCGATCAGCGCGAAAACCAGCGAATAGGACCACTCGGCAAAGCGCTGGTTGAGTTCCGCCCGGTAGCTGCCCGGTTCGCGCTGGAACATCTTGTCATTGGGATCCGGGTTGAGCAGATACGCCGTCGTGCGGTCCTTGGGCAAAAGCGTGATGTCGTTCGCCGCGGACATGAAGGCGGACATGTCGAAGGCATAAGAGGTGAAGCGGATGACCGAGAGGTCGCCGGTTACCGATTTGCGGTTGATGACGCCGTCATTCATCATCAGCACCTTCTCGTCGCCTTTTTCGACGATGCTGCCGGTCTTGGCATAATAGGTGAGGCTGGCGCCTTCCTCTCGGGAATCGGCGACGAAGATGCCGCCGAGCCGGTTGCCGGGGAGCCGCTCGCCGACCTGCAGGTAAAGGCCCTCGTCGATCTTGCGGAACGTGCCTTCCTGGATGATCAGCGATACGAGGTCGGCGCGCGAAGCCGCCACCAGTTGGCGGTTCTTCTGCCTGGCATAGGGATCGATGGCGTTGTCGACGATGAAGGAAAAGGCGCAAGCCGCGATTGCGAGCAGCAGGATCGGCCGCGCGATGGTCCAGCGCGAGGCGCCCGCTGCGCTAAGCACGGCGAGCTCCGAATCGGCATTCATGGCGCTCAGCGTCTGCGCCACCGCCACCACCAGGGCGAACGGCACCACGATCGGGATGATCGAGGGAATGATCAGCGCTGCGACCTCGAAGAAGGTCAGCGCCGACTGGCCGTTGTCGGTAACGAGGTCGATCTTGGCCAGCACCTGCGTCGTCCACACGATCGCCAGCGTCCAGACCAGCGCGGCGAGGAACATCGTCAGCGCGCGGCGCATGATGTAGCGTTCAACGACCTTCATGAAGGCTTTTCTCGATTTTGCCGAACGGCATCATGCCCGCCGACAAGGTAGTCATCCGGCGTCGCCCGCACAACTGGGTCATAGGCGGCTCGCTCCGGTTTGTCGCCCCACGCCGCGTGCCCCGGCGCGGCGGAGTCTCCGCGCCAATGGATAAGAAATGCAAAACATCGATGGTTAACAGTAGGTTACGGCAGCAAGCTAAGATCGTGCCGAGACGAATCCTTTGTCTATAGTGGCGCTGATATAGGCAGCGATTTCGGCCAAAGTCTTGCCAAATGGCTGAAAACGACCAAATGTCGCGCACGCTAGCCAAACCCCTTGCCGGTGAAGATTTACCTTTGCCGGCACCTTACGGCCATCCCCGAAAGCAGGACCTGATGACGTCGAGACCTACCATTTCTTTCGCCAGATTCGCCGCGCCCAAAAAGGGCAGCGTCTTCGTGCTCGCGGCCGACGGCGGCGGGCTCGGCGAGGCGGCGAAGGCCTGCGATCCGGTCGGCGCGCTGGCGCGTGCCTTTCCAGTCGCCGATTTCGCCGGCAAGTTCGCGAGCTCGGCCGAGGTGTTGGCACCGGAAGGAACGTCCGTCGACCGGCTGGTGGCGATCGGCGCCGGCAAGGTGTCGGCCCTCGACGACAACGCCTGGCTGAAGCTCGGCGGCGCTGTTGCCGCTTCGCTGCGCAAGGCGACCGAGGTGGCCGTCATCCTCGATCTGCCGGAACTGCAGGCTGATGGCCGCCAGGCGGCGAGCCTCGCCGCCGGGATCCTGCTGCGCAGCTACGCCTTCGACAAATACAAGACCAGGAAGGACAAGGAAGACGGCCAGTCCGGCGCGAAGGCGGCGAAGCCCGCCAAGGTCACGATCCACTGCGTCGATCCAGCTGCCGCGAAGAAGGCTTTCACCGGCGAGGAAGCGGTGGTTGACGGCGTGCTGCTGGCGCGCGACCTCGTCAACGAGCCGGCCAATGTGCTGGGGCCTGTCGACTTCGCCGAGCGCGTCAAGGCGCAGGAGGCGCTCGGCGTCGAGGTCGAGATCCTCACCGAAAAGGAGATGAAGAAGCTCGGCATGGGCTCTCTGCTCGGCGTGGCGCAAGGCTCGCCGCGCGGCGCTCGCCTGGTGGTGATGCGCTGGAACGGCGGCAAGGCCAAGGACGCCCCGCTTGCCTTTATCGGCAAGGGCGTCACCTTCGACACCGGCGGCAATTCGATGAAACCGGCCTCCGGCATGGAGGACATGAAGGGTGACATGGGCGGTGCGGCCGCCGTCACCGGGCTGATCCATGCGCTGGCGGCGCGCAAGGCCAAGGCCAATGTGGTCGGCGTCATCGGCCTTGTCGAGAACGCCGTCGACGGCCACGCGCAGCGTCCGGGAGACATCGTCACCTCGATGTCGGGCCAGACGATCGAGGTGCTCAACACCGACGCCGAAGGCCGCCTCGTGCTGGCCGACGCGCTCTGGTACACCAACGACCGCTTCAAGCCGAAATTCATGGTGAACCTGGCGACGCTGACGGGCGCCATCATGGTCGCGCTCGGCCAGCACTATGCCGGCCTGTTCTCCAACAACGACGAGTTGGCAGGCAGGCTTTTCGGCGCCGGCCAGACCAGCCAGGAGCGGCTGTGGCGCATGCCGCTCGGACCCGAATACGACAAGCTGATCGATTCCAAGAATGCCGACATGAAGAACATCGGCGGCCGCTATGGCGGCGCCATCATCGCTGCGCAGTTCCTGCAGCGTTTCGTCAAGGACACGCCCTGGGCGCATCTCGACATCGCCGGCACCGCGATGGGCGCGCCGTCCAGCGAGATCAACCAGTCCTGGGGCTCGGGCTTCGGCGTGCGCCTGCTCGACCGGCTGGTGCGCGATCATTATGAAGGGTAGGGGATGGCTGAAATCCTCTTTTACCATTTGACCGAATCGACGCTCGAGGAGGCGCTGCCGGGCCTGCTCGAGCGCAGCGTCGAGCGCGGCTGGCGCGCGGTGGTGCAGACGGGCACGGAAGAGCGCCGCGACGCGCTCGACCAGCATCTGTGGATTTTCCGCGACGATTCCTTCCTGGCGCATGCCACCGACCGCGAGGCCCATCCGGCCGAGCAGCCGATCCTGCTCACCACGGGCGAGGGCAACCAGAACGCCGCGCAGATTCGCTTCCTCGTCGATGGCGCAAACCCGCCCGAGCTATCGGGCTACGAGCGGGCCGTCTTCCTGTTCGACGGCCATGACGCGGCACAGCTCGAAACCGCGCGCGGCCATTGGAAGACAATGAAGGAAGCCGGCCACGCCGTGACCTATTGGCAGCAGACGCCGGACCGCCGCTGGGAACGGAAGGCTTAGCCCGGAAGCTTGGGACTGTCCTCGAGGTGTCGCCACAGCGCCTCGGCCACGGGCCCGTGCGGCCTATCGCGCCGCCGAACCGCGGCCATGGTCTCGGTGCGGCCGGGAATATGCCTGCCGGCGATCGAGATCAGCCGTCCGCCGCGCAGCTCATCCTCAATCAGCCATTCCGGCAAATGACCCCAGGCGAGCCCGTGCAGGATCAGCTCCTTCTTCATCATATGGTCGGGCACCGAGCATGAATGCGCGCCGTCGATGACGAAGAAGTTTTCAGATGAGGGACGCCGCGCCGTGTCGCGGATCACGCATTGGGTGAAGGGTTGCATCGCTTCGGGCGTGACGTCGGGCCCGACTCCGAAGGGGAGGAAGCCCGGCGCCACCACTGGCACGAAGGCGACTTCGCGCAGGTCGATGCGCTCGAGATGCGGATCGGAGGGGTTGGCGCGGTGGAAGATGAGGTCCGTCTCGCCATCCATCAGCCGCTCGACCGGCCCGCTTATCGCCTCATAGTCGAGATGGAGGCGCGTGCGCGGCCGTTCGGCGAAGAACCGGCTGAGCAGGTCGAGTATTCCGGGTCTCGGGCAGACGTCGCCCAATACGATGCGCAGCACGGTCTCCTCGCCGCTCGAGAGCTGCTCGGCGTAGGTGCGAAGATGCTCCAGCTCGCGGATCGCCAGCTGTGCCCGCGCATGGAACAGGCGACCCTCATCGGTCAAGCTCACCCGGTAACCGCTGCGGTCGAGCAGCGTCAGGCCAAGTTGCTCTTCAAGCCGGGCGACGGCGGCGAACACGGAAGGATGCGTTCGGTGCATGGCCTGGGCGGCGGCCTGGAAGCTGCCTCGACTGGCGACCGCGTCGAAACATCTGAGATCGTGCAGCTTCAAGCCATCCACAGTCGGACAATCCTACAAAGATTGTCAAATCATAGTAATTTTCTTCGATAGTTGCCATGCCTAGCTTTGGCTCATCGGAAATCGCGCTGAACGCGCCGAAAGGATGGAGCCAATGGCCGACACACTTCACTTCAAAACGGGCGATGGCGCCCGCATCGCCTACAGGTTGGATGGCCCGGAAGACCGGCCGGTTCTGATGCTGTCCAACTCCATCGCCACGACGTTCCATATGTGGGATGGCCAGGTTCCCGAACTCGCCAAATCCTTCCGCGTGCTGCGCTATGATTTTCGCGGCCATGGCGGCTCCGATGCCCCGGCCGGCGCCTATTCGCTCGACCGTCTCGGTCGCGATGTGCTGGAACTGCTCGATTTCCTCGGGCTTGCCCGAATTCACTTCCTTGGCCTGTCGCTTGGAGGTTTTGTCGGCCAATGGCTGGGCATCCATGCGCCGGAGCGCATCGATCGCCTGATCCTCTCCAACACCTCGCAGCATCTGGGGCCGGCATCCTATTTCGACGAGCAGATACTCAACGTGCTTGCGGCGAGCGATCTCTCGGCCACCGCGGACATGTTCATGCGCAACTGGTTCCCGGCCTCGATGCTTGATGGCCAGAGCACGACGGTCGAGCCATTCCACGCCGCGATCCTGGCCATGTCGCCGCAAGGACTCGCGGGATGCTTCGCCGCCGTCCGCGACGCCGATCTGCGCCGCCCGATTTCCCTGATCACCGCGCCGACGCTGGTTATCGGCGGCGAGGACGACAAGGTGACTCTGGCGAACCACAGCGAGGCGATCGCGGCGACGATCCCCAGCGCCAAGCTTCTGCTTCTGCGCGGCGTCCACCTGCTCAATGTCGAGCGGCCAGAGGAATTCATGGAAGCGGTGCTGGGCTTCCTGGGCGCAACTCCCAATGGCGAGGCAACTGTGTCCAATCACTTTACCGGCGCCCTGCGAGCGATCGGCTGATGCCGTTCGGGCGATGGCGCCGGGACGACAGGTGACGATTAGCGATCGCCGATCGTCACCTTGTTGATCCGCCGCGATGGTCGCCTCGAGCCGCTTTTTGCGCTAGCGCGGCGGCGGCAGCCGGTGATAGCGCGCGCAGGCCTGGCTCGCCGCCGCGATCGGCCGCGCCGGCGTGTCGGCCAGCATCACCTTGCGCCCCGCGCCATGGAGGAGGCGCGCCGAATGCAGCGCCACGGCGCGCGGGCGCCGGTTATCAGGACGGTTCCGTCAGCATTGGGCATCGGTCATTCGCGGTCGTCGCCGTCGTGAAAAACCGTTGCGCGAAATCGCGGTGCCAATCAATTGTGCTGTTCACGCCAAGCCGGCCTGGCGCTTGCCTGCACGCAGTGACTAAAGCTTCGCCTTGAAGCGTTTCACCTTCTTGCTTGCGTAGTCGCCATTGCGCAGATCCGATTTGCCGTGGCGGTCCCTGAACTCGTACCAGTCTCCGCTCGGAGATTTGCGCTGGTAGATCACCTTGCCGGCCTGGCGATGCTCGAAGCAGCTCAAGGAGGTCTTGGCGCCCCATGAGCCATGCCAGGTTGCCCGGAAACACAGTTTGCCGCTGCCCGGCATGAACCAGATGCCCTCGCCATAGCTCTTTCCACCTTCGGTGGACCAGGCAGTAAACTGCCGCTTCGGCACCGCAAAAAACGCGGCTCCATGGTTGCCCCAGCGCCAGGAACGGTTCTTGTAGAGCTGATAGATGCCTTCGTCAGAGACGGTGGTGGCCTTCGCCGTCTTGTCGCCGATCCTGTGCGCGACCTTGGCCATTGCGGCGTCCTGCAGGCCGATAACAAAAACGGAGCAGGCGAGCGCCGCTCCGACAAACTTCCCCACTGCGCTCTTCACGATTTTACTCCAACTGATTTACGCATACGCTTCACCCGCGGCCGAGCCAGCTCGGCCGCAACCCCACTTTAACACCATTAGCCGGAAACCCGTCCCGGTTTGGCCGGGACGGGCATGATCACGCCTTTATGGCAAGACGTGCTGGGTCACCCGCCAGTCGGGCAGCCCATAGCCGCCCAGCCACGGCCACACTTCTTTCTGGTTGAAGTAGACGACCGAGGTAAGGGCCGGAAACTCCGCATAGGACTTGCGGGAATCATCCGCCCATTTCGAGACATAGTCCTGCTTGCCGACATAGCCGAGCTCAGCCACGACGACCGGCTTGTTGAATTTCGCGACACGGTCATAGCCTGGCTTCAGCACCTCTTCGAAGGTCCGGTCGCGGCCGACCTCGTCATTGTCCTTCTTCTGCAGGCCGAACACCGACAGGCCGATCACGTCGACATAGTTGTCGCCGGGATAGTACTTTTCCAGGCCCTCGACGCCCTTGGGCGACCACATGTATTTCGCGGCGGGCGCCACCTTGCGACAGACATCGACCTCGCGCTTGTAGGCGGCGATCCAGTCCTTTGGCGCCCAGTTGGCCCAGGTGAAGCGGCCATTCGTGTCTTCCATTTCCTGCGCCCAGCGGATGGTGACCGGGCTCTTCATCTGCCCGACGAGGTTGCAGATCGCCTGCATGTTGGCGTCGTATTTGCCGCTCAATATGCCGTTCTTCAGCTCGGGCGGCGTGATGCGCCAGTCCTTCGACCATGTCCAAGGCTCGATGGTGATCAGCAGCGAGCGGCCGCGTTGCAGCGCATAGTCGTCCGCCAGCGGCAGTGTCGACAGGTCGACGTCTTCCCAAGGTAGGAACAGTTCCTCGATGCTGGCCGACTTGTCGTTGCTGAAATCGCCATACGGATCATAGGAGCCGAACGCCGACGCGGCCGAACTCGTCTTGATCGGATCCGTTCCCGTCTGCGATCCCGCCGACGCTGGCAAGGCCACGCCGATCATAAGCGCCGACACAAGCGCTGTTGCTGTGGAGAATTTCATACCCGCCTCCATGGGCTTCAGTATCCTGCCGGACCTTTGAAGCTTGCCACAACGCGCCGACTGAAGCCGGCACGCAAACCCAAATATCGGTTTGCCGACGTGAAATGCGGGTTTTCTGAGCGACTGGAACCGGCACGTCGAACGCTGTGCCGTCCGTTATTGTGGTCTCTCCAGCCTCTATGGCTGGACCTTGAGACGAGGTCGCCGCGATACTCACAAATTCGCGTCAACATTACGATATTAACCCTCTCTTATATAAGAGCCTATGCTCGGTGAGAGTCAAGCGCAATTAACCGTTACTTAACCTTATTGCCACCGACATGGTTAACCGGGACGGATGGGGGCGCTTGCCCCGAGCAGCCGGCATTGCGTCGCGCCCCGACCGGTGAAGGTCGCGGAGCCGTGGCTGGTTAACCAGTTCCCAACAAGTATGGTTAACGAAACCCTAATTTTGTTGACTCTGCATTAGCCAAAACTGATTCTGTAGCGGGATGAATGCGTTCGACCGGCTTAGCCGGGCGAGCAGGGCGGGTAGCATGGGCGTATCTGGGGATGCCGACGTCGGCGGCGGCAAAACGACGTCAATGGGCAAGGCTGACGCGGTTTCGACCGGCCATGGCCCGAAGGGTCCTTATCTCGTGCCGGTGCTCACGCGGCGCCAGCAATTGATCTTGCGGCTTGGCCTCGCTTCTTGGTTCCTCACCCTGGCTGTCTTCTGGTCGTGGTGGCTGCGGCCCGAGCATATCGATCATGTCGGGCCCTTTGCCTTCGCTACAATCGTGCTGGCCTGGCTGACCTTGATGCCGATGTATTTCCTGCTCAACGTTCATGCCTCGAGGAAGTCGTCGAAGCTGCACACGATCCCGAAGCGCTCGCGCGTCGCCATGGTGGTCACCAAGGCGCCGTCGGAGCCTTTCTCCGTGGTGCAGCGCACATTGGAGGCGATGCTGGCGCAGGACTATCCGCACGACACCTGGCTTGCCGACGAGGATCCGACCGAGGCGACGGTTCGCTGGTGCGACGCCCATGGCGTGCTGATTTCGACCAGGCGCGGCCGCGAGGACTACCACCGCAAGACCTGGCCGCGCCGCACGCGCTGCAAGGAAGGCAATCTGGCCTTCTTTTACGACCACTATGGCTACGAGCGCTACGACTTCGTCGCTCAGATGGACGCCGATCATGTGCCGTCACCGACCTATCTGAGGGAAATCCTCTATCCGTTCGCTGATCCCGGCGTAGGCTATGTCTCGGCGCCTAGCATCTGCGACAACAATGCCGACGAAAGCTGGGCGGCCCGTGGCCGCCTGTTCCCGGAAGGCATGTTCCACGGTCCCTTGCAGTCCGGCCACACAGGCGGCGGCGCGCCGCTCTGCATAGGTTCGCACTACGCCGTCAGGACGCGGGCGTTGCGCGAGGCGGGCGGCCTTGGCCCGGAGCTGGCCGAGGATCATTCTACCTCGATGCTAATCAACGCCGCCGGGTGGCGCGGCGTGCACGCCATAGATGCCATCGCCAATGGCGATGGCCCGCAGACCTTCGCCGATCTCGTCACCCAGGAGTTCCAGTGGTCGCGCAGCCTGGTGACGATCCTGCTCGAATACACGCCGAAATATTTCGGCAAGCTGACACCGCGGCTGAAGTTCCAGTTCCTGTTCTGCCAGCTCTGGTACCCGCTGTTCGCGGTCTTTGCGCTGATGATGTATGTGATGCCGATCTATGCGCTGGCCACCGGGCGCAATTTCGCCAACGTCATGTTCGCCGAATTCGTCCTCTACTATGCGCCGAATTCGGTGGCGCTGGTCGGGCTGGTGATCATGCTCAAGGCCTTCGGCCTGTCGCGGCCGCTGACGGCGAAGACGCTGAGCTGGGAAGGCACGCTGTTCCTCTTCTTCGCGCGCTGGCCCTGGGTTTTGTGGGGAACGCTGTCGGCCGTGCGCGATTACGTTACAAAGTCATTCGTCGACTTCCGGGTCACGCCGAAGGGCAGCGGCCCGAAGCATCTCCTGCCCGCACGCGCCTTCGCGCCTTATGTCGCGCTGGCGATTGGCGCGGCTCTGCCGGTGCTGCTGGTCAAGCATCCGTTCGACGCCACGGGCTTCTACTGGTTCGCCGCCTTCAACGCTTTCCTTTATGGCCTTCTTGTCGTGGTGATCATTGCCAGGCACGTTCGCGAGAACAGGATTTCACTGCGCGCCAACGCCGCGAAATTCGCCCTGCATGCTTCCCTTGCGCTGATCGCGCTCGGTGTCCCGCTCGCTGGTTTCTACGATCGCGGGCTCGAGGGTCTCTACGGGCTGCAGCAGGGGGCCGGCGGCCTTCGCGTCGTCCGGATCGCCTATGTGATTTCCGGCGCCGGCATGGGCGACATCGGCTCGCGCAAGTTCTACTTCGACCCGGGCTGGGACAATAATCCTAGGTAGATCGCTGTACGAAGTCCCAATGAAAATGCGCATCCCCTCCCCAAATAACATGCACTTCGCCCGCGCAGGGTCGATCGTGGTCTTCACCGGACTGTTTGCGTGGCTGCTTCTCAGTGCTTTCCGGAGCAGCGTCGTCGACCCGCAGACAACACTTCAAGGGTTCCTGAAGGCGGTGCCTCTCGGGATAGCCTCAAGCTACTACGATCAGGTTTTTCTCGCGAGCCTGGCCGAAGTCACGCTGTTGTTCCTTTTGAAGAATCCGTCAGGTTGCACCGCCACCAACCCTGAGTTCGATGCTGCCGGCACCAGCTATCAAGGACCGCCGACAATCGAGGTCCTGGTCAACGGCAAATCGGTTGGCCGCTATGACATTCCGGTAGGGAGAGCGTCGTTTCGACCCCCAAGGGTATCATTGCCGAACTGCAGTCAGTGGCGGCACAGACCACGCGGTTCAAGGTCGATATCGGCAGTGTGCCGGATCCGCAGACGATCGAGCTCCGCTTCGTGAACGATCTTTGGGCGGGTGACGGAAAAGGTGGCGACGGAAACGTATTTATCAAAGATAGATCAAAGTAAACGGACAACTTCAGCCCAGCGTCAAGTTCCGTGTTGAAGAGAAAGAGGCGGGCTCCATCGACGACATGGGAGTGAGCCTCTACGGCAACGGCTCGTTGTGGTTCAACGGTCCGATTATCGAGGGGTGCGGCTAAAACGCGGTTCTGGACGCAGAGGCATCGGACGTTTCCTGAAGCCAGGGTGCCGAACCGTATATCGTCGTGCGTTGTTCCGCCCGAACTGGCGTCATCGCAATAGTTCAAGTTTTAATCACATGCGACGCGGTGTTGAAAGACCGCGCTCATCATCTCGTTTGCACGAATTTTAATAAGTTCAATCTAATATTAGCCACGATGTGGATGGCGGTCAGCCGTTAGCGGGGCGCGGAAGCCAAGGAAAGAGAAAATATATCCGCGCCAAAAACAACGCGTATTTCGTGGCAGGGGACAACGATGAACGATTTCATGAATGAAGCAGCGGCCATCGGCAAGAGATACGCCGTCGCGCTTGCCGCTGTCGCACTGGTCTCGATGCTGTCGGGCTGCCAGAGCATGGATACGATGAAAACCGGCTCGCTGAGCGTCAAGCCGGCGACAGAGCAACTCGGCAAGAAGATGCACCACGTCAGGAACAGGCAGCTGCATGTGGTCAATCGCAAGCCGATGACGCGCATGACCAGGGTGACGCGCGTCAGGGAAGAAGCCTACGCGGCTTTCGTGCGCCCAGAGCGCCTGCACATGCCGGCGCCGGTCAAGGTTTCCTACAGCCTCGGCAGTGTCGGTCCGCTGCTTGGCCATTCGCCGTGGATCTGCGGCCCGAGTGGCTTCGGCCAGCGCTCGGCTTGCCGGGCGCGCTGACCTGCCCAATCCGTCGCCGGGGGGCGTGATCGCGGGGCAAGAGGGCATTTGCGCGCTGAAGGCGCGCTGCCTCTTGCCCTTCGATCGCCCGCCCGTCGCGGTTCCGACCGACGGACGCCAGCGGGATTACTTCCGGCGCGCCTTCGGCTTTTCGACAACAGCCGGCTTGCTCGGCCATTGCCAGCCGTCGCCTTCGCCAGGGGCGGGCTGCGGCCGCGCCACATAGGCGAGCGTGCCATTGGCTTCGAGATAGATGCGGGACAGCATTTCGGCCAGCACCCCCGACGTAACTGCCTGCAGCCCGGCAATCACCAGGAAGAAGCCGGTGATGAGCATCGGCCGCGTGCCGATAGCCTGCCCCCAGAACACCTTGATCGCAAAAAGGTAGGCGAGGATCAGCGAACCGATGACGCCGAGCACGATACCGATGCCGCCGAAGAAATGGCCGGGCCTGGTTCGGTAGCGCATGAAGAAGAACATGAAGACGAGGTCGAGCACGACGCGGAAGGTACGCGAGATGCCATATTTCGACTGGCCGTGGATGCGGGCGTGATGCGTCACCACCTCCTCGGAGATGCGGCGCGGCGTCGTCACTGTCGCGAGCCACGCCGGGATGAAGCGATGCATTTCGCCATAGAGGCGCACGCTGCGGATGACGCTGCCACGGAACACCTTCAGGCTGCAGCCGTAATCGTTCAGCCGCACGCCGGTGACGCGCGCGATCAGCCTGTTGGCGATGCGCGAGGGCAGGCGGCGCATCCAGAACCCCTCCTGGCGGTTCTTGCGCCAGCCGGCGACGAGGTCGAGATCCTCAGTCAGCAGGCGGTAGACCATGCGCGGGATGTCGAAGGGGTCGTTCTGCAGGTCGCCGTCGAGCGTCGCGATGACGTCGCCGCGCGCGGCGTCGAGGCCGGCCTGCATGGCGGCAGTCTGCTTGTAGTTGCGCACCAGTTCAACGCCATGCACATGCGGCCTGTATTGCGCCGCCAGCCGGCGGATCTCGGCGGGGGTGGCGTCGGTGCTGCCATCGTCGACCAGCACCACTTCCCACGGCTGGCTGTAGTTTTCCATCGCCTGGTGGATGCGGACGAGCAGCGGCTCGACATTGTCGGCCTCGTTGTACATCGGGATGACGATGGAGAGCTTGTGCTCGGGCATGACGGCGCCCTCGGGCAGTCCCGATGCGGGGATGGGAAGCACGTTCATGGCGGTCATTTCCTTGCCGGTCCCGCCGCCGGGGTTTCCGGCAGCGTCGGTTTCGAGGGGAACAGCCAGGCGATCGCACCGGTTGCGACCGCCGAGCACAGGATGAAGAGATGCAGCGCAAGCGCCGCCTGCAGGCCGTCCTTCATGGCGATGCCGGAATAAAGCAGCGCCGCGGCGGCGCCCGCCTCATAGGTGCCGAAGCCGGCGACGCCTTGCACCGGCAGGATGGCGGCGGCTTCCGCGCCAACGGCGCCGGGAAAGGCGGTCTGGAACGAGGTGTTGAGCAGCATGGCGAGCAGCCAGCCCTGAACGCCCAGCTTCAGCGCCCAGTTGGCGATCGTCCACCACCAGCCAAAGCGCGAGCGCCCCGTCGCCTCGGTGAAGATGTCGCGCAATTTGCCGAATTTCGAGACGATCCCGCCGCCGGCCGTCCAGTTGTGCGGCGCGCGTGCCCAGCGCGGCAGGTACCATGCGGCGGCGATAAGCGCCGCGATGCCGGCGACCCTCAGCGCCGGATGCAGGCCCGGCCAGACAAGGCAGGCCAGCACGCCGACGACGAAGGCGTCCTGCAGCCTGAACCAGAGAAGAGAGGCGCCGGCGCGCACGATGGAAACACCGAACACCTGGCGCAACAGGATCGGAAAGGCCGTCTCGCCGCCGCGGAACGGTACAATGTTGATCATCGCATTGTGGATCAGGATGATGCGCAGCGTTGCGCCGAAGCGGCCGTTCACATCGTCGCGGAACTCATCGCAGACGCGCAGCGCCCTCAGCACATAGGTGACGAACAGCGCCGCCGCGACCGCCACGAAAGCGCCGGGCGTGATGGAGGCGAACGCATCGCCGACCATCTTCCAGCGCTGGTCGCTGGCAAGCCATGCCAGCAGCGCCAGAGTAACGATTATCGATATCGCTCGCTTCAACCAATTCTCCGATGGCGCCACCGCCACGTTGGAGCGGCTTATCCGGTGGTTCGACAATTCAGGCCTTTATCCGCGGATCGCTTCGCCGGCGCGGCTCGACGGGGCGCGCCGTCACGGGCGGGTGATCCTATAGACCAGCATCGTACCCGAATCCACAAGCATGGTCGCGGT
Organism: Mesorhizobium sp.; assembly: GCA_004020875.1. Taxonomy (GTDB): domain Bacteria; phylum Pseudomonadota; class Alphaproteobacteria; order Rhizobiales; family Rhizobiaceae; genus Mesorhizobium. The sequence goes on from SAPZ01000005.1 coordinate 276,606, forward strand.
CCTGTCGAGGTGGTCGATCACCCCGTCATGATATTCGACGAACTGCCGGTCAATGCAGGCGGACAGCACGCGAAGCCAGGCTCTGCCCGGCGGACCATATCCTGCTCGTCACCTTTCTTCTAGGGTCGGCCCTCCCGTCGAAGTTGTTTTGGGGCAGCGCATCGCCAAACAGTATCGCAATATCACAAGATTGTATTCGTGGCCGACTAATGGCTTGGGGTGTTCACTTAGACTTGGAATGAGTTGACATCGCGCCGCTCGCGGCTGTTAATAGGCTCAAGGGCGCTGATCGCCCCGCCATCGGGGCCGGCAGGGCTCGGGCATCGTGAGGGCTCGCGGAAAGCCCGAAGAAACATCTTCCAGATCATGGATCCTCGGCCTCACCACATCGGGGTCGAGAGGGGGGGCATCAATATGCGTACGGGCATTGGAACGACAGCTGAAACCACATCGCCATGCGAACCGGGTCGACTTGAATTCAGCCCGCCCCATCGGCTTGCGAGAGGCGGCTGGCTGGTTCCGCTGCTGGTCGCCTGCGGCCAGCTTGCCTTTAGCGGCGCCGCCGGCGCGGCTCCGGCGAAGGACAGTGCGACGGCCGAGGCCGCCGCCAAGCCCGACACTGCTCCGACGGCTTTCGAGCTGCAGCTTCTCTACGCCGACCGGACCTGGAACTGGAAGAACGGCGCCGCCTATTTCGGGATGGACAGGCGCCTGCATGCCTGGACGAAAGGGGAGGATTCGCCCGCCGTCGGCGAGGGCCGCTGGCTGGTGACGGAAAAGGGCAAAATGTGCATGGAACTCGCCTGGCGGTCCAAGACCTACTCCACCAAGCCGAAGCGTACTTGCTACAGCCATCGTGTCGAAAAGGGCAACATCGAGCAGCGCAAGGATCCCGACGGCACCTGGTATGATTTCAAGCACGCCAAGGACGATCCCGCCGACGAGCACCAGAAGTTCGAGGCGGGCAACACCAAGGGCGCGCAGTTCGATGAGACCCGCAAGCTGGTCGACAGCAAGAGCTGAAGCAATTCCAGGAAAAGTGTGAGCGGGTTCGGCGGGTTCGCCGTGGCCGTCGTCCTGACCGCGCTGAGGCAAACGGCTGCAAGAATAGGAGGCTCGCTGAGCCGGCCTTAGCCGAACTCAGCGAGCCCACGCCCCGACACATTACTCACAGGGCCGACCGCCGGCCTTGCGGGCCGGCGTTTCTGATTGACGTTCGCGCCGCGTGGCGCGCGCAATGCGCGCGCCACGGCGGCCGAAACGCCGGGATTGACCAAGGCCGGGCCGAGCCCGAAGAAGGGGGCGGCCGTCCTAACGATGGTGTCGATGTCCGAAAGTTGCGCCACGAAGCCCAGCTGTTCGCGGGCAAGGCTTGGGTCGGCGAAAAGCCCTGCCGGATCACCGGGGCGGCGCGCCTTGTACATGACAGGAACCGGCCGCGATGTGATCCGCTCGACCGCGTCCATGATCTGCCTGATCGAGACCCCGCGGCCGCTGCCAAGGTTGACCGCAAGGCTTTTGCCGCCGGCCTCGAGATGCTGCAGGGCCTTGACATGCGCCCGGGCGAGATCGCTGACATGGACGTAGTCGCGCACGCAGGTGCCGTCCGCGGTTTCGTAGTCGGTGCCGAAAACCTCGATCGCCTCGATCATGCCGGACGCCGCCATCAACACCCTGGGGATGAGATGGGTTTCCGGCGTGTGCCATTCGCCAAGCTCGCCGTCGGGGTCGGCGCCGCAGGCGTTGAAGTAACGCAGGATCGCGTATTTCGTGCCGTAGGCCGCGGCATGGTCCCTGATGATCTGTTCGCCCATCAGCTTGCTGCGGCCATAAGGGCTGATTGGATTCTGAGGCGAAGTCTCGCTCACGGGCAACGCCTCGGGCATGCCATAGGTGGCGCAGCTGGAGGAGAAGATGATGTTGCCGATGCCGTTCGCCCGCGCGGCCTCGAGCACGGCGATCGTGCCGGCGACATTGACCGAATAATAATCCGCGGGGTCGCTGACCGACTCCCCGACATAGGCAAGCGCGGCGAAATGGACGATCGCCTGCGGCCTGTGGCTGGCGATGGCCCGCTCGAGCGCGCCGCGGTCGCGGATATCGCCGACCACCAGCGGACCCCAGGCCACCGCCTTCTCGTTGCCACGGCTGAGATTGTCGTAGACCACCGGCAGGTAGCCAGCCGCCGCCAGCTGCTTGCAGGTGTGGCTGCCGATGAAGCCGGCGCCGCCCGTCACCAGGATGGGGCGGGCACTCATAGCGCCAAAGCCCCGCCGGAGGACAAATGGTCGCCGCGCGAGGTGCCGGACTGCCGGCGGCCCAGCAGGGCTTCGAAATAGCCGGCGGTGTAGGCCAGCCCCTCGCTCAGCGCGACCTTTGGCTTCCAGCCGAGCTGCTGCTCGGCGAAGCTGATGTCGGGCCGGCGTTGCCGGGGATCGTCGACCGGCAGCGGCCTGTGCACGATCCGCGAGCGGGAATTTGTGTAATCGAGGACGAGCTCAGCCAGTTCCATGACGGTGAACTCGCCGGGGTTTCCGAGGTTGACCGGATGGTTCGGCGCCGAGGGCAACCGCATCAGCCGCACAAACCCCTCGATGAGGTCGTCGACATAGCAGAAGGAGCGCGTCTGCGTGCCGGTGCCATAGACGGTGATATCGTCCCCGCGCAGCGCCTGGACGATGAAATTGGACACCACGCGACCGTCATCGGGCTGCATGCGCGGCCCATAGGTGTTGAAAATACGCGCCACCCGGATATCGAGGCCGTAGGTTCTCGCATAATCGAAGAACAGCGTTTCGGCCGAGCGCTTGCCCTCGTCGTAGCAGGCGCGCGGGCCGTGCGTGTTGACGTTACCGAAATAGCCTTCAGGCTGCGGATGCACCAGCGGATCGCCGTAGACCTCGGAGGTCGATGCCTGGAATATCTTGGCGTTGTGGCGCCGGGCGAGTTCCAGAAGGTTGATCGCCCCGAGCACGCTGGTCTTGAACGTGTGGATCGGATCGGCCTGATAGTGAGGCGGGGACGCCGGGCAGGCAAGGTTGTAGATCTCGTCGACGGCGAGATCCGTCGGCAAGGCATCGACAACGTCGTGGCTTATGCAGGTGAAGGCGGCGTCGCCCGCGATGCCGGCTAGATTGTACCTTTTGCCGGTGTGGAAATTGTCCAGGGCGATGACTTCATAGCCGTCCGCAAGCAGTCGCTCACACAAATGAGAACCCAGGAATCCTGCTCCGCCGGTGACCAGGGCCCGGCCGCGACCGATACCCTTTCGGCCCGACCGAACCGGTTTAAGAACTTTGATGAGCCTATTCATGGCAACCTCGTACGCACACACGCTACCGTTCCGGGACGGGCACTGCCCGACCAGGTCACAAAGGCGATTCTTCCGCATATGCAGAACCGCCTGCACTGATGTGCGTAGTAATTTTCTGAGTTCGCGAGGCTGTTTGCTCGACGGCTTGTCTTCGCCGTCTAAGCGTCCCTTACGCCCCTAGATCGCGATCCACGAGTCGGTTGCCACCACCGCAGACTGCTCGCCCAAATTGCACACCCAACACGTATAAAGATATACCGGTCGGCCGGGTAGTCAACTAAATTAGCGTTTCGTTAACCTCACGCCTTTGCGATTGGTTAACCGCGTGGGGTTGCTTGCTGGCTCGCGAGCGGTGAGGCGCTGCCTTGGACCGTTTTTTGGCCGGTGCCGCATTCGTCGAATTGCGGAAGCATGTCGGAAGAAGCTTTGGGCGTCATCCCGCAAGCCTCGAAGCAACGCCGTCATGACGCCGGGTCGAGAATGCCTCACCGATTCTAGATGTTCTCGGCGGCCGCCCCGGAACTTCTGGCGAAGCAATGCGACTGCTGTCCGAAGCCGCTTGGGCCGCAAACAAAAGCAGCGTGCCCAAGGTAAGGATTGGCGCTTACAACAGGAGCCGGGCGAGCCAGGTTACCTGTCTGGGCGGGCCGGCTCGGCTTCAGGTCGATCAACGCAGCGCTGCCGCTTTGCGATACGTTGAATGAGGTCGACTGACCGAAGTTGAAGTATTGGCAACCGGAAGTTGCCAGCAACGCGCCCGAAACAAAAAGACGGGGCAGGGCCTTGATCGGCATCAGAAAATTGTTGTTGGGGCAGGGCCGGCTTAGGCCTCGATAAGCCATCAGCATGAAGCAAATCCCCTCAAGCGCGTGGCGCTTATGTTCGAATCATGATCAGCCGCCCGCCCAAGCTCATTATGGCAAACCTGGTTAATTTAGCGATAGCTGTTTTGGAGCTTCGGCGGATTTTTCTGTCGCCGCAAGAGGGCGAGACGGCTTACGGCCGGACATCCCGCTGCCCCGCGTGACGATGGACAAGTGGGGCGGCAGAGCGTGGCCAACAAAATGGCCCGCATCGTTGCGGGCCATTTTGTGACCTTCGGGCACCTTGTGCCTGAACCTTACTCTCCGCCCATCTCCTTCTTGAACTGGTCGAAGTCGACCTGCATACCGTTGAAGATCGTGCTCCAGTGGCGCGTCAGCGCTGCCATTGCGACGGCTTCCTGGATCTCCTCATTGGTGGCGCCGGCGCGCTTGGCGTTCTCGGTGTCCGACCAAATGCAGTAGCTGCAGGGGATCTGCGCCGCGACCGCCAACGAGATCAGCGACTTCTCCTTGGGCGTCAGAACCGTCTTGTCGCTGAGCTCGATGGCCTTGACCTCGGCCCACGCGCCGGGCAGACCGGCTTTCGGGAACTGTTTGACGAAGCTCGGCACGCCGCCCATCGTCGACTGGATGTCCTTCAGCGCCGCGTCGTAATCATCGGCCCGGCAGGCGCGGAAGCGAACGCCGCGGCAGACACGCCGGCGACGGCGATGAGCGAGGCGGAACGAAGGCAGGAATGCACGGCTGAGACGATGCGAATGACTGACATGATGTTCTCCTCTGGTTTTTGTTAGCCTTACGATGTAAGGTATGCTAACGATGAACCTTACAGTGTAAGTTGTCAAGCGCCGCCATGGATGCACCGAGCAAAAAAAAGCGACCCCGCGGAAAGCTTTCCCGCGAGATGATCGAGGACGCCGCCTTCGAGGTGATCGAGCGGGAAGGGCTGTCCGGCTTTTCGATGCGCAAGCTCGCCGCCAGGCTCGGCTGCGAGGCAATGAGCATCTATCACCACTTCCCCTCGCAGGCGCATCTCTACGAGGCGCTGGTCGACCGCCAGATGAGCAGGCTCGTCATTCCCGACGACAGCCTGCCCTGGCGCGAACGAGCGCGCATCGGCATGCAGGAGTTCCGCCGTGTCGCGACCGAGCACCCGGCCTTCGCGCCCTTCATCGTCGTCTACCGCATGAACTCGCCGCCCTGCCTTGCCAAGCTCAACGCCATTATCGGCCTGTTCGAAGATGGCGGCTTCGGGCCCGAGCTCAGCGCCCGCCTGTTCCGCGCCGCCGGCTATTATCTGATGGGCGCGATCCTCGACGAGACAGCCGGCTACGCCAAGGGACCTTCGGCCGTCACCACGGTCAGCGACGAGGAACTGGCGCGCGACTATCCGAGCGTTGTGAAGGCCGGGGCCTATTTTGGCAGCGCCGGCTTCGACAAGACATTCGAGCTTGGCCTGGAAATGTTTCTGGACGAGATGGAGCGGGTCCGCGAAGCTGCCCGCGACGAAAACCGCTAGTAAGAAGGGCGGCAGCCGCCGACCAAGAAAACAGCCATGGGTTTGAATGCGCTTCCTCTCCGTCCTTCTTCTCATCGCCGGCGCCGCCATCGGCATCTTCTATCCCTGGGCGATGAGCAACTTTTCCGGCCATGCGATCGGCACTTATCGCGCCTATGAGGGCGGCCGTTTCCGGCCGGTAACCGTGCAGCTCGAGGCAAGCGATGCGCCGGTTCGGGTGCTGGTCGACCTGACTGCGCGGGCCGAGCGGGTCGCCGGCCAGCAGCGCACGGTGCTGACGCTGACCGCGGCGAGCGGCGGCCGTACGGCGCTGGCCTCGGCGCTCTCCTTCAACCACACTGACAATCCACGCCAAGCCAGCCCGCAACTGCCCGACAAGATTTTTCGCGATGAGGCCGGCGTTATCGACAGGGTCACGCCCGGTCCTTACCTCTTCACCGTCGGCCCCGGCGATGCCGACGGCATCGACATGCGCGCGGTCGATCTCGTCCTGCGCGCCGGCACCGGCTCGATCGACGAACGCGCGCAGCCGGCCGGCTATGCGCTGATGGGTATTGGCGTTGCCGGATTCGTGCTGTCGCTGGTCTTCGGCCGCCGCGGCGGAGGCCATCCGCAAAATCCCAATTCGCAGCCGCCACCGCCGCGCTGGGGCCGCGGCGGTGCGCCGAGGTGAAGTCCTCATGAATTATCGCCACGCCTACCACGCCGGCAATTTCGCCGATGTCGTCAAGCATGCGGTGCTTGCGCGTCTCGTCGAGTACCTCAAGCAGAAGGACAAGGCCTTCCGAGTCATCGACACCCATGCCGGCATTGGCCGCTATGACCTTGCCTCGGTCGAGGCCGGCAAGACCGGCGAGTGGCAGGGTGGCATCGGCCGGCTCACCGAGGCTACGCTCGAACCACAGGCGGCGGCGCTGCTCCAGCCCTATCTGGAAGCGGTGCGCGCGCAAAATCCCGAGGGCGGCCTCAAGCATTATCCCGGCTCGCCGCTGATCGTTCGCCATCTCCTGCGCAACCAGGACCGGCTGACGGCGATCGAGCTGCACCCTGAGGATGCCGCGCGGCTCAAGTCGGTTTTCGAGGGCGATTTCCAGGCAAGGGTGATCGAGCTCGACGGCTGGCTGGCGCTGGGCGCGCAACTGCCGCCGAAGGAAAAGCGCGGCCTTGTGCTCATCGATCCTCCCTTCGAGGAGGAGGGCGAGTTCTCCCGGCTCATCGAGGGGCTTCGCAAGGCGCACCGGCGCTGGCCGGGCGGCATTTACGCGCTCTGGTATCCGATCAAGGATCGCAGGGCGGTGACAGCCTTCCGCGCGGCGCTAAAGGAGGCAGGCATTCCAAAGCTGCTCGACGTTGCCCTCGAGATACGGCCCGGCTCGGACGAGCCCAGCCTGGACGGCAGCGGACTGGTAGTGGTCAATCCGCCCTATACGCTGGAAGGCGAATTGAAGGTCCTGTTGCCCGCCCTGCACAAGGTGCTCGCCGTCCGGCAGCCGTCGCGCTGGACCTCTGATTGGCTTGCGGGCGAATAGGCGCCTGCGTTTCCTTACGCCAGCGCCGAGGGTGTCACGCCGGTCAGCCGCCTGCTTTCGCGGATCAGATGCGCCTGGTCGGCATAGCCGGCCTCGATGGCGAGCAGCGCGGTCGAAGATTCGCCCTGCTGCCGCTGCATGCGCCGGAACCGGTGGAAGCGCAGGATGCGGTCGAGCGTCTTAGGGCCATAGCCGAAAGCGTCCTCGAAGCGCCGGCGCAGCGTCCGCTCGCTCATATGCAACTGGCGTTGCAGGAACGGAACCAGCGGCGTTTCCGGCGGCAAACCTTCGTCGATGACGTCGAAGGCCCGGCTCATCTGCGGGTCAAGCACTTCGCGGCCTTCCGTGCGCGCGCCGATCGTCTCCTCCAGGCGCCGAACCAGATCGGTGAGGTTGGGCGTCGCTCTGATGCTGTCTGAAAGCTCGCGGCTGCGCGTGCCCCACAATTCCCCGAGGTCAAGTCGTCCGCCCACGATTTCGCTGGCCGGCACGCCTAGCCAGCCCGCCGCCGCGCCCGCCCGGAAGCGGAAGCCGACGATCACCGCGCCGGCCGGCGGCGTCTCGATCTGCGGCTCCTTGTCCGGCCCCGCAATGCGGAAACGGCCATCGATCCATTGCAGATCGATCGTCGCGTCCGGCGTGATGACGATGGGTGGAACGCCGCGTTCGTCCATGCGATGGACCCAGACAGCGGAGAAGGTCTCAGCCAACCCGCCGGCAACAGGCCGCTCGCGAAAGAAGCCGGTGGTCTGCGCCAGGACCGGTCTCATCTCTTCTCCGATCTGCTCCGGCGGGGTTGCCGGATCGGTGCGACGGTCGTTTTGGCCGAAATGTTCAAGGCCGGCCACGTCATCCATGGCAAAACGGATGGAACTTCACGGCGCTCACACGCCCGCATCCGTTGCGACTGTGGTCACGAATATAGAAAGGAGTGAGAGAAATGAAAGCTCGCATCACCGTATTGACGCTCGGCGTCGACGATCTGGAAGCCTCGCTCAAATTCTATCGCGACGGTCTCGGCCTGCCGACCGAGGGCATCATCGGCCGCGAATTCGAGCATGGTGCCGTCGCCTTCTTCAATGTCGCCGGCGGCTTGAAGTTCGCCATCTACGAGCGTGCCAGCATCGCCTGGGATGCCACCGTGCCGCAAAGCGGCCGCAGCCCGACCGAATTGACCATCGGACACAATGTCGGCAGCGAGGCCGAGGTCGACGCGGTGATGGCAGAGGCCGTCAAGGCCGGCGCGCGTGTGGTCAAGCCGGCGCAAAAGACCTTCTGGGGCGGCTATGCCGGCTACTTCCAGGATCCCGACGATCACCTGTGGGAGGTCGTCTACAACCCGGCCTTCATCCCCGAGGACTGAGCGAGGCGAAGTAGATCTTCGAGGGGAGGTCGCCATGCCTGCTCAAACCATTCAAGCGCTTGGCGCTCTCCTCATCGGCGGTGTGTTCGTCTTCGCCGGCATCGAGCATGTCCTCAAATTCGGGGCGATGCGCGACTATCTGGCCGCGCAGAAATTTCCGGCTCCGGCCTTGATGCTGGCCGCTGGTTCGGGGGTCGAGATCGTTGCCGGTTTCCTGCTTGCTGTTGGCATGGCCCGGCCCTTCGCCGCCGCCGCGCTGGTCATCTTCACTATGGCGACGAACCTCACGCTGCTGCGTTTCTAGGCGAGCGCGGAGCCGGAGCGCCAGGCGCTGCGCAATGCGTTCCTGATCAACATTGTCGTCATAGGCGGGCTGCTGCTTGCCGGCACTCACTGATCAAACGGCAGATCCGGAACGAAGCTTTACGGAAACCATTGTTTTCGCGACCGCTTGACCGCCGCCAAGCGAATCCGCACAGTGCGTGCAACCGATCTTGAGAGGCTGTCATGACTCGCTTCGCCCATTCCGCCCTTGCCGCGCTGGTTGCGCTGTCCACTCCCTTTGCCGCTCCGCTTGGCTTCACCCAGGCGGCGCAGGCCGCCGACCTTTCCGTCTACAGCGGCGACGATGGCAGCGTCTGCGGTGAGGCATGGGTGCTGAGCAGGATTACCGACCGCTTCTCCTATCAGGTGCATCACGTGCCGCATCTGCCGGATGTGGCGATCACCGATTTCCGCAACATCCGCCAGCATCGCTATGAGCCGGCGAGCGACGAATGGCCGATCGGCCGCCACTATTGCCGCGCCACCGTCAACCTGTCCGACGGTCGCGACCGCTCGATCTTCTATCTGATCGAGGAAGGCCAGGGCTTCGCCTCGATCGGCGACAATGTCGAGTTCTGCGTCTCGGGCTTCGACCGCTGGCTGGTCTATAACGGCCGCTGCCGCGTGCTGCGGTAGGCTGTGTCGATATTCAGGTGATGCCGGCCTGCGAATGCAGGCGTCCTGCGCTTCCGGTGCTCACGTACGTTGAGTACGCTCCGCTCCGGTTCTCGGGCACCGTCATTCTCGACTCGGCCTGACCTGAATCTCGACACACCCGGCACTTCCCTTCCTAGGTCAAGTTCAAGCTAGCCCGCGCAAGCAACAGCGCGCGTTCCCGCTCATTTCCGGTCAGCTCGGCGGCGCGGCGGAATTCGGCGCGGGCTTGGTCCATCCGTCCGAGCTTCGCCAGAAGATCGCCGCGCGCCGTGGGCAACAGATGCGTATCCTTGAGCCGCGGTTCGTCCCGCAGCGCGTCGGCGATGGCCAGCCCTTGCTCCGGCCCGAAGGCCATGCCGACCGCGACCGCTCTGTTGACCTCGACGATGGGCGAGGGCGCGGCCAGCGCCAGCGCCTGGTAGTAGGCGGCGATGGCGATCCAGTCGGTGTCGGCCGCGCTTACCGCGCGGGCGTGGCAGGCGGCGATCATCGCCTGCAACTGATAGGGACCGGGTGTCGGCGTCAGCGCCATTGCGCGTGCCAGCCCGTCAAGGCCGCGCCGGATCAGCGACCAGTCCCAGCGGCCGCGGTCCTGGTCGAGCAAAAGGATCGGATTGCCGGCGCCGTCGATGCGGGCGCCGAAGCGCGAGGCGCTGAGCTCCATCAGGGATAGCAGTGCGATCGCCTCGGGCTGCTCAGGCATCAGCCCCGCGAGCACGCGGCCGAGGCGCATCGCCTCGTTGCCGAGATCAACGCGCAGCCAGTCCGGACCGGAGGAAGCGACATAGCCTTCGTTGAAGACCAGGTAGATCACTTCCAGCACGGCGCCCAGGCGCTCGTTCCGCTCTTGCCCGTGCGGCGTCTCGAAGGCGATGCCGGCGTCGCGCAGCGTTCGCTTGGCGCGCACGATGCGCTGGGCAACGGTTGCTTCGGGCACCAGGAAGGCGCGCGCGATCTCGGTCGTGGTCAGCCCGCCCAGCATCCGCAGGACAAGTGCGGCGCGCTGTTCGGCCGGCAGCGCGGGATGACAGGCGGTGAAGATCAGCCGCAGCAGGTCGTCGGCGATATCCTCGTCGAGCGCAGCCTCGATGTCGGGCCTCTCGCGCTCCACCTCGGCAAGATCGATCGCCAGCTCGCGGTGCTTGCTGTCGAGCATAACCGTGCGACGCAGGCGGTCGAGCGCCCGGTTGGTGGCGACCCGGGTCAGCCAGGCGGCCGGGTTGTCTGGAATGCCGTCGAGCGGCCAGCGTTCCAGCGCCGCCACGAAAGCATCCTGGACCACCTCTTCGGCCAGCCCGACATCGCGCAGGGTGCGGATGAGCCTGGCGGCGAGCTTCGGCTGCTCGATCCGCCAGACCGCTTCGACGATCGCGGCTGCGGTCAACTCTTCAGCCCGCTGAAACCTTCGGCCGCCTTCTGGACATCTTCGGGAAAATCGCTCATCTCCTGAACGCGGCGGACCTCGATGACGTCATTCTCCCCGGCGGGGCAGCGGCGGGCCCATTCGATAGCCTCCTCGCGCGAACGCACGTCGATCATCCAATAGCCGCCGAGTACTTCATTGACCTCCGCGAAGGGGCCGTTGGTGACGGCCGGCTTGCCACCCTTGAAAGACACACGTGCTCCAACGGACGGCGGATGCAGCCCATCGAGCGCAAGCAAGACTCCGGCCCGCTTCAAATCCTCATTGTATTTCATCATCGCCTGCACCGCCTCTGCGCTCGGCATCACATCGGGAGCCGCGGTCGCATAGCCGCCGGGGATCATCAGCATCATGAAGCGCATCAGTATGGTCCTTTCGATTGCGTTGCTTCGATCCTACGACGAACGAGGATCGACGGAATCGACATCGGTGCAAGAATTAGTTCGATCTATCCTTGGCGCCTTGTCGACCGCGGGACACCGCCGCCGTCACGCCCGCACGCCTTGGCCAGATAAATAGGCCGAAATCAGCTCGACGAGCTGCTTCTGCAGTTCCGGCGCTTCCAGCATGTTGCGGCGCGCCGCGTTATGGATCACGCCCTCGATCGCCGAGGAGAGCACGCGCGCCATCGTCTCGGTATCCTTGCGGCGCTTGCGGTACTGCGCGACGGCCGCCGTGTAATGTTCGAGATAGCGCGCCTGGAATGAGGCGTGCGCGGCGCGCGAGCCGCGGTCGCCGGGGGCCTCGTCGAGCAGCACCTGGTGCAGCGTCGGATGGATCGAGTGCGCGCCAATCATGCCGCGCACCAGCTCGCGCGCGAATTGCCTGAGCGGCTTCTCCTCGGCCGACGCTTCGCGAATCACCGACAGCACATGGTCGAAGTGACGGCGCCGGATTGCTTCGACCAAAGCGAGCTTGTCGGGAAAATATTGATAGAGCGAGCCGATGCTGACGCCCGCGGCCTCGGCTACCTTGTTGGTGGAGAAGCCGGCCCAGCCGAGCTCGCTCAGAACGTGAGCACCGGCTTCGATGATCGCCTCGACGGTGGCGATCGACCGCGCCTGGCGCGGCTGCTTGCGCATGCGCGCGGCCGGCTTTGCAATGCGAGTAGACATGCTGGCCCGTCTCCCGAGAATATGAACAGGATACTCACATTCATTTCACCAACGCAAATGGGGCCGCGAAGATGAGTGCCAGGACCTTACTGAAGAGCCTGCTTGCATACCAAGGCCCCGGCGAATGATGAGCTCATGGAGAGGGGGCACGCCCCTCCCTCAGATGCGCGGCAAAGATCCACGGGATGACATGGATATGCGCAAGCCGGCAGAGATCGCCGTCGGCGGAGCTGGAATATGAGCTCTAAGCTCACTTTCGAACACGCAAGCTTTGACCGTCTTGCACGTCAGGTTCATCTGTAGATGTTTTCGCTGGACAAGATGAGACCGGTGTTCGGCAGTGGGTTCTCTATTGTGAGCACTCTGCTCACATTGCGATGCAAAGTTATGCCGCGGATGGATGGATCATCGGGTGATAGAAGCCGCGCGAAAATCTGTGCGCCGGGCCGTCACTTGGAAAGTGACAGATTCGCTCACAATTTTTCGATGAGATGCATCTTCGTGTAACCAAAATTCAATAACTGAAAATCATTGTGTTGCTTCGCTGGCTAGACAGTCGCGAGTCAGATATGCATGAGCATGCCGGGTCACTCACGACCTTAGGCAAAACGCAAGGGGCATCGCATGGCAAAGACCACAACCAAGGCGCCGGCGGCGAAAGCGCCGGCAAAGAAGCCGGCAGCTAAGGCTGCCGCGAAACCTGCAGCAGTGAAGAAGGCAGCGGCACCGAAGGCAGCCGCCAAGGCTCCGGCCAAGGCAGCAGCGAAGCCGGCCGCAAAGGCTGCGGCAAAGCCCGCCGCCAAGGCAGCGGCGAAGCCCGCCGCCAAGGCTCCGGCCAAGGCAGCAGCGAAGCCGGCCGCGAAGGCAGCGGCCAAGCCCGCCGCCAAGCCGGCCGCAAAGCCCGCCGCAAAGGCAGCGGCCAAACCCGCCGCCAAGGCTCCGCTGAAGGCCGCCGCCGCCAAGGCTCCGGCAGCCGTCAAGAAGGCAGCTCCGGCGAAGAAGCCGGCCGCCAAGAAGTAATCGCGTAGCTTCGCTTGGCGAACCGCGGCAGGTGAGGGCGGGTGCCACCGGGCACCCCTCTCGCCAATTCGCTGTGACAGCGAGCGGAGTCGGAGCGCACGCTCCTCCTAAAGCCCTCGGAAATTTGCTGCCAGGCAAAACTTTCCGGGGGCTTTTTTGTTGCCGCGTCCCGCGCCGGCGGGACGTGTCTAATCCGGATAAGCGTTGCTGGGCCGTTGCCTGGAGGTTCCATTCGGTCAACAGTGCGGCAAACAACTGGGAAATCGATCATGCCGAAACTGCTCTATGCTTCCACGTCGCCCTACAGCTCGAAGGTCCGCATGGCGGCCGTCTCCGCCGGCATTGCCATCGAGCTTGTGCCGGTCAAGACGGAGGATAAGCCCGCCGAGCTGATCTCAGCCAATCCGCTGGGCAAGATTCCGGTGCTGGTGCTGGAGGATGGCCGCTCGATCTATGACAGCCGCGCCATCACCCAATATCTCAACCGGGTGTCGAAGAACGCGCTGTTTCCGCGCAATCCGGACAAGCGGCTCGATGCGGAAGTTCTCGAGGCGCTGGCCGACGGCATTTGCGACTGCGCGCTATCGATGGTTTATGAGCGGCGCACGCGGCCCGAGGCGATGGTCTATCAGCCCTGGCTCGACCGCCAGTGGGGCAAGATCACCACCGCGCTCGACCTCATCAACGCCAACCCGCCGAAGCTGCCGAAGAAGATCACCGCCGGCCACATGGCGCTGCGCGCCACCCTCGGCTATCTGTCGCTGCGCTTTTCGGGCCAATGGGAGAAGGGCCGCAGTCGGCTGGTCCGCTGGGCCGCGCGCTTCGACGAGAAGTTTCCCGAACTGAAGAGCAGCGTGCCGGGGTGAGAGGCCGCGCTTGAACGCTCACCCGTTTCCGTGCTGCCTGAGGCCTCGCCAATTAATGAGGTGGTGAGCATGGCAAAGTCCTCAACCGGCCTCGCGCCCGACCCGATGGTCGAGCGCTTGCGCGCCGCCCTTGGCCGGCGCGACTTCACCGAGCAGAAGATGTTCGGCGGCACCTGCTTCATGATCGATGGCAACATGCTGGTCGGCACCTCGAAGCGCGGCCTCCTGGTGCGCGTGGGCAAGGACGCGCATGCGGCAGCGGCCGCTCGTCCCCATGCGCGCCCGATGGAAATGGGCGGGCGCTCGATGGAAGGCTATCTCCACGTCGGGCCGGAAGGCACGGCGAGCGAGGCCGAACTCGGCTTCTGGCTCGATCTTGCTTTGACCTTTGTCCAGACACTGCCGCCGAAGGACAAATCCGCCAAGGTCGCAAAGAAGCGCGCGTAAGCCGCTGACTCGCCCCTTTCCGGACGGCGATGTGTCAGTATCGGCTGCGCCGGTGCCGACGAACGCATCGGGCAAGGGGGAAGCGATGGCACTCAGCGGGCATTGCATGTGCGGAGCGGTCACCTGGAAATATTCCGGCGATATCATCCGCAATCTGGTCTGTCACTGCGCCGATTGCCAGCGTGCCACCTCGTCGCCCTTCACCGCCTTCCTGGGGCTGGCGCCCGATGAGCTGAACTGGGCCGGCGACATCAAGCACTATGAAAGCAGCACGGACACGTTTCGCGGCTTCTGTCCGTCCTGTGGCACCAGGCTCTATTTCCGCTCGGCAAGATGGCCGACAGAGATTCACGTTCACGCCGCCACCATGAACGATCCGGGCGACTACCGGCCGGACGCTCAGGTCTTCATGCTATCGCGTTTGAAATGGCTGGACCGGCTGCCGTCGATACCCACCCACGATGGCTTCCAGCAGCAGCCGGCGCGTCGGTCGGGCGCCTGACGCCTTTCGACCGGGTCAACAAAAAAAGCCGGGCGCAAGGCCCGGCTTTTCCGTGTCGTGGCTTCGAACGACTTAGAACTTCATACCGACGCCGAAGGTGACGCGGTTGTCGGAAGACTTGACCTTGCCGACATTGTCGAAGTTCTTGCTGCCGTAGTCGGTATAGCGATACTCGACGCGGCCGAACACATTGTCCGTGATCTTGATGTCGGTGCCGGCGCCGGCCGTCCAGCCGACCATGGCCTTGCTGTCGCTGGTGTTCAGAATGTCGTCGGTGACCTTCTGGTTCTTGGCGGCCAGACCGCCCGTGCCGTAGAGCAGAATCTCGGGGGTGACGGCATAGCCGAGGCGGGCGCGCAATGAGCCTTCGAGGCCCGACTTGGCGCTGAAGCCATTCGAAGAGCCCTTGGTGCCATTATAGCCGAGGTCGGCTTCAGCACCGTAGACGAAGTTCTCCTGCTGCCACTGGTAGCCGCCGAAGACGCCGCCGACAAAGCCCTTGGTGCCGATATTGGTGCCCTGATCCTTCAGCTTGGCGTGACCGCCGAAGCCATAACCGGCGCTCAGGCCGACATATGGGCCGGCCCAGGACGCAACCGGAAGCTCGGCAACCGGAGCGGGAGCCGGCGGCTCCTCGGAAACGACGTCGGCCGCAAAGGCGGTACCAGCAAAGGCGAACAGCCCGAGCGCGGCGGCAAGCGGCGCGAATTTGAGATTGGTCTTCATTGTATACTCCTTAAGCCACAAGACACTTAGGCTTGCTTGTTCATGAAACGCCCCGGCCCGTCCGGGGGGATAAACGAGCCTGGCGTTTAACGGTTCCGAATGTCGTGCTGAAATGCGGCTGAAGCGAACCTGAACTTGGGTCATTCCCGGGCGCGAATGAGGCCGAAAGGTGACGTTGCATCTTCGCAACAGCGAATGTCAGCAGGCTAATCATGTTGCGCTGCACATCGCTTGGTTCAAGGGGTGCAGCGACATATATTGCCGGGAACGGCGCCTCGAATCCGGCGGGGCGGAAGCGCATCCGGGCGGCTTCGCCACATTCCTGCCGCAGGTGGAAATGGCATTTAACACTTGGCCCGTCATATTGTGCCGGCCTCCCGGAATCGTGAAGCCGATTGAGGATTGACACCATGAAACAACCCACGGCCGTCGCGCTGGTGACGGGTGGAGCAAGACGGATAGGCAAGGCGATCGTCGAGGATCTGGCCGCCAATGGCTTCGCCGTCGCCATCCATGCCAACCGGTCGAGCGGTGAGGCCGAGGCGCTGGCGGGGAAGATCACGGGCGAGGGCGGGCGCGCCGCCGTCGTCGCCGCCGACCTCACCGACATGGATGCCGTCGGCGATCTTGTCGGCAGATCGGAGGCAGCGCTCGGCCCCGTCACGCTGCTGGTCAACAATGCTTCCCTGTTCGTCGACGACCGGGTCGAGGATTTCGACTGGCAGGCCTGGGACCGCCATTTCGCCATCCATGTGAAGGCGCCAGCGCTTCTGGCGCAGAATTTCGCCCGTGCGCTGCCGCAGGGCGAGGAGGGGCTGATCGTCAACATGATCGACCAGCGCGTCTGGCGGCCGACGCCGCGCTATTTCTCCTATGCGCTGTCGAAATCGGCGCTCTGGACGCAAACTCAGATGCTGGCGCAGGCGCTCGGGCCGCGCATTCGCGTCAACGCCATAGGTCCCGGGCCGACACTGAAGAACAAGCGCCAGGACGACGATGATTTCGGCAAACAGGTCGAGGGGCTGATCCTGAAGCGCGGCCCGCAATTGTCTGAATTCGGGGCCACGATCCGCTATCTCTGGCAGGCGCGCTCGGTGACCGGACAGATGATAGCGCTCGACGGCGGCCAGCATCTTGCGTGGCAGACGCCCGATGTGACAGGCATGGTGGAATGAGTCCCACAGCCCAAAAACACAGACGCAACGGCGCCGCCGACGACCTGCCCCCCGATGTCGATCTCGACGTCGAGGACGAGGCGGCGGAGGAGATCGTCGAGCCCGAGGCTTTGCCGACCGGCCCCGATGTCGCCTTCACCGCCATCGACTGGACGCCGCATGCCGGCGATGCCGACGGCATGGTCGGCGCCGAGGTGATCCAGACCTTCGTCAAGCGGCTCCCCAACCAGCCCGGCGTCTATCGCATGATGAACGCCGCCGGCGACGTGCTCTATGTCGGCAAGGCGCGCAGCCTGAAGAAGCGCGTCACTAACTACGCTCAAGGGCGGTTCCACACTGCCCGCATCGGCCGCATGGTGCGCGAGACGGCCACGATGGAATTCGTCGTCACCCGCACCGAGATCGAGGCGCTGCTGCTCGAGGCGAACCTCATCAAGCGGCTGAGGCCCCGCTTCAACGTGCTGATGCGCGACGACAAGTCGTTCCCTTATATCCTGCTCACCGGCGATCATGTCTCGCCCGGCATCTACAAGCATCGCGGCGCGCGTTCGCGCAAGGGCGACTATTTCGGTCCCTTCGCCTCGGCCGGCGCGGTCGGCCGCACCATCAATTCGCTGCAGCGGGCCTTCCTGCTCAGAAGCTGCACCAACTCCTTCTATGAGAACCGCACAAGGCCCTGCCTGCTCTACCAGATCAAGCGCTGCGCCGGCCCCTGCACCGGCGAGATCTCGCATGAGGGCTATGCCGAGCTCGTCGCGGAGGCCAAGGATTTCCTATCCGGCCGCAGCCAGAAGGTGAAGACGGAGATCTCGGCCGCCATGCAGCAGGCTTCCGAGGAACTCGATTTCGAGCGCGCTGCGATCTACCGCGATCGTCTTGCCGCGCTGTCCCACGTGCAGGCGCATCAGGGCATCAACCCGCAGACGGTCGAGGAGGCCGACGTCTTCGCCATCCACCAGGAAGGCGGCCAGGCCTGCATCCAGGTGTTCTTCTTCCGCACCGGCCAGAACTGGGGCAATCGCGCCTATTTCCCCAAGGCGGATCCGGCGCTGGAGCCGGCCGAGGTGCTGGGCTCGTTCCTGGCGCAATTCTATGACGACAAGTTGCCGGCGCGTACGCTGCTGCTGTCGCAGGTCGCGCAGGAACAGGAACTGCTCGCCGAAGCGCTTTCCACCCATGCGGGCCGCAAGATTACGATCTCGGTGCCGCAGCGCGGCGAGAAGAAGGATCTGACCGATCACGCGCTGCAGAATGCGCGCGAGGCGCTTGGCCGCAGGCTGGCCGAAACCTCGACGCAGGCGCGGCTGCTGCAGGGATTCGCCGAGACCTTCGGCTTGGCAAGACCCCCGGTGCGCATCGAGGTCTATGACAACTCGCACATCATGGGCACCAATGCGGTTGGCGCCATGGTCGTCGCCGGGCCGGAAGGTTTCGTGAAGAACCAGTACCGGAAATTCAACATCCGCTCGACCGAGATCACGCCGGGCGACGATTTCGGCATGATGCGCGAGGTAATGCAGCGGCGTTTCTCGCGGCTGCTCAAGGAACATGGCGACGAGCAGTCAGGACCGGCCGCCGCAGACGATGCGGGCGAGGAGGATCTGGTCGCCGGCAATGGCGGTTTTCCGGCGTGGCCCGACGTTATCCTGATCGACGGCGGCCAGGGCCAGATGACGGCAGTGCGCCAGATCCTTGCCGACCTCGGCGTGGAAGATCGGGTTGTCGCCATCGGCATCGCCAAGGGCCCGGACCGCGATGCCGGTCGCGAGCGCTTCTTCGTCAAGGGCAAGGACTCCTTCATGCTGCCGGTGCGCGACCCGGTGCTCTATTTCGTCCAGCGCCTGCGCGACGAGGTGCACCGCTTTGCCATCGGGTCGCACAGGGCCCGCCGAAAAAAGGAAATGATCAAGAGCCCGCTCGACGAGATCGCGGGCATCGGTCCCGGCCGCAAGCGCGCCCTGCTGCACGCCTTCGGCACCGCTAAGGCGGTCAGCCGCGCCGCGGTCGAGGACCTTATCAAGGTCGACGGCATTTCCGAGCATGTGGCGAAGCTGGTCTACAATCACTTCCACGAGAGCTGAGAGCCCGTCCCGCGCACGGAAGATTGACGAACTAGATTGTGAGCCGCAGAGGCGTTGGCCGACACAAATGCTATTTTTGCCTGGTCAATCGAATCTCGACTGTTGACCCCCTACATTCGCTTCTGATTTGAGTACGTCTGGCGGAGGAGATTTCCCGAGACGACATGGCACAACGCGCGTTCAACCTTCCGAACATCCTTACCTATGCCCGCATCATTGCGGTGCCGTTGGTCGTGCTGTGCTTTTTCCTGGAGGGGCATCTGAAGTCGTCCGACTTCGCCCGCTGGTCGGCACTGGTCATCTTCCTGCTTGCCTCGATCACCGATTACTTTGACGGCTATTTCGCGCGCGCCTGGCAGCAGACTTCCAACATCGGCAAGATGCTCGACCCGATCGCCGACAAATTGCTGGTCGCCACCTGCCTGCTCCTGCTTGCCGCCGACACCGACCGCCATGGCGGCATCGCCGGCTGGTCGCTCTGGGCGGCGATCATCATCCTGTGCCGCGAGATCCTGGTTTCGGGCTTAAGGGAATATCTGGCCGCCTTGAAAGTGTCGGTGCCGGTCACCCAGCTCGCCAAATGGAAGACCACCATCCAGATGGTCGCCATCGCCTTCCTTCTTGTCGGCCCGGCCGGCGACAAGATCTTTCCGCTGACCACCCAGATCGGCCTGGTGCTGCTGTGGATCGCGGCGCTCGTCACACTCTACACCGGCTACGACTATTTCCGTGCCGGCCTTAAGCACATCATGGACGAGTGAAGACAATGTCGACGAAACTCATCTATTTCGCCTGGGTGCGCGAGCGGATCGGCAAGCCGGAAGAGGAGGTCGAACTGCCCTCCGGCATCGAGACGGTGAGCGAACTGCTGCGTTGGCTGAGATCGCGCGGCGAGGAATACGAAAACGCGCTGCAATATCCCGATGTCATCCGCGTCGCGATCAACCAGGAGCATGTCGGCCATCGCGAGAAGATCGCGGGCGCGCGCGAGATCGCGCTGTTTCCGCCGATGACCGGAGGTTGACATGGCCGGCGCCGTCGTGCCCGCCATCCGCATCCAGCGCGAGGATTTCGACGTCGCCGCCGAGATCGCCGGCCTGACCGGGGGCCGGACCGATATCGGTGCCGTGGTCACCTTCTCCGGGCTTTGCCGCGACGAGCAGGGCGCGCTGTCGGCGCTCGAGCTCGAACACTATCCCGGCATGGCCGAGGCCGAGATCGGCCGCATCGCCGCTGAAGCCATCGAACGCTGGCCGCTGCAGGGCCTCACCGTCATCCATCGCCACGGTAAGATAATGCCGGGCGAAAACATCGTGCTGGTGGTCGCGGCCTCGTCGCACCGGCAGGCGGCCTTCGAGGCGGCGAATTTCCTGATGGATTATCTGAAGTCGCGCGCGCCCTTCTGGAAGAAGGAACATCTTGCCGACGGCTCCGAGGGCGGCTGGGTCGACGCCAAGGAAGCCGACGATCACGCGGCGGACCGCTGGAAGAAACCGGGCGAATAATGCATGTCGCCCAGAAGTGTGCAGTGGTTCTGGGGCAACGACATGCATCAGAAAAAACTCCCGTTCGGCCATCGAACGACCGCATTCCTTGCCAAGCTTGCTAATCGGTTTGATTTGCTTGGCGGAGCAATCTCATGCTGGACCGCATCGCGGAGTTCTTCATCTTCGGGCTGGCGCCGCTGGTCGTTGGCGTGCTTGCCGTGCCGCAAGTGACCAAGGCCGGCGAGAAGACGATCACGGGCGAGGTGATCTATCGCGAGCGCATCGCCCTGCCGCCCGACGCCGTGCTGGTGATCGAGCTTGCCGACGTTTCCGTGGCCGATGCGCCCGCAACCGTCATCGCCAAGCGCAGGGTCGCGCCCACCGGCCAGGTGCCGATCAAATTCGACATCGGTTTCGACCCCAAGGCGATCCAGAAGGGCCGGACCTATGCGCTGCAAGCGCGCATCACGGTCGGCGAGCGGCTGATGTTCATCACCGACGCAAGCCACCGGGTCGATCCGCTGGCCGGCGGTCATCAAGGCATCGTCTTGAAACGGGCTGGTTGACCGCGCCTCGGTGACCGCCTAGTTTCCCTCAAAAATGGGGATGGGGTTCCCCCGAGACCGCCCTTATGGGCTGATGACTCCTGCCAGGCGTGCGCTTGCGCGGCAGGATTTGTTTTCCCGCTCGCATCATGCCTGATTTCGTGAGGTGATTCCGGTGCGGAATCGCGTTTGGAAAGGCATGAAAGCGATGACCCTTGCGGCTTGCGCCCTGGTCCTGATCGGCGGTTTCCTTGGCGGCATATCCCGCTTCTTCCTCTCGGGCGTGATCGGCCGTGGGGTCGGCGAGACCTTTCCCTGGGGCACGCTGGCGGTCAATGTCTCCGGCGCTCTTGCCATCGGCGCCTTCGCCGGTGCCGCGCGGGCGGTGGGCGGCGTCTTCGCCAGCGATCTCGTGCGTGACCTGATCGTCGTCGGACTGTTCGGCGGCTATACGACAGTGTCGTCCTTCTGCCTGCAGACGCTCAACCTCGCGCTCGACGGCGAGGGCCGGCTCGCCGCCTTCAACATCGTCGCTTCGTCGGTCCTGTGCGTGCTGTTCGTCGCGCTCGGTTTCTGGGCGATCGTCTGGGTCTCTGGGTCAGCCACCGGCATGGCGGGCTGAGCGATGCAGGACAGGCAGGCGGCAATGCGGCTTTATCTGGCGGTCGGCTGCGGCGCGGCGATCGGCTCCCTGACCCGCTTCCTGTCGGGCTATGTCATCGTCTCGCTGCTCGGCCTGAACGCTCTATGGTCGACCGCTTTCGTCAACGTCGTCGGCTCCTGGGTCATCGTGGCCTTTGCCACGCTGACCGGACCGGATGGACGCATGATGGTCGGCGCGGTCGGCCGCAATTTCGTCATGGCCGGCTTCTGCGGCGGCCTCACCACGTTTTCGGCGATGAGCCTCGACACCTTCATCCTGCTGTTTGAGGGCGACTTGCCGCTGGCCGCGACCTATCTCATCAGTGTGGTCGGGCTGTCGCTCGCCGGCGCGTGGCTGGGCTATCTGATGGCATCTAGGCTCAACCGCTTACCGGTAGACAGGTAACAGGGAGGAGAAACATGCAACTTCCCGCGCAATGCGCGCTGCTCAGGATCTTCTTCGGCGAGGACGACAGGGCGGCCGACGGCAAGCCGCTGCACGAGGCGATCGTCATCAAGGCGCGCGAAGCGGGCATGGCCGGCGCCACGGTGCTGCGCGGGCCGCTGGGCTTCGGCCGCTCCAGCGTGCTTCACACCGCCAAGATCCTGCGCCTGTCGCAGGATCTGCCCATCGTCGTCGAGATCGTCGATGCGCCGGAGAAGATCGATGCGCTGATCCCTGCGATCAAGGCGCTGACGAGTGAGAGGAGCTGCCTGATCACCAGGGAGAAGGTCGAGGTCATCCGCTACGGCGATGGGGACTGATCCCTAAAGCATGTCTCCCGAAAGTGGGTACCGGTTTCGGGATAAAGACATGCGTAAAAGACCTAAAGCGCATTGAGCGAATCCGAAGGATCGCAACGCGCTTTAGGACCCTCGATCAGCGGTGGCGAAGACGGCGGCCGATCGTATCCTCGTCGAAAATGCCGGCGGAAAACAGCTTCATGGCTTCGATCGCCAGGTCTGATGCCTCGGAACTGCCGCGGGCAATGCCCCGCTCCACGCAGACCTGGTCATAGATGCGCTTCAGCAGGACGAGATCGTCCGGATAGGCTATGCCGCTCTTGGAAACATGGGGGCCGATCATCGCATCCTCCATTGTTGGACGGAAGCATGACAGAAGCTCGCGGGGGCGGGGAGCCTTCTATCGCCTGACCAGCACCATAGGGAGCTAGGTCGGTTACGCATTCACCCATGTTAAAAAGGCGGCCCGGGGGCCGCCTTCTGAATTCTGGAAGGTTTCAGCTGACTCAGCCGACGATCTCGGTGTCCGAGAACCAGTATTTGATCTCCTGCGCGGCCGTCTCCGGCGCGTCGGAGCCATGCACGGAGTTCTCGCCGATCGACAGCGCATGCACCTTGCGGATGGTGCCTTCGGCGGCGTTTGCCGGGTTGGTGGCGCCCATCACTTCGCGGTTCTTGGCAATGGCGTTCTCGCCTTCCAGCACCTGCACGATGGTGGGCGCCGACGACATGAATTCCACCAGCTCGCCGAAGAACGGGCGATCCTTGTGGACGGCGTAGAAACCCTCGGCCTCGCGGCGGCTCATCCATACGCGGCGCGATGCGACGACGCGCAGGCCGGCGTCTTCCAGCATCTTGGTGATGGCACCAGTCAGGTTGCGCCTGGTCGCGTCCGGCTTGATCATGGAGAAGGTGCGTTCGATCGCCATAGGGTCGTCCTTGTTCTTGGGAATGGAAATTGGAGTGGCGGGCTCTATACAAGCCGCCCGCCGGCTTGCCAAGGGGAGGCGGCTTCTGGCCAAGGCGGGCGCTTTGCGGGATAATTAAACGCCTGCGAACGTGCTTCGCGTCGAACCCAGGCGCGTTGCGGCAGCGCGGAGCCTGAGGCGATGAACCGGCGCTATCTCACGCGCGGCGATATGGCCGGCCTTCTTTTCATCGCAGCGTTTTGCGCCGCTGTCGCTCTTGCCCTGCTTTTCTTTTCACGACGCGCCGAGCGGAATTTCGGCTTTGGCCCGGAATGGCAATGTGCACGCATGGCGGAGGGCGATCCGATCTGCGTCAGGCTCGCCAATCGCGATGCGCCGAATGGGGAGGCGGGTGACAAGGGCGCGTCGAAGTAGACGCTAGAGCACGATCTCAATGGTCAGTGTCGGCTCATCGCCCGCCTTGAGGCTTTCGCGCTGGCGCACCGACGCTTTGACCGGCAACAGCAGGCTCCCGGTCGTCTTGTCTGGGAAGAGCGATGTCTGCCACCGGGTTTCGCCGATCACCGCGGTGACGCCGAGAGAGCCCCAGGGGCGCGCAAGCCCCGCCATCGCCGCCTTGATCCGCGCCGCGACATCCGACGGCAGCGTGATGAAATGCCAGCCGCCCTTGCCGGGGTAGACCCAGATACCGGCCTGCATCTCATAACGCAGCATGGCAATTCCGACGGCCGTCACGCCGCCGCCGCGACCTGCCGCCCGATACCGCCATGCAGATCGAGGCAGCGCTCGAACCAGCTAGTGATGCTGTCGCTGTCGTCGAGCAACTGGAAAGGCGAGGCGACGCGCCCCCATTGCAGCGCACCGAACACGATGTAATCGGCAAACAGCGGCGCCTCGCCGCCGATGAAAGGCTGGTAGGCAAGCGTCGAGCGCAGCGGTTCCAGCGCGGCGCGGAAGGCCGCGAGCCCGGCATCGCGCTTGGTCACGACCTCTTCCAGCCGCTTGCCGTAGCGCTGCTCGCGGCTTGCGCGGAAATAGGCGGCGTTGGGCTCGTCTTGCATGTCATGCAGGTCGGTCAGCGCCACCGTCGCGACATAGGGGTGGATGGTCAGCTGCGACCAGCGCTCGATGAAGCGCGCCATCGCCTTGCCCCCTTCTCCGCCAAACAGCGTCGGCCGGTCCGGATAGGCTTCGTCGAGATAGAGCGCTATGGCGAAGGAATCGGCCACCACGCGCTCGCCGTCGCGGATCACCGGCACTGTCTTCGACGCGCCGCCTTCGACCTTGGGCACTTCGAGGAAGCGCGTCGGCACCTTGGTCGCGGTGAGTCCCTTGTGGGCCAGCGCCATCTTCGTCTTCCAGCAATGCGGACTGAACGGGCGTTCGGCGTCGTGGCCGACAAGGTCGTAGAGAAGAATGGTCATTGGCGCGTCCGTTGCTGCGGGTTACGTAGAGCCAGGATTCGTGGCGAACCGGTGGATGATGAAACAGCATTTCATGATGTTTGCGGCCTATAATCAATGGGCCAACCAGCGTCTCTACGATGCCGCGGCCCACCTCAGCGACGAGGAATTCAACCGCGACACCGGCGCCTTCTTCGGCTCGATGATGAGAACGCTCAACCATATCCTGACCGCTGATCGAATCTGGATGAAGCGTTTCACCGGCGAGGGACAGGCGCCGTCTTCCCTTGACGCCATTCTTTACAAGGCTCTGCCACCCTTGCACAGCGCGCGCGAGGCGGAGGACAGGCGGATCATCGACTGGGTCGGCGGCATGAGCGAAAAGGCGCTCGCTGGCCGCTTCTCCTATATGACCCTCTCCGACATGCGAACTGTCTCGCAACGCGTGGCGCCCGCGCTCAGCCATTTCTTCAACCACCAGACCCATCATCGCGGCCAGGCGCATATGGTGCTTACCGTGCTCGGCCGCCCCGCGGTGCCGCTCGATCTGGCGCTGTTCCAGCGCTCCGAGGAAGGACGCGCTTACGCCTGAAGCGTAGCTCCGGGAATCCGCAATTTCTGCCGTGGTTTCGTTGCCAATGGTGCTTGGTGCGAGAAGCGGTTGTTCATGCCTCACTTCTTAGATATTAATGAAAAGTCAATAGTTAATTAACAATTAGGTATAGAAACAAGAAAATAAGAAATATTATTGCAGAAATAATTCTGAAACTTACCGCATCGCCCGCTACAGCCGGCGGTGCCTCGACGAGAACCTCCGGCCAGTCGTCAAGCCTGCGGTCTTTGGGGGCGGGCTTTCGGCTTGCCTGCCATCACGGGCGGTTCCGACGGCCTGTTAACCACACTTGCATTGAAGCTAATATGTTAGGACTTCCTTTGCGCTCCCGTTCCACAATAAGCTGGTAGCAGTGGGAGCAAGGGCATGCGCATCGATTTGTCCCCGACAAGCTGGGGCAGGGTCGTGGTGGTCACCGCCGCCGGCACAGCCTTTTTCATTGCCGTCGCCTTCTTCGTCGATTCCTTCAATTTTCCCTCGCTGTCGCCGCAGGCGCTCCTGTGGGCGCAGCTCACGGATCTTTTCCTGCCGCTTTTCCTTGGCGGCTCCTTTCTGTTCTTCCTGATGTGGAAGATGCGCCAGCTGGCGATCACACAAAAGGAGCTCAGCGTCATCGCCGCGACCGACAGCCTCACCGCGGTCTTCAACCGCGGCGCCTTCTCGATGCTGGTCGAGGCCTATCTCGACCAGGCACGCGACCAGACGGTCGCCGACGCCGGCGCGCTATTGATCGTCGATGCCGACCACTTCAAGTCAATCAATGACCGGCTGGGCCACGATTGCGGCGACCAGGCGCTGAGGTTGATCGCCGCGACGATCAAGGGTCAGCTGCACGGCGCTGACATTGTCGGACGCATCGGCGGCGAGGAATTCGCGGTCTTCCTGCCCGGCGCCGATGCCACGCGCTCCTTCCTGGTCGCCGAATCCATCAGGCGCCGCATCCGCGAGGCCGAGTTTGCGCCCGACGGGCGGCCGTGGCCCCTTTCGGTCAGCATCGGTGGCATCGCCTTCAGCGGCCCGACCACCTACCACGATATGTTCCAAGTCGCCGACCGCCATCTTTACAAGGCCAAGTCCAACGGCCGCGACCAGGTGAGCTTCGAGAGCCAGCGCAGCGGGATGGCTGGCGATGCCGGCGGCACCATGCACTAGGCGTCCCTGGGCGCCATCAACGGTCCGTTCATCCTTTGGCGGCTAGTGTCGGCGGCTGACCTCAGCCGATCCGCGAGCGACCGTGTTCGATCTTATCGACTTCAAGGCGGTGCTGATCATCGCCCTCATCTTCATCCCGCTGGAGCAGCTCCTGCCGCTGCATGGCGAGCAGTCGGCAACGCGCCGGCATTGGCTGAACGACCTTTTCTATCTGCTCTTCAACGGCATAGTCATCAAGGCGGGTATAGTATTGGTGGTCGGAGTGGCGATGCTGCTGGCGCAGCGTATCGTTCCCGAGGCGCTCACCGCCGCCGTCCAGTCGCAGCCTGTGTGGCTGCAGGCGATCGAGGCTCTGCTCATCGCCGATATCGGCTTCTACCTTGCCCATCGCGCCTTCCATGCGGTGCCGTTCCTGTGGCGCTTCCATGCCATTCACCACTCGATCGAGGAGATGGACTGGCTGGCCGCGCACCGCGTGCACCCGGTGGACCAGATCCTGACCAAGTCGGCTTCGTTCCTGCCGCTGTTCGCGCTGGGTTTTTCCGCCGAGGCGGTTCTCATCTATGTGCTGATCTACCACTGGCAGTCGGTGTTCATCCACTCCAACACGCGCATCAGGTTCGGGCCGCTGAAATGGCTGATTGCTTCGCCGCAGTTCCATCACTGGCACCACGCCAACGAACGCGAGGCCTATGACAAGAACTTCGCGGGCCAATTGCCCTTTCTCGACCTGATCGGCGGCACTTTGTTCATGCCGCCGCGCATGCCGGAAAAATACGGTGTCGACGAGCCTGTGCCGCAGCTCTACCACCAGCAGCTCGTCTATCCCCTCGTGGCAGCGGCCGCACCGGCCGCGCCGCTCGCCGAGGCCCCGGCCGCCGCAAGCCGGAATAATGGCATGGAAGGCCTCTCGTTAAGTGAACCGACCCGGGGCAGTTCATAGGCGGCGGGCCCGGGAAGATGGTCTTTTGCCGTAAGTCAGGCGGCAAAGCCGCCATAGCCGCGTGCGACCGGCTTCACCGAGACGATCGGCTGGTCCGACGGCCACAGAATGCCAGCGGTCACCGCGAAGGTGATCAGCGCATCGCGCGCGGCCTCGGCCGGGATTTCTCCGGCCCGCGCGGCCTCGCAGGCTTTCACCGCGGCGCCGTAGCTGAGGCGCCGGCGCGACGGCGGAAACTCGGTCAGGAAGTCATGCATGTCAAACAGCGAGGCGATCATGCGCTTGTGGCCGGCGCCCACGCTAAGGGCGACCGGGGTGAAGAACATCCTGTCGTGCATTCGGACCTCTCGAAAAATGGGACGGACGGTGGCGGGGCTGCCCCCTCCGGTCTTGGGGTAGGACGCCTCACAACGCACCTCGTCGCGAGAAGGTTCCGCGTCGCGTTTCGCCCGTCGCAAGCGCGGTCCGTCCCTTGCCGACTGAAAACGCTGCGGGCTGCGGCTCCTCGAAAGCGACAGCCCGCGCACGCCCGCCCGAATCCGGCCGGCGTTACTACCAGTCGTTACCGGATCTGCAGATCTTCACCTTGCGAACCACCACGTGGCCGTGGCGCCAGCGCTTCTCGATTTTCACTCGGCATTTGCGGGCGTGCTTCCAATGACGCCAGTGGTCGCGGTCGCGATGATGATGGCGCCAGTAGCGGTCGTCATGCCGCATGCTGCCATTGTCCGTGGTGATCACCACGCTGGCGGCCTGGGACGGCGCGGTGGTTGCGGAGAGGGTCGACAGCGAAATGGCAGCGGCCAAGGCAGCGAGTATAAGGGTCTTCATATCCAACTCCTCGAATAAAGTATTGCGTACAGAAATGATAAAGCTGCGGATATGTTCCACAACTCTCACCTGAACAAAGAAATTGTTGCAATGGGGATTTCGACAACCACCCCGGTTTATTCCGGATACTGGCATATATAACAATATATATCGCTATCGACTGTGGGTATCTTCAAGGCGCTGCACCAGATAATCCGTCGACACCGCGCGCGAGCCGCTCCCTCTGACGACGCGCACCACGGCGACCTTGTTGCCTGGAGCAACGCCCGTCACGGGTTCGCATCTGCCGACCATCCCAGTGCCTTCGAGGCGAACGGGGAGGGCGGCAGCACACTGGTCCATGTTAGCATAGATGGCCGGCTGCGTATCGGCCACGCGGCAGGTCTGCATTTCAGCACTGCAGGAAAGCAGGATCATAGCCACGGCCGTCGGGTCCATCGTCGGGTTCCTGTACCAGGGGCGGCCAATTCCGGCCAATCGCCTCGAAGAACGCCGATCTTGACCTTTGGTTTCCGCTAAGCCGAGCCCTATTTCCACATGCCGCGCATGCGGGCGCCGAGATCGACCTTGACGCCCGGCCGCTGGCGCGGGTCGTCCTTGAGCGCCGCACTCGCCCAGGATGACTGCTCGAAGGCCGAAAGCATCGAGGCCGGGATGAAACGGCTGCGCGAGGCATAGACATGGCGGTCGCCGCGCGCCGGCTGGTTGTGCGGATAGAAGCGCTGCGGCACCACCAGATGCAGGCTGTCCTTGGCCCTGGTCATCGCCACATAGAGCAGCCGGCGCTCCTCCTCGATGTCCTCCTTGGTGCCGACCCCTAGATCGGCTGGGATGCAGCCATCGACCGTATTGAGTACGAAGACGTTCTTCCATTCCTGGCCCTTAGCCGAATGGATGGTCGACAGGATGAGGTAATCCTCGTCGCGATGCGGCGGCCCGGCCTGGTCGCTGGTGGCATCGGGCGGGTCGAGCGTCAGCTCGGTCAGGAAGCGTTCGCGCGACGGATAGGTCGAAGCGATCTGCTCGAGCTGGATCAGATCGGCCCGGCGCGTGATCGCATCCTCATGGATGCGCTCCAGATGCGGCTCGTACCAGAGCCTGATGCGTTCGAGATCGGACGGCCATCTGGCGCCCGCGCGCAGCCCGCTATAGATGTC
Organism: Mesorhizobium sp.; assembly: GCA_004020875.1. Taxonomy (GTDB): domain Bacteria; phylum Pseudomonadota; class Alphaproteobacteria; order Rhizobiales; family Rhizobiaceae; genus Mesorhizobium. Next base: position 305,936 of record SAPZ01000005.1, read on the forward strand.
GAGGAACACCGGCCAATCCTGCGCGGCGCGCTGCGGCGGCCGGAAGCGGGCAAGGCCGAGCGTCTCGTCCAGCGATGTCGCCATGGCATCCACGATCTGCGAGGCGGCGGACGGGCCGATCCCCGGCATCAGCTGCAGCACGCGGAAACCAGCGACGCGGTCGCGCGGGTTCTCGGCAAAGCGCAGCATCGCCAGCATGTCCTTGACATGCGCGGCGTCGAGAAATTTCAGCCCGCCGAACTTGACGAAGGGGATGTTGCGGCGCGTCAGCTCCACCTCCAGCGGTCCACTATGGCTCGACGTGCGGAATAGCACCGCCTGCGACTTCAGCGCCGTGCCGGCCTCGCGTTCGGCCAGGATCGCCTGGCAGACATAATTCGCCTGCTCGGCCTCGTCGCGCACGCTGACCAGCTGCGGCTTGTGCGAGGACCGGCGCTCGGTCCACAGATTCTTGGTGAAGCGTTCACTGGCCTCGCCGATCACCCTGTTGGCTGCGGCAAGGATCGTCTCGGTCGAGCGGTAATTGCGCTCCAGCATGACGACCGCCGCAGCCTGCACGAACTGCTTTGGGAAATCGAGGATGTTGCGCACTTCCGCCGCGCGGAAGGAATAGATCGACTGCGCGTCGTCGCCCACCACCGTCAGGCCCGCGCCGTCCGGCTTCAGCGCCAGAAGGATCGAGGCCTGCAGGCGGTTGGTGTCCTGGTATTCGTCGACCAGCACATGGTCGAAGCGGGAACCGAGGTGAGCGGCGATTTCCGGCTCGGCCGCCATCTGTGCCCAGTAGAGCAGCAGGTCGTCGTAATCGAGCACGTTCTGCGCCTGCTTGGCCTCGACATAGGCCGCGAACAGCTCCTTCAACTGCTCCGCCCATGCCGCGCACCAGGGGAAGGCCGAGCCCAGCACTTCGCCGAGCGGCGCCTGCGCGTTCACCGCACGCGAATAGATCTGCAGGCAGGTGCCTTTGGTCGGGAAGCGGCTTTCGGTTTTCGACAATCCCAACTCGTGTCGGGCAAGGTTCATCAGGTCGGCGGAATCCTCGCGGTCATGGATGGTGAAGGCCGGATCGAGCCCGATCTGCTCGGCATAGTCGCGCAAGAGCCTGGCGCCGATGCCGTGAAACGTGCCGGCCCAGGCGAGCGCGTCGGCGATGATGGCCGCGTCGCGCCCTAGCACTTCGCCGGCGATGCGCTCGACCCGCTTGGCCATCTCGGCCGCGGCGCGGCGGGAAAACGTCATCAAAAGGATGCGGCGCGGATCGGCGCCCTTGACGATGAGATGGGCGACGCGATGCGCCAGCGTGTTGGTCTTGCCGGAACCGGCGCCGGCGATCACCAGCAGAGGCGCCGCCACCTTGCCGTCGCCATGCACTACCGCCAGCCTTTGCTCGTCATTCAGCCGGGCAAGATAGGCAGGCGTCTCGAAGGACGAATCACGAGCGGCGATGTTCATCGCCCATCAAGCATCGTTTCTGCTTTGTTCGCAATAATTTCCTAGCCCGCGCTAGCGGGGAGAGATTGCCGCGAAGCGGCCGGAGAGGGGATGCGCCGGCCGCGGGTTGGCGTATGCACTGTCTAACGGAGTGCTGGTCGACCCCCCGCTCCGTCGGCTTCGCCGAGCCACCTCTCCCCCATCGACGGGGTGGAAGAAAGGCGCCCAGGCCTTTTTTCCGGCAACGCTCGTCCAGCAATGCTCCCTTCCTTTCCCTCCGGAGGGGGAAGGTGGCGCTGCGAAGCAGCGACGGATTGGGGGAACCACGTGGCAATCAAGCCTCAGGTCGATCAGTCAGCGCCCCCACAGAAGATGTGTGCATCCCCCACCACGTCCGGGGGATAAGGAAAGGGCAACTACCGCTTCGGCTCCACTCCCATCGCCGCCGACTGGCGCCGCAACGCGCGCCTCTCATCGCCCGGCATGTCCAGCGGCGCGACATCGCCAGGCACCTCGTCGATGATCCTGACGGCGACGCGATAGGCGGTATAGGCGAAAAGGCCGGTAAGTAGCAGGCGGATCATCATCGTCTCCTCATGCGGTTCGATTGGCTTCCAACCGGGCGTGGGCCGGTTGGTTCCCCTCACGCGCAACCAAACCGTCACCGCCTCGTTTGCATTCATGAAAGGGGCGAACGAGAGGAGGTCGTCATGAAGAAGCTTCCTGTGCTGCTGGCTCTTGCGGCAGGGCTCGTGCTCGCCGCCTGCGACAGCAGCGTGCAACCCACCAAGGCGCCGGGCGATGAGGTCAACCAGAACCCGCAGGTCGACAAGAACCCGGTGCCGAAATCGACTACGGGCGGCGACCAGCAGGGTACGGCGCCGAAGCAATAGGGCAGGGCGGGCTGAATTGTCGTCGGCCTGAAACGAAGAAGGCCGGCGCTGCTTGGGAGGAAGCTGGATAGCGCCGGCCAAGCGGGAAAATCAGGCCCGCCGCGCAATCCAACATAGCTGAGTCTCGGCCTTACGTCATGGTGCGATCGCGCTAGCCGGCTACAGTCAGTGGAAATACCCGGAAAGTTCTTAAGGTTCGCGAGCGGCGCTGCTTAGGCCGCGCGTCCCGGCTGTCCGCCGGCGATCTCGGTGTCGAGCTGGCGCTGCGTCAGCGCCGCTTCAGCCAGGATCCACTGCTTGAACAACTCCACCTTGCGGGCGCCGAGCGCCTTGATGGGGCTGACGAAGTACCAGCCCGCCGTGTTGGGATGGTGGACCGCGAAGGGAGCCACCAGCCGCTCGGCGCGAATGTCGCTTGCCATGTAGGCACGGTTGGCGACGGCAAAGCCCATGCCGGCATTGGCGGCTTCGTAAGACATCATGCAGGAATCGAAATAGACGCTTCTGGTTTGGCCAAGCACGAAGCTCGCGCCGGCAAAGCCCAGCCACGATTGCCAGTTCTGCGTGCAGGTGTCGGAATGCAGCAGCGTGAAGAAGCGCAGGTCTTCCGGCGTCACCCTTGACAGCGGCTTGTCGCCCAACACGTCGTGAAACAGCTTGCGGCTGCATACCGGCGTCAGGTCTTCCTTGAACAGCAGGTCCGAGGTGAGGCCTGGGAAATTGCCGTCGCCGTAGCGGATCTCGAGATCATATTCCGAGGTCGAGAATTCATGCGTGGCGTAGGATGTCGACACCCGCATCTCGATGTCGGGATATTGTCGCTGGAAGGTGATCAGCCTGGGAAACAGCCAGCGCGCCGCGAAGGTCGGCAGCACGCAGATCCGCAGCACATGCGCCTGTGACTGGCCGGTGGCTTCCATGCTGGCCGCCACGATGCGCTCCAGCGCCTCGCGCACGCGCGCCACGTAGGCCTCGCCTTCCGGCGTCAGCGATACCGCGTTGCCGCCGCGCTCGAAGATCTTGAAGCGCAGCTGGTCCTCCAGGCTCTTCACGCGCTGGCTGACGGCAGAAGCGGTGATAAACTGCTCCTCGCCGGCGCGGGTGAAATTCCGGTGCCGCGCGGCGCTCTCCACGATTTTCAGCGAGTTGAGGTTGACCTGACTGAGCAGACGCACGGGGTTTCGACCTTAAGCTGGGCTTACGCTACCACCAGCATTCCTAAATTTACAGGGGTGGGCCTTTAAATGACTTTTAACCAAGTGTTGCCCCCATCTTGGAGAAAGTACAATGAACGCCCATACAATTCCCGAACTGCGTTGTGCGCTGAGCCGCGAGGCCATCATTGGTCATGAGACCGCCTGGAAAGTCTCGACCTTCGGCGTCGCCCAGTATCGTCACGGTTACGACCCTGCTCTGCTTTCCGCGATCGAGGAAGCCGCACTGAAGCTGAAGGCCAGCCATGCCGTTCACAAACACCTCGACCTTACCTTTATCACGGGCGCCGACCGCTATATTCCGGAGATCAAAGAGCTTTTACACGACAAGCTGCGCTTGGAAAGGCTGTCCGACATGATGGGCACCGAGCTCGAACCCTATCCGCTGTCGATCGTCGGTTCGACCGTCACCTTCATGAACCCCAGGGACGGCGCCGTCGAATGGCATTGCGATGGCGTTCCAGTGACGGAGCTGATCCCGCTGTCGATCAGCGACCCTCTCATCGGCGGTCATCTTGAAATCTATTGCGACGATTCCGAGACCGGCCGCTCGATCCTGGAGTCCGGCCGCGACCTGCCGCGCAACAAGATCATGCGCATCGACCACAAGATGAACTACGCCACGCTCGGCCAATTCCTGGGCGTGCTCCACCGCACCGCGCCGATCCAGCTCGGCGAGCGCGTCACTCTGGTGCTCAACCAGCGCTCGACGATCAGGCCCTATGTCGACGACAACCGCCTGTTCTACCTCGCTGCCGACAACGACCATGACCGTGCCTGGGTGAACGAGTTGGCGGAGGATGTCTGGACCAACCAGCTGCCCGCCTATCGCCGCGATGCCGGGGAGCATCCTATGCCTCCTCAGCCGGCCGTTGAGGCGGTTTCCGGAGGGGCACGGGAGTCGTGGTAGTGACCGACGATCCGGTCGAGCGCCAGCCGCCCCCAGCGTCGCTGAGCTTCGGCCCGGTTGTGCGGGACGGTCAAAACGGCTCAAGCGCCGCCCCCGCGGCGGCGCTGGCTTTCGCCCTCGGCGCCGTGGCGCTATGGGCAACCAACGCCCTGGTCGGCAAGACGCTGCTTGCCCTCTATCCGGTGTCGCAAGTGCAGTTCCTGCAATTTTGCGGGGCAGCCTTCGTGTTTGCGCTGATCCGGCTGATGAGCACTTCTCCTTCCCCCCTTGTGAGGCAAGGTGGATCGGCGCGTAGCGCCGAAACGGATGAGAGCTGTTGGAAGGAACGGGACTTGTCCCGTCTGCCACTCGCGCCTGACAGTGTCAAAGCCTCACTCCGTCCAGCCCCCCGTCGCCTTTGGCGACACCTTCTCCTTCAAGATGAGAAGGGGACGTATGCGCTCGCCCACGCAGTCGGCTTCCTGGGTCTGGTCGGCACCATGGTGCTGCAATATATCGGTTTCGCCTCGATGCCGGTCATCGAGGCGAACCTCGTCGCCTATACTTGGCCGCTGATGACCGCCGCGGCGGTTATCCTGCTGGGCCGGCCGCGCCGGCCGCTGCTGCTCGGGCTGACCGCCGCTGTCGGCTTCGCCGGCGTGGCGCTGGTCATTTCCGGAGGGCGCGCGCATCTTTGGTTCGAGAGAGCCTGGTTCGAAGGCGCCAGCGTCGTCGGCTGTCTCGCCGCTTTCGGCTCGGCGCTCTGCATGGCCGTCTACTCGCTTACTGTCGGCCGCCTTGGAGTTTCGCCGGAACGCCTGCTTTTGCCCTCGGCGCTGATCGGCGTCGCGCTCACCCTTGCCTGGTGGCTGCATGACGGCCTCGTGCGCCCGAGCGGCGCGCATCTCCTGCTCGGCCTTTATCTCGGCGCCGGCCCGATGGGGCTCGGCTACTATTTCTGGTCGCGCGCAGCAGAGCTCGATCACGGCGGCAGGATAGCGGTCGTTGCCTATCTGACGCCGATCGCTTCCACGTTTCTGCTGACCTTGTCAGGCGAAAGCCTGTCGATGACGGCTGTTGCCGGCGCCTCCCTCGTCATTGGCAGCTGCCTAGCGGTCGGCATCGAAGGTACGGAGACCAGGCATGATGTCCAGAATGCCCGTTGACGAGGACGAACGCCGCGCCAGGCGGGAGGCGCACTGGCTGGTGAGGGAATTTGGCGCGGAAGCGTCGCTCTATGCAGCCATGAAGGCTGAAAAGGCTATCGAGCAAAAGGACTTTGGCCGCTGCGCGCGCTGGAAACGCGTGCTGGAAATCTTGGCGGACAGCCCTTCGGCGGATGTCAGGCGCGGCGTCGCCGCCAAATGAGCGATTTCCCCTGGTGCCGCCGAATCGCGAATGGCCCACATCAAGCCGGCGGATTGTTGTTACCGTGGCCAGACTTGGCCTGAACTTCGATTTTTCAGCAACTTGCTTGGTCGACCGAGTGCAACCGGAGGTTATACGTATCCACCCGGACCGCCGGTGCTATAAAGCATCTGTTATAGCTATTAGAAATCCTAACTTGCGTCTTTGCAGCCCGCGGAGAAACATTACCCCGTATTGAGTCGCGTAGCTTTACTGACTCTGGACGGTCCGTTGGGGGGCTTGTCCAATTCGATACACCGACAAAAGTCTTAAAAACAAGCTGGCGATTTGAGGGCCGGCAGAAGGTGAAAAAATTGTCCAACATCGACGATAAGACTGCAATCGAACTGACCGCCGACATTGTCTCCGCCTATGTCGGCAACAATCCGCTCCCAGCTTCCGGCCTGCCTGATCTGATCGCCAGCGTCAGCGCCTCGGTGCGCAAGCTCGCAGGCGGCAGCGTCGTCAAGGAGGCGGTGGCGCTGACACCCGCCGTCAACCCGAAGCGTTCCGTCTTCCCGGATCACATCGTTTGCCTGGAGGACGGAAAGAAGTTCAAGTCGTTAAAACGCCACCTTGCGACCGATCACGGCCTGACTCCGGACGAATACCGCGCCAAATGGGGTCTGCCTGCCGATTATCCGATGGTGGCGCCCAGCTACTCGGCGACCCGCTCGGCGCTGGCGAAATCTTCCGGCCTCGGCCGCAAGCCGGCCGGCGGTGATGCCGGCAAGGGAAAGCGCAAGGGCAAGGCCTGAGGGCCGGACCTAAAGCGTGTCTCCCGACAATGGGAACCGGTCTCGGGATAAAGACATGCGTAAAATCTAAGACCTAAAGCGCATGGAGCGAATCTGAAAGATCGCGACGCGCTTCAGCTGCTGCATGAGGCAATGAATGACGCCGCGCCATCGTCATGGCGCGGCCATCCGCACAATTCTCGGCACATTGCTGTTTTCGTTGTGCGTCCCTCCGCCGGTCTGCGCACCGCGCTCAGCGCGCTGGACGAGTTCCAGCGCGCCATTCTCGAGCATGACGACCGTGGGTCATCGAGGCGCGGCGGCTGACAAGGCTTCGATTTAATCCGCGATCCCGGGAAGGTGGTTTTCGCAAATGCGCCGAACGCCCGGCATCAGTTGCGGGGTGGCGGCTTGCTCGCGTCGTCGCGATCGCGATGTTGCGCGGCGGCGAGGCTGTCCGCCTCGACGGCGGCCATTTCAAGAAAATAGACGAGCATCTGGTAGCGCGTGTGCGAGAGCATCTTTGCCAGCCCCCGCGCGATCTCGGCCACATATCTCAGCGTTCTCAGATCGTTGACCGCTTCGCCCATCGTGAGCTCCTGACATAGCCAAGTGATTTTTGAGGCCAAGTTATTGTTGAGGCCAAGTTTCTCATTGGCGCCCACGCACGACTCACCCCGCGGTCATAGATTTACAGTTGGCCACGAAAACTGAAATCGATTTTCGACAAGCACAACCGCCGGCCGCGGAGCTTTTGGCCCTTCTTTCATGGTATTGGCCGCGCAGGGCCTGAGTACAAGCCGAAGCTGAACTTGTGGTCCGCCCGCTTGGCCTGCCTGCCTTTCCCACCGGGAAGGACGGTCTCCTGCGGCAGGCAGGCAGGGCGGGGCGCTTCTCTCACCCCTTATACGCGGAACAGAAGGTTGGCGGATTGTCCTTGCCGATCATGGCGCAGCCCCGCTTGATCTCGTCGATCATCATGCTGCATGCGTTCTGGCCATTGCAGGGCGGGTTGGTCGCCGGCGAAACTTGGACGCATTGCGAGACATATTGGTCCGACTTCGCCTTGCCGGCGGATTGCGCGCATGGCCTCGTATCGTTCTGGCTAGCCTGGGCAGCGGCGGGTTTCGCGGGCGGGGCTTTAGCCGCAGAAGGCGCGGCGCCAGCTGTCGCAGGCGCGGCATTGCCGCCGCTTTGCGGCACGCAGGAGAGATCGCCTTCCGGGCATTGCAACTGGTGCTGCAACTGCGCCAGGCGCGCCTTGGTCAGCTCCGCCTTGCAGGTCTCGACCAGGGTCGAATAGACCGAGCCATCGGCATAGGGCTGGGTGCGGAAGGCGCATTCCTTGTCGCGGAACGGGATCCAGGCGCGCTGCGCGTCGCGAAGGCGCTTAAGGTCGGCGGGAGCGAGACGTGCCGCCAGCGCCTTGTAGACAGCGTTGAGCCCAGCGTCGGCCGAAGCAGCATTCGCGGTCCTGCAGGTGGCAAGGTCGGCCTGAGTCTTCGCCGTCGCGCAGTCAATGGCTGCCGCGCGGGCCGCGGATGCGGTGAGAAGCAGCCCGGCAGCGATTGCGAAAATCGCGACCGCCAGCGAGCCCGAAAGGAGCGAGGTCTTGCCCGACATGATCTGCCCTCTGTTTGAAGCAGCCCCTCGCTTGTGCCATCATAGGTTGAGACAATGGCGGCGATCAACCCCAAATCTATGATGTGGCAAGCAAAGTGCGACCGGCGATGATTGGCGAAAGCCGGGAGTGAACAATCTCCCGGCTTGTGCGAGAGATGCCCGGCAAGGGCGGTGGGAGCGCTGCCCAGCCAGCCTCTCAGTCGTTCATGGGCGACGGGCGAAGTTGTTTTCCGCTGTCGATCTGGATCAGCAGGTGTTCCGTCGTGCGCCCCATAAGGGGGGAGATTGGCTGTGTCGATGCCCCGCCCGTCGCTTCGACTGGAAGCGCAATCGGAGCGGTCTCGCTCTCGAACAGAACCACCTGCGTCGCCAGCGCGGTGGTCGTGGCGACCTGGAAGAAGATGAAGGCGAGGGCGAGATAGCGGATCACGGGCTGCAAAACGCTCCGGCCGGCAACTGGTTCCAATCAGTCGGGCTTTTGACGACCGGTCCGTGCGAGCCCTCATCATGGCGCTGGCTCTTGCGAAGCGCCGATGTCCCGTGCAAAAGCCCGCCTATGCTTATCATCAACGACCTTACGCTGCGCATGGCGGGGCGGCTGCTTCTCGATCATGCCTCGCTGACCCTGCCGGCCGGCACCAAGGCCGGCCTCGTCGGCCGCAACGGCACCGGCAAGACCACTTTGTTCAAGGCGATCACCGGCGATTTTCCGTCCGAGACCGGCTCGATCAGCCTACCCAAAAACACGCGCATCGGCCAGGTGGCGCAGGAGGCGCCCGCCACTGAGGAGCCGCTGATCGAGATCGTGCTGAAAGCCGATGTCGAGCGCCAGGCTTTGCTTGAGGAAGAGAAGACCGCGACAGATCCGCACCGCATCGCCGAGATACATACCCGGCTCGCCGACATCGACGCGCATTCGGCCGAATCCCGTGCCGCCACCATCCTTGCCGGCCTCGGCTTCGATGATGCCGCGCAGAAGCGCCCGGCCTCGTCCTTCTCCGGCGGCTGGCGCATGCGCGTTGCGCTCGCAGCCGTGCTCTTCTCCGAGCCCGACCTTCTGCTGCTCGACGAGCCGACCAACTATCTAGATCTCGAAGGCACGTTGTGGCTGGAGAACTATGTCTCCAAATATCCGCACACGGTGCTGTTGATCTCGCATGACCGCGACCTGCTCAACCGCGCCGTCAATTCGATCATCCACCTCGACCAGAAGAAGCTGACCTACTGGCGCGGCGGCTACGACCAGTTCGAGCGCCAGCTGACCGAGCAGCGCGAGCTGCAGGAGAAAAGTCGCGTCAAGCAGGAAGCGCAGCGCAAGCATATGGAATCCTTCGTCGAGCGTTTTCGCGCCAAGGCTTCCAAGGCAAGACAGGCGCAGTCGCGCCTGAAGGCGCTGGAGAAGCTGAAGCCGATCGCCGCAGTGGCGAACGACACGGTGCGGCCTTTTTCCTTTCCCGAGCCGGTGAAGACGGTTGCCTCGCCGATCGTGGCGCTGAACGGCGTCAATGTCGGCTACACCGAGGGCAATCCGATCCTGAAGAAGATGACGCTGCGCATCGATGCCGACGATCGCATCGCGCTGCTCGGCGCCAACGGCAATGGCAAGTCGACCTTCGCCAAATTGCTCGCCGGCCGGCTGAAGGCCGAGACCGGGTCGATGACGGTTGCGCCCGGCCTGAAGGTGGCGATCTTCGCCCAGCACCAGCTCGACGATCTGCGTCCCGAGGAAAGCGCCTATGAGCATGTACGCCGGCTGATGCCGGACGCGCCGGAAGCCAAGGTGCGCGCCCGCGTCGCCCAGTTCGGCCTCTCGACCGAGAAGATGAACACCGCGGCCAAGGATCTGTCCGGCGGCGAGAAGGCGCGACTGTTGATGGGACTATCGGCCTTCGAGGGCCCGAACCTCTTCATCCTGGACGAGCCGACCAACCATCTCGACATCGACAGCCGTGAATCGCTGATCCATGCGCTGAACGATTTTCCGGGCGCGGTGATCCTGATCTCGCACGACCGGCATCTGCTAGAGGCGACGGCCGACCGGCTCTGGCTGGTCAAGGACGGCGCGGTCAATCCCTATGACGGCGATCTCGAGGATTACAAGACGCTCGTCACCGGCGTCTCGTCCAATCGCCGCGAGCAGAAGGAAGCGGACAAGGCCTCCAAGGCCGACCGCCGCCGCGAGGCGGCGCAACGTCGCGCAGCGCTCGAACCTTTAGCCAAGGAAATCCGCGCCACCGAGGCGCTGATGGACCGCATCCGCAAGCGCATCGACCTGATCGAGGATGAGCTCGCCAACCCGGCTATCTACGAGAAGGACCCCTCGACCGCGACGCGCCTGGCCAAGGAGCGATCGCAGCTTGCCCACACGCTGGCGCTCAACGAGGACAAGTGGCTGACGATGTCGGCGGAGTATGAGGAAGGGATTGCGGAGTGATCAGCTCATCCCCCCCAAGGGGGGAAATCGGCTAATTGTCTCTGGCCCTACACCTCCCTCCCAAAACCCGCTACACACCCCGCATGAACCAGCACGCCAAGCTCCGGATCGGCCATTCGGCCTGTCCGCATGACTGTCCTTCCACCTGCGCGCTCGAAGTCGAGCTTCTCGACGACGACCGCATCGGTCGCGTGCATGGCGCGAAGGCGAACAGCTATACGGCGGGCGTCGTCTGCGCCAAGGTCGCGCGCTATGCCGACCGTGTCCATCATTCCGATCGGCTGCTGAAGCCGCTGGTGCGCGCCGGCGCCAAGGGCGAGGGCGCTTGGAAGGAAGCAAGCTGGGAAGCGGCGCTCGACCTCGTGGCGGAGAAGTTCATTGCGGCCGAGGAGAAATACGGCTCAGAGACCGTCTGGCCATATTTCTACGCCGGCACTATGGGGCTGGTGCAGCGCGACGGCATCGAACGGCTTCGCCACGCGAAAAAATACTCCGGCTTCTTCGGCTCGATCTGCACCAATCTTGCCTGGACCGGCTGGATGATGGGCGCGGGCGCCCTGCGCGGTCCCGATCCGCGCGAGATGGCCAAGGCCGACTGTGTGGTGATCTGGGGCACCAATGCCGTGGTCACGCAGGTCAATGTCATGACGCATGCGACGAGGGCGAGGAAAGAACGCGGCGCGAAAATCATCGTCATCGACATCTACGACAATGCCACGATGAAGCAGGCCGATCTCGGCCTGGTCTTGAAGCCCGGCACCGACGCCGCGCTCGCCTGTGCGGTCATGCATGTGCTGTTCCGCGACGGGTTCGCCGACCGCCCCTTTCTGGAAAAATACACCGACGACCCGCGCGGGCTGGAAGAGCATCTGCGCACCCGCACGCCCGAATGGGCCGCCGCCATCACCGGGCTCTCTGTGGGCGAGATCGAGGCCTTCGCGCAGATCGTCGGCACGACGAAGAAAACCTATTTCCGCCTCGGCTACGGTTTTGCGCGCCAGCGCAACGGCTCGATCAACATGCACGCTGCTTCTTGCATCGCCGCCGTCACCGGTGCCTGGCAGTATGAGGGAGGCGGCGCTTTCCATTCCAACTCCGGGATCTTCAAGCTGAACCAGGATGTGCTGGAAGGCACCGCGATGCGCGATCCGAACATCCGCTATCTCGACCATTCGCGCATCGGCCCGGTGCTTACAGGCGCCGAGGACGCGCTCTATGGCGGGCCCCCGGTGACGGCGATGCTGATTCAGAACACCAATCCGGCCAATGTCGCGCCGGAGCAGCGGCTGGTGAAACAGGGTTTTCTGCGCGAGGACCTGTTCACCTGCGTGCATGAGCAGTTCATGACCGATACCGCCAAGCTTGCCGACGTCGTGCTGCCGGCGACGATGTTTCTGGAACATGACGACATCTACAAGGGCGGCGGCAACCAGCACATCACCCTCGGCCCCAAGCTGATCGAGCCGCCGCAAGGGCCGCGCACCAACCACTCCTTGAATGAAGAACTCGGCAAGCGGCTGGGCGTCGGCGACAGGCCAGGCTTCGGCCTGACCGAGCGCGAGCATATCGACATCATCCTCGGCAAGCGCGGGCTTGGCAGCTTCGAGAGTCTGAGGGAACTGAAGTGGGTCGACCTGCAGCCCGACTTCGACGACGCGCATTTCATCAACGGCTTCGGCCATGCCGACAAGAAGTTTCACTTCCGGCCCAACTGGACTGGGCAGTCGGCGCCCAACCGGCCGCCGAAAAGCATGGGCCTGTTCGGCCCCATCGAGCGGCTGCCGGAATTCCCGGATCATGTCGAGCTGATCGAGGTGGCGGACGAGGAGCATCCGTTCCGGCTGGCGACCTCGCCGGCGCGCAACTTCCTCAATTCGAGCTTTTCCGAGACGCCGGTATCGAGGGCCAAGGAAGGCAGGCCCGAACTGCTTATCCACCGCGAAGATGCAGCGGCGCTCGGCATCGAGGATGGCGGCCGTGTTGAGGTCGGCAACCGGCGCGGCGATCTGGTGCTGCACGCGAAGTTCTTCAACGGCGTGAAACGCGGCGTGGTGATCGCCGAAGGCATCTGGCCGAACAGTGCGCATGAGCGCGGCGAGGGCATCAATGTGCTGACCGGCGCCGATGCCCCGGCGCCCTATGGCGGCGCCGCCGTCCATGACAACAAGGTCTGGCTCAGGGCGCTCTAACTACTTCGCCGCCTTCGCGTCCAGCGCCTTGACCTCATCCACGGCCGTCTTGCGCGCCGCTGCCTCGACACCGGCGGCGCCCTTGTCCTTGGCGAAGGCGATGAGGGCCGAGCGCGTGTCCTCGTCACATCCCTCCGAACCAACGCCGTCGAGCCCGGCTTTCTTCGCAGCAGCGAGCACGGAGTCGCAAGCGTCCGGCGCAAACGCGAACTGGTTCATGACGGCCCCGAGCGTCAGCGGGTCCTGCAGGCGTGGATCGTCGCGGATCGCCTGAATGGTGGCATTGCCCACCATCCTGGATTTGCGATCCTGCGCGATCTGCGTCAGGTCGAAGATGAACTCGAATTCCGGCTTCTCGACGCCCTCGGGCTTCGACACCAGTATATCCAGCGCGTAGCGGGTGATCTCCTCGGGCGTGACGACCGACCGGATGGCGCGCGCCTGATGGTAGTTGCGCACCAGCACCCAGCGCGAGGGCAGGTCGCCATAGCGGGCGAGAATGCCGAGCTGCTTGATGGCGGCGAGCTTCTGCTTATCGGTCTTGGCGGCCTGCGCCTGGGCAAACACCTTGTCGCGGATGCGGTTGACGAGGTCCGCGTCGAGGACGCCCGGAGCCGGCGTGGCCTGCTGTGTCCCGGCTGCGGCTTGCGGGCTGGGAGCATCGCCAAGCGGACCCTTCGCATCGACCCAGGCCGCGAGCGCCTTGCGCGCGTCCGGACCGAAATAGCCTTTCGGCTCGCCAGTGTAGAAACCTTCGCTCTTCAGCGTCGTCTCGATGGCGACGCGGATATCGTCGGGCAGCGCCTTGCCGATGCCGACCAGATTGTCGTCGTCGAGGCCGGCCGGCGCCTCGCGAAAGGCATCCATCACCGCAGCCGCGATCGCTGCGTTTCCGGCGCTGGAGGCCGGTCCGGAAAAGAGGCCGCTCAGTTCCATGTCGGCGTCGTTGGCGCCGAACACACCGGCGCCCATCCTGCCGATGCCATCATTGTAAAGGGCGATGCGGTCGGTGATGCCTTCGCGCAGCGTCATCAGGTGGTCGAAGCTGTCGAAGGTGAAGGCATTGGCGAGCTTGCTCTTTGCCGTGAGCGAGCCGAGCCGCGCGGCCTCGCGCCAAGCATGCAGCCGCTCGCGCGGGTTCTTGTCGACGCCGAGACCGTCGTCATAGGCGTCGCCCAGGAGCACCATCGCCTCGAGGCCGCCGAGATTGGCGGCATTGATCAGCATCGCGGTCGCCTTCTGGTCATCCTGCGGATAGACCACGCCTTTGCGCAGAAGCTTTGCGTGCAGCAGATAGGCCTGCTGCTCCTTCTTGGCTTCGCCTTCGTCGATCAGGGCCTTCAATTGATCGTCGCTCAGGCCGTCGTCGCGGCGCGACGGGCGATAGCTGGTCGAATCCAGATTGGCATATTGCGTCGAGGCGTAGAGCCAGAGCGCGTCGCGGTCACCCGCGTCCGCCAGCGGCTTCAGCATGGCGCGCGCCACATCCTCGTTCTTGAACCGCTGATCGTCCGACAGCTGCAGCCGCGCCAGCTCCAGCGCAGCACCTGGTTCGCCGGCCTCGGCGGCGTCGCTCAGGCGCCCGATCAGTTGGTCCGGATTGTCGATCTGAAAGCCGTCATAGTCGGGAAGCAGCTTCGCCAGCCTGATGCTGGCGTCGAGGTCCGAGGAGGCATTGAGCAACCGGATCGCCTCACGCGGCTGGCGGCCGACGAATTTGCCGTCGAGCAGCAGGCCGGCCAGCATCGGCCCGGCCTCGGCAACGTTCTTGGTGGCGGCGCGCAGCGCGGCGATGGCGCGCTTGCCGTCCGCCGGCCCGCCTTCGCCCTTGGCGAGCATGTCGGCCAGCATCGGCACGGCATACTGATCGCTGGCGACGCGCGCTTCCAGCAATTGCCTGGCCTTGGCAGCGTCCGGCTGCGTGCCGCGTCCCAGCCGCAGCGCCTTGATATAGGCGAGCACCGATGCTTCGGGCCCCGTGGTTCCGGCCTTGGTATCCGCGTCCATGGCCTGAAGTGCCTTTTGCTGCTCCTCGGCGGCAAAGCCGTCGTTCTCCAGCGTCGTCCGCGCAATCAGCAGCGGCATGGCGGCACGGAACTGGCTGTCCCATTCGCCGGGCGATTGGCCCTGGGCCGGCGCGTCGATGACGCGTTGCGCGGTCTCGACCACCTTGTGCGCATCGCGGCGCAGCAGCGGCCCATCGATATACTGGCGCAGCAGTGTCTCGAGCGCCGTGAGATGGCCGGCAGCGCCTGCCTTCTGCAAGGCTTCGAGCGCCATGCCGCGCGAGACAGGTAGCGGACCGGCGTCAGCGCCGTCGCGCCGATGCACCGAGTAGAGCTCGTAGAGCAGATAATTCGCCTCGGGACTGCCGCCGTCGGCGATGAGCTTGATTTGCGGCAGGAGAAAGGTGAGCCCCGCCTGGTTAAGCGCGACCTGTACCCGCAGCCATTCGAGTGTCAGCCGCTTTTCCTGCGGCGCGCCGAGCATCGCCGCCTGGCACTTGTCGGCCAGGGTCTTGAGCTTGCGGAGATCGAAGTCTTGCGGGAAGAGCTCACCATACTGGACAGGCGGCGCTTTGGCTTCGGGATCGAGCGGCACGGCGGCGCCCTTGTCGCAGACGCTGATCGCCTCGGCAAGCGCGGCCTTCTTCGCTGTATCGTCCGCAGCCTTTTTGGCCGCGTCGTCGGAGGTCTCGGAAGACGCCTGCGCCCCAAGGGCCACTCCGGCAAGGGGCGTCAAGGCGAGGCAGGAAAGAACCAGGGCATGCATTGGCCGCAGCATGAGCGTCCCCCTCGGACTTGGATCCGGCGCAGCCGGACACACAGGCGCTAAATTAGCATGCCACGTCAGTGATCTTGAGTGTGGCGCTTCACAGTCGCGTATAGGTCGCCCTTGTTTCGCGCCGATGTCGTGGCCCGGAGTCGTTTGAATCATTTTGCCAAGACGGCGTGCTAGGGGATTGTTCAGACTCAGCTTTCGAAAAGGATCGCCATGCCACACCCGCTCAGGATAGCCATCGCCGGTGCGCTCGGCCGCATGGGACGGCAAATGGCGGAGACTGCCGCTGCCGATCCGCGGCTGCAGCTCGTCGCGCGCTTCCATCGGCCGGGCAGCGCGGGCGAGGGGCTGGTCGAGCGCGACGAGGCGCTTTCGCTTGCCGACGTAGTGATCGACTTCACCACGCCCGCGGCGTCCGCCGAGCTGGCCAAGGCCTGCGCGGGGCGTGGTGGTCCGGCGCTGGTGATCGGCTCGACCGGTTTTGACGTCGCTGAGCTGGAAGCCATAGCGGAGGCGGCAAAGACAGTCGCCATCGTGCGCTCCGGCAGCTATTCGCTCGGCCTCAACATGCTGACCGGCCTGGTCGAGCAGGCGGCGAGGGCGCTTGTGCCTGATGACTGCGACATCGAAATCCTCGAAGCGCATCATCGCTTCAAGGTCGATGCGCCGTCGGGCACGGCGCTGATGCTGGGCGAAGCGGCTGCGCGAGGACGCGGCGCCAGGCTGGATACTGTGGCGAAGCGCGCCCGCCACGGCCTCGTTGGTCCGCGCGGTGCCGGCGAGATCGGCCTTGCCGTGCTGCGCGGCGGCAGCATCGTCGGCGAGCATAGCGTGAGCTTCCTTGCCGAAGGCGAGGTGCTCACGCTCTCGCATGCCGCCGGCGACCGGTCCATGTTCGCGCGCGGCGCCATCGCGGCGGCACTCTGGGTTGCCGGCCGATCGCCGGGTAAATATGACATGCAAGATGTGCTGGGCTTTGGCGGCCTCTGACCCGCTTGCATTGCAGGATTTCGTTTCAAAAGCCGTCAAAATCGCTGAAAGCCAGCTGAAAGCTTGGCCATGCCATGACGGTTTCGCGGCGTTCGCCGTGACTGGCCCGGGAGGGGTCGGCAAGGAGGAGATGCGGCGCAGCTCGGATGGCGTGCCGCCCAGGTGGAGGAAGTTAGGTGACCGGTTTTATCTCTAAACACGCTCTTCGTTCGGCGACGCTGACGCTTGCCATGCTTGCCGCGGGCGCGACGACGGCGTCGGCGGCAGACAAGATCTCGATCATGGTGGGCGGCTACGAAAAGCAGATCTACCTGCCCGCCAAGCTCGCCGAGGCGCTCGGCTATTTCAAGGATGAGGGCCTCGACGTCGAGCTTCTCAACGAGCCGGCCGGCGTCGATGCCGAAAACGAGATGCTGGCGGGCGCGGTGCAAGGCGTGGTCGGTTTCTACGACCACAGCATTGACCTGCAGGCCAAGGGCAAGTTCGTCGAATCCGTTGTCCAGTTCAGCCAGGCGCCCGGCGAGGTCGAGCTGGTCTCTTCCAAGCATCCCGAAATCAAGTCGCCGGCCGACTTCAAGGGCATGAGCCTCGGCGTTACCGGCCTTGGCTCCTCAACCAATTTCCTGACCGAGTATCTGGCGGTCAAGAACGGCCTGAAGCTCGGCGAGTTCACTTCGGTTCCGGTCGGCGCCGGCAACACCTTCATCGCCGCCATGCAGCAGGACAAGATCCAGGCCGGCATGACGACCGAGCCGACGATCTCGCGCTTGCTCAAGACCGGCGAAGCCAAGGTCTTGATCGACATGCGCACGATTGAAGGCACCAAGGCCGCGCTCGGCGGCACCTATCCGGCCGCCTCGCTCTATATGCAGACCGAGTGGGTCGAGGCGCACAAGGACACGGTCCAGAAACTCGCCAATGCCTTCGTCAAGACGTTGAAGTTCATCAACACGCACAGCGGCGCCGAGATCGCTGCAAAGATGCCCAAGGACTATTATGTCGGCGACGAGGCCGCCTACGTGAAGGCGCTCGATGCCGGCAAGGGCATGTTCACCGCCGACGGCGTGATGCCCCAGGGCGGCCCGGAAACGGTGCTGACCGTGCTCTCTGCCTTCAAGAAGGAGCTGCAGGGCAAGCAGATCGACCTGTCGAAGACCTACACCACGGAATTCGTCAAGAACGTGAAGTAGCGGCAGCCGGGCGCGAGGTTCCGACCTCGCGCCGTCATGTTCATGCCCGCCTTGTTTCCACGCCCGGCGATCTCCCGCGCGGCGATCGCCTGCTATTGGAGTCTGTTCAACCATGGCTGTCGAAAAGACCGCTCCGGCGATCGAGCTGATCAATGTCAGCCGCCGCTTCCTCTCCCCCACCGGCAAGTCGCTGACGGCGATCCGCGATTTCACCATGACGGTCGGACGCGGCGAGTTTGTCGCCGTCGTCGGTCCGACCGGCTGCGGCAAGTCGACGACGCTCAACCTCGTCACCGGGCTCGCCAGCCCAAGCGCCGGCGAGGTCCGCGTCATGGGCGCGCCGGTCAAGGGGATCGATCCGCGGATCGGCTTCGTGTTCCAGACCGATGCTCTGTTTCCCTGGCGCACGGTGATCGAGAATGTGATGGCCGGGCCGCTGTTTCGCGGCAAGCCCAAGTCGCAGGCGGAGGCTTCCGCCCGCGACTGGCTGGCACGCGTCGGCCTGGCCCGCTTCGAGCAGCACTATCCGCACCAGCTCTCCGGCGGCATGCGCAAGCGCGTGGCGCTCGCCCAGACCTTCATCAACGGCCCGGAGATCCTCTTGATGGATGAGCCGTTCTCGGCGCTCGACGTGCAGACCCGCGTTCTTATGCATGAGGAACTGCTGCGCCTCTGGTCCGAGGCGAAGGCCTCCGTCGTCTTCGTCACCCATGACCTCGAGGAAGCGATCGCGCTGGCCGACAAGGTCTATGTGCTCACTGCCGGACCGGCGACGGTGAAATCCGTCTACACGATCGACCTGCCGCGTCCGCGCGTCGTCGCCGACATCCGTTACGAGCAGAGCTTCATCGACTATTCGCGCACCATCTGGTCAGACCTCAAGGAAGAGGTCGAGACCAGCTACGCCCGTGCGGCGGCATGAGGAGGCTGAAATGACCGACGCCACCATCAACATTTCCAGCACAAATTTCAGACCGGGCACTTCGGACGCGGAGATCGAGGCCGCCGCCGCCAGGGCCGCCGCACATCGCCGCCACACGGTCACATTCTGGCGGCTCGCCATCCTCGTCGTCTTTCTGGGTGCCTGGGAGATCGCAGGCCGCATGGCCTGGATCGATCCGTTCTTTTACGCCATGCCGAGCACGATCGCCGGGCGGCTCTATGAGTGGATTACGGAAGGCACCTCCGAAGGACCGCTCTGGTACCATCTCTATGTGACGATGGAAGAATCGGTGCTGGGCTTCGTCACCGGTTCGGTCGCCGGCATCATCATTGGCGTCGCGCTCGGTCGCAACCGCATGGCCGCCGATATCTTCTCCATCTACATCAAACTGATCAACTCGATCCCCCGCGTCGTGCTGGCGCCGATCTTCATCATGATCCTCGGCCTCGGGCTTGCCTCCAAGGTGGCGCTGGCCTTCGTCATGGTTTTCTTCGTCGTTTTCCACAACGCTTTCCAGGGTGTGCGCGAGGCGGACCGCGCAATGATCGCCAACGCCCGCATCCTCGGGGCCTCCGACTGGCAACTGACGCGCTCGGTGATCGTGCCTTCTGCGATGAGCTGGATCTTCGCCAGCCTGCATGTCAGCTTCGGCTTCGCCATCATCGGCGCCATCGTGGGCGAGTTCGTCGGGTCGCGCTTCGGCATCGGCCTGTTGATCAACATCGCCAAGGGCTCGTTCGACGCCGCCGGCATGTATGCGGCGATCGTCATCGTCATGGTCGTGGCGCTGGGCGCCGAGTACCTGATGACGCTGGTCGAGAATCGGCTCGCGAAATGGCGGCCTCAGCCATTGCACGAGACGCAGTAGGCAGGACTGCACTGTCGGCCGGATGCCTTCAGGAGCCAGCCAGCGGCAGCCGCACCTCGACCTTCAGCCCGCCCGCGGCGGCGTCGCACAGCGTGACGCTGCCGCCGGCATTCTCGACCACCTCGTGGACGATGGCGAGCCCGAGCCCGCTCCCTTCCTCGGCCGAGCCGGAAATGCGGTAGAAACGTTCGAAGACGTGCTCCCGCTCTTCCACGGGAATGCCGGGTCCTTCGTCGCTGACCGTAAGCTCAGCCTCGCCGCCAGTGGCGGCGAGCTTGACGGTGACGCTGCCGCCGGCCGGTGTGTAACGCAGCGCGTTGTCGACCAGATTGACGATCATCTCCCGCAACATTGTCCCGTCGCCGATGACCGGCACGGGGCCGGTTTCCTCGAGGCCGAGGTCGATGTTGCGTTCGACTGCCTTCGGCGCATGTGCCTCCAGCACCTGGCGGGCAGCCTCGGTGAGGTCGATGCGATCGGCACGTGGCCGCCGGCTGCCGGGTTCGGCGCGCGAGAGCGTTAGCAACTGTTCGGCCAGTCGCGCCAGTTTGCCTGAACTTGCCTGCAACGCCACAAGCGCTTCCCGCCGTCGATCCGCGGCGCTTTCGCGCAACGCATAGCTCGCCTGTGTCGACAGCAGCGCAAGCGGCGTGCGCAACTGGTGTGCGGCGTTGGCAATGAAGCGGCGCTGCGCCGCCATCTGGCCCCGCACGCGCGACATGTAGGCATTAAGCGCCTCGATCAGCGGCCTGATCTCGCTCTGCGCGCCCGTTACCTCGATAGGGTCGAGGTCGCTTCGGCCCGGCGAGCGAACCGCATCGCGAAGGCGGATCAGCGGCGCCAGCCCGCGGCGCAAGCCAAGCAGCACGAACACGCCGGCAATCGCCACCAGCGCCAGTTGCTGGCCAAAGGCGCTCAACCACAGGCGCTTCACCATCGCATCGTGACCGCCGAGTGTCACGCCGACCGTGACCGTGATCGGCGAATCCGATCCAGCGCCGATTACGGTATGGCTTAGCGTGGCGAGTCTCAGGCGATGATCGCGAAAGCCGGCCTCTATGCTGCCGCGATCTGTCGCCTTGGGCAGGTCTGGATAACCGGTAAGCAGGCGTCCGCCCGCGGTCTCGACATGGTAGTAGACCCTGTCACGATCGCCCGTATCGAACATTTCGATCGCCGCCGGCGGGATGGTGGCATCGAGCACGGCGTCTTTCACCGCGACCTGTTCGGCGATGGCACGCGCCGATGCCATGAGCATCCGGTCGGTTACCAGATCGGCAGTGGCGAGCGCATTGCCGTGGCTGGTCCATAGATTGATGGCGGCGAGCCCTGCCAGCGGCAGCACCACCCATGCCAGCAATTGGATCCGAAGGCTGCCGATGCGAAGACTGCCGATTCTCATGGCGTCGGATCGTCGTGGCGCAAGAGGTAGCCGAGGCCGCGCAACGTGGCGATCTGGACGCGCGAGCCCTCAAGCTTCTTGCGCAGCCGGTGCACATAAATCTCGATGGCGCTGGGGTCGGCGTCGGTGTCGAAGTCGTAGATCGCCGCCGAGAGCGCCGCCTTGCTCACCGTGCGGCCGGCCTTGATTACGAGCTGTTCCAGCACGGCGTGCTCGCGCGGCGTCAGTGACAGCGTCGTGCCGGCAAGCGAGAAGAGGCGAGTGTTGGTGTCGAAGACGAGGTCGCCGCAGGAAATGACCGGCGCGGTGCGGTCGTTGGCGCGGCGCAACTGCACGCGGATGCGCGCTTCCAACTCCTCGATCTGGAAGGGTTTGGCCAGATAGTCGTCGGCGCCTTCGTTGAGCCCCTTGACCCGTCCGTCGAGGCTGGCATTGGCGGTGAGCACGATCACCGGCACCGGGTTGCCGCGCGCCCGCAGCCTCTTCAGCACTTCCATGCCGCCCATGCGGGGCAGGGCAAGGTCGAGGATGATCAAGGCATGGTCGCCGGCGGCCAAAGCATGCTCGACATCCTCGCCGTCATGCACGACGTCGACGACGTAGCTTGCCTGGCGCAGCGTCTTGCTTAGCCAATCGGCCAGTTCGCGATTGTCCTCGACAAGCAGCAGCCGCATCGTGTGTCGCTGTTTCCTCCCAACGGCACCGACCTCGCCGAGGCGGCAAGCCGCGTCCGAATTGGTTCCCGAGGCAACCGATAGTATCGATCCGCCCGCAAGGCAAACGCGGGTTTCCTGCGGCAGCCATCTCGATCAGGATGCCTGTCGCGCCACTTGCCCGCTCCCGCAAGCGATGAAACCGAACCGTTCGGTTCAATTAATATTGACGGTTCGTGTAGGCACGGTGAACGCTGGCAGGTCCGGTCAGACCGGTGTCTCGACGAGTTACAGCCGTAACCAATTGATATTAAACGATAAGATTCTGTCCGCCTAGCCTTTTGCGCAATTTCAAGATCGAACCGAACGGTTCGGTTCACAAATTTTCGTGATTGGAAATGGCAACAGGGCCGACCCATTTCGGCGTGGTCCGAGCGACGCGAATTTCCATTAAGGCACGCCACTAGACGGACACGACTTTTGAAATCTGGAGTATCTAAAATGAACAAGATTGCTTTTGCCGCTGCTGCCCTCCTCGTCGCCACGAGCGGCGCTTTTGCCGGCAGCGACCATTACGGTTCCGACAACGTCAACCAACCGGCCGTGACCGCTCCCGCGGGCAAGGTCGACAACACCGTCACGGGTTCGATCCGCAAGTTCGAGCAGCGCGACCTTCACATCACGCCTGATCAGAACCAGCCGCAGTCGGGCCAGGGCATCTGGGGTCGCTAAGCGGTCCTTTCCTGACCAACGTCAGTCAACAACTTTGAATCTGGAGTAACTCAAATGACCAAGATCGCTCTTACCGCCGCAGCCCTTCTCGTTGCCACCGGTGCTGCTTTCGCCGGCTCGGACAATTACGGCTCGGCCAATGCCAACCAGCCGGCCGCTTCTGTCGACACCTCGTCCACCGCTTCGATCAAGAAGTCGGATGCGGATGTCCAGAAGCCGGTCGTCCAGGGCGCCAACCACGACCTGTTCGGCAACCACTAATCGGGTTCGCTCGGGCGAACCTTCGACCAACAATCTCGAATCTGGAGTAACTCAAATGACCAAGATCGCTCTTACCGCCGCCGCCCTTCTCGTTGCCACCGGCGCCGCTTTTGCCGGCTCGGACAATTACGGCTCGGCCAATGCCAATCAGCCGGCCGCTTCGGTCGACACCTCGTCCACCGCTTCGATCAAGAAGTCGGATGCGGATGTCCAGAAGCCGGTCGTCCAGGGCGCCAACCACGGCCTGTTCGGCAACCACTAAACGGATCTGTCCTCGACAGACCCTCAAAGCGGCGGGCTTGTCCCGCCGCTTTGCTTCTATGCAGCCGGCTATCCGTTGGACCGGTCCCCGGCGTTTTTGATCAAGCATTCATCACGAAGCGGTGAGGCCTGTAACGAGGACCCCGGTGCTGCCGAACTGGGAGCAAGGGCCGATAGACGAGGCCGATCCAGGGAAATTCAGACGGGTGGAACGAGCGGGCAGCAACCGGGCGATGTCCGGGGCGTGCTGTGTCGATCCGCTGGGTCATCGGATCGTCAATCGCTCCCGATCCATAACACCGCAACCCCAGAACCAGGAGTATTTGAAATGACCAAGATCGTCCTCACCGCAGCCGCCATTCTCGTCGTCACCGGCACTGCTTTCGCCAGTTCCGACAATTACGGCTCGGCCAATGCCAACCAGCCGGTCACCACCATCGACCGGACCGTGACAGCCTCGGTCGCGAAGTCCGACGCGGATATCCATGAGCCGGTCGTGCAGGGCACCAATCACGACCTGTTCGGCAACCACTGATCCGGTCCGGAATGTACCAGGCGGCGGGCTTGTCCCGCCGCTCTTCACAAGCATTTGATTCACAAGTATTTGTAATCGTTATCCTTTTTTCGATCGAAGTCGAAGCCAAGGGTGCTCTGGCCGCTGAAAGGCGAAGGTGCGGGGAATAAATCCCGGTCGCCGCGGGTCTTCTCGGCAGCGGGGGCCATCCTCCCAAGGCCACCGCCGATCAAACGACACGAAACAAGGAAATCGAACATGACCAGGATTGCATTCGTGACGGCCGCCATGCTTGTCGCCGCCATGGGCACCGCATCCGCTGGCAGCGATCACTACGGCGCTGACGGCGTGAACCAGGCAGCCGTCGGCGCCGACACCAGCGTCACGGCCTCCATCCCGAAGCACAAGACAGTCAAGCCGGCTCCCAAGGTCGATACCGACATGAAGACTGGCTCGACCGGCGCCGCGGATTGGCCGGGCCCGCCCGCGGACAATTGGGGTAATTGATCCGCTTCTTCGAAATACCAAAGGCGGCGGGCAAAACCCGCCGTCTTGCCTATCGGACGGCCAAGCTTTGGGCGTTAGCCCAAATCCTTCGGCCGCAGGCAATGCGTCAGCCTGGCACTGCCGAACGCAAGGTCCGCCCAGTCGCCGTCGAGCGTGAATCGCGCAAGTGCCGCCGTCGGAAACTTCGCTTCGGTCTTCTTGAACACGCTCTCATCCGACCCGGCGCCCGCCAGCCGCAACACAAACTGCTGCAGGCCGGGATTGTGGCCGATCACCAGCAGAGTCGTCGCCTTGACCTGCCGCACGCGCGCCAGGATGGTGGCAGGCGCCGCCTCGTAGAGCTCTTCCGCGAATTCCCCCTGCACATGCTGCGGTAGTTCCTGGGCGACCAGCCGCCAGGTATCGCGGGTACGCAGCGCCGGCGAAACCAAAGCGAGGTCGGGCAGCCAGCCGCGCCGGGCAAGCTCCCGCCCCATCAGTGATGCGGTCTTCAGCCCACGCGGGGCGAGAGGACGGTCGAAGTCGGCAAGTGCCGGATCGTCCCAGCTCGACTTGGCATGGCGCAGGATGAGGAGCTGTTTCACGGGCATCGATCAGGACCAGGATTGCCGCCAAGTCTGATGCGGGCTTTCGTCTTGATCGCTTCGATGTCGAACGCGACGAATGGCGCGCTTTCGAGCCCATCGATCCAGGCTTTGCGCAGCCGCGCGGTTTCGGCATCGCTCGCATTCGGATGCGATGCCTCGTCAATCGCTGCGCTGCTTGATTGCCGTGATCCGCCGTCGACGGGTCTCAATGGTCGATCCTCCGTTCTGCTAGGGTTTTGATAGAGTCGGCCGGATATATTCGCTGTCGGGCATCGGAAGCCGCCCGTCCGTTTCAACGGTAGCCGCCCACATTTGGAAGCCGACAGTGGCCGTGCATCCGACTGTTCCCAGCCCACGATAGGGTGCGCCGAACGAACACTCTGCCCCTCCGACTCTTGTTACGAACTCGAGGTTCTCGCCGACTTTGCCGAATGCAACGCCATCGACACCGACAACGATTTTGTATTCTTGCCACAGCTTGGTCGCCGCCTGCTTGCCGCGAAAGATGAGCCAGTTCTGACCATCCGAAAAACGGAAGGTGACACTGCCGTCGGCATACCTTGTCTGAGTCACTTCTCCAGTACAGGCATCGGTCAGCTTCTCGTTTCGAACGATCAACCTTTTGCACTTGCCGGTGACCGTCCAACTGCCGGTTTGGTCTGCCGCCACAGCGTGTGGCGCCCCGACGACCAGAGCGGATGCGATGAACGAGCCAGCTATGACGGACCTGTCGAGCATACCGCCTATCCGATTTCGAGAAGCAGCCTCTAAGGCGTGATGCGCGCCAGCTGTTCGAGGTCGGTCTCCTCGCCTAGCGGGTCGGGCGCCATCACCACCGAGCTGGCGTTCTCGGCGTCGTCGGCGAAATGGGCAAGCACCGTGTGGTCTTTTTCCATGCGCGCCTTGCCCTCCGCGACCAGGCCCAGCGCCAGCGTGTAAAGCCGATGCTCGGCCTTCAGCACGCGCGCGGCAAGCGTGTCCTCATTGTCGCCGACCATCACCGGCACGGCGGCCTGCGCGATGATCGGGCCGTCATCCATCTCCGGCGTGACGAAATGCACCGAGCAGCCATGGATGCGCACGCCGGCGCGGATCGCCCGCGCATGCGTGTCCAGCCCCTTGAAGGCCGGCAGCAAGGCAGGGTGGATGTTGATCATGCGCCCCTGCCATTTCTCGACGAGGCCGCGGCCGAGGATGCGCATATAGCCGGCAAGCGCCACGATCTCGGCGCCGAAGCCGGTGAGCGCGGCGTCGATCGCGGCGTCATAGGCATCTTTGCTCGCATGGTCGGCGCGCAGGATCACCTTGGTGGCGATGCCGCGCGACTGGGCGATGCCGAGGCCGGCCGCGTTGGCGCGGTCGGAGATGACCCCGACGATTTCGGCCGGATAGCTTGGATCGCTGGCCGCCGCGATCAGCGCCGTCATGTTGGAGCCGCGCCCCGAGATCAGGACGACCGTGCGCTTCCTGCTCATAGGCCGATCGAGCCCCGATAGATGACGCCGGCGTCGCGGCGCGGCACGATGCGGCCGATCGGCGTCACCGTCTCGCCGGCTTCCTGCAGCACCGCCGCCACCTGCGCCGCCTGGCCGGAGGCGACGGCGAGGATCATGCCGATGCCGCAATTGAAGGTGCGCATCATTTCTTCCGGCGCGACGCCGCCGGTCTTTGCCAGCCACGAGAACACCGGCGGCACGTCGATCGCCTCCAGGTCGAGCTCGGCCGAAAAATCCTTAGGCAGCACGCGCGGGATGTTTTCCGGAAAACCGCCACCGGTGATGTGGGCCAGCGCCTTGATGCCATGCGTGTTGCGGATCGCCTTGAGGATCGACTTCACATAGATGCGCGTCGGCTCGAGCAGCGCCTCGGCGAGGCTGAGCTCCTCGTTGAACGGCGCCGGATCGCTCCAGCCAAGGCCGCTCGCGGCAACGATCCGGCGCACCAGCGAAAAGCCGTTGGAGTGCAGGCCGGAGGAGGCGAGGCCGAGCAGCACGTCGCCCTCGACGATGTCGTCGGTCGGCAGCAACTGGCCGCGTTCGGCCGCACCGACCGCGAAACCGGCAAGGTCGTAGTCCTTGTCGTGGTACATGCCGGGCATTTCGGCCGTCTCGCCGCCGATCAGCGCGCAGCCGGCCTGCCGGCACCCATCGGCGATGCCGCCGACGATCGAGGCGCCCTGGTCCGGATCGAGCTTGCCGGTGGCGAAATAGTCGAGGAAGAACAGCGGCTCGGCGCCCTGCACGACGATGTCGTTGACGCACATGGCAACGAGGTCGATGCCGATCGTGTCATGCTTGCCGGAATCGATGGCGATCTTGAGCTTGGTGCCGACGCCGTCATTGGCCGCGACCAGCACCGGATCGGTGAAGCCGGCCGCCTTCAGGTCGAACAGCCCGCCGAAACCGCCGATCTCGCCATCGGCGCCCGGCCGGCGCGTCGCGCGCACCAGCGGCTTGATCTTCTCGACCATCAGATTGCCGGCATCGATATCGACGCCCGCCTCGGCATAGGTGAGCCCGTTCTTGCGCTTGGCCGGATCACCCTTGCTCATCGTCGGCTCGTCCCTGTTTGTCATTGCGGGCTCTTCGCATGAATGGTTTCGGGGAGCAAGGATGACGCGCGGGTGAGGGAGTATGTTCCCGAGGAAAGTGCCAGCGAGCGAGGTGATCGGCAGCTTCGTCGCTCCGCTACTTGCGCCAATCTCCCATCTCCCTCATCTTTTTCCCAACAAGAACACGACGGGACCTCACGTGACCCTTCCCAACATGATCACGATCATGCGGCTGCTGCTCGTGCCCGCCGTGGTGCTTGCCATGCTGCAGTCGCTTTGGGGTTGGGCATTCGCCGGCTTCCTCGTCGCCGGCATTTCCGACGGCGTCGACGGCTTCATCGCGCGCCGCTGGAACCAGTCGTCCCGCCTCGGCGCCTATCTCGATCCGGTCGCCGACAAGCTTTTGCTGGTCTCGGTCTTCGTCGTCATGGGCTTTGCCGGCGAACTGCCGCTCTGGCTGGTGGTGACCATGGTCTCGCGTGACGGGCTCATCGTCTGCGCCGTGCTCCTGTCCAGCGTGATGAGCAATCCGGTCGAGGTGAAGCCGCTCTTCGTTTCGAAGGCCAACACCGCCGCGCAGATCGTGCTGGCGGCGCTTGTGCTGGGCGAGCTGGCCTTTGCCGCGCATCTGGGCCCGCTGCGGACCGCGCTCATATTGCTGACCGGGGTCTTGACCGTGGCTTCGGCCGCGGCCTATCTCGTGGCTTGGCTAAGGCATATGAGCGGCTATGGCGAAGGCTCCCGAACGAGCAACTCCCAGAACGACAACACCAACCGCGGCGGCACCAAGTCGGGCATCGGCAAATCCGGCGGCTCCGGCACGGACGCCTGACAGCGATGGCGCGGTGATCGCCGCCGTCGACAGTTCCGGCGGGCTTCGCCGCCAGGTCTTCTTCTGGCTGGCGACGGCGGTCCTGCTGGCGCTGTTCCTCTACGTCTTCTCGGGCATCCTCCTGCCTTTCGTCGCCGGCATGGTGCTCGCCTATTTCCTCGATCCTGTTGCCGACTGGCTGCAGCGGCTTGGCCTCTCGCGCCTTATGGCGACGGTGGTTATCCTGATCGCCTTCATCGTCATCGTGGTGCTGGCCTTCGTCATCCTGGTGCCGGTCCTGGCGACCCAAATGGCCGATTTCGCCCGCAAGCTGCCGGAATATCTCACGCGCCTGCAGTCGCTGCTCACCAGCTTCGACCCGAAATGGCTCGAGCAGCGTTTTGGCGTCAACGCCGCCGGCCTGCGCGACGGGCTGAACTCGCTGTTGACCTCCGGTTTCAGCCTGCTCACTACCGTCTTCACCTCGATCTGGAGTTCCGGCGTGGCGCTGATCTCGGTGGTGAGCCTGTTCGTCGTCACCCCGGTCGTTGCCTTCTACATGCTGCTCGACTGGGATCGCATGGTGGCCGAGGTCGACGGCTGGGTGCCACGCGACCATGTAGAGACGGTGCGCGCGCTGGCCCGCGACATCAACACCGCCACGGCCGGCTTCGTGCGCGGGCAGGGCACATTGTGCCTGGTGCTCGGCGCCATGTACGCCACCGGGCTGACGCTGACCGGTTTGAACTTCGCCATCCTGATCGGTTTGTTCGCCGGGCTGATTTCCTTCATACCCTATGTCGGCTCGCTGACGGGGCTGGTGCTTGCCGTCGGCGTCGCCTTCGTCCAGTTCTGGCCGGACTGGACGATGATCGTGCTGGTCGCCTTCGTGTTCTTCGTCGGCCAGTTCATAGAGGGCAACATCCTGCAACCGCGCCTGGTCGGGAAGAGCGTCGGCCTGCACCCTGTTTGGCTGATGTTCTCGCTGTTTGCTTTTGGCGCACTGTTCGGCTTCGTCGGCCTTCTGATTGCCGTGCCGGCCTCGGCGGCGATTGCCGTGCTGGTGCGCTTCGCCATTGCCCGCTATCTCGAATCGCCGCTTTACAAGGGCCACGACACCCAGCCCGTGCCGCCTTTGCCGGCCGATCGCGGCGGGGGCCATCGCGCGAAGCCGCGTGGCTGAAATGGCTGCTCAGCCAGCAGATACGCCGCGCCAGCTGCCGCTCGATCTCGGCCACGGCACCGGCTATTCGCGCGACGAGCTCGTCGTCTCGGGCACCAACGCGCAAGCCGCATCGCTGATCGACCGCTGGCCGGATTGGCCTTCGCCTGTCGTGGTGCTCGCAGGGCCGCCCGGTTCGGGCAAGACGCATCTCGCCCGAATATGGCAGGAGCGGGCGCACGCCGTCGCTATCGACCCAGGCCGCATCGGCGAGCATATTGCCGGCCTGGGCACCAGGCCGGTGCTCATTGATGATATCGACAAGGCGGCGATCGATGAGCAGGGCCTGTTCCATCTGATCAACGTCGTGCGCGGCATGGGCTCGACACTGCTCTTGACGGCGCGGCGGTTCCCCTCGGCCTGGCGTGTCGGGCTGCCCGATCTTATCTCGCGGCTGAAGGCGGCGGCGACGGTCGAGATCCATGAGCCTGACGACCTTTTGCTGGCTGGCGTCATCACCAAGCTGTTCGCCGACCGCCAGGTCGAGGTCGAGCCACATGTGGTGCAATATCTGGTTCGCCGCATCGAGCGTTCGCTGGGCACCGCCATGCGCATCGTCGAGCGCCTCGACCGCGTAGCCCTCGAACGCAAGACGCCGATCACCCGCGCGCTTGCGGCCGAGACGGTCAGCGCCATGGACGAAGGGCAGGGCGAGTTCGATATTTAGCTTCCTTCTGTCCCATTCCGGAACGGCCTTTCCGGCATCAGTCTTGCAACGCCGACGGTGCCGGTTGATCCCGGTCCCGGTCGCGTTTCAGATCGGGTTGTAGGCTCGCCGGGCTCGAGGTGGTTGGGGTTCTCGCCCGGCGGGTTTACCGTTGCTCGATCTTGATACGGACCATGGAGCGGTCTATTTTATTGGACCATATCATGGTCCATGAAGAGCAACCATGCAGATATCCGTGACCGACGCCAAGGGACAATTGACTGAATTGGTGAGGCGCGCCGAGGCGGGCGATGAGATCATCTTGACCCGTCACGGTCACGCTGCCGTGCGTCTCGTGCCGATACGATCCGTACCCGATCGAAAGCACCGCCGGGGTTTGCTGCAGGCCGCCCGGGCAGCGGGCGCGGCGAAGGCCGGTGCCGGTCCCTCCGCGGCACGCAGCCAGGATTTCCTCTACGGCGATGAGGGCCTGCCGGAGTGATTGTCGTCGACACCTCAGCCTTGATGGCCATCGTCCTCGACGAGCCGGCGGCGGATGACTGTGTCGCCGTGCTCGAGGCGGAAGACGACCTTCTGATATCGGCAGGAACCGTCGCCGAGCTCCTGATTGTCGCGGCGCGGAGAGGCGTGGCCGAGGAGGTGCAGTCCCTGCTCGACGGGCTCGGCTTCGAGATCGTTCCTGTGACGGAAGGCGCCGCCCGACGTGTCGCTGATGCCCATGCGCAATGGGGAAAAGGCATCCACGCCGCGGCGCTCAATTTCGGCGACTGCTTTGCCTATGAGGTGGCAAAGGACCGGGCCTGCCGGCTGCTCTATGTCGGCGACGATTTCTCCAAGACCGACATCGAAGGCGTGATCTGAGCGGCGAAAAGGGAGCTGAAGCAATTCCAGGAAAAGTGCGGGCGGTTTTCCGTCCGGAATTGCGTAAAACAAAGAGATAGAGCGGTTCGCCGCTTCCGTGAAACGGTGAAACGCTCTAGTTGCTCTTACCCTTCAGCCGGTCTCGCAACCGGCGCAACTGCCGCCGCCACCACGGCTTCGGCTTGCGCGGGACCAGGACCATCTTGCCGTCGATGACGGCGTCGTCCACCCAGTCATGCACCTGCATCCGCCAAGTGACCCTGACGCGGGCAAGAAGGGGCAATGGATGCTCGCCGGTGATCCGTGCCAGTTCCGGATCCTTCAGCACTGGGCGGAAATCGAAGCCTTGGGCGATGAGGGCTCGCAGGAACACGATCTGGCGCCGCATGCGGTGGAAGTCGGTTCCCTGGCCGTCGACCATGGTGCGGGCGCCGATCCACTGGTGCAGCCGTTCGCCCGACAGCGTTTCATCCGGCGGGCGAAAGGAGACCTGCCGGCGCCCGTCCTCCAGGCGGCTGGTCGGCGTCAGCGGATACCAGAAATCGAGCGGCTCGTGGATCGGCACGCTGACGCTGGCGCCGGTAAGCGCGGCCTCGGTCGCGCCGCGCCGGAGGCAGACTGCGCTTTGCGCGGCAAATCCCAATTCCGCGAGCGCATCGAGCAGCAGCCTGCCGCCGCCGACGGCGAAGGCAGCATTGATACGGTCGCTTATCAGGGGAGACCACAAGTCGCGCGGCACCCATGTCAGCCGCCGCCTGGCACCATCCACAACGACGATGATGTCGGTGTTGGCGTCCCAATTGTCCCTGTCCAGGATCGCTACAACCGTGGCTGCCAAGGTGAGATCCGCCCTCTGGCCGGAAATGCAGGAACGCGGAGACCGGCTTGGTTCTGTCGAGGAAGGGAGCGATGGTCGGAGTGGCGTGATTCGAACACGCGACCCCCTGATCCCAAATCAGGTGCGCTACCAGGCTGCGCTACACTCCGACGCCGGGTTTCCATAGGGTTCCGGGCGATTGAGGGCAAGCCCAAAAAGCGAAAAACGGAACGAACGGCAAATATCTCAGGATCCGGCCGCCAGAAGTTCCACGAAAAGTCCAGCGTGTCTTCGCTCGTCGATCTTTGAGGTCGACTGCCAGGAAGCGATAGTGCCAGCCATCCTCTACTGCCTAATCGAGAGCTGGTCGGGATGCGCGGCTACGGCAAAAGATCGCTTCACCGGCTGATGGCCACAGACCTGCGAAGTAAGAAAACGCTAAACTCGAAACGAGCCGGCGATTGCCAAAGCCCGAGACTTAGGTGGGCAAATCGCATTAATCGCTTCGCATGTTGCCAAAGTGCAACTTTGCAGGAAAACCCGAGCAGTCTCGCGATTGGGACTAAATACTCTAGGAAATATTCTGCTAGATTAGAGCCGGTTTTCTACGCTGGGGACTCGCAATGAAATACATTCTGGCAGCGGTGATGCTGGGCGCCACTCTTACGTCCGCCATGGCGGCTGATGTTGTGAACGAACTTCCGGTCGCCTCCACGTATGACTGGAGTGGTGGGTACATTGGGGGCCAAATCGGCTATGCTTGGGGACGGGACCACATCGAGGACGAATTGGTAACCGGTGGCGGAACGGATTACTCTGATAGTTTCCGGGTTCGCGGTGTAACCGGAGGCATTTTCGCTGGTTATAACATGCAGTGGGGCAACATCGTCGGCGGCATCGAAGGTGACATCGAGGCGTCCGGGATCGTCGGCCACAATCCTAACTGGCCGTTCGGAACGGATGACAATACTCATGTCGACGCTCAGGGCTCGCTGCGTGGCCGCTTGGGCTACGCAATCGATAACTGGATGCCATACGTGACGGGCGGCTTGGCCTTGGGAGATATTCACACGAAATTCAAAGATGGCGCGGCCACGGACTCTAAGTCCCAGATTAAAGCTGGCTGGACACTCGGTGCTGGTGTCGCTTACGCCATCAACAGGAATTGGTTCGCTCAGGTGGACTATCGGTACACGGATTTCGGCAAAGTTACGACCGCCACCACCAATACCGACTCTTCTTATGTCGAACACGAGCACGTCAAGACCAACGAGGTCAGGATCGGCATCGCATACAAATTCTGATAGTCGCCCGCGACGGCTCTGACGAGCCGCGGGCCGGCGAAGCCCTAAGTGCAACGTCGGCAACAGTCGGAGAATGCGCGGGCGCTTCTGAACCGGACTGAACTTCTCTTGGAGCCAAAAGCACCTGAGCGGAGTGCCGATACGTGATTTCGAGGGCGGCAGGAGAATCTTGCGCCCGGAAAGAGTAGTCGCCTCCGCCAGGCTTTAGAAGCACCCGGCGTGGTCATTGGCGACTGCGCCGGACCGTTCCTGTTCCACATCTGAAATAAAAAGCCCGCCGACCGAAGGACGTCGGGCTTTGTGCATAATTTGGACTGGTTCAGTCGATCGGTCCCGATAGCGATAGGGCCACAACTGATCCCAGGCGCTCTCGCTTGCGCAGAATAGGCTTCTCGTAAGTCTTCTTCATCAGCCGATCACCTTCGACGGAAGGAAGACCGCGGTGACGCTGTTGAGGCGTTCGCGTTTGGTCAGCACAGGCTTTTCATAGACTTTCTTCATGCGGTAGGTCCCCAAGTTGCCCTCAAAAACACCGCAGAAATGGCCTGAGCAACCGACGGTTGTCAAGACAGACCCGCCGGCATGTGGGTCCGGGGGTGCGGTTGGCGCAGAGGGGTTTGCGGCGTTCCATGAGACATTGAACGCAAGAGAAGATCAGGCTGGGCTCTGCCCTTCCTTATCAGGCCCCACACTCCGGATGTGTTATGGCGTATAGAGCGTACGCCCGGAAGCCAACACATGGCAGGGGTCCTGATCCGCCTCAATATAGCAGTGTTAAAGAGCGCCATTGCTCGGTTTCGTTGACAAGCGGCGGCACCTGCTGTTGACTTCCCTTGGGACAATTGGGGTTTTGCAGATGGCACGCTTGGCACGCGTCATAGCTTTCGCATTTGCATTGGTTCTTTCTCGTCTGCCGGCATCTGCGCAAGACAAGGCCGGCGACAAGCCTGAGGTTCTCACGAAGGTCACGCTCGAAGATATCAGGGATGCCCTGCAGAACGCCGGCTATCGCGGCCAGATCAAGAACGACAGCACCGGCGAGTATGTATCGAGCGCCTCGGGCGGACAGAATTTCTTCGTCAGCCTTGGCGGATGCGATGACCAGAAGGTTTGCAAGACGCTCTTGGCAGAGACTGCAGGGTGGACTCCCAAAACACCTTTGACGGTGGACGGTCTAGACGCATTCGACTGGGACAATGCCGGCTGGCTCACGGTCGTGAAGTATAAGGACGGCAAATATTACGCCAACTATCGGGTGACACTGGTGGGCGGAGTGACCAAGGCCTGGCTGCAGTCAAACCTGGAAGGCTTTGCCACCACGACCGAAAATTTCGCAGCCTTCATGCAAAAATAGGCCTCGGCGGATCACCAGGGATGATCAGAGATCGACCTTGGCCACATTGTCCTTGTATTCCTCTTTGGGATCGTAGCCGAGCAGCATCTTGATGCCGGAGACGACGCTGGAGGCGTCGAGCCAAATTTCGGCCTGTTCAGGATCAAAGCGAATTTCGCTTCGAGCTCATCGGGCGTCGGCATCTCGCTTCCTTTCATCCAGAGAAAGGCAAACGACCGACCATCCTGTCTGTTCCTTGTGGCGCGCTCACCGCTTCAGGCCGGCGATCTTCCTGGCGATCGCCGCGGCCTGGATTGTTGCGTTGGCGAAGCAGCCGCGAATGCTGGGCCGCATGCCGGTGAACCAGAGCCCGGGTAGCTTCGGGTCGTTCGTGGCGCCGTTGAACAGCGGCACGCCCTTGCCGTCGAGCACGCCAAGCTTGCCCAGCATCGTTTCCAGCCCGGTGCGGTAGCCGGTGGCTGCAATGACGATGTCGGGCGCGATCGACTGGCCATTGTCGAGCACGACGCCGCCGCGCCTGAATTCGCGCAGTTGCGGCACGACGATGATGCGCCCGGCCTTGATGGCCCTGACCGCGCCGTCGTCGGCGGCGATCGCGGTATAGTCGGAGCCTAGCCGGCTGGCGCCGCCCGACGGGGCAGGGGGCAGGCCGTATTTCGTCAGGTCGCCGAACACCAGGCGCTGCGTTGCCGCCATGACCGCGTCGGCGAGCCATGTGGGCAGGTTGGCCATGAGCGGCGATATGCGGTGCACCGCGATCTTGCCGATGCGCTTGGGCAGCAGCGAAGGTCCGTTGCGCGCCGCAAGCCAGATCTGGCCGGTTTCGGCGCGGGAAAGATGGTTGAGCGCATCGAAGCCGGAGTTGCCGGCGCCGACAACGAGAACCTTTTTGCCGGCATAGTCGCTTGCCCTTCCGAAATCGGCCGAATGGATGATCCTCCCGGAAAAATCCTCCATGCCCTTCCAGGCCGGGATGAAGGGCTGCCGGTCGCGTCCGGTGGCGATCACCACATATCGCGCCGCCTTCAGGCCCTTGCTTGTGCGCAGCAGCCAATGGCTGCCGTGAAATTCGATCTCGTCGACCTCGACGCCGAAGGCGACCGGCAGCCGGTGCGTCTCGGCGAACTCGTTGAGATGGCGCACGACGGCGCTGCGGTGCGGGAAGGCCGGTGTCCCCGCCGGATAGGACACGCCGGGCAATGAGGAGAGGTCGCGATGCGTGTTGAGGTGCAGATTGTCGTGGCGGCGGTGCCAAGGCTCGGCCAGCCTCTGCTCGCGCTCCAGGATTTGCGTCGTCACGCCGGCCATGGTCAATGCATGCGCGGCGGCAAGCCCGGCGGCGCCCCCGCCGACGACAATCGCGCCGTCCAGAATCGCTGGCTCGCCGTCCCCCAACGGCGAGACTTTCGTATCCGCGCCCATTCGTATCTTTGTCGTCGTCGTCATCATGCCTTCAAGTGGCACGACCATGTATCCGATGTATGCCGCTCACAGGCCAAAAGGAATAGGTGCGTGTTGCAAATCCCCGGCATTGTGTCGCGGATTTTGCAAGCGCCGGCTAATGAACCGGGTCCGCATGGCGATGCACCAGCTTGAACGCGCCGTCCTCCAGCCGAAACACTTCCGTCACCCGCAAGGTCATCTCGGTCGTCTCGCCGTTCTTGCCGATGCGCGCCTTGGCATGCTGCAAGCCGCTCCAGAAGGCCAGATCGCCGCTGGATGACGCCTGCAGCACCTCGAGGTCGGTGTTGCCGCCTTTGTGGAAGCTCGCGGCATCGCGTTCGTAGCGGCCGGCAACCGCTTCGGCGCCTTCGAGATGATCGCCGCGCGGTGAGAAGAATGTCGCCGGTCCGGCACGGGTGACGATCGCTTTCAGGGAGGAGGCATCGCCATTGACATAGTCCTCGGCGATCTTCTCGCGCTGCTTCATGAAGGCGTCGAAGGACGAGCCGCCAGGATGCACCGTCCTGATCCATGTCTCCAGGCTGGCCATGAAATCCTCGAGAAAGGCGGCGGTGTCGGCGTTGGTCACCGCGCCTTTGTCGTCCAGCAATTCCGCGACATTGCCGATATACGCCTCCGGCTGCTGCATCACCGGCATGTCGAGAAAGACGAAGGTCTGCCGGAGCGCCTGGTTGGAGCCGAAGGCGCCGATCTTGCTGGGGCTGACACTGACGACCCCTGCGGGCAGTCCCTTGAACACGCTCTTGCCCGGCGGGCGCGAGCCTACATCGAGCGCATTCTTCAGGCAGCCCGGGATCGAGCGGTTGTATTCCGGGGTGACGAACAGCGCCGCGTCGCATTCGCGCATCGCTCTGCGGAAGGCAGACCACGCCGCCGGCGGGTCGTCACCGTCTAGGTCCTCGTTGTAGAGCGGCAGGTTGCCAATCTCGATGAAGCGGCAGCGCATCGAATCCGGCGCGCGGGCGGCGAGCGCCTTGGCGATCTTGCGGCTGAAAGATTGGGCGCGCAGGCTGCCGACAAGCACGGCGAGCTGCAGGACGGTGTGTTCGATTCCATTGGTCATGGCGAGACGTCCGCTTCTGATTGAGGGCTCGGGAGAAGGCTTGCCCGGCCCGGCCGCCCGACCTTTCGATAATGTCGCCGGCGCGGCGAGGTTCCCTGCGCCGTGGGAGCGCGGGGGCGCTTGCGGCCTTGCCGCCGCGGCCATTGCGCAGTAATGACGGGTTGGCGCGAGATTTCAGGTCCCCGACAGGGTGCTCAAACGAGGCGCGCCGAACAGGTGCAAAGAGGTGCTCATGTCCGCGCGCATTTTCAGTCCAGCCAAAACCGCGATGCAATCCGGCAAGGCCAAGACCGGACATTGGGTGCTGGAGTTCGATCCCGCGCAGCGCAAGAAGATCGACCCGCTGATGGGCTACACCACCTCCGGCGACATGCTGAGCCAGGTGAAGCTAACCTTCGACACGAAGGAAGAAGCGGTGGCTTATGCCGAGAAGGAAAAGATCGCCTATCGCGTAGAAGAGCCGAAGGAAGCAAAGCGCCGGCAGATTTCCTATTCGGACAATTTCCGCTATGACCGCAAGACGCCCTGGACGCACTGACTTCGAGTCGTGCATCGCTTGGCGTAACGCAGCAGCCGGCCCGGCCGGCCGACGGTCCCGTAGCTCAGCTGGATAGAGCACCGGCCTTCTAAGCCGATGGTCGCAGGTTCGAATCCTGCCGGGATCGCCAAGCGTCTTTGGTCCGTTCCGGACACATAGGTTACAGTTTATACCGGAGACATGGGTAACACTTTTGGCCCGAAGGGGTTGTGGAGTGGTTCGAGCCTGC
>SAPZ01000060.1 GCA_004020875.1 Mesorhizobium sp.
CTCCAGTCTCCTCGGTCCGGTCCGAATGGACAACCTCTCGAAAGCTCACACCTAGTGCCGGCAGTGGCACCGCTGTTGTCCGTCGACAGGTCCCGCGCTTGCTCGGTGCGACCAACAACCTTAAGCGCTAGGGCGTAACCTGACCCTGCAAGATCTCCTCACCGACTATAAGGTGCGCCTCACGATCTGAGACGATGGGACAGGATGGCTAAGGAGGTGCGCCGTCTTGCATGCCCCGCCAGCGAGGCGAACCCTCTCGGCTACGCGCGCCACCAGCGACGCTCCATATCGTCAGGCCTGCGTCTCATGCTCAGATGAGCCGGTATTTGGCTCTCTCATCAGCAAACCGAGAGAGCCCATGCCAAGACGGAAGCAAGCAAGACGAACGAGCGTCAGAGATATCCTGCGCCTGACCCATAAACAGGGCAGTCCGGTGGGCCAAGGTGGCAGAGCAACTGAGGTTCGGCAAGACTTCGGCTTCCACCTATCTGCGGGCGCTGGAGACGGGCTGTCGTGCAGGCCCTGCATGCGGCTTTGAGGACGATGCGATGTTGAAACACCGTCTGTTGCGCCGAATCGGCCGTCGGCCAAACGTTGGGTCGTCATCAGGTTCTCGACAGCTTCCCGGTGTCAAATCCAAACCGTGGTCGGCGATCCCCACCAGGGTGGGAAGGCAGCGCTGATATAGCCGAACGTCGATCAAGTCACGATCAACGATTGCCTCATGTCACATGCCCTGCGGGACTGAAAAACGGAGAAGAACATGTGCGATGCAAAACTGAAGACCGTGCTTTCGCTTTTTTCGCCGGTGGCCAGCAAATTAGATGCTCTCTCGTCCAACGGACCAGCGACGGATGCAAACTGCGTTAAGCTAAATACGAACGAGAACCCGTTTCCGTTGCCGAAGAGCGTAATGCAAAGTGCAATTGCTGCGATCGAACACCAGTATCTTTATCCGGAAGACGACAATCTCAGCTTAAGGGCAGCTGCCTCCGATGCTTACGGATTTTCCAAAGATCAGGTGATTGCCGGCAACGGTTCGTCGGAGCTGCTCGGACTCATCTACAGAGCTTTCCTCGCCCCAGGAGATAGAGTGGCAATGCTGTCGCCCGGATTTTCGTTCAACCGTAAACTTGCCATGTTGCAGGGTGCCGAGTTTCTCGAAATCGCATCGAGCGAAGCTCATCCCCTGCCGATAGAAAAACTGCTGTCCGGCCCCGCAAAAGACGCGAAGTTCATTCTGTTGGCTAATCCGAACAATCCGACCGGAACATTCGTGCCGGTGGCCGAAATCGAACGCCTTGTGGAGCAAGCAGATCGCTTGGTCGTCTTGGATGAGGCCTACGTTGACTTCGCACCCGACAATGCCCTGCGCCTCGTCAATAGACATCCGAATCTTTTGATCTTGAGGACTTTTTCAAAGAGCTATGCTGCCGCTGGCGTGCGAGTCGGCTTCGGTTTCGGTCACCCAGAAATCATTGGCAGGCTGCGCAACATCCAGAATGTCTTCAACATGAACGTGATCGGGCAGGCGGTCGGGAAAAGCATTCTTGCGCATCGCCACGCCTACGAAGAGAACCACAGGCACATCAAGCATGAACGACAGCGAGTGACCCTGGCGCTGTTGCAACTTGGCTTTTCCGTAACACCCTCCCACGCAAACTTTTTGCTGGCCCGTGTGCCGGCGGGACAGG
This sequence comes from Mesorhizobium sp., assembly GCA_004020875.1. Taxonomy (GTDB): domain Bacteria; phylum Pseudomonadota; class Alphaproteobacteria; order Rhizobiales; family Rhizobiaceae; genus Mesorhizobium. Next base: position 1,695 of record SAPZ01000060.1, read on the forward strand.
AGGGCTCATGCTGGCAAGCCGCGTTGAAAGAGCAGGCGATCCTCATCGCCAGCTTTCCTGACGTAGATTTGAAGAACTGTATTCGCGTCAGCATTGGCACCACAGAGCAGATGGACAAATTCCTTGCTGCCGCCGAACGCGTCTGTATGAACTTTAAGAAGGATCGCGGTGCTCACAAGCATGAAGTCGATTCACATTAAGCATCAAGTAATGATATGTCGTGAGCTATGATGATTAGCGAATAAATATAGGTAATTTGGAGAACAATTAATTGAAGAAAATTTCCGCTTCGGGCCTGACCTTCGGCATCTTCGATCATCTGGACGAAAACGGCGATGACATCGCACAACAATATGCAGATCGGCTGAGCCTAGCAGAAGCGTGCGATGGCTATGGCTTTTATGCGTATCATCTCGCCGAGCACCACTGTACGCCGCATGGCAGAGGTCCATCACCGAATTTGTTCTTAGCGAGCGTCGCCCAGCGAACCCGCAGTCTTCGTGTTGGTCCCATGGTAATGCTACTTGCGCTCTATCATCCGCTGCGTGCCTTCGAGGAGATCTGCATGCTTGATCAGTTGAGCGGCGGCAGGCTTGAACTCGGCATAGGGCGCGGCTCTGCTCCCACTGAATTGGGATACTTCGGGGTTGCTGTAGAAGCAGCACCAGAACAGTATGCGGAGGCCAGTGAGATTCTCATCAATGCGATGAAAGGCGGGACGCTTTCTTATCAGGGCCGCCACTTTGAGTTGAAAGATGTTCCGCTGACGTTGAGACCTCACCAATATCCCCGTCCGCCGACATGGATCGCCACCAATCGACCCGAGCCGGCTAGCTGGGCCGCTGCGAATGGGGCAAACATCGCCTGCGTCGGACCTTCCACTTCTGTTCGCAGCGTTACCGACGCGTTCCGCGCCGCCCGAATTCACGATGCTGACATTGGCCAGCAAGCGCCATTTCTTGGATTGCTCCGAATGGTGGTGATAGGGCGTTCTGAAACAGATGCGTATTTGCTCGCAGCACCTGCCTATGAACGATGGCTCAATAGCTTCAAATTTCTATACGAACTAAATGCCATTTCCACTCCACCAAACTTGCCTTTGAACTTCGATGCAGCAATTGAAAGTGAATTGTGCGTCGTGGGAACGGCAGATTCTGTCCGAAAAGCTCTCCTTGATCAGCTGGAAGAGGCAGGTGCTAATTATCTTCTGTGTCAACTGGCATTTGGGGATTTGCCGCTGGATGCCTCACTATACACCGCATCGGCCATTGGATCCGAAATCATGGCTCGAGTTGCCGCATCGTGAATCCGTCGTGTGATTGGAGGAGCAGCGGCAGCGCTGCTCCTCATTGCGAAACGGTTGTGGGGGCCGGACTCCTGTGTCAGGTGTAAACCATTGGAGCACGTCCTATCTGATCCAGGTCATATCCTGCGGCTTTGAAGTAGTTGGCACATTCGGCTGGGGTGAAGAGGTCGACAACCGCGCCGAGGCGTCCTGACCTTGCCCCTCTGATCTAATCCGGTTTGAAGTTCGTTCTGGCCCATCCAGAGGACCAGGACATGAAACGCAGCCGCTTCTCTGAAGAGCAGATCATCGGAATTTTGAAGAAACACGAGGCCGGGGTATCGGTTGGCGATCTGTGCCGCAAGCACGGGGTCAGCGACGCCTCGATCTACAATTGGAAGGCCCGCTTCGGCGGGATGGATGTCACCGAGGCTCGGCGACCTGAAGGCGCTGGAGGACGAGAACACGCGCCTGAAGCGGCTTTTGGCCGACGCCATGCTCGACAATGCCGCGTTGAAGGACCTTGTGGGAAAGAAATGGTGACGCCCGCCGCCAAGCGGAAAGCTGTCGCTCGCCTGAAGGAAGGCTTCGGGATGAGCGAACGGCGGG
>SAPZ01000061.1 GCA_004020875.1 Mesorhizobium sp.
AAAGTGTAACCCATCTATCCGGAATGAACTGTCACCCATCTCTCGGGAAGGGCAATGCCCTGTGGACAACTCAGCTCCGCTGGCTTCTCCAATGACTGCCGCCGCCACCGTTTCCGCAAGCAAATCAAAAGATTGCCTGAAAGCTGCTGCTTGGATCTCCCCTCGGTTCCACCTGCAGTTCGACACGACCAGATTCAGAAGCCGTTTCTTCTCGTGCGGAGGCTGACGAAGGAACAACTGGCCAGCGTTGCGAGCCAATTCCAGGAGCCGAATGCCGTCCTCCATGTATGATTCTTGCGCTTCGCCGTGGCGCTCCATCTCACGCAAGAGACGCGTCTGTTGGACTCGCCGGTCGCCGATCCGACAGCGCCCGGCGTGGTGACCAACGTCACGAAAACCGGCGGCGCCGGTACCGTCGACCTCGGATGGAAGTCGCCCAACAGCGCCAACTACGTCGCGGCCAACATTCGTCGCAACACGGTCAACACCGAAGGATCGGCCGTGCTTGTTCGCACCGAATACGGACCTCCGTCGACGAACGATTCCTACCAGGACGGCGGCCTCGCCGCCGGCACCTATTACTACTGGATCAGGGCCGCGAACGCCTCTGGTGTCGAATCGGCCAGCGTCGCCACACGGGCGCGGTGACCGTTACCTGACGTCTTTGGCCGCGCAACGCGGCACCTCTCGAACCCTCACCCGTTGGGAGAATTGGCATGGTCGAAACGGCCAACACGATCTTTCGCGATTTCGTCGCTAAGGGTGTGCGAGCGAGTGGCCCGAATAAGCCGCAGAAGGCCAAGATCCGCGATTGGGGAACCTGGCTAGAGAGCGTCGTGTCCGGCGGTTTGGCATCGACTCTGGTCAAGACCGCTGCCGCTCTCAAAGCGCTCGATACCGGCACTTACACCAAGGCAACGCTTGCCATCCCTGGGCGCTATGGCGACTGGGTGTGGACACTCGGCGACTATTCGGCACTGATAGCAGCTGACGCCTCAGAAGCGATTTCAATGAAGGCTGAGCTGTCGCCGCTATGGTCGGCGCCTGGTTGCGCGTGCTGCCGAAGCGTGAGCTTACGCCTTCCATGTATGGTGCCGTCTATGGCGGCGCTGCTGCGGTCAACGCCGCTGCCATCAATGCCATGATCGCGTTTGTCCGCAGCACCTTCGATCTTGGCGTATACGACTTCAAGTACGAGCTGGATTTCCAAGGCGTGGTCTGGAATTGCTCCGCGGCGATCAATGCTACGCTGATCCGCCAACCAGGCCTAGTCTTCAAGAACGGCGGCATCGACAGCTCCGCCGCAGGTGCCATTGCGCTTAATATGTCGGGAACCAATACGCCGACGTTTCGCAGCTTTCATGTGCACGGAGATTCCACAAATCAGCCTGCGGTAGGCATTCTTTTCTCGCGCGCGCTGTCAGGCGGTGGCTTTGGCGGTGTGACCAACACCATAATTGACGGACTTACAACGACCGGCTCCTTCACCAAGTCGGCGGTCATCAATTTTGCCGCGGAGGAGTTTACGGCTCACGGGCTGAACCTTGTAAACCAGAGCCGCAGTCTCACGTCATATTGCTACATCGCCTGCAATCATGCCGGCACGCTGGACGACTATGTCGGCGGCGTCACGTCGACATTTGCCACGATTCCGACCGCTGCGAACGGCGCTCAGTCGAACATTTTGCATAATCTGAGCAACTTCAGTTTCCATCGCGACGCTGTCAATCCGCCGTCGGTGACGGCCATCTCCAAAGCAAATCCGGCGGTTGTGACCCATGCGCCCGCAGACTTGGTTGCATCGGGCATTACGAACGGCAGCAAGGTCTTCCACCACGACATCGGCGGCATGACGCAGCTCAACGGCAACGTCTATACCGTGGCCAATATCAATCTCGTTGCAGGAACGTTCGAACTTGCAGGCGTCGACAGCACCGGCTTCAGTACATTCACCGGCGGCGGCCGATCATGGAACCAGACTGGCCCAGCCATGCTAATGGGCGGCGGCGATGCGTTGATGGCTGTATCGAGCTATCTGCTTGCATACGGCAACGACCCGCTGGTCATCGACACAAAGAATGGCGGCGGCCCTCGCATGTTCAACATGGAAGTGCAGATGGAGCCGCAGCCGCCTGCTGCGGTGAAGTTTGGTCTTCCGTCCGCCGGCACGACCGTCCTTCACGGATTCAGGCTGCATCTTCTTTCCGCCAACCAGAATTTTAGCGATGCTGTCATTCGTGAGGATGCTGGCGCCGGCAGCCTTCGGATCGATGACCTCGATCTCAGGGTCTATAATATGGGTGTGGCGCCCCCCGACAAGGTGTTTAAAACCCCGGCGAAATGGTCGATTCACAAGGGCAGGATCACCGTGCCTCTGGCAGCGGCGTTGAATGCCTCGCCAGCATCTTTCACCGAGTACACTGTTGATGAAGCGGCTTTCGATCGATCACCTATGACCGTATTGCATGGCGTGCGCGAGTACAGGAACGACATATCGGCTCCTATTCGGATAGCGTCTTATGGTGCAGGGGCTGGTGATGGACCTCTTGTCCAGACAATGCGAGAGAGTGCCAGCCCTGCCGACGGAGGATTCCTTGGGCGTGTATGACCATAGGGGGCGTAATTCGTCCAACACCGAAGTGTCGTACGCAAGGACGCGCGGACGAGCGAACACTGTAACCGCCGAGAGCGAGAACGAAGCGTGTGGAGTGGGTAGTCAAAAGCTCCGCGGTGGACGTCATCGCAAGGTATGCCCAGCGAACACTTCTCAATGCCGCGGGATCATTCACTGTAGCGGGGACAAAGGTCGTCGGGTCGCGGGATAGGGGTTGGGCTGCTGGCACGGGCACAGCGAACAAAGGCGCGTTTCCAGCATACGCAGGCGCAACGATGAGTGCTTCTTATGTGCAGGCGGAAGCCCAGGCCACCAACAATGCGGCTCGCGACGCTGCCCAGCGCGTGAAGGCGATTGAGGATGCGCTGAGGACGCATGGCTTGATCAACTAGAATGTAAGCGCCAAGCCGACCCCATCTGGCGCGGCTTGAGGTGATGAGCGAGAGATAG
>SAPZ01000062.1 GCA_004020875.1 Mesorhizobium sp.
GCAGATTTAGAAGCGAACTTCTTCGTCGCCAGCGGCGCACCGCCCTCGTTCGTGGCCGTATATAGTCGCCACCTCATCGAGCTGTCAACAGCCTTGATCGCTCTTTTTTCGATTTCTCGTCGAGATATCTGCGGAGGCAAAAATGGTGAGCTGGCTTGGTTCATTTTTGGCCGGCGTTCCACTGACAACCAATCCCGGCGATAGCGGCCACAACCGCCCTGCCGAGCGGATGCGTTCAACCCCGGAAATCGCCTACGGCGCCTAGCCGAGTGTCGACTGCGGCGCCCAACTGAACCTCGGGTTTAGAGCCGTTCTTCGAGCATTCAGGCGTGATCTTCCGGCCGGCGTAGCTAGGCAGCGGATATGGCAATAGATAGCAAGATTTGACAGTTTCGGCTGATTCGGACGCTTTGGTCTCGGCGATTCGGTGGAAGACTGAGCTCCACCGAATCGGAACGGCCCGAAATGTCGATGAGCCACGCGGTCGTCCGATGGAGGATCGCAACGCGCTTAGCCGGGGTGTACCCGCCACCTCAGCGCGCGGCCCATACCAGCCCCCGACGCAGGATGGTGCGCATCTGGGGCACCTCGAACTCCGCGGCCACATGACCGAGCGACGAATAGAACACCCGCCCCTTGCCGTGCCTACGCTTCCACACCACCGGCATGACGACGCCGTCGATCCACGGCGCATGTTCGCCCGAGAAGGTGGTCGTCGCCAGCACTTCGTTCGAGGGATCGACGTGCATGTAGTACTGCTCGGAACGATAGGGGAAATCCCCGATGCCTTGCATGATGGGATCGTCGCGTCGCACGATGTTCACCCGGTAGTCGATGATGTTGCCGGGATGCGCGACCCACTGCCCGCCGCACATGAACTGGTATTCGGGCGATTCGCGAAATGCGTCGCCCATGCCGCCATGATAGCCGCCAAGGCCGACGCCATTCTCGACCGCCATGGTCAGGTTGGCTACCTCGTCCTTGGCGATCTTGGACATGGTGTAGATCGGCACGATCAGGTTCAGCTCGGCGATCGCCGGATCCGCGAAGACCGCGGTCGTGTTCTCGACGCGCACGGCAAAGCCTTCCTCCTCGAGCATCGCCTTGACGACACGGGCGCCGGCTTCGGGCTCGTGGCCCTCCCAGCCGCCCCATACGATCAGCGCCTGCCGCATTTTCCTCTCCTCATGCCTCGCGCCGGCGGCCGGATCTGCGGCAGCGCGGCGTCAGGCGACCATCGCCGCAAAGTTCCGGCGAGTCGAGTTGGAAAGAGACTCGAGCCCAAAAACAAAAACGGCCCGTTCGAAGCGGGCCGTATTCTGGTTTTGGATCGAGGAATCCGGAAATCCAGAAGACCGTCAACGATCGTCCAGGCAAGCGCCGTCAGTGTGTCATGGGCGAGGTCGCGTTCGAGCTTGGCGAGGGTGCGTTCTGACTGCCTTTGACGGACGATCGCATTGAGTCCTTGAATCGCACGGCAATATACCGTACATTTTTCTCCGAAAGGATACCACCATGTCTTCCTCTGCCCATCGTGATCAGTCTCCCCGTGAACTGAAGAAGGACCGCATTGAGCTGCGTGTCGCCAGTTCCGCTAAGGAGTTGATCCAGCGCGCTATGGCAGTGTCTGGCCTGACGGCCGGCGACCTCGCTTACGAGGGTGCGCGCCGCGTGCTAGACGAGCACCAACGCATGGTACTGACCGGCACTGACCGGGATGCTTTCCTTGCCGCTGTACTCGATCCGCCAGAACCCACGGACAAGCTGGTAGCGGCTCTTCGGCGCCATCGCGACCTGATCAGCCGATAAGCTTATGGGTTTTGCTATCGCGCCCCTGGATAAGGGGCATGACAGGACGCAGTTCACGTGCGGGCAACCGGATCTCGACGACTGGTTCCACCGGCGCGCCGGTCAGGATGACAAGCGGAACATCGCGCGTGCCTTTGTCGCGACCGATGACGAACTCGGCGTTGTGGGCTTCTACAGTCTGAGTTCGTTCACGTTGTCGATCGAAGATCTGCCGGAGGGAGTCGGCCGGAAGCTTCCACGGTATGATGCAATTCCAGCGGCGTTGATCGGCCGCTTGGCGCGCGATGTACGGGTACGAGGACGAGGCGTCGGCGAACTGTTACTCGCTGACGCCGTGCGGCGCATCCTTGGGGCGGGTCGTTCGGTGGCGGTGTTCGCAATCGTCGTCGACGCCAAGGATGCGACAGCTTCCGCCTTCTATGAGGGGTTCGGATTTCGCCCCTTCCCTTTGCGACCGCAACGGCTCTTCCTCTTGGTCTCGACAGCGGCGGCGGCATTCGAGAGAATATAGAGATGTCGGCGGGCATGACCATGGCAACAACGGCACGGTGAATGCCGATCCCGAATGCCGAAGAGCCGCCGCCCCTCCTGCACCCGAACATGGCGGAGATCTATCGCCAGCGGATCGCGGCGCTCCATGAGAGCCTGCAGGCTGCGCCGCGACCTGGCCGCGATCCTTCGGTTCGCGGCAAACAAGAAAACCCCGACGTCCTTTCGGAAGCCGGGGGTTTGGATGCCCTGCTATCGCAGGATCGTTGGGTGGAGACAGGATTTTGCTTTTCTGTCCCGGTTTGTGGGCTTCGGGTTCTTGGGGGCCGCAGCTGCGGGTTAAGATTGCCGGCCGTGGGAGCAAAAAACAAAAGAGCCCGCGCGAGGCGGGCTGTTTGCCCTTCCCGAGAGATGGGTGACAGTTCATTCCGGATAGATGGGTTACACTTTT
>SAPZ01000063.1 GCA_004020875.1 Mesorhizobium sp.
GTAAGCGCCAAGCCGACCCCATCTGGCGCGGCTTGAGGTGATGAGCGAGAGATAGTGACACTGAAGGAGCCGAGGAGCTTGCAGTGTCAATTTCTATGTCTGCGCCTATGCCTGATGATAGGAGCTTCCATGTCCTTGAGGCGGTTGCGAACCGGCTGGACGCAAGTCCGCAGCGTCCGCGGCGGCGCTGGTCGGCGGAAGCGAAGGCACGGCTGGTTGAAGAGTCCCTGAAGCCAGGGGCGAACGTGTCGGCGATCGCGCGCCAGGCTGGACTGGCGAGCTCGCAGCTGTTCGGCTGGCGGCGCACGGCGATCAAGAGCGGTGCGGTCAGGCGGCAGCGAGATGCGGCTCGGCTCGGCTTTGTCGAGGTCACGCCGACAGCGTCTGCGTCGGTGGAGATCGAGCTGGGTGGCGTGGTCATTCGCGCCGGTGCCGATATCAATGAGGAGCAGCTGGTGCGGATCATCCGGGCGGTTCGCCAGGCATGATCCCGGCCGGCGTGAAGGTGTTGGTCGCCAGTCATCCCGTCGATTTTAGAAAAGGTCCCGACGGCCTTCTGGCACTGGTGCGCGATGCCGGCTCGGATCCGTTCAACGGCGCGCTTTATGTCTTCCGCGCCAAAAGAGCGGACAGGATCAAGATCGTCTGGTGGGACGGCAGCGGCGTGTGTCTTTATGCCAAACGACTAGACGACGCGAAGTTCTGCTGGCCGCGGATCGGCCACAACCGGGTCCAGCTCAATCATGCTCAGCTCATGGCTCTGGTTGACGGAATGGACTGGAAACGGGTTCGGACGGAGACCGTCAGGCGGCCGCAATCGGCTGGGTAAAACCCTGCGGCATGATGAATCAGGGAGCTGAAAAAGCGGGAAAATTGCCCGCGAATATGCTCTGATTTTGGCCATGTCGGCACCCGAACTCGCGCTCCCGGACGACGTTGACGCGCTCAAGGCGATGGTTATTGCCATGGCCCAAAAGGCCGCCCTTCTGGAGGAGCGCAACCTCCATCTCGAGTTGGTCAACAAGAGCGCTGATGAGCGGATCGCACGCCTGACCGCGGTGGTGAAGATGCTGGAGAGGGCGCGCTTCGGCAGCCGCTCCGAGCGGTTGCGGACCGGTGCGCTGAGCGAGGAACAGTATGCGCTGGTCTTCGACGAGATCGAAACCGGCGTGGCGGCCATCGAAGCGCAGATGGAGAAGTCTGCGGGCGGCTCGAAAGCGAAGCGCGCGCCGCGTCCTCGCAAAGGCTTTGCGGCCCATCTCGAACGGGTCGAGGTGGTTATCGAGCCCGAAACGCCTGCTGGCTGCGAAGCGCTGGAAAAGATCCTGATCGGCGAGGACGTCTCCGAACGGCTCGATGTCACCCCGGCGAAGTTCCGGGTGATCGTCACGCGTCGCCCCAAATATGCCTACAAGGGCTGGGACGGCGTTATCCAGGCAGCCGCTCCCGCCCGCATCATCGAAAGCGGCATTCCGACCGAAGCGCTGCTGGCGCAGATCGCGGTGTCCAAATACGCCGATGGCCTGCCGCTCTACCGCCAGGAAGCGATCTATGCCCGCGATCAGGTCGAGATCGACCGGTCACAGATGGCGCAGTGGATGGGCAAGGTTGGCTTCGAGCTCGAGCCGCTCGCCGATTACGCACTGACCCGCATCAAGCAGGGTGAGCGGGTCTTTGCCGATGAGACCACCCTGCCAACGCTGGCCCCAGGATCGGGCAAGGCCAAGACGGCCTACCTCTGGACCTATCTCCGCGATGATCGGCCGTTCGGTGGCAGCGGACCGCCCATCGTCGCCTATCGCTTCGAAGACAGCCGTGCCGGCGAATGTGTCGCCCGCCATCTGGACGGCTATCGCGGCATCCTGCAGGTCGACGGATACGCCGCCTATAACCGGCTGGCCCGATCGGATCGGGGCAATGATGGCGTGCTGCTGGCGGCGTGCTGGTCGCACGTGCGGCGCAAGTTCTACGAACTGCATGCCGCAGGCTCCTCCGTTATCGCCTCGCAGACGGTGGCGCAGATGGCCCCGCTGTGGGCCGCCGAGGCGGCCGTGCGCGGCCAGGACCCGGCAGTACGGATAGCTGCGCGTCAGGAGAAATCCGCCGTCGTCGTTGCCGCTCTCTTTGCGCTGTGGGAAAAGGAGCTGCCGAAGCTGTCGGGCAAATCGAAGCCCGCAGAGGCGATCCGCTATGCGCTCGGCCGGCGTGCCGCGCTGGAGTGCTTCCTCGCCGACGGCCGCATCGAAATCGACTCCAACACCGTCGAGCGCGCCATCAGGCCGCAGACAATTACTCGAAAGAACAGTCTCTTCGCTGGCAGCGACGGCGGCGGACGGACATGGGCGACCATCGCCACGCTGCTGACCACCGCCAAGATGAACCAGGTCGATCCGCACGCCTGGCTCACCCAGACCCTCGAGCGCATCGCCAATGGCTGGCCAAACAGCGACATCGAGGCGCTCATGCCTTGGAACTACCAGCGCTGAACGGCATCAGCTACCCGCTTAC
>SAPZ01000064.1 GCA_004020875.1 Mesorhizobium sp.
GTAAGCGGTGTTCTCAGGCCACGGCCTTGAGCTCGAGCTTGTTGATGTAGACCCAAGGCAGGAGATCGTCGATCTGGCTGTTGGGGTGGCCGTTGACGATCCTGGTGAGGACATCGGCGAGATAGCCGAGCGGTTCGACACCATTGAGCTTGCAGGTTTCGATCAGCGAGGCGATGACTGCCCAGTGTTCGGCGCCGCCGTCAGAGCCTGCGAAGAGCGCGTTCTTGCGGTTGAGCGCGATCGGACGGATCGAGCGTTCGACGGTGTTGCTGTCGATCTCGATGCGGCCGTCGTCAAGGAAGCGCGAGAGGCCTTCCCAGCGTGAGAGCGTGTAGCGGATTGCCTCTGCGAGCTTGGTCTTCTGACTGATCAGGCCGAGCTTCTCACGCAGCCAGGGTTCGAGATCGGCGACGATGGCGCGGCTTTTGTCCTGACGCATCGCGCGGCGCTCGTTGGCCGATCGGCCACGGATGTCATCCTCGATCTTGTAGAGTTCGGCGATCCGTCTCAGCGCCTCGCTGGCGATCGGCGCGGGACCGGCTGCTGCCAGTTCATAAAAGCGCCGACGGACATGCGCCCAGCAGAAGGCGAGCGTGACGCCGCTTTTGTCGGCCAGCACGCGATAGCCGCCATAGCCGTCGACCTGCAAGATTCCGGTGAAGCCTGCGAGATGAGCGATCGGACGCTCGGCCTTTCGGTCCGGCGCATAGACATAGGCGACGCCCGGCGGGTCGCTCCCCTCCCATGGTCGGTCATCGCGGGCATAGGCCCAGAGTTGACCTGTCTTAGTCTTGCCGCGGCCGGGATTGAGCACCGGCGCGGTCGTCTCGTCGGCGAAGAGTTTTGGCGAGGACTTCAGCTTGCCAAGCAGCCGCTCATGCACCGGACGCAGGTGCCAGGCGGCGCGGCCGACCCAGTCGGCGAGCGTAGAGCGATCGAGATTGATACCCTGCCGGGCGTAGATCTGCGCCTGACGATAGAGCGGAAGGTGATCGGCATATTTTGAGACCAGCACCTGGGCGACCGTTGCCTCGGTCGGAAGACCACCCTCGATCAGCCGGGCCGGCGCGGGAGCCTGAACCACGACGTCCTCGCAGGCGCGGCAGGCATATTTGGGCCGCCGCACGACGATTACACGCAGCTGCGCCGGAACGATGTCGAGCCGCTCGCTCACGTCCTCGCCGATCCGATGCAAGCCATTGCGGCAGCATGGGCAGGCATGGTCCTCGATGTCGACGATCATTTCCACCCGCGGCAGATGGGATGGCAACGCGCCGCGGTTCGTCCGGCGCTTCCTGGCGCGCTCCAGGCGCTCTGCGGGAGATGCTTGTTCGTTCTCTTCCTCGTCGGCGGCCTCGATCTGCTCGGCCTCTTCGAGCCCCAGCAGCAATTGATCCTCGGGGAGCGTCTCGGCACGCCGGCCGAAGCGGTGACGCTGCAATTCCTTGATGATCTGAATCAGACGGGCATTCTCGACGTCGCGCGCCAGGACCATCGCCTTCAGCGCGTCCGGATCGTCGGGAAGCTGGTCAGCCGTCATCGCCATGAGCGGATCAGACCATATTCGCCGACAGCCCGCGACAGCGGAATCCAGGCTGATTCACTTCGTCGCGGGTCAGCCCGCCTGGGCTGGAACGCGGGTCCGGCGCGCCTCGTGGACTCGCCGCCAGTCGAGACCTTCGAGTAGCGCCGAGAGCTGCGCGGCCGTCAGCCGCATCATGCCGTCATGCACTTTCGGCCAGCGGAACTCCCCATCCTCCAAACGCTTGGCATAGAGGCAAACCCCGGTGCCATCCCAGAAGATCAGCTTGATCCGGTCAGCCCGCTTCGCCCGGAAGACGTAGACGGCCCCGCTGAACGGATCGGCCCCCATTGTCTCTCGCACCAGCGCCGCCAATCCCTCCGCACCCTTGCGGAAGTCGACGGGCTTCGTCGCCACCATGACCTTGACCGCACCCGTCGGCCCGATCACGACGTCGCCTTCAGCGCGCGGATCACTGCGGCCACCGTCTTGGTATCGGCGCCCCGGCCGACGCGCATCGCGACGCCGTCGATCTCAAGCTCGATCATGCCGGCATCTCGGGTGGCTTGCCGTTTCCGCTGCTTCGGTGAACGGCTGGCTACAGGTTCCGCCGCCGCCACAACCGCCGGCACAAAGGCAGGAGAATCTTGCTGCACCGAAGCGACCTGTTTGCGCGCTTCGCGGCGCCAGGCGAAGACCTGCTGCGGCCTGAGACCATAACGGCGGGCGACCTCGGAAATGATCGCATTCGGCTCCAGCGTCTCTGCGATGATCCGCGCCTTGTCATCCACCGACCAGTGACGCCGACCGCCGGCACCGTTGATCACCTCGAAACGCCGAAGCTGCCGCTCCGGGTCAAGCGTAAGGTCAAGTCCAGACACAAGCCGATCTCCGATCCCAATACAGGATCGGCAACCTCACAGATCGCGACCACTCCCGAAAGGTGGTCAGGAAACACCGCTTAC
>SAPZ01000065.1 GCA_004020875.1 Mesorhizobium sp.
GCAACCTCACAGATCGCGACCACTCCCGAAAGGTGGTCAGGAAACACCGCTTACGAACTATCACGAAGAGATTGAGATGTTCCAAATCATCGTGAAAAGGCACGTTGAGTTGCACGCTGGCGTGTCCCAGCGGCGGCGTGCCATCTGCCGCTGCAGCATGGTCCTTGCTACTGGCGCGCATTTGTCGTGTCCTTCGATTTCGCTTCTTGCAAGAGGGTCTGTGGATTCTGGCCGTCAAGCTCGTCGGCAGCCGAGTGTGATTGCTTCGGCCTTCTCGGCGGAAGTGTGATCAATACCGTGACCTTTGTGGCCACCTCTTCAAGGGTAGCGGTGAGACGGTTTAACTGCGAGGTCGTTGCTGCGAGTTCCGGGCCGTAACGAGTGACGAGATATTCTCGGTTCTGGCTGAGGGACTGAAGATGCTTTGCGGTTTTGGCGCGAAGGCGCAGCCCCGCCTCCAAAGCGTGTTCCGTCCGCGCCGACAGGTCGTGCTGCATCTTACGGATCTGATTGGGATTGAGCCCAAAGTGGAGCAAAAGCGCGGTCAGATAGAGTTCGATCGCATGGATTGCCGCCATTCTGAACGGCGCTCGGGAAAGTGGCTTGCCGGGTCGACCGAGTTGAAGGATATGGCTTGCTGCTCTGCGGTATTCTTCCGCCAGGGCGTGAACCTGCTGTGGGGATGCAAGCTCACCAGGATATTTGCGTTCTTCGAGCGTCATTTAGCGCAATCTAAAGACACTAGGGGAAGATTTCGTAAAGGGAAAAACTGTTCTTCGGCCGCTCGCAATTGCGGGTCTGTCACTAATCTGTGTAGACATTGTTCATGCTAAAAGTCGGCTCCAAGCTACAGTTGAGCGCCTCCGACCTGGTCGGCTATTTGAACTGTGGCCACCTTGCGGAGCTTGACCTTCAGGTGGCGGATGGCGCGCTTGAGAAGACGAAGATCTGGGACCCATTGCTCGAGATCCTGCAGCTGCGCGGCGCCGCGCACGAGGCTGCCTACGTAGATCACCTGCGCACGTCCGCCTTTGAGGTCGCGGTCATTGAGGGCAAGGGCATCGATGACGGCTCAGTGGCGGCCACGATCGAGGCGATGCGTGCCGGCGTGCAGATCATCGTGCAGGCCGCGCTACGCTCGCCGCCCTTCACGGGCCGGGCCGACATTCTCCGGCGCGTCGAGACACCAAGCGATCTCGGCGCCTGGTCCTATGAAGTCGTCGACACCAAGCTCGCCCGCGAAACCAAGGGCGGGACGGTGCTGCAGCTCTGCCTCTATTCTGACCTCGTCGGGCAGGTGCAGGGCCTCGTGCCAGAATACGCGTACGTTGTCGCGCCGCTTACAGGCTTCGAGCCGGAGGCCTTTCGGGTCAGCGACTATGCCGCCTACTACCGCAATGTCCGAGAACGCTTCGCCGCATCCTTGAACGGAAACGGCGGCACCTATCCGGAGCCGGTCGCTCATTGCGATATCTGCCGCTGGCGCGGCCGATGCGACGACCAGCGCCACCAGGATGATCACCTCTCTCTTGTGGCCGGGATCACGGCGGTGCAGCGCGGCGAGCTCGTCGGCCACGACGTGGCCAACATGACTGCGCTGGCCGATCTTCCTCTTCCGCTGCCGTGGAAGCCGGAGCGGGGTGCTGCTTCGTCCTACAATCGCATTCGGGAGCAGGCCCGGATCCAGGTCGCGGGGCGCGCGGCCGGGCAGGTGCTCCATGAAGCGCTGCCGATAGAGCCGAGCTTTGGTCTGTGCCGCCTGCCGGCGCCGGACGACGGCGACATCTTCTTCGATCTCGAAGGCGACCCCTTCGTCGGCGAAGGCGGCCTCGAATATCTCTTCGGCTATGCCTTCAACGACGCAGAGGGCGCGCTCACCTACGTCGCCGACTGGTGTCTCACGCCGGCCGATGAAAAGGCAGCCTTTGAGCGCTTCGTCGATTTCGTGATCGAGCGGCGAGCGCACCATCCCGGCATGCACATTTATCACTACGCGGCCTATGAGGTGGGCGCGCTCAAACGCCTGATGGGGCGCTACGCCTCGCGCGAGGAAGAGATCGACACGCTGCTGCGCGGGCAGGTCCTGGTCGATCTCTACGCGGTGGTCCGCCACGCCATCCGCGCCAGCGTCGAGAGCTATTCCATCAAGAAGCTGGAGCCGCTCTACGAATTCAAACGCGCGGTGTCGCTGCCCGATGCCAATTACTCCTTGAGCAGGATCCAGGCCCGCCTAGATGTGGAGCTTCAACAGGTTGTCCTCGATCAGGGCGAGGCGACTGATAGGCGTTTT
>SAPZ01000066.1 GCA_004020875.1 Mesorhizobium sp.
TTTATCTTGCCGTCTTAATCGGTCGTATTTTCCGAGACTTTCTCTCCATCGTCGTTCCTCTTCCAAACTACGATAATACACTATTCTATGCGCTAAACCACGATCCCGTACTCTTGCGTCGAGTTCCGATGCGCCGTGCAGTCTTCCGCGCTCTGCGCCGGCGTAGCAGCGCTGCTTATTTGCAGCACGGGAACCGTCGTGGCGCACTTTTCCATCGGAGTGACGGAGCATCGTCACAGGCAATCCGGCGCGGTCCGGCCGTCTCGCGATCGGCGCGGCCGCAGGCAAGATAACGTGCGTTCCGTCGTTCCTGGTCTGCATCGGTCCTCATCCGCCGAAGCGGATTCCTTGTGTCAGATGACGCCCGTCAGCGTGCCGGCGCCATGCGTTTCAACTGTCGGTCTTCTGTTCATCGATGCGCTCCGAGCAGCTTGCGAGCCTTGTCATGGGCACGCCGGCCGGCATCCGCCTGGCTTGCCGTCGGATCGCCGACATAGAACGTGCCGTCAGTCCAGATCGCGTGCATGATCACCGCCAGCTTGCGCGCAACGGCGACACAGGCCTTTCGGTGGCAGGAGCGTTTGGCGATGGCCTGGCCCCAGCTCTTCACCTTGTCCCTGCCCTTGAAGCGCGTCATCAGTCCTGACGCCGCCTCGTAAAGCGAGCGCCGCACATCAGCATCGCCGGCTTTCGATATGCGACCCTGAACGTCGATCGAGGTGCCCGACTGCCAGCGCCGCGAGGTCAGGCCGAAGTAGGCCGCTACGTCGCGTGAGCGGCGGAAGCGCGACGGATCGTCGATCGCCGTCATGAACGAAAGTGCCGTCACCGGGCCGACGCCGGGGATTGCCATGAAGCGTCGGCACAGTTCGCTGCTGGCCACCATTTTGACGACGAGATCATGCAGCCGGCAATACTGTCTCCATAGCTCTGCGCGCGCCGACAGCATGGCGTCCATCAGTTCGGAGGAAAGCGGATCCTCCGCCACCGCGGTGCGCACCGCCTGCTCGAAAGCCCCTCGCCCGACCTTGCCCAGTCGGATGCCGAATGCCTTCAGCGAATGGCGTATGGCGTTCTCGAGGTCGAGGAACTTGGCCTTCAGATTGCGCCGGTGCGTCAGCAGAAGCTTCGTCCGATAGCAACTTTCCGACTTGATATGGGCCTGCCGGAACCAGCCGGTGCGCATGATGTGGGCGATGCCCAGCGCATCGGCCTTGTCGGTCTTGTTGCGCTGCGCCGACATCGCGGCGCGCACGTGCTGCGTCTCCAGGCAGAAGGCCGGCAGGCCGAGTTTCTTGAGCTCCGGATGCAGCCAGGGCGACAACGCGCCAGCCTCGTGGCCGACGCGGCGCAGGCGCGGCAGAAACGGCTTCAACGTCGCAAACAGCGCGTCGGGATCAGTCACCGCCGTCATCTCGAGATGCACCGCGCCATGATCGTCGACGACGCACACAGCCGTCTCGTCCATCGCTACGTCCAGTCCGCAAAAGAATTCCATCGTTCGCCTCCTGCGTTGCTTCACGGGCGCAGATTTTGCCGCCGAGTCGCTGGCGATCGCCAGTTGACCCGCAGTCGACGCACAGTTTTGCTGCTCGACCAAGCGCTTGCCTCGATTACGGGCGGCA
>SAPZ01000067.1 GCA_004020875.1 Mesorhizobium sp.
TCGCCAAGACCGATCGGATCATTCCCCTCTTGGTGCCGAAGTCAGGCGGCTGAAGCCCGTTCTAAACTCTCTCCGGCGGCCATCCGCTGCAACTTTCTGCGCTTCTACAGCGCCGCGCGTCCATTTCGGACGCGCAAAGCACGCTGTAGCAATTTCAATTTGGCGCATGATCCTTTCCAAAGATCGAATCCGATCTTCGGGGTCATGCGCGTGCTCACGGGCCTGAATGTCCGCTGCGCTCCGGTTCTCGAAAGTCACACCGCTGACTCACCGGAGCGAGTTTCAATCCGGGCTTCGTCGACGGCTCGGCTACACCGTCTTCAACCATCTCGCCAGGCGATGCGCCGCTTCCTCGAGCTGATCGAGGCGGCGGTGGAAGCATAGTCTGAGGAAGCCTTCGCCGCCGGGGCCGAAGGCGGTGCCGGGCGCCAGGCCGACATTGGCGTTGTCGACGATATCGAAGGCGGCTTTTCGGGAATCGGTGAGACCGTCTACCCTGAAGAACAAATAGAAAGCGCCCTGCGGCACGGTGAACCGTGCCTTGCCGGTTTCGCCCAGGATGCCGCAGACCAAATCGCGCGCAGCCCGCGCGCGCTCCACCTGTTCGGCGATAAAGCCGTCGCCCTCGTCGAGGGCGGCGACAGCGCCGCGCTGCATGAATTGCGCGACGCCCGAGGTCGAGTACTGGATCAGGTTTTCGAACACCTGCTGCAAGGCTGGATGGGTCTTGATCCAGCCGACGCGCCAGCCGGTCATCGCCCAGTTCTTGGAAAAACTGTTGACGAACAGGATGCGGTCCTCGGCCGT
Organism: Mesorhizobium sp.; assembly: GCA_004020875.1. Lineage (GTDB taxonomy): Bacteria > Pseudomonadota > Alphaproteobacteria > Rhizobiales > Rhizobiaceae > Mesorhizobium. Next base: position 808 of record SAPZ01000067.1, read on the forward strand.
GGCGATGTCGAGGAAGGATGGCGCGCGGCCATGGCCGTAGTGGAACAGCGAATAGATCTCGTCGGCGATGATCCATAGGCCATTTGCGCGGGCAAGATCCAGGATCGCCTTGAGCGTTTCTCTGTCGGCGGTCCAGCCGGTCGGGTTGGAGGGCGTATTGATGAACAACAGCTTCGTGCGCGGCGTGATCGCGGAGGCGATCTTGTCGACATCGCAGGACCAGCCATTGCCGGACCGGTCCAGCGTGACCGGCACCGGCACGGCACCTGCAACGCCGGCGGCCGCAGCGAAATTCGGCCAAGCGGGCGAGAGGTAGATCACCTCGTCGCCGCCGCCGGCAATGGCGTCGATGGCAAGCTGGATGGCATGCATGCCGGATCCCGTGACGATGAACTCTTCCTCGGCGAAGGTCTTGCCGAAATGCCTGGCGTAGTAGCGGGCGAGCGCCTGCCTGAGCGGGGGAATGCCCTTCTGCCAGGTGTAGAAAGTCTCACCATCGGCCAAGCCTTTGGCCGCTGCATCGCTGATGAAGGAAGGCGTCGGCAGATCGCCCTCTCCGGCCCAGAGCGGGATCAGGCCTTCGCGCAGGCGCCCGTGATTGATGACAGCGACGATGCCGCTTTCCGGGGCGGCACGCGCTTCGGCGCGCAAGGTCTCGATCAACGCCATGGCAAATCCATTTCTGTCCCGGCGGAGCTCATAGCAGATCGAATAACAGAAAGCCCCGGCCGCGAGCAGCCGGGGTTTTGGTCCAGAAAGCTGGTGCGGGCGTTATCTCCTGGCGAGGAGGTCGCGGATTTCGGT
>SAPZ01000068.1 GCA_004020875.1 Mesorhizobium sp.
CCCTCTCCGTCTCGGCTTCGCCGAGCCACCTCTCCCCACTTCGTGGGGCGAGGAATCTCGAACTTGCGGGCGCCGCGTTCCTTCGCGCCCCCCTCTGTCCTGCCGGACATCTCCCCACGAGGGGGGAGATTGGCAGCTTCGGCGCCTCCGCTTCCCTATTGAGGGGAGTAGCCCTACCTCCTCACCACCACATGCGGCGCGAATGTCTTCACCGCATCCACCAGGTCCTGGCCGCGCACGTCGAGCGAGGAGATCTCCATGTGCACGGTGGTCTTGCCGAAGGGCATCAGGCCGAAAGCGTTGGCGGAGGAATATTTGATCGCGTCGGGAGGTTCCCCGGTGAGCTCGAAATTGAGCATCGCCGCGCCCTTGCCGCCGGCGGCGAGGCGCACGCTTTTCACCTTGCTCCACGGCACCAGCACGTCGCCGGCACGGGTATCACGAAAACCCTGGCTGTTCAGCACCACCTTGACCGAAGTGTCGAAGGCGCCGCGAGCGATGAAAGCGCCGAGCGCGAGACAAGCGGCGCCAAGCAGCGCTATCCACAGCACATGCCCGCTGTTCGCCCCCGAGGCCACGCCCTGCAGCGCGCCGAACCCAAAGACGCCGCCGATCAGGAACGGTCCGAGCGCCGGAAAAATCTTTCCCGACGGGCTGTTGCGGAGTTCGAGCGGCGCGGCCATGGCCTTGGCACTCAGCGCTCCGCTTTCATAAGAGTCCAGATCCAGCCGATGAAGGTCAGCACCAGGAACGGATAGCCGAGCGCCGGAAGCGGCGCCGAGGTGGGCAGAAAGTCTCTTTTGTTTGTCCGCAATTCCGGACGCAAAACCGCTGCGCACTTTTGCTGGAATTGCTCCCGGGCGCCCCACAGGATCATCAGGACCGAAACGGCGAAGAGCGCGGCGGCAATGAGCCCCGTGAGCCGCATCCACAGCGCGAAGGTAGCCTGCGCGCTGACCATGACCAGCCCCGCCGCCCACAAAGCGACGCCGCCGGCATAGGAAGGCACGCTCGCCTGCAGGCCCGCCGCGTTGCCGGCCAGAAGCAGGCTTTCGCCGGCGAGGAAAGTCAGGAACCCGGCCGCGACGAGATCATTGCCGAGCCGCTGGTATTTCATGGTGAGCAAAGCCGCGGCGACGACGATGCCAACTCCGTCGATGGTCCACAGCGTCTCGCGCAGCGCATCGCCGGCAACGAACGTGCCCGCCATGCCCAAAGCGCCGCCGATGGCGAGACCGATTGCGGCGACGATGTCCGAGGTGGAGCGCATGTGGTGTCTCCCATAATGGGACGATACTCCAGGCCACGGCACAAGGACAGAATCTAAGAGGCGGCTATGACCATATCGCCTCGCGAGACGTCGGGGAACCCTTCCTTCGACTGCCAGTCAAGGCACAGTCGTAGCTCCACAATTCAACGCGGGTTGCACGACTCACCAAGACCGGATGTATATAGTCACTTCAAACTGCGTCACCTTTTGCTCATGGGGAGGGTTCATGGTGCCATCATTGCTGCCAATAATCGTTGACAATCGCGACGGGACGTGACGTTGCCCCCAGTTTCTATCCAGTTTTGAGTTCGTTTCCGGCGTGGGTTGTG
>SAPZ01000069.1 GCA_004020875.1 Mesorhizobium sp.
GCCTCAAGTGTGGATCGGCACGAGTTGGAAAATGAACAAGACGCTGGCGCAGGCGCGCGCCTTCGCCAGCGGCCTGCTAGCGGACCCCCAAGGCGATCCGCGTGTCCGGCGCTTCGTCATCCCGCCCTTCACCGCCGCGCGCGAGGTCAAGGCGATGCTTCAAGGTACGTCTGTCAAGGTCGGAGCCCAAAACATGCATTGGGCGGACGAAGGCGCATGGACCGGCGAGATTTCGCCGGTGATGCTGAAGGATTGTGATTTGGATATCGTCGAACTCGGCCATTCCGAACGCCGTGAGCATTTCGGCGAGACGGACGAAACCGTGGGCCTCAAGACGAAGGCCGCCATACGCCACGGCCTGACCCCCTTGATCTGCATCGGCGAGACGTTTGCCGAGCGCGAGGCCGGCCTCGCCCGCGACGTTCTCGACAGGCAGGTGCGCGGCGCGCTTTCCAAACTCGGCGCCGCGCAGAAGAGCGCGCCGATCCTGTTCGCCTACGAGCCGGTCTGGGCAATCGGGGTCAACGGCATTCCGGCGACTTCGGACTATGCCGAGGCCCGCCAGGCGGAGATCATCGCTGCTGCCGAGCACGTGCTCGGGCGCCGGGTCCCCTGCCTCTATGGCGGTTCGGTCAACCGGGACAATTGCGCCGAACTCATCGCATGCCCGCATATCGACGGGCTGTTCATCGGACGCGCCGCATGGGCTGTCGAGGGCTATCTCGATATCCTGTCCAGATGCGTCGCCAAACTATGAGGAGACGATCATGAAGCTCGCGGTTGCAGGCGACAGCGCCGGCGAAGGCTTGGCCAAGGTTCTGGCCGACTATTTGAAGGACAAACACGAGGTGTCGGAAGTATCGCGCACCGAGACCGGCCCCGATCCGTTCTACGCCAATCTGTCCGACCGGGTCGCGAGCGATGTGCTGGCCGGCAAATATGACCGCGCCATCCTGATCTGCGGCACGGGGATCGGCGTCTGCATCTCGGCCAACAAGGTGCCGGGCATCCGCGCCGCGCTCACCCACGACACCTACTCGGCCGAGCGCGCGGCGCTGTCGAACAACGCCCAGATCATCACCATGGGCGCGCGCGTGATCGGGCCTGAACTGGCTAAGTCGATCGCCGATGCGTTCCTCAAGGAGACGTTCGACCCGCAAGGGCGCTCGGCCGGCAACGTCGCCGCCATCGACCAGGTCGACGCAAAGTACAACGCTCGCTGACCGATACTTTCCGATTCGCGGTCGCATCGGGATCCGGTACGCGGAAAGGAACGATTCCACGCCGCCGCGAAACGCTCTATCTCTTTGTTTTCACGCAAGTCCGGAGGAAAACCGTTTCACACTTTTCCTGGAATTGCTCTAGTCTCGCGGCCGAGGACGAGCAGGGAGGTGCGAATGAGCCTGACGCAGAAGCTGATCAATGACGGCAATGCGGCGGTCGACGAAATGCTGACCGGCATCCTGGCCGCGCATCCCGAACATCTCTGGCGGCC